>NZ_QTTN01000001.1:0-289978 GCF_003386535.1 Paenibacillus taihuensis
AAACGATTCCGAGATCTCGATGGTTGGATAAGAAGAAGACTCCGGTCGGTACAGCTGCGAAGCTGGAGGAAGATAAGGAAACTTCATCGAGAGATGCGCAAACGAGGATGGGATAGAGAACTGCCGGGGTTACGAATGACCGCTTGGCGCAGCTCCTACTCGACGTATGCGCAGTATGCGATGCCAAACAAGTGGTTTGAAGAAATCGGTCTAAGTAGTTTGTCCTCGATCCAAAAAGACCTTCATCCCCAACGGGGATAATCATGGAGGAGCCGGATGCGATGACCCGCACGTCCGGATCTGTGAGAGGCCCATGCAATTGCGCATGGGCCTACTCGATTTTGTTGGGCTTGGCTTGGCTTGGCTTGGCGGGGCTATAGTGGATTTATCCACTAAGAACCACTGATATTTGGCAATTTGGGCTTCTATGTTGGATTTATCCCACGATATTTTAACGAATGCGCACAAATAGCGCATTCCGACGAAAAATGAGTGGAATAATCCAACATAGCCCGTAGAATCAGCGGTTTTGCGCGAAAATGAGTGGAAAAATCCATTATAGGGGCGTAGAGTCGGCTGGGGTTTATTCCAGCGAGGAACGAAGCAGGTCGAATGATTCTGGAGAAGCGTTAGCGTTCGCCTATGTATTCGAATATCAACCTTTGAAAATTGTTCATGATATTTTGAATACAACAGCGATCGAAAGAACATTCGCCTGTGAAGTGGTAATTCGCTGGAATAATTTCCCCCTTGTTCGTCCACACTAATGAATGGAGATTTTAGCCGAGCCCTCGGCTTTGACTTACCATTCAGGAGGAGAACAACCTATGAACAGCAAATGGAAGCAACTGCTCGTTACTAGCGTAACGGCGATGATGGTTTTGTCTGCACCCGCAGTAAGCTGGGCGAAAGAAGGGGCTGCACCGAATACGGCACCGACCGCAAGCGCGGATCTGGCTCCGTCTGCACGATCGGCAATTCTCATGGACGCTGACAGCGGCACGATTATTTACGAGAAAAACAGCCACGCGGCACTGCCGCCGGCGAGCATAACGAAGGTCATGACGATGCTGCTCATTATGGAAGCGCTCGACCAGGGCCGCATCAAGCTGACGGATAAAGTTCCGACCAGCGAATATGCCGCATCAATGGGCGGTTCGCAAATCTTCCTCGAGCCGGGCGAACAGATGAGTGTGGATGAGATGCTGAAGGGCATCGCGCTCGCATCCGGCAATGATGCCTCTGTTGCAATGGCAGAGAAGATTGCCGGCACGGAATCGGCATTCGTCGACATGATGAACAAGCGGGCACAGGAGCTGGGGCTGAAGAATACCCATTTTGCCAACTGTAATGGCCTGCCTGCTGCAGAGCACCACTCGTCTGCGCATGACATTGCTGTAATGTCGCGCGAGCTTCTCAAGCATAGCGAAATTACGAAGTATACAGGGTTGTACCAAGACTACCTCCGCAAATCGAGCGAGAAGCCGTTCTGGCTTGTAAACACGAATAAGCTCGTACGCTTCTACTCCGGAGCGGATGGTCTGAAAACAGGCTTCACGAACGAAGCGAGATTTTGCCTTACAGCGACAGCACGCCGCGATAATCTGCGCGTCATCGCCGTTGTTATGGGAGAGCCGAACACGAAGACACGGAATGCTGAAGTGTCCCAGATGTTCGATTACTCGTTCGCCCAATATATGAACCATACCATCTTCAAAAAAGGCGACATCATGGGCACGGTCCCAATTGTGAAAGGCGTGCAGCCGTCGCTCGAGCTGAAGGCGAAGCATTCCTACAGCGTGCTGCTGAAGAAAGGCAGCTCCGTGAAGGACATTCGTTACGAGCTGAAGCTGAACCCGCTCAAAGCACCGGTTACGATCAATGAACCGATCGGCAAGCTCATCGTCTTCCAAGGCGATCAAGTGTTGACGGAGTTTGCTGTGGATTCACCTGCAACCGTGAAAAAGGCGGGCTGGTGGACGCTGTTCAAGCGCTCCTGCAGCAGCTTGTTCTCCTAACCTGGACATCCTGTTCTCAACATACAAAATCTGCAAACTTTTCAGCGTATTTTGTCTGCTCATAGCGCTCTTCTTCTAGTTTTGTCGGGGGGCAGGAAAAGGCAGCCGATATGTAGAAAACCTTGTTCAACACTAACCTATCCCTCGCTATGAAGCGCAATCTAAGATTAGGAGTGAACAAGATGAGTTTGCAGGTTGAATTGGAGCATTACCGGAATGTGCTCATTGTCAGACTGCGCGGTGAACTCGATCATCACACGGCGGACGTCGTCCGTTTCAAGATGGAGGAAGCCATTCTGCGCGGCAATAGCGCCCATGTCATTCTAAGCTTGAAGGAACTTCTGTTTATGGACAGCTCCGGACTTGGCGTCATTCTTGGCCGTTACAAGCAGTTGAAGGCCAAAGGCGGCAAAATGGTCGTCTGTGACGTGAATCAGAGCGTCCACCGTCTGTTCGAGTTGTCAGGTTTGTTTAAAATATTGCCGATTCACGAGAACGAGCGGCTCGCGCTCACAAGTTTGGAGGTCGTTTCATGAACGGAAGAAATGAGATGACACTGACATTCTCCGCCCGTTCGGAGAATGAGGCGTTTGCGCGTGTTGCAGTAGCGGCTTTCGTCTCCCAGCTGGACCCGACGCTGGATGAGCTTAACGACCTGAAGACAGCAATTTCCGAAGCGGTAACCAATGCGATCATCCATGGCTACGACAGCGACCCTAGCGGCATGGTCACCATCGAAGGTCTGATTGAAGGCGACACCGTAACACTTGTCGTCAAAGATCAAGGCCGCGGTATAGAAGATTTGGAATTGGCGCGTCAGCCGCTCTACACGTCCAAACCTGAAATGGAGCGCTCCGGTATGGGCTTTACCATTATGGAGAACTTCATGGACGGCTTCGACGTACACAGCCAGCCGGGCAATGGGACGTCCATTGCGATGACAAAGCGCATCGAATCGAAAAAAGCGCTTTTTAATTAGGCGCATAGGGGTTGGACCGCATGGATGTCGATATGAAACAAACGGCGCAGCCGTATTTGGATGATTCCGAAGTCAAGCGGTTGATAGCGCTGAGTCAATCCGGAGATACGCTGGCGCGCGATACGCTCGTACAATGCAATATCCGGCTCGTTTGGTCCGTCGTTCAGCGTTTTATGGGGCGGGGCTATGAGCCGGAGGATTTGTTCCAGATCGGCTGTATCGGGCTATTGAAGTCGGTCGATAAGTTCGATCTGTCCTATGAGGTCAAATTTTCTACCTATGCGGTGCCGATGATCATCGGGGAGATCCAACGATTCCTGCGGGATGACGGTACCCTGAAGGTCAGCCGCTCCTTGAAGGAGACGGCCAACAAGGTGCGCAAGACGAAGGACGAGCTGTCCAAGGTGCTCGGCCGGCTGCCTACGATCAAGGAAGTGGCGGAACGGCTCGGCATTACGCCGGAGGATGTCGTATTCGCTCAGGAAGCGAACAAGCCGCCAACCTCGATTCACGAGACCGTGTTCGAGAACGATGGCGATCCGATAACGCTGATGGATCAAATCGCAGACGATTCACAGGAGCGCTGGTTCGATAAGCTGGCGCTGAATGAAGCGATCGGCGGGTTGTCGGAGCGGGAGCGGCTCATCGTCTTCCTGCGCTATTATCGCGATCAGACTCAGTCCGAGGTCGCTGCGAGGCTCGGGATATCGCAAGTGCAAGTCTCACGCTTGGAGAAGAAGATATTGCAGCTCATACGCAACCAAATTGCGCAATGACTGCAGCGGCACAGGTCAAAGCCAAATTGTCCATCTCGGACGATTTGGCTTTTTTTGCTGCGTTTGCTCTGATTATCCTGACCCTCCTTTAATCATACTAACGAGGAAATGAACAGAGTAAGGGGGAGAGTGGATGAGTGAGGGCCAGCCATCCTGTCTCTATTTGCGGCTGCGGAAGCGTGTGGGCATCAGACCCGGCGAGGATGTAACGCTTGGACGAGCCGCCCGCTTATTTTGCAGTGATTCCACCCTTGAGAAGCAATTGGAATCGCTTGTGCTTCATCGTCATCGGCAGCATGACGGCAACCGGGTCGTCATCGATTTGCTCCAGGTTGTGAAGCTGATCAGGGACGTAGCGCCGGGTATGGTCGTCGATTCCTATGGCGATCCGCAGGTGCTCGTTATCGTTGCCGATGAGCCGCGCAAGCCTCGCCTGTGGATTCTTATGCTGGCATGGCTGCTGCTGTTTTTTGGGTCAGGGCTTGCGATCATGAATTTTCATACAGATGTCAACATGAAGGATGTCCATACCCGGATCACGGAGCTCGTTACGGGCCGGAAGTCGGAGCATCCGCTCTGGTTTCAAGTGCCTTACTCCATCGGTATTGGCGTCGGGATGCTCGTATTCTTCAACCATCTGTTCCGCAAAAGGTTCAACGAGGAGCCGAATCCGCTCGAAGTCGAGCTGTACATGTACGAAGAGAACGTCAATGCCTATGTTATAGCAGATGAGATGCGCAAAAAGAGCGAGCCGGGGCAGCCAGCACCTCGGAGTAAGCAGGAGCGGGAGCAGGAAGCAGGCGCGGACGATGGTTAAGACGATTGCGGCCGATCTGTTCGTCGCGGTGCTCGGCTTCGCCGGAGGGTTAGGCGTCGGCAGCGCATTCGTAGCGCTCCTGATCGTGCTGGACATCATCCCTCGGCTTGCGCAAATTGCGTATGCATTCCGCAAGTCGATCTGGTTTGAGACAGCGGTCATGAGCGGAGCGGTCTTCTGGTCGCTGGCGGACTTCCTCGAATGGCGGCTGTGGCTCCCGAAGGCGGTCACGCTCGCGTTGATCGGCACGTTTGACGGCATATTCGTCGGCATGCTTGGCGCCGCGCTGACCGAGGTGATGAACGTGCTGCCCATTCTCGCGAAGCGAATGCGGCTGAGCCGTTATATGGTCGGTCTCGTTATGGCGATGGTGCTCGGCAAGGTGACCGGCTCGCTGTTTGATTGGCTCGTTTTTCAATGGTTGGATGATGAATCGTGAGTAAGAAGGTTTCAAGAAAGGATGGTACCGTATGACCGATCGCGAACAAAATGGGGAAGAACAATCCGGCTCTTCGTTCAAGAAGCCAGTTCATGTATTCTGGTACGACGAGCATGGCGGGAAGACAACGGAGGAAGCTTCGGCTGAGGCACAAGCTCAACCACAGGCTCAATCACAAGCTCAGTCCCAGGCTCAGGGCGGTAATCAGGCAGAAGCCGAAGGGAAGATCATATTCACCGAACCTCCATTCGAAGACGCTGAGCAGCCGATCGTTGGTCACTACAAGCAGCCGAAGCAGCAGCCTGAGAAAGAAGTCAAGCCGATTCCAAGGCAGCTCGACGATGTAATCACGAAGCTCGAGGACGATGTCGGTTACAAGACGAGCTTCGATATCGTCGTACGCGAAATGACATTCGGGAACAAGCGAACCGCCTTCTACTTTATGAACGGTTTCGCGAAGGATACGATCCTGACTGAGGTTCTGAAGCGGTTGACCTATCTGGAGTCGGACAGTTTGTCCACAGATGCGCTGCACTCTTTCTTCTCGATTTACTTGCCAGCCATTCAAGTTGTGGAGGAGCAGGACTGGGACAATGTGATGACCAATGTGCTCGCTGGCGGTACAGCGATGTTCATCGATGGCGAAGCTAAGGCGATCCTGATCGATGCCAAAGCGTTCCCGGCACGCAATCCGGAGGAGGCCTCTCTCGAACGTGTCGTGCGGGGTTCGCGCGACGGCTTCGTCGAGACGATGCTGACGAACGTGACGCTCGTTAGGCGTCGCTTGCGGGATAAGAAGCTGCGCTACGAAATTATGCGCGTCGGCGATCGGACGCAAACGGATATTTGTATCGCCTACATCGACGACATTGTTGACAAAGAAATGCTGAAATCGATCAAGGACAAAATCAACCTGATCAAGCTCGATGGCTTGCCGCTGGGCGATAAACAGCTGGAGGAAGCGACGGTTAAGCGTGGATGGAACCCCTATCCGCTGGTTCGCTACTCCGAAAGGCCCGATACCGTAGCCGTCAACCTGTTGGAGGGACACATCGCGCTCTTCGTCGATACGACGCCAAGCGTTATGATCCTGCCGACGACGTTCTTCGATCTGATACAGCACGCGGAGGAGAACAGGCAAACGCCGTTCATTGGAACGTACTTGCGCTGGGTTCGATTTATCGGCGTTCTGATGTCGCTGTTCCTGCTGCCGCTCTGGTTCCTGTTTACGCTGCGGCCGGAGCTTAAACCTGCAGGGCTGGACTTCATCGGCGCGCAACAAGCGGGCAGAATCCCGATGGTAGCCCAGTTTCTGCTAGCTGAATTCGGGGTCGATCTTCTGCGCATGGCTTCGATTCATACGCCGTCTCCGCTCGTTACCGCAATGTCCTTGATCTCTGCCATCTTGATCGGTGACATTGCGGTTAAGACGGGATTGTTCGTGAACGAGGTCGTGCTTTATATGGCCATCTCGGCCATCGGAATGTTCGCCACGCCGAGCTACGAGCTTGGACTTGCCAATCGGATCGTCAGGCTGATGCTCATTGTTACGGTAGCCATGTTCAAAGTGTCCGGATTTATGATCGCGACGACGGCTTTCATCGTCTATTTGACGCTGATGCGTTCGTTCAACCGTCCGTATATGTGGCCGCTAATTCCGTTTGATGCTAAAGGGCTCATGAGCATTTTCATCCGTGTGCCGGTATTATCGAACCGTACGCGTCCGAATTTGCTGAAGCCGCAGCAGCGTAATCGGATGCCGAATGATGAGCATCAATAAGAACTTGGCTAGCACTGATCGGCAGAAGTGAGCGGGGGCGAATGCCCCATGGGGAAGGCTGCGCTGCAAAAAATGCAAATGAAATGTGAATTTATCCATTTCGGCGATGGAGCGAATGCGTTATACTGATGCTAAATGGTGCAAATATATCATGAATGGGAATAGCCAGGAGAACTCGGAGGGGAATTACATGTACTTACATGGTACTAGCAAAATCAACGCACAAGGTCATTTAGTTATTGGCGGTTGTGATACAACCGAACTGGCTGCACAATTCGGAACGCCGCTTTACATCGTCGACGAAGCGCTCGTTCGTCAGCGCGCCCGCGAATACGTAGAATCGTTCCGCGCATCGGGCTTGAAATTCCAAGTCGCATATGCAAGCAAAGCATTCAGCGTAATGGCTATGTGTGCCATCGCCGAGCAAGAGGATCTGTCGCTTGACGTCGTTTCCGACGGCGAGCTCTATACAGCATTGAAAGCAGGCTTCCCTGCTCATCGCATTCACTTCCACGGCAACAACAAGACGCCGGAAGAGATCAACATGGCGCTTGACGCTAACATCGGCTGCTTCGTAGTCGACAACTTCAACGAGCTGTACTTGCTGAACGCGCTCGCGGGCGACAAAGGCAAGAAAGTGAACGTATTGCTCCGTATTACGCCAGGCGTAGAAGCACATACACATGACTACATCTCGACAGGTCAAACGGACTCCAAGTTCGGTTTCGACGTGGGCAACGGTACTGCGTACAAAGCGATTCAAGAAGCGGCTGCTCAGCCAAACCTTGAGCTGCTTGGCGTACACTCGCATATCGGCTCGCAAATTTTCGAAGTCGAAGGCTTCGTAATGGCGGTTGATAAAGTTGCAGGCTTCGCGGTAAAAGTACGCGATGAGCTGAACATCCTGTTCCGCGTCATCAACCTTGGCGGCGGCTTCGGCATCCGCTATGTGGAAGGCGACACTCCGCTTCCAATCTCGCAATACGTGAAAGCAATCACGGATTCGATCAAGACAAACTTCTCTGCAGCAGGCTATCCGCTTCCCGAGATCTGGGTTGAACCGGGCAGAAGCATGGTTGGCGATGCAGGTACGACACTGTACACGGTTGGGACAAGCAAAGATATCCCTGGCGTGCGCAAATATATCGCGGTTGACGGCGGTATGACGGACAACCCGCGCCCAGCGCTTTATGAGTCCAAATACGAGGCGATTCTTGCAAACCGTGCGAACGATGCGGTAGAAGAAACGGTTACTGTAGCGGGCAAATGCTGCGAGAGCGGCGACAAATTGATCATTGATATTGAGCTGCCGAAGGCGAACAATGGCGACTTACTTGCTGTATTCTGCACAGGCGCGTACAATTATGCTATGGCGAGCAACTATAACCGCATTCGCCGTCCTGCAGTTGTCTTCGTAAAAGACGGTGCAGCAGACCTGGCTGTTAAGCGCGAATCGCTGGATGATATTGTCGGCAATGACGTTATTCCGGCACGCATGCAGCAGGCTTCTGCAGCTAAATAATCAAGGAGGAAATTCCCCCAATGGCAAAGAAAGCAAAGATTACAATGGCGAACGGTAAGGAAGTCCACTTCGACTTGTTCGATCAGGACGCACCTAACACTGTAGCTAACTTCGAGAAGCTCGCGAACTCCGGCTTCTACAACGGATTGACGTTCCACCGCGTTATCCCTGGTTTCGTCGCGCAAGGCGGCTGCCCGAACGGCACAGGCACAGGCGGTCCTGGCTACCAAATTAACTGCGAGATCAACCCGAACAAGCATGAGCGCGGTGCGCTTGCAATGGCGCATGCCGGCCGTAACACAGGCGGCAGCCAGTTCTACATCACCTACCAGCCGCAGCCGCATCTCGATGGCGGTCACACGGTTTTCGGTAAAGTGACTGAAGGCATGGAGCATGTTGATGCATTCCAAGGCCGCGACAGAATGGAAAAAGTCGAAGTTTACGACGCGTAATTGCCATAGCCCGCAGCAGGTCTTTCGAGACCGGCTGCGGGTTTTGATTTATCGGTAACTAGGCTAGGGAGGAAGACGCTGTCTCTAATTGTTGAAAACAAGTTGCATTTTCAAAGCGTAAGTGGTAACATTTCTTCAAAGTATTTGCGTTTTTCCTTCGGGGTCGGGTGAAATTCCCAACCGGCGGTGATCAAAGGGCTGAACTTCTCGCTTCGAGCGAATGGCAGCCGTTAGCTTTGTCAGTCCGTGACCCGGATTGCTTTAGGAAGCGATGCCTTCGTGGTGAGCATCCAATAAGCGATACGGTGGACCTGGTGCAAATCCGGGACCGACAGTATAGTCTGGATGGGAGAAGGAGACGGTACGCGAATTCCATTTTTTCATTTCTCGCCAACTTTGTTCATTTTTTCACATAGTTGCCGAGTTTGTTTGAATGCGTCTTCGAATGCGACCTCTTTCATGTTTTTACAAACCCATCACCCCGTTGGCTAATCGCCATGGGGTGATTTTTGTTTATGTCCATCGAAGTGTTGAATGATGAGATGTATATGCGTCTTGCGCTAGACATGGCGCAGAAGGCGAAAGGCCAGACAGACATAAACCCGATCGTCGGCTGTGTTGTCGTTAAGGATGGCCGAATCGTAGGAATAGGCGCGCATCTTCGCCGCGGTGAAGGGCATGCAGAAGTGCATGCGCTGCGGATGGCAGGCGAGCAGGCGGAAGGCGCGACGGCGTATGTCACGCTGGAGCCGTGCAGCCATCACGGCCGCACGCCGCCATGCTGCGAGCGGCTGATCGAGGCGCAGGTGAAGCGTGTTGTCGTCGCCTGCACGGACCCGAATCCGCAGGTGGCCGGCAGAGGAATTGCAAGGCTGCGCGAAGCCGGCATCGAAGTTGAAGTCGGGCTGCTTGAGCAAGAGTCGCTGCGGATGAACGAGATGTTCAACAAGTACATCGTGACACGGATACCGTTCGTGACGATGAAGTCCGCGATGACGCTGGATGGCAAGCTGGCGGCAAAGACTGGCGACAGCCGGTACGTGAGCGGGCCGGAGGCGCGGGCAGTGACGCACACGCTGCGGCATCAGCACATGGGCATCATGGTCGGCGCGGAAACGGCGCTGGCGGATGATCCGGAGCTGACGACCCGGCTGAGCGTACCAGCGGTGCACCCGGCGCGCATCGTCGTTGATTCGAAGCTGCGGATGCCGCTCACTTCAAGGCTGCTGAAGGACCGTTCAGCACGGGTCATCGTGCTGACGGTGGAAGGCGCTGACCCCGCTCGCCGGGCGGCGCTTGAAGCGGCAGGCGCTGAAGTGATCGCTTGCGGCAGCGGCGAACGCGTTGATCTGGCGGTTGCCATGCGAAAGCTCGGCGAGCGCGAGATCGGCTCGATCTTGCTGGAAGGCGGCGGCAAGCTGAACGGCGCGATGCTCGAGCAAGGCTTGATCGACAAGCTGCTGCTGTTCATCGCTCCGAAGGTAATCGGCGGGGCTGAGGCAACAGGCGTATTTGATTTTCATGGCTTCGAGCTCATGGCGGACGCGATAACGTTCAAGGAAATGCAAGTGGAGCGGGTCGGTCAAGACTTCCTGCTTAGCGGCTATCCGAGCTATGAAGCTCGCAGCTAAAGACAAGCAAACCCCAAACTACAGCGAAGGGAGAGGGGAAACGCGACATGTTTACAGGACTTATTGAAGAAATCGGCACGCTGAAACGAACTTATAAGCAAGGCGAGGCCATGGTGCTCGCAATCGAGGCTTCCCGCATTCTCGAAGATGCAGCGATTGGCGATAGCATATCGGTGAATGGCGTCTGCTTGACGGTTACGGAGATGAGCTCTAATTCTTTCACGGTCGATGTGATGCCGCAGACGTTCCGGCATACGAACCTCAAGGATATGCGTCCTGGAGAGCGAGTAAACCTCGAGCGGGCGATGCAAGCAGGCGGCCGTTTCGGCGGTCATATTGTGCAGGGCCATGCAGACGGCACAGGAGCTGTCGTGTCCCGCGAGAACGATGTGAATGCGGTCGTGTTCACGATCAGGCCGCATGATCCGGCGCTCATGCGCTATGTCATTCCGCAAGGCTCGGTTACGCTTGATGGCATCAGCCTGACGGTCGTGCGAGCGGATCATAACAGCTTCTCAGTGTCCATCATTCCGCATACGCTGCGCGAAACCGCGCTTCAAGGGAAGCAGGCAGGCAGCGTCATTAATATCGAATGCGATGTGCTTGGGAAGTACGTCGATCATCTGCTCCATTTCAAGGGAGCTGGCGATACGCAGGACGCGGGCAGCAAGCCGGCCGCGAAGAACGGCATTACGGCGGCGTTTCTGGCTGATAACGGATTTTTCTAACGATAAGGGGTGTGAGGGAAATGAGCGAGCAAGCATTTAACACGATTGAAGAAGCGCTTCAAGATTTGATGCTCGGCAAGTCGGTCATCGTCGTTGATGATGAAGACCGTGAGAATGAAGGCGATTTGATCGCGCTGGCAAGCAAGGCAACGCCGGAAGTCATCAACTTCATGATCTCCGAAGCACGCGGTCTGGTGTGCGTGCCGATTACGCAAGAACGGGCGGAAGAGCTGGACCTGCCTCCGATGGTACAGCGCAACACAGACTACCACGGTACGGCATTCACCGTATCCGTCGACCATATCTCAACTTCAACCGGCATCTCGGCGTATGAGCGCTCACAAACCGTTCAAGCGTTGATCGATCCGAGTACCAAAGCAGATGATTTCCGCAGACCTGGCCATATTTTCCCGCTAATTGCGAAGAAGGGCGGCGTACTGCGCCGTGCAGGACATACGGAAGCAGCGATTGATCTAGCGCGCATGTGCGGTCAGGCGCCAGCAGCCGTTATCTGCGAGATCATTAAGGAAGACGGTTCGATGGCTCGTCTGCCGGACCTGATCGAATTTAAAGAGAAGCACGGGCTGAAACTAATCTCGATTCGGGAGATGATTCATTACCGCAACGAGAAAGAGAAGCTTGTTGAGCGCGTCGTCGATGTGCAAATGCCAACAGACTTCGGCGTGTTCCGGGCGGTTGCTTACACGAACGAAGTGGATAATAAGGAGCATGTCGCGCTTGTCAAAGGCGAGATCGATCCGGAACAGCCGACGCTCGTACGTGTTCACTCGGAATGCTTGACCGGCGATGTATTCCACTCGCACCGCTGCGATTGCGGTCCGCAGCTTGAAGCAGCTCTTCGTCAGATCGACGAAGCTGGCAAAGGCGTGCTGCTCTATATGCGTCAAGAAGGGCGCGGAATCGGCCTTATTAACAAATTGAAAGCCTATCAGCTGCAGGAGCAGGGATTAGACACTGTCGATGCGAATATTAAACTTGGCTTTGCTCCCGATTTGCGCGATTATGGTATAGGTGCACAAATTTTGAAAGATCTCGGCGTTCGCCAAATGAAACTGCTGACGAATAACCCACGTAAGATTCGCGGGCTGGAAGGCTACGGTATCGAAGTAGTCGAGCGTGTTCCGATCCAGATGGATGCGAACGAGAGCAACAATAATTATTTGCACACGAAGAAAGCGAAGCTCGGCCATCTGCTCAAATTTGACGATGTTCAGAGCTAACCCATAGCTAAACAATCAAGAACAAAAGCACAAAACACAAAAGCACACACATACGAGAGGATGAATCATCAATGCCACATGTATTTGAAGGTAACTTAATTTCCGAAGGTTTGCGTTACGGCGTCGTAGTCGGCCGTTTCAACGAGTTTATTAGCAGCAAGCTGCTTGGCGGCGCGCTGGATGCATTCAAACGCCACGGCGCAGCAGATAGCGAAGTCGATGTTGCGTGGGTACCAGGCGCATTCGAAATTCCGCTGATCGCACAGAAGATGGCGGAGAGCGGCAAATATGATGCAGTCATTACCCTTGGCGCTGTTATCCGGGGATCAACGCCTCATTTTGACTACGTATGTAATGAAGCGGCGAAAGGCGTAGCAGCAATCGGCCTCAAGACAGGCGTACCTACAATCTTCGGCGTGCTCACTGTGGATTCGATCGAGCAAGCAATTGAGCGTGCGGGCACGAAAGCTGGCAACAAAGGCTGGGAAGCAGCTGTTACAGCGATCGAAATGGCGAATTTGACTAAAGTACTTCAAGGCTAAGGTTAAGCTTAAAGTCAAGGCTAAGGCTAAGAAAATCACCTATGTTTAGGAGTTGGCTCTCACCATGGCGGTGACGTATAAGCTGGAATCGTTCGAAGGCCCGCTCGATCTGCTGCTTCATCTTATCGATAAAGCGGAAATCGACATTCACGAGGTGTCCATCAGCGAGATTACGGATCAATATATGGACTATTTGAATGCGATGCAGGAGCTAGAGCTCGAGGTTACGAGCGAATTCCTCGTCATGGCGGCCACGCTGCTCTCGATCAAGAGCAAGCAGCTGCTGCCGAAGCCGCCGATTATCGATGATGATCAGTACGAGGAATGGCCGGATGATGGTCTGGACCCTCGTGATGAGCTCATCGCGAAGCTGGTGGAGTACCGGAAATATAAACAGATCGCCGAGCAGCTCAGAGAGCAGGAATTTGAGCGCAGCCTTGTGTACACGAAGGAGCCGGAGGATCTCACGCCTTTCATGAAGGTCGTGCCTGAAAATCCGGTCAAAGGCTTAAGCGTCGGCGATCTCATCGCTGCATTCCAGAAGGCGCTTCGCAAGGCGTCCAGGCGCAACATGATTGCGACGATTCAGCGCGATGAGATTTCGGTGAAAGACCGGATTCGCGATATCGTCGACGTGCTGCGCGAGTTCGAGACGGTTCGCTTCTCGAAGTTAATTCGCGAAGATATGAGCCGGCACGAGATCGTTGTGACATTCCTGGCTATTCTGGAGCTGATGAAGATGAAGCATATCCGCTGTTTTCAGAACAGCCTGTTTGAGGATATTGTTGTGCATTGGAGAGGGGATGCGGCCCTAGATGGACTTCTCGAAGCTGAGGTCGATTATTGAGGGACTGCTGTTTATGGCTGGAGATGAGGGGCTGACGACGAAGCAGCTTGCCGAGATTCTGCAGCTGGATGCAGTAATAACGGGAGATCTGGTCAATGATCTCACGAAGGAATTGAAAGCGAAGAAACGCGGTGTCCAGGTCTCCTTCGTCGCTGGTGCATACCGGCTGACGACGAACCCGGCACATGCGGCTTATTTTGAACGGATGGCTTACTCGCCTACGCGTTCAAGCTTGTCACAAGCTGCGCTCGAGACGTTATCGATCGTTGCGTATCGCCAGCCGATTACGCGGGTCGATATCGAAGAGATTCGCGGCGTGAAGAGCGACAGAGCGCTGCAATCGCTCGTCAATAAGGACTTGATTGAAGAGGTGGGCCGTGCCGAGCAGATTGGCCGTCCAATTCTATATGGAACGACAAAGTCCTTCCTCGACTACTTCGGTCTCGCCGGTCTCGATTCACTTCCTGAGCCGTCGTCGATTCCGGATGCATCGCTCGACGAACAGACGCAAATGCTGTTCGAGCGTATGGAAGGCCGTCAGATGACGATCGAGGAAATGCCGCCGATGCCAGACTCGGACTTGGAAGATCACCAAGATTAAAGAATGAGATTTGTCCGCAAGGTCATACTATATCCGACCAATTAAGGGAAATGGGGGAAGCGCCATGCTTGGCTACCCGTTCGGATGGATGATCGGGGCAGGTCTCTTTTTTTTGCTGCTGCTTATTGTTGCGCTTTCGCCAGTTGTAATTCAGGGGCATGTTCGGAGGATCGGTACCGATGATGATGCGGAGCTGCGTATTCGTGCATTGTTTGGGCTCATTCATTATCACTGGCAGCTGCCCATCGTCAAATTCAAATTAACGAGTGTGGAAGTGAAGGAAGAGAAAACGGCGGAGAATGCCGGCGGAGAGAGCAGCGACTCGATGATGCAGCATATTAACTCGCACACGATTATGCAATCGATCGACCAATGGAAGCTGCTGCTGAAGCAGACACACGATATGATGGGCTGGATGCGCAAAACATTGTCTCACGTGAAGCTGACGGAATGGAAGTGGAAGACGCAGGTGGGCGTGGAAGATGCGATGTGGACGGCGATGCTGACAGGACTGATCTGGTCGGTGAAGACGACCACGATCGGTGTGCTGTCTCAGTTCATCCGGCTGATTGCTGATCCGAAGGTGACGGTCGATCCGGTGTATCAGCGTTCTTACTTCGCAACAGAAGGCCAGTTTACAGCGAGTGTGTCTTTCGGCTATGCGATCTTTGCTGCCATCCGGCTCATCTTCAAAATGCGCAAAGCCGCGAAAGGTGTACCAGACGGCTTCGTAGGTCTACAACGAATCCTGCTTCGCGGATAAGTACATAATGAGCAGGGTGCGAGGGAACGCTATATTCGGCAAGGTGCAGATTAACGCTTCGATCAAGGAGGACGAAAACTACGATGACTGACCATCCGATTCAAGGCTTAATGCAAACCGCAATGGAAAATATTAAAGAAATGGTCGATGTCAATACGATTGTCGGCGATCCTGTCCAAACCCCTGACGGCAGCGTCATAATGCCGATAAGCAAGGTGGGCTTCGGCTTTGTTGCAGGCGGCAGCGATATTCGATTTGATGAGCAAAGCGGCAAGAACGACGTTCATAACGCACAGGTGCAGCTCCCATTTGGCGGCGGCAGCGGCGGCGGCGTCTCCATTACGCCAATTGCTTTTCTTGTTGTAGGCGCACAGGGCGTGCGGATTGTTCCGCTCGATAACCAAACACATCTGATGGAACGAGTGATCGATTCCGCGCCGCAGGTGTTCGAGAAGATTCAGAGCATGTTCAAGAAAAACGCATCGTCGTCGAACGCCGACAGTGGATTGGAATCCGTTCTCATCGAAAGTATGGATGGCCATTAATGAGGAAGGAACCGCCCCGTGTGGGCGGTTTCTTTTTTTTTACCAGTTCATGGGTTCAGCTTTGGACAGGTTGGGATAATTTCAAGTCCCCCTCATATACTGTACAAGGATGTATATTTTTTTTTCACCCGAACTAATGACGCAAGGCTACACGGCTTTTGCAAACTAGGAGGAACTGTATGAGGCTTACCCGCATCACTAATGGTCTGCTGCGCGTGTTTGCTGCCGGCTGTATCTTCCTCTCGAGCGTACCTTTGGCGGCTGATTCCACATCGGCAGCTGAAAGATCGGTCAGGACGGTGACGACTCAAGCGAAAGGGGCGGCGCTGATCGACGTGGAATCCGGGCGGATTCTGTACAGCCATAATGGGGACAAGCCCATGCTCATTGCCAGCTTGACCAAAATCATGACGGCGATTGTCGCGATCGAACATGGCAATTTGAACGACATGGTGCAGACAAGCATTCGGGCCGCGGGCAAGGAAGGCTCATCGATCTATTTGCAGCGAGGAGAGAAAATGAGCCTGCTCAATATGCTGTATGGGCTTATGCTGCGGTCTGGCAATGATGCTGCGACGGCAATTGCCGAGCATGTCGGCGGCTCAGAGGAAGGCTTCGTCTTGATGATGAATGATAAGGCGCAGATGCTGGGCCTCGAGAATTCACAATTCATGAACCCGAGCGGTCTGGATGCTCCGGGGCATTATTCATCCGCCAACGACTTGGCCAAGCTGACAGCATATGCGCTGAAGAATCCAATCTTCAAAGAGATTGTGAAGACGAAGAGCAAGACCGCACCGAACCCGAATGATCAATGGGACTATCTCTGGAAAAATAAAAATAAGATGCTCACGATGTACGAAGGGGCAGATGGCGTGAAAACCGGCTATACGAAAAAGTCGCTTCGCTGCCTTGTCAGCTCCGCGACTCGAGATGGCCAGCAGCTCGTAGCCGTCACCTTGAATGACAGCGATGATTGGCAAGACCATCAGAAGCTGCTCGATTTCGGCTTCGCGAACTATCACTTAAGTGAGGTCGCCCATAAAGGGCAGCCGATCAATGGGTACCCGCTGGCGGTCGGGCGGACGCTCGTTTATCCGTTTGCGGAGGGCGAGAAAGAGCAGCTTCGCTCGAAGCTGAACCTGATCGATGCGAAGGCAACGGCGTATCTGCTTGGCGAGCGGGGAACGATCGATTGGTTCGTCGGCGAGACGAAGATCGGATCTACTCCGGTGTACGATCCGCAGAGCCAGCGTATTAAGCAGCCAGATAAACCATCATGGGTCATCGGCGGTGATTCGTCTAGATCCGTGTTCGGATCGTTCTCATCGGACACGTTCTGGCACGCATTCAGAGCGACCTTCAAAGCGCTATTCGGAGGGGAGGCGGCGGGATGGTAAACTATATATGGCTGTTCTTTATAGCCGTCAGTTTTATTGCTGCCATTGCGAACGGCCGAATGGAAGCTTTGACGGAAGCCGCATTCGAAGGCGCGAAGAGCGGTGTCACGGTCAGCTTCGGGCTTATCAGCGTCATGGTGTTCTGGCTGGGCCTGATGCGTATCGGTGAGGACGCCGGACTGCTTCGCAAGATTGCGGTGCTGCTCCAGCCGGCTATTCGTTTCCTCTTCCCGGAGGTACCGAAGGGACATCCAGCGCTCGGGTACATTATGAGCAACATGAGTGCGAATATACTGGGGCTTGGCAATGCAGCGACGCCGATGGGCATCAAAGCGATGCAGGAGCTTCAGAAGCTTAATCCGGATAAAGAAACGGCGTCAGCGGCGATGTGTACGCTGCTGGCGCTCAATACATCAAGTATAACCCTCGTACCTACTACACTCATCGCCATTCGAATGACCTACAGCTCTGCACACCCCGCCGAAATCGTCGGCACCACACTTGCAGCAACCTTAATCGCAACCGCAGCAGCGATCCTCGCAGATCGTTGGTACCGTACACGAGACAAGCATAAACCGCCGAAGTGGACCGACACTCATCCTAGCAAGCATTGGGCGGATGCTAAACCGCAAGCTCCGCCTGGTTCTGCCGCTGGAGGACAAGGAAAGGGTGAGGCCGTTGTATGAGTGGATTACGACGATATCAGCTTGGCTAATCCCGTTCATGATCGTATTTATCCCGCTGTATGCTGCTTTTAAGAAGGTTCCCGTATACGAGACATTCATCGAAGGGGCAAAAGATGGCTTCGGCACGGCCATCAACATCATTCCGCATCTGGTCGGCATGATGGTCGCTATCAGCATGTTCCGCGCTTCAGGCGCAATGGACATGATGGCATCGCTCATTCGCCCGCTGTTTGACGGGCTAGGCATCCCAAGCGAGGTGCTGCCGCTCGGACTATTGCGGCCGCTCACGGGAGCGGGCTCGCTCGCGTTCACGACCGAGCTTATCAAGACCTATGGACCGGATTCGATGATCGGCCGAATCGCATCCACCATTCAAGGCAGCACGGATACGACGCTATATGTGCTTACCGTATATTTCGGAGCTGTTGGCATCCGCAGAAGCAAGTATGCGCTCAAAGTAGGCCTTTTCTCCGATCTTGTCGGCTTCTTTGCAGCAATCGTCATCTGTTTACTTGTATTCGAATAAGATGCAATCATGGATATCTTACATAGTCCGAACGAGCTGAATGCCGCTGCTGCAGCGGTATTCGCTTGATCGGGCTTTTTGGTGTATGATGGTGGGTGAGGTGAAAATCATTTGGAACGTTTACAGAAGATTTTAGCGCAGGCTGGCGTCGCATCGCGCCGCAAATGTGAGGAATTGATTTTGTCCGGTGTTGTCGAGGTTAATGGCGAACCGGTCACAACGCTCGGCGTGAAGGCTGATCCGGCCGTGGATGTCATTACGGTCAAAGGCCGCCAGATCAAGGGCGAGAGCAAGCTTTACTTGATGCTTCATAAGCCGAAAGGCGTTATTACGAGCGCTAGCGACCCGCAAGGCCGTAAGGTTGTGAAGGACTACTTGCCGGGCATTAAAGAGCGTGTTTATCCGGTCGGCCGGCTGGATTACGATACGGAAGGGCTGCTGCTGCTGACGAATGACGGCGAATTCGCCAATTTGCTGACGCACCCAAGCCATCACGTGCCAAAGACGTATTGGGCGACAGTGAAAGGTATCCCGCACGGGTCCGCGCTGGAGCGGCTGCAGCAAGGCATTCTGCTTGAGGACGGAATGACTGCGCCTGCGGAGGTTGAATACCACGACGTCAATACGGAGAAGAATCAGGCGACGATTACGATTACGATCTATGAAGGCCGGAACCGCCAAGTTCGGCGGATGTTCGATGCCATCAATCATCCTGTCATCCTGCTCAGAAGGGTTCGTTTCGGCGAGCTCGGCTTGCACGGACTGGCCCGCGGCAAGTTCCGTCATCTGACGCCGAAGGAAGTACAGGAGCTGCGCGGAGCAGCGACTAGGACACATAAAATTCAAAAATAACGAGCGGCGGCAACCTCAATTGCCGTCCCATTTTCGTTATAATGAATATAGTCCAAATGAAGTATTTTGCAGCACAAGAACAGGCGGTGAATGACGAAATCTTATGAAGAAAAACCGCAGAATGATTCAGTTGGTCATTTTCCTCGGCGTCCTGCTGCTCGGCGGTTATGCGATCGGCCATTCGATCTTTGCCGCGAAGGATGGACAGCTCCCTCGCAAGGGCTCGAAGCCACCGGAGTTCGCGCTCCTCGGAACAGACGGGAAGACACACCGGCTGTCCGATTATAAGGGGAAGGCGCTTGTCATCAATTTCTGGGGTACATATTGTCCAGGCTGTGTAACGGAAACGCCGGACTTGGTCGCTCAGTACAAGAAGCATAACGGAGAACCGCTCGAGATCGTCGGCATTAATTTAGGTGAAGACAGCATGGCTGTGAACAATTTCGTGAAGCAATACGACATCAATTACACCATTCTGCGCAACGAAGCAAATGATGTACAGCGTAAATACGGTTTAAGGTCGTATCCCACAACCTTCTTTGTGAAGCCGGACGGAACGATAATGGATGTTTTCGTCGGTGCAATGGCAGAAAAGGACATGGACGAGCGTATCACGAAGCTGCTGAAGTCCTAGCCATGAAGGAGGTAGCTTGAACTTGTTAGCGTTTGAAAATACGAAATGCGAGTGCGGCCATCAGAATCCAGTTGGCACCGTCCTGTGCGAAAGCTGCGGCTATCCGCTCGAGATCGGTGAACAGGAGAACGATGCGCCGCTTGAAATGCGTTATGACGGCATTGCCCGCCGCTCGCAGAAGAGCAATCCGAATGTGATTGACCGCGTGTGGAACTTCTTCTCGTCGGTAAAGGTCGCGATCCGGCTCATCATAATTACATTGCTGGCTGCGATGATCGGTACGATTTTCACGCAGGAAAATGCCTTTATTTCATTCGATCCTTCCACCTACTATGAGGAAAGATACGGCTGGATCGGCAAGTGGTATTACAAGCTGGGCTTCTCGAATACATACGAGTCGTGGTGGTTTATCCTTCTGCTTGTCATGATCGGCACCTCGCTTGTTATCTGCAGTCTTGACCGGGTGCTTCCGCTATACCGAGCGCTGAACAAGCAGCAGATCCGTAAACACAGCCAGTTCCTGACCCGTCAGAAGACGGTATACACGGGACCGATTGAAGGTGCGGAAGAAGCGTGGACAAGCAGCATTGGCGCGCAGCTGAAGCGCAAGCATTACCGGGTTCACCAAGACGGCAGCGCGCTGCTTGCGGAGAAATACCGATTCAGCCGCTGGGGGCCGTATATTAACCATATTGGCCTCATCGTGTTCCTGCTCGCTGTACTGCTTCGGTCGCTGCCAGGCTGGGCGATGGATAACTACGTGACGGTTGCGGAAGGCTCCACGGTCCAAATTCCCGACACGAAGTACTATATTAAGAACGAGAAGTTTACGATCGACTATTATACCGATGCAGAGCTGCCCAAGGAGCTCAAAGGTACGTCTCGTGCGAAGCTTTATGAGACGAGAGCGGTGCTCTACACATGTTCGGCCGACTGCGACGATCCGTCGAAGCAGCCTCAGCTGACCGAAGTGAACCGGCATAATATCGTCGTGAATGACCCTCTGTCTTACAAAGGTTTGAAAGCTTATCAGTTCGGATTCGATGACACGCCGAAGCTTAAAGCAGTGAATCCGGTGCTGATCGATCATAAAACAGGAAAAACTTATGGTCCGTTCAATCTGGTCATGAAGGACCCGCAGCTGACTTACAACCTCGGGCCTTACACGCTTGAATTGAAGCAAACGTATATGGACTTTGCGCTTGATGCAGAAGGCAAGCCGACGACGAAGTCTCGCGAGCCGAATGCGCCAGCGTTCGTATTCGTCATCAAAGGGCCGGATCTGGCTGCAGATGGCGAGCCTTATATGTACTTTCCGAAGCAGAACGATAAAGTCCGCTTCAGCCAAGATATGATTAACGGCGAGCTTGCCAAGCGCTTTGAGATCAAAGTGCCGTCGATGACGGGCGTAGAGTTTGCTCCAGTCGAGACATCGCTGAATATCCGAACAGACCGCGCAATGCCATACATCTGGTTCGGCGCAGCAATCTCAATGATTGGTCTGATCATGGGCTCTTACTGGCAGCATCGCAGAATTTGGCTTCGTATCGATGATGGAGAAGTGACGCTGGGCGCACATACGAACAAGAATAATTACGGCATGCGTGCCGAGGTCGCTTCCGCGCTGCGCGGTATAGGCGTCGTCGTAGAGCCGAAGTTGCTCGATAACGGGAGGAACAAATCGTGAGTTTGCTTGATTTCAGCAGCGACGCGTTTATCGTCGCATTCTTTCTATACTGCTTTGGCTTTATGTTTTACGGCATTACAGCACTCGGGCGCAAATGGAGTGACCGCAGCCCGGAGGAGCATGTGCGCCGCTGGGGACGCATCGCTTACTTCGTCTCGCTGCTCGGCTTCGCTGCGCATTTGACGTTCTTCTTCACGCGTTGGGCGGGCGGCGGCCATATCCCGACAAGTAATATGTACGAATTTATGACCTTCCTGGCGATGGCGATCATGTTCGCCTTCATCATCGTCAATGCGATTTACCGCAAGCCGCTGCTCGGCTTGTTCACCTTGCCGCTCGTCGTCATCATCGTGGCGTTCGCCGCGGTGTTCCCGCAGGAAGTGCAGCCGCTTATTCCGGCGCTGCAGTCGATCTGGCTGAAAGTGCACGTAACGACAGCCGCTACGGGCGAAGCATTCTTCGCAGTCGGTTTCGCAGCGGGTCTGATGTACTTGCTGCGCACGGTTGACTTCAAACAAACGAGCGAGAAAGCGAAACGCGAGCAGCGCTGGGTTGAATTTACGCTGTACGTCATCATTATTATCATCGCGTTCATCAGCTCCGTGTTTGCTTTCCGCGGTGCGGGTTACGAAGCATCGTTCACGCAAGAGAACGTAACGATTGATGAGAAGGGGATCGAGAATTCCACGACGGAGACTGTGGAATATTCGCTTCCGCCGATCTTCAAGCCTTACAACAGCCAAGTGGTTGCGATGGACACATTCCTTGGCATGAAAGAGCCGCTGTTCGAAACGCCGCACTGGATGAAGGGCGTCAACGCAGCTCGTAAGCTGAACACCATCACGTGGTCGATCATTAACGGTTCGATTCTTTATGCTTTGATCCGTCTCGCACTTCGTAAACGGGTTGGCGCAGCGATTCACCCATTGCTTGGCGATATCGATGCAGACGATATCGACGAAATTAGCTACCGTGCAATTGCAATCGGTTATCCGGTCTTTATGCTGGGCGCCCTTATTTTTGCGATGATCTGGGCTTACATTGCCTGGTCGCGCTTCTGGGGCTGGGACCCGAAAGAAGTATGGGCGCTCATTACCTGGCTCTATTACACAGCATATTTGCACTTCCGTCTGTCCCGCGGCTGGCACGGCGCCAAGTCGGCTTGGCTTGCGGTTATCGGCTTCGTGGTCGTGATGTTCACGCTGATCGGGGTTAACCTTGTCCTTGTCGGCTTGCACTCCTACGCAGGTGTATAAAGGTACTGCACGCTAAGAAGTTAAGACTTGAGAGGAGACTAGAGGGACATGTCAGAAGAACTTCACCGTATTCTCGTTGTTGATGATGAAGAGCGTATCCGCAGATTGCTCAAGATGTATCTGGAGAAGGAAGGGTATATCATTGAAGAAGCGGAAGACGGCGAGTCTGCGCTGCGCCTTGCGACTGCGAATGACTTTGACCTGATTCTGCTCGATGTGATGCTGCCAGGCATGGACGGCATTGAAGTGTGCTCCAGACTCCGCCAGATCAAAGCTACGCCGGTCATTATGCTGACGGCGAAGGGCGAGGAGATGAACCGTGTTCAAGGCTTTGAGGTCGGCGCCGACGATTATGTCGTGAAGCCGTTCAGCCCGCGCGAAGTGATCTATCGGGTAAAAGCAATCCTGCGCCGCTCCTCGGCAACGGCGTTCCTGACGAAGGAAGCGATCACGAGCAACAACATCGTATTCCCGCATCTCATTATTGAGCATGATGCACATCGGGTAATGGCAGGCGGCCAGGAAGTAAGCCTGACGCCGAAAGAATATGAATTGCTTCATTATCTTGCGATTTCGCCGGACAAGGTGTTCTCGCGTGAAGAACTGTTGAAAGACGTCTGGAACTATGAATTCTTCGGTGATCTTCGTACTGTCGATACGCATGTGAAGCGTCTGCGTGAGAAGCTGAACAAGGTTTCTCCGGAAGCGGCGATGATGATTACGACGGTTTGGGGCGTAGGCTATAAGCTTGAGGTGCCGAAGTAAGTGAAGATTTGGCGTAGTGTTGTCGGCAAGCTATGGATTACGATTATTGCGCTTGTCGCAGTCGTGCTGCTCATTCTGGGGATGTTCCTGCTGCAATATATCGATCTGGCGTTCAAGAAGAACTCGCATGATGTGAAGATGCTGTTCGTGTATACGTCGATTATCGGATTTCTGTTATCTACGTTCTTCGCGTTCTTCCTATCGACGAAGATTACGCAGCCGCTCTTGCAAATGAAGAAAGCGGCAGACTTGATCGCTCAGGGCGAATACCGGACAAGAGTTCCGATTCGTTCGACCGATGAGATCGGTGAACTCGCGAACACGTTCAACCACATGGCTTCGGAGCTTGATACGCTCATCCGTGATTTGAATCACGAGAAGGAGCATCTGGCGAGCGTACACCGCAGCATGGCGGACGCCGTCGTCACGTTCGACGCGGAAGGCCAGATCATTCTGGCGAACCCGCACGGACAAGAGCTCATCGAGACGTGGAGCGAGCTGGAGTGGACGGAAGACTACCGTCCGCAGACACAGGTGCCTGGGCCGCTCTTCGAGCTATTCCGCAAAGTGCTGCGGGAAGGCCGGGACTTAACGGACAAGGTCCATGTGCAGAGCGGCGTGTGGTCGGTTGTAATGGCGCCGCTCAAGTCGAATGATACCGTCCGCGGGGCTGTTGCTGTTATGCGGAACGTAACAGAAGAATCGAAACTGGAGAAGCTGCGCCGCGACTTCGTGGCGAACGTCTCGCACGAGATTCGGACGCCGCTCTCGATGCTGCAAGGCTACAGCGAGGCGCTCATTGATGATATCGCAGCTTCGCCGGAAGAGCGCAAGGAGCTCGCGCAGGTCATCTACGAAGAGTCGCTTCGTATGGGACGGCTCGTGAAGGACTTGCTCGATCTTGCCAGGATGGAAGCCGGCCATATCGAGATGAAGCTGGTATCGACCGACCTGTCGGTGCTTCTGCGGCGTGTCCACCGTAAGTTCCAGGTGCTTGCCAAAGAGCAGGAGATTCAGCTGAAGCTTGAGCTGCCGGACGCCCCTCTCGTCATCGCTCAGGCGGATGAAGACCGGCTGGAACAAGTGCTTACGAATTTGCTCGACAATGCGATCCGGCATACGCCGAAGAACGCTGAAATCGAGATGAGTACCAAGCAGGTCACGGTGGACAGTAAGCCGTTTGTCGAGCTGAAGGTGAAGGACCAAGGGGAAGGCATTCCGAATGAGGACTTGCCGTTTATCTTCGAAAGGTTCTACAAAGCAGACAAAGCGCGTACGCGCGGCGCAGGCGGTACAGGACTTGGGCTCGCGATCGTGAGGAACATCATCGAGTCGCACAGAGGTACGATCAAGGCGGAGAGTGTGCTCGGATCCGGCACGACGTTTACGATTCGACTGCCAGTTCAGTAGATTAGCAGTATAGTGAGCGAGTAAGCCGCCCCATTGTGGGCGGCTTTTTAATTTGTTCAAAAAGTCGGTTCTTGTTGAAGGAAGTAGTTAAATCTTGTTGGTCGTGAAACATTTTCATGGGTAGTCGCCCGTTCACGCCAATTAAAAAGCGCCGCCCATCCGAAGAAGGGCGGCGCTGCTTATTTTTACAAAAGGTTAATTTCTTTCGCTTTGTTCAGATCTGGCAGCTTAACCAGTTCGGCAATAACTTCCTTCGAAGCGCCTTTGTCGACTGTCAGCACCATGATTGCGGCGCCGCCGACAAGCTCACGTCCTACTTGCATCGTTGCAATGTTGACGTTGTTGTTGCCAAGCAGTGTACCAACGTTACCGATGATACCCGGCTTATCGTTATGCGAGATCAGAATCAGGTTGCCTTCTGGCGCAACATCGACTGGGAAGCGGTCGATTTGAACGATACGCGGGCCATAGCCTGTCAGCATCGTGCCCGTTACTTGGCGAGTTGCAGTCTTGGATTTCAGCACAACCGTCAGGGAGTTCGTGAAGTCACGCGCTACATGCGACTTTTGAACAACGACATTGACGTGGCGCTCTTTCGCAAGATGCATCGAGTTCACGACATTGACCTGGTCTTTGCCAAGGTGGTGGGAAAGCACGCCGCGCACAACATAACGAGTCAGCGGCTGTGTGTCAACTTCAGCAAGATCGCCTGCATAGCTGACCGTAATTTCTTCGACTGCGCCTTCAATCAATTGGGAGACGAAGCTTCCGAGCTTCTCGCCAAGACCGAAGTAAGGCTGCAGCTTGTTCAGAACGTCCGCCGGGATAGGCGGCATGTTCACGGCATTCATGAACGGCTGCTCGCGCAGAATGTTAAGTACTTGCTCGGATACGTCAATCGCAACGTTCTCTTGCGCTTCAACAGTGGATGCGCCAAGATGCGGAGTGACGATGATCTTCGGATGTTTCAGGAACGGGTGATCTGCTGCCGGCGGTTCAATTTCAAATACGTCGAACGCTGCGCCTGCAACGATGCCTTGATCCACGGCTTCAACGAGTGCATGCTCATCAATGATGCCGCCGCGTGCGCAGTTCACGATGCGCATGCCTTTCTTCATCACTTCGAATTGAGGGCGGGAGATCATGTGACGAGTTTCCGGTGTGAGCGGCGTATGAACCGTCATAAAGTCTGCATTACGAACGATATCATCTACGCTGGAGAGGCGAATGCCCATCTTCTCAGCACGCTCTTCGGTCAAGAATGGGTCATAGCCCATAATTTCCATCCCGAACGCTTTCGCACGTTTAGCTACCTCGCTGCCGATCCGGCCCATACCGAGAACGCCGAGCGTTTTGCCGCGAAGCTCTACGCCTACGAACGATTTGCGGTCCCACTCGCCGCCTACTGTTTTGTGATAAGCTTGCGGGATGTGGCGGGCTACCGACATCATCATTGCGAATGTGTGCTCACAAGTGGTGATCGTGTTGCCGTCAGGAGCGTTGATAACGATAATTCCGCGTTGTGTTGCTGCTTCCAAATCGATGTTGTCAACGCCTACGCCTGCACGACCGATGACTTTGAGCGCTTTGCCGGCTTCCATAATACGAGCAGTTACTCGTGTCTGGCTGCGTACGAGCAATGCATCGTATTGACCGATAATTGCTACGAGCTCATCTTCATTTAATCCAGGTTTCTTGTCAACAATGACATCATCTGCATCCATAAGCTTCTGAATGCCTAAATCGCTGATTGGATCTGATACCAATACTTTAAACATGTTGGATTTGCCTCCTAAAGCGTTTGTATGATGGATGTATAGTGGAAGTGAAAGACCCTCTTCCTAAAAGCCATTGCACAGCGCAGCAGCTTAGGTGAGGGTCAATTCACACGATCACACGTCAAGCTTTTGTTGTACCGGATTAATGGTGAAGCCCCTGTTGCATAATTGTTACTATTTTATAGCAAGAGGAACTATAAAAGCAATGACTAAAACTTGCTCAATTGTGAAAATTTCGTTATGATCTTGCCATGCAAAGGAGGGGTTACCGTGGAGCAATGGAACAATATGAGACCAGAAACATTCCTGCAGCTGGTGAAAACTGGAGAGCTGTCGGTTGATCAGATTATTGATGTGCGGGAGCAGGAAGAGTGGAATTATTATCATTTGGATCGTAGTACGCTGATGCCGTTGTCATCGTTCGAAGAGAGCTTCGAGAGCATTACTAAGGAGAAGCCTGTCTATATTGTATGTGCACATGGCGTACGAAGCGCTGCGGTTTGCCGATACTTAAGCGAAAGAGGATACGGCAACCTCACCAATGTAGTTGGCGGTATGGCTGCAGTATCCTCTCTGGAAGGCTTTCAATACGACTAGGTTATTATTTCTCTGGGAAGAAGAACGGCAGCTGTGGAAGCAACTGCTTGGTGTACAGCTCAGCTTTGCTATCGGCAAAGTCGCCCTGACGAACTGCATCTGTACGGATCAGCAGGTCAACGACCGACGTGACCGTTCCCTTATTCATATTAGCAGCTTGGCCCGAGCCGATGAATTGATCGACGCGTGCAGTGAGATCTTGCGGATAGAACGGCGCAAGCAGCTTACGCGTGGTCAGTTCGTCGGCCATTAATTTGTTCTTAATCGTCAATGGCAGAGCGTTCCACGACTTGATGCTGAGTGAAGCGTTGGAGCTGTAAGTGCTTGGGATGTTCGGGTTTACCGAGGCGCCCCACTTCTGCATCGAGGTGTAGTACGCTTGTTGGCCGCTTAGTGCAAATTTGACGCCATCTACATAATACGCATCTTTCTGCAATGATTTAATAAGTGCTCCTGCTT
Organism: Paenibacillus taihuensis; assembly: GCF_003386535.1. GTDB lineage: Bacteria > Bacillota > Bacilli > Paenibacillales > Paenibacillaceae > Paenibacillus_Z > Paenibacillus_Z taihuensis. Next base: position 27,732 of record NZ_QTTN01000001.1, read on the forward strand.
CCATATCTTTGGAGGAGCCGGCCGCACGTTTGGCGTTCTCGCTGAACAGCTTGAGGCTCTTCAAGAAATCAAGCTGCGCGGATTGAAGTAGCGGTGAGCTGTTCGGAACGGCTGCTTGCTCAGCCTCCGCGTATTTCTGGCTGGCAATGCTTGCGAGCTCCTTTAGAGCAGAGCTGACATCGCTGATCTGCGATGTAGACAGCTTATGAATCGTGTCGAACCATTCGGTTTGAAATTCACGATATGGTAAAAATACAGTATGATAGAAGGATACGAGGTCTTGCTGCTGATAGCTGCCGATTTTGGTGGTTTTGCCGGACAAGCTCTTCGTGTTCTCAACGAATTTCGCTTCAGTCTTGTCTGATCCAACCTGTACGCCGTAGAAGAAGGCGCCGACCGCGACAATGAGCATGAATAGGAACCCGAGGCTAAAGAGCATTTCAGTACGTGTAAGTCGTTTCTCCATTATGAATCCCCTTTGTCCTAGTATTAGATATGTATGTATAATGAGGTTGATAGACTTCTTGAATTATCATTTTTTCGGCATGTGCCGATATCCTAAACTAGTATAGGATAAAAGATTTGAAAATGAAATATCAACCTATTCTGCCAGGAGCTGAACATGAAAAAATTCGACATTCGAAATATAAAGCTGAAAACAATAAGCGTCGACCAACTGGATGATCGAATGCTGCTTATCAATTTATACGCCACACAGGCAATTACTTTAGTTATCGGTTTTGTATGGTTATTATTTCAGCACCGCAACCCATTCTTTTTATTCTCGGCGGCGAATAGTCTGGACTACCTGTACTGGGGCGTTGGTTTAGCTGCTGCGGCCATCGCGGCCGACTTGCTTGCGGCGAGGTTCATACCTGATGAAGCGAACGATGATGGCGGCGTGAACGAGCGCATATTTGGCAATCGTCCGATATGGCACATCGTGCTGTTGTCGCTGATTGTAGCCATATGCGAGGAGACGCTGTTTCGGGGGGCGGTGCAGTATCATATCGGCCCTTATTGGACGAGTATTATTTTCGCGACGATTCATGTCCGTTATCTTCGACACTGGATTCCAACAGGACTCGTATTCGGAATCAGCTATGCGCTCGGTTGGATCTATATCAAGACCGGTACCTTATGGGCACCTATAACAGCACATTTCTTGATTGATTTGATAATGGGTCTAGTTATACGTTTTCGGAGGGAAGAATGAGCAGAGTAGAGAAATTTGGCAGAAGAAATGCTGTTCCGGAAACAGCAAGAACCAAGGAAAAGAAAGGAAGGAAGTCTTTCCAAGCGGATTCAGAGAATGAGAAGCTTCCTTCGCGCAGAGATATTCATCCGTCGAATAAGCAGCAGATGACGAAGTGGTTCTTCCGTATATTGATATTCTTGTTTCTATTGTTAATGGTCGGACTGCTCATGTGGGGCAGGCAATACTCCTAATTATTCTCTATTTAAAAGGAAGGTGTGCTGACGATTGTGTTGATCATGCTCGCAGCTGCAGCTGTAATCGTACTCCTGCTAATAGTCGTCTTATTCGTCTTCCTGTCCTATCAATATCGATTGGACGAGCAGACCGCTCAGCTAGAGCGGCTGCCTGCTTCGTTCGATGGAACGAATTTCGTATTTATATCGGATATTCATCGCCGTGTAATCCCTGAGCACCTGATAGAGAAATGTATCGCTGCCGGCGGAGCAGATTTGGTGCTTATTGGCGGCGATCTCAGAGAGCGGAATGTGCCGATGGCGCGCATTCGCAGCAATATTCAAAAGTTGACGCGCATTGCACCGGTTTATCTCGTGTATGGTAATCATGACTACGATGATGATATGAGAGAGTTGGAAGTGATGCTAGCTGAGGAGCGCGTCAGGCTGCTCGTGAACGAATCGGTCGTGCTTGAGCAGCGAGATGGCAGCCGAATTCGGCTCACAGGCGTTGATGATCCGCGTACGAAGCGAGATCGGCTGTCGCTTGCGTTAAGCGAGCCGGAGGATGGCAACGAGCTGTGCACGATTGTGCTGGCGCATGCACCGATCTTGGCAACGAGGCTGCCGGACGATGCGGCGATCGATTTGATCTTGGCGGGGCATACGCATGGCGGGCAAATCGCGCTGCCGTTCATGGGCCCTGTCCTGCGGAGGGAAACAGACTCGCCGTGGTTGCGAGGCTGGTTTCAATTCGCAAGAAAACAAACAACCGGGCCAAGGTTGACCCGGTTGTTCGTAAGCTGCGGATTCGGCACGTCTGGATTGCCGATCCGGTTTATGACACCGCCTGAGCTGCACCGCATTACTTTGCGGCGGTCTGGTCAGTAGAAGTCTGGTCGGTAGCGGTCGCGGCAGCTGTAGTAGGCGCATCAAGTCCGAGGTCGATCGTATCCGGATCGATGAAGCCATAGCCCTTCTCTTCCAGCTTCGTAAGCAGCTTATCGAGTGCTTCCGTAGTCCAAGGCAGCTCATGCATGAGAATGTTAACGCCTGGATGAAGCTGGTCGAGTACGTTCGCAATCACTTTGTCCGGCTTATCCTTCGTGCTGGCATCCCAGTCAAGCGAGCCATCTGACCAAGTCATATATAACATGCCATGACCACGGACGACGCTCTTGACGAAGTCATTGCCGTTTCCGAACGGCGGGCGGAAGAAGACAGGCTCCTTACCGGTGACGTTCTTCACAATTTGCTGCACATCGCCGACTTGCTTCTTCACAGAAGCTTCGGATTCTTTCTTCAAGTCAATATGATCCCAGGAATGGTTGCCGATCGTCTGCCCGCGATCGGCTATTTTTTTGAGCAATTCCGGATGTGCTTTCACCCGGTAGCCGTTTACGAAGAAGATCGCCTTCGCTTTATGCTTATCTAAAGTGTCAAGCAACGCAGTGACCGTCTTATCCGCCTTGGGACCATCATCGAAAGTGAGCAGCACGACTTTGTTGCTTGTTGTTGCATTATCGATCGGGACGAAGCTGTATACCTTATTCATCTTGTACAGCTTCTTCGGTGCCTCTGTTGCTGGCGGAGTATCGGCTTGGTTCGAATTCGCCGGAGTTGTTGCCTCACCATTATTCGAAGTCCCTGAGTTGCTTCCTTCATTTGTCGAAGTGCCTTGATTCGTACTAGTATTTCCTGTGCCTGTGTTCGTTTCTGTATTTGTTCCTGTGCTCGTCCCTGTGTCCGCTTCTGAATTCGTCCCAGTGCCTGCATTTGTACTCGCGTCTGCAGTCGTATTCGCGTTCGTTGTAGTCGTCTGATCATTAACGGCTGTCTTCGTGTCGTTGTTATTGCCCGTGGAACCGCAGCCAGTCAAGGCGAGCAGCACGGTCAGCGTAATCAAGCTAATCTGGTATGCACGTCGTTTCGGCATGTATGTAACCCCCTGTTGCCATGTCTGCATTCGCTTTCAAACAATGCCCTCATTGTATCATATTTCGATTTTGCGGCGAACTTTACTACTTCCTTTATTTGTGATGGCATGAACCCTTTCGGCAGGGGCAAGATATACGCGAGCCTTAAAGCAGCACAGCATAAGGAGGTTAGACGAGTGAGATTAACCGGTTTTCTTATTGGAGGTCTTGCTGGTATGGTCGCAGCGGCTTATGTGGCGAGGAAGCGTCCAGGGATGTTTGCATGGGCGAGCAGCGCTGCAGGTTCAGCGATTAGCGGCATGTCGCGTGGAATGACGCGCAAGGCGATGGGAGCAATGATGAGCCGCAAGCTCGCGCACGCGAGCGAGAGCATGCATGAAGTGTCACATGCTGCCCCAAAGTCTACAGGCGCCTCCGCAGGCGGCGGTTCTGGTAATGCATGGGGCCAGATTGAAATGCTGCTGAACGCTGATCCGAGCGTCAAAGCTCAGGTCGATGAAATTAAAGCGGATGCGAAGCCTCATTAAAAAATAATTGCATTTTTTGCTGATGAAAGAGAATCGTTTTGCCCCTCAATTGCGTATAAACAATTGACGAGGCAGCGATTCTTTTTTTGTGTCCTCAAGTAGCATTCCACCCACAGACATGCTAACATAGTTACATAGCACAATTTTATCACCAAACAGCTGCTGCTTCATACGCTGTGTATAACAGATACGCGTTCGCGTTCAATGTGCTTTCGAAGACAGTTTTTGCTCCGAGAACGAAGCAGATGCTTTTCGAAAAGGAGGATCCTATCATGAAAATCGAACGGCTCAATCAAGACAAAATACGAATATTCCTGACGTTCGACGACTTGCTGGAGCGGGGGATCCAGAAGGAAGACATGTGGCGCGAAATTCCGAAGGTACACGAGCTATTCAGTGAAATGATGGATCAAGCCTATAGTGAGCTCGGTTTCGATGCCAGCGGCCCACTCGCTGTTGAAGTGTTCGCACTGCCTGCTCAAGGAATGGTCGTCATCGTGACACGTGGCAAAGTGAACGGTAAGAACGAGGATCACATCCAGGAAGATGAGAACGATGAAGACGTATACGAGATGGAAGTGACGCTTGAGCAAAGCGACATCGTTCTTTACGCGTTTCGAGACATCGAGGATGTCATCTCCGTCTGCAAGCAGCTGAAGGCTGCAGAGCTGATCGAAGATGGACGTCTATACGCCTACAACGGTAAATATATGCTTGCCTTTGAGCCGGTTGGAATTGAGCTGCCGCGCTATCATGCCATTATCGCTCTGCTAGCCGAGTACGGGGAGGCAACGTCGATCACGACCGCGGTTCTTGACGAATACGGTAAAGTGATCGTGCCTGCCAAAGCCGTTCTCGAAATTTGCACTCATTTCTAACAAATAAGGCCATGCTTATGAAAGCATCAGAAATGCGGTTTCTCCGTAGGTCTGATGCTTTTGTTTGTTATGCCTTCTTTTATCGTCCCTAGAAGTCCGCCTGAATCACCGCATAGCCTGACCTTTTACCGCTCATATTACAAAGGAAAAGGTGGTGAACATTCCTGTGAATGGAATGGAGAACAGTAATGTATTAACCTCGACGCAAACGGTCATCGAAGAGGCGCTTCGCAAGCTTGGATATGGCGATGATATGATTGCATTGTTGAAAGAGCCGATGCGCATGATGACAGTCCGGATTCCTGTGCGGATGGACGATGGCAAGACGCGCGTATTCGTTGGCTACCGGGCGCAGCATAATGATTCAGTGGGACCGACTAAAGGCGGTGTCCGGTTTCACCCGGATGTCGATGAGATAGAAGTAAAAGCGCTGTCGATCTGGATGAGCATCAAGTGCGGCATTGCCGATCTGCCATACGGCGGCGGCAAAGGCGGCATTATCTGTGATCCGCGCAAAATGTCATTCCGGGAGCTTGAGCGGCTCAGCCGCGGCTATGTTCGGGCGATCAGCCAAATCGTAGGGCCGACGAAGGACATTCCAGCGCCGGACGTCATGACGAACTCGCAAATTATGGCGTGGATGATGGATGAGTACAGCCGGATCCGCGAGTTTGATTCGCCTGGGTTCATTACCGGCAAGCCGCTCGTGCTTGGCGGTTCTTTGGGGCGCGAGAGCGCAACAGCAAGAGGCGTCGCGATCATGATCGACGAAGCGATGGCGAAGAAGAGCATTCCGCTCCCTGGCTCGCGGATAGTCATTCAAGGCTTCGGCAACGCCGGCAGTTACCTGGCGAAATTCATGCATGATGCCGGTGCCAAGGTTATAGGTATTTCCGATGTGAACGGCGCGTTGTATAATGAGCAAGGACTCGATATCGAAGACTTGATGGACCGCCGAGATTCATTCGGGACCGTCACGAACCTGTTCAAGAATACGATCTCCAATGATGAGCTGCTGACGCTGGATTGCGACGTGCTCGTGCCGGCTGCGATCGAGAACCAAATAACGGCAGACAACGCAGACCGAATTCGTGCTAAAATCATAGTCGAGGCTGCGAATGGCCCAACGACGCTGGAAGCGACACGTACGGTGACGGAACGGGGCATTCTGCTCGTGCCGGATGTGCTTGCAAGTGCTGGCGGTGTTATAGTATCGTACTTTGAATGGGTACAAAACAATCAAGGCTACTATTGGTCTGAGGCTGAAGTGGATGCCAAGCTGCGCGACATGATGATCCGGGGCTTTAATAGTGTATATGAGCTGCATAAGCTCAAGAAAGTGGATATGCGGCTTGCCGCCTACATGGTAGGCGTGCGCAAAATGGCGGAGGCCGTCCGGCTGCGCGGCTGGGTATAAGTCTTACCGACGCCGCGCTGCTTTGCTCTTCATGGGCAGGATGCAAATCGCGCAGGAAAGTTTTAACGTCGGAAGGTGACTCTATCTATGCTGCTTTTTTCAATCTTAACAGCCGCGGTTGCTCCGGGCATCTCGCTGCTTACGTATTTTTACTTGAAGGACCGGTATGATGCCGAGCCGATTCATATGGTGGTGCGGGTGTTTCTGCTCGGCGTGCTCATCGTTCTGCCGATTATGGTGTTGCAGCGAGGACTCGTGCTGTGGCTGGGCGATAGTCCGATTCTGTTCTCGTTCGGGATTTCGGCAGGTGTCGAAGAAGTGATCAAGTGGTTCGTGCTGTACCATATCATCTTTAATCATACCGAATTCGATGAGCCTTACGACGGTATCGTCTATGCCGTAGCGATCTCGCTTGGCTTCGCGACTGTAGAGAATGTGCTCTACGCGGTGTTCCAGCCAGCTACGGTTGGCTCGCTGACCATACGTGCGCTGCTTCCGGTATCGGGGCATGCTCTATTCGGCGTAACGATGGGCTTCTATCTGGGCAAAGCGAGGTTTGCGACCGATAAGCTGAAGGTCATGCAATTTCTAGCGCTTGCGGCCGTTGTTCCGCTCTTGGAGCACGGCATCTATGACTGGATTATGGGTTCCGGCACGACTTATTGGGTATGGTTCATCGTTCCGCTCATGGTTTATCTATGGATCAAAGGCGTACGCAAGATGAAATTAGCTAATGCTGGCTCGCCGTTTCGGGTGCTTGGGCACGAGGAAGAGATTAAGCTTTAGGATTTCCGTCCATAATAAGGAAAAAAAGTGCCTTAGGAGGAATCCATGATTTCGGCTCGTGTAAAAGTGGCGATTCGGTGCAATATGTGCGGGGAGAAGTTTGTACTTCGCGGCCGCAGAGAGAAAGACAAGATCGACACCGGCTTCAAGCAGTGCTTGTGCAACAATATCCATGATTTTGACGTGGAAGAGATTGCGCTGTAGCAGGCTGGAATCGGCAAACAGGATATGTTATACAAAAATGCATAAAGCTCCTTTCGGCGAACCAAACTAACACCAGGTTTTGCATACGAAAGGAGCTTTTGCCATATGTATCGTCGATTGAGCGCTATACTTTTTCCGGTGATGACGCTGTTCTTCATCGGCTCGATCTATTGGGGCTATCAAGAGCACCAGGAGAAAAACTCCATTCTTATTAAGGCTGAGAATCAGTACCAGCGGGCCTTTCATGATCTGTCGTATCATATGGATCAGCTGCATCGGGAGCTCGGCAATACGCTGGCGGTTAACAGCACCTCGCAAGCTTTCCATCGGAAAGGGCTTGTGAATGTGTGGCGGCTGACGAGCGAGGCGCAGAATGAGATCAACCAGCTGCCGCTGACGCTGCTGCCATTCAGCCAGACAGAGGAGTTCTTGTCCAAGATCGCCAACTTCTCGTATAAAACGTCGGTTCGGGATTTGAGCAAGAAGCCACTTAGTCCGGCGGAGTTTAAGACATTGAAGTCGTTATACCAAGATTCGGATGACATTTCCAAATCGCTTTACGGCGTACAGGATAAAGTTATCGCGAACAATTTACGCTGGATGGACGTTGAAGCAGCGCTCGCTACGGAGAAATCGACACTTGATAATACGATCATCGACGGCTTCAAAACCGTGGATAAGAAAGTGAGCGAATATCCGGAAATCAACTGGGGTCCTTCGGTTGCCAGCATGTACGAGAAACGTACAGTTAAAATGCTTGCCGGCAAGAAAAGCACACCGGACGATATTAAGCGGCTTGCCGCCAAGTTTCTGAAGCTTAACGATACGAAGGGCATTCGCGTTGTTGAGAACGGGAAAGGGACGGAATACGAGTCTTATTCCGCTACATACCAAGAGAACGGTGCTGACAATCCGATTGAGCTGGATTACACCAAGCGCGGCGCGCAGCTGATCTGGTACCAAAATCCGCGCACCGTTGGAAAAGCGATCCTTTCCGTGGATACTGCGAAGCAGAAGGCTGCGGATTTCCTGGCGCGACACGGCTATCCGGGTATGAAAGCCATCACGTATAACAAAGACGATTCCACAGCTGTGTTCACCTATATCACGAACCAGAACGGTGTGCTCATCTATCCAGAGAAACTGACGGTCAAAATTGCGCTCGACAACGGCGAACCTGTCAGCCTGCAGGCTGCGGACTACGTCTATGAGCATCATAAACGCAATTTGCCGAAGCCGAAGCTGATGAGCGCAGATGCTCGTGCTGCGCTCAATCCGGACTTCAAAGTGAAGAAGGAGCAAATGTCCCTGATTAAGAACGACATGGGCGAAGAAGTGCTTTGTTATGAGTTTATAGGCAGCATTAACGGCGGATTGTACAAAATCTACGTCAATGCAGAGTCCGGCGTCGAGGAATCGATCGAGCAAATGCCAGCGTAATGAACAATGAACTAGGACGCTCGTCCCATGCGGATGCGCGTCCTTTGTTTATTTTCGGGCCCCTCCCCAAATATTCGACAGCCTATGCTATAATCGAACCAGGAGGGGGGGAAGCCTGGATGCTGCCGAAAATAAACCAATTTCTATTTTTGCATGTCGCTTCTTCCGATGAAGAGGAAGCAGCCGTTGAATATAAGTCCAGAATTGCCGATATTGACGGTGAAGAGCTGCATATAGAAGTTCCTATCTTAGAGAAAACAGGACGTTTAAAACGATTATTCCTTGGGGATGAAATCTCCGCCTACTTCGTTACGGAGGAAGGCGTAAAGAACTATTTTAATAGCCACGTATTAGGCTTTAAGGAAGATGGCGTCAGGCTTGTTCGCATTCGGAAGCCGGAGCCGGATTCTATAACGAAGGTACAGCGCCGCAATTTCTTGCGCGTAGCAGCTGATCTGGAAATCGCCATCAAGATGGCGAACCAAATCCGCATTCTCGGCATGACTGACGATGTTGGCGGCGGCGGAATATCGTTCTTGATCGATGGCAAATGGCCAATCAAGCAAGGGACCGAGCTTGATTGCTGGCTGCTTGTTCCTTACCGGAACGGTTCGATTGACCATTCGCAATTCAAAGCGGAGGTTGTTCGCGTAAAGCCGCTTGAGAGCGGCAGGAATCAGGTGATGGCGAAGTTCTCGCAGATCAATGACAGTGAGAGACAGCGTATCATTCGTTATTGCTTTGAGCGCCAGCTTGACTTCCGCAAACGATAAGACCGAATACATATAATGTGCACCACCAGAGTGCATAAGGATTGCCACCTGTGGAAAAGCTAGCCTTAATCTCGAGAAGATGTGCTGCAGAAGCAGGGGGCTTGTCCATCCATGTTCGACCGTTCACAGAAGCATTACGAAACCGTCACGGATCAAGTGACGAGAATACTTAAAATGATTATTATTGTGCTGCTTGCCGCAATCCTTCTAAGCCAGCTCGCACTGCAAATTCCAGCGGTCCGATTATGGGTAACGGGCGTCGATAAGCTGGAAGGAACTCCCTTCTAGCAAGCGCTCTCGTTCTTTGCACTTGGGTTTGCGCTGTGGTATAATTTTCACTATCGCAGGCAGAGCCTGCTTTTTTAATGGCGATTAGCGCAAGGTAGCAGTCAAGGAGGCAACAAAAGTTGGGCATGGATGGGGGAAACATGAGCAGCCGCATTAATGTGGCGATCGACGGGCCTGCAGGCGCAGGGAAGAGCACCGTCGCCCGCAAAGTCGCGCAGCAATTAGGATACGTCTACATAGATACAGGCGCGATGTACCGGGCAGTCGCTTTTGCAGCGAACCGGGCAGGCATTCCGGCTAGCGGCGCAGCAAGGTTGGCCGAGCTCATGAAGACAATTGAGATTGCACTCGAACCAGGTCCAGACGGACAGCTTGTCCGCTTGAATGGCGAGGATATTACGACGGGAATCAGATCTCGCGAAGTGACCTTACAGGTATCCGAGATTGCTTCGCACGAAGCGGTTCGCGTCAAACTCGTCGAGATGCAGCGGCAGCTTGCTGCGATGAAAGGCATCGTCATGGACGGCCGAGATATCGGAACGACTGTATTGCCGAACGCCGAAGTAAAAGTGTTTCTGATCGCCAGCGTTCAAGTTAGAGCGCTTCGCCGTTTCCAAGAGTTAAGCGGCATCGAAGCAGTACCGATCGAGCAGCTGGAGAAGGAGATTGCCGAGCGTGACCGGAGCGATGAGAGCAGAGAGATTTCTCCGCTTACGCGAGCGCAGGATGCTGTAGTTGTGGATAGTACAGAGCTGTCGATCGACCAAGTCGTCGCAGTTATTCTGGACTTATGCCGAACCAAAACGGTGGAGGCGAAGTAAACTATGATATACAACATCTGCCGAGGCTTGCTGCGAATCATTTACGCCGTCTGTTTCAGATTTGAAGCGACGGGATTGGAGAACATACCGGCCGATGGGCCAGTCGTTCTTTGTTCCAATCATATCAGTCTGCTTGATCCGCCGACAGTCGGCACGAAGGTGAACCGCAAAGTCCATTACATGGCCAAAGCGGAGCTCTTCGATGTTCCGTTATTCGGCAAGTTCATTCGAACACTTGGCGCATTTCCGGTAAAACGGGGCGGGGTCAGCAAGGATGCCATCCGAACAGCAATTAACTTGCTGAAGGAAGGCAACGTGATGGGGATTTTCCCCGAAGGAACGAGAAGCTCAGGTGACAACAGCGCAGGCAAGAAGGGTGCAGCGATGATCGCGCTGCGCAGCGGTGCAGTCGTTATCCCTGTAGCGATACTCGGCCGCTATCGTTTGTTCCGCAAGATGCGCATCAAGTATGGCAAGCCTATTGATATGACGGCCTTTATACAAGATTCTTCATCTGATGTACTTGAGAAAGTAACCGACACCATTATGGCGCGAATCCGCGCGATGGTGAAAGAAGGGTAATTGGCATAAAACGATTCGTCCGTGATTGAAGTTGAACGGCGAACCTGTTTTTGCTGGCGTTTTAGACGGTGTGCCTGCGAGAGGTGTTTCAATCTGCGGCTGCACGTTTAAATAAAGTTGGGGTATGAATTGAGGAGGTAATTTCAAATGTCAGAAGAAACAAAAGTTCAAGAGTCCGCAGCAGCGGAAAGCCAAGAAGCGATGGACAATTTCGTGTCCTTGAAAAAAGGGGACACAGTGAATGGTACGATCGTCAAAATCGAAGATAACCAAGTGTTCGTTAGCCTTGGATATAAATATGACGGCGTTATTCCCCTCCGTGAGCTTTCCTCCGTACAGCTTGACAACGCAGCAGATGCTGTTCAAGTTGGTCAAGAGGTACAACTGAAAGTCGTCAGCATCGACGACGGTAAAGAAAAGCTCGTTCTTTCCAAGAAAGCAATCGATAGCGAGAGCGCTTGGGATACGCTGCAAGCACGCTTCGATTCCGGCGAAGTTTTCGAAATTTCTGTCGCTGACGTAGTTAAAGGCGGCCTTGTTGCCGACGTTGGCGTACGCGGATTCATTCCAGCTTCCATGGTGGAGCGTCATTTCGTAGAAGATTTCAGCGATTACAAAGGTCGTACGCTTCGCGTGAAAGTGAAAGAGATCGACAGAGAAAACAACAAAGTAATCCTTTCTGCTAAAGAAGTGCTTGATGCAGAATTCGAACAAAATAAACAAAACATCATCGGCGGCCTGCAAGTTGGCCAAGAGCTTGATGGTACAGTACAACGTTTGACTCCGTTCGGCGCATTCGTTGATATCGGCGGCATTGACGGCCTTGTACACGTATCCGAGCTGTCCTGGCAGCACGTTGCACATCCGAAGGATGTTGTAACAGAAGGCCAATCCGTTCGCGTTAAAGTACTTAAGGTTGATCCGGCTAACGGCAAAATCAGCCTGAGCATCAAAGCGGCTCAACCAGGTCCTTGGGAGCAATCCAGCGGTCAATTCAATATTGGCGATATCGTAACAGGTACGGTTCGCCGTATCGTGAGTTTCGGCGTATTCGTTGAGATCGCGCCAGGCGTTGAAGGCTTGGTTCACATTTCGCAGCTTGCGCACCGTCACGTAGCAACTCCGAACGAAGTTGTTAAAGAAGGTCAAGAAGTGAAAGCGAAAATCCTTGATTTCAACCCTGCTGAGAAGCGTGTATCCCTCAGCATCAAAGAAACTGAGGAAGCGCCTGAGCAAGCTCCACGTCCGGAGAGAGAGCGCAGTGAACGCGGTGAGCGCGCACCTCGCGGGCCGAAAGTCGAGCTGAACAACCCGAACGTTTCCTTGAGCAACGAGAGCATGAGCTTCACGCTTGCTGAGCGTTTCGGCGACAAGCTGAGCAAATTGAAATAATTAGTATGAGTTTCTTGAAAGAGCTGTCCTCAGGGCGGCTCTTTTTTATTTTGCTCTCATGGTCTTGGTCATGGTCGATTTCCCCTGCTCTGGATTAGCTTCACCATTTGCGGCGCATAATAGGGCAATGAGGTGAAACCAATCGTGAATGATGGATTTATAGCGTTCTGGCTTCTGTCGATGGCGGCTATCCTGTATATGACCGGCTGGAAGGAGCATGTAGCGGATGGGGTTCCGCACAGGGTTATTGTGTACTTTGTTCTATTCGCGCTATTGCTGCACTATGTTCAGCTGCCGATTGGCGACTCTGCTCTGATAACAGGCAGTGCGACGATTGCTGTCACTCTCGCAGTTGCACTCTTAATTGCGATGCGGAACATCGGTGCGATGCTCTTCGTGCTGTTCTCTGCATTGCTCACGGGCTTCATGTGGATGTGGATGCGGTACATCTACAGCATTGATCCTGTGTTTATCGTCGTGTCTCCGAACTGGGACGGACCGCTGCTTGCGGGCTTGTTCGCCGGACTGCTCGCGGATCGGTTTAAGACGCAGTTCATTCTGGCTGTAATGGCTGCTGTCTTCTCGGTTGGCGATCAGCTGCTGAGTCCGCTTGCGGTATCGAAGCCGATTCTTATCGGTACAGCAACTTGGTGGGACGGTCTTGTCATTGCGCTGTGCGCGGCTAGATTGACCGGTAATGTGAAGCACTGGCTTAAGGAGAAGACGCTCCGCATGATGGAGAGCCGCGGTGAACGGGGAGGGAGTGCGTAGCTAATGTTTGATCTCAATCTCAATCATATTTGGTCCGATCTGAAAGCCGGGCATCCGCACAACGTGCTGTTTGGTATCTTGCTCGGGGTTGCTTTTGGCGTAATTGCGCGGCTTCTTATGCTGCGTACAGACTATCGGCAATACCCCACATACCCGCATGGCCGTATCATTCATATTGCTCTCGGTGTAATCGCAGCGGCGCTAGGAGCAGTTGCGGTTCCGGCTATGTACAAGAAGGACTTTACGGCGATTACGTTCCTGACGCTTGCAGCGCAGCAGTTCCGAGATGTCCGTAATATGGAGCGGGAGACTTTAACGAAGATCGACAGCATGGAGCTGGTGTCGCGGGGGTCTACGTATATTGAAGGAATCGCGATGGTATTCGAAGGACGGAACTATCTCGTCATCTTGTCGGCGCTGCTGACGAGCCTAGCTTCATTGGCGCTCGGGCTGCCTTTTGGCATTGTGATGGGACTGCTCTCGCTGCTGCTTGTTAACCGTTTGAAGTCGGGGAAATCCATCTCGCACATCGCGAAAGCGGAGATTGCACCGGTCGTGATCAATGGGCCGGATCTGCTCGTTGGCGATATCTATATCATGAACGTGGGGCTCAAAGAGAATCAGCAAATTATTGCCGAACGCGGACTCGGCATTATTTTGAAGCCGTACAATCCCAATGGCAAGGCGACGCTCAGCAATCTCGGCCAACGACAGGCGATTCTGTTCGATCTTTGTACGATTCTTGGCGTTTATCGGGATGATGGAGAGCCAGCGCTAATTCCGATGGCGAAGCTCGATATAAAGGACGGACGTTTGGCGATCTTCCTGCTGCCGCATGAGAAGGATCCTGGGAAAGCGATAGCCGTCGTCGAGAGAGCGCCTATTCTGGAATCTGCGGTACGAATGCCGACAGAGGCAAGCGTAAATAAGCGGGAAGGGGAGCGGCAGCATGGCTAAAATTGTGGCGATCATTACGACAGAGCACGAGAAGGTGGCGGGCGGCGCACCAATCATTATCGAGCCTGACAATGAGAAGCGGGAACAGACGGCATTCCTTCTGGAAAAAATTTTAGACGCGACCGTGCATGATCTGAAGAACGGCTGCCTGATCCTGGTTAGTCATCAGCATTAATGAAATGTTAGCCATTCCCGTTGTTTTTTGCTATGATGGTAGGCGTGAGTATGAGAGGTACCCAATCTTTACTAATCCAAATTGGTTGCTGCGCACACACAAGGTTCTATCATCATAGTCGGCAAGAGAATTTGAGGAGTGAAACGAATGTCTAAACCCATTATTGCCATTGTAGGGCGGCCAAACGTGGGGAAGTCTACGATATTTAATCGTGTAATCGGCGATCGGCTAGCGATCGTTGAAGATAAGCCTGGCGTTACCCGCGACCGGCTGTACGGCTCGGGCGAGTGGAACGGCCGCGCGTTCAGCATTGTCGATACCGGCGGTATCGAAATCGACGGCGAAGATGAAATTATGAAATCCGTTCGGATGCAAGCGGAGCTTGCCGTCGAGGAAGCGGACGTCATTATTTTCATGGTCGATGCCAAGGCTGGACTGACGCACGCTGACGATGAAGTGGCACAGATGCTGCTTCGTTCGCGCAAGCCGATCGTTGTTGCGGTCAACAAAGTGGACAACCTGAACCGCCGCGACGATATTTATGAATTCTATAACCTCGGCTTCGGTGATCCGATCGGGATCTCGGGCTCTCACGGCACAGGCATCGGCGATCTGCTCGATGCAGCCGTTGAGAAGCTGCCGGAAGAAGTGGAAGACGATTACGATGATGATGTCATCCGCGTTGCTCTGATCGGGCGCCCGAATGTCGGCAAATCGTCGCTCGTCAACGCGCTGCTCGGCGAAGAGCGGGTTATCGTCAGCAACGTGGCTGGCACAACGCGCGATGCGATTGATACACCGTTCGAACGCGATGGCCAGAAGTACGTGCTCATCGATACTGCTGGTATGCGTAAGCGCGGCAAAGTGTACGAGACGACGGAGAAGTACAGCGTTATGCGTGCTTTGAAGGCGATCGAACGCGCGGATGTCGTGCTCGTGCTGATTAACGGCGAGGAAGGCATCATCGACCAGGACAAGCATATTGCCGGCTACGCGCATGAAGCAGGCAAAGCAGCGATCTTCGTCGTGAACAAGTGGGACGTCGTCGAGAAGGATGATAAGACGATGCAAAACTTCGAGAAGACGATCCGCGATCACTTCTTGTTCATGACGTATGCGCCTGTCGTGTTCCTGTCGGCGAAGACGAAGCAGCGCTTGCATAAGCTGCTGCCAGTCGTTCAGCACGTATCGGAGCAGCACGCATTGCGTATTCCGACGCATGTTTTGAACGATGTCGTATCGGATGCGATTGCAATCAATCCGCCTCCATCGGACAAAGGCAGACGTCTGCGTATCAATTACGCGACGCAGGTGGCGGTGAAGCCGCCTACGTTCGTGCTGTTCGCGAATGATCCGGATATGATGCATTTCTCGTACGAGCGTTACCTCGAGAACAAGATTCGCGCAGCCTTCCAGTTCGAAGGCACGCCTGTCCGCATCTTTACGAGAAAGAAATCAGACGAAGATTAATTTGCAGCGGCCAGTCTGGTGTCCCGTCCCGGGGCACCAGATTGCTGCATTTATAAAGAGAGAGGCGATTATTCGGTGTATACAGTGCTTGCGATTCTTATTAGCTATTTAGTTGGTTCGCTATCTTTCAGTATTTTAATTGCAAAATGGGTGAAGGGGATCGACATCCGCCAGCATGGCAGCGGTAACGCTGGTGCGACGAACACGCTTCGCGTGCTTGGCAAAGGCCCAGGCATCGCCGTATTCCTGCTTGATATCGCTAAAGGCGTTGTTGCCGTACTGCTCGGCATATACATGGCCGGCGGCGATTGGGGTCCGGTACTTTGCGCACTCGCGGCGATTTTCGGACATAACTGGCCGGTATGGTTCGGCTTCAAAGGCGGCAAAGGCATTGCGACGACTGTCGGCGCAATGGCGACGCTTGCTTTTATTCCAACGCTGATTGCCGGAATCGTTGCGATTGTCATTATTGCGATTACACGGTTCGTATCGCTTGGCTCGCTTATTTTTGCGCTGCTTGTGCCCATCTTTATCTGGAACATCGGCAACAATCCGCTCTCCTATGTATGGGCGGGGCTTATCGTTTGTATTCTCGCTTTCGTTCGTCACCGAACGAATATCGTAAAGCTGCTGCAAGGGAAAGAAAACAAGCTTGGTGCTAGAAAAGGGTAGGAGGCCTCTATGTCAACGAAACGTAAAGTAGCTGTACTCGTTGCGGGCAGCTGGGGAACGGCTCTTGCCACCGTTTTGGCAGACAATCAATTTGATGTTGCGCTGTGGACCCGCAATGAGGCGCAAGCCGATGAAATCAACACTCACCGTAAGAACAGCCGATACTTGAACGATGCTGTGCTGCCGGAAGGCATTACCGCTACAACTGAAATGAAGGTCGCGATTACAGGTGCGGAGCTTGTACTCTTCGCGGCTCCATCTGCAGCGATGCGTGATGTAGCAAAGCTGGCGCAGCCGTTCTTGGAGCCAGATGCAATCTGCGTTCATGCGACAAAAGGGTTCGAGTCCGTTACTTACAAGCGGATGACGACTGTCCTATCGGAAGAGCTGCAAATTCCGCTCGAGCGGCTTGTTGTGCTGTCTGGCCCAAGCCATGCGGAGGAAGTGGTCAGACGTCTGCCGACAACGGTCGTTGTGGCGTCTGCCAGCATCGAAACCGCGGAGAAGGCGCAGGACGCGTTCATCACGCGCCACTTTCGCGTATATACGAACAAAGATGTTATCGGCGTCGAAGTTGCCGGTGCCATTAAGAATATTATCGCGCTCGGCGCTGGCCTTACCGACGGGCTCGGCTTCGGCGACAATGCGAAGGCTGCGCTCTTGACGCGCGGCTTGGCGGAGATTAGCCGCCTCGGCACTGCGATGGGCGCAAGCCCGCTCACGTTCGCCGGTCTCGCCGGCGTCGGCGATTTGGTCGTGACCTGTACGAGCAAGCACAGCCGTAACTGGCGTGCAGGCTCGATGCTTGCGGAAGGCCTCACGCTGGACGAGGTGCTGAGGAAGATGGGCATGGTCGTCGAGGGCGTGCGCACGACGAGCATCGCGCGTGAGCTCGCGCAGCATTACGGCGTTGAGATGCCGATCACCGAGCAGCTCTTCGCGGTGCTGTTCCAGAAAAAGACGCCGCGCAGCGCCGTCGAGTCCTTGATGGGGCGCGGACGTACACACGAGACAGAAGACGTGGCAGGAGCATAGCCTACACCATTCCCGGTCGTCCCTCATATGATGCTAGGAGCACCTCACGGCAGGTGGCTAGCAGATCCAAGTTTTTACCTACCACTGTAAAAGCTTGAAGGAGGGACTAAGGTTGAGCGGTAAGAAGGATCTTTCCAAGGATGTTCTGAACGCTGTCAACAAGAAGACAGGCAAACCGGTAACAGAGGGTGCGGTTAAGAAGCTTGCCAGCGGCGTGACTGAAGATACGATGCAAAGCGAAGAAGAGCTTCGCAAGCTGATTATGAACGTCTCTGCGATGGCGAAAGTGCCTGTTTCAGAAAAAACGATTAATGACATCATCGGAGCCGTTAAGAAAAGCGGCATGAATATGGGTAACCTTGAAACGCTGATGAAGTTCATGCTACTCAAGAAGTAACGTTTGTGACTTTCGCGTGAAGCGCTTAGCCTTAGGCAGATGCCAGGCTCGCTTGCTGCGGAAGTCCTTTTTTCTATCATGGCTGCCTGTGCCTTCGCCCGCGCCTCGTCCTCCCGTAATTTTCAGCAAAAGTAGCTGACCAATCCGTACAAGTGGTATAATAATATGAATAATTGGCGCACAAGGTGGTAGTAAGCATTATGGATCCAATGATGAAGATGTGGGTGTCTTTCGTAGGCATCGGATTAATGGCTTTGGCCGCAGTTATGATTTCGCTGGCCAGGCTGAAGACGAAAGGCATTTTGCGGGTTATACTTTCGATGACTGCCTTTCTGCTTCTCGTGATCGGCGGGTTTCTCGGCCTGTTCTCCATCACATAATACGCAGCTGACTTTCGAAATAGTTATGGAGTGGAAAGGACGAGTTATTCATGCTGGAGCTGAAAGGCCGGACAAAGTTTGCAACCGTAGAAGTGGAGTCTGGAATGTCACTGCTTGATCTGGCGATCAAGCATAACGTGGATTTTGCATTTTCATGCACAAGAGGCACTTGTGCCAGATGCCGCTGCCAGATCGAAGCTGGCGCAGAGTTTCTAGAAGAAGTGACGGATGAAGAGTGGGATCGTCTTGAGCCGGAAGAGCTGGAGGAAGGCTACCGTCTAGGCTGTCAGGCGATCATTAAGCCAGGCGCAGGTACGATCGTAGCTGTAAACCGGCCTTATTTCTGAGGAGGGCGAGAGCGCTATGAACGACGCTGCACCATTCATCCGTGCGCTTGAGAAGATTGCTGAGGCGGCCGCGGGAACAGAGGCCACATGGCTGATCGGCGGCAGTACAGGGCTGCTGCTGCGGGGAATAGATCTTGAGACTATTCCCAGAGACCTGGATCTTTATGCAGATGACGCGGACGCGGTAGTGCTCCATCAAGCGCTGCTGCCTTACGCCATCGATGAACAGCATCATTCTGTGAGCCCGATCTATCGTTCGGTGCTCAGCCATTACCTGATCGAAGGTATTCAGGTCGAGCTTGTCGGCGGATTCGTCGTGACGGCAGGCGAAGACTGTTATAAGGTTGAAGTTCGAGATATGTTAGCGGCACGCGGAGCCTTCATTGAAGCAGGTGCTTACAGGCTCGGCATCGTTCCTCTGGCGCATGAGCTTTGGTTCAATGTGCTGAGAGACCGCGAAGATCGCGTAGCGCTTATTGCTTCTCAGATTCGGCAGGAGCCGGATCAGCACGCGGAGGCGGTGCATAGGATTGCCTCCAGAAATCAGCTATCGGCAAGAACGGTAGCGAATGTACAGCGTCTTATCGAGCAATGATTCGTTTCAACATTGAATAAGGAAGCGAGGAGATTACGTTGAACGTAACGATTACGTTTCTCCCTTCCGGACGCAGTGCAACTGTACGTGCAGGGACGACAGTACTGGAAGCTGCAAGACGGGCAGGTGTGCCGATTCGCACGCGTTGCGATGGCAAGGCCGCATGCCTCATGTGCAAAGTGACAGCTCCGAACAGCTCTTCGGGACTGTCTCCGCTAAATGACAATGAGCGCAATAAGCTCGCAGGACTTGACCGTTCGGGGACAAGGCTCGCTTGTCAGGCCAGAGTGTTCGGCCGTACCGTTGTAGAAGTGCCGGAGGACCCGCTGCGTGCAGCAGTCCGGAAACAGATGATGCGGCAAGCGGAAGAAGATGAACTTTGGTAATTTAAGGTTAGGCTAGGGGGATAAACGCACCATGAGAAGGATTAGAAGCGCGGCTGCAGCTATCATTATGCTCGTTATGGCTGTTACGCTGTCCGGCTGTTTGTATCCGAAGGATAAGCTGGGCCAGTTTCAGAAGCCGCCGAAGGACGCAATCATGAATGTACAAGCAGTTATAGACCAATTTCAGAAAGATACGGGTTTGCTCCCTATGCAGAATAGTGAAGCCGACACGCCGATATATGAGAAATTTAAAGTTGATTTCGATAAGCTGCAGCGGATGGGATACATCTCGAGCGTGCCGGAAACCGCCTATGAGAAAGGCGGCAGCTACTATTATTTAATCATTAACGAGGAAACCGACCCTACCGTTAAGCTTATGAATCTCGTGATCTATCAACAAATGAATGACCTGCAAGCGTCTATAAAAGCGTACTCGGACGCTCATAGCGGCAAGGTGCCGGCTGGTGCCGAACTCTACCCAGGCTTCTCCACGATTGACTTCAAGACGTTGGGCGGGAAGGAGCCGGATATGCACAGCATGTTCTCCGGCAGCACGTTAACGCCGATGGTGGATGCCAATGGGATGGTCTACCTCGACTACGGTCCGGACATTATGCAGCTGTTAGCCAAAGAGACCAAAAAGCCTGCAGATAATGAAGATTTGCGTGTTGTCTTGGTGAACAACTCCGACTTCGTGCCAGTTAAATCGCCGGTTTACCAACTCGTTAACGGTGATCCGCAAGCTGTTTCGAAATAAGTGTGCAAAACACCATTGAATACTCCTGCCGAATAGGGCAGGAGTATTTTTTTATTATCGCAATTATGTTCTTGCCGATCAGCAGCGAAACTTATTTTGATTATGACGCAAAAAAGCGCATAGCTTTGGTCTTTCTCTCATATATCTCAATCTTGGAAGGCCGGAAGTGTTATGGCTAATGGAAATCTATAAGATTTCATCTCTGCAGTCGTCATAATTAGGAAGAGAACGCAATAAGCTATTACTAGTCCAAAATCATGTACGAGTTGCGTCGCTAGCATGATAGCGAAGCGGCGAAACCTGACGACGAACAGCAGGAGGCAAAGCAGCAGTACGGTACGTCCATGTACAGGCGAATTACGATTGGGAGGGGATATTCAGTGGAGAAAGTGGACATTTTCAAGGACATTGCCGAACGAACCGGCGGGGATATTTACCTCGGCGTCGTCGGTGCGGTCCGCACAGGCAAATCAACCTTCATCAAGCGGTTCATGGAGACGGTTGTGCTGCCAAACATCACGAACGATGCCGATCGGGTTAGAGCGATTGATGAATTGCCGCAAAGCGCGGCAGGCAAAACAATCATGACAACTGAGCCAAAATTCGTACCGAACCAAGCGGTGCAGCTTCGGG
Organism: Paenibacillus taihuensis; assembly: GCF_003386535.1. GTDB lineage: Bacteria > Bacillota > Bacilli > Paenibacillales > Paenibacillaceae > Paenibacillus_Z > Paenibacillus_Z taihuensis. Next base: position 48,783 of record NZ_QTTN01000001.1, read on the forward strand.
TAGCGGAAGGGCTTGATGTGAATATCAGGCTCGTCGATTGTGTCGGCTATGCCGTTGTCGGCGCGAAAGGCTACGAGGATGAGAACGGTCCGCGGATGATTACGACTCCGTGGTTCGAAGAGCCGATTCCTTTCCAAGAAGCGGCGGAGATCGGCACACGCAAAGTAATCCAGGAGCATTCGACGCTTGGCGTCGTCGTTACGACTGACGGAACGATTGCTGAAATTCCGCGCAGCTCGTACGTCGAAGCCGAGGAGCGGGTTGTAGGCGAGCTGAAGGAAGTCGGCAAGCCGTTCGTCCTCATCGTCAACTCCACGCGTCCGAAGAGCGAAGAGGCGCTGCAGCTGCGCAGCGAGCTCCAAGCGAAATACGATATTCCAGTCATTACGCTGAGTGTCGCAACGATGGGCGAAGAAGAAGTTATGTCCGTTCTGCGCGAGGTGCTCTACGAGTTCCCTGTGCATGAAGTGAACGTGAACCTTCCAAGCTGGGTTATGGTGCTCAACGACAATCACTGGCTGCGCAACAACTACGAGAACTCCGTACGCGACACTGTCAAAGACATTCGCCGTCTGCGCGATGTCGACCGCGTCGTTACGCAGTTTATGGAATACGAGTTCATCGCCCGTGCCGGCCTAAGCGGCATGAACATGGGGCAAGGAGTCGCTGAGATCGATCTCTACGCGCCGGATGAATTGTATGACCAAATCTTGATGGAAGTCGTCGGCGTCGAGATTCGCGGCAAAGACCATCTGCTCCAGCTGATGCAGGACTTCGCGCATGCGAAGCGGGAGTACGATCGGTTCGCAGAAGCGCTCGAAATGGTCAAGACGACAGGCTACGGCATTGCGGCACCTACGCTTGCTGAGATGGCGCTTGATGAGCCGGAGCTGATCCGCCAAGGCTCGCGCTTCGGTGTCCGCCTGAAAGCGACTGCCCCGTCTATCCATATGATTCGCGTCGATGTCGAGTCCGAGTTTGCGCCGATTATCGGAACCGAGAAGCAAAGCGAGGAGCTCGTCCGGTACTTAATGCAGGACTTCGAGAACGATCCGATCAAGATTTGGGAATCCGACATCTTCGGCAGGTCGCTTCATTCGATCGTAAGGGAAGGCATCCAGGGCAAAATCGCGATGATGCCGGACAATGCACGGTACAAACTGCAGGAAACATTGGGCCGGATTATCAACGAAGGCTCTGGCGGACTCATTGCCATTATCTTGTAAAACAAGGAAGACACGCCCGCAGGCGTGTCTTTTTTTCGTGCTCATAAGTGAAAAAAACGATAAAAAACCTAGGATTGGCCTAGGAAATCGCCTAGAGCCTCTTGAAATATACGTACTAACTGTATTACTATAAATCTGTTCATTGGTTCAATATGCAGGATTTGCACATAACGGAATTTCTTTGCACCTAAGCCTGCATGTATAATTTTACGGGTTTCGGTAAAACAAGATGATAATGGTGTGCATACGAACTGCCGTCAGGGGAGGTGAAAGAAATGAACAAAACGGAACTGATTGCGAAAGTAGCCGAATTGACTGACCTTTCCAAGAAAGATGCTTCCAAAGCGGTTGATGCCGTTTTTGATGCCATCTCCGAATCGCTGCAAAGCGGGGATAAAGTACAATTGGTGGGCTTCGGTAACTTCGAAGTGAAGAGCCGCGAAGCGCGCAAAGGTCGTAACCCGCAAACGGGTGAAGAGATCGACATCCCAGCAAGCAAAATTCCATCTTTCAAAGCTGGTAAATCTCTGAAGGATCAAGTTTCCCAATAAGAAGCGGTTAAGCCGTTTGATGACGTCCGAGTGCATCCTGCATTCGGACGTTTTTCGTGAGAGAGATGTGTCTTTCGTCTCTATTGACAAGGATATGCAATTCCAGTAGACTGTTGCTTGCTCGTATACATAAGGAAATCAAGAAGCTTGATGAAGCGGAGGCTGTGCACATGGAGGACATGAACGGCGAGTATATCGTCATCAAAGCGAAGGCTCAGGGCGTACAGGTGATTGGCTTGACGCGCGGGCAAGATACGAAGTTTCACCACACGGAGAAGCTCGATAAAGGCGAAGTGCTTATTTGTCAGTTCACGAATCATACGTCTGCGATCAAGATTCGCGGCAAAGCAACCGTGCTAACCAAATATGGCACCGTCGATACGGAAGATGAACGTTAAAAGCAGGCATAGCCTGCTTTTTTAGTTTGTAGACTAAGAGAAGAAGGACATTCTATGCTATAAAAAGGCGGAGGATGCGTCATGGCTCAATGGTCACGAAGCTCGTCACACTGGCGAAGGCTTCTCTTAGCTTGTTCGATCACACTTTCACTCACGCTGCTCTTATCGGTGTTCCCTATGCTCATACAACGGAGTGCGGAGAGTAAAGGCGATGTATCGGTGTTTCACCCTGTTCCGGTCAAAAGGCTGAACTCCGATGTGATTGTAGACACGATGCTGAGCCTCGGACTCTCGCTGCAGGTGAAGAGCGTTGGTTGGAAGGGCTCGGTGCTGTCGGTCGATTTATCAACGGATGGATATGGGCAAGCTGAGGATGTATGGATTGCTGATTTGCAGCGGCTACTCGAGTTTTCTTTTGTCCAGGCCGATAATGTGAGCAGGCTGCTTGTCCGGTTCGTAACGCCAGTTCGCCAGGCGGGCGAAAGCGATGAAACGAAGCTGCAGCTCATCGCTGCATCCGATGTAAGAAAGACCGATTCGTGGCTGTCCACAGATCTGTCAAAATTGAAAGGGGAAGAGTCGTTTTTTGACGAAAATTGGCGGAAGCGGCTGCGGTTGTCCGTCTCCCGGTTGTAGCATAACGGTTGACATAGTGCTATAATAATTAGATTAAAAAGCAGCAACACTCTCGCTGTACTGTTCGGAGGCTAGGCCACAATGAAATCGTATAGAATACCCGAAATGGCTAAAAAGTACGTTGAGTACGATATGATTCAAGCACACACGGAGCTGCCGGAATTTCCTGAATCGCGGATCCGGCTGCTCTTTACATTTCTGGCCAATCAGCGTACCCCGCTGATTCACAGCGAGCTGTATTCGCTCGTCGTATTGCTCGTGCAATTCGGCATGGATACGCATGATATGATTGATTCCGAGTCTGGACGCCTCGGCGAGAAGGATATGCGGTCGCGGCAGTTGAAGGTGCTTGCTGGCGATTACTACTCCAGCCGCTTTTATCAGCTGCTGGCTCAAGCGGGTCAAGTAGAGATGATCCGCCGCATTAGCAATGGTGTTACAGAGGTCAACAAGCTGAAGGTGAGCCTCTACATGAGGATGAAGCAGCTGAAGCTGACAGCAGAAGAGTATGTGTCGCAGTACGTCCGGATTAAGACGGAGCTGTTCCAAGCCTTCACTTCTGTACTCGATGACAAAATGGCGCTAATATGGACCGAGCTGCTCCACGGCGTAGGCCGATGCGAAGTAGTGATGGACGAACTGATCCGCAGCGAGAAGCCGGAAAGCTTTGACGGCAGCTGGGGTTATTGGCATGTCATGGACAGCGGAAGCGATGAAGAGAAGCGCAGGCTCACCTCGGATTTGGCGAACGAACCGGCATTCACCTCGTCCCTGTTGGCGAAGTATGATGTTCGCGGCCAATTGACCGAGAAGCTGAAGCAGTCTGTTCAGCAGGTACAGTCGCTTGCTTCGAAGCTTGAATCCGATAAGCTTGTCCGTGAGCTGCAGCAGCTTGGCGATTCGTTTCTACGTCCGGTAATGCCCGCAGCTTCGGCTTTCGAATAGAGAAAGTAAGGTGAAATGAGTGCAATCCAAGTCAAAAGAAGAACATGTACACGCCGTATTTGAGAGCATCGCGCCGAAGTATGACCTCATGAACGATCTGATCAGCTTCGGACGGCACAAAGCATGGCGTAAATTTACGATGCGCAAAATGGACATGAATCCAGGGGCGACAGCGATTGATCTGTGCTGCGGCACTTGCGATTGGACGATTGCGCTGGCGAAGGAAAGCGTGAGCGGAGGCATCGTCGGCCTCGACTTCAGCCAGAACATGCTTGAGGTCGGCAAGCAGAAGGTGAAGCACGAGGGACTTGATCACCAGATCTCGCTCGTGCAGGGCAATGCGATGGCCCTCCCGTTTGAAGATAACCGGTTCGACTATGCGACGATCGGCTTCGGTCTTCGCAACGTGCCTGACCTGGAGCAGGTGCTTCGCGAAATGATGCGTGTGGTGAAGCCTGGCGGACAAGTTGTCTGCCTCGAGATGTCGAAGCCAACATTGCAGCCGTTCAAAGCGATCTATTACTTCTATTTCGAGAAGGTCATGCCTGCGATCGGGAAGCTTGTTGCGAAGAAGTACGAGCAGTACAAATGGCTGCCGGAATCGCTCAAGACATTCCCGGACTCCAAGCAGCTCGCGGCGAAATACCGTGAGATCGGTCTGACCAATGTGCGCGTCTTCCCGTTCGTTTTCGGTGTCGCGGCATTGCACATCGGGACGAAGGGAACGGACAACGCATGATTCGCAAAACCAAAATAATTCTCGAAATGATTAAAGTAGAGCATACGATCTTCGCGCTCCCGTTTGCGTTCATGGGCGCGATGCTTGGCGCAGTAATGCTCGAGAACCGGATGCCGCATTGGGCGGAGATCGGATGGATCCTGCTCGCGATGATCGGCGCTAGAAGCGCGGCGATGGCGCTGAACCGCGTAATCGATCGTGTCATTGATGCGAAGAATCCTCGCACAGAGAAACGTGCCATCCCAGCAGGCTTGCTGAAGGTTGGCGAAGTTATTTTATTTATTGTCGTCTCGTTCGCGGTGCTGTTTATCGCGGCCTCACAGCTCGATCCGATATGCATGAAGCTGATGCCAATTGCGGTCTTCTTCCTTGTCTTATATTCGTATACAAAACGTTTTACATGGCTGTGCCACGTTGTACTTGGCCTTACAATCGGACTTGCTCCGCTCGGCGGGTGGGTTGCGATTACAGGTGAGTTCGAGCTGTCGGCATGGGTGCTTTACGGGGCGGTTGTATGCTGGCTTGCCGGGTTTGACATTATCTATGCGTGTCAGGATTTCGACTTTGACCGCAAAGAGGGCGTTCATTCCATTCCTGCACGCTTCGGCATAGCAGGAGCGCTTCGCCTCGCACGCGGATTTCATTTGCTCACGGCCATCGGATTCATTTCTTTATTCTGGCTAACTCCGCTCAGCTGGCTGTACTTGATTGGCGCAGTCGTCTCGGTTGGCATGCTCTGCTACGAGCACATGATTGTGCGTGAGGATGATATGAGCCGTGTTCAAACTGCATTCTTCACCATGAACAGTACCCTTAGCGTTATCCTGTTTATTTCGACGCTGCTTGACTTGGTGGTGCTTCACAAGTGGTAGAACTGGCATCACGTAAGCGGTGGGTTGTCGGCATAACGGGAGCGAGCGGCGCTCTCTACGGTCTTCAGCTGATCCGCAGCCTCATTGAAGCGGACCAGGATGTGCATCTGGTTGTTACGGAAGCAGGCTGGCGCGTGCTGAAGGAAGAGCAGGGCTGGGAAACATCGAAGCGTCAGCAAGCCATCGATGCTGCATTCCCGGGTCTCGTAGAGAGCGGGCGGCTGAAGCTTCACCCGAACGCCGACATTGGCGCAAGTATCGCAAGCGGCTCCTTCCGTGTGGAAGGCATGATTATTATGCCTTGCTCCATGGGCACCCTTGCTTCGATCGCACATGGGATTTCGGACGATTTGATGACGCGCGCTGCGGATGTTATGCTGAAGGAAGGCCGCAAGCTGCTAATCGTGCCTCGCGAAACACCGCTGCATGCGATACATCTGGAGAACATGCTTACGCTGGCGAAGCTTGGGGTTAAGATCATCCCAGCTATGCCGGCGTTCTATTATGGACCGCAAACGATTCACGATATGGTTAATTTTCTAGTCGGGAAAGTGCTCGATCAACTTCCGCTGGATCATGATTTGTACAGAAGATGGGGAGATGAACAGCATGGCGTTTAATCGCCCGATCACAGTCGGCCGCATTGACTATGCGAACGTTTGGCCTATTTTTCATTATGCAGAGGAACAGCTTCCATCTGATCAATTCAAGATTGAGAAGCGCGTGCCGTCTGCACTAAACCGTGCACTGCGCCAAGGTGAAATCGACATCACCTCGATGTCATCATTCGCTTATGCAGAGAACGCGGAGAATTACTTGCTGCTGCCGGACTTGTCGGTAAGCGCCAAGGGACGAGTCAATTCCATATTGCTATTTCTGAAGAAGCCGCTTGAAGAAGTGCTCAAAGGGCGAATCGCGCTTACAACAACTTCAGCGACAAGCGTTAATTTACTCAAAATACTCATGAAGCTCTATTACAATGCAGAGCCTTCTTATATTACAATGGAACCGAAGCTGGACGAGATGCTGGAGGAAGCAGACGCTGCCCTTCTCATCGGAGATACGGCGATTACGGCTTCGTGGGAAAATGCAGAGCGTGGTTTGCAAGTTATCGACCTCGGCGAGCTGTGGCGCAATTGGACAGGCTATGGCATGACCTTCGCACTCGTAGCGGTACGCCGCGAAATTGCGGAAACGTATCCCGAGATGGTCGCTGAAGTGCATCGCGCCTTGACAGCCAGCAAAGAGAAGAGCTTGCGAGAGCTGACGCCGCTCGTAGAGAAGGCATGTATGCTCCTTGGCGGGGGACCTGCCTACTGGAGTCGTTATTTCAAGGAGCTGCACTATGATTTCGGCGCGAATGAACAGGCAGGGCTGACGCTTTACTTTGATTACGCGCATCAGCTGGGCTTATTGCCGAATGAAGTGCAGATGAAATTTTTTGAAGACCAAAACGTCCTTAAGGTGAACAAATGAACCTACTTCAAATTTACGCCAAACTGAAAAGCGATCTTGATGCCATAGAGGCAAAGCTAGCGAGCAGCGTGACGAGTGATCATGCGCTTCTTAGCGACGCCTCGACGCATCTGCTCAAAGCGGGCGGTAAGCGTATTCGTCCGGTCGTTGTACTGCTTGCAGGCAAGTTCGGCGATTATCGGCTCGATGTGCTCGAGAAAGTGGCCGTGCCGCTAGAACTTATACATATGGCTTCTCTTGTCCATGATGATGTTATAGACAACGCGGAGACGCGCCGCGGTCAGCTGACCGTGAAGTCCAAATGGGACAACCGGATTGCGATGTACACGGGCGACTATATCTACGGTAAAGCGCTTGCCCTCGCAACCGAACTGCCAAACCCGCAAATCCATCAAATTTTATCGCATGCGATGGTTCAGATGTGTATTGGCGAGATGGAGCAAATCCGAGATTTCTTCAATACCGATCAGTCCGTTCGCAATTATTTGCTTCGTATCCGCCGTAAAACGGCACTGCTTATCGCAATTAGCTGCCAACTGGGCGCAATCGCTGCAGGTGCGGACCGCAAAACAGCGAACTGCTTGTACCGTTACGGGTACAATATGGGCATGGCTTTCCAAATTCGCGATGACTTGCTGGACCTGCTTGGTACGGAGAAACAGATCGGCAAACCGCCGGGCTCTGATATTAAACAAGGCAATATGACATTGCCGGTACTTCTTGCGCTGAAAGAACCAGGACATTCGGAGGAATTGCTTGCAGAAATAAAAAAAATTCATGAGTCGAATGGAGCAGGGGAAACGAAGCGCGCGTTGAACATAATACGTAAGAGTGCAGGCATACATATCGCTGATGAGATGGCGACCCGCTATATTAACAAAGCGATCGAAGCGCTTAGCAGCTTGCCAAGCATTCCAGCTAAGAAGAATTTAACCGATATCGCCCATTTTGTAGGGAAACGAAACTACTAATCGCGTCAAGGAGGGAACATTCGATGGAAAGAACGTTTCTAATGGTTAAGCCAGACGGCGTACAGCGCGGCTTGATCGGAGAAATTGTATCACGCTTCGAGCGGAAGGGACTAAAGCTTGTCGCTGCCAAATTTATGATGATTACACCAGAGCTGGCTGAACGCCACTATGCAGAGCACATCGGGAAGCCCTTTTACCCGCCGCTTGTAGCGTTTGTGACGTCTGGGCCGGTATTTGCAATGGTGTGGCAAGGAGACAATGTCATCGGGTTGACCCGTGCCATGATTGGCAAGACAGATGCCCTTGAAGCAGCGCCTGGCACAATTCGTTCCGATTTTGCCGTACATACCAATTTTAATTTAATCCACGGTTCGGATTCGCCGGAAAGCGCAGCACGAGAGATTGGCATTTTCTTTGCATCGCATGAGCTCGTTGATTATAACCAAACCATACAACAGTGGATCTAATTTCATAAATTGCCACCAAGAGTCGGCATGATGGGGGTTCGTGCATGTTCGAGGATAAGGACTTCGGTTTATTCATCTCGAAGATTAAAGAGAAGACCGCAATCGATCTATCGCAGTATAAGGAAGCCCAGATGAAGCGGCGGCTGACGACCTTACGACAGAAGTACGGATATGATACGTTCGCGGCTTATTGGAACGGTCTTGAGAAAGACAAGAAGCTGATGAATGAGTTTCTGGACCGAATGACGATCAACGTATCGGAGTTCTGGCGCAACCCAAGCAGATGGGATGCGATGGAGAAGAAGTTTCTCCCGGAAGCGCTGAAGAACAATAGCCGCGTCAAAATTTGGAGCGCTGCCTGCTCGACAGGAGAAGAGCCTTATACGCTTTCGATGATCATGGCCGAACTCGGCGCGCATGACCGAACGTCCATACTCGCCACGGACCTTGATAACATTGTGCTGCAGAAGGCGATGCAAGGCGTGTACCAAGACCGATCTGTTCGAGATGTACCCCGCAATTATATGTCCAAATATTTCGTGAAACAGGGCGAGGATATGCTTGCCATTACGCCCCAGCTCAAAAAAAATATTACGTTTAAACAGCAGAATCTGCTGCATGATACGTTTGACACCGGATTTGATATCATCGTTTGCCGCAATGTTATGATCTATTTTACCGAAGAAGCGAAGCACATGCTTTATCATAAGTTTTCGAAAGCGCTTAAGCCTGGCGGGCTCTTGTTCGTCGGCAGCACGGAGCAGATTTTCTCGCCGGGACAATATAATTTCGATTCGGTCGAAACTTTCTTTTACCGTCGCAAGGCTTAGTGCGTATATCGTTTTCCATCTTCTGCAATACTAATGCTATCACTGCTGTGGCATTGGAGGTGCAACATGGACAAGCGAAAAGTAATTACAGCGTACAAACGTGGCTTTATTACGGTCCACGAATGCGCCCAAATTCTCGGAATCGATACTAGTCAAATGAAAGGTCTTATGAATGATCCTAATTTGAACGTGGACCCGCATTTGCTGCGGAGCCAGCATTCCGCTAACGGTTAATAAATCATGAAAGCTGTTCGTTCCGCCTTGAAGAAGGTGTGGCGGACAGCTTTTTTTCATGGGCGCAAGCCGTGGAATTGCGCTTCGAAAGCGGCTTTCATTTCCTTGTCAAACCAGCGGCGCTATACTATAATGAGCAAAAGATATTTTGGCAGACAAGCTTACATAAGCGGCCATCAAGTTTTCGGTGTTCAAAATGAGGGAGGACTTTACAGTGAGTTTACGTTATTTGACAGCGGGAGAGACGCATGGTCCGCAGTTGACGGCGATTATTGAAGGATTGCCGAGCAACCTGAAGCTGGACTTCGAAGAACTGAATTTCCAATTGCATCGCAGACAGAAAGGTCACGGCCGTGGCCGCCGGATGCAAATCGAGAAGGATACGGCGAACATCGTTGGCGGTGTGCGTCATGGGAAGACAACAGGGGCGCCAGTCGCACTTATCGTTGAGAATAATGACTGGAAGCACTGGACAACTGTAATGAACATTGAGCCGATCGAAGGCAGCGATGAAGAGAAGCGCCGCGTGCATCGTCCGCGTCCGGGTCATGCTGACTTGAACGGCGGCTTGAAATATAACTTGAAAGATTTGCGCAATGTACTGGAGCGCTCGAGCGCTCGCGAAACAGCTGCACGTGTTGCTGTTGGTGCAGTTGCAAGACAGTTCCTTGCTGCCTTCGGCATTAAAGTTGGCGGACAAGTCATCCGTATTGGCGAGATTGAAGCGCCGGCGAACAATTTGCCGCTGGACGAGCTCATCCGTTTGACGGAAGAATCGCCAGTGCGAGTGGTCGATAAAGGGACAGAAGAGAAGATGACTGCTTACATCGATCAGATCAAAGCAGAAGGCGACTCCATTGGCGGTATCGTAGAGTGCATCGTGGAAGGCGTGCCAATTGGTCTTGGCAGCCACGTGCAGTACGACCGGAAGCTGGATGGCCGCATCGCGCAAGCGGTAGTCTCCATCAATGCGTTCAAAGGCTGCGAGATCGGTATCGGCTTCGAAGCTGGCACAATCCGCGGTTCGCAAGTGCATGACGAGATCCTGTACTCCGAAGAGCGCGGCTACCACCGCAGAACGAATCGCCTCGGCGGCTTCGAGGGCGGCATGACGAATGGCGAGCAAATCGTTGTACGCGGCGTAATGAAGCCGATCCCTACGTTGTACAAACCGCTGCAAAGCGTTGATATTGATACGAAAGAGCCGTTCACGGCACAAGTTGAACGTTCGGACAGCTGCGCAGTTCCAGCCGCAAGCGTAGTCATGGAGCATGTCGTTGCTTGGGAAGTAGCGAAGGCGTTCCTGGAGAAGTTCGGCGGCGACTCGATGGAAGAGATCACAGCGAATTACAACAACTACCTGGCGCAATTGGAGAGCTACTAATGAGCGGCCATCGTGAGCTGACCGTTGAGCTTGGCGAACGGTCCTATCCGATCTATATCGGGGAAGGACTGCTTGACGAAGCGGGCAAGCTGTTCGAGCGCCATGGAATTAGCAAGAAGTCGCCGCTTATGATCATCACAGATGAGAATATTGCCGGTCGTCACTTGGCCCATTTGGAATCGGTGCTGCAAACGGCGGGTTTTGCTGTGACTAGCGCGATTATTCCAGCGGGCGAGACGTCGAAGTCGCTGCGTGAACTGGAGAGATTGACCGGGATCGCGCTCGAAAGCGGGCTAGACCGTAAATCGGCCATTGTCGCGCTTGGCGGCGGCGTCGTCGGCGACCTCGCAGGCTTCGTTGCAGCATCCTATATGCGCGGTATCAAGTTCGTGCAAGTGCCTACGACGATTCTGGCGCATGACAGCAGTGTCGGCGGTAAAGTAGCGGTGAACCATCCGCTTGCGAAGAACATTATCGGTGCGTTCCATCAGCCGGAGCTTGTGCTGTACGACTTGCTTACTTTGCAAACGCTGCCGGAACGTGAAGTGAAGGCCGGTTTGTCCGAAGTAGTGAAGCATGGCCTCATCTGGGATGCGGAATTCGTGACGTGGTGCGATGAGAATGCAGGCAAACTGCTCGCGCTCGATGCGGATGCGCTTGGCTATGCGCTTTACAAAGGCTGCAGCGTGAAAGCAGCGGTGGTTTCCAAAGATGAGCGCGAGAATGATCTGCGCGCGATTCTGAATCTCGGCCATACGATCGGCCATGCGCTCGAAGCTGTTGCCGGCTACAATGAGCTGCTGCACGGCGAAGCGATCGCGATCGGCATGATTGGATCAGCTAAGCTTGGTGTAAGGCTAGGCGCGCCGGAAGAGGTATACCATGTGACGAAGCGAGTGTTGTCGCGGGTGGGACTGCCGGTTCGATTGCCTGAACATCTGGATACGGATGAAATTATGCGTGCCATGATGCATGATAAGAAATTCCAGGAAGGCACGATGGTGTTCATCGTTCCAACTGCCATTGGCACCGTTGAAATCAATAAATCGGTATCTGCTGCGCTCGTACGCGAGATAGTAGAAGAGCTGAAACAGGAGGCCGTGTAGATGAGTGTTCGGGGAGTTCGCGGAGCAATTACGGTAGAGGTGAACGAGGAACAGCCGATTCTGCAAGCAACGGCAGAATTGCTTAACCTTATCGTAAGTGCCAATCATATTTTGCCAGAGGACATTGCTAGTGTATTCGTAACTGTAACAGGAGATCTCGATGCAACTTTCCCTGCACGTGCGATTCGCGCAATGGCTGGCTGGGATCTTGTTCCCCTGATGTGTGCGCTCGAAGTGCCTGTTAAAGGCAGCCTGGCGATGTGCATCCGACTCATGGTGATGGTGAACACGGACAAATCGCAGCAGGAGATCGAACACGTCTACTTAGGTGGAGCGAAGGCGCTGCGTCCGGATTTGAGCAAAGCTTAAACGACGATTTGGTGCAAGCCGGCCAAATAAAGTGCATTGACGGATTCAATTGCACTAGTGTATAGTGATTTCATACTTAAAGAATGAGCAGAGTAATAAGCAGAGCATAGATTAGCAGTAAGAGATGTTTTTAGAAGAGATGAGTAGAGCTGAGCTGAGTAGAGCTGAGAGCTTGCATGATTGAGACGAGTAGAGTGAGTGGTTGGAGCCATAGGTGTATTTTGCCGATTTTGTCGTACCCATTTGCTGGAATCTTGCAGCTGGGGCGTTAGATAAGTGCATCCAATTACGATTATTTCTCTATATTCGAATCAATGCTCATCATTAATATCTTCTGATACGAACACTCCTGCTGCGGCAGGAGTTTTTTTATTTTTCCTACAAGGAGAGATTAAAGATGAATCAGGAGCTTCAAGAGATTATTCGATTAGCAGGTACTTATAATTTAATTCCGGTTGTACGCAATGTGCTGGCAGATACCGAAACGCCAATTCGGCTGTTCCAGCACTTCTATAAAGAACGCCGCGCTTTTCTGCTTGAGAGCGTTGAAGGCGGAGTGAAATGGGCACGTTACTCCTTCATCGGCACGGACCCATTCATGCTAATCCGAGGCAAGAACGGCGAGATGGTTATCGAGAAGAACGGCGAAGAGACAATTCTTCGCGACAAGCCGATCGAGCTGCTCAAAGCTCACTTGCGCGCTTATCGCAGCCCATCTATCGCAGAGCTGCCGCCATTCACGGGAGGCGCGATCGGATTCTTCGGTTACGATCTGCTGCAGTATTACGAGAAGCTGCCTGCACACCGTATCGACGATTTGCAAATGAACGATATGCAGTTTATGTTCTGCGATCAGATCATCGTCTTCAACCATTTTAAGCAGCAGGTGCAAGTCATCGGCAACGTACATATCCCGCATGGCGCGAATGACCGGGATATAGAAGCCGTATATAACCAGACAGTGAGCAAGATCGAATCGACGATTGAGCGTCTGCAGCAGCCGCTGCAAACGCCGCTCGCAGGCGGGAAGGTTCCAACGGATCCGGAGCTTGGCGATGTGCAGTCGAACTTGACGAAAGAGCAGTTTCTAGCAAACGTTGAGAAATCGAAGGAATATATTCGCTCAGGCGATATTTTCCAAGTGGTGCTTTCACAGCGCTTCAGCATTGAGACGGAAGTTGATCCGCTGCATGTGTACCGCGTACTGCGCACGATGAACCCTTCGCCATACATGTACTATCTGAAAATGGATGATGAAGTCATCGTCGGCACTTCGCCGGAAGCACTCGTGAAGGTGGACGGCGAACGCGTGGAGACGCGCCCGATCGCAGGAACACGACCGCGCGGCAAGACGCCGGAGCAGGATCTTGCGCTCGAGAAGGAGCTGCTCGCTGACGAGAAAGAACGAGCAGAGCATCTGATGCTCGTTGACCTGGGACGTAACGATATCGGCCGCGTATCGGAGTTCGGTTCCGTTCGCTGCGATTCTTACATGGATATTGAGCGGTACTCGCATGTGATGCATATCGTGTCCAACGTTTCCGGCAAGCTGCGGGCGGACAAAGATTTCTTCGATGCGTTCGTCTCTTGTATGCCAGCCGGCACGGTATCCGGCGCTCCGAAGCTTCGCGCGATGGAGATTATCGCAGAGCTTGAGAATGAAGCGCGCGGCGCATATGCCGGTGCGATCGGCTATCTCGGCTTCGGCGGGAGCTTGAATACGTGCATTACGATTCGGACGCTCATTTTCAAGAATGGCAAAGCTTACGTTCAAGCAGGAGCAGGTATCGTGTGGGACTCCATTCCAGAGAGTGAGTACCAGGAAACTGTGAACAAAGCGATGGCAATGCTCAAAGCAGTTCGCGCGGCAGAAGCGATCTTCGCAGAGCCGAAGCGCGGCGTGAACATGATAAATATGGACTATTATGCGGGTGCGAAAGGGTGAGGAGCATGACAGTAACAAGCGAAATGATTACGATGCAGCGAGCTTTGACATCGCTGATTGGCGGTCGGGACTTGACGCGTGATGAAGCTAGAGGTGTAATGGAATTAATTATGCGTGGAGAAGCGACAGACGCACAGATCGGCTCCGTCGCTACTGCACTCCGCATAAAAGGCGAGACGAAGGACGAAATTACGGGCTTTGCCGAAGCGATGCGCGCGCATTCCCATCATGTGCACACAGAGCGCGGCGGTCTGCTGGACACTTGCGGCACAGGCGGCTCCGGCGTACACAAGTTTAATATTTCTACGGCTTCGGCAATTATTGCATCGGCGGCAGGCATTCGCGTGGCGAAGCACGGCAACCGCGCGATGTCGGGCAAATCCGGCAGCGCGGATACGCTTGAAGCGCTGGGCGTCAATATTACGCTGACTGGCGAGCAAGCAGCACGCTGCTTGGATGCAATCGGCATCTGCTTCATGTTCGCGCAGATCTACCATCCTTCGTTGAAGCACGCAGCTGCACCGCGCAGGGAGCTTGGTTTCCGCACGATCTTCAACATGCTTGGACCATTGACGAATCCAGCGAATGCAGATCGCCAATTAATCGGTATCTATGACCGTTCGCGGACGGACACGATAGCTGCCGTTCTAGGTGATCTTGGCTTGCATCGCGCGATGGTCGTAAGCAGCCATGACGGGCTGGATGAAATCAGCATTTCGTCGCCGACCCAAATTTCCGAGCTGCTGAATGGCGATGTTCGCACGTATACGATTACACCGGAAGAGCTCGGCTTGACGACGCGCTCTCTATCCGATATCATCGGCGGCGACGCGCAGGAGAACGCGCGTATTATCCGTACGATCTTCAGCGGCGAAGAGCAAGGCGCTTACCGCGATATCGTACTGGCGAACGCTGGAGCTTGCATCTATGTCGGCGGCAAAGCGAACTCGCTGCAAGAAGGAGTGGCTGTCGCGAAGAGCATTATTGATTCCGGCAAAGCAGCGTCGAAGCTGCAGCAGCTGATTGAAACGACAGGAGCGTTGAGCCATGTTTCTTGATAAAATCGTAGCTACAAAGCGCAAAGAAGTAGAAGCACTTGCAGCACAGTTCGACCTCGCTGCTGTTGAACGCCAAATCGCAGCGCTGCCTGCTTGCAGAGGCTTCGAGCGCGCATTAACCGAGCGAAACAATCGTCCGCTCGGCCTGATCGCCGAAGTGAAGAAGGCTTCGCCTTCCAAAGGGCTAATTCGCGCCGACTTCGATCCTGTCACCTTGGCGAGGATCTATGAAGAAGCGGGTGCGGACTGCATTTCGGTGCTGACGGACGTGGATTATTTTCAAGGTCAAAATGAATACTTAACTGCGGTATCGCAAGCCGTTCGTCTGCCGCTGCTGCGCAAAGACTTCACGATCGATTATCGTCAAGTCTACGAGGCACGCTTGATCGGAGCAGATGCGATCTTGCTTATCGCCGCAATCCTTAAACCAGCCGAGCTGTCGGAGCTCTATGATATTGCGAAATCGATCGGTCTCGATGTGCTGGTCGAAGTGCATGACGAGCAAGAGATGGATGCGGTTCTTGAGCTGGATAAAGCGACGCTTGTCGGCATCAACAACCGCAATCTGCACACATTCGTGACTGACATTAAGACGACGGAACGGCTTATTGGTTTCGTTCCGCCAGGTATTACAGTGATCAGCGAGAGCTCTCTCGGCTCGCAAGAGGACATCGATTTTGTCCAATCGGTCGGAGCCAGAGGCGTACTAATTGGCGAATACTTCATGCGTCAGCCGGATGTCGGCGCTGCCGTCTCTCACTTGATGGGACCGGTGAAGGTATAATGACGCGTGTCAAAATATGCGGTCTGCGCGACAGCGAAACGGTCCGTGGGATGGACGGTTTGCCTGTAGACGAGATCGGCTTCGTCTTCGCGAAGAGCAAGCGGCAAGTGTCGCCTGCACTTGCTGGCGAGTTGATCGGCGAGGTGAAGAAGCTTCGCACGTCGTCCGGTTCTTCACCGCAAACGGTTGGCGTCTTCGTGAATCCGACGCTCGATGACCTTCGCTCCGTGCTGGCAGAGGCTCCGCTTGATGTCGTCCAACTGCATGGAGAAGAAACGGCGGAGTTCTGCGCGCAGGTACGGAATCTCCTGGGCGTGAAGGCTTGGAAGGTGTTCTCGGTTACGGCTGAAGATAGCGACGGGACGGTATCGGACGGGCCTGCTCGACTTTCATCATTTGCAGGTGTTATCGACGGTTTCCTCATCGATACGGCTGGCGGAGGCACAGGCGTTACGTTCGCATGGCATGTCATTGATCGATATGCGGAAGCTGCCGCGCAGATCGGCGTTCCGCTTTATGTTGCTGGCGGATTACACCCGGATAATGTTAGCGTGCTGCTTAGCGGATATACGCCGAGCGGGGTAGACGTGTCTAGCGGAGTAGAGACTGACGGCATCAAAGATATTCAGAAAATTCGATTGTTTGCAGAAAGGGTGAAAGGTGTATGATCGAAGTTCCAGATTTGAATGGCCGCTTCGGCAAGTTTGGCGGACGGTATGTACCAGAAACGCTCATGAACGCACTGTTGGAGTTGGAGGAAGCGTACAAGCGCTACTCGCAGGATCCTGAGTTTATTGCGGAGATTCGTAATTTGCTGCACAAGTATTCCGGTCGTCCGACGTCGCTGTATCACGCTCAACATCTGTCTGAGCAGCTTGGCGGCGCGCAAATCTACCTGAAGCGGGAAGATTTGAACCATACCGGCGCGCATAAAATCAACAACACCATTGGCCAGGGCATTCTTGCGAAGCGCATGGGCAAAACGAAGATCATCGCCGAAACCGGCGCTGGTCAGCACGGTGTAGCGTCTGCAACTGTAGCAGCGCTGCTCGGCCTGGAGTGCAAAGTATTCATGGGCGAGGAAGATATGAAACGCCAAGAGCTGAACGTATTCCGGATGCAGCTGCTCGGCGCGGAAGTTGTTCCGGTTACTTCTGGCACACGCACGCTGAAGGATGCATGTAACGAGACGCTTCGCTACTGGGTTAGCCACGTGGATGACACGTATTACATTCTTGGATCGGCAACAGGTCCACACCCTTACCCGATGATTGTCCGCGACTTCCAGCGCATTATCGGCGACGAAACAAGAGAGCAAATCGTGAAGGAAGCTGGACGTCTGCCGGATTATGTGGTCGCCGCAGTCGGCGGCGGAAGCAACGCAATCGGCATGTTCTATCCGTTCATCGGTGATGACAGCGTGAAGCTGATCGGTGTTGAGGCAGCAGGACGCGGCGTCGATACAGAAGAGCATGCGGCGACGATGACAAAAGGACGTCATGGCGTATTCCAAGGCTCGCTCAGCTACGTGCTGCAGGATGACCACGGTCAAGTGCTGCCGGCGCATTCGATTTCGGCAGGCCTCGACTACCCGGGGATCGGTCCAGAGCATGCGTATCTGAAGGATACGGATCGGGCGAACTATGTACCGATTACCGACGCAGAAGCACTAGACGCGCTGCAATTGCTGTCCCGTACGGAAGGCATCATCCCAGCGCTTGAATCGGCGCATGCGATCGCAGAAGTTGTGAAGCTCGCGCCGAAACTGAGCCGTGAAGAGATCGTTGTTGTCTGCCTCTCCGGTCGCGGTGACAAGGACGTGCAAGCGATTATGGGTTACTTAAACGGAGGAGGCGTAAACAATGGCCATTAATGCAATTGATGCGGCATTCCAGCGGCTCCTTGAGGAAGGCCGTACGGCACTAATTCCTTTTGTAACAATTGGCGACCCTGACTTGGGGACGTCTGTAGATATCATTAAGACTTTAGAACAAGCAGGCGCGGATATGGTCGAGCTCGGCGTGCCGTATTCGGACCCGCTCGCAGACGGTCCTGTCATTCAGCGTGCATCGGAGCGGGCGCTATCGAATGCCAGCGTTACATTGGCGGACGTTATCGATGTGGCGGCGCAAGCGAGAGCTGCTGGCGTGCAGCTGCCGTTCATTCTATTCACTTACTTTAATCCGGTCTTGCAATTCGGCTTGGATCGTTTCTTCGACCTGATCGTTTCGAAAGGCATTAGCGGTCTCATTATTCCGGATTTGCCGATTGAAGAGGATGCCGAGCTTCGCGAAATGGCGGAGAGAGCCGACATTCACCTCATTCCGCTCGTTGCACCGACGTCGAATGACCGGGTAACACGGATTGCGGCGAAGGCGCGCGGCTTCGTCTACTGCGTATCGTCGCTTGGCGTAACTGGCGTGCGTGCGGACTTCCACAAGGGCATTGATGAGTTCCTCGCTACTGTTCGCAGTGCGACATCGACACCAATCGCAGTCGGATTCGGTATCTCGAACCGCGAACAGGTTGAGCGCTTCAGTAAGCAAGCGGATGGCGTTATCGTCGGCAGCGCGATCGTGCGCAAGATCGAAGAGGTTGTTCCATTGCTCCAGTCGCCGGATACGAAGCAGGCAGGGCTAGAGCAAATTCGCCAGTTCGTGAGTGAACTGAGCGGCCGAGCATAAGTAAGCACTGGAAGATAAAAAGCATAGATAGCATAGGTATAGCCCTCCGGCTGGCGATGAGCGCAGCGAGAGGGCTTTTCTGCCTTCACAGTGACGCTTCTATGCATAAAAGCTTAAAAGCACGAAAGAAAAGTTTGTGCAGGCTCTTTAAAATGCCAGCAAGTTGTGAGACAATGTTGGAATAACATTTGTTCACTATTCTACGCCACTAATTATGAGGTGATCTTGTATGCAACCGAAACAAAGTATTGTGCACTTGCCAGTGTACCAGCCTGGTAAGCCGATTGAAGAAGTGAAGAGAGAGCTTGGACTCAAGGAAGTCATCAAGCTTGCTTCCAACGAGAATCCGTTTGGCAGCTCGGAGCATGCCAAGGCAGCGATTCAGAATGAACTTACGAACATTAGCATCTATCCAGACGGCGGCAGCGTTGAGTTGACGAGGGATCTGGCAGCATATCTTGGCGTGACGCCGCAACAAATCATCTTCGGCGCTGGCTCCGATGAAGTCATTCTCATGCTGGCACGCGCTTATTTGACGCCTGGCGACGAGACGATTATGGCGGATGAGACATTCCCGCAATATAAGCATAACTGCGAAATTGAAGGCGCGACGATCATCGAAGTGCCGCTTAATAACGGAACGCATGATTTGAACGCGATGCTGGCGAAAGTCACGGATCGCACGAAGATCATCTGGGTGTGCAACCCGAACAACCCGACAGGCACAATCGTGCGCAAAGCCGAGCTCGAAGCGTTCATCCGCCAAGTGCCTGCGAATGTCATCGTAGTGCTTGACGAAGCGTATTTCGAGTATGTCATGGATGCAGAGTATCCGGACGGCATTACGCTGCTCCCAGAATTTAAGAATGTGATCGTACTTCGTACGTTCTCCAAAGTTTACGGACTTGCATCGCTCCGAATCGGCTACGGCGTAGGTCACGCAGATGTGATCCGTTCGATCAATCAAGTTCGCGAACCGTTCAACACATCCCGTTTCGGTCAAGCTGCAGCGAAGGCATCGCTCGCTGACGTGGACTTCCTGAACACATGCAGAACGCGCAACGCCGAGGGTATTGCATATTTGTACGAGCAGTTCGATCGTCTGGGCCTGAGCTATTTCGAAGCGCACGGCAACTTCGTCATGGTCGATGTGAAGCTTCCGTCGCAGCAGGTATTCGACGGCTTGCTCCGCAAAGGCATTATCTCCCGTGCACGCTGGTCCTACTACCCGACATATATTCGGATTACAGTCGGCAGCCGCGAGCAGAACGAAGCGTTCATCCGTGCATTGGAAGAAGTACTTCAAGAAGCGGCGGTGCTAGGCTAACATCATGACAAAAATCGCGATATTCGGCGTCGGTCTGATCGGAGGCTCGCTCGCGCTTTGCTTCAAAGGCAAGCCGGGCATAACAGTTGTCGGCCATTCCGTACGCGAATCATCCGTAGCCAAGTACCTCGAGAGAGGCGTCGTCGATCATGCGACGACGTCACTCCGCGAGGCCGCGGAAGGCGCGGATTTTATTTTTCTATGCGTGCCAGTCGGATCACTGGCGCAATATGTGGACGAGCTCAGCCAGCTCGAGCTGAAGCCAGGCTGCATTATTACCGATGTAGGCAGCACGAAAGCATCGGTAGCTGCATCCGCGCGTAACGCGAAGCTGGGAGATGCCGTATTCATCGGCGGTCATCCGATGGCGGGCTCCGAGCGTTCAGGCGTAGAAGCCGCATCCTTGTATTTGTTCGAGAATGCCTTCTACGTGCTCACACCAGACCCGGAGACGCCTCAATACTTCGTCGACCGGCTTACAGAGCTGCTCACGTATACCAAGGCACATATCGTCCATGTACACCCGGAGGAGCATGACGAGATCGTTGGCGCGATCAGCCATCTGCCGCATATTATTGCGGTCGCGCTCGTTAACCTGGTTCGCGGCTACAATGAGGACAATTCATTGTATGCGCAGCTGGCAGCAGGCGGCTTCCGCGACATCACGCGGATCGGTTCCAGCGATCCTGTCGTCTGGCGCGATATTCTCGTGAACAACCGCAGCGTACTGCTTAAGCTGCTACAGGAGTGGCAGGCAGGGACGAGCGCGTTCATTGAGATGCTGCAAAGCGAGGATGGAGAAGGAATCGAGAGTGCATTCAAGAAGTCGGGACAGTTCCGCAGTACGCTGCCGGAGAGACGCAAAGGTATGATTCATTCCGTATTCGAATGTTATATCGATGTGCCGGACCATCCAGGCATTATTGGCAATGTAGCGACAGAGCTTGGCAACAGCTCAATCAATCTTAGCAACGTCCAGATTATTGAGAGCAGAGAGGACGTCCCTGGCGTGCTGCGGCTTAGCTTCCGCACACAGGAGGATCTGGACCGCGCCGTTTATAAATTGGGTGAAATTGGATATTCTGTACATTTTTAAAATGGTTGTTACGAATATGAAAACGCTTATTGACAGAATGAAAACGTATACATATAATAAGAGTACAGTATGGTTTCTCTCCACTCCTATCCAAATCCATCGCAGAATATGCGGGGCCGCCTTTATAGGGCGGTCTTTTTTTTGTCTAACTGTAACCTTTCGGTCGTTTCATTCGTTTATTGTTGTGGGTAATGACACTTCTGTCCAAAACTTTGAAAAAATTTAACCCAGCATGGAAAGATTTCATGTTACAATATTGATTGTAAAAATGTGGATACGACATTCGTGTCGAAAATAGCAGGATTTTCGACTCATTTCACGAAATTAATAGTGATCTTTATCATTAAATTTTTTTTGTTTAGGATCGCGCAACTTTTCACTCTCGATTCGGTACAATGTAATACCGAACCGGGAGCACTCCTAAGGCCAAGGAGGGTCGCCCGCGATGACGGATTCCCAGCTAATACGCGAAATTAAAGACGGAAACATACAGCTATATTCGGAATTGATGCGGCGCTACCAACGTAAGATCCTTGCCTTCATCTACCACATGCTGAAGAGTGCGAAGCTTGAACTGTTGGCAGAGGATCTTTGCTCAGAAACGTTCTACAAGGCGTATCGAAGCCTGCATTCATTCCGAGAAGTCGATGCTTCCTTCTCTACGTGGCTGTACACCATTGCAAGAAATACGGTATTAAGTGAACTGCGCAAGCAGAAGGCAGGCAGCGTATCCTTCGATGAAGTTGGATACATACCTATTGCGCCGCCGGATGCCGTGCCTGAACATAGGCTGCTGCAGAGCGAACGAATGTCTATGGTTCGCGAAGCGATTAACAGCCTGCCGGAGAAACAGCGTTCAGCGCTTATTTTACGAGAGTATGACCAGTTGGATTATCAAGAGATTGCCAGCATTCTTGGTCAGACGGTCAGCTCGGTGAAATCGCTCCTGTTTCGTGCACGCAGCAGTGTCAAAGTTCAACTCGAACCGTATTTCGGGGAGTCGCCAATGCTGGAGGAATACGAGGGGATGAAAATGCGATGAAATGCCTTGAAGTCGGGCAATTGTTTGGCGTCTATTGGGATTTGCCGGAGGACGACATCGAACGCAAGTCCGTCGATGAGCATCTCCTTACCTGTGCAGCTTGCAGGGAGGAGTTTCAAATATGGGAAGAGAGCGAGCAGTTGATTCGCGTCTTCTCCGAGGATTCAGATGAAATCGGTCCGATCGATCACATGAACAACGGTGTCATGGACCGCATATATAACGAACAATCCTGGTACATGCCCGTACCGAACCGGAGCTACCAATTCTCGAAGTCGTTCCGCAGAAACGCAACGCTCATTATCGCTTGCTTCATGGCAATGTTCGTATGCGGCTTGTTCTACGTCGTTACGGGGGCGAACGATTCTTCTTCGGCCCAGGTGGCCAAGCTGACAGGGCTTCTCGAGACAGCGAATGCGGCGACAGACAGCTCAGTCATAAGTGCCGACTTCTACGCAGACGTGCCGGTTGCAAGCATCAGCGACCCGATCGTGCTGAATATTGTGCCGACCGTTCCGCAATACTATGTGGCATTATCCTTGCTCGGCATCATTATGACGCTGCTCATCTTGAACTGGTTTTCCCGAACGCGCAATTAACTAATCGGATACATGCATGTTGAAAGCTCGCATACATATAATTCAGAATGCAAGGTAAAGGGGGGCGCGAAGACTTGAGGATCGGACTCATTCGGCATGGCAAGACAGATTGGAATGCACTCGGCAAAATTCAAGGCCAAACCGATATCCCGCTCAACGAAGAAGGGATCCGACAAGCTAACGCGCTTGCCTATCGGCTTCAGCATGAACCGCTGAGATGGGACGCCATTATTTCAAGTGACTTGTCTCGCGCGATTGAGACAGCGACGATAATATCGAAGGCACTTCAAATTCCGCTGTTGCCGCCAGACGCCAGACTCCGGGAACGATTCTACGGAGAGGTAGAAGGAACAACGGAGGAAGAGAGACAGAAGCGCTGGGGACCGGATTGGAAGAAATGCGACTGCGGTCAGGAAAGCGATGCTTTGGTTCGCGAGAGATCGCTCAGTTTCGCCCAAGACACAGCAGATGCTAATCCAGACCGAAACATTCTTGTCGTCACGCACGGCAGCCTGCTCGCCCAGCTGCTGAAAGCGATGTGCGCTGATCTAGCTGATAAGCCGATCCACAATTTATCCTTCTCCATCATGGAACGCAGCGGTTCAAGCTGGAATCCGCTCCTTCATAACTGCACGCTACATCTGGAACAGCTGCAGAGCTAAGAACTGAACAGAACAGCCGTCAATCCTCTTATTCTAAGGGGGGCGACGGCTTTTTTTATTGCTAATGTTATAATTTTCGTCAATGTTCCCATAATGGTAGTAAACCTGTGAGAGGCGCTTGGAACGGAGGGCTGTATATGAATTTAGCAGATATGCTTAGCTATGCGGATATTGGACAGCTAAGCCGGATTGCGACGACCTATCAATGTGAATGCAACGGAAACTCGAAAAATGATCTCATCCAGTCGATTCTGTCGACGGTGAATCGAAGAGATGTGTTTGAAGCGCAGATTGGCGCGATGAAGCTCGAGGATTTGAGGTTCATTAATTCGCTCTTATTCGATGCAAGAGACGCATTCAGCCTAGAAGAGCTAATTGCTCGTGTACAGCAGAGCCGATTTGCAAGCCCATCGGAAGAAGCGAAGCCAGAAGAAGAGAGCGCAAAATCATCAGCGGCAGCAGCGAAGAAGACCGAAGCTGCCAAGAGCAAGGCTGCGAAACTATCAAACAAAAGCCGGGCAGCCAAAGAGAAGCAAGTCCAGGAAGACGGGCCGCGAGATACGATCTCAAGGTTCAAGCAGTACGGCTGGCTGTTTAACGGATATGCCGGTCCGAACCGTTATCTGTTCCAAGTGCCTACAGATTTAAAGGAAAGATTCAAAGAATCGATGGAGCGCAGACTTGCCTCCCAAGTCGTCTATGCTGGTGATGAGCCGCATGCTTATCGCGACGAGCAGATGCTTATGGGCGACGATGTTGCCCAGCTGCTTACATACATTCACCTCAATGAAATTCCGCTCACTAGCGAAGGCTTCATGTACAAGCGGAATGTCCTGCAGCTGCTGGAACTGTTCGGGGTGAAGGAGCAGCTTCCGGGCAAAGGAGAATGGCGCTTCGGATATGGCAGAAGAATGAAAGAATATCCGAACCGGCTCTCGCTTCTCTACGACTATTGCTACTATAAAGGATGGATTACAGAGACAGCGACTGGGCTGGAGTTGACACCACCCGGTCAAGAGCGGCAGGCGACGCGCGCAGCCGAGCCAACGGACAAGCTGTATCAGTTCTGGCTGAGGCTGTACAAGGGGCCGATTCCGAACATAAGAGCGATCGTTCACTGGATCGATAAGCTCGGCAGCCGTTGGGTGAAAGCAGAGACGGTGCGTACGACATTAACGCCGTACATCAAGCCGTTCTATTATGATCAGCCAGAAACGATTCTCGAGCATCGGCTGATTAGCATGATGATGCATCTTGGTCTTCTGCGTATTGGCGATCATCATGAGCATGGGCAAGTAATCCGGATGACGCCGCTCGGCCGCACGGTTGTTGCGGGTCAGAGCATAGATGACGAAGCGATTGTTTTGAACAGCTAAGCTAACCGGGTCAGTTGGACAAACATACCTGGGCAGAAGCACATTTCTTGCATTCGGCAGGGCCATCGTCCCAATCGGGGGCTGGCGAGATGAATATGATAAAGTAGAGCCGGTTCGCTTAAGGGTAACAGATATAATTACCCACCTATACGCTTTCACTTATTCGCCTGCGGGAGTCGTCACAGATCGGATGGAAAGCTATTGGCGCTTAAGGAAAGGTATATAGGATCTCTTAAACGCGGTTTTGGAGGTGTATCCTATGGACAAAATGAAAGTATCGTACGAAGTGATGCTCGGGCTCGCTGCTGAAATGTTACTGGATGAAGCTGTACTCAAATTCCGTAGGGATAAGCTTTATCAGGCCATTGACAGTGCGCTTGCGTCAGGCGATCGGGATACGTTCCAACGTTTGACTGACGAGCTGAAGACATTACACGCATAATGGAGGCGGACGCGAACATCCGCTTAAACCAAAGCCTGTACAACCGAGTCGCGAAATGAGCAATTTCGTGAAGTCTCGGAACGTGCAGGCTGTTTTTTGTGTTCCAGAATTGTGGTAGGATGGTAGAAAAGTGTTGGTTTTCGATATTTGCTACATAATAAGGACTGGTGAATGCACAATGAAATTTAGCGAGTTAAGCGCGGACGGATGGGCAGAGCTTGCCCCTTATCTAGACACGGCGGTGCTGCCTGTATCCGGGCTGCAAGGAACAGAGATGCCGCATGAGGCTACGGCAGTGCTGGAACGACTGCGGGATGTACTCGATCTGATCGAGATTCCCTTCAAAGGAAGAATCGTTACATATCCTGCTTGCCAGTACGGAACTTGGACACCGGAGTTAAGCAGCCAACTGCAATCATTATCAAGCAATCTGCGTCAAGTCGGGTTCAAATACGTGGTTATCGTCATGGCCTTTGGAGCACCGTCTGAGGCGAAGGTGGAAACAGGGGCAGACCTCATCATAAGCCTGAGTGAACAAGGGGAATTGCCATCCGGAACCGATGTGAACGACGCCGTTCGACAACTTTGGCTTGGACGAGCGTAAGGTCCGGAAGAAGTACGTGGCAGAATACGCATAAGGTGACAGCGGTTGGGGAAAACCAATAGCCAGTGACAAAGGTTAAATGTGACAAAATGACAACAAAATTGAGATTGCATTTTGAACTGATAAGCAAAAACGCCTGCCATATTCTTGACGCTCTATATGACCTAGGCTATTATAGGTAATGTCCAAGTTCAACGTGCGTTTTGCCTACTCCGGCAGAACACAAGATATGGCTCAGCAAAGGGGGTAGAACAGAAGATGAGTAACCATGGAAAACAGGATAAAGCGAATAGTTCGGCTAAGCGCGGTATATCAAGGCGGCAGTTTTTGTCGTATACGCTCGGCGGCGCTGGCGCATTCATGGCTGCAGGCATGTCACTACCGATGATCCGTTTCGCGGTTGATCCGATTCTGCAAAAAAAAGCAGGCGGAACATGGATTAAAGTAGTTGAGGCAAGCAAACTTACGAATGAACCTCAAGAATTCAAGTTCAAAATTCACCAAGTGGACGGCTGGTATGTCAGCGATCCGGAATTGACAGCTTGGATTTCCAAGGACGACAGCGGTAATGCTTTCGCATTGTCCCCTGTTTGTAAACACTTGGGTTGTACAATTGGCTGGAACACGGAGAAGAACAACGAGTATGTTTGTCCGTGTCACGGAGCTCACTACACGAAGGACGGCAAAAACTTGGTCGTAGCTCCGAAGCCGCTCGATGAATACGATTTGAAGATTGAGAACGATTGGGTGTATCTCGGCCCGATTAAAGCAAACACACGGGTGAAATAAGGAGGCGTAAGCTCAGATGATGAAAGGTGTCTACAACTGGATTGATGAACGTCTTGATATTACGCCGATGTGGAGGGACGTTGCGGACCACGAGGTTCCGGAGCACGTTAACCCTGCGCATCACTTCTCTGCATTCGTGTATTGCTTTGGCGGATTGACGTTCTTCATCACAGTAATTCAAATTCTGTCGGGTATGTTCCTGACGATGTACTTCGTACCGGATATCATCAACGCGTACAAGTCGGTCGACTATCTTCAGCACAAAGTTGCATTCGGCGGTATCGTTCGCGGCATGCACCACTGGGGTGCGAGCCTTGTAATCGTTATGATGTTCCTGCACACGCTTCGCGTTTTCTTCACGGGTTCCTATAAGGCGCCTCGTGAAATGAACTGGGTTGTCGGTATGTTGATTTTCTTCATCATGCTCGGACTTGGTTTCACAGGCTACCTCCTTCCTTGGGATAACAAAGCTTACTTCGCAACGAAGGTTGGTATTCAAATCGCTGAATCCGTGCCGTATATCGGTACATATATCAAAGAATTGATGCAAGGCGGAGAAATCGTAGGCGCTGAAACGTTAACCCGCTTCTTCGCAATTCACGTTTTCTTCCTGCCAGGTGCGCTTCTTGCGCTTCTTGCGGCACACTTCTTTATGATCCGGAAGCAAGGTATTTCGGGACCACTATAAGCCGAAGGGAGGCATATTGCGAATGGCACACGGTCACAAATCGAACGAAAAAGTCGTATTCGTTGGTGATTCGCGGGTTCGTAAAAAAGCGAAGACAGGTCCGTCTATCCCTCCTGACTATTCTTCCTACCCAGGCAAATCGGAAGCGTTTATTCCGAACTTCCTGCTGAAAGAATGGATGGTTGGTGTAGTAGTACTCGTCGGATTCCTAGTTCTGACGATTGCCGAACCGGCTCCGCTTGGTTACCCTGCAGATCCTACGAATGCTGCGTTTATTCCGATGCCGGACTGGTACTTCCTGTTCCTGTATCAATTCCTGAAATTGCAATACGTATCGAAGGACTATGTCGTACTCGGTACGGTTGGTATTCCTGGCGTAGCTTTCGGCGCACTTCTGCTGGCTCCATTCTTGGATACAGGCAAGGAGCGTCGTTTCTACAGACGTCCAATTACAGCGATTCTCATGTTCATGTCGCTTATCTCTGTTTTCTATCTGACGAAGCAATCGTGGGATCACTACCAGCACGAGCTGAAGCTGACGAACACGATTCCAGAGCATATTCTTCGTGAAGAGAAAGCGCGTGAAGCAGCAGAGAAAGGCCAAGAACCTGGCGGCGAAGCAGCTGCAGCAGCTGATATTCCGCTCGTTGATAAAGACGATCCTGCGGTTGAAATTACGAAGAAAGCGCAGTGCGTTGCATGTCACGGCGCTGACCTCAAAGGTAATGAAGGCGCAGGCATTCCATCGTTCCACGGAATCGGCGACACGTTCACGAAGGAAGAGCTTGTTGATATCGTAACTAACGGTAAAAACAACATGCCTTCATTCAAAGACAAGCTGAGCCCAGAGGAAATCGATCAACTGACGACTTGGCTGGCGAAGCAGAAAAAAGCATAATACGCACAAATAAAACCTGATCGTTCAACGCGGTCAGGTTTTTTTTCAAATTATTCAAGGGGTTGTTAGCACGTGAATGCTGCAAGTGTATTAGTAAGCCGGGATCTGCTGACTAGCCGGTTCATGCTTTGGACGCTCTTCTGGGTTAACGCGGCTGGTACAGTGTATGGCTACATCTGGTACGGCCAGCAAATTGAATATACTGCACAGTATCAGTCGTTATGGCAAATTATTTTCGTACCGGACAGCCCGACGGCGAGCTTGTTCTTTACGTTATCGTTGCTGTTTCTGCTGTTTCCGAGATTGTCTAAGCCATCAGGCGTATATATCGGAGTGCGAACCATCGTTGAAGCGCTTGGCGTCGTAACATCGATCAAATATGGATTTTGGGCGGTAACGATGATATTGGCGGGCGGTGCGCAAGGTGACCCGCTGGAGTGGCAGCATTATATGCTGATGGTATCGCATCTTGGGATGGCGTTTGAAGCGATGCTGTTCATTCGTTTCTTCGTGTTCGGCCGTTTCGCTGCCTTTCTTGCGCTTATCTGGCTGCTGCTTAATGATACGATTGACTATACATATTACGTGTACCCATGGCTTCCTGATGTGCTCGAGAATGATGTTTCTGCGATTCAATCGTTTACGATGGGCTTATCTATTGTCAGCACGCTGCTGACATGGCTGTTTATATCGCTTAGGAAGGTCTAAGATTGGACATCCCCCCATAAATTGATTAGGGGAGGGATGAGAGCATGAGAGCATCATCGTTGTTCGCGCTGTTCTGCAGCGCAGTGTTTATAGGATATTTGGCAATCGGCAGCTTCGCTGGGCTGTCAGCAGCCGTAGCATCGGCTGCGGCACCTACTCCGGCCGTCGAGACTTCGGCGGTGGACAAGCAGGCGGGCAGCGGGGTCGCCAAGCTGAGCCAGCTTGCAGACGAGCTGTATACGGCCGCAAACGATGCGAATCGGCAGGTCGTATATAATTTGCTGCAGCGAATGGAACAACTGTCCGAGCTGAAGGCGGTTCGCGCCAGCGGTACAGATGCGGGCTGGGCTGCTTACGACCAGACGGTGAAAGGGTTGAAGCAGGCGCTCTCGGAGAAAGGGACGAGCCAGCGATGGTATATCGAGGCTGCGAAGCTGAAGCTTGCGAGCGATGCGCTCTATCGGCCGACAGTTCCGTTGTGGCTTCAGTATGAAGGCATATTGAAGGACGATGAGAACCGGATCATGATCGCGTGGCAATCCCAGACAGAAGGGCGTTTCGATGCGGCTAAAGTGAACCTGGACATATATCGCGATCACATCGATCGGTTTGAAATAGCAGCGCTCATGCAGCGTGATGCAGGACAGCTTCAGGCGCTGAGAGATCAGGTAACGTATACGGAGCGGATATTAACTGCAGTAGACGGGGGAGCGGTGAAGCCGCAAGAGGTGCAGTTCGCGCTTGAGGGGCTTAATTCTGCCGCAAGCCGGCTGTTCCGTCTCTCGGACGGCCAGCCGGCTTTGGCCGAAGCGATACCGCCTGGAACGACAATCGGCGAATATCGCAAGGGCAGCAGCCAAATCGTGGAAATGTTTATTGCGGCTTTCGTCATGGCGGTGCTAGGTTTCGCCGGCTGGCGCAAATATTCGCTCTACCGGAACGTTGGCGAACCGGTGTCACGCAATAAGTTCAAGTAAGCGCGAGGCCTATCCGTCCTTGAAGCCTTCGCCAATTACTTCGTGCACATCCGTAATAATGATAAAAGCAAGCGGGTCGATACTGCGGACAATCGTTTTGAGCTGCCGGAATTCATGGCGGGCAACGACGCAGTAGACGACCTCTTTTTGTTTGCCGGAGAAAGCTCCTTTGGCCGGGTAGATCGTTACGCCGCGGTCCAACGTTTCATTAATGAGCTTGCTCATTTCATCGCCATGATCGGTGACGACAGAGAATGCTTTTGCCGCATATGCGCCTTCTTGAATGAAGTCGATCAGCTTGGACGCAATGAAGACGGCAACGAGCGTGTACAGCACCTTCTCCTTCGGAATATACAATAATGAAAGCCCGATTACGATGATGTCGGATGCAAGGATGAATTGACCCATGCTCCAGCCTTTCAGCTTAGAGGCAATCCGGGCGATGATATCGACGCCGCCTGTTGTTCCGCCATAGCGGAATACGATTCCGAGGCCTGCGCCAAGCGTAACGCCGGCATAGAGAACGGCAAGTATGTAATCGTTGGACGTTTTGAACGGCTCTATCCAACCGGAGGAGATCATTTTCTCCATTATAGCAAGGAATACGGAGAGCGAGACCGAGCCGAAGATGGTATAACCGATATGGGATCGACCGAGCACCTTCCAACCGAGAAAATAAAGCGGAATATTCAATATAAGCGTAGTTACGGATAATGGCCAGTCAAAGGCGTAATTGAGCAAAATCGCGATACCCGTGACGCCGCCTTCCATGAGTTGATTCGGCAATACGAAGTACTGCAGGCCGAACGCGTAGATGGCTGTCCCCAGCATGACGAAAGGAAGCGTGCGCAGGAGCTGAGCGAGGTTTGTTTTCATCTAAGATGATGACTCCTTTCAAATGGTTGCAAAATGATAAAGGCTATAACATAGTATGTCTCTTTGCAGGGATTGTCAAAAGCATTGTTTTCAAAAGCGCTTTGATATAACATAATGGGAAGATCAACTGATTGTCCAAGTGTCAGGAAAGGATGTTTCACATTGTCTCAAAAAACAATGGCAGACCTGCAGCGCGAAGTTGACGACTACATATCGCAGTTTAAAGAAGGCTATTTCAGCCCATTGTCGATGCTGGCAAGAATGAGCGAAGAAGTAGGCGAGCTGGCGCGGGAAGTGAACCACCGCTATGGCGAGAAGCCGAAGAAAGCCGATGAAGCGGATAATTCCATCGAAATGGAATTAGGCGATATTCTATTTATCGTCATCTGTTTCGCGAATTCTATGGGTATCGATCTAGCTGAAGCGCATGACCGCGTGATGAATAAGTTTAATACTCGCGATGCAAATCGCTGGACGCGAAAAAACGTCGAACATAATTAACGTCCTTACATATGCTGTACCATCAACCTGTGTACAAGGAGGATGGGCGGATGGACGGAGATAGCAGCATTAAGAAAGCTTACGAAGCCATCCTGAGCGGCGATTTCGAACAGGCAATCCTTCACTTTGAAGAAGCGATTGCACTGGATCCAACGAATGGAGCGGCATATTACAAATGCTCCATCACATGCGCCCGCAGCGGGAAATGGCAGAAGGCGCTCCAATATGCAGAGCAGGCAGTAAGCTTGAACCCGGAACTAATCGAATACCAGTTTCATCTGGAGAATGTAAAAGCGAAAGCACTCGTTATTGAAGCAGAAGGCATCTTGTCGAATAGCCCGGCGCGGACTGAAGAGGCGGTTGCGATGCTCCTGGAAGCTTCGCGGCTGGACCCGCTTAATATCGAAGCGCTGCTGATGCTCGGCGCCGCATATGCGACACTGAGCCGATACGATGAAGCTGTCGTATGCGCTCGCGATGCGGTTCGGCTTGAGCCGGAGCATTCCGCAGCACGGCGGATGTTCGCCGATATGAGCCGCCGAAGCCGGATACTGCGGACGAAGAGCGGGCGAACTAAACGGAAAAGGAACAGGTGAAACTTGTGTCAAATGAACAAATTCGAGTTGCAGTAATTGGAGCAAGCGGTCGAATGGGCCGTGAAGTCGTAAAGATGGTGCTTCAAGATGAAATGCTGACACTGGCTGCGGCGGTGGCTCCTTCCGCTGGTCCGATCGATGCTGGCACGTTGGTCGGGCTCCAGCCATGCGGCGTTACAGTAAGCGCGGAACTCGACAGTGCGCTTGCTGAAGCGAACGCAGACGTGCTTGTTGATTTTACCGTTCCTCACGCTGCATATGGCAATACGAGAACGGCAATCGCCCACGGCGTTCGCCCAATCATCGGAACGACGGGACTTACGCCCGAGCAGATTACGGAATTGGACGAGCTGTGCAAAGAGAAAGGAATCGGCGGTTTGATCGCTCCGAACTTCTCAATTGGCGCTATTCTGATGATGCAATTCGCGGCGCAGGCAGCCAAATATCTTCCGCACGTTGAAATTATTGAATACCATGGCGATCAGAAGCTGGATGCGCCATCGGGTACGTCCATTAAGACGGCTGAGCTGATCTCGGCTACACGCCAGGAACTGCGTCAGGGCAATCCGAAGGAAGAAGAAATTATCGACGGCGCACGCGGCGGTTATTATAATGGATTCCGTATACATAGTGTTCGTTTGCCAGGCGTGTTCGCACAGCAAGAAGTCGTATTCGGCGGTTACGGCCAGACGCTTAAGATTCGTCATGACTCCTATGAGCGTGCCGGATATATGCCAGGCGTTAGCGTAGCGTGCAAGAAAGTAATGACTTATACAGGACTTATTTATGGCTTCGAGCATCTAATGGACTAACAGCTTGCCGATTGGCAGGCTGCTTATAAGAGAGAGAAACCGCGGATACGAGAGAGGTGCGAGAGAATGAACATCGCGTTTATTGCCCACGATCGAAAGAAAGACGAAATGGTCAATTTCGTCACTGCTTACGAGCATGTATTTGAAGGTCATACCTTATATTCGACAGGTACAACAGGTACGCGTATTATGGAGCAAACGAAGCTGTCCATCCACCGCTTCATGTCTGGACCGCTTGGCGGCGACCAGCAAATCGGCGCACTGGTTGCGCAGAACGAAATGGACCTTATTATCTTCCTGCGTGACCCGTTAATGGCACAGCCGCACGAGCCGGACATTATCGCACTGCTTCGCCTCTGCGACGTGCAAGGCATTCCGGTGGCGACGAATGTTGCAACAGGCGAGCTGCTTGTGCGCGCACTGCAGCGCGGCGACTTTGCTTGGCGGGAGCTCGTTCACAAATATAAGCCGGGTGAAAATTAATGAGTACGGTTGATATTCTCGCATTTGGCGCACATCCCGATGACGTTGAGATTGGCATGGGCGGCACAATCGCCAAGCATGTACAAGCCGGCTACAAAGTAGCCATTTGTGATTTGACGGAAGCAGAGATGTCTTCGAATGGCACCGTGGAGACAAGGCGGCAGGAAGCCGCCGAAGCTTCCGCGGTGCTTGGGTTATCTGACCGCTCCGTATTGAGACTGCCTGACCGAGGTCTGACAGGCTCTTCGGAGCAATTGGCTGCGATCGTCGCCGAGATTCGCCGCGTACGTCCGCGTCTCGTATTTGCACCATATTGGTCGGATCGTCATCCTGATCATGTCATCTGCAGCCGTCTGATTGAAGAGGCAGTGTTCAACGCGAAGCTTCGGAACTACTTGCCGGAGCTGCCGCCGGTGCAGGTCGAGCATCTATACTTCTACTACATCAATGATCAGAACGATGTGAGTCTGATCACGGACATTACGGAGCATATGGAAACGAAGATCCGTGCGCTGCAGGCGTACCGGTCTCAGTTCGCGCCTCCTGCAGAAGGTGAAGATCGCGTTCAGACACCTCTGACCGACCGTTATATTCAGCGTGTTGAGGCCAGAGATATGCTGACTGGACAGACGAGAGGTTTCGGCTATGGCGAAGGATTTGCAATTAGGCGTCCGCATGCGGTAACTTTATTTTAACATCATTGCACTTACTGAATTTATGCTTAATGGCATATACATAGGCAGTAGCGTTGTAACAACTGGGGGTGTGAAACATGGCTAAACGCTTGAAAATCGGCATTACCTGTTATCCGACATTAGGTGGTTCCGGCGTTGTCGCAACTGAGCTGGGGAAGCTTCTTGCGGAGAAAGGGCACGAAATTCATTTTATTACGCATAGTGTGCCGTTCCGTTTGGGTCAGTTCCAAAAGAATATTTTTTATCATGAAGTCGAAGTAAACGATTATTATGTATTCCGTTATCCGCCTTACGATCTGTCACTTGCGAGCAAGATGGCTCAAGTCGCGAAGATGCAGAAGCTCGATCTGCTCCATGTTCATTATGCGGTGCCGCATGCGGTATGTGCATATTTAGCGAAGCAGATGGTCGGCGATCAATTGCGGACCGTCACGACGCTGCACGGTACTGACATCACGGTGCTTGCACAGGATGAATCGCTCAAGGATCTCATCCGGATGGGTATCAACAAGAGCGATGCGGTAACAGCCGTTTCCAATGATCTCATTAAGGAAACGCGCGAGCTGCTCGATATCGATAAGCCGATCGAGTTAACTTATAATTTTGTTGATAAGAGGGTCTATTATCCCCGGGAATGCAGCTCGCTGCGCAGCGATTTTGCGAGCAAGGATGAGAAGATTCTGATGCATATCTCGAACTTCCGTCCGGTTAAGCGTCTTAACGATGTCATCGATATATTCGCCAAAGTCGTGAAAGAAGTGCCGAGCCGCCTGCTCCTCGTAGGCGAAGGGCCGGATCTGCCTAAGGTGCAGCAACGCATTCATCAATTGGGCTTGCAGGATCGCGTTCATTTCCTCGGCAAGCAGGACGACGTCGCTCAGGTGATCTCGATTGCGGATGTCATGCTGCTGCCTTCGGAGAAGGAAAGCTTCGGCTTAGTCGCGCTGGAAGCAATGGCATGCGGCGTACCGACAATCGGATCGATTGCCGGCGGCATTCCGGAGCTGGTCACGAGTGGCGAGACCGGTTTCCTGTCCCCGATCGGCGATACCGACGATATGGCGTACAATGCCATCAAGCTGCTGCGCAGCGAAGGCATGTATGGGAGATTCCGTGAGGCTTGCCTCAATCGAGCGCGGCGCGTGTTCTGCAACGATCTGATTACGGCGGAATATGAACGAATCTATTACAAGGTGCTTGGAATTGAAGCTGACGTTCCAGTACCGGTCTGTGAATAAGAAGGATGGTCTTTAAGGAGGGAGAGCCTGATGTCATGGAGTGATGCGCTGACGAAGGCGCTCCCTCTATTGCATGTTTTGGAGGAGCGCGGCTTCGAAGCGGTGTTCGTAGGAGGCTGCGTACGCGATACGATCCTCGGCAAAGAGCTGAAGGACGTCGATATTGCGACGTCGGCAGCGCCGGAGGAAGTCATTGCGGCATTCCCGCATACGATCCCTACGGGGCTGCAGCATGGCACGGTCACTGTCGTCCATGAAGGCGAAACGTACGAGATGACGACGTTCCGGACGGAATCGGCGTATGAGCAGTTTCGGCGACCGACGCAGGTGCAGTTCGTGACGAGTCTTGAAGCGGATTTGCTGCGGCGGGACTTCACGATCAACAGCATGGCGATGCGCGCGGACGGCACGATTGTTGATCCGTTCGGCGGACTCGCGGATCTACGCCGCGGGTTGCTCCGCTGTGTTGGCGACGCCGATGCGAGGCTGCAGGAAGATGCGCTGCGCATCGTGCGGGCCGTTCGCTTCGCAGCCGCGTACAGGCTGCGGATTGCGCATGGCACTTGGCGAGCGATTCTGCGGCATCGCGGGCTGCTTGCGCATATTGCGATGGAGCGGGTCGGGCTCGAGCTGGACAAGATGATTGCCGGAAGCGGGCCGCATCAAGCGGCAGCTTGGCTGGCTGCGAGCAGGCTGCTCGAGTATACAAAAGTGAAGCTGCCTGAACCTTTGGCGGCCGCAGCGGCACGTTATCGATCGGACGAGCCTATGCATGCCAATATGCAGACTGCAATCGAATCATTGATAGAGCTCTCGCAGCCGGAGGATCGCTGGGCTGCGCTTTGCATGGCGCTCTCGCTCAACGCGGAGCAAGGGACGGAGCTGTTCGTAGAGTTGAAGTATGCTTCCGCTCGAAGTTCCCAGCTCGCTGCGGTCATTGGGCTGCACCGAGAGATGCTAGATGTCTTCGAGAGCGGTATAGCTTCCGCTTCCAGCAAGCAATGGAGTAACCGATGGGTACGGTTGATTGTGGGCAAATACGGTGTCGCCGCTGCAAGAGAATGGCTGCGCGTGACGAGGGCACTCCCTATTCTAGTGCCGATGCTGCAATCGGACTCGGCAGATACTTCGCTTGCGCTTCTCGATGAACTCGAGCATCGTTTGAACACGCTGCCTGCTTTTATACTGAAGCAATTGGCGGTCAAGGGAAGCGATGTGCTGGCTCAACAGAAGGACCGGCAAGCCGGACGATGGCTTGGCCAAACGATGAATGAGCTGCTGCTTGCCACCGCGCTTGGCGCAGTGCCGAATGAGAAGCAGGCCTTGCTTAATTTAGCTGACCGGATCATTACGCTCGGTTCAGCAGCTTACGAGGAGCCGTTATGAACAATCGAATTTTACAAATGCTCGAGCAGCAGTCGGAAGGCTATGTATCCGGCGAGATGCTCAGCCAAGAACTGCAAATTAGCCGTACTGCAGTATGGAAACATATTAAGAAGCTGGAGTCGGAGGGATATCTGATCGAAGCTTCGCGCCGGCTCGGATACAAGCTCATCGGACGCCCATCCAAGCTGACGCTGCCAGAACTAACGCAGCAGCTTCAGCAGAAAGGCGCTCAGCTTGTACAGAGCGTGAAGCTGTTCGACTCCATCGACTCGACGCAGAATATCGCACAGCGGCTCGCTGAGGACGGTGCTCCGGAAGGGACGCTTGTCATCGCCGAGCAGCAGACGAGCGGCCGCGGGCGTATGGGACGTAAATGGGTGTCGCCATCGGGCAAAGGCATCTACATGAGCTATATTCTGCGTCCCGGTATCCCGCTGCAATTCGCGCCGCAGCTGACGCTGCTTACGGCAGTCGCGTTATGCCGCGCGCTCCGGAGCGTTGCTGCGCCGCTGGATATCGGCATTAAGTGGCCGAATGACCTGCTCATCGGCGGCAAGAAGATCAGCGGCATTCTGCTCGAATCGACAGCGGAGGACGAGCGACTGCGCTATGTCGTCACTGGCATTGGCATCAGCGTCAACTTGACGCGTGAGGATTATCCGCCAGAGCTGCATGATATTGCGACATCGCTTGCGATTGAGCTTGGCCGCACATTGGATCGTGCGGAAATCATCGCTTCGTTCTTCGCGCAATTCCAGCAGTTATACGCGGTATATCTGAAGGAAGGCTTCGCGCCGATCAAGATGCTATGGGAGGCGTTATCGGTCTCACTGCATAAGCCGAGGAAGCTGCTCGTTGCAGGCGGGGAGATTACTGCCACTCCGGTCAGCTTGAACGACCAAGGCGCTTTGATGGTCCAGAGTGAGGATGGGACCATTATCCCGATATTTTCAGCCGAACAGATGCTTCAGCAGGGATAACCGTTCATAGACGCCGAACCATTTTTTTGATATACTCGCCTTACTAGTCATGCTCCGTTTAAGGGCGGTATCGCTATTCGTAGCGAGCTGCACCAGTAAGTGGAGCTTTCAGCATGCGGTAATGTAACCTGTGTCCATTCATGTCACGCATTCTGCTCTGAGCCGTAGGGACCGAGACAGAAGGAAGCTGTATTTTAATATGGCGCAAGCACGTTCCTTTATGGATTGGAACCTTTTTAGCGGCGGCTAGAAGGTTTTTTTGTGCTGATCACATAGGACTCCCCGCGTTCGTGAAAGCTTTAGGTAGGCATTCGCGACGATAATTCGGAGTTCGTCAAATCCAATCTATAAGGAGGACGGAGCAATGAAACAACCGTTGACTATTACGAAGCTGAAAAAAATGAAACAGAGCGGCGAGCCAATTTCCATGCTGACCGCCTATGATTACCCTGGGGCCAAACTCGCTGAGGAGGCCGGCATCGATGTGATTTTGGTTGGTGACTCGCTCGGCAACGTCGTACTCGGATATGATACGACAATTCCAGTTACACTCGACGATATGGTTTACCACACGCGAGCGGTCGCTCGCGGTGCTGCACATACATTTATCGTCGCAGACTTGCCGTTCATGACGTATCATCTCGGCAAGGAAACGACGCTTCGCAATGCGGCAAGGCTGCTGCAGGAAGGCGGCGCGCACGCTGTTAAGATGGAAGGCGGCGCTGAAATCGCAGAAGAGCTGGCGGCATGCGTAAGAGCCGGCATCCCGGTTATGGGGCATATCGGCCTCACGCCACAGTCCGTGCATCAGTTAGGCGGTTATAAAGTACAAGGCAAGGTCGAAGCGGAAGCGCGGCAGCTCATTGATGACGCCAAGGCGCTTGAGGCAGCCGGCGCATTCTGTATCGTGCTTGAGCTTGTTACGGAGCCGCTTGCCGAAGCAATCACTTCCGCACTGTCGATTCCGACGATCGGAATCGGCGCTGGCCGCGGCTGTGATGGGCAAGTGCTCGTGTATCATGATATTTTGCAATATGCATCGCCTTATCAGCCGAAGCGCATGGTGAAGACGTATGCGGACATTGGCAAGACAATTCGTGGTGCGATCAGTTCGTATGTGAGCGATGTGAAATCGCGGGAGTTCCCGCAGCAAGAGCATGCATTCCCGATGGAGCAGGAAATTCTGCACAATCTGTACGGAAGCGGCAGCAGCGCGAGCAAAGTGGCGGCGACGAGCGAGCAGCCTGCCAAAGGAGGCGGCGTATCTTGATTCGCTGCATGACTATAGAAGAGCTGCGCCAGCGTCTTGCTGAGCAGCGCAAGCAATTCCCGGAAGGCCGAATCGGACTCGTGCCGACGATGGGCTTCCTGCACGAAGGGCATGCCAGCCTCATGCGGCGCGCGGATGAAGAGTGTGATTTTAACGTGCTGTCTGTGTTCGTTAATCCGCTCCAATTCGGGCCGAATGAAGATTTTGACCGGTATCCGAGGGATATTGAGCGCGATGCGGCAATTGCGGAGAAGAATGGCATCGATATTCTATTCATGCCTTCGGTACAGGAGATGTACCCGATGAAGCCGCTGACGAAAGTGCTGATCAGCGATGTGACGGATCGGTTGTGCGGCGCTTCGAGACCGGGGCATTTCGACGGAGTAGGAACCGTGGTAAGCAAGCTGTTCAATCTGGTGCAGCCGGACCGTGCATACTTCGGCATGAAGGACGCGCAGCAGGTTGCCGTTATTGAACAGATGGTGCAGGACCTGAACATTCCGGTGCAGATTGTCCGCTGCGAAACGGTACGTGAAGCAGATGGACTCGCGATGAGCTCCCGCAATGTGTATTTGAACGAGGATCAGCGGCAGCAAGCCGTCGTATTATCCCGGACTCTACGTGAGGCGGGGTCGTGGCTTCAAGAGAAGGGCATGACAACGCAAGAGCTGACACAGCGGATTCGTGCATCGATTGAGACGGCACCGCTCGCAGTTATTGATTATGCAGAAGTACTGACTTATCCATCCTTATCGGTCATTGCATTGAATCAGGACTTATCCCAATTATCCGGTAACTTAATTATTGCGCTTGCTGTCAAATTCGGCAGCACGCGTCTCATTGATAACCGTTTATTCGAACTGCAAGGAGGTGACGTTCATGTTCAGAACGATGATGAAATCGAAGCTGCACAGAGCAACAGTGACAGAGGCGAACCTCAATTATGTGGGCAGCATCACCATTGATGAGGACTTGATGGAGCTTGCTGATCTTTTGCCAAATGAGAAAGTGCAAATCGTTAATAACAACAATGGCGCAAGGCTGGAAACTTACGTCATCACGGGTCCACGCGGCTCTGGCGTTATTTGCTTGAATGGCGCTGCAGCGCGTCTTGTTCAGCCTGGCGATAATGTCATCATTATCGCTTACAGCATGATGACGGATGAGCAAGCACGTTCTTACAAGCCGAAAGTCGTCATTCTCGACGCGGCGAATAAGCCGGCACAAGTGCTTGGCGAAGAAATTCACGCTACAATTATGTAAGATATACCGATTGTACCGCCAGCCTTCATGCCAGTGTTGTGAAACGGTTGGACACGAGTATGAAAAGTCGCGCCGGGGCAAAGAATGAGCATAAACATCCACACTTTTATGATCACCATTACGGCGTGAAGGCGGGTGCGTACGATGTTTAAGCACGTATTTGCTACAATGCAGGAACTGCTGCAGGACATTATCATTCATTATCCTAATGCAAATGACACGCAGCGCAAGCAGATGGATGAACAGCTTGCGACACTTAAGCAGTTCAGCGACAATTTCATTGAGCAATGGCTCCAGTTTGAAGAGAAAATGGCTGATTTCCGTGACATGCAGCAGGTTGTTCAGTCTCAGCAAGCTCAAAGTCAATCACAAGCACCAGCACAGTCGCAGGGACAATCTCCCCTTCATGGAGTGAAGAAAGACGCGGCCATTCCGCCGCCGATGCCGGGCTACCCGAAGATCATTTCCCAGCCTCCTGCTGGAACGATGAGACGACAGGCATCCAGCATGAAGCAAGCACATGTAAGTCCAGCGCCGCCACTCGCATCTTCGGTGTCAGGCAGCGAAGCTGGATTTGACGAAGCCGCTATAGATTTATGCCAGGCGATGTCGAAGGGGCAAGGTTATTTCAAATTGTTCATGTTCCGTGAAGCATCTAACCACTTCGCAGAAGCGGTCAGGATAGCGCCAGATGACAACCGTGCAAGGCTGTTTCTTGGCATGACCTATATGCATCTGCAGGAATGGCATGAAGCGCAGCGCCACTTCCAGCTGCTCGTTGAAGTAACGGAGCATCCGAAGTGGAAAGCGCTCGGTTTGAACGCATTAGGCTGTATCCAAGCCGTTCGCATGAATTTGGAGCAGGCGACCAGATATTTCGAGAAAGCGCATGAGGCAGATCCGGACTTTACGGATCCGCTGTCCAATATGAAATCATGCGAGCAGCACAGCGGGCATCTATCCTTATATTTCGGGAGCGGCCAGCTATAGATTGATGAGAGGAAAGTTATCCGGATGAATTATGCCGTACTGGATTTGGAAACGACTGGCCATGGCGCCAGCGATGAAATGATACAGGTTGGTCTAGTGCTGCTGGATGAACAAATGTCGGTCATTCGAACGTATAGCACATTTGTGAAGCCTACGATTCCGATACCGCCGTTTATAACCCAGTTAACTGGCATTGATGAAGCGATGGTGAAGGATGCGCCGGAGCTTGAGGAAGTCCTATTGGAGTTGATTCCGCTCCTAGACGACGCGGTTCTCGTTGCACACAACGTCAGCTTCGATGCTGGTTTTCTGAATGCAGCGCTGGATCGCTCAGGCTATATGCCTTTTGACGGCAGACGGCTTGATACGATCGATCTGCTTCGCATACTTTATCCGACCTTAACGACCTATCAGCTTGGCGCCGTAACAGAACTGTTCGGCATCGAGCATGACCAGCATCACCGCGCGGACAGCGATGCGCTAGCTACGGCAGAGCTGTTCGCGGAATGCTATCGCAAGCTTGAAGGCTTGCCGCTGCTCACCTTGCAGCGGCTGGCCAGCTTGCTCGGCGATGAAATCGACGATCTTGGCTGGTTTATCGGATCCGTGGCACAGCGCAAGGAATCCATTACCTCCATCGATCTCGATGCATACCACTACTTCCGTCAGTTCGCCATGAAAGCAGGAGACTGGACGGACGAAGAGCATCCTCGCAGTGACGAAGATAATCAATCGGTTGCCGATTGGACCTTCCCGCAATTTCTAGCCCATATTAAAGCTGAAATATCCGCCATTATTCCGGGTTATGAAGAACGCGAGCCGCAAAATATGATGTTCCAGGAAGTCATCGACGCGCTGGATGAAGAACGCCATCTGCTCATTGAGGCAGGTACCGGCACCGGCAAATCGTTAGGGTATTTAATTCCAGCACTTTACTATGGTGTCCAGCATAACAAGAAGATAGTCGTCAGCACGCATACGATTAACTTGCAGGAACAGCTTCGGGCAAGGGATCTTCCGCTTCTTGCGGCCGTCATGCCATATCCGTTCAGGGCCGCCGTCTTCAAAGGACGCGGCAATTATTTATGCCTGCGCAAATTTGAAGGCAAAGTTAATATGCGCGACTTCGTGTCTCCGGCTGAGGATCGAATTACAGCATCACAGATGGTTGTCTGGCTCAGCGAGTCACAGCATGGGGATCAAGAAGAGCTGAATTTCGGTAACCGCGGCTCCGATTTCTGGGGTACGGTAGCGAGCGACGCAGATTCATGCTTGAACCGCAGCTGTCCATGGTTTAAGCGTTGTTAT
Organism: Paenibacillus taihuensis; assembly: GCF_003386535.1. Taxonomy (GTDB): domain Bacteria; phylum Bacillota; class Bacilli; order Paenibacillales; family Paenibacillaceae; genus Paenibacillus_Z; species Paenibacillus_Z taihuensis. The sequence goes on from NZ_QTTN01000001.1 coordinate 91,064, forward strand.
TACCATCGCGCGAAGCAAGAAGCTAACATGGCTGATGTTGTCATTACGAATCATTCAATGCTGTTCACCGATATTCGGGCAGATCATCGTTTGCTCCCAGGCTATGAGCATCTTATTCTCGACGAAGCACATCACCTTGAAGAGGTGGCCGGCAAGCATCTGGGCACGCAAGTGTCCTACTATTCCGTGCAGCATCCCGTAATGCGGCTGTCCAAGGATGCCCGTAACGGCCAACTGATCCAATTGAAGAGCAGATTGGCTAACGAGAATATCGAGCAGACGCAGAAGTGGCGCGAGGAGATCGATGAAGTCGTGCCGGTCTTCGGCGATTTGCGAGATGAATGGGATCGATTGTTCGACATGCTCTACTCGATGATGGTTCCTGGCGGAGGCGGCTTCGGGGCAGGCGGCGCGAGGAGCGCTGCGCTTGACAGCGGAGGCAGCGAGAGCGGCCAATATGTGCTGCGTCTGCGTGGCGGGAAGCTACCTGCGGCTTGGTCGGACGCTCAGCTCGTTGAAGAAGCCATCAATGGTTATTTGAGCCGAATTGTGCGACCGCTCGAGAAGGTGTTCACGGCAATTAAGGATGAACTCGATGATCCGGGTATCACGGCGCTTGTGACCGACTTAAGCGGAACAATTAAGGATTTGGGAAGAGCGAGAGACGATCTGCGTCAATTTATGAAAGCGGACAAATCCGATACGGTTTATTGGCTCGAAGCGAACAGCAACTCGCGAGCGAAGTCGGTTCAGCTGTACTCGGTTCCGGCGGATGTGAGCAACCAGCTCCGGACTTATTTCTTCGACGTGAAGAAAAGCGTTGTTATGACGTCGGCGACATTGTCCGTGCAGAAGTCGTTCCAGTATGCATGCGAACAGCTAGGATTGAGTGCGGATGAGCGCGATGGAAGATTGAAGACCGTCCAGCTGCCATCCCCGTTCAACTATAGGGAACAGGCGCTTGTCATTATCCCGCGCAACTTCCCGGTACTGAAGGGCGCTTCGGGCGATCCTCTTTTTAACGAGATGCTTGTGAAATCTTTAACAGAGACTGCGATCGAGACGAACGGGCGAATGCTCGTGTTGTTCACTTCCTACCGGATGCTGAAGCAGGTGTATGAACCGCTGAAAGAAGCTTTGACCGTGAACGGCATTCAAGTGCTTGGTCAAGGAATCGACAGCAGCAACCGCAGTAAGCTGACGAGAAGGTTCACGCAGCAGGATGCTTCCGTACTGTTAGGGACAAGCAGCTTCTGGGAAGGCGTCGATATTCCAGGCGATGCGCTTACGACGCTTGCAATTGTAAGGCTGCCGTTCCAGCCGCCGAATCATCCGCTCGTTGAAGCGAAGTCGGAGATGCTGCAGGAGCAGAATCAGAATCCGTTCATGAAGCTGTCCATTCCGCAAGCCGTCATTCGGTTCAAGCAAGGCTTCGGCCGCCTTGTCCGGACAGGGAACGACCGTGGAATCGTACTTATTTACGATACTCGTGTAATCGATACGTATTACGGCAAATACTTCTTATACTCGCTGCCAGGACCGAAGATCGAGACGATGCATCAGGATCAGATCGTTCCGAGAATCCGGGAATGGCTCTCGAAGGGTGAAGAAGGGATGGAGGAGGTGACGTCATGAAGCCGATGAAAATATCCGAAGCGGTTGTTCGCCGACTTCCCGTTTACTTGCAAGTGCTGAACGACCTCAACATGCGCGATGTGCAGACGGTTTCGTCGCAGGAGCTTGGCAACAGGCTCGACCTGAACCCAGCTCAAATTCGCAAGGATCTGGCTTACTTCGGCGACTTCGGCCGCAAAGGAATCGGCTATGATGTGACGTATCTCATCGAGAAAATCCGTCAAATTCTGAAGCTCGACCAGCCGCTGAATGTTGGCCTGGTCGGCGCCGGCAACCTCGGCAGGGCGCTGTGCAATTATAATACGTATTTGAAGGATAATATGAAGATTACGGCCGTGTTCGATGTCCATCCTTCAATGGTTGGCGCGTCGATAAACGGGCTCACCGTGCTTCCGATGGAGAAGCTGAAGGAAACGATAGCGGAGCGGAATATCCGAATCGGTATTATCACGGTGCCGGCAACCGAAGCGCAGAATGTCGCTGATAAGTTCTCCGAAGCTGGTGTGGATGGGATATTGAACTTCGCGCCTACCATACTGCGCGTACCGGAGCATGTGCGCATCCATTATGCGAATTTCACGACGGAGCTTATGAGCCTGGCGTATTATCTGGACGAAGAAGGGGACAAGGAAAACGATGAAACGGTTGTGGATTGAGAACGGCACGTTCGTCACGATGGACGAGCAGCGTCCTGTGCTGAAAGGCCATATGGTAATCGAAGGCGATACCATTCTATATTTAAGCGAGCAAACGCCTGATCCGAAACCAGAAGGCGCAGAACGACTGGATGGTAAAGGTCTTGTGTTTATGCCAGGCCTTATCAATACGCACGGTCATGCAGCAATGTCACTCCTTCGCGGCTATTCCGACGACGAAGCGCTGCAAGTGTGGCTGGAGCAGAAGATGTGGCCAATGGAAGGCAAATATACGGACGAAGACTGCCGCTGGGGCACTGCGCTTGCAGTAACAGAGATGCTAAAATCCGGTACAACGACGTTCGTCGACATGTATGACCGTATGCACATCGTTGCCGATGTTGTTGAGCAATCCGGTATGCGTGGTCTGCTGACCCGCGGCGTTATCGGCCTCTGCCCGCCGGACGTACAGGAAGCAAAGCTGAACGAAGCGAAGCAATTCGTGCAGGATTGGAACGGACGTGCCAATGGACGGATCCGGACAATGCTGTCTCCGCACGCACCGTACACGTGCCCGCCGGATTACATCAAGCGCATCGTAGATGCTGCTCATGAGCTGAACGTGCCGCTTCATACGCATATGTCCGAATCGGCTGCTGAAGTGCAGCAGAACGTGAATGATTACGGCTGCCGTCCTGTCGAGCATCTGGACAAGCTTGGATTCTTCTCCGGTCCGTCGCTCGTGGCACATGCTGTGCATCTGACGGATGAAGAGATCGCATTGCTCGCAGATCGCGGCGTAAGCGTATCGCATAACCCTGCAAGCAATCTGAAGCTGGCGAGCGGTATCGCACGCGTCCCTGATATGCTGAAAGCAGGCGTTACCGTATCGCTTGGTACAGACAGCGCTGCAAGCAACAACAATCTCGATCTGTTCGATGAGATTCGTCTGGCAGCATTGATCCATAAAGGCATCTCCGGCGACCCGACGGCTGTTCCTGCATGGGAAGCCCTCAAGCTTGGTACGGTATACGGCGCTCGTGCCATCTGGCAAGAAGAGCAAATCGGCATGTTGAAGGAAGGCATGAAAGCCGACTTCATCGCAATTAATGTTGAGCAGCCGCACTTCTACCCGCAGACGGAAATCGTCTCGCATCTCGTATATTCCGGCTCCGGCCGCGACGTCGTGCATGTGTGGGTAGATGGCGAGCAAGTTGTGAAGGATGGACAATGCGTATTCCTCGATGAAGCGCAAATCCGTGCCGAGGCGCAGCGCTGCTTCGAAAGGCTGTTATCCTGATAATGCGCGCCAATCGTTCGAAACGCCCGTCATTCATGACGCCGTGGCGCTGGGTGCTGCTCGCGTCGCTTCTCGTTATCCTGATTCTTACTTCGCTTAACGTTTATTATCGGTCTGTTCAATCGCCTGTATGGGAAGAGGAACGGAATGCGGAAGACCAAGCGATGCAGCTTGGCAGTTTGAGCAGCGTGGACAACTCTTATCATTACGTGTGGGATGAGCCGGTGTGGGTGGTCAAAGGCAAAGATCACAACAACGATGTTACATACGTCTGGTTACTGAAGGACGGATCGATTACACTTCGCGCGGATCAAGGCAAGACGAAAGCCGAGGTCAAAGAAAGCTTCCTGCAGACCAAGCCGGATGCAGCCATTTCGCATATCAAGCTTGGGCTGCTGCGCGCCGAGCCGGTCTGGGAAGTTTTCTACGAACGCAATCAATCCGGCGTTGCGACGCATTTCTATGATTTTTACCGATTCAGAGACGGCACCTTCTTCGATTCGTACAGATTGCCGACGCGTTAATGGCGGTCAATGTAAGTAATCAGCATTGTCAGCACGATAAGCCATAGTTCCCTTTTATTACACGCCCCCTCGATGTATAGGTTGTGATATACTTTCGTTTAGCAGCAGTTGATTGACGAAAGTGCTAGCAATCAGTATTGACGAAGGGGGCTTTTTGCCATGAAATTCCGTATGATGCCTGCAGTCCTGACAGCTGTTATTTCAGCTGGAGTGTTAGTCGGCGGCTGGTTTACTTATCACAGCGTGGCAGCTGTAAAGCCGCTTGAACGAATTGTAGCAGGTACGCCTGGCGTAGTTGAATCGACACCTGTCATTAACCGGAACGCCGTTACGATAGATATGAAGCTTGACCGTGATGCCAATATCCGCGATGTATATGACCATATTGCGACTGAAGGAAACGATATTATAGGAGACCGCGAGCTGAAGCTTGATTTCGGCGATACGAAACCGTCCAAGCAGCTTGAGGACGTATGGTCGTCGATGTTGTTCGATATCGCGCAAGCGATGGATCATCGTGAGTATGCCTCGATTCCAGAGGCGATAAAGCAAGTGCAAGCGAAGCACCCTGGTGTTACGGCAACTTCGGAGATGGACGATGTTAATGTGTATATTACGCTGAAGGACGAAACATCTGTGAAGTATATGGTTCTACCTCGCACTCCAAACCAGATGGGAGCGTGGCCTAATGTTTAAACAGTACGGCAAAGAAATGGTGATCGGCTTCGTGCCGATCTTTCTCTTATTTTTGCAGTTTTTCGTTGGTGTGAATACCATTCCGCTCGTGCTGCTCGGCGCGATTGTCGGCGGATTGCTTTATATGGCAAGATCCCGTGGTCACTTGGCGACTGTAGGCGGGGAGCGTAAGACGAAGTCGCGTCCGGCGAAGCCGATGTCGTTCGATCAGATCGGCGGGCAGGAGCGGGCGAAGCAGGAGCTCGTCGAAGCGCTTGATTTTCTTGTGAAAGTGGATCAGATTTCGAAGTTCGGTATCCGTCCGTTGAAAGGGATTTTGCTTACAGGTCCTCCGGGAACAGGTAAAACGCTGCTTGCGAAGGCGGCGGCCTCGTATACGGATTCGATCTACCTTGGCGCATCCGGCTCGGAGTTCGTAGAGATGTATGTCGGTGTCGGCGCAAGCCGGATCCGTGATTTGTTCAAAGAAGCGCGTCAAAAAGCAGCGAAGCAAGGCAAAAGCAGTGCAGTTATCTTCATCGATGAGATCGACGTTATCGGCGGTAAGCGTGACGGCGGTCAGCAGCGCGAGTATGATCAGACGCTGAACCAGCTGCTCACTGAGCTTGACGGTATTCATACGTCGGACTCGCCGCGTATTCTGTTGATCGGTGCAACGAACCGTAAAGAAATGCTCGATAGCGCGCTGCTTCGTCCAGGCCGTTTTGACCGTCACATTGGGGTTGACCTGCCGGATAAGAAAGGCCGCACGCATATTTTGAACATTCATGCGAAGAATAAGCCGCTTGATCTGGAAGAAGTGAATCTGGAGAAGATCGCGGAAGAATCGTTCGGCTTCTCCGGCGCGCAGCTCGAGAGCGTGATGAACGAGGCAGCCATCTACGCGATGCGTGAAGACGGAGAGTTGATTAGCCAGCGACATCTGTCGATGGCGATCGATAAAGTCATGATGGGCGAGCGGACGGACCGTGAAGCGACGAAGGAAGAGCGGGAACGCGTCGCGCTGCATGAGCTTGGTCATGCGATTGCAGCTGAGCTTGTACGTCCAGGCAGCGTATCGCAGGTAGCGTTGCTGCCGCGTGGCCAAGCGCTCGGTTATGTTCGTCACAATCCGCAGCAGGATAAGTATCTGTATACGAAAGAGTTCCTGGAAGGTCAAATCATGATCGCGCTTGGCGGCGCGGCAGCGGAAGAAATGTTCTACGGCGACCGCAGCACAGGCTCGCGCGGCGACTTCGACCAAGCGATGAACATCGTTCGTTCGATGGTCGAGTGCGGCCTTACAGAGCTTGGCATTATCGATCAATCGATGATGACGCCGGACAAATGGGCGACGATTACGCGCACCATTCTGGACGAGCTCATGATCCGTATTAAGTCGATGCTTGAAGGACATCGTGACGTATTTACATCGTCGCTCGACGTGCTGACAAGCGAGGAAACACTAAGCGGCGATCGCTTCCGCAAGCTGCTCGCTGATGCGGCATAAATCTATGACGGAGTTCGGGACTAACCCGGACTCCGTTTTTTTAGTTGAACCTGTTATGATGGATATTATCCAATCATTGGAGGGATGGCTCGATGAAGAAAGTGCTGCTTACCGGTTTTGATCCATTCGGCGGGGAAGCCGTCAACCCTTCCTGGGAGGCGGTCAGCCAGCTTCACCAAAGGAAGTTGGACGGAATTGAAGTGGAGGCCATTGAGCTCCCGACGGTCTTCGGTAAGTCATTTCAATTGCTCCAGCAAGCGGTTCTGGAGTTTAAGCCCGATGTGATCATCTGCGTCGGTCAAGCAGGAGGCCGCAGCGATATAGCACTCGAACGCGTAGCTGTTAATCTGGACGATGCCCGGATTCCGGATAATGAAGGAAATCAGCCGACCGATAAGCCAATCACTTTCGATGGACCGGCTGCTTATTGGTCTACATTGCCAGTTAAGGCTGTTGCAGCAGCAATGCGCGAGGAAGGTATCCCGGCGTCCGTCTCGTACAGCGCGGGCACGTTCGTATGCAATCATCTGTTCTACAATCTTCAGCACATGATTGCCTCATCGTCTCACGAGATGAAGGGCGGCTTCATTCACATTCCGTATCTTCCTGCCCAAGTCGCCGAACGCCCTGGCGTTCCGAGCATGAGCCTGGATGTCATGGCAAAAGCGATTGAAATTGCAATTAAGTCAAGTGTATGAACTCACGGAGGGACTCAGGCGGAGTCCTTCTTATTTTTGTCCAAAAACGGTATAATAACTACAGAACTATGGAGGTGGGAAGTTGACAGCAGTACGGAAAGCAGGCGTCGTAGGCGCCGGAACGATGGGTCAGGGCATTTGCGAAATGCTGGCCTTCAATGGTCTTGAAGTCTACATGGTAGAACAGGACGAAGAAAAGCTTAACCAATCGCTCGGCATGATCGAGCAGAGCTTGGACAAGCAGATGGAGCGGTGGGCGCTCACTTCCGCAGAGAAGAAGCTGGTTATGAATCGGCTGAACAAGGCTGCAGAGCTGAGTGAACTTGCGGATTGCGAGCTCGTCATCGAGACCATCACCGAAGATTTGGACCGCAAGCGGGACATCTTCACGCAGCTGGACCAAATTTGCGCGCCGGATGTTATTTTGGCCAGCAATACGTCAACACTGAGCTTAACGGAGCTCGCAAGCGTAACCGCTCATCCAGAGCGGGTAATCGGCATGCACTTCGTCTACCCTGTGAGCAAGACGGACCTGGTCGAGATCGTGCGCGGCTTGAAAACGTCAGATGAGACGTTCAATCGAACGAAGCATTTTGTCGAGAACATTATACATAAGAATGGCGTCATGGTATTCGAATCGCCCGGTTTTGTAACGACGCGGCTTATTTGTTTATTCATCAACGAAGCGATGCATGTCCTTGAGGAAGGTGTTGCCTCCGTTAACGATATCGATAGCGCAATGCGGATCGGCTATTCGTTCCAGCATGGCCCGTTCGAGATGGCGGACCGCTTCGGACTGGATTCGGTGTTAGCTGCACTGGAACGGATGTTCCGCGAATATGGCGAGCTGAAGTACCGGCCATCGTTTATTTTGAAGAAGATGGTTCGTGCCGGGCAGCTTGGCGCGAAGAGCGGCGCAGGTTTCTTTAATTACGATAAGGACGGAGTCCGTGTATGATCATACTCGTTATGAATGCGGGGAGTTCCTCGTTAAAATATCAGCTCTACAATATCGAGAGCGAAGCCGTGCTGGCCGTTGGCCGGGTTGAGCGTATCGGAATGGAAGATTCGATTCTGACGCATGAGCCGACTGGGGGCATCGAAGTGAACCGCGTGAGCGAAATTCTCGATCACAATGAAGCGGTGCGCAAAGTCATTGATATGCTGACACACCGCGAGCATGGCGTGATGTCATCGATCTCTGAGATTAATGCGGTCGGCCACCGAGTCGTGCATGGCGGTGAGAGCTTCAAGCAATCGACGCTTGTGACTGGGGAGGTGAAGCAGGAGATCAGACGTCTGTTCGATCTTGCACCGCTTCATAACCCGCCGGCGATGATGGGGATTACAGCTGTCGAGCTGAACTTGCCGGGCGTGCCGCAAGTCGTCGTCTTCGATACGGCATTCCATCAGTCGATGCCGAAGGAGTCGTTCCTGTATCCGATTCCGATGGTGCTGTATCGTCGTCATAAGATAAGACGTTATGGCTTCCATGGCACATCGCATGATTACGTCAGCAAGCAGGCGGCCAAAGTGCTCGGCAGACCGCTTGAGGAGCTGAAGCTCGTTACCTGCCATATCGGGAACGGCGCAAGCTGCGCGGCGATTATGGAAGGCAAGACGCTCGATACGAGCATGGGCTTGACGCCGCTCGAAGGGCTCATGATGGGCACGCGCAGCGGCGACCTCGATCCGGCGATTGTTCCGTTCACGATGAATAAGGAAGAGCTGACGCTGAACGAAGTGAACTCGATGCTGAATAAGCACAGCGGCCTTCTCGCGATAAGCGGCATTAGCAGCGATATGCGTGAGATCGTCCAGGCGATGAGCGAGGGCGACAGCCATGCGAAGCTGGCGTTCGATATGTACACGTATCGGCTGCGCAAGTACATCGGCGCTTACGCGGCGGCGATGGACGGCATTGACGCGATTATTTTCACAGCTGGCGTGGGTGAGAATTCGTGGCCGGTGCGCAAAGCTGTGTGCGAGAAGCTGACATTCCTTGGCATCGAGTTCGACGAAGAGCGGAACATGGAGAAGTCCAAGGAAGCGCGCTACATCACGAAGGACGGCTCCCGTACGAGCGTGCTCGTCGTTCCGACGAATGAAGAGCTGCTTATTGCAAGAGATACGTTTGAAATCGTGAAATCATCATAAACCTAGAATGATCAGGAAAATAAGTAAAGGCGGAATCGAATATGAAAACATTAACAACAATTAGCCAGCTGAAGGACAACGCTGGTCAATCCGTATGGATTGGATGCTGGTTGAACAACAAACGTTCCAGCGGAAAAATCCAATTCCTCCAGCTGCGCGACGGCACAGGTTATGTGCAAGGCGTTGTCGTGAAGAGCGAAGTATCGGATGAAATTTGGTCAGCTGCGAAGGAATTGACGCAAGAGAGCTCGCTGTATGTGAAGGGCATCGTGCGCGAAGAGCCGCGCAGCCAGTCCGGCTACGAGCTTACGGTTGAAGACATCGAGATCATCCAAGTGACGCAAGATTACCCAATCACGCCGAAGGAGCACGGCATCGACTACTTGATGGACCGCCGTCATCTGTGGCTCCGTTCGCCGAAGCAGCGCGCAGTTCTAGTTATTCGTGCGGAAATTATCCGCTCGATACAGCAGTTCTTCGACAACAACGGCTTCACGCTCGTTGACCCGCCGATTTTGACGCCTTCTTCATGCGAAGGTACGACGAACCTGTTCCATACGAAATATTTTGACGAGGATGCGTATTTGACGCAAAGCGGCCAGCTGTACATGGAAGCTGCAGCCATGGCGCTTGGCAAAGTATACTCGTTCGGTCCGACTTTCCGTGCGGAGAAGTCGAAGACGCGCCGCCACTTGATCGAGTTCTGGATGATCGAGCCGGAGATGGCGTTCGTCGATCATGAAGAGAACCTGCGCGTGCAAGAGCGCTTCGTCTCCTTCGTGGTGCAGAACGTTGTGAAGAATTGCCGCAAGGAGCTTGAAGCCATCGGCCGCGACATCAGCAAGCTGGAGAACATTCAGGCGCCATTCCCGCGCATCACGTATGATGACGCGATCAAATTCCTGCAAGAGCAAGGCCAAGAAATCCAGTGGGGCGAAGACTTCGGTGCGCCTCACGAGACAGTGATCGCAGAGGCTTATGATCGTCCGGTATTCATCACGCACTATCCGGCATCGTTCAAGGCGTTCTACATGAAGCCAGACCCGAACCGTCCGGAGGTTGTACTGTGCGCCGACATGATCGCGCCAGAGGGCTACGGCGAAATTATCGGCGGCTCGCAGCGTATCGACGATCCGGAATTGCTGGCAGAGCGCTTCTCGGAGCATGAGCTGTCGACAGAGGCGTACCAATGGTACCTCGATCTGCGTAAATACGGCACAGTGCCTCACTCCGGCTTCGGACTTGGCCTTGAGCGTACAGTAGCGTGGATTTGCGGTCTGGATCACGTTCGCGAGACGATTCCGTTCCCACGTATGCTGTACCGTTTGTATCCATAAGTTGCGAGGAGAGGCTGAAGACCGGTGAAAAACGAAATGTGGAAAGCTTACGCCAGAGGCATGGCGGCGGCGATGAACGGCGGCGGTGTCGTCGTTCCCGCCGGTCTGCTGCGTGCTTACCGCGGCGTTGGTCTATCCGACACCGAGATGATGCTGATGGTACAGCTGATGATGTACCGGCAGCTCGAAGGGGTCGACTTTCCTACGCCGGAGCAGCTGGCGGAGCGCCTTGGTTTATTGCCGAAGGCGGCGCATCAGCTGCTCAGCCGCCTTATGAAAGAAGGGCTGCTCGCGATCGATGATGAGATCGATTCGGAGAGCGGCATGCAGATCGAGCGCTACAACTGGAACGGCTTCGTCATCCGCTGCGCCGAATGGCTGGCGGATGAAGCGAAGCAATCGTTCGAGGCAGAGCGCGAGCTGCAGCGCAGCACGAGTGCGGCGGCCGCAGCGGCAGCCACGCAGGCTGGCGCTGCCGAGTGGCCGAAGACGTCGGACCTGTTCACCGTGTTCGAACAGGAATTCGGTCGTCCGTTATCTCCGATGGAGTGCGAGACGATCAGCGCTTGGGTCGATCAGGACCGGTATCCGGACGAGCTGATCCGCTTTGCGCTGAAAGAGGCGGTATTTGCAGGGAAGCTGCATTTCCGCTACATCGACCGCATCCTGCTCGAGTGGAGCCGGAACCGGGTGACGAATACGGAAGAAGCAAAAGCACATACGCAGAAGTTTCGCGGCGGCCGCGGGTCTTGATGACCCGGGCCGTTTTTTGTGTGTGGATATCTAACACTCAGCCCCTATAAGGCGCGGGATTTGGGGCTAGCGCTGCGAGAGAACATATACGTTCTCTCAGAGGCGTAAACGTGAGGAGATGGAGTTGAGAGCACATATGTGTGCTCTCGATATTTCCTCATTACTTGCGAAGTAGCATTGTTCATAAATTAGGATGGAAGGACTTGTGAAAAGGGGCGTGAGCTTGTATGATTATACATAGATATCCGATGCATAGATATACGAAGTATTACGGGCGGACGAGGTGTAGGGCATGAAAGTGAACAAAGAGCTGATGAAGGGCAGTACCGTCATCCTGATTTTATCGCTGCTCAGCAAAGCCGAAATGTACGGCTACGAGATGATCAAGGAGATCGAGAGGAAGTCCGACGGCGTGTTCTCCTTCAAGGAGGGGACGCTGTATCCGATCCTGCATTCGCTCGAGATGGAGCAATGTGTGGAGTCGTTCTGGGCGGAGGAGGGCGGACGCAAGCGCAAGTATTACCGGATAACGAAGCAAGGCCAAGCGATGCTGAAGGAGAAAGAGCAGGAGTGGTCCTTGTTCAGCTTGTCGGTCAATCGGGTCATCGGGGAGGAGAGGGCATGAAGCCGAATCTGGAGGCGCATCCGCTGCTGCAGGCTTATCTCGATCAAGTCTGCGCTCATATTCGCATGAAGGAAGTGCATGATGCGATTCGAGAAGAGCTGCTAAGCCATTTGCTCGAAATCATCGAAGCGAGAGGAACGCTTGAAGGCGAATCTGAGGATCAAGTTATTCAGGCGGCGATCCTGCAGATGGGCAATGCCGATGTGCTTGGCAAGCAGTTCAATGGCGCGCATAAGCCGAAGAAGGATTACGGTATGATGGCACTTGTAGCTGGCATGATTCTGTTCGGACTTGTGACGTTATTCGCAGTGAAAGTATCGCTGGTTGATGGCATGCTGGAGTACAAATTGGTATATGGCGGAGTAGGAATTGCAGCGATGGTCGGCATGTATTTCGCAGATTATCGCAAAATCCTTCATTTCGCTGAACCGCTCTACGCCGCTACAGTCGGCTTACTGATGGTTGCGCTTTGGCAAGGGGTCCATGTGAATGGGGCGAACCAGTGGATTATATTGCCGGGGCACATTTCCATTCCTGTATTTTCGATGTCGCCTTACCTGTTAATCATCGCGATTGCGGGCATGCTTCTGCAAGGAAACGAAGCTGCCGCGCATGTAAGCGGATGTCGAGCCGTGTGGATGCCAGTGAAGCAAGTCATCCTCTACATGGTGATTCCACTTATTTGTTACATTAAGTCGCCAGCTCTTGTTCCATTAATTGTCTATGGTATAAGCCTTGCGTTGCTGTTGCTCGTCACTAAGAAGTGGAAACTGCTAGCTATATGCTGTACTGGCGTACTGCTGATGTTCTTGTTACTCAATTTTACAGATCATATTGTCCATAGTTTTCTCTATATGCGATATACCGGCTTCCTGCATCCGAACTCAGAAACCTATTTTCTAACCGGACGATCGTTAGAAGCCATTCGAAGTGCGGGGTTATGGGGGCATGGCATCGATGTCGCAAATGACCGCTTGCCTTTTCAGACAAATGAATTCGTATTCTCGTATTTAATCTATAGCTTCGGCTGGGTGTTTGGCTGGTGTGCTGGTCTGCTCGTGCTGCTCTTTATCGTTCGCATGTACAGGATTGGATTACGAATAAATGACCGAATTAGCCGCGGGCTGTTCATAAGTCTAGGATCGGTCATTTGTCTGGAGCTTGCCTGGAACCTCCTGATGTGCCTCGGTCTGCTTCCCGTCGTCGGCTTGACAATGCCGATTGTGAACTGGAGCGCTAGCACGGTTATTGAGTTAGCTGCTGTCGGATTTGTCCTAGGCGTGTATCGTCGAAAAGATCTATCAGCGTCTCCAGGTTTGATGGTTTGATAGCTGGCTACCGACGGTGGGTCGAGGAAGCTGAGTGATCCAAAAATGATCTCTCAGCTCTGAAAAGGGTAAGAAACTTATCTGAGAGTGCTAAATAGTCACTCTCAGATAAAAATCCGGCGACCGCCGCCGGTTCGAGGAGGTTGAGAGCTCCGAAACGGATCTCTCAGCTCGGAAAAAGGCAAGAATCGTATCCGAGAGTGCTAAATTGGCACTCTCAGCGATAGCTCCCCGCGGCCCGATGGAGGCGTAGCAACCTGAGCAATGCTCCAAGCGCTTTGCAATTTATACTGGCATTTTGCGGAATGTCTGCTATAATAGCGATGCAGGGCCGAACTGAATATGACATGGGGAGCTGGACTGAGGCCGGCTGAGAGGAGATCCCTTCAATGATCTCGACCCTTTGACCTGATCTGGATAATGCCAGCGTAGGAATTGCGATTGTATGTGTTCACATTCGCCTTCGTGCTTACTTGCACAGGGCAATGGATGAACCGGTACACACAGCTATTTTGAGCGTCTTCCAGAGCGGGAGGCGCTTTTTCTTATGGATTGGTTTGGTTTAGGTCATATTCATTCTGCCTTCGAAGTTTGTGCTAGCGATAGAGAGGAGTAAGGAAGATGGAGAGAACGAAACGTAACAAAATGGCTTTGCTCACCCTTGCTGTTATGCTGATGGCAGCGCTTATGCTGTCGGGGTGCGGCTCGAAGACCGAGAACAAGTCGGCTACAGAGAGATCAGGTGCGAATACAGCTGCAAACAGCGGTTCGGACAACACAGCTGCAACTGACCAGTTGAAAGAGATCAAAGTCGTGCTCGACTGGACGCCGAACACGAACCATACTGGTCTGTATGTTGCGCGGGACAAAGGCTTCTTCGAAAAGCATGGCCTGAAAGTTGATATCATCCAACCTGGCGAAGCGGGTGCGGATACGATGATCGCAACAGGCGCAGCGGACTTCGGCGTCAGCTATCAGGAAGGCGTGACGCAAGCGCGCATTCAAGGCGTGCCGCTCGTTTCCATTGCGGCTGTCATCCAGCACAACACGTCGGGCTTTGCATCCCCGGCGGATAAGAACATTAAGACGCCGAAAGACTTCGTCGGCAAAACGTATGGCGGATGGGGATCGCCTGCGGAGAATGCCGTCATCGACTCGCTCATGCAGGAAGAGAAGAGCGATGCGAGCAAAGTGAACATCGTCAGCATCGGCGATGCGGATTTCTTCACGGCTACGAAGAAGAACATCGATTTTGCATGGATCTACTATGCGTGGACGGGTGTTGAAGCGGAGCTGCGCGGCGACAAAATAAATATGATTTATTTGACCGATTATAGTAAAAAGCTCGATTATTATACGCCGGTGCTGGCGACGAACGAGAAGATGATCGCGGAGCACAACGATACGGTAAAAGAGTTCGTAGCAGCGGCAAGCGAAGGTTACCAATATGCTATTGATCATCCGGACGATGCAGCAGAAGTGCTGATCAAGGCTGTGCCGGACTTGAACCCGGACCTCGTCCGTGCGAGTCAGAAATGGCTGAGCCCGCGCTACCAAGACGATGCGAAGCGTTGGGGCGAGCAGAAGCTGGAAGTGTGGCAGAACTACGCAGGCTGGATGTTCGATCACAAGCTGCTGGATAAACAACTGGATGCCGAGAAGGCGTTCACGAATGAGTTTTTGCCAGAGTAAAGCCGGAAGCGCCAGCTGAGGTATTGGGATCAATCAATGGAGAGGGGAACTGATGAAGATGGCAAATGCATTGCTGAGCATTCAAATTATTCCGCGCACACCGGGCGGCGAATCCGTGATTCCGTATGTGGACCGCGCAATTGAAATTATAAAAGCATCCGGTGTTCCGTACCGGGTTGCTCCGCTCGAAACGACGATGGAGGGTGAACTGAATCACCTCCTGTCGATTGTACAAGAGATGAACGCAGCGATGACCGAGATGGGCTGCCCGTCCGTTATTTCGCAAATTAAAGTGTATTACAATCCTGCAGATGGCGCGTCGATGGATGTGCTGTTGGAGAAGTACCCGGATGGACAATAAACAGAATCGCAAATTTCTTCCGCCAGTCATTGTACTGGCTCTTTTCTTGCTTATATGGCAAGCTGCGGTGCGGATCTTCGATATCGATGCTTACGTGCTGCCATCTCCGGCTTCAATCGTGAAGCAGGGGCTTAACGATTGGAGTTCGCTGCTGCAGCATATGAAAGCGACGCTCGGCATAACGCTGCTTGGCTTCGGTATCGGCGCTGTGCTCGGCTTCCTTCTCGCGGCGTTATTGCATATCATTCCAGGGGCAAAGGCGGGTTTCTACCCGCTCCTCGTCCTTACGCAAAATGTACCGCTCATGGCGCTCGGTCCGCTGCTCGTCATTTGGTTCGGCTTCGGCATGATGCCGCGTGTCGTTCTAATCACGCTGGTGACGTTCTTCCCTGTCGTCGTGGCGATGCTCACGGGACTGACGCAGTGCGATCCGAAGCTGATGAATTATATGCGGATGATTGGCGCGAAGCGGGCTCAGCTGTTCTGGCGTCTGGAGCTGCCGAGCTCGGTGCCGCATCTGTTCTCGGGCCTCAAGATTGCCGCATCGTACAGCGTCATCAGTGCGATCTACGCCGAGTCGATCGGCTCGAACAAAGGGCTTGGCTACTACATATTGCTGAAGCAGCGCGGCTTCGAGACGGCGAAGGTATTCGCTGCTGTAGCGGTTATCGTGATGCTCAGCCTCATTCTGTTCGGTGCCATTACGCTGCTAGAGCGGATGTTCGTCCGTGGCCGCGTTCCATCGACCTCGTCGCGCCTGCGCCGCAAGAAAGGAGAGGAAGCGAGTTGAGCTATGCGCTAGAGATATGCAAGCTATATAAGTCATTTCCCGGCGCACGTCGCGGGGATGAACCGAAGCAAGTGCTTGCGAACGTCTCCTTTCAGGTGAACGACGGCGAGTTCGTGTCGGTAATCGGGCCTTCCGGCAGCGGCAAGTCGACGCTGTTTCATCTCATTGGCGGTCTGGAGAAGCCGACCTCAGGTGATATTAAGATGCAGGGACGCAGCGTTGTTGGTGAGCAAGGGCATATTGCATATATGCCGCAGCAGGCGTCGTTGATGCCTTGGCTGACTGTAGCCGGCAACATCGAGCTGGCGTTAACGATTGCCGGAGTCGCCAAGGCGAAGGCTCGCGCGCAAGCGGAGGAATGGCTGAGCCTTGTAGGACTTGCCGGTGCAGCGAATGAATACTCGCATGTGCTCTCAGGAGGCATGCAGCAGCGCGTATCGTTCCTTCGCGCACTGCTCTCGCCGCAGCGCCTGATGTGCCTCGATGAACCGTTCGGCGCACTCGATGCGCTGACGCGGATGCATATGCAAACATGGCTGCTATCGCTGTGGGAGGCGGACCGCCGCTCGGTGCTGTTCGTCACGCATAGCATCGAGGAAGCGCTGCTCCTGTCCGACCGCATTATTGTTCTCTCGGCAGCTCCTGCTTCCATTATCCACGAGCTGCATGTACCGTTCCCTCGCCCGCGGTCAGAAGCGCTGTGGAGCGATGCTGGTTTTGTAGCGATGAAGCAGCAGCTCTATGAGCTGCTGCGTCCGAAGTCGGAGGTGTTCACGTAAATGAGCTGGATTGATGCACATATCCACCTTGATTTGTATGAAGAGCAGGACGGTCGCGGGCTGCTTCAGGAAGCATTCGAGCGGGATCAGGTGGATGCCGTCGTTGCGGTTTCGATGCATCTGAAATCATGCGAGCATAACCGCCTCCTTGCGCAGCAATTCGAGGACCGCATTATGCCGGCGTATGGGTTTCACCCGGAGCAGCCGCTGCCGTCCGATTCAGAGCTGGATGCGCTCTTCGATTGGATCGAAGAGAAGCACCGGCAAGGCGAGAAGTTCGCCATCGGCGAGGTCGGCCTGCCGTATTATACCCGGACGGAAGCGCAAGAGAAGGGCGAGCATTTCGACGAGACGCCTTACTTAGCGCTGCTAGAGCGCTTCGCGCAGCTCGCTGCCAAGCTCGATCGACCCATCGTGCTGCATGCGGTATACGAGGATGCGGATAAAGCGTGTGAGCTGCTCGAGCGGTACAATGTGAAGCGTGCGCATTTTCACTGGTTCAAAGGTGGATCAGCGACAATCGAGCGAATGATTGCAAACGGCTATTATATATCCATTACGCCTGATGTCGCCTACGAGCAGGAAATCCAGCAGCTTGTCAGCAGCTATCCGGTAGAGCTGATGATGACTGAGACGGACGGCCCGTGGCCATTCGAAGGACCGTTCGAAGGAAAGCAAACTCGGCCTTGGATGGTGCGATATGTAGTCGGAGCCATTGCAGAGTTAAAGGGAATGCCGCAGGAACAGGCAAAGCAGCAGCTTCGCCAGAATGCGGCCGATTTTTACGGAATATAGATCATGTTGAAGGAGACCTAGGGGCCTGCTATGCAGCTGGTTCAGGTCTTCTTTTTGCTTAAAAAATGCGCAAGACTGTACAAAATTATGCTACACTAGTTATGAAGAACATGTTTGCGTAAGCGTGGTAAGGGAAGGACGATTGGCTGATGGCAGAACAGCATGCACACGCTCATTCGCATGAGCACTCGAAGTCTGCGGGAGCAGGCGACCATAACCATGATCCTGTGAAACAGATGATCCAGGTCATGACGACGAACGGCTGGCGCATTACCGATCAGCGCCGTGAGCTGGCCGAAATCTTCGCGCGGACGGAAGGTTACTTGTCGCCGAAGGATGTTTATGATCAGATGACGGTCGTTTATCCGAGCGTCAGCTTTGATACGGTGTACCGCAATTTGCGCTTGCTGAGTGAGATGGGAGCGCTGGAGCAGTTTTATTTTATGGACGGCGGCTTGAAGTTTCGGACGAGTTGTTTGTCTCATCACCACCACCACCTCATTTGCATCAATTGCGAGAAGACGTTGACGTTTGAATATTGCCCCATGGAGCAAACGCTGGATTTGCCGGGTTCGTTCAAAATCATCAATCATCGCTTTGAAGTGTACGGTGTGTGCGAGTCGTGCCAGAAGGAATAGATGCGTGATGTTAGAGGGAGTTTCGCCGCATTGGCGAAGCTCCCTTTTTTGGTATGGTTCTATGCGGTTTGGATGAGTGCACGAATGCGGCCGTTCACGTCAGCATCGCGATATAGCCCGCCATGGTAGCAGATAACCTGCCCGATGTCACAGGCTGCGAACTGCGCGAGCGACTTCGCGGCGGCTGCCTGATCGTAATTGAACTGGCCGAGCGCGAGTTCGCCGTCAATGATCGTCAGCGCATCCGCTGCAATCAATGTTCTGCTCGGAGCGTGATAGAGACTGACGTGGCCAGGCGTGTGCCCCGGAGTATCAATAACTGTGATGCCCTTGAAAGGATGCGCGTTCTCGCCGTATCCGATCAACTGATCGACTGTGCCGGTCGGCGGATGCTCAAGCGCGTAGCGGAACGCTTGTTTCTGAGTTTCGGGCATGTCTTGCGGGAGCGAAGCAACCGCTTGGTCGATACCGGCCTGGGTCACTTTGATCAGCATTTTATCGCCTTGAATGTAAGGTCTCTCGATTGCGGATGCCCACACTTGAACGGTGGAGCTGTTCGAGCCTCCCCTCAGGGCAGACAGACTGCCGATATGGTCAATATCTTGGTGGGTGATAAGGATGTCGGTCAGACGATCAAGCGGCAAGCCTTCATGCTGCAGCGCTTGCTCGATAAGTACGGCTTGACCGGGATAACCGGTGTCGATGAGGATGGTTTGTTCTTCGTTCCAAATCACAGTTGGGCAAATGGTGTTCGTACGTCCCATAATGGTTGCCGTAATTTCTAAGATGGCGATTCCCGATTGAATTTGCATCGTTCTAATCCCTCCGCTAGTGAAGTCTAACGACAATAATAGCGGACGAGTGACTTGCAGTCAAATAAATATTTTATTATATCATATTTTTGTAATTATGTCAATATTAATTTTCGGACGCATAAAAATAGACCTTCGGGAAAGACCAAGAATATACAGCAGGCAGCTTTTCTGGAGGTGCAATAACGTTTGAGAAAGCAGCATTTAAGATACATATTACTCGCCGGCTCCGTGCTTGTCTGCCTGATGATTGCAGATACACAGACCGTATCCAGCAACTCGAGCACCTATAACACGAATATGTATGGTGCCAAAACTGGCTTGAATCATGCCATGCCAAGCAAGTCGGAAGACGAAGTGAACGCAGAATCAACGGCGTTGCGGACGTCGTTTCTCGGACAGGACAATCCCCCTCGGAGCCGATATCCCGGCTGGCTCGGCCTGTTCGGGCTGCTTGGCCTCTTGGGCTTACGGGGGCGAAGCAGAGAGAAGTCTTAACCGATACCCGCTTCCGTACTCTACCTAGATGTACTTACGGAAGCGGGTTTTTGCTATATATACGTCACCTGCCGTTCCAACTCTATCGATCTATGCATATACAGGGAAGTAGATTAATAGATTCGTGTCCGTCTCTTACATGCGTGGAGGGAGGTGGTTGTAGAGTTGGACAAACAGTCATTTTTTGCATATTTAGTCCCAATCGTCAGGCAGCTGTACTTGGAAGGCTCACCGATCTATCCATCCGTACGGCTTGCGCAGAGCTGGCTTGAGACAGGCGGCAATCTTCCCTATTGGAACAATCTCGCCGGATATAAAGCAGGCGCAGGCGTCCCGAGCGGCTATTGGAAAGGTGCTGTCGTGAACAAGTCGACATGGGAGATCATTAACGGGAAACGGGTCAATATCGTGGCGGCTTTCCGTGCGTATGACAGCATTTATGATTTCTTCAAGGATCAGGACCTGTTGTTCGCCACTAGCCGGTATACTCGGGTGCGGGAAGCGAAGGGACCTTTCGAGCAAGCTGAGATGCTTCTCGCATGCGGTTATGCGACGGATCCGACCTATGCGATGCAAATCATAGCGATTATCAACGCGAGTCAGTTATTGAAATATGACAGCATGAATGGGGGCGATGAGCCGATGACGGCAGACGAGAAGAAAGCATTTCAGGATTTGATGGATCAGGTAACAGCGCTAAGCGCTGCGCTGAATGCCCAATCAGCAGCAGTTCAGGCGCTTCAAGTACAAGCTGCCCAGCTGCAGGCACATGATCAGTTGGGATCGGTTCCGGCATGGGCGAAAGAAGCCGTCGATGCGGCGGTTAAAGCAAAGCTGATCGATACGCCGGACGGAGGCAGCTTGGATTTCTACCGGCTGCTGACCGTGATGCACCGGAGGCAGCTGTTGTAATGTTTTAATTTCACAATAGGAGAGGCTCATGTCGGAAAGAAGCCAGAAGCGGCCGCCGGTGGGCCTCTTCCTTTTTGCGCATTAGCAACCAACCGTATGGTAAAACGTTAGGAATCAGGGAATCCTACAGACGACACCAACACTGTTCTGAAGGAGGACCCCGAGCTTGATCCATCACACGCGCATCATAGAAGTCGTTCTTGTCGTCATCGCCCTATTCGTGATGTGGTATGCGGTCGTCAATTTCAGCACGTTCAAACGTGTTGTAATCGGGCGGCCGATGCGTTCGAGGGAGCTGCATGAGCAGCATAACAAGCTGTTCTGGCTCATTGCCTTGCCGATTCTGTCAGCCGATTTGTACTCTTCCGTTGCTTACGGTCCTGAAGCGGGCTTAACGGAGCTTGCGAGTCTCGGCAAGTCAGCGCTCTGGCTCGTAATTCCGATTACAGCGGCGTCTGTCATCTTGCTATTCATTCTGATCCTCTCGTACATTATGGGGATCATCGCATATCCAAGCGGCGGCGGCGCGTACTCCATCGCCAAAGATAATTTCAAGAAGCCGTGGGCTTCGCTCGTAGCGTCAAGCTCGCTGCTCGTTGATTATATTCTCACCGTTGCGGTATCCGTATCTGCCGGCATTCAAGCTGTTGCGTCGGCTTATCCTGTGATAAAGCCTTATAGCGCTTCGCTCGCCATATGCTGCGTGCTCCTGCTCGTTATCGTGAATCTACGAGGTGTGGCGGAGTCGGCAACGATCTTCGCTTGGCCGACGTTCGTCTTTATGGGCAGCATGATCACCATCATCATCGCAGGATTTTTCAATGAGTTCGCGCATGGCTTCGTACAGCCGGAAACCCCGTCTTTCGGTACGATCCCAGGCGGCATTACGATACTCCTCATCCTGAAGGCGTTCAGTTCCGCCTGTTCCGCTCTGACCGGGATTGAGACGATTTCCAACGCCGTTCCGATCTTCCGGGAACCGCAGCAGCGGAGCGCGATTAAGACCTATATCGCTCTCGGAACCGTTACCGCGGTTACGCTGCTTGGGTATGCGTATCACCTCTACGTGCAGGGCATTGAAGTTCGGGAGGACGAGACGATGCTGTCTCAGCTGGCTGAGCAATATTTTGGCCATGGCATCGTGTATCAGATCATTATATGGTCGACGTTTATCGTGCTCATTCTGGCGGCTAACTCAACCTTTACAGGCTTCTCGCAGCTTTCCGCCATCGTCGCTCAAGACAGCTTCCTCCCACGTGCTTTCACGAATCGCGGCGATCGGCTCGGCTACTCGAACGGGATTATGTTTCTGGCCGGAGCTGCGGCTCTGCTGATCGCGATCTTCCATGCGCAGACGAACAGTCTGATCCCGCTCTATGCAATCGGCGTGTTCTTGTCCTTCACCATCGCACAGGCGGGGCTGTGCAAACGCTGGATGAAAGTGAAAGGGTCCATGTGGAAGGTGAAGCTCGCGATCAACTTATTCGGCTTCATCGTGACGGCCGTCGTTACGGCCGTCGTCGCGTTCACGAAGTTTCTGGAAGGGGCTTGGATCGTGCTCGTTATCCTTCCCTTGCTTATCTCGTTCTCCATTATGGTGAAGCGTCATTATGACAAGATTGCCGCAGAATTGCGGATTGATCCGAAGGAGACAAGGCCGCAGCCGCATGACCTGGTTACGATCGTGCTTGTCTCTGGCGTTCATCGCGCCGTACTGCATACCGTATCTTTTGCCCAGAGCTTGGACAGCCGTGCAGTTGCCGTCTACGTTGGCTTCGATGATGAGTCGATTGACAAAATGAAGCTGAAATGGGAGGAGTGGGGTGAGCCGTGCAAGCTTGTAACGCTTCGCGGGGAGTTCCGTTCGATTCTTGCGCCGCTTAGCCGGTTCATCGATCGGCTGGAGATTAACGAGTGCCAGTCATCGTCGAGCATTCATATCATCATGCCGCAGTTCGTGACGAAGAAATGGTGGCATAATCTGCTGCATAACCAGAGCGCGCTGCTCATCCGGGCGTGGTTTCTGCGTAATAAGGACGTTGTCATTACGACGGTGCCGTATCATTTGCAGAAGTAGCCGCACTTAGTTGGACGGTTAATAATTTTTTAAGAAAATGATTCTATACTGGGTGCCTAAGAACGAGGAGGTGCCTTAACCATCATGAGCAAGAAAATGAAAACATGGCTTCCTGCGGTTATTTTCCTTGCAGCTGCAGCAGCCCTTGTCGTCGTGTACTTCGTTATACCCGAGCATCGAGAAATGCGCCGACGGGAGAATGACTTAGGCGACATCTTTACTACGCTTGGAACGATTGCCATTTATCTGGCAGCGGGCAGCTTCTCCTGGTTATGGTTCAAGCGCAAGCAGAAGTCTGCTTCAATGCTGGTGCGCAAGGTGGGCAAACTGTTCCATGCGTCGCATAAACCGCTCGGCTGGGTCACTTTGATTCTGGTCGCGGTTCATGGAACATATTTCTTGCTCACGAAGCTGGACGATCATAAGATTTACAGCGGGCTTGCGGGATTCGTTCTGCTAGCCGCAATTGTCGGTTACGGCTTGTCCATTCACAAAGTGCGCAACAAATGGATACGAGCTGTTCATCGGACATTAGGATTATTGTGGGTTCCGGTACTTTGGCTGCATGCCGGAGGCTCTGCCATAATCGCCGTGCTTGCGGCGCTTGCGGTCGGCGGAGCGGTATACATGCTAGAGAAGCGGGCGAGAGAAGCAGAGCAGCCGACGAGCTGAACGAGGAAAAAGCACCTGAAAATGGTGCTTTTTTTGTTGCCATGAATAGGGGACGCGGATTGACGGATGCTGAGAATAAGGATATACTAGTTTAGTAATTTACTAATTTACTAATTTACTAAATAACTGATTCGTAAAAAGGGAGAACGAACTATGAAAATTCCGACAACGTTAAAACATAAACCAGTCATCGTTTCCGAAAATTACGAGCAAGTAGATGGCCGTGTCGCTGGCAACACAGATGCGAAGGGGCTGTCGCTAGGACTCGCGCAGTGGAATGACCGCGGAAAGGTCGATATCTCTGCGAAAGTATGGCGATATACAGGGGAGAAATGGTCCCGCCAATCCGAGGAGCTGCCGCTGCACCGCGTGCTGGATCTCTCCATTCTCATCGCCCGCTCAATTGCACATTTTCGCGAAGGGTATCGGTATGAGAATTTCTACGATCCGGAGAATCCCGTTATCGACCGAATTGGTCTCCAAGGGGATGCGATGACCGTTGCCGTCTGCACGGATAATGACAAGATTAACGAAGATATCAAGCTGTTCGGCCAAGCGCTGAGCGATGACGATGAACTGATCGGGGAACGGCTGCGCACATTGTCGAGCGTGCTGAAGGAATTAGGTTACTAGAGGTTTGCGTAAAGGAGAGGAGTCGTACACATGGACAAGGAGAGACGGAAAGAGCTGCTCGAGGAATACAAAGAGATTAAAACCTATATAGGCGTCGTCCAAATTACGAATACCGCGAATGGTAAAGTGTTTATCGACAGTTTTCCGAATTTGAAGAACAAATGGATGACGATCAAGATGCAGCTCGATATGGGCAGGTTCGCGAACGCCCAGCTGCAGAAGGATTGGAAGGAGCATGGGGAAGCGGCATTCACCTTCGAAGAATTAGAACGCAAGGATGCGTCCGAAGTGAAAGATGTTCGCTGGGAGACGAAGCAGATGAAGAAGCCTTGGCTTGACCAGCTTCAGCCATATGGGGATAGAGGATACAACGTCCTTAAGGACAGTCAATAAGCAGCCACTACTGCTGCACAGTTGCAGGTGGCAACCGCTAATCTAATGCCGCCGTCATGGATGATTCCATTCATGGCGGCTTTTTTGTGCCCATTTTGACGTGTCCACGCATGTCCAAAAATTTCTTTCGAACGAAATGAACAATTCCGCTTGAACCGAAGTCTTTCCCTATATGAACAGAGAGGAGACTTTAATTTATGAAAAGATTAATAGAAGCAGTCATGCAACGCTCCAGCATTATTCTTATCTGCGTTGTACTCATCTTAGCATTCGGTGCTGTGTCGGCAGTCCAGATGCAGCGCGATTATCTGCCCGGCATTAATAATACGACTCTGATGGTATCGCTGCGTGCTTCGTCGTATCAAGCGGACCAAGTGAAGAGAGACATAACCGCTCCGCTTGAGGATGTGATTCGCAAGACGAATGGCATCGTCAATCTCGAGACGACCTCCTATGACGGCGGCGTTCTCATGAACATCGCTTATCCGATGGATTACGACATGAACAAGGCGGAGAATGATCTTAAACAAGCGCTTAATGACGCGGCGCTGCCAGACGGCGTGAACAAGCCGGCAGTCACTCGATTGACGTCGAGTACGTTCCCGATCTTGAGCTACAGCTTGGCTGCCGGCTCGAACAAAGTGGATGATCTGACGCTGCAATCTACGATTCAAACGGACATTGTCAATCAGCTTAAATCTGTTCCAGGCGTCTCCGATGTGCAAACGGTTGGCGGAGCGAATCGCGGATACGTCGTCGTCCTGCGAATGAAGGATCTCGTAGCGAACAACTTGACGCTGGATGACTTCAACAAGTCGATTACGGCGGATATTCCAAGCCTAACCGGCAATATTGCGAACGTGAAAGCCTCGTTCCCGATTCGAGTCGAGGGCTGGGAACTCACCGAACAGCAGCTGAACCAGCTGGTCATTAAGAATAAGGACGGCCAAGGCGTTGCCTTGTCGGACGTCGCTTCCGTGCACCAATCGTTGACGGATGTGAAGACGGTCTCGAGAGCGAACGGCAAAGCGAACGTCATGCTTAATGTCATCAAGACGCCTACGGCTACCATCACTGGTGTGGCCAAGCAAGTCAAAGAGCGGGTTGCCGGCATTCCTGCGGTGAAGAGCGGAGACGTCACGATGTCGCTGCTAACAGACCGGGCTCAGGATCTGAACAGCTCCTTGATGGGTCTTGTACGTGAAGGACTACTGGGCTGTCTATTCTCGATGCTGTGCGTATTGTTCTTCTTCCGCAATGTACGCTCAACGCTGCTGATTGCGGTCACGCTGCCAATCTCGCTGCTAGCGACGACTGCGGTACTGAAGTCGATGGGCGTGACACTTAATATCCTGACCGTATCTGGTCTGATTGTTGCGATGGGCCGTATTGTCGACGATGCGATCGTTATTCTCGATAATATGTACCGCCGTGTTCAGGAAAATAAGGACAAGCCGATTCTCCATGTGCTGTCTTCTTCCGTCGTGGAGATGCTGCCGGCAATCTTCGCGTCGACCGCAACGACGATCGCGGTATATGTTCCGATTGCACTCGTAGGCGGTATCATTGGCGCTTCCTATGCTGGATTCGCATGGTCAGTCGTTATTGCACTGGCAGTTTCGTTCCTCGTCGCTATGTTCGTCATCCCGGCTTTCGCGTTTATGGGCTGGAGACAACCGAAGACTGAAGCGGTAACGATCGAGCCAATCATGAAGCCGCTGCTCCAAGGTGCTTTGAAGCATAATAAGACAGTTATCAGCATTTCGCTTATCATCTTCATCGCTGCCGCGGTGTTTGGCTCACAGCTGTCGTTCAGTCTGCTGCCTAGCTCAGCAAGCGGCCAAGTTGCCATCCAAGTCGAGCTGCCAAAAGGGACGCCATTGTCTGGCGTCGACGATGAGGTGAAGCAGGTTGAAGGCGTATTGCGCAATAACGCAGCCATTTCGTCCTATACGGCTACTTTTGGCTCGTCGTTTGCACCGACGGCAGATGACGTATTCGACCAAGGCGGCGGCTTCATTCAACAGCCGAATATCGCGAATCTCTCGGTGCAGCTGAAGAATAAGAAGGATGTCGATACGATCATCCCGGCATTGCAAGCGGATCTGAAGCAAGTCGCGGATGCGGGTCACGCCGCAATAAACGTCACGAACCAGAGCCTTGCAGGCGACGACTCCTTGATCAAAATCATGCTGACAGGCGCAGATCAAACCACATTGGAGCAAACCGCTCAGGATGTACGCAAGCAACTTACGTCCATCCAAGGTCTCGCTGTAACAGGTGCAACAGATTTAACGAATGGCATTCCGAAGTACGCCATTACGATCAATAAAGAAAAAGTACTTGAAGCTGGAGTAAATCCGGATGAGATCAACAAGCTGTTGGTTCGGTATACGTCGAAGGCGAAGGATTTTGACATTCCGGCCTCGACTTCTGCGAATGGCTCGATCCCGGTCGATGTCTATATCGATTCGGTGAAGAGCGGTACAGTGACTGACTCCTTGGTGCCCGTCTATACGCCGGAGCAAGTATTGGCGTCGATGGCAGCAGAGACGGTTAAGGGAAGCGGCGATAAGACGTATCGCCTCGATGAGTTCGCAACGGTTCAGAAGAGCAATTCGCTTGCTTCTATTCAAGAGCATGATGGGCAGCCATTCTCCGTCGTCCAGGTTCAAATTACTTCGAAAGACCTTAGCAAGGTGTCCAAGGAAGTGAATCAGACGCTCGGCAGCATGCAGCTTCCAAGCGGCGTAACGTATTCGCTTGGCGGCATCACGCAGCAGATCACGCAGATGATCATTGAAATTTCAATTGCCGTTGTCGTGTCGATCCTGCTCGTGCTGCTCATTACCAGCTTCGTGTTCAAAGGCTGGAAAGCGCCTCTAGCCGTGCTGCTAAGCATTCCGCTTGCTTTGTCCGGTATCGTGCTTGCTCTATACGCCGTTCATGGACAATGGAACTTGGCTGCTTTTATCGGTGTATTGATGCTTACAGGTATTGTTGTGACGAACGGAATCGTGCTTATTGATAAAATCGAACGTAACCGCAGAGAAGGCATGGGGCTGCGAGAAGCCGTCATGCAAGGCAGTCTGTCCCGAATTCGTCCGATCTTCATGACAGCGGGGACGACTGTGCTTACCTTGATTCCGCTCGCGCTGTCGGGCAGTGCAGATACGGTTATTTCGCAAGTGCTCGGCATCGTCGTCATTGGCGGTATGATTACATCGACATTGAATAGTTTCGTCGTTATTCCGATCATCTACGAGTGGATGCAAGGCAAGGCTGTACGCAATGCGGATCAGTCGCTGAAGACGATGCAAGGATGATAGGGCTGTTTTAGGAAAACCTACGAGAAGAAAGGGGAGGTAAACGATGGGCAATCTGACTTCTTGGCTTGAACATTACGGATATGGACTGATCTTTCTGTCTTTATTTCTGGAGATGCTCGCTTTACCTCTCCCCGGCGAGATGATGATGAGCTATACCGGGCTGTTCGTCTTCGAAGGAAAGCTGAGCTGGCTGCTAAGTATGGTCTCTGCAGCTGGCGGCGTGATCGGCGGTGTCTCGTTATCGTATTGGATTGGATACCGGCTCGGTCAGCCATTCGTCGCCAAATACGGGCACCGCGTTCATCTTGGCGAGGCGCAGCTTGCCCGGTTAACGAAATGGTTCGAGAAATACGGAGAAAAGCTCCTGTTCATCGCCTATTTCATACCAGGTGTACGGCATGTGACCGGCTACTTCTGCGGCGCAACCCGAATGCCGTTTCGCCGCTATGCGCTCTACGCGTATCCCGGGGCGATATTCTGGGTGGGCTTATTCATTACGCTTGGTAAAGTATTAGGGGCGAAGTGGGAAGAGTACCATACGACGGTCAATCATTATATGATTATGTTCGGCGTCGCTTCCGGGTTGCTTGCGGTCGTGATCTATCTGTACAAGAAGTATAAGGGCCTCGTTCAAGCTGCACTCATGGATTTGCTATCGAGAGGGGGCAGCCATTTTCATTCCCTCGGCAAAGTAAAGTTCTTGCTGCTCGGCGCATTCGTGCTCCTGGCGGGGTTTGTTTCGCTCATGCTTGGCATGATTCAGGACTTTCTTGGCCATGAATTCAGCCAGTTTGATGAAGTCGCTTCTTATATCGTGCTGGCTGGCTTCGGCTCGGAGTGGCATGATCAGATGCAGCTGTTCGAGAAGCTGGGAACGTTCGCTTTCTATGGTCCGCTAATAGTGGTGACAGCCATTTGGATTCTATTCAGAGGGCATAACCGAGCGCTGGAGCTGATCTTCTTGATCTGGGTGGTGCTTGGCGGAGAAGTGCTTAATGAAGGGTTAAGAATGATTTTTCACCGTGCGGGTCCTACTGGAGTCGGCATTCCATTCTTGTACACGTTCCCGAGCAAAGAGACGCTTACCTCGCTTGTCGTGTGCGGGTTTTCTGCGTTTCTGCTGCTGCGGCATTACCGGAATCACGCGGCTCATCTCGTTGTGCCTGCAGTCGTCATCCTGCTCTGCCTCATGATCGGCATCAGCCGGATTTATTTCGGAATGCAATATCCAAGCGACGTTGCAGCAGGCTATGTATTCGGAGGCGTCTGGGTTTGTCTGAACGTTATTCTGCTTGAAGTGCTTAGAAAGCTTCAAAATCAAAACGCTCGCTAACGCGTAAAGACAACGACGGGTAGAGCGAGCTTGGTGTTTCAGTAGGAGTTGAAGAACGAAGTGGTGGACGAGGAGCTGCATGATACGATTCATCGCGCTAAGCAAGGCGATCAAGAAGCGTTTGCTGCACTTATAACGCGATATAAAGGCCATGTCTACCGCTACGCTTTCGGCATGCTCGGCAACCGAATGGATGCGGAAGACGCTGCTCAAGAGGCGTTTATTAAAGCCTATTATGCATTGGCCAAATTAGATAACGAATATGCCTTCTCGTCTTGGATCATCCGAATCGTCGCGAATGTATGCAAAGACCGGCTGGGAAAGCGTGCGAAGATTAACGAGCTGGAATCGATGGAGGAGCAGGATGAAGCGAAAGTCGCGGATATGCGTGCACCAGACACGTTGGAACAGCTGACGCTTGCAGAGGGGCTTAGCCGCTTGAGCGCAGAGCATCGAGAAATTCTGGTGCTGCATGAGATTCAAGGGTACAGCTACGAAGAAATTGCAGTTATCATAGAAGTACCGGTCGGGACTGTGAAGTCTCGGCTTCATGCAGCCCGGATGGGCTTGCGAAGAGAATTAAGGAGGGAGGACTAGGCGTGCACAATCATCCGGAAGAACAGTTATCCGCCTACCTCGACGATGAATTAGAGGAAGTGGAGAGGCAGCAGGTTGAAGCGCATCTCGAAACATGCGAGTCCTGTCAGGCTATCGTGGATGACCTGCTCGGCTTGAAGCATGAGTTCAGACTGACGTTTGCCGCAGTCGAAGCGCCGATGAACTTGGAGAATCGGGTTCTGCTCACGCTCCGCGAGGAAGAGACTCCGCAGAAGTCCGTCCGGTACTGGCTGGCAGCGATTCTTATTGCTATGCTTCCGCTGGCAAGTCTATATTTATTCGCTGGACCGATCGCCCTGAAGCTCCTTCATGGGGGATATAAGCTGATCGTGACGCTGCTCTACATGGCCTCACACTTTATTCTCAGCGTACCTGTCTTGTCTGCGAGTACGATCATGCTTGCCATAATCATCCTTGTGACGAGCGGTTATTCATTAAAACGGCTGCTGCAAGCAAATGCCGGCTGAAAGGTTTGAATGGAATGAGAAAATCGAGAAAATCGATCTTTACGATAAGCTTGCTTATGCTTCTCATGCTCCTTATCCCAGGGGTAGCGTCTGCCAAAAGCATATTCGAGCATCACAATACAACCGTGCCGATCGGGCAGTCCGTGGATGACGTTTACGTCATCGGTGGTGACGCCGAAGTGCAAGGTCAAGTTCACGGCATCGTTGTCGTCATTAACGGCAATCTGCATTTAGCCAGCACGGCTACGGTTGACGGTGTTGTCGTCGTTATCGGCGGAGAAGTCGTTCAGGACAACGGGGCTATGCTTGGTGACGATATTTATACGATATCGCTCGATACGGCAACACAGAACAGCTTGCTGCTTGGAAGCGGGCTTGTGATGAGCTTGTGGGTACTTCAGCTTGCAGGCGGCTTGCTGATGGTTCTCATCCCGGTGTTGATCCGAGTGTTAGGAAAGCGGCGAATGGCTGAGTTCACGGAACAATACGAGCAATCTGCTATGGGAAGGCTTCTGTACACGGGCTTCTTCAGCGGTTTGTTAGTTGCGGCCATTAGTATGCTGCTGCTCGTAACCGTAATCGGCATCCCGTTCCTCGTGCTGATTCTGATCGCATTAATTGCTGCGATGGCACTCGGCTTCACCGTGATCAGCTATCGAATCGCTGACCAGATCAAAGGCACGGAACGAATAGCCGATTGGTTGAAGGTGCTCATCGGCGCAAGCGTGTTAACCGCATTCACGACTATCCCGCTCGTTGGCTGGATGATCTTCATCATCGCGATGCTGATGTCGTTAGGCATCTGCACGCAATGGCTGGCGGGGAAGCGCAAGAAGAAACCGAAGAAGTAATCGAAGAAGAAACCGAAGAAGAAACCGAAGAAGAGATCGATGACATAACCGAAGAATTAACAGATGGAGAAGGGGCAATCCCTATGCTGCTGGCAGCTGGCCAGTGGTATAGCGAGATGGCCCCTTTTTCTTTATGCTTTTGTACTTTCGCTCGAAATCATTTACATGACCATTAATTGGTATTAGTATAAAAATAATTTTATGGCTCGTTTGGCATCCTGTATACATACTTATCCAACTGCATCCTAGAGTAGAAAGGAAGTTGTTACGCTTTGGAATTATTTCATGCCGTCTTACTGATGCTGCTCATGATCGGGTTCTCCCACGTGATCAGCCGGTTCATACCGACGATCCCATCACCGCTTATCTTGATCGCGCTTGGCGCGGTCGTCGCTTTATTGCCGTCAGGCGTACATATGGAACTGGAGCCGGAGCTGTTCTTCATCTTGTTTATCGCGCCGCTGCTCTATAATGACGGCAAACATACGTCGCGCAGAGAGCTATGGCGGCTGCGGGCGCCGATTCTGCTTCTGGCGGTCGGGCTTGTGTTCGTCACGGTGCTGGTAGGCGGCTATTTCATTCACTGGCTAATTCCGACGATTCCGCTCCCGGCGGCTTTCGCGCTAGCCGCCATTCTCTCGCCGACTGATGCTGTCGCCGTTGGCGCGCTGGCCAAGCGAATCCATATGCCGGAGACGCTGATTCGCTTGCTCGAAGGCGAGTCGCTCATGAACGACGCCTCGGGACTCGTCGCGTTCAACTTTGCCATTGCCGCTACGGTGACCGGCGTGTTCTCGATGACGCATGCCATCTTCAGCTTTCTCGTCATTGCCGTTGGCGGGCTGCTGGTTGGCGCCATTGTTGCCTTGATCATCGTTTGGTTCGGCGTCATGCTGCGTAGAGGCGGGCTGGAGGATGTTACGCTCCATATGCTGATTCAAATTTTGACCCCGTTCGTCCTTTATTTGATTGCGGAGGAGATCGGCGTCTCCGGTATCTTGGCTGCGGTAGCCGGCGGGCTTGTCCATGCTATTGAACGGGATCGGGTTGAATCGTCTATGCTGCGGCTGAACATCGTCTCGAATAATACGTGGTCAGTACTGCTATACGTACTGAACGGACTTGCCTTCCTATTGTTGGGACTGCAAATCCCGCATGTAACGAGCGTCGTCTGGCGCAATACGCACATTGACAATACGCAGGTGTTTACCTACGCCTTTCTCATCTTTCTGCTGCTCGTCGTGCTGCGATTCGTCTGGACGTTTATCTTTACGCGCAATCAGCGGCTGTTCGGCGTTGAACAAGAGCAGGAAGTGCCCGATTACAAAATGCTCCTGCTCACCTCGCTTGGCGGCGTACGTGGGGCAATAACGCTCGCAGGCGCATTCTCGATTCCCTATGTGCTTCAGAGCGGGGCTTCGTTCCCGGAGCGGGACATGATGATATTTATCGCAGCGATTGTCATCTTGATTTCGCTCGTTGTCGCAAGTGCGCTGCTGCCTCTCCTCTCGAAGCCGAAGGATGCGCCTAGTACAGCAGAGCAGAACCGTCTGGAGCAGCGTGCTCGGGTTCGCATCCTGCAAGCCGCGATCGAAGCGCTGAAGACGGAGCAGAGTCCGGAAAATGAACCGGCTGCAATCTCCGTCATTACCGACTATCAGAAGTGGGTGCAAGAAGAAGCGATGATCTCGCATACCTATGATACAGGCCAGCCGCGATGCCGCGATACCGAAACCCAGCTGCGGCTGAAGGCAATCGATGCTGAACGCCGTTGCGTCAAAGCGATGGTCGAGAACGGTACCGCGGATCCGAAGCAAGCGATGAAAGTAACCGAGATGCTCGATCAGATGGAGCTCGTGCTGACCAAGCAGTCTCGCATGTGGCGTGCGCTAGTCAAGCTGTTCATGAAGAAGGTGTTTGCAAGAGATCACAAGCGTAATGTGAAGCATCACGAGGAGCGGGAAGCGATGAAGGCGCTCAAGATCTGTATGTGTCAATCTGCGATCGCTGAATTGGGTGTACAGAAACGACCGGAAATTGCCACCGAAACAAACTATGTCATCTCGCAGTATAAACAGATGCTCGGTCGATTGTCGCTCTTGCAGGGCTCTCGGGCATCAGAGGATCTGGAGCAGAGCGATATCAAGAAAGAGATGTACTGGGTTGCTATCCAAGCCGAGCGGGATATGGTTCAGACGATGTATGAAAGCGGCGAAATTACGCGGGAGCTTGCCAGTGATCTCAGAGGAACGATTCGTGATCGTGAAACGGCGATATCGGAGATTATGTAGCGAAGCGTAAGATCAAGAGGGAGAAGCTATATGGAACCTATTGCACTAAGCAACAACGAGCAAACGGCTGTGAACCCCAAAGGCTACTTATTTTCCAATAGGGACCTGCTGAGGCTGTTTCTTCCCTTAACGGTAGAACAGGGGCTGGAATTTCTGGTCGGCATCATCTCATCTGTCATGGTCGCGTTCGTGGGAGAAGCGGCAGTGTCAGGCGTTTCATTGGTGGAATCCGTCATGGCGCTGTTGATCAGTTTATTTGCAGCGCTCGCAACGGGCGGTGCGGTCATAGCCGGACAATACCTGGGCTCGAAACAGAGGCGAGAAGCACGCGAATCCGCGCAGCAAATGTTCTGGTTCGTTAGCATCATTTCCATCGTTATCATGATTGCTGTCTATGCGGCCAAGTCCTTTATCCTCTTTAACTTGTTTGGGCAGATATCGGATGAGGTGCGCAGAAATGCTGATACGTATCTGGTCTTCGTGTCGTTATCAATCCCTTTTCTAGCTGCCTACAACGCGGGAGCGGCGATTTTCCGCACAACCGGCAATGCGATCATCTCTATGAAAATCGCGCTGCTAATGAATTTCATCAACGTGGCAGGAAGCGCGATGCTGCTGTATGGGTTTCATATGGGAACAGAAGGTGTGGCTATCGCAACGTTGATCTCGCGGATTATCGCTGCAGCAATCATTCTCGTTGTAGTTGTAAATCCGGATTACAGCCTGCATATTCAGAGGAGCTTGAAGCATAAGTTCGATTGGCGGATGATCAAGCAAATCTTAAGCATCGGGATTCCATACGGACTGGAGAACAGCTTGTTCTTCATCGGACGGATTATTGTGCTGAGCCTCGTATCGACCCTTGGTACGGCAGCTATAACAGCGAATGCGATAGGCGGATCGCTTGCGGTATTCGAAGTGCTGCCAGGAGTTGCGATCAATCTCGGATTTACCGCGATCATCGCCAGATGCGTAGGGGCAGGGGATTACGAGCAGGCCAAATATTACACGAAGAAAATCATGGCGATCGTGTATGCTTCGCAACTCGTATTCATCTCTCTGATTCTAGCTTTACTTCCGCTCATTATGAAAGTATACGGACTTTCTGAAGCTACTGCAGAGCTGACTCGACAGCTTGCTTGGTGGCATGGTGTTATCGCGATCATCCTCTGGCCGTTCGCTTATACGCTGCCGGTTACGTTCAGAGCTGCAGGTGATGCGAAGTACCCGATGGCCATCGGCATTATGGCGATGTTTCTGTGCCGGGTCGTGCTGGCTTACTTGCTCGGGGCGCATTTTCATATGGGCGTGTTCGGTACATGGATTGCGATGTTCTCGGACTGGGGTTTCCGATTCATCTTATTTACGTATCGATATTTCAATGGCAAATGGATGCGATACCGCGTCATTTAAGTAGTTGGACTGCTTCACTCCGGTGATGCAGTCTTTCTTCATGTTTGGGCAATTTATTATTTTTCCGAACGACTATAGATTGCGATGAGCGGTAGCATATGATGGTTTATCCTGATAATCCGGAGAAGGTGGCATGTTGTTTAATTCCCAATCAATCCAAATTTACTGCGTATGCTGCAAAGAAATTAGGTGGGCGACCACATGCCTACTCAAGAAACATGGTTATGAACATAGGAACCTCGAGCCTGAAATGTACCCCGTATCGGTATGCTTGGACTGCGAGGAAGAGATTGTGAATAGGCTGAGTTTGTATATGGAATCCCAAACGGATGAGGACGAATAGGACAAGTTAAGGATAGCCCGCCCCCGCTTCTTGCTTCTAAAAGGATGTTTGAGCTGCGTTCATAGATGCCAGCAGCACCAGCTGACGGATGTGCGCAAATGCGGTTACAAGTTGTTTCGTAGGAGAAGGGGGATTGCGCATGGGAGACGAAGAATGTTAAATACAATCAGGAATACCACATGGTATGATGAATGCAATGCCAAGTGGAAAAGAGGCTTCGGATCGATGCTAGACAAGCTTAAGGAGTGGGCTAGGGGACTTAAACGAAAAGTGTTTATTCTTTATACCGCGTATGTGACTTCCTTCGCCTTAACTGCAAATGATTTTGACGTAAGAGGGTTTCTTATTGGCGGGAATGTGGCTTATGAAGTTCAGCTAAGCTCGTCCACGACAGCCGTTTTATTCACTGTCACTGGAACAGACGAATTTGGGAACTTGGCGGAGGATCAACGGTTTCCTCAAACGGAATTGAGCTTTATTCCGCAGCTTAGTCCGATTGTATAGAGCTGGATAAGCGTATAGAGCAAGATAAGCAACGAGGGGCTCCCATGAACATTCTGGAGCCTCTTTTTTCTTTGGAGAAGTACCTCAATGGTGATAACTTTTTGTTATTGGCACCTAACTTATCGATAGTACAAACCTTCAGCGCTTCGATGTTAAAGTAAATGAGCCGGTGAGACACTAACCGCGCTGAAAGAATCACAGGACGAAGAGGAGAAGATGACATGGATCATTTATTCACACCGTTTACTATAAAAGGCCTTGAACTGAAAAATCGGGTTGTCATGCCGCCGATGTGCCAATATGCCGTAAAGAGCAAAGATGGCATCGTTAATGACTGGCATTATATTCACTACGTCAGCCGCGCAATCGGCGGCGCGAGCCTGATTATCATCGAGATGACCGATATCGAGCCGGACGGCCGAATTACCAACTTCGATCTTGGACTTTGGTCCGATGAACAGATTGCGCCATTGAAGCGAATTGTGGATGCGATCCACGCGAACGGCGCTAAAGTAGGCATTCAAATTGCTCATGCCGGACGGAAAGCCGAAGACGCAGAAACTCCCGTAGCGCCGTCTGCCATCCCGTATGACGATAAATCGAAGACACCTCGTGAGCTGACTACGGAAGAAACGAAGCAGATGGTTGAGAAATTCCGGTTAGCCGCGGAACGAGCTGTCAAAGCGGATGTGGATACGATTGAAATTCATGGGGCGCATGGTTACTTGATCCACCAGTTCCAATCGGCTTATACGAACAAACGGACGGATGAATACGGTCAAGATAAGACACGATTTGGCCGGCAAGTCATCGAGGCGGTCAAGAGCGTTATCCCAGACTCCATGCCGCTCATTATGCGCATCTCGGCTAGAGAGTATGTCGATAGCGGATACGGCCTGGAGGAGAGCATTGCATTCTCCGAGGCATATCGGGACGCTGGTGTAGACATGTTCCATATCAGCTCCGGCGGCGAAGGTCCGATTCTCGCGCACGGCAGACCTGGAACGCATGTCGCATATCAAGTGCCTATGGCGAGAGAGTTCAAGCAAGCATTGCACGTTCCTGTCATTGCCGTCGGACGATTGGACGAGCCGTCATTGGCGAATGCCGTAGTCGGCAATGACGAAGCTGAGCTCGTAGCCGTTGGCCGCGGGATGCTGAGAAATCCGTATTGGACACTTGAGGCAGCTGCGAAGCTGGGGAAAGAGATCCAATATCCAGGCGTGTACGGACTTGGCTTTGGAATCAAGTAAGTAACATTGCATGTAAGATGAGAATCTATCTCCCTATCACTTCTATGTGCTAACTCCTCCATAACTATTCCATGCATAGAAAGCGCTGCTCCGAATCCGCGGGCAGCGCTTCTTTGTCTTTTTCCTGTATAAGGAAACGAATTTCCAGCCAAAATAAAAGCAATATTTTGGAAGGGGGGAGCCAAGTGGAGCCGCGTGTTCTTGAGGATGATGTTAACGAAAGCATTACGGTCAATTCTGAAGCACTGCACCATATTTTTGAACATTGCGCGGATATCGTATTTCGACCGTTAAATCTTACTGACCGGTCTCATATTCTACTAGTTTATATCGAAGAGATGACCGATTCGACTAAGCTCGAGCAGATTATCTCGGCATGCATGATTAGCCGTGATTTCAATCGGCTGACACAGTATCAGGTCGTTCATCGCATATCGGAGATTGCCGCGAAAGTGTTGAAGGGCAGCACGGCCATATTTATTGACGGCATTCCTTACGCCTATTCAGCGGATCTGACCGCATTCCATCAACGTGCGATTAGTGAGCCTTCGAATGAAGCTTCCATTCGAGGTCCGCGTGAAGGCTTCACCGAGGATTTGAAAACGAATTTAAGCTTGATTCGGAGAAAAATAAGCCACCTGAATTTAAAGTTCGAATTGTTCCAAGCAGGAGAGCTGACCCAAACCGAGTATGTGGTCGCCTATATTGACGGGATTATTAAACCGGAGCTTCTCGAAGAAGTGAGAAGGCGTCTTCAGACGATTCGCACGAACCAGCTGCTGGACTCCAGCTATATCGAGGAATATATCGAGGACAGAACCTTCTCGTTATTCCCGCAAATTCAAAATACGGAACGACCAGATACCGTTGCCGCGAGTTTGCTCGCAGGGAAAGCAGCCATTATCGTCGACGGATCTCCGAACGCTCTATTGCTGCCGATGACCTTCTGGGCCGGCTTCCAGGCGGCTGAAGATCATTATGAGCGGTTCTTGTACGTTTCGGCGGTGCGGTTATTGCGTCTTATGCTCGCGATCATGTCAGGCTTGCTTCCTTCCGTGTACGTTGCGCTGACAACGTTCCATCCACAAATGATTCCGCTTGCATTGATGCTCAGTATCTCGGCTTCCAGAGAGGGCATTCCGTTTCCGACGGTAATCGAAACGTTGCTGATGGAGCTGATGTTTGAAGGGCTGCGGGAAGCCGGACTTCGGCTGCCGAAAGCGATCGGATCAGCGGTCAGCATCGTCGGCGCGCTTGTCATCGGGGAAGCGGCCGTTCAAGCTGGCTTTATATCTGCCCCTATCGTCATGATCGTGGCGGGAACCGGGATTGCCTCGTTTGCTTTTCCAAGCTATAGCCTGGCATTGCCGTTCCGTATATTGCGGTTTCCGCTGCTCATATTGGGCGGATGTCTGGGACTCTACGGCGTCGCTATCGGGTTATTATTCATCATCATTCATTTGGTCACGCTGAAATCTTTTGGGGTCCCTTATCTAAAGCCTGTAGCGCCGATCGGGAAAAATTTCTGGAAGGATACGATTATACGATTGAATAAACGTTTCGTATCGTCGTCGCAAAGAAACCAATGAAGAAACGTACCGTGATACTTGGGTTGTTCGTCCTCCTCGTGCTCCTCGTGCTGCCTGGATGCTGGGACAGGCATGAAATTAACAATTATGCGTTCTGGATCGGAACCGCGCTTGATGCGGGCAAGGACGGGAAGCTGGTCAAAAGCGCGCAGGTTGCCATTCCAGCCGATTTCAAGAGCATCCGGGAAGGCGGGGGCAAGGGGCAGCGTGCGAACATCGTACTGACAGCAAGCGGACAAACAGTCGGGGATTTGATCCAGCAAATTCAAGACAAGCTTCCCCGCAAGGTTTTTCTTGGGCACCGGCGAGCGATCTTTATTGGAGAGAAGCTCGCGCGCAAAGGCATCAAGGACATTATGGATCAATTTACCCGGAACACCGACACGCGGATGCGCACGGATATTTTCGTCGTCAATAACGGAGAAGGCAAGGATGTCTTGAAGATTAACAGTCCATTCAACCAATTCTCATCGATCGTGGCTGTGGATCAAGACCGTTATTGCCGTCTCGGAGACACCGCATTGCGCGATGTTTTGCTCGATATCGGACGTGATGGCATTCGTCCTGCGATGCCGATGATTGATATTGCGCCAAAGAATGAACAAGAGAAGCACGAGGTGATTGAAGTGAAATCCGTCGCGATCTTTAATCGCGACTTGCAAATGGTCGGGGAAGTGACCGGGCGTGAATCCTTGGAATTGTTCTGGGTCAAGGGCGTGCTGCAAAATCTGTTAATACCAGAAGAGATGGAAACCGGCAACATCACGATCTACGAATCCAACTTGAAAAAAAACATTCGAACGACTATCGAAGGCGACCGGATCAAGGCGTACGTGAAGCTGGAGGGAAGCGGGAGGGTGCTTGAAAACAACACGGATATCGACATTTCCGTATCCAAGGAACGGATTCCGCTAGAGCGCAAGCTGAATGAATTGAAATCCAAGCAAGTGGAAGCAACGGTCAAGAAAATACAAAAGCAGTACGGCCAGGACGTGTTTGGCATTGGAGAGGAAATTCACAGGGAGCATCCGTACAAGTGGAAAGAAATCAAGCATAAATGGGACGAGCTCTTTCCGAACGTGGAAGTGACGGTAAAGGTGAAGATCAAAATTCAAAATACGGGAGCGATCGGCAAGCGAGTCCCGGGAATCGGAGATCGAAAGTGAAAATCTCGACTTGGCAGTTGTTTTGGATGTTCACGACGCTTGAAATCTCGATGAGTATCTGGCTGACCATATCGCCAACCATCGAGATTGCCAGGCAGGACGCATGGATCTCCCTTGCTGTGGCAGGACTCATCGGTGTTGCCGTTACGTTCATATGTATTCGAGTCAGTCAGCGGCATTCGGCGCTTACGTTGGTCGAGTTTGCGCAGAAGTTATTTGGGAAGTGGATCGGCAAGCTCATCGGCGCGTTGTATATCTTGATGTGGTTTTCCGTTTGCTCCGACATATTGCGAATCTTCTCTTTGTTTGTGAAACAGTATCTATTTCACGAAACGCCAATTTGGATCATAGCGGCATTAATGGTTGCTGCGATGGTTTATGTTAATTACGCCGGAAGCGTAGAAGCAATTGCCCGAATTAGCGAGTTGATGGGGCCGCTGCTTCTGATCGGGATCTTCATTACGTTCGGGCTTAACATTACGAATTTGCACCCGGCGCTGCTGTTCCCCGTGTTCGCTGATACCGGTGCGATGCCGATCATTAGGGGCTCATTCGTCAATGCCTCGTTCCTGGGAGAGTCCATGATGATCATGATGTTAACGCCGTTCATTGCAAATTCGCAAAAGATGCTGAAACCAGTTCTGCTCGCGATTTGCATTCCGTCCGTCATCGCCGTTATTGCAGCGATTATGATCATTGCCACATTCGGCACGAATGTTGGATCGACGCTTGTCTTTCCTTATTTCAGCATGGTTCGATTTATCAACTATCTCGATTTTATTCAAAATATGGATGTCTGGGTCATGTTCGTTTGGATCTTCTGCGTGTTCGTGAAGCTGGCGATATACTTGTTTATCAACAGCTATGGCACAGCTCAACTGCTTGGCATTAAAAATTGGAAAGTGATGATCTTCATTTCGGCAATCGTCATCTATGTGATTTCCTTAGTGCCTGCAAACATAGTCGGCATGCTTGATTATGCGAATTATGTGTGGATCATCTACGTCTTCCCGATATTCATCGTTGGGCTGCCCATTGTGCTGCTGCTCGTTAGTTTGTTAAGAGGCAGGCAGACGGCTCGCGCCTAGCTGGAACGGAAAAGGGAGAGCAGTTGTCTGTTCACGGCTTCTGCGCGCGCAAGGAGCGAGATTTGCCGGTTCAGGCGGACGTCTGAGAAAGGAATGGCTTTCACATCTTCGCTCATTTGGCTAATAAAGATCTTCGGCAGTATCGAGATGCCGAGATTGGACTGAATGAAACCGAGGATGCTCTGCCCGAGCTCGATTTCGAATGCGATCTGCAGCTTCTTCCCTCTGGAGGCAAATTCGGTTTCCACCATACTCCAATAGTACATCCTTCTGTTTATGACCTGCGATCCGTGTTGGCAAGTACACCGTCGCAACACTTGGCCACGATCCGATCGTGAGCTGCAGTCTGGTACCTTCCTGAAGTGCGATCTCCCTCCTGAGCGTATTGAATTCCTCCATAATGCGTTTGCTTCTTTCGAACAAAATGGTTCCCGTGGCGGTGAGTGTCACGCCGGTTGTGGATCGTATGAACAATTGCGTGCCGAGTTCATCCTCTAAATTGCGAA
Organism: Paenibacillus taihuensis; assembly: GCF_003386535.1. Lineage (GTDB taxonomy): Bacteria > Bacillota > Bacilli > Paenibacillales > Paenibacillaceae > Paenibacillus_Z > Paenibacillus_Z taihuensis. The sequence continues at coordinate 132,044 of NZ_QTTN01000001.1, forward strand.
TTTGCTTGCTGAGAGCCGGTTGGCTGATATGCAGAACTTCGCTCGCCTTCGTCAAACTTCTAAGCTCCACTGTTTGCAAGAAGGCTTCCAGAGATTCTGTTTTCATGTTGCGATCCTCCTCTTCAATAAAAAACAGGCTGTATCAGTATCTGATACAACCTGTAATATGATTCCTTATAAAAAAATCCGGGGCTCCCTTGCGGGAGCCCCTTTCATGGGAGAGGAGAAACCGGACGAAGAGCTTATGGGGAAACGTAAGTCTTCTCCGCGGTTGTCTACGGCATCTCGCGACGCCGATATCTTCAGAATGCCCACATCAGTGGGAAATATACGTATCGATTAATTTATTCCTTTGGCGAGCAGGGATAATGCGGTATGATCAACATAATGAAACAGAATCACGCCTCTCTGCCTAGTGGGTGAGGGCCAATGGAACAGATTAGAGACAGGAGCTGGTAAGTAGTGAAAATCGTAGTATTGGACGGTTATACGCTGAATCCGGGCGATCTGAACTGGGATGAAATCAGCAGCCTCGGTGAGCTTGTCGTTTACGAGCGCACGGCGAGAGAAGACATTGTCAGCCGAGCGCAGGATGCTGAAATTGTGCTGACGAATAAGACTCCGATGTCAGCCGAGACTTTAGGTCAGCTGCCGCAGCTTCGATATATTGGCGTGCTTGCGACAGGCTACAATATCATTGATACAGCTGCTGCAGCGGGGCGAGGCATCGTCGTCACGAACGTGCCGGATTACAGCACGCATTCGGTCGTGCAGCTCGTGTTCGCGCTGCTGCTCGCGCATGCCTCGCAAGCAAGTGCGCATAGCGATGCGGTTCACCGTGGACAGTGGGCGAACTGTCCGGATTTCTCCTTCACGCTGAGCCCGCTGCTCGAGCTGTCCGGCAAGACGTTCGGTATCATCGGCTATGGGCAGATCGGCCAACAGGTGGCGCGGACTGCGCTTGCATTCGGCATGCAAGTGATCGTACATACGCGAACAATTAAATCAGTACCAGGCCTGGAAGCGGTGCGTTTCGTAGAGCGCGAGGAGCTGTTCGCGTCCGCAGACTTTGTATCGCTGCACAGTCCGCTTACGCCGGATACGACAGGCATCGTTAACAGCAGCACGCTCGATCTCATGAAACGTTCTGCATTCTTGATTAACACGGCACGCGGCGGTCATGTCGTTGAGGCGGATTTGGCTGAAGCGTTGAGTAACGGCAGAATCGCCGGAGCGGGACTGGATGTCCTCAGCGTTGAACCGCCGCCTGCCGATAATCCGCTGCTGCATGCAGCAAACTGCATCATCACTCCACATATTGCGTGGGCGACAGTCGAGGCGCGCAGCCGTCTGATGGCGATTGCGGCGAACAATTTGCGCGGCTTCCTGCGTGCTGATATTCAGAACCAGGTGAACTAAGGCGATGCGCGGATTTGTTATCATTATGGGGTTTGACGGGCTGGGATGGCTGCTGCACGCCTATGCGCATATTCCTTTGCCCTCGCATGTACTCGGGCTGCTGCTTCTCGCGGCAGCTCTTTTCACGCGCGTGATTAAGTTGGAGTGGGTGGAAGAAAGTGCGGCGTTTCTGACGAAGCATATGATGCTTTTCTTCGTACCGCTCCTTGCCGGTGTCACTGCATTCGCGCCTATGATAGGCGACTCCTGGCTTGCGGCGATCGTCTCACTTCTAGCAGGGACGCTAGTCATTCTGCTATCCACGGGACTCGCAACACAGTTCTTCATCGGACGCCGGAAGGGGGATGAGACGATTGAACAACAATCTGATCGCTGATCCGATGTTCGGCACGACGCTTACTGTCCTTGCCTATGGAGCTGCGCTTTACCTCAAACGCAGATGGAGCTGGCTGCATCCCTTGATTGCTGCACCGCTTATCGTTTACGTTATTTTGCAGATCGGCGGCATCTCCTACACGGCCTATCGGGTCGGCGGTGATTTGGTCACCTTCTTCCTCGGGCCGGCCACGGTCGCGATGGCCGTTCCTCTCTATAAACACGCGATGCGGCTGCGCCGCTTGCTGCCATCGCTGCTGCTCGGCGCTTTCGTCGGGAGTGCGCTCGGGCTGCTTGTGAACGCGCTTTCGGTTGTTTTGTTCGGAGGCACGGAATCCTTCCTTTACTCCGCACTTCCTAAATCCGTAACCGCAGCGGTAGCCGTTGATTTATCGCGCTGGCTTGGCGGTTCGCCAGAGTTGACGGCTGCACTAACTGTGACGACGGGGCTTATTGGCAGTGTGGCGGGGCCGCCGTTGCTGCGCTTGTGTGGCGTTAATAACGCCATAGCGTCCTCAATTGCCGTCGGTGCGGCTGCGCATGGGATCGGCTCGGCGAGATTGTTGTCTGAATCGGAGGAACAAGGCGGACTGAGCGGTTTCTCTATGGCCGCGTGTACCGTATTTACTCCTGTGTTATTGCTGCCCGTTCATGCGTGGTTATTATGAAATATATCATGTGTTTTTTCGTGTAATTTTTACATATTTCAGCTTTTCTTAAGGTTTGTTGCCTAAATATCTGATATAGTGGCACAGTAAAGCTATGGCAGATTTCAAATGTTGGAAGGGAGACTTCAATTTTGAGCGAGAAAGAAAAAGAGTTTAATAAGGATGTAGAGCTAGAGGCAACACATAAAGATGAGCAAGAGGGAGTCATCTCGGAAGAATCGCGCGAAGAGCTTGAGAATAGCCGTGAAATAGCAGCGAGTGCAGAGGCTAGGGAACTCGAGGAACACGACGAGCACGAAGAGCACGAAGAAGTCGAGAGAGAACAAGCGGCAGCTAAGCCAGCATCGAGCGGCGGCGGCAGAGCATGGATGTACATTTCCATCGGCCTTGCAATTGTCCTTCTTGTATTCCTGGTAAAGCAGCCGCTCGGTTCAACTGGCGGTAAGAAAGCAGTTGGTTCCGTCAATGGCGTTGCGATTACGAAGGATCAGTTATACGATGCGATGCTGAAGGTTGGCGGCACGCAAACAATGGACAACCTCATTCAAGAAGCGCTTGTGAAGCAAGAAGCGGATAAGAAAGGCATCACAGTTACGGATGCTGACATTGATGCTGAAATTGCGAAGATCAAGAAGCAATTCCCTTCGGATTCCGATTTCGAAGCTGCACTGCAGCAAGCGGGCATGACGCTTGAAGATTTGAAAGCTCAAACACCGATGCAGCTCCGTATTACGAAGCTTGTTGAGCCGCAAGTCAAAGTAACAGCTGACGATATTAAGAAATATTTCGATGAGAATAAAGCAACGTTCAACGAGCCAGAGCAAGTGAAGGCTTCCCATATTCTTGTTGCGACGAAGGAAGAGGCGGACGCAATCGAGAAGCAGCTTAAAGACGGCGGAGACTTCGCGGCGATCGCCAAAGAGAAATCGACGGATCCAGGCAGCAAAGATGCTGGCGGCGACCTCGGTTACTTCAGCGCAGACAAGATGGATCCTGATTTTGCAAAAGCGGCATTCGCGCTTAAGGTTGGCCAGACGAGCGAACCGGTGAAGACGCAATTCGGCTACCACATCATTAAAGTGTTTGATCATAAAGCAGCGAAAACGGCGACACTTGATGAGAAGCAAGCAGATATCAAGGATACGTTGACTCGCCAGAAGGTACAAGAGCTGTCGCCAACTTGGCTGGAGGATTTGAAATCCAAATCCAAAATTACGAATACGTTAAAAAAAGATGAAGCAGCAGCGCCTGAGACGACGACAACCGGCAACGCGAAGTAATCGATTCACTCACAGACAACCATCCTCAGCCAACATTTGGCTGAGGATGGTTGTTTCTTTTGTGGCACAATATACATAATCACTAAGAAAGCCGCAACCCTTGTGGGCTCTGGGGTTGAGTCACCTTTTTGTGAGGATTTCTAACATGACAGAAAAGTAAATCTTTACAAGTGTTCAAATTATGTTTTACAAATTGTTAAATTCGTTGTATATTTGGTTTCGGGTTTAAAAAAATAAACAAATAGTTGGAGGCGGGCTCAAGTAATGAAGAAGAAATTGCTAGTACTTGTTTCACTTATCCTGGTCTTCACAGGCGTATTGTCCGCTTGTGGCAAGAGCGGATCGGGCAGCGATCAAACGTTCCGTATGAACCTTACAACGGAGCCGCCTAGTCTTGATGTAGCGCAAGCACAGGACCAAACATCCTTTACTGTGCTGAGCGGCCTTTTCGAAGGTCTGACGCGTATGGACAAAGATGGCAACATCATTCCAGGCGTAGCTGAGAAATGGGACGTTGCTGATGGCGGCAAGAAGTACACTTTCCACCTGCGCAGCGATGCAAAATGGTCGAACGGTGACCCTGTAACAGCGCATGACTTTGAATATTCTTGGAAACGTACATTGGATCCAAAGCTAAATCCACCAGCACCGTATGCTTACCAGCTCTATTACATTAAAAATGCTCAAAACTATAACATCGAAGCGGACAACCCTAACCACATTAGCGATCCGGCACAAGTCGGTGTTAAAGCTATCGATGATGCAACGCTTGAAGTTAACCTGGAGAACCCAACTCCTTACTTCTTGAACATCACAGCGTTCTTCACTTCCTACCCGGTTCACAAGTCGGCGCAAACAAACGCTAACTGGGCTGCTGAAGCGAAAGATTACATTTCGAACGGCCCTTTCAAACTGTCCACGTGGAAACACGGCGACTCGATGGAACTCGTACAGAACGAAAACTACTGGGATAAGAAAGACATTCACTTGACGAGCGTAAAGTTCTCAATGGTTAAAGATGCCAACACTGAGCTTAGCATGTACAAAACAGGCAAGCTTGATTGGGCAGGTAAACCGACAGGAGATATTCCGACCGAGCAACTTGCCAAGTTCCGTGAAGAGAAGAACCCTGAGCTTACAATCAAGCCAATCGCAAGCACGTACTACTACAACTTCAACAACGAGAAGAAGCCTTTCAACAACGTAAAAGTTCGTAAAGCGCTTTCGATGGCGATCAATCGCCAAGACATCGTTGACAAAGTTACTAAAGCAGGCCAAACACCGGCATACGGTTTCGTATCCGGCGGTATCCACGGCGTGAGCGGCGAGTACCGTTCCGAAGTGAAAGACGATTACTTCAAAGAAGATGTAGCGGAAGCGAAGAAATTGCTTGCTGAAGGTCTTCAAGAAGAAGGCATGACGTCGATGCCTGAATTCACGCTTACTTTCAACGAAGGTCTTCACAAAGAAGTAGCGGAAGCAATCGCGAACATGTGGAAAGAAAACCTTGGCATCACGGCTAAGACTGAAGTTCAAGAATGGAAGATCTTCCTGAAAAACCGTCAAAGCTTGAACTATGACGTTGCACGAGCAGGTTGGGGCGCTGACTACAACGATCCAATGACGTTCATCGACATGTTCACTACTGGCGGCGGTAACAACGACATCGGCTTCAAGAACGCGGATTACGACGCGCTCGTTAAAGAAGCTTATGCAACAAGCGATCAGCAAAAACGTGTAGACGCAATGGCTAAAGCCGAGAAAATTCTAATCGGTGATAATCAAGCAATTATGCCGATTTACTACTACACATCTGCTCAATTGGTTAAACCGTATGTTAAAAACTATGTTGTAGACTTTGGCGGTAACATTGACTACACTCGTATTTCGATTGAAAAATAGTAGCAACAAAATAATTAGGGATATAGGGATATATATGGTTCCCATATATATCCCTTCTCTATGATTGGGGAGGGCTTGGGATGGCTCGGTATTTAGGTGGTAAGTTCGTCAACATAATCGTTTCGCTGCTAATTCTAGCCACCGCAACCTTTTTCTTGATGAAGGCTGTCCCAGGGGACCCTTTCACGCAAGAAAAAGCAATTCCGCCTGAAATCAAGGCGCAGATTATGGCTCACTACGGTTTGGACAAACCGGTTTGGCATCAATATTTGATTTACATGAAGAACCTGTTTCAATTTGACCTTGGCGAATCGATGAAGAGCTCGAATCGTACAGTTACAAGCATCATTGCGGATTCCTTCGGAACCTCGTTTAAAGTTGGTATTATTGCGATTATCGTTTCTGTCATCATCGGGGTTTACCTCGGCATGATGGCTGCGCTGAGACATAAGAAATTTATCGATAATTTCTTTATGTTTATTGCCGTTCTTGGGATCTCGATTCCAAGCTTTGTCGTCGGTGCGATGGTTCAATATTTCTTTGGCGTTAAATTCCAAATCTTTACGGTTGCAGGGCTGGAAGGACCGCTCGATTACGTACTTCCTGTAGTAGCGCTGTCAACGCTTCCAATTGCATTCATCGCGAGGTTAACTCGCTCAACCATGCTCGAGGTACTTACCTCGGACTATATTCGTACTGCAAAAGCAAAAGGTCTTACGCCGCATGCCATTCTGTGGCAGCACGGTTTGCGTAACGGCATTTTGCCGGTTGTTACTTATCTCGGCCCGATGACAGCGAACGTAATTACGGGTTCCGTTGTCGTTGAACAAATCTTTGGTTTGCCTGGTCTCGGCGCATACTTCGTAGAAAGTATTACAAACCGGGATTACACGCTTATCATGGGTATCACGATCTTCTATGCCGTCATTCTTATGGCTGCTCGTTTCGTGACAGATGTGCTTTACATTATCATTGATCCGCGTATCAAAATCAGCGGAGGTGTCGTTAAGAAATGAGTACACAATTGAAAGATATTCAGCACAGCGAAGCGAACACGCAGGCACTCTTCGAGAAGCTGCCGCAGCGCCATAAAGAAGCTGAGATCATTACGGCAGAAAGCCGCTCTACCTTCCAGGAGAGCTGGGCTCGTCTCCGCAAGAATAAATACGCGATGACAGGGATGTATGTCCTGATTATCATGATAATTTTGGCCATTGTTTGTCCGATGCTATCTCCGTATAATACGTATACGAATGATTTGGACAATACGTATGCAGCTCCATCGGCTAAGCATTGGTTCGGAACAGACAACCTGGGTCGCGATATGTTCACGCGTTCCTGGAGAGGTGTTCAGATCTCGCTTATCGTTGGTTTTACTGCCGCATTGATTGACCTTCTTATCGGGGTTGCTTACGGCGGTATCATGGGCTTTGCGGGCAAACGCCTAGGTAATGCGATGAACAAGTTCGCAGAAGTGCTTTATGCGATTCCGTACATGCTTGTCGTTATTTTGCTTGGCGTTGTTATGGGCTCTGGATTGTTCACAATCATTTTGGCTTTGTCGATTACAGGCTGGATTACGATGTCATGGATTGTTCGTGGTCAAATTTTACAATTGAAGAACCAGGAATACGTGCTAGCGGCGCAATCGATGGGTGCTAGCGGCGGTCGTATTCTGTTTCGCCACTTAATTCCGAATACTCTCGGACCGATCATCGTTACAGTAACGCTTTCGGTACCGTCTGCTATATTTACGGAAGCATTCCTTAGCTTCTTGGGTCTAGGCGTTCAGTCGCCGGATGCATCCCTTGGTTCTTTGATCAGCAGTGCAATGTCTTCTTGGACGCTGTATCCATGGGTAATGGCGATTCCGGCGTCGCTGCTATGTATCACAATGATTGCATTCAACATTTTCGGTGACGGTCTGCAAGACGCGTTCGATCCGAAGATGAAAAAATAAACAGCGCAGGAGTGAGCTTATGAGTGATCCGATTCTCAATATTTCTGATTTGCATATCTCGTTTCACGTGCGCGGTGGAGAGGTTCAAGCAGTTCGCGGCGTTAACTTGGAAGTTAACCGCGGCGAATCTGTTGCAATTGTCGGCGAGTCCGGCAGCGGCAAGAGCGTAACAGCTCAATCGATTCTTCGTTTGATCCCCACGCCTCCGGGCGAGTTCAAACAAGGCTCCATTACGTTTAAAGGCGAAGATTTGCTTGCCAAAACAGAGAAAGAGATGGAGTCCATTCGCGGTAAGGAAATCGGCATGATCTTCCAAGACCCGATGACATCTCTTAACCCTACACTTACAGTAGGTCGTCAAATTACAGAAGTTCTTCATAAGCACCAGAACATGAGTACTTCTGATTCAACGAAACGGGCAGTTGAGCTGCTGAATCTCGTAGGTATTCCGAACGCTGCAGAGCGTGTGAAACAATATCCGCACCAATTCTCTGGTGGTATGCGTCAGCGTGTAATGATTGCGATTGCGCTTGCATGTAATCCTTCGCTTCTGATTGCGGATGAGCCGACAACGGCGCTTGACGTTACGATCCAGGCTCAAATCATGTCTCTAATGAAAGAACTTCAACAGAAGACGGGTACGTCGATCATCCTGATCACGCATGACCTTGGTATCGTAGCAGATATGTGTGACCGCGTTGTCGTTATGTACGCAGGTAAAGTCGTTGAGACGGGAACGAAGCAAGAAATCTTCAAAAACCCGCAGCACCCGTATACAAGAGGTCTGCTGCGTTCGCTTCCGCGTCTGGATCAGAAGAAGGACGAGCCGCTCGTTCCGATTATCGGTACGCCGCCGGATATGTCTTCGCCGCCTAAAGGCTGCGCATTCTGTGCGCGTTGTGACGAAGCAATGCGTATCTGCGTCGATAACGATCCGCAAGCTTATGTGCTGAGCGAGACGCAAACTGCGAAATGTTGGCTGCATGACTCGGCCCTTAAAGGGGGAGAGAGCGCATGAAAACAAACAATGAAATGCTCCTTGAAGTAGAAGGGCTGAAGAAATATTTCGACGTTGGTAACGGTAAAACGCTAAAAGCGGTTAACGATCTTTCTTTCGGTATCCGCCAAGGCGAGACGCTCGGTATGGTTGGTGAGTCCGGCTGCGGTAAATCCACTGCCGGAAGAACAATCCTTCGTCTCTATGAGCCGACTGCTGGTTCTGTTAACTTCCAAGGCCAAAACATCGTTAAAGCTAAAGGCTCGACGCTCAAGGCGCTGCGCCGCGAAATGCAAATGATCTTCCAAGATCCATATGCATCGCTGAACCCGCGCTGGAAAGTTGAAGACCTGATCGCAGAGCCGATTGATATTCACGGCCTTGCTAACGGTGCGAAAGAGCGTAAAATGCAAGTTGAACGTTTGCTTGACCGTGTAGGTCTTCGTTCGGAGCATGCTAGACGTTACCCGCATGAGTTCTCCGGCGGTCAACGTCAACGGATCGGGATCGCCCGCGCGCTAGCGGTTAATCCGAAGTTCATCGTCTGTGACGAGCCGATCTCGGCGCTTGACGTATCGATCCAGGCGCAAGTCGTTAACTTGCTGCAAGATTTGCAGCGTGAAATGGGTCTGACGTACCTGTTCATCGCGCATGACCTTGCGATGGTTAAACACATCAGTGACCGCGTTGCGGTTATGTACTTGGGTAAAATGGTGGAGCTTGCAGAGAGTGAAGAGCTGTATGCGAATCCGAAGCACCCATACACGAAAGCGCTGATGTCCGCGATTCCGGTACCGGATCCGGATGTTGAAGAGAGCAAAGAGCGTATCGTGCTCACTGGCGATCTGCCAAGCCCGGTTAGCCCGCCAAGCGGCTGCCACTTCCGTACTCGCTGTCCCTTTGCGACAGAGAAATGTGCGAACGAAGTGCCGATCTTCCGCGAAGTAGAGCCAAACCACTGGGCTGCTTGCCATTATGCATAATTCGTATCAATAAGAGAAGGACGTTTCGCTAGATGCGAAACGTCCTTTTTTTGCTGCGGGAAACTAGAGAATGCGTTCCCCGAGCAGAGAGCCGATCAGCTCGACGGCGAGCCTTGCCGTTCTCCCGCTCGGATCAAGCAGCGGATTCACCTCAACGACGTCGGCGGAGGTGACGCGGCCGCAATCATAGAGCATCTCCATCGCCAGATGAGCTTCGCGGTAGTTCAATCCGCCCCGGACTGGAGTCCCGGTTCCTGGCGCCTCGCCGGGATCGACGCTATCGATGTCGAAGCTGACGTGGATGCCTTCGGAACCATACGAGGCGATGGCGATAGCTCGCTCCATTACTCGGGCCATGCCGATACGGTCGATATCATGCATCGTGAAGCAGGTGATGCCGCTGCCGTAGATATTCCGTTTCTCGCCTTCATCAAGCTCGCGGCTGCCGACGAGGACGACGCGCTTGGATTGCAGCTTCGGATTTACGCCGCACAAGCCGGTGAATCGTCCATCGCCAAGGCCGAGGCAGGCTGCGAGCGCCATGCCGTGTATATTGCCGGAAGGTGTCGTTTTGGGCGTATTCATGTCGGCATGTGCATCGATCCAGATGACGCCTAACTGCTGGATATGCTGCGTCAAGCCGGCAATCGTACCGATAGAGATGCTGTGGTCGCCGCCGATCGTCAGCGGGAAGGCGCCGTTCTTCGCGATCGCATGGACCGCTTCGGCGACGTCCTCGCTCATCGTAAGAACACGGCCCCAATTGTGCATCCGTTCCATGGAACGGCGGTCTCTGGATAGCTTTTGCCATTCAAAAGGAGGATGCAGTGTACCCGTTCTCTTCAGCAGCTTCAGCTTCTCCATCAGCCCTGCCTGCAAGACAGCTTGCGGCCCGCCTTCAGCGCCAGGGCGGCTTGCTCCGTAATGGAACGGAACGGGAAGGACGGTGACCGGCTGCCGATGTTTGCTCATGTGAAATTCCTCCTTGTGTCACGACATGCAGTCTATTCGTTTATATATAGACGCGAAGGCGGGAGGTCATGACAAACATGCGCGCAGATCATGTGAATCCTTTAAAATAGACGAGGAAATATGTTACGATACTACGTAGGAATTGGCAGCAGGAATGAAAGGGGCTTTGAGCAGCTTTGAGAGTAATTGCAGGCTCGGCGAAAGGCCGGTCTTTAAAAGCGGTGCCGGGAAAGAATACGAGACCGACAACCGATAAAGTAAAAGAAGCGATATTCAGTATGATTGGCCCATTCTTCGACGGAGGTTTGGTGCTCGATCTGTTCGCCGGTACAGGCGGGTTAGGCATCGAGTCGCTGAGCAGAGGGATGGATCGCGGAGTGTTCGTTGATCTGGACGGCGGCAGCATCGAGGTGATCAAGCAGAACGTCCAAGCGGCAGGCGTGTCGGAAAATGCGGAAATTTATCGCACGGAAGCACTTCGGGCCGTGAAGGCACTGGCGAAGCGAGGGCTTCAGTTCCAGCTTGTGTTTCTGGATCCGCCTTATCGAATGAAAGAGATGGATACGCTCATTAGCGAGCTTGCAGAACGCAATTTGCTGGCGCCTCGTGCCAAGATCGTCGTCGAGCACGATGCCGAGCATATTTATCCGGAAGTGATGGATGGCTTCGTGCAGCTCCGGCGTTCGCAGTATGGCGATACAGCTGTAACCATTTATCGTTTTGGTGCCTCTGAAGTAGAGCCAGGCGAAGAAATGAATGAAGCAAACAATTGATGGCGAGTAAAAAGCCAACTGTACATATGGAGGCTATGAATATGACAGCAACAACGAGAACACCCGGCCAGAGAGTTGCCGTATATCCGGGCAGCTTCGACCCAGTAACTTGCGGGCATGTGGACATCATACACCGCGCTGCCAAGCAGTTTGATCACTTAATCGTCGCTGTGCTCAACAATACGAGCAAGAATCCGCTCTTCTCCGTTGAAGAACGCAAGGAACTGCTAAGGGAAGTGACGAAGGATCTTCCGAATGTGACCATTGACAGCTTCCGTGATTTGCTCGTCAATTTCATGCGTTCGAGAGATGCGCATGTCATCGTTAGAGGCATCCGTTCGGTTACGGATTTCGAATATGAGCTGCAGATGGCGTCGACGAACCATCAGCTGGATGGCGAGATCGAGACGATCTTCATGATGACGAATCCGAAGTGGTCTTACCTTAGTTCCAGTATTGTAAAAGAAATCGCGCGTTTTAAAGGAAATGTGACGGATCTCGTACCGCCGGTCGTGGCAGAAGCGCTGGCAGGGAAGTTTGCAGACCGGGCTTAACGTGAGATATGCCTTCCCGATGTTCCCGCTATGGCAGCGGAGAGCGTAATGAGCACGGAAACGGCGAATAAGAAGCCAATCAGCAGAACAGGCGTATACGGCCAAAGGGAATGCAGATCGCCAGCGCGAATCGATGCAGCCGTGGCAGCGCCTGTTTTTTCTGTCTGCGAGAAGGTCGGTGCGGATGACGGTATTATATACTGCAGCAGCTTGCCTGCGGGTTTCCACGCGAGCAGCGTGATGAAGAAGGCGAGCAGGCTTTGAACAAGCCTAGCTGCAGCAAGACGGGCGAGCGATAATCCGGTGTCCGCGAGCATGCTGCCTGCTTGTAAGAGAGCGCTAAGGCCGCTCCAGCTTAGTACAGCTGCAGCACATGCGGCTGTCCACGGAACGCCACCTGCGAACTTCGTTGTCGCGGCAGCGTATACCCCGATATGGCTCTCCAGGAAGGCCGGGAGCAAGAAGGCGGGAATCCGCTCAGGCATCAATGGCTGCAAGAGTCGAACGAGGACGGCTGCGAAAATCATGAAGCCGCCGATGGCCATCAGCTTGTAGACGGAGACGACGACGGCGTCGCCAAGCGCTTTGCCGAACGTGCGGCCGTCGCGTTTGCTGGCTGCCTGCATAGCCGCAGCTGCGCGTCGCAGAACTGAAGTAGGCGCTGGCTGTTCTTTGTTGTCGCCGCGTGTTGGCGCTGGAGCAGACGCTGACGAGAAGTGGGCGGTGATGAACGAGGTGAGAACGGCCGAGATCCACACCGCAGCGGCAATTGCCGCGCCGAGCTCGGGGCGGTGGAGAAAGCCGGAGCCGACGACGAGCAGCATGAACAACGGGCTTGGCATATGCGAGAGCGAGAGCAGCCGCTGTCCTTCGGCGACGGTCACGGACTTGCTGCGGCGCAGGGCAGCGACAGCTTCCGCGCCGAGCGGGAAGCCGCCTGTCCAACCAAGCGCCATTGCGATGCCGGATTCACCCGGCAGACGGAAGAGCCGGCGCATGAGCGGATGCAGCAGTGCGCCAAGGGCGTGAACGGCGCCGAAGGTGAGCATGAGCTCCAGCAAGGCGAGAAACGGCAGAAGACCGGGAAAGACAATATTCCACCAGACGGTCAAGCCTTGCAGAGAGGCTTGGAACGCTTCATCCGGGCGTAAAATGATGGAAGTTACGAGAAGGATCGATAAGCAAGCGTACGTGATGGTGCGCGTCATAGGAACTCACTCCATTGCTAGAGATAGTGGCTCTGCTTGGTCCGGATAGTCGAAAGCGACTAGGCAGGACAAACAGAGCCACTATATTGTTACGCTCGTCTTCATGGGGATAGACCAAGCCGATTACGATTATCCAATCGTAATCGGTTTCTCGTAATAATCGCGGAAGAGATCGCGTGGTGAAGGATCTTGCCAGCCGAGCGCATACACCGAGGTCGCTTGGACATCAAGCGCCAAGTATGGGTCATCGTGCTGCGAGCGAGCGGCGCTCATCAAGATCGGCAGCTTCGCCGACTTGCGCATGCGCTTCAGCAGCTCTTGACCGCGCGGAGTGAAGCCTAGCACGCGGATATATTGGATGCCATCGCGAAGACGCTCGCGCGACAGCAGTTCCTTGGAGTGCCCAAGCAGCACGGCTAGCAAGGCGCGCTGGAGCTTCGTGCGCGTGTAGCGCTTCGTCTTCAGTGCGCCTAGCAGCGTCTCGAAATCAAGAGCAGCAAGCTCGGGAAGCAATTTCTTGATTCGATGCTCCAGTCCTTCGCTCATCTCATAATAGTGCTCAAGCTGCTCTGCGGGCTCGCTCACGAGCTTATGTATTAGTGTAGGCGCATACTGTGCCCAGCTATTGCGACCGCGTCCCAGCGCATGATCGCGCAGGAGCAGCTCCAGCGTCGAAGCAGGGACGTAAGGGGCTGCATCGGCAGGCGTCCCAGCCTCGCCGACGACAAGCCCGCGTATCGCCGTTGCGCTCGCAATCTGCGCATCGGTGATGCTGGTCTGCGAGTAGCCGGCCTTCTCGCGGCGCAGCGTGAAAGGCTTGATCGCGCTGCCAAGCCGCTCCAGCGCGAGCAGGTAATGCAGCCCAAGCGTATTGTTGGGCTGCGCAAGCGGAAACGCGGCCGCCTCGGCATCGCCCGCGGCCAGCATAAACTGGCGGACGGCTTCGCTATATGCAGCCGGATAGCTCACGCCGCCGCGAAGGCAATCCGCCATGAGCCCCTCGAATGCTGCGGGCTCATGCGCGAGCTGCCGGGCAACCCGCTGAAGCGGCCGGATGTCGCCGGACTCGCTGCCGAAGCAGAGCGCGTCTACGACGCCTGTCGCTTCCAGCAGCGCCACGGCGCCGAAGCCGAACCATTCCGCCGCCTGCGTCGAATAGGCGACGGGCAGCTCGATGACAACGTCGCAGCCGCCTCGCAGCGCCATCTCGGCGCGCGTCCACTTGTTCAGCAGCGCCGGCTCCCCGCGCTGCAGGAAATGGCCGCTCATCACGGCGACGACCGCGTCGCTGTCCGTTATTTTCAGCGATTGCTGCAAATGATAATGATGACCGTTATGAAATGGGTTATACTCGACAATAAGCCCAACTGTTCGCATTGCGAATCCTCCGACATGTGATATGATATTGTCTTGACCGTTTTTGCTCATTCCATAATATCATGCAGTGAAAATGTTGACAAAACGATTCAATACTCGATATAATAAACTTTGTTTGTTTGGAGTGATCGTATGGAGATTAATGTTCGCGAATTAGCATCCAAAGGATTGAAAGTTCCTTATCATTCAAGCTTAGACACCGACTGGCTGAAGCAAGTTCGTAAAGACATCATCAGTACGAGCCCTATGGAAGTCAAGATGACCGCTTGGGGTGAAGACGCTGTTGCCCATGTGGAGGGCGAAGTGTCCGTCGATGCTGATCTTGCGTGCTCACGGTGTTTGGAGCCGACACATACGCATGTTGTCGTTCCGTTTCATGAGCGATTCAAGCCGGCTGCGAAGCTGACTGGCGATGAAGAAGAGGACATCATTCCGGTGGAGGAAGACAAGCTTGATCTTGAGCCTTTTCTTGAAGAGATGCTCATGCTCGCATTGCCTTTCGTTCCGCTTTGTAAAGAAGACTGCAAGGGTCTTTGCCACTCCTGTGGCACGAACTTAAACGAGCAAAATTGCGGGTGTCAGACCGATCGGATTGATCCAAGACTCGCCGCCTTGAAAGATTTGTTCAAAGAGTAAGTGAAAGTAGCTGGCCGAATTCTGTTAAGGAGGTGGGAAACATGGCAGTACCACAACGTAGAACGTCCAAAACACGTCGTGACAAACGCCGCACGCATTTCAAACTGGCGGTGCCAGGTATGGTTAAATGCGAGCAATGCGGAGAGTTGAAATTGGCTCACCGTGTGTGCAAAGTTTGCGGAACATACAAAGCAAGAGAGATCATCAAGCAATAGTTTTAAGTGCATAATAGTACTTCATCCCGTGATGAAGTGCTATTTTTTTGTTCATTTGTCCGGAGGGATACCCCGTGGTGCGGAGTGCTGATGAGAAGGCTAATGTGCCTAATTAGGCGGCTGAATATTGCGCGATGCCGTTTTCTTCTATATACTATTAGTACCTGGTTATAATAGCTGATTTTAATGGTGTATGATTATAAGCAGAAGTACATACTTAGAACATTAGGCAAAGGTGGTGCGGACCATCGAACGTCTTCCGAAAAAACAGCGACATCAGCTGCTGCAAAGTCTGATCGAAGACAATCCGTTCATTACGGATCAGGAGCTGACACGTCAATTGAAGGTTAGTATTCAAACGGTGCGGCTGGATCGGTTAGAGCTCGGCATTCCCGAGCTGCGGGAACGAATGAAGTTAATGGCGGAACGTTCGTATGACCCCGTCCGTTCACTGCCGCTGCATGAGGTAATCGGGGATATTGTAGATTTGCAGCTGGATCACAGCGGCATCTCGCTTTTTGAAATTAAGGAAGAGCATGTATTTTCAAGAACCGGCATTGCCCGCGGACATCATGTTTTTGCCCAGGCGAACTCACTCGCGGTTGCAGTTATTAACGACGAGATTGCGCTCACGGCAACAGCAGACATCAGGTTCGTGCGCTCAGTGCAGCTAGGAGAGAAATGCATTGCGAAAGCATATGTGCGTTCAGGCTCCGGCGGCCGCAGCAAAGCGAAGGTAGAAGTTTGTTCCTATGTAGGCGACGAGATGGTGTTCCAAGGCCATTTTGTCATCTATCGTTCCGCAGGCGAGCCGGTTATAGAGGGAGGAATGGATGGTGCGGATCGCAATTGACGCGATGGGTGGCGACCATGCCCCTTCACTAATCGTGCAAGGCGCAGTCGAAGCGGCACTGGAATGGCCGGAGCTCCAAATTAAGCTAGTTGGAGATACGGCACAGATTGAGAAGCATCTTGGCGCAAAGAAGCCTTCCAATATTGAAATTATTCATGCGGATGATGTCATTGGGCCCGATGATGAGCCGGTTAAAGCCGTACGCCGGAAGAAAAGTTCTTCGATGGTGATGGCAGGCCAGCTTGTACGGGAAGGTCATGCGGAAGCGATGCTTTCGGCAGGCAATACCGGCGCGCTGATGACGACAGGGTTGCTCGTCGTTGGACGGATGGAAGGCATGGAGCGCCCGGCGCTCGTAACGATGCTGCCGACGATGGACGATGTCGGTTGTCTTGCGCTGGATCTGGGCGCGAATATGGATGCGAAGCCGGAGCATCTGCTTCAGTATGCCATTATGGGAAGTATTTATCGCAGTAAAATGAACGGCATGGAGAAGCCCCGCGTCGGACTGCTTAATGTCGGAACAGAGGCGATGAAAGGTAATGAGCTGACGAAGGCGGCTTACGAGCTGATGGATTCGGCGCCGATTAACTTCATTGGCAATGTGGAAGCGCGTGATGTGCTTCTTCGCAATTGCGACGTGCTTATCTGTGACGGCTTTGCCGGCAATATTATGCTGAAAGCGATGGAAGGTACTGCGGGGACGCTGTTCAAAGCTATCCGCGACGTCTTCTCAAGCAGCTTGCTGACGAAGCTTGCAGCAGCGCTCGTTTTGCCAAGGATGCGCCAGCTTCGCGGCAAAATGGATTATAAAGAGCATGGCGGCGCGCCGCTTCTTGGCGTTAACGGTCTTGTTGTGAAATGCCACGGCTCATCAGATGTGAAAGCAGTCAAAAATGCTGTACGGCAAGCGAAATTAGCCATTGAGAGCAATTTAATTTCGTCAATCGCAGCGGAAATTAGCAGGAAGTGAGTGGGACTATGCAACTGAATCCCGTAGGCATTCTCGGCACAGGCAAATACGTGCCAGAGCGGATTTTGACGAATCAGGAATTGGAACAGATGGTGGAGACGAATGACGAGTGGATCGTATCGCGCACCGGCATGCGTGAGCGCCGGATCGCTGCTCCAGAGCAAGCAACGTCGGACCTCGCTCTCCATGCTTCGCAGGCTGCACTTGCGGCAGCGGGCATTACGGCAGAAGATCTTGATTTGATTATCGTAGCAACAATTACACCGGATATGTTCTTCCCGTCGACAGCTTGCTTGCTGCAGGATAAGCTCGGCGCGAAGAAAGCGGCTGCTTTTGACCTTTCGGCAGCATGCTCGGGCTTCATCTACGGTCTGGCAACAGCAACGAACATGATCGCAACCGGCATGTACAACCATGTGCTCGTTGTCGGCGCGGAGACGCTGTCCCGCATTACGGATTATACAGACCGCAACACATGCATCCTGTTCGGCGATGGCGCTGGCGCGGTTGTGCTCGGCCAAGTGCAAGAAGGCCGCGGCTTCCTATCGTTCGAGCTTGGCGCTGACGGTTCAGGCGGCGAGCTGCTGAAAGTATGCGGCGGCGGTTCGCGTATGCCTTCTACGCCGGAGAGCATCGAGAACAAGCATCACTTCATCTATATGGCGGGCAACGAAGTATTCAAATTCGCAGTTCGCATTATGGGCAATGCGGCTGAAGCAGCGCTTCGCAAAGCGGGTATCGATAAAACCGAAATTGATCTCCTCATTCCGCATCAAGCGAATATCCGGATCATTAACTCGGCGATGAATCGTCTCGATCTTCCGGCTGAGAAATGCATGATCAACCTTGATAAATACGGCAACGTTTCCGCGGCATCGATTCCGATCGCACTCGCAGAGGCAGTTGAACAGAACCGCGTGAAAGAAGGCGACAAGCTGGTTATGGTCGGCTTCGGCGGCGGTTTGACTTGGGGCGCTTCCGTACTCATTTGGTAACTTATTCTTTCATTATATAGTGTTATGATATTCAGTCGGTTCGGAGGTGCAATGGTTTGAGCAAAATCGCTTTTGTATTTCCAGGCCAAGGGGCGCAAGCCGTTGGCATGGGTAAAGATGTTTACGAAGCTGTAGATGCTTCGCGCGCAATCATTGACGCAGCGGATCAAGCGCTCGGCTTTGCGCTTAGCGATATTATTTTTAACGGTCCGGAAGAGAAGCTGAAGCAAACAGCGAATACGCAGCCAGCATTGCTAGCTGTAAGCATCGCGCTGCTTGAAGCGTTGAAGGACCATGGTCTGAAGCCGGACTTCGTGGCAGGTCACAGTCTAGGCGAGTACAGCGCACTTGTGGCGGCTGGCTCACTTTCGTTCGAAGATGCAGTGCGCACGGTTCGTGCACGCGGCGAATTCATGGAGCAAGCGGTACCAAGCGGTCAAGGCGCAATGGCTGCAGTGCTAGGCGCAGAACGCGAAGCTCTGGCAGCTCTCTGCGCAAGTGTATCTGCGGAAGCAGGCGCAGTTGAACTCGCCAACGTAAACTGCCCGGGCCAAATCGTCGTATCTGGCACAGCGGCAGGCGTGCAGGGTGTCGTGGAGCGCGGCAAAGAAGCCGGCGCGAAGCGCGTTATTCCTCTCGAGGTAAGTGGCCCGTTCCACTCTTCTTTGATGAAACCAGCAGCAGAGAAGCTGGCAGAGGTTCTAGCTTCTGTTCAAGTGAGCGATGCAGCAGTACCGGTAATTGCAAACGTAACAGCGAAGCCGGTAACAAGTGCAGAAGAAATTCGCAGCTTGCTTGCGGAGCAAGTGTATTCCCCGGTTCAGTGGGAAGACAGCGTAAAGTATTTGATCGAGCAAGGTGTAGATACGTTTGTCGAGATCGGATCGGGCACGGTTCTAGCGGGCTTGATTAAGAAAATTGACAAGTCGGTTAATATCATCTCGGTCAATAGCTTGGAAGCTCTCAAGGCAGTTGCTTTGTAATCTTTTAGGTTTTTACTTTTAGCACCGCAGGTGCGGGTTTGGCTTTTAGCACCGCAGGTGCGGGTTTGGCTTTTGCGACGTTTAGGTGCCGGCAGGCACAAGCCGGCGCAAACGGCGACACTAACGTCGGCGGGATAAGCCGCCGACCTAAGAAGCCAGCGGTAGGCGCAGGCTGTCCATGCTCTCGCACCAAATGTAAAGCGTGTCCCGCAAGGGAAAAAAACGAGCGGCAGCACGCAGCATCGCACAACGCGCCTCAGTAAAGCGCCACGTTACGATGTGTCCCGCAAGTGACAACAGGTGGCTAAACGGCGCCCAACGTTAAGCGTGTCCCGCGAGGGACGAAAGCGAGGCCCAGCACTAACCCCATCTCGCGAGCGCTTCTCTGCAAGCACAAACGTTCCACCTTCCGGGTGTCCAGAGGGTCGGTAGACCCTTGGGGTCCCCCTAGGCGTAGGGGGATTTAGGGGGTACGTACCTTACATACTAAGTAAAAGGAGGCTGCTTTTATATGAGTTTTGCTGATCTTTCTGGTAAAATAGCGCTAGTCACGGGAGCATCCCGTGGAATTGGCCGCTCGATCGCCATCGCGCTCGCTGAAGCAGGCGCAGATGTTGCCATCAACTATTCCGGCAGCGAAGCAGCAGCAGCAGAAACCGCGCAACAGATTGAAGCGCTTGGACGCCGCTCGCTCGTGCTCAAGGCGAACGTCGGCAAAGCCGATGAATTCGATGGCATGGTGAAGCAGGTTGTCGAGACGTTTGGCGCCATCGATATTCTTGTGAATAATGCAGGCATTACGCGTGACAATCTAATCATGCGTATGAAAGAAGAAGAATTCGACCAAGTCATCGAGACGAATCTTAAAGGCGTATTCAACGGCATCAAAGCGGTAACGCGCCAAATGATGAAGCAGCGTTCAGGCCGCATCATTAATATTTCGTCCGTTGTAGGGGTGCTTGGCAATCCAGGGCAGGCTAACTACGTAGCAGCCAAAGCGGGCGTTATCGGCCTGACGAAGGCTTCTGCGCGCGAACTCGCTTCCCGCGGCATTACAGTCAACTGTGTAGCGCCTGGATTCATTCAGACGGACATGACTGACAAGCTGCCGCAGGAAACACGCGAGAAGCTTGCTGCGGACATTCCGCTTGCAAGACTAGGTAATCCTGAGGATATCGCAGCCGCTGTCCGCTTCTTGTCTTCAGGCGCTGCAGCCTATATGACAGGCCAAACCATCCACGTCGATGGCGGCATGTACATGTAATTTTGCTAGCCTTTGCAATAGAAGTGGCCGAGTATGGCATTTTGCAATCAATTCTCGTATAATACCATGGAGGAGGTGAACCGGATGTCCGATGTATATGATCGTGTAAAACGCATCGTTGTCGACCGCCTTGGCGTAGACGAGTCGGAAGTGTCTCTCGAGGCTTCGTTTAAAGAAGATCTTGGAGCAGACTCTCTTGATGTCGTAGAACTCGTCATGGAACTGGAAGATGAGTTCGATATGGAAATCTCTGATGAAGATGCAGAGAAAATTACGAGTGTAGGGGAAGTTGTTAATTACATATCTTCTCTAGCTAAGTAAAGAGCTGTCAAGTCCCGCCCGTCAAAGCGGGACTTCTCTCCATATCTATGGCATATGCCATCATGAAAGCTGTAAGCGCATTAGCGTTTTTATAGATATCGTTAACCAATAGTGGTTTCCAATCAGAGGTGAATCGTAATGAAACAGAGAGTAGTCGTTACGGGCATGGGAGTTATGACTTCGCTCGGTTCCGATTTAAATACGTTTTGGAGCAATTTGATGGAAGGCAAATCCGGCGTTTCGCTGGTCGAAGCGTTTGACGTTTCGGAGTACCCGACACGAATTGCAGCAGAAATCAAAAACTTCAATCCGGAAGATTACAATATCGACAAGAAAGAAGCGCGCCGCATGGACCGCTTCGTTCAATTCGCTGTTGTAGCGAGCCAGTTGGCCGTTAAGGACGCTTCGCTTGATATCGGTGCGAATGTCGATGCTGAGCGTGTCGGCGTTATGATCGGTTCTGGAATCGGCGGTCTAGGCACTTGGGAAGACCAGCACAATATTTTGCTGGAGAAAGGTCCTAAGCGTGTCAGCCCGTTCTTTATTCCGATGATGATCGCGAACATGGCTTCCGGCCAAGTGTCGATGGCAACTGGCGCGAAAGGCCCGAACAGCACGGCTGTAACGGCTTGCGCGACAGGAACGCATTCCATCGGCGACTCGTTCAAAATGATTCAGCGCGGCGATGCAGACGTAATGATCTGCGGCGGTGCTGAAGCGACAATTCGTCCGACAGGCATGGCGGGCTTCTGCTCGATGCGTGCGATGTCGACGCGCAACGATGAGCCAGCGAAAGCGTCCCGTCCATTCGATATAGACCGTGACGGCTTCGTAATGGGCGAAGGCTCCGGCGTTCTTATTCTGGAATCGCTCGAGCATGCGCAGCAGCGCGGCGCTCATATTTACGCTGAGATCATCGGCTACGGCATGAGCGGTGATGCGCATCACATGACAGAGCCAGATCCCGACGGCGCAGCGCGTTGTATGGTGAAAGCACTTCGTGACGGCGGCATCGAACCGACAGCGATCGACTACATCAATGCGCACGGAACTTCGACGCCGGTAGGCGACCTTTCCGAGACGACAGCGATCAAGAAGACGTTCGGCGAGCATGCATACAAGCTGGCAGTCAGCTCGACGAAGTCGATGACAGGCCACTTGCTTGGCGCAGCTGGCGGCGTAGAAGCCGTTATCCTTGGCTTGACGCTCCAGAACGGCATCATCCCGCCGACGATTAACCTTGACAATCAAGATCCTGAGTGCGATCTGGATTATGTCCCTAACACACCGAGAGAAGCAGACGTGCAATACGCGTTGTCCAATTCGTTCGGTTTCGGCGGCCATAACGCTACGATCGTGATGAAACGTTATGAAGCATGATAAGTTTGAAGAGCTGCAGCAGCGTCTGCAGCTCCGATTTCATACGGTGCGCCTGCTGAAGCAGGCGTTTACCCATACCTCTTACGTGAACGAGCATCGGCAGAGCGCCATGGAGCATAACGAGCGGCTCGAGTTTCTGGGCGATGCGATTTTGCAGCTGACCGTCTCGGAATTTCTGTACCGCACGTTCCCGGAACGTCCGGAAGGTCAGTTAACCCGGATGAGAGCATCGATCGTCTGCGAGCCTTCGCTTGCGCGTTTCGCGGAAATGCTCGACTTAGGTTCACATGTATTGCTCGGACGTGGCGAAGAACAGCTGGGCGGCCGGCAGCGGCCTGCATTGCTAGCTGACTTGTTCGAAGCGTTCATTGGCGCGATTTATCTCGATCAAGGACTGGAGCCAGTGAGAGCTTTCCTCGCGACGCATATGTTCCCGCATATCGACAGCGACGGCGGCTTGCTCGTGAAGGATTTCAAATCGACGCTGCAAGAGAAAGCCCAGCATGCGAGCATGGGACCGATTGAGTACCGAATTACCGAAGAACGTGGCCCTGCACATGACCGCGAGTTCGTGGTGGAAGTGTACATCGGGGATACGTCTTACGGCTCTGGTGCCGGCAGGACGAAGAAAGAGGCTGAGCAGCAGGCTGCAGCGGAAGCTTGGAGAAAGCTTGCTCAGTAATAGGTTAGGCCAAAATTCTGGTGCCCATTTGGCAACCGGGATTTTTTGCGTTAAGAGGCCTTCTGCAAGCTTGAAATATGGCATATTTTCCGCATTGGAAAAGGTTTCACCGCATGTCCTTTTCCGGCAAGTATGGTACAATAGTCGTTGAGGTGAAGGTAAGCGATGTTCCTGAAAAGGATAGAGTTAGCCGGGTTTAAGTCGTTTGCCGACAAGACGGAGCTGGAATTCGTCCGTGGCATTACGGCTGTTGTTGGGCCGAACGGCAGCGGCAAGAGCAATATCAGCGACAGCATCCGCTGGGTATTGGGTGAACAAAGCGCGAAGAGTCTTCGCGGCGGCAAGATGGAAGATATTATTTTTGCGGGCAGCGACGCGCGCAAAGCGGTGAATTTCGGCGAAGTTTCGCTTACGCTGGATAACTCCGACAATGCGTTGCCGCTTGATTTTAACGAGGTAACGGTCACTAGGCGCGTACATCGTAACGGCGACAGCGAATATTTGATCAACAAGCAGTCGTGCCGACTGAAAGATATAACGGAACTGTTCATGGATACGGGGATCGGTAAAGAAGCGTATTCCATTATCGGACAAGGCCGAATTGAAGAGATTTTGAGTACGCGTTCGGAGGATCGGCGCGGTATCTTTGAAGAAGCATCAGGTATTGTGAAATACAAGTCGCGTAAACGCGAAGCGCAGAAGAAGCTCGATGAGACCGAGACGAACCTATTGCGTATCCATGACTTGGTTACGGAGCTTGAGGACCAGGTTGAGCCTCTACGTGTGCAGTCGGAGAAGGCGATTCAGTACAAGCAGCTCCGCGAACAGCTGAAGCATGGCGAAATTTCGATGTATGTACATAACATTGAAACTGTGCACAAGACGTGGAATGAATCGAATGCGAAGATGGCGAAGCTGCAGGAAGAGCAGCTTGCGCTCTCGACAGTCGTCAGCAAGCATGATGCGGTGCTCGAGAAGGACCGCTTGAAGCTGCGGGAGCTTGAGGAGACGCTTGATCGTCTTCACGAGTCGATGCTGCAATACAGCGAAGAGTACGAGAAATGCGAAGGCTACGGCGAGGTGCTCAAGGAGCGTAAACGTAACTTGGAGCAGAATCGCGCGCAGCTTGAAGCGACGCTTACAGCTCAGAATGAACGCATTCAGGCGCTGACGAAGGAAGAAGCAGAGTTCCGCGGCAAGGCGGCCGCACTTGATAGCGATATTAACACGCTGCGGGCGAAGCTTGCGGAAGAGGAAGCACAGCTTCTCGGCACCGCTGCATCGGCTTCCGGAGATGCGGAAGAATCGCTCAAGGGCGAGCTGCTTGATGTGCTGAGCACAATGGCGCAGCTTCGCAATGAGATTCGCTATGCGACTCAGCAGGATGAAGCATTACAGCGCCGGATGGAACGACTCGGCGATGAGCATACGAAATGGCAGGAGCAGAACGACCGGCTGAAGGCCAGACGCGCCGAGCTGTCGCAGAAGCTCGAGACTACGCTTGCTGACATTAACAAGTTCCGTAACAAATACATTACGGAAGCGGAGCAGCTGCAGAACGGCCAGAAGCTGCTCGAAGAAGCAGGCGGCGCAGTCCGTAAGTGGGAGCAGAAGCTTGAGGCTCTAACTTCCCGACGGGATACGATGAAGGAAATGCAGGACGATCTCGACGGCTTTATGCAAGGCGTCCGTGAGATTTTGAAGAATTCCCGCCGTTCATCCGGCGGCGTTGAAGGCGTTCACGGCGCTGTCGCGGAGCTGATCCGCGTGCCGGAGAAGGTCGAGCTGGCAATCGAGACAGCGCTTGGCGGTGCGCTCCAGCACGTCGTTATGAACGATGAGCGATCAGCTCGCGCGGCGATTGCATTCTTGAAGTCCCGCCAGCTTGGACGAGCTACATTCTTGCCGCTCGATGTTATCCGCGGACGGAGTATTCCGGAGCATGACCGCAGAACAATTGCCGGTATGGAAGGCTTCGTCGGCGTAGCCGCTGAGCTCATCTCCTGCGATGCGAAATATGCGCAAATTGCCGAGAACTTGCTCGGTAACGTGCTTATCTCGGAAACGCTGGAGCATGCGAACCGAATTGCGGCAAGATGCCAATACCGGTTCCGGGTCGTTACACTCGAAGGCGACGTTGTAAATGCCGGCGGTTCGATGACAGGCGGCAGCATTCAGAAGAAGGGTGCCAACCTGCTCGGCCGTACGCGTCAGATCGAGCAGCTCGATGAAGAGATTAAATCGACAGGGGAGCAGATTACGAAGCTTCGCGATAAGATTAGCGACCTTCGCAAGGAGCAATCGATTCGCAATCAGAATGTGGATGATTTGCGTGCGCAAGGCGAACAGCTGCGGATTGACGAGCAGCACCAGCGTGCTGAGCTTCAGCAACTCGAGAATGAACAGCGCCATCTCGATGAACAGGCGCAGCTGTTCCAAGCGGACAGCGCCGGCCATAAGTCGGAGAAGGATCAGCTGACTCAATCGGCGAAGGAAGCGGAAGTCCGTCTTGAACAACTGACCAAGGAAGAAGCGAGGCTGCAAGAAGAGATCCGCGTCGCGGAAGAACGCCGTAAAGCAGGCGAATCGGCGAAGGAACAGCTGCAGGATCAGCTGACAGATCTTAAGATTGCCCTTGCGAAGACCGATCAGGAGAAAATGTCGTTCGAGGATCAGGCTACCCGAATTCGCAGTGACATCGGTCGTGCGAAACAGGAGCTGTCCGGCTTGCGTGAGATGCTCGTACGCCAAGAGGAAGAGTCGTCCCAGCATGCAGCCGAGAGCGTGAAGCAGATCGAACAGCTGAACGGATTGAAGCTGAAGAAGGACACCTGCTCCGAGCAGACGGATTTGAAGCGCGCTGAGCGTTCAGAGCTTACTCGCGACTTGGAGCAAGGCGAGAGCGAGACGAAGGAGCAGCGCACGCAGCTGCGCAGCATCGAAGATCAGCTGCGTCAGATTGAGATCGCGGTCAACCGTCTCGACGTCGAGCTCGACAACTTGCTTCGCAAGCTAAGCGAGGAATATGAGCTTAGCTACGAGCTGGCGAAGGAACGCTATCCGGTTCCGGAAGACGTACTCGCTGCACAGAACGAAGTGCGTGATCTGAAGCGCCGGATCTCGAGCCTTGGTGAAGTCAACCTTGGCGCAATCGACGAGTACGAGCGTGTGAAGGAGCGTTACACGTTCCTGAACGATCAGAAGAATGACCTGATCGAAGCGAAGACGACGCTGTATCAAGTTATCCGCGAGATGGACGACGAGATGAGCAAGCGGTTCCGCAGTACATTCGAGGCGATTCGAGGTCACTTTGTCGTCGTATTCTCGAAGCTGTTTGGCGGCGGCCGTGCGGATCTCATCATGATCGATCCGGACCGGGTTCTCGACAGCGGTATCGATATCGTCGCCCAGCCTCCGGGCAAGAAGCTGCAGAACTTGCAGCTCCTCTCCGGCGGCGAGCGCGCACTGACGGCTATCGCGCTGCTGTTCGCGATTTTGCAGGTTAAGCCAGTACCGTTCTGCGTACTCGACGAGGTTGAAGCGGCGCTTGATGAAGCGAACGTTGCACGTTTTGCGCAGTATTTGCGCGAATTCTCGGAACTTACGCAGTTTATTGTCGTAACACACCGTAAGGGTACGATGGAGGAAGCCGATGTACTCTATGGGGTAACGATGGAGGAAGGCGGCGTATCGAAGCTCGTTTCAGTCCGGCTGGAGGACGAAGAAGCGGTATCTGCTTAAAGGTTTTATGGAAGAGCCGGTGCTTATGGCCGCAATTTGCGCCAAAGCCCGGCTTTTGCAAGTAAAGGGACGGAGGTTAAGGGATGAGTTTTTTCAAAAGGCTGAAAGAAAGCATTGCACAGAAGACCGAAGCGGTCACATCGAAGTTTAAGGAAGGCTTGACGAAGACGCGGACGGCGTTCGTCGGCAAGATCGAAGAGCTCATTACCCGCCGCAAGAAGATTGACGAAATGTTCTACGAAGAGCTGGAAGAAATTTTGATCGGCGCGGATGTCGGCGTAAACACAGTGATGGAACTCATTGATGATTTACGCGCAGAAGTGAAGAAGCGTAAAATCGAAAATGCTTCCGATCTTCAGCCGATTCTGTCCGAGAAGCTTGTTGATCTGCTTAAGGGCAATGCATCAACCGCATTGCGCATGGCCGATCAAGGCATGACGGTTATTTTGTTCGTTGGCGTTAACGGCGTAGGCAAGACGACGACGATCGGCAAGCTCGCGCACAAGTTCAAGAGTGAAGGCAAGAGCGTTCTGCTTGCGGCAGGCGATACATTCCGTGCAGGCGCGATCGAGCAGCTGGAAGTATGGGGCAAGCGCGTCGGCGTTGACGTCATCAAACAAGAATCCGGCGCAGACCCGGCGGCTGTCATGTATGACGCAGTGCAAGCGGCGAAGCAGCGCGGCGTTGATGTACTGCTCTGCGATACTGCAGGCCGTCTGCAGAATAAGCACAACCTGATGGAAGAATTGAACAAGATCTTCCGCGTCATCCAGCGTGAAGTACCGAGTGCTCCGCATGAAGTGTTGCTCGTCCTTGATGCAGCAACAGGTCAGAATGCACTTAGCCAAGCGAAGCTGTTCGGCGAGAAGAGCGGCGTAACCGGACTCGTCCTGACGAAGCTCGACGGTACGGCCAAAGGCGGTATTGTCATTGCCATCCGCAACGAAATGGATTTGCCGGTTAAGCTTGTCGGTCTAGGCGAGAAGATGGACGATCTGCAGGAGTTCGACTCCGAGCAATTCGTTCACGCGCTGTTCGGCGGACTGCTGGAAAGCGGAGAAGATGAGACGGAAACTGCCGATTAATTTCGAGTTTCGAGGGCGTCAACCTTTTTTACTTGACAGTGTATTGTCGAATGCGCTATGATAATCGTCGTGGAATTGGTGTAAAGGTAATAGCCTTGACGCAAAGGAGTGGCACGCATGATTGTCCATGAATCTGACGCCCTGGCGAAGACAAACCGAATCAATATGCTATTTGACTTCTACGAGAAGCTGCTGACTGAGAAGCAGCAGACGTTTCTTAAATATTATTTCCATGATGATTATACGCTCGGCGAAATTGCGGCTGAGTTCGATATTACGCGTCAAGCCGTTTATGAGCATGTTAAGCGTGCCGGAGCGGTTCTGGAGAGCTACGAGAGCAAGCTTGGCTTGCTGCGCAAGCACACTGCAGCAGAGAACTGGCTGAGTAAGCTGGAGCTGCTTGCAGAGCAGACAGAACCGAATGAAGAGCTGCGCACGAAGCTTCAAGATATTGCCAGAGGATTGCGCGAAGAAGTACATGGCACTACATAGTTAGCAAATAGGAGGTGACGATCATGGCATTTGAAGGATTGTCCAGCAGGCTGCAGAACGTATTCGGCAAGCTTCGCGGCAAAGGTAAAGTGTCCGAGGATGATGTTAACGAAGCGATGCGCGAGGTGCGGTTAGCCTTATTGGAAGCCGATGTTAACTTCAAGGTCGTCAAAGATTTCATCGCGAAGGTGAAGGAACAGGCCGTTGGAGCGGAAGTGATGAAGAGCTTCACTCCCGGCATGGTCGTCGTCGATATCGTAAATAAAGAGCTTACTGCCCTAATGGGCGGTACGCAGTCGAAGCTGGCCAAAGCGAACAAGCCGCCAACCGTTATTCTTATGGCTGGTTTGCAAGGTGCGGGTAAAACAACCTCCACTGCTAAGCTCGCGAAGCTGCTCCTTAAGGACAAGCATAAGCCGCTTATGATCGCAGGCGATATTTATCGTCCGGCAGCGATTAAGCAGCTGCAAGTGCTCGGCGAGCAGATCGGCGTACCGGTGTTTACGCTTGGCGATCAAACATCGCCGGTCGACATTGCACGCGCTGGCCTACAGCATGCGAAGGACAACGGTCATGATTATGTCATTATCGATACAGCGGGCCGTCTTCATATCGACGAAGCGCTCATGGAAGAGATTCGTCAAATCCATGACGTCACGAAGCCGGATGAAGTGCTCCTCGTTGTCGATGCGATGACGGGTCAAGAAGCGGTTAATGTTGCCCAAAGCTTCCATAGCCAGCTTGAGCTGACCGGTGTTATACTGACGAAGCTCGATGGTGACACTCGCGGCGGTGCGGCATTGTCCGTCAAAGCAGTAACAGGCTGCCCGATTAAATTCGCAGCAACTGGCGAGAAGATCGAACCGCTTGAACCGTTCCATCCGGAGCGGATGGCTTCCCGGATTCTTGGCATGGGCGATATGCTCTCCCTAATCGAGAAAGCCCATTCGACGATCGATGCGGAGAAAGCCGCAGAGATGGAACGCAAGATGCGCACGGCGGAATTCACGTTCGAAGATTTCCTTGAGCAGATGGAACAAGTTCGTAAGCTCGGACCGCTGGACCAGCTCCTCGACATGATGCCTGGCATGGGCAAAATGAAGGATATGAAGAACTTCAAGGTGGATGAGAAGCAGATTGGCCGCGTTGAAGCGATCGTGAAATCGATGACGAAGGCCGAGAAGCAGAAGCCGGATATCTTGAACCACAGCAGACGCAAGCGTATCGCTGCGGGCAGCGGCACTTCGATTGCAGAAGTTAACCGTCTCATCAAGCAGTTTGAAGACATGAAGAAAATGATGAAGCAGTTCTCCTCGATGATGGGCCCTAAAGGTCCTAAGGGCGGCATGAAAGGTCTTAAGAACATGCTGCCGAAGGGCATGAAGTTTCCTTTCTAAAAATCTAAGCAGCATAAGTATTCGGTTACTTTGCTTAGATTTCTCCGCGAAACGTAAGCTTTACCGCCAGAGAACGGCGAGAGCCGTTTTCACTTGTCCAAGGAGATAAGCATATAAAACTTTTTTAAGGAGGTGAATTTCCAAATGGCAGTACGTATTCGTTTGAAACGTATCGGTGCGCACAAAGCGCCTTTCTACCGTGTAGTAGTATCCGATTCCCGTTCCCCGCGTGACGGTCGCTTCATTGAAGAAATCGGCACTTATAATCCGGTTGCAGAGCCGGCACAAGTGAACATCGATGAAGAGAAAGCTCTTCAATGGCTTCAAAAAGGTGCTCAAGCTTCTGACACAGTTCGTAACTTGCTTTCCAAAGCAGGCGTTATGACTAAGTTCCACGAAGCGAAGCTTCAAAAATAACTACTCGATGCGGGGGGCCTATTGTGATGAAAGATTTGATTCTTGTCATAGCGAAGGCTTTAGTGGATTACCCGGAGGACGTGCGAGTCGACGTGAAAGAAGACGATCGCGGCACCGTCTATCTGCTGTCGGTGAACCCTGATGATGTCGGGAAAGTCATCGGCAAGCAGGGACGGATTGCTAAAGCGCTGCGGACGGTTGTCACCTCGGCTGCCGTCAAATCGCATAAGCGCGTCATGGTCGATATCATTTCGTAGCGATCGTACATCGAGACAGGGTTAGGATACGAACGTATCCTAGCCCTTTTTCGATGGATAAAGCGAAAATGGATGCAACACGCATAGCGAGGAGACAATAATGGAACAGTGGTTATCGGTCGGTAAATTAGTGAATACACACGGTATCCGCGGCGAAGTGAAGATCGTTTCGCAGACGGATTTTCCGGAAGAACGCTTCGCTCCGAAGGCTGTGCTAACGCTTCTGGAGCCGGAATCGAAGCAGAGGTTTGAGGTTGAAGTGCAGACTGCAAGACTGCATAAGAATATGTACATCGTGAAGTTCAAGGGCTTCGACAACATAAACGAGGTAGAGAAGTACAAGGGCTGGGAGCTGAAGGTGTCCAAGGACGACCTTGTGCCGTTAGAAGAAGGTGAGTATTACCATCACCAAATCATCGGCTGCGCAGTGGTGACGGACGAAGGTGCTGAGCTTGGCGTCATCTCTGAAATCCTCTCCCCAGGCGCGAACGATGTTTGGGTCGTAAAGCCGAAGAAGGGCAAGGAAGTACTTATTCCTGTTATTGACGATGTCGTGCTCGATGTCAATATTGCCTCTAAGACGGTTAAAGTACACCTGATGGAAGGGCTGATCTAGCCTTATGCGTATTGATGTACTAACGCTGTTTCCAGAGATGTTCCAAGGCGTATTCGGCGCGAGCATCCTTGGCAAAGCGAGAGATAAAGGCATTGTAAGTCTGAACGCGGTTAACTTCCGTGATTATGCGAATAATAAACATAATACGGTCGACGATTATCCATATGGCGGCGGAGGAGGCATGGTATTGAAGCCTGAGCCGTTATTCGCTGCTGTAGAGGATCTGATGCCTGAAGGCGGAGAGCGTCCTCATGTCATTCTGCTTTGCCCGCAAGGGGAACCATATACACAGAAGAAGGCGGAGGAGCTTTCGAACCATGAGCATCTTGTGTTCGTGTGTGGCCATTATGAAGGCTATGACGAGCGCATTCGTCAGCATCTGGTGACAGACGAAATATCGCTCGGTGATTACGTGCTCACTGGCGGTGAACTGCCGGCGATGGTTATTATCGACAGTGTCGTTCGTTTGCTTCCGGGCGTGCTCGGCAATGAGACTTCGGCAGTAACGGATTCATTCAGCACAGGACTGCTTGAGCATCCTCACTATACGCGCCCTGCGGTGTTCCGCGACTGGGAAGTGCCTGAGGTACTGCTCTCGGGCCATCATGCAAACGTAGAGGTTTGGCGACGCCAGCAGTCGCTTCTGCGTACGCTTGAACGCCGTCCGGAGCTGCTGGAAACGGCCGAGCTGACGAAGAAAGAACGGCAGTGGCTGGATGGAATCATCAAAGAACGTGCAAATCAGGAACAAAGCTAGCGCTCTAGCATGCATCGATAGATTTTTAGAAAAGTAGTGTTGTGTTCTAGGCGTAAATATGTTATATTATCAGATGTTGCTTTGTTAACTCGGACGGTCCGCTATGAAGCCATGATCCGTTTCGTTTGTTCTGAAGGATTCGGGTAGCTTATAAGAACGTCTATGGTGGAAGGAGTGAATCTAAATGAATCTTTTGCAAATCATTGCGCAAGAAAATCTTCGTACTGACATCCCTAACTTTCGCCCAGGCGATACATTGAAGGTGCATGTTAAAGTTATCGAGGGTTCGCGTGAGCGTGTACAGTTGTTCGAAGGCGTTGTAATCAAGCGTCGCGGCGGCGGTATCTCGGCTACTTTCACAGTGCGTAAAATCTCGTACGGCGTTGGTGTGGAAAGAACTTTCCCACTGAACTCGCCGAAGATCGAGAAGATCGAAGTTGCTCGTCGTGGTAAAGTTCGCCGCGCGAAACTGTACTATCTTCGCGAACTTCGCGGTAAAGCTGCGAGAATCAAAGAAATTCGCTAATGAACGTCAAGAGGGGGACTTGCGCAAACAAGTCCCTTTTCGTTTTTTCTACATATGTGATGTACTTGTAAACTCCGAATATAGAAGAGGTGGATTTCGTGGATCAACATCGCCGGACGGAAGAAAACGAACAAGAAGTTCAGCAGCATGATGGAGTAACGCCTGCTGAAGAAGGTACGGATGCCCCAGTCGCCACGAGCAGCCGTTCTGGCAACCGCACACAGAAGGAAGTCTTCGAATGGGTTAAAGCGCTCGCCATTGCCGCAATTTTGGTATTGGTCATTCGCTACTTCCTGTTTGCTCCGTTTATTGTTGATGGACCTTCAATGGAGCCAAACTTCTATACCGGTGAACGGTTAATCGTTAATAAAGTGATTTATGATATCAGAACGCCGAAGCGCGGCGAAGTTATTGTATTCCATGTACCTGAAGAAGGTCGGGATTTCATTAAGCGCGTCATTGGCGTGCCAGGTGACAAGATCAAGTACGAAGGCGACGACCTGTATATTAACGGCAAGAAAGTCGATGAGCCGTATTTGGCGGAATCGATTGCGAATGCGAAAGCAAATGGTGAAATTTTCAATAACGAAGGCACGGACCGCAACTTCCCGAACGCGAACTTTACGACAGATGTTGTGCCAGAGGGCACAGTGCTTGCATTTGGCGATAATCGCCGAAACAGTAAGGACAGCCGGATGATCGGCTTTATTCAGGACAAGGAGATCGTCGGCAGAGCGGATATTATTTTCTGGCCGGCAGCGAAAATGTCCTTCGTGAAACACGGATGAGGTGAATTAACACTATGACGATTCAATGGTTTCCCGGCCATATGACGAGGGCCCGGAGGGAAATTGAGGCAAAGCTCAAGCTGATCGACATTGCGATCGAGCTGCTTGACGCGAGAGTTCCGCTCTCGAGCCGAAACCCGATGGTGGATGACATTCTTAAAGGGAAGCCGCGCTTGATTTTGCTCAATAAGACGGATTTGGCTGATACCCGGACGACAGAGAAGTGGATGGCATATTTTGCAGGTCTCGGGTATACAAGCCTTGCTATAGATGCTTCAACTGGTACGAGAGTGAATGAAATTCCGGTTAAAGTGAAACAGCTGCTGCATGAGAAGATTGAGCGTCAGCTTGCAAAAGGCATTACGCCTCGCGCGGTACGCGGACTTATTGTGGGTATACCGAACGTAGGCAAATCAACACTCATTAATCGACTGGCAGGCCGAGCGATCGCTGCAACAGGCGACCGTCCTGGCGTGACCAAAGGCCAGCAGTGGATTAAAGTCGGCACGGAGATGGAGCTGCTCGATACGCCTGGTATTCTGTGGCCGAAGTTTGAGGACCAGCTCGTCGGCATGAAGCTGGCGATGACAGGCGCGATTCGCGAACAAGTGCTCAACATTGAGGACGTTGCGTTCTTCGCGGTCAAAGAGCTGTCGAAGCGGTATTGGGATACGATGTCGGAGCGCTTCAACTTAACAACCGAGCCGCCGAAGGATTTGGATGACGCGGATGAAGTTGTACGTGTCATGGAAGACATCGGCCGTAAGCGCGGCTGTCTCGTAAGCGGCGGACGGGTTGATCTTGAGAAAGCATCCGGTATCATCCTGCGTGAGCTGCGGGCAGGGAACCTTGGCCGCATCACATTGGAATCACCGGAAGATATGATGTAGGATTTGGACGGCTGCCTTGTTCGTAGAGGGAGCCGTTTGTTTTTATAGGGGAGTTCGTCATGGGAAGAGAGGGGAATCGTGATGCTGGAGTTTGAGAAGCCGCTGTGGGAGCAGGGTTTTCGCTACATTGCCGGTGTTGATGAGGTTGGCCGAGGCTGCTTGTTCGGTGATGTTGTAGCGGCTGCAGTCATTTTGCCCGAAGGGCTTGTGCTTGATGGAATTGACGATTCGAAGAAGCTGACCGAGAAGAAACGGGAAGAGCTGTATGACGTTATCATGGAGCATGCAGAAGCGTGGGCTGTAGCCCGTGTCGATGCATCGGTTGTCGATACCATTAACATCAAGCAAGCAGCACGTCTTGCGATGAAGCAGGCGATTCAGAGCCTGTCCGTGCAGGCGGAGTATTTGCTCGTTGATGCGGAGAAAGTAGATCTGCATCTGCCCCAGGAAGCGATCATTAAAGGCGATGCGAGAAGTCAGTCGATTGCAGCGGCGTCCATCATGGCGAAAGTAACGCGCGACCGACTCTGCCAAGGGGAATGGAATGATCTTTACCCGGATTATGGCATTGCGATACATAAGGGGTATGCAACGAAGCTGCACCGCGAGAAGCTGCTTGAATTTGGTCCAAGCCCGATGCACAGGCAGAGCTTCCTTCGGAAACTGCTCGGGGAGCAGGAAGTGGAGCAGCAGGTGTTGTTTTAGGCGGGAATCGAGGAAGGCAAGAAGCAAGAAAGTAGTATAGTAGAATAGATTCTGAAGCGTGGTGTGATTGGCCGCTGAATCCGTTATAATCGGAGTCAGCGGTTTTTGCTTTGGGGATAGTGATAGGCCTCGAAAAGTGATAGGCATGAGAAGCGAAGACAGTGATACTGAGCGAAAAATGCGGCTGTGGTTAAGTTGTTCCGCCGTGAAGCCGATAATAGGGATATAGATATTGGTGCGTGTTTGGTTTGGGGCATGTGCAGGAAGGAAGTGTTCGGATGACGTTATCGATAGGACAGCTTATGAAAGGCTTGCTTGGCGATGCGCAGCCTGCTGATGGTAAAGCGTTGGAGCTGAAGATTGGTCAGATGGTGCGCGCAGTGCTCGTTAAGATGCTGGATGAGCAGGAAGGCATCATCCAAATTAACGGAACGCAGGTGCAGGCGAAGCTGGAAACGCCGCTGCAGCCTGGTCAGTCGACATTGCTGCAGGTGCAGCCGCAATCATTGGACGGGACGCTTGTGCTGAAGCAGGTCGATCAGCAGGCGGCTGTAATCCCAGAAGCGACGATGAAAGAATGGCTTAAGGGAGCGGGTCTTCCTGAGCAGAAATGGACCGCGCAGCTTGTAACTGATTTGAAGCGGGAGGGCGTTCCGCTGACTCGTGAAACTGCAGCGCAGTTCAAGCAAGCGCAGGCGGAGATGCCGCAAGGGACGGATGCAAAGACGTGGATGAATGCGGCCGCGCTAGCTTCCAAGCGCGGGCTGCCGATGACAAGCGCGACGATTCAAGGGCTTGCGCAGACGCAATCCGGCGCTCCGGCACATGTGCTGCTGGAAGCGCTGGAGCAGGGGCTTGCCGCTTGGAGCTTGGAGTCCGCCGGTAAGAGTGGAACGGCGGGTGAAAGTGCGCAGCCGCCGACAACGGCGCAAGCGGCGGCAGCGAAGCTGCAGGCGCTGCTCACCGAAGGGGCAGCGCTGATGCGATCCGGTGCAGTGGCGCAGCCGGCACCGGCTGGGTCTGCTGCAGCTGGCGAAGCTGCTGCAGTTTCCGCGCGAAGCGCGGATGCGGGCGCGAGCTCGGCAGCGCCGAGCGCTCGCGGTGGCGGCGAAGCCGCCACCGGCGCGGCGGAGGCGAAGCCCGCGCCGGCGCCGGCCGTGGCGCCGCAGGCCGCGGCCGGCGCCACGGCTGCGCGAAGCGCAGCGGCGCAGCCGGCGAGCTCAGGCGCAGCAGCTGCTGCTGAGCAAGCTGCGCCTGCAGACCCCGCTGCCGCCGCGCCTAGCAGCGGCGGCACCACAGCCGCACAGCCGGCCGCCCCGCAGAGCTGGGTCGGCCAGCTGATGAAATGGCTCGGCGTCGATCACGAACGACTGCTCGCCGCCTCCGCCACAGATGACCAGCTTCAATCGACCCCGAAGCTGGCAAAACAACCGAACGAGGCTGCACAAGATCAGCAGCAGCCTCGCAATACCAATGCCGCCGATGCCAAGGAATCGGCTCGCGGCAATTCTACCAGCGCGGTCATCGAGCGCGCGCTGCAACAACAACAGCAGCAAGCGAGTCAACTTCATTCGCCGGGACAAGCTCCAACGCAGGAAGGCGTCAAGCATGCTGCTGCCGAAACGATGAAGAGCGCGCTGATGACAATCGCTAGCTCTGATGAAGTGCCTGGAGCGCTGCGAGATACCGCGCAGCAGCTTGTGCAGCATATTACCGGCCAACAACTGCTGCTGTCGCCGGAGAAGACAGGTGCGCTTCTCTCGCATGTGACGATGTTCATCCCGATGAAAGGGGCAGACGGAAGTCAGACGGCTTCGGTCCATATCCAGACGCGGCGCGGTCGCAAAGGAGAGCTGGATGCGGACAATTGCCGGCTGCTCTTCGATCTCCGGATGAAAGCACTAGGCGATACAGTCGTCGATGTGCAGGTTGTCGACAAAATCGTTAGCATCAATCTTTGGAACGATCATCCGATGACAGGCGAGTTAATTGAGTCATCCCGGACAGAATTGACCGAAGCGCTGCAAAATTCGGGCTATCAGCTGCTCACGTTGAAAGCAACACCGATGCCTGAGCGAATGGCAGCTCGAATGAATGGGGCAGATGCCGCGTCATCTCAGAAGAATGGGCAAGAATGGTCGGCGAAGCCTTACAAAGGAGTGGACTTCCGAGTATGAGGGAGAACAACAATAACGCAGTCCCGCAGCCGCATCCTCTCCCGAACAAGAAGGCGGTCGCACTTAAATATGAACCAAGTGAACGGATCGCGCCAGTCGTCGTTGCGAAAGGTCAAGGAAGAATCGCCGAAAGCATACTAGAGAAAGCAACTGAGAGCGGTGTACCCATACAACAGGACAAATCGCTCGTAGAAGTGCTCTCCAAGCTTGATTTAGACCAAGAGGTTCCTCCCGAATTGTACACGTTGGTCGCAGAGGTTCTGTCCTTCGTCTACCGCTCCGATCAGAGGGCTGGTGCGAAGGAATGACCAGTAGACAGAACGCTAATCATGTGAAGAAGCAAGACTCACGGCAGTCGATAGGTAAATTCGGAGAGGAACAGGCTGCACGATATCTGAGCGAACAAGGCTATCAAGTATTAGTACGCAATTGGCGCTGCCGCTCCGGAGAACTAGATATCATCGCTTCAATTGACGATTCGATCGTAATTGTGGAAGTGCGTACCCGCAGACAAGGTGGGCGCTTTGGTACAGCGGCGGAATCGGTTGATTTTCGCAAACAGCATCAAGTACGGGGAATCGCAGAAATCTACTTATCGCTTCAGAAGCTGCATGGCAAACTGATCAGGTTCGACGTCATCGCTATAACAGCAGCTGTAATTCCTGGTGAACCAACACAGTTCGAGATTGTAGAGCTAAAGCACATCGAGGCGGCTTTTTAACAAAAAACAAAGAGATGCTCCCGTAGCAGGAGCATCTCTTTTCTTTTTTCTATTCATTCTCTTCCCCCTAAAGCGCATGCAGCTTCCGATCCAAGCTCCGGTAGCCGATCGCTTCAGCCACATGCGGACTATCAACGCGTTCACACTGCTCCATATCTGCAATTGTCCTCGCAAGCTTCAAAATTCGGTCATGTGCCCGCAAACTTACGCCAAGTGTATCAAAAGCAAGGCGCAGCAACTCATCCGCTTCCTTCGTGAGCAGCACTGCTCTTCGTAATGAAGCGCCAGCCAAATCGGTAAGTGGTTTTCCATGCGTTCCTTTACGTCCCTCACTGAAAGCAACAGCTTCAAACACGAGTTCTTTCATCTGAGCAGAAGTCATTCCGAGCTGCAAGCTTGCTGTCGCCGGCGGCCGGGGAACCTCGATATGCATATCGATCCGATCGAGAAGAGGACCGGATATTTTGGCCCGGTAACGAGAGAGCGTCACCTCACTGCAGCTGCAGCGGTGTTCTTCCGAATCGTGGCCATAATAGCCGCACGGGCAAGGATTCATCGAAGCCGCCAATAGAAAATGCGCCGGGAACCGGAACACCGCACGCGACCTAGCGATGGTCACTTCGCGATCTTCCAGCGGCTGACGAAGCACTTCGAGTGCCGCTCGTGTAAATTCCGGCAGCTCATCTAGAAACAGTACCCCGCGATGTGCCAATGTCACTTCTCCAGGCCTGGGAATTGAGCCTCCGCCGATCAATCCTGCCGCGGATATCGTATGATGCGGGCTGCGGAATTGCCGCTCCTTCAGCAGCGCCGGGATACCGCCAGGCAGCTTCCCGGCAGCACTGTATATCTTCGTCACTTGCAGCGCTTCATCTTCAGAGAGTGGAGGCATGATGCCAGGCAGCCTCTTGGCCAGCATCGTTTTCCCTGTGCCAGGCGGCCCTGACATTAACACATTATGTTTGCCAACCGCCGCAATCATTAAGGCTCTCTTCGCATGATGCTGGCCAAGCACATCCCCGAAATCACCATGTTGATGAATGCTCCCTACAAACATGCGGTTCAGTTCTTCTTGCGAACGAAGCGAATAATAACGCAGCGATTCCCATGCAACATTATTTGTATCCGATTCTTTCAGCGTTAATAGATGAGTGACGGCGAACAGTTCCAACCCTTCAATACATGCGGCCTCTGAAGCATTAGAATGAGGCAGCAGCACCTTCGTATTGCCTCTCAGCTTGGCTTGTTCCACCATCGCAAGAACACCAGGGATGGCGCGCACTTCGCCATTCAGTGCTAGCTCGCCAAGGACAATCATATCTTTAAACAATTCCGCTCGAAGCTGTCCGCTAGCAACTAAGATTCCAACTGCAATCGCAAGATCAAAGGCTGTTCCTTCTTTGCGCAAGTCGGCAGGTGCAAGATTAACTGTAATCCGCTCCATAGGGAAAGCGAATCCGCAATTTTTAATGGCTGCGCGAACGCGTTCGACTGATTCGCGGACGGCAGGATCAGGAAGGCCAACGATATTTACTTGTGGTAAACCGCTAGAAATGTCGACCTCAACAGCAATCATTCTGCCTTCGACGCCATAAACGCTGCCGCTGCTAATTTGTGTATACATAACAAAAAACACCTCCGCCATAAAATTCGGCTGAAGGTGCTTCCTCACAAGTCCGTTATCCAAGTCTTACTTCCTATTCATGATAGTACAGATTCAAAAATATTGTCAACAATGGCTCCTAACCGCTCCGAAATTGAACAGGGATTGCATGGCTATTGTCGAAAAGCTTAGAAAACAAGATCAAACTGCAAACGTGCGAAGGCTACATAAGCTTCCGTCCGCATGTTCGATGAAGAAGATACCGGAAAAGGAGAGACTCGCGATGACATTGCAAAATTTCGAGACGAAAAATGTGCAAATCCGCAGCGCCTTTCAGGAACTTAAAAGGAATCATCCCGAACGATTGGAGAAGAGACTAAACTTATCGTGGAGCAACTGGGGCTTTGGGATGGAGTCGCTCGCAGAAACCGCAGCCCGGTTGCAGCATGCAGATATTCGTTATATTGAGCTGCATGGCAATCATTACGGACCGGATCTTGGCTACAATGTGAAGGAAGCACTTGATATTCTCGGTGCCCACAACATAAAAGTCGGAGGCGTCTGCGGAATGTTCTCGGCAGATAATGATATGGCCAGCAATCGGGCCGTCCATCGTCAAGCTGCCATCGATTATATGAAGCGTACGACAGAATTTACGGCTGCAGTCGGTGGTTCCTACATGCTTATTGTCCCTGCAGCGGTTGGCAGGCCACAGAAATACGACGATATGGAATTCGATCGCAGCGTCGAGACATTGCGCCTCGTCGCGGATCTGTTCATACAACATAATATTAAAGCGGCTATCGAACCGATTCGCTCAGCTGAAACGACGATCGTCCATTCGGTTGCCGAAGCGAAAGCCTATATTGAAGCAGTAAACCATCCGGGGATTCAGCACATTAACGCGGATGTGTACCATATGCAAGTGGAAGAATCGCATATTGGCGAAGCGCTTCTAGCGTGTGGTGAACAGCTGGTAAATGTGCATATGGCGGATAGCAATCGTTGTGCGCTCGGAGAAGGCTCACTTGATCTGGATACTGTGATCATGTCGCTATACCTGCTCGGATTTACCGTGATGGCAGATATGTGACGCCAGAGCCGCTGGGCCCGGGCGGTGACCCGTATCCTGCCATGTTCGGCAAGCCGAATAAAGCGCAGCTGGATCGACTGGTGCTGCAGACTGCAAAGTACTTCAGAGAGAGGGAAGCAGTACTGCTGGAGTGATAGCAAGATGAGGAGGCGGTGCAGAGTTACTCTGCACCGCCTCTTTATTTGAGACCAAAGAATTGTACTATTTGTCCCCGGTGATGCGCATCATGCTCTACAAAATCCTCCAAGTAAAACAGTATCGTGAACGGATTCCCGTTCCCGTCACGGTATTCTTCTTCCTTCTGCGCATCATTCAACGACTTCAGCAACGTAACTAACTCTTCACGCACAGCGATACATCCGTTAATCAGCTCTTCACGGCTAATGGTCTTGGAATATGCAGCAGCATTACCATTAAACAGATTAAAATCTGATTGTTTGTAGGTGAGCGGTTTGCCTTCTGCAATTGGAGCTATCGCTTCATTCATGAAGTGGCGATCCCACAGCATCATGTGAGCCATTATTTCTCGGGTCGACCACTTGCCAGGTGCGAGCGGAGTAACCCATTCGTC
The DNA here is from genome assembly GCF_003386535.1 of Paenibacillus taihuensis. Lineage (GTDB taxonomy): Bacteria > Bacillota > Bacilli > Paenibacillales > Paenibacillaceae > Paenibacillus_Z > Paenibacillus_Z taihuensis. The sequence goes on from NZ_QTTN01000001.1 coordinate 172,650, forward strand.
ATCTGATAATTGGCGGAGTGACGCCGCGAAAGGAATGTAGGATTCGAAAGCGATCATTAGAGATGGAATCGTATGCATGAGAATGAACAACTCCTTGGAAGAGAATGGTACACTTATCATAAAACGAACTTATGTTCGTGTCAATAATTTGAAAAAGTTCGGCAATACTAGTCGTGAACTGCCAACCGTCATGAGGGCTAAAGAAGGGCTGCAGCGGAGAAATGTTATCAATTTGTTTAATTTCATCGCTTTTCATATCGATTTGAGATGAAACATATATCAAAAAAGATAGCATCTTGTGCTAAAAAAATAGGAAAGCCATGACGAAACGTGTTACAATACTTATGGTTTTGTGTACATACGTAGGAGTTAACTGCGGATAGGAGGATTTTCGTAAATGAATATCCATGAGTATCAAGGAAAACAATTGCTGAAACAATACGGAGTTGCGGTGCCGGAAGGTAAAGTTGCATTCTCCGTTGATGAAGCGGTAGAAGCAGCGAAATCGCTCGGTACGCCGGTCGTCGTTGTTAAAGCGCAGATTCATGCTGGCGGCCGCGGTAAAGCGGGCGGCGTAAAGGTTGCCAAAAATTTGGACGAGGTTCGCGAATACGCTAACCAAATCCTTGGTAAGGTTCTCGTTACGCACCAAACTGGCCCTGAAGGTAAAGAGGTTAAGCGCCTCTTGATCGAACAAGGCTGCGACATTAAGAAAGAATACTACATTGGTCTCGTTGTAGACCGTGTAACTGGACGCATCGTAATGATGGCTTCCGAAGAGGGCGGCACTGAGATTGAAGAAGTTGCTGAGCACACGCCCGAGAAGATCTTCAAAGAAGTAATCGACCCAGCGGTTGGACTTCAAGTGTTCCAAGCGCGTAAGCTCGCTTACTCGATCAACATTCCTAATGAGCTGGTGAACAAAGCGGCTAAATTCATGATGTCGCTGTACACGGCTTTCGTTGATAAGGACTGCTCCATCGCAGAGATCAACCCGCTCGTCGTTACTGGCGACGGCAATGTAATGGCGCTTGACGCGAAGCTGAACTTCGATTCCAACGCGCTGTACCGTCACAAAGACATCCTTGAGCTTCGTGACCTTGACGAAGAAGATGAGAAGGAAATTCAAGCGTCCAAGTTCGACCTCAGCTACATCGCACTCGATGGCAACATCGGTTGTATGGTTAACGGCGCTGGTCTTGCTATGGCGACAATGGATATTATCAAGTACTACGGCGGCGACCCTGCGAACTTCCTGGACGTAGGCGGCGGTGCTACAAAAGAAAAAGTAACGGAAGCGTTCAAGATCATTCTCTCCGATGAGAAGGTTAAAGGCATTTTCGTTAACATTTTCGGCGGCATTATGAAATGCGATATTATCGCAGACGGTGTTATTTCTGCAGCGAAAGAGCTCGGTCTTGACCGTCCGCTCGTCGTTCGTCTGGAAGGCACTAACGTAGAGCTTGGCAAGAAAATGTTGAATGAGTCCGGACTGAACATCGTGGCTGCGGATTCGATGGCCGACGGTGCACAAAAAATCGTTGCGCTTGTGAAGTAAGACATCTGAAGTCGCACTTTCCGCGGCATACGAATTCATTTAGGGGATGTGAGTTTCGATGAGCATTTTGGTAGACAAAAATACAAAAGTCATTACGCAAGGTATTACCGGTGCAACAGGTCTTTTCCATGCGAAAGGCGCTTTGGAATACGGTACTCAAATGGTTGGCGGCGTTACACCTGGCAAAGGCGACACGAACGTTGACATTACGCTTGAGAACGGCACTGTAGTATCCCTTCCAGTATTCAATACAGTAGCTGATGCAGTAGCTAAGACTGGCGCAACTGCTTCGGTTATTTACGTACCGCCGGCATTCGCTGCAGACTCCATCTTGGAAGCTGTTGATGCTGAGCTGGATCTCGTTATCTGTATTACTGAAGGTATTCCGGTCATCGATATGATCAAAGTAAAACGGTACATGGAAGGCCGTAAAACGCGCCTGATCGGACCGAACTGCCCAGGCGTTATTACGCCAGGCGAATGCAAAATCGGCATCATGCCGGGCTACATCCATACAAAAGGCCACGTAGGCGTTGTTTCCCGTAGCGGAACGCTCACTTACGAGGCAGTTCACCAGCTGACTACTCGCGGCATTGGTCAATCCTCTGCTGTAGGTATCGGCGGCGACCCTGTTAAAGGCTCCGAGTTCATCGACATCTTGAACATGTTCAATGAAGATCCGGACACTTACGCAGTTATCATGATCGGTGAGATCGGCGGCTCCGCTGAAGAAGAAGCAGCGGAGTGGGTCAAAGCGAACATGAAGAAGCCGGTTGTCGGCTTCATCGGCGGCGCAACAGCGCCTCCAGGCAAACGTATGGGTCATGCTGGCGCAATCATTTCCGGCGGAAAAGGTACTGCAGCTGAGAAAATTGCAACGCTTGAGAAATGCGGTATCCGCGTAGCTCCAACGCCTTCCGAAATGGGCTCCACACTTGTGGCTGTTCTGGAAGAGCGCGGCATGCTTGACAAGTGCAAAACGCACTAAGCTACGCTTAGCAATTGCATAGAACGAAAAGGTAAGCAACCTTTCGAATGGCCCTTCATGGGCTTTCGGAGGTTGCTTTTTTTCATTATTTACCATAATCGGCTTGCATTCTCGTTCCTTCAAAGGCACAATAAAGAAGAATGCGAGCCTTCTAACGAGAGGGCTGAGCAGAATGAATATGGAATTAATGAAGCGCAGAGAGCTGTTAATCACATTGCACGAAACGCCAGGCATCGGCTGGCAATCGATTCGGAAGGCTGTAGACAGCGGCGAATGGCAATCCTTCGAGCGATTTGCCCCGGAAGCATGGGTGACGTCAGTGGGACTGAAGCTTGATCAGGCGCGGGCATTATCGAATGCGTTTACAAACTTGGATGTTGGGGCAAGAGAAGAACGAATGAAGCAGCTGGGCATTAAAGTCATTACCTGCTTGGACGAGGACTATCCGGAATTGCTCAAGGAATCTCCACAGCCGCCATGGGTTTTATACGCTATCGGCAAGGATACACTGCTGAATAGGCACTCCATTTCAATTGTAGGAACGAGAGGGCCGACGACATATGGGCGAAGAACGGCTTCTGAGCTTGCTAGAAAGCTCTCTGAGCGGGGTTTGACCGTTGTTAGCGGGATGGCGAGGGGAATTGACGCTTTAGCGCATGAGGGCGCTTTACAGGGCGCAGGGAGCACGATTGCCGTACTTGGTACTCCCGTGACGCAGATCTATCCGCCAGACAATCGCCAGCTGTATGCTGATATTGCGAAGAACGGGCTAGTTATATCCGAGGTTCCGATCGGTACACCATTTCATCCTGGATTGTTTCCGCTTCGTAATCGAATAATAGCAGCTTTGTCTCTCGGCACAGTTGTGGTCGAGGCGGCGGAGCGCAGCGGTTCACTTATTACAGCGGATCAGGCGCTCGAGATGTCGCGAGACGTGTTCGCTGTACCTGGGCCGATATCTTCGCCGAAGAGTGCAGGCACGAATGGTTTAATCCGCCAAGGAGCAAAACTGGTGACTTCTTACGAAGATATTTTAGAAGAATACACCGGGTTGCCGATATATGATCAAGCAGTGCGAGATGCAAGAGGACGAGCCGAATCTTGGGCGAGTAATACTGAGGTAGATCTAAGTGAAAATGAAGCGATTATCTATCGTTTCTTGTGCGAAGAGCCTCGTTCTGTAGACCAGCTTCATGAGCTTTCATCGTTCCCTTTTGGACTTTTGCATTCAGTTCTGATAAATTTAACTTTAAAACGTAAGATTGAACAGCATTCAGGTTCCATATATAGTGTAATGTAGCGTGAAGCGGAGAGGAGGGCGCAGCAGTGGCAGATTCCCTTGTCATTGTCGAGTCACCGGCAAAAGCGAAGACAATCGGCAAATACCTCGGCAGCAAATACATCGTAAAAGCATCGATGGGTCATATTCGTGATTTGCCGAAGAGCCAAATCGGTGTTGAAGTCGAAAACGATTTTAACCCCAAATATATAACGATTCGTGGCAAAGGCAGCGTCCTGAAGGAATTGAAGGATGCCAGCAAAAAAGTAAAAAAAGTATATCTCGCAGCTGACCCTGATCGCGAGGGGGAAGCTATCGCATGGCACTTGGCGCATTATCTCGAAATTAACGAGAGTGATTCGTGCCGGGTTGTATTCAACGAGATTACGAAGCAGGCCGTGAAGGATGCGTTCAAAGCGCCGCGTCCGATCAATATGGACCTGGTGAACGCGCAGCAAGCGCGTCGTATTCTTGACCGGCTTGTTGGTTACAAGATTAGTCCGCTTCTATGGAAGAAAGTGAAGAAGGGGCTATCTGCCGGACGTGTTCAATCCGTTGCGGTGAAGCTCATTATCGATCGCGAGAACGAGATTGAAGCTTTCGTACCGGAAGAGTATTGGACGATTACCGCGCAGCTGAAGCAAGGCAACGCAACCTTCGAAGCGAAGTATCATTCGTTGAATGGCGAGAAGCGCGAGCTTGGCAATGAAGCTGACGTTCAAGAAGTAATGAAGGCGATGGGCGCTTCGGCGTTCACGGTTGTCGAAGTGAAAGAGAAGGAACGGCTGCGTAATCCGGCAGCACCGTTCATTACGAGCTCCTTGCAGCAGGAAGCGGCTCGTAAGCTAGGCTACCGCGCGTCCAAGACGATGTCGGTCGCACAGCAGCTTTATGAGGGCGTTGATCTCGGTAAAGAAGGGACAGTCGGTCTCATCACCTATATGAGAACAGACTCGACTCGCATCTCACCTGTCGCGCAAGAAGAAGCGAAGACTTATATTGAAGAGAAATATGGCGCGAATTACTTTCCTGAGCAGCCGCGTGTCAATACGAAGAAGAACAGCAACGCGCAGGACGCGCACGAAGCTGTTCGTCCGACTTCCATATTCCGCGATCCAGAGTCGGTAAAAGAGTTCTTGAGTCGTGATCAGTTCAGGCTGTATAAGCTCGTATGGGACCGTTTCGTCTCGAGCCAGATGTCGTCAGCGATTCTGGATACGATGACGGTAGATTTAACTGTTGGCTCCGGGGCCGTATTTAGAGCTGTTGGCTCGAAAGTAAAGTTCCCAGGCTTTATGAAAATCTACGTTGAAGGCAATGATGACGGCACGACAACGGACGATGAGAAATTCCTGCCGCCGCTTGCAGTCGGTGACGTTGTAGGCACGGAGTCGATCGAGCCGAAGCAGCACTTTACGCAGCCGCCGCCGCGTTACTCCGAAGCCCGTCTCGTACGGATGATGGAGGAAGTCGGCATCGGACGTCCGAGTACTTACGCACCGACGCTGGAGACAATTCAGAAGCGCGGTTATGTCGCGATTGAAGAGAAGAAGTTCATCCCGACAGAACTAGGTGAGCTCGTCATTCAGATGATGGAAGAGTTCTTCCCGGAAATTCTCGACGCTGAATTTACTGCGCATATGGAAGATGATCTCGACCATGTTGAAGATGGTAAGGAAGATTGGGTAAAGGTACTCGCGAACTTCTATACCTCTTTCGAGAAGCGGCTTGAAGTAGCTGAGGAAGAGATGAAGGAAGTTGAGCTTCAAGACGAAATTTCCGATGAAATCTGCGAGAAATGCGGCCGTCATCTAGTCTACAAGATGGGGCGCTTCGGTAAGTTTCTGGCTTGCTCCGGGTTCCCGGATTGCCGGAATACGAAACCGATTGTTAAGGACATTGGCGTCACTTGTCCGAAATGTCATGAAGGCAAGATCATCGAGCGGCGCAGCAAGAAAGGCCGTTTCTTCTATGGCTGTGATCACTACCCGGGCTGCGATTATGTCTCATGGGATAAACCCGTGAGCAAGCCTTGTCCGCAGTGTAACGGTGTTATGGTGGAGAAGCGCAATAAGAGCGGAGCGAAGCTGATCTGCACGCAGTGCGATTATAATGAAGAAGCTATTGAGGATCAGGAGCCGGCGGAGCTATAACGCCGGCTGACCTCATGTCTTGAACTATAGATTTCGATTGAAACGTGATTGGCGTATTTTGAAAGGATGGTAAGTGCATTGACAGAATTACAGCGTGTAACAGTCATAGGAGCGGGGCTTGCAGGCAGCGAAGCTGCTTGGCAGATTGCCTCGCAAGGCGTACCTGTTACGCTTTATGAGATGAGACCGGAGAGACAGACGCCGGCTCACCATACGAAGAACTTCGCGGAGCTCGTGTGCAGCAACAGCTTGCGCGCGAATGGCCTTGCGAATGCGGTAGGCGTATTGAAAGAAGAGATGCGCAGAATGAATTCACTCATACTCGATTGCGCAGACCGGAATGCTGTCCCGGCGGGCGGCGCGCTTGCTGTGGACCGTGACGGCTTCTCAGGCGACGTCACGCGTATTTTGAAAGAACATCCTCTGATTGATGTCCGTACGGAAGAAGTAACAGAGATTCCGAAGGATGGCATCGTGCTTATAGCGACAGGTCCATTGACGGCGCCGAGCCTGTCGGCAAAAATTCAGGAGCTGCTCGGCCAGGAGTATTTCTATTTCTACGATGCGGCTGCGCCGATCGTGGAGAAGGACTCCATCGACATGTCGAAGGTATATCTTGCTTCCCGTTATGATAAAGGCGAAGCGGCTTATCTGAACTGTCCGATGACGGAAGAGGAGTTTGATATTTTCTACGAAGCATTAACGACAGCCGAGAAGGCAGAGCTGAAGGAGTTCGAGAAAGAGCAATACTTCGAAGGCTGTATGCCAATCGAAGTCATGGCTAGCCGCGGCAAGCAGACGGCACTTTACGGGCCGATGAAGCCGGTTGGACTAATCAATCCGCATACGGGCAAGCTTCCGCACGCCGTTGTTCAGCTTCGTCAAGATAACGCAGCAGGCACGCTGTACAACCTGGTAGGGTTCCAGACCCATCTGAAGTGGGGGGAGCAGAAGCGGGTCTTCTCGCTAATTCCTGGTCTTGAGAACGCAGAGTTTGTCCGTTTTGGCGTTATGCATCGTAACACGTTCATTAACTCGCCGAAGCTGCTTCGGCCGACGTATCAAACCATCAACCGCGATTCGCTGTTCTTCGCAGGCCAAATGACTGGCGTTGAAGGTTACGTCGAGTCCGCGGCGTCCGGCTTGATCGCAGGTCTTAACGCTGGACGTTTGGCTCGCGGTTTGGAACCGCTAGTACTCCCAGCGGATACGACGCTCGGCAGTATGGCGCAGTACATTACGACGGCCGATTTCAAGCACTTCCAGCCGATGAATGCGAATTTCGGCTTGTTCCCGCCGCTTGAGAAGCGGATGCGCAGCAAAAAGGACAAGAACGATGCAATCGCTAATCGCGCGTTAGATCAGTTAGCTCGGTTTAAAGCGGAGCAGCTTGGTTACGCGGCGGAAGAAGCGGTTCACGAGTAAAAGTAAACCTATACATCTTGCAGTAGACAGCAGCGGCAGCGAGATTTCTACGCCGCTGTTTACTTTTATAGCAAAATTTTCGCAAAACTCAAGCTATTCTAACGAAGTAGAATTGTTAACGAAATTGTAGAATATATTTTTTCAAAGTGAGGTTGAGGAATATGGAAATGCAATTTCATGCGACTACAATTTGTGCGGTTCGGCACAATGGCAAAGGTGCAATTGCTGGCGATGGCCAAGTCACATTCGGCAACAGCATGGTAATGAAGCATACGGCGAAGAAGGTACGTCGATTATACCGCGGGCAAGTGATTGCGGGGTTCGCTGGCTCTGTAGCGGACGCGATTTCGCTTTTTGAGAAGTTTGAAGGCAAGCTGGAGGAGCATCACGGTAATTTGCAGCGTGCGGCAGTCGAACTGGCTAAGGACTGGCGTTCGGACCGCGTACTGCGCAAGCTGGAAGCGATGATGATCGTAATGGACGCGACAGGGCTTCTTCTCATCTCCGGCGGCGGCGAGATCATTGAACCGGATGACGGCATCCTCGCGATCGGCTCAGGCGGCAGCTTCGCACTTGCAGCAGCGCGCGCAGTGAAACAGCATGCACCTCAGCTTGAGGCGAAAGATATGGTTCGTTCGGCGCTTGAAATTGCTGCAGACATTTGTGTGTTTACGAACCGCAATATTATTGTAGAAGAAATCGGCTGACGCTGAGCGTATAATCATTGGACTCAATTGGAGGGATTATTAATGGCTAATGAAGCAATGACACCGAAGCAGATAGTTGCGGAGCTTGATAAATATATCGTCGGCCAGAAGCCGGCCAAAAGATCAGTTGCGGTAGCATTGCGGAATCGTTACCGTCGAAATCGTCTGGATGAAGCGTTGCGTGATGAGGTCGTACCTAAGAACATCCTGATGATTGGGCCAACAGGCGTAGGTAAAACGGAGATTGCAAGACGTCTCGCGAAGCTGGTTAATGCTCCTTTCGTGAAGGTTGAAGCGACCAAATTTACCGAAGTTGGTTATGTCGGCCGCGATGTAGAGTCGATGGTTCGCGATTTGGTTGAGACGGCTATCCGGATGGTGAAGATGGAGAGAACCGAGAAGGTGAAGGATAAAGCGGAAGCTCTTGCGAATGAACGCCTCGTTATATTGCTTGTCCCATCTTCGGTAAAACCAAAGTCCCAGAAAAATCCGCTTGAGATGCTCTTCGGCAATCAGTCGAATACGAAGGATTCCGATGAAGAGCCGGCCGAGAGCGCGCAGGTGCTGGAACGCCGCAAGCAGGTGAAGGAGCAGCTTGCTGCTGGTAAACTGGAAAATGAGACGATCGAGATCGAGGTAGAGGACAGCTCGCCGAACATGCTCGACATGCTCGCAGGTCAAGGTAACGAAGGCATGGGTATGGGGGCGAACATGCAGGAATTGTTCGGCCAGTTAATGCCCAAGCGCTCGAAGAAGCGGAAGCTTCCGGTGAAAGAAGCGCGCAAAGCCCTCATTCAAGAAGAAGCGAACAAGCTGATTGATATGGACGATGTCATCTCAGAATCGGTATTGCGTGCGGAGCAGTCCGGCATTATTTTTATCGATGAAATTGACAAAATTGCCAGCTCTTCCCGGGGATCGGGCCCTGATGTATCCCGTGAAGGGGTGCAGCGTGATATTCTCCCGATCGTCGAAGGCTCCACCGTTATGACCAAGTACGGCCCAGTGAAGACGGATTATGTACTGTTCATAGCAGCAGGTGCTTTTCATATGGCTAAGCCTTCGGATCTTATTCCGGAGCTGCAAGGCAGGTTCCCAATTCGTGTCGAATTGACAAACTTAAGTGTTGAAGATTTCGTAAAGATTCTAACAGAGCCGAAAAACGCGCTAACGAAACAATACACGGCGCTGCTTGAGACGGAAGGCATTACGATCACATTCTCGGATGAGGCGATTCTGGAGCTCGCTACGATCGCTACAGAAGTGAATAAGAATACGGAAAATATCGGCGCACGCCGGCTTCATACGATTTTGGAGAAACTGCTCGAGGATCTGTCCTTCGAAGCACCGGAGCTGTCGCTGGAAGAGCTTGTCATTACACCTGAATATGTACGTGAGAAGCTTGGCAATATTGCGAAAAATCGCGATCTAAGTCAATATATACTGTAAGGGATCGGATTGGAAAGTAGGAGGCATAGGGTAATGGTTTTATTAGCAAAGACAAGAACGCTGAACCGGCTGCTGCAGCGTGCGGCCGGCGGAGCGCTCAATTTCCGTGAGATGGCAGAGGTACTCTGCACGACGATACAGGCGGACGTGTTCGTTGTCAGCCGCAAAGGTAAGGTGCTCGGCTGTGCCGCCGTGGGGCCGTTTCAGCATGAGCAGCTGCGCGCTTTGCCGGTTGCTGACTTGCGTTTCTCGAATGAGAGCAATGAACGGTTCATGAGTATGCAGGAGACGGTTACGAACGTAACGCCTGATGAAGGCATTCAGGAGTCCTTCTCGATGATGGCCGGTCAAGGCATTATGACCGTTGTGCCTATCGTAGGAGGTCGTGACCGAATCGGGACGCTGATTCTGCTGCGCAGCTCGGATCCATTCGGAGACGACGAGCTCATCCTGGCCGAGTACGGTAGTACTATTGTAGGAATGGAGATTCTGCGGGAGCGTGCGGAGGAGATTGAGCAAGAAGCGCGAAGCCGTGCAGTCGTGGCTGTTGCAGTCGGATCGCTGTCGTTCAGCGAGTTGGAAGCTGTTGAGCATATCTTCGAAGAGTTGGATGGCAAAGAAGGACTTCTCGTTGCTTCCAAGATCGCAGACCGTGTCGGTATTACGCGTTCCGTTATTGTGAATGCGCTGCGCAAGCTGGAGAGTGCCGGAGTCATTGAAACTCGTTCGCTCGGCATGAAAGGGACTTACATTCGTATTCTAAATGCACAGCTTTTGACCGAGCTTGAGAAGAATAAAAATTCATAAAGTCGTAAAATTATTACAAATTCATTCAAAAAACAGTTCAATATCCCTGTTTCAAAGTCCTATCTTCGACAAAGATAGGGCTTTTTTCTTATTGTAATAATTTAGCAAGTTGAGGAATATTAATTTGACGGGTTCCCTTCGACACAAAGCCCTCATATTTTTCATAAATCTTTGTCGAACGAAGAAGGATTGAGAGTGAATCTGTTGAATTATTACACTACACAGTGATAGAAAGTGGGGGTTTTTTCAGTGAATCTGTTGAATGGCCCGGAATTCAGTCGACTACAGGGAGCTATCAATGCGGCGGAGATGCGCCAACGGGTTATTTCCAACAATATTGCCAATGTGGATACGCCGAAATTCAAGCGCTCCGAGGTCGTGTTCGAATCGTTGCTGGAGCAGAGCATGGGGAATGGGAATTCTCAATTTGTTGGCCGGCGCACGAATGCGCGGCATATTCCAATTGGGCAGTCATCCTCAATTCCTGAGGCTAGAGTGATTACGGATGAAACTAGCGTCATGAACAATGACGTAAACAATGTCGATATTGATCGTGAAATGTCGTTACTTGCAAAGAATCAATTGAATTATAACTACTACGTGCAGCAAATTAACCACGACGTTAAAATGATGCGCATCGGAATTGAAGGGAGAGCGTAGTGCATGAGACTTTCAAATGGATTTGATGCCAGCGCATCAGCTCTGACCGCTCAGCGTCTCCGAATGGACGTCATTTCGTCAAACATTGCGAACGCAGAGACAACTAGAGCGCAGCTTGTAAATGGCAAATACGAGCCTTACAAACGGAAGATGGTTGTACTCCAGCCGACTTCGCAATCATTTGCTGATATTTTGAATGGCCAGATTAATGGTTCGGGGAATTCTTCGCCAGGTGTAAAGGCAACTAAGATTATCGAGGATCAGACGCCATCCAAGCTTGTCTACGATCCAAGCCATCCTGATGCGGACGAGAACGGATATGTGAAAATGCCGAACGTCGACATGCTGAAGGAAATGGTAGATATGATCTCGGCATCGCGTTCCTATGAAGCTAACGTTACGGCGCTGAACGCGACCAAAGGCATGTTTGTGAAAGCTCTTGAAATCGGTAAATAACAGAGATAAAGCGGAGGGATTCCATTGATTAACCCAATGTCGTTTAATCCGATCCAAACACAATCGGTTAAACTGACTGACACAAGCAGCATAACGGATAAGACGACACCTTCAGATATGAGAAAGTCGTTTAGCGACTTTCTGAAGAATGCAATTGATGGCGTAAGCTCGCAAGAGCAGAACGCACAAGCGATGAATGATCAATATATTCTAGGCAATGTGGATGTGTCTCAAGTAATGATCGCTTCACAGCAAGCTGAGCTTGGCTTGCAACTCACCTCGCAAATCCGCAACAAAGTAATCGAGGCCTACCAAGAAATAATGCGGATGCAAATCTAATGACACCAGATGGTAGACACATGGGTGAGGTGAAATCGTGAACGAGAAAATAGCCCAATACCGAGCGAAGATTGCTGGGTTTTGGAATGCAATGGAGAAGAAACAGAAGATTTGGTTGGGAGCCTCATTGGGCATTCTGATCCTGGCCATCGTATTACTTACATATCTCTTTTCGAGAGTAAGCTATGAAGTAGCTTTTCAGGATTTAGGTAGTACGGATGCAGCGGCGGTTATGGAATATCTCGATACGAACAAGATTCCATACAAACTGGAAAATGCGGGACAGAACATTCTCGTTCCTGCTGCGGATGCGGCGAAGGTTAAAGTTGAAGCGGGTTCGCAAGGTCTTGTCCAGAACGGATCGATTGGTTTCGAACAATTCAATGACAGCGGTTCTATGTTTGGACCAACAGACCGCGTCATGGATATCCAATACCGCAACGCTTTGAACGGCGAGATTCAGAAGTTGCTGAACGTGATGCAAGGGGTAAAGACCTCTCACGTGCTTGTAAACTTGCCTGAAGAGTCCGTGTTCCTTACGGACCAAGAGAAAGAAGAGGCTTCAGCATCGATTACCATGTCTTTCCGCCCGGGTTATCGCCCGACGCAGAAAGAAATCGACGGTTACTTTAACCTCGTGAAAACATCGATACCGCATATTAAACCAGAGAATATTACAATCTCTAGTCCAGAAGGTGAAATGCTTCCTTCTTCTAATATCGGCACGAATGGCTCAGGAAGTGAGCTTGCTGACGAACATTATCAAATTCAGCGTAAATTTGAGAATGACTTGAAGCAAAAGATACAAAGCCAGCTCGCTCCGATGGTTGGCGCGAATAACCTGGTTGTTATGATTACAAGCTCCTTCAACTTCGATAAGAAGAAGCAAGATCAGCAAGTAGTCGCTCCACTGGAGAATAACAATAATAACGGCATCATTATTAGCGAAGAGAATAACAGCAAGACAGCGACTGGCGCTAGCAGCGGAAGCGGCGGCGTGGCGGGGACTGGCGAGACGGATGTTCCTGGTTATCAGGCAACAGATGGAAGCGGAGGCAGTTCGGAAGAGAATTCCAGTAAGGTCAATTATGAAATTAACAAGAATTTGATCTCGATTGAGTCCGCACCGTATGTCATCAAGGACATGTCCATAAGTGTCGGTGTGGAGAAGAGTGCACTAAGTGCTGAGGCGAAGACGGAAATGAACAATTTCTTGTTAACGACTGTTCGCACCCAACTCGCAGAATCCGGTCAAAATGTCAACGACGATGCATTGATTCAGAAGAAGATTTCAATCATGGCGCAAACGTTCGTGACAAACGATGGTGCAACTTCTTCCGCAATTCTATCTACAGGCTGGCTAACGGCAATCGGCGTTGCAGCACTTGCTATTATTGGCGGACTTGGTTATATGGTCGTTAGACGCCGCAGACAAGCAGCGCTTGTTCAAGAAATGGCTGAAACGCCAGGCAAAGTCGAGTATCCTACGATTGATCTTGAGAATGTTACGAATGAAAATCAAGTACGTAAACAGCTTGAAACATTGGCCAAGCGCAAACCAGAGGAATTTGTCAATTTGCTCCGGACTTGGCTTGTGGATGAATAGAGGTGGCTGGTATGGCAAAATATCAAGGTGGATTTAGTGGTCGTCAGAAAGCAGCCATTTTGTTAATATCGCTTGGTCCTGAAGTTTCTGCTCAAATCTTCAAACATTTAAGAGAAGAAGAGATTGAACAGCTGACGCTCGAAATCGCCAACGTGCGCAAAGTAGACAATATGGACAAAGAGAATATTATGAATGAGTTTCACCAAATTTGCGTTGCACAAGAGTATATCTCTCAAGGCGGCATCACTTACGCTCGCGAGATCTTGGAGAAGGCGCTCGGAGAGTCGAAGGCGATGGAAGTTATCGGCCGTTTGACTGCGACGCTGCAGGTGCGTCCTTTCGATTTTGCCCGCAAGGCAGAAGCGAGCCAAATTCTCAACTTCATTCAGAACGAGAATTCACAAACAATTGCACTCGTCCTTTCTTATTTGCAAGCCGAGCAATCTTCGCAGATTCTATCTTCGCTTCCACAAGAGAAGCAGGCTGAAGTTGCTCGTAGAATTGCGCTTATGGACAGTACGTCTCCTGAGGTTATTTCGCAGGTTGAACGTATTCTCGAACAGAAGCTGTCCGCTACCGTTACTCAAGATTACACAATGGCAGGCGGTATTGAATCAATCGTTCAAATTTTGAACGGCGTCGACCGCGGTACAGAACGTACCATTCTCGATGCGCTCGAGATTCAAGATCCAGAGCTTGCAGAAGAAATCAAGAAGAGAATGTTCGTCTTCGAAGATATCGTCAATATCGACAACCGTTCGATTCAACGCATTATTCGCGACATCGAGAACGCCGATTTGCAGCTTGCGCTTAAAGTGGCGAGCGAAGAGGTTCGCGAAGCGATCTTCCGCAACATGTCCAAGCGTATGGCAGAGACATTCAAGGAAGAAATGGAATACATGGGACCTGTTCGGCTGCGTGACGTCGAAGAAGCTCAAACTCGTATCGTAGCAACGATCCGCAGACTGGAAGAGTCTGGTGAGATCATCATCGCCCGCGGCGGAGGAGATGATATCATTGTCTAGATTGCATAAATCTTCGCATGTCATCTCGGTTGAAGATTTAAAGCGCCTTGAATGGTATAACAAGTACGTTCCGGCACCATCCCCGGATGAACTGCATGTTCCGGTTGGCCCGTCTGCGGAGACGACCTCGCTTCGAGATCAAATTCTGGAAGACGCTGAGGAGTTTGCCAAGCAGCGCATTCAAGAAACAGGCGAGCAGATCGAGGCGATGTACACAGATGCGACTGCACAAATCGACCAATGGTGGTTGGAGCGTCGTCTGCAAGATGAAGAACTGCAGGAACAAATTCGTCAGGATGGATACAGCTATGGCTACCAGGAAGGCAAAGATGCTGCCACTGCAGAGGTTTACGACCAATGGGAAGTGATGCTGACGGAAGCCAGAGCGATATTGGACTCTGCCTACGAAACGAAGGAACAGATCATTCAAGAAGCTGAGCCTTTCGTTGTAGCGCTGAGTGCTGCAATCGCTGAGAAAATTATTCACAAACAACTGACCGTTGATCCGAACTGGTCGCTGGATATTATCCGCAAGTCGTTAGAACGGCGGCGCGAGCAAGGTGTCATTACATTATGCGTCTCTCCGCAGCAGCTCACATTCGTTCAAGCTGCAAGAGAAGAATTATCGCTTGTTATCGACTCGCAAGCCGAACTTCAAATTGTACCGGATGTATCGGTGAAAGAATTCGGCTGCGTCATTCGCTCCTCATTCGGCAGCATCGATGCTCGTATCGATACACAGCTTGCTGAAATTAAACGAGAATTGGTGGCACTTGCCCTGCAAGCCGTTGAGCGAGGGATAGCCGATGAAAGCTAGTGGACTTGACGTTGATCGCTACATCGAACATCTTCGCCCGATTGACCCGGTTCGCGTGAATGGCAAGGTGACGCAAGTCATTGGTCTGACTGTTGAATCTGAAGGCCCGGATGCCAGCATCGGCGATGTTTGCCTGATCTATCCGGCGAAAGCTTCCAAACCGCTCAAAGCGGAAGTGGTCGGTTTCCGTGATAACAAAGTCATACTGATGCCGCTTGGTGAACTTACTTCCATTGGACCGGGATGTGACGTTGTCGGAACTGGTAAACCATTGACCGTTCAAGTCGGTTCTGAGTTGTTAGGCAAAGTGCTTGATGGTCTTGGTCAACCGCTTGACGGTTCTCTTCTCCCGAGCCGCTTGCTGCATCATTCGACGCATAACCAACCAAGTAATCCGCTAGCGAAACCAAGAGTGAAAAATCCACTCAGCACTGGTGTACGCGCGATTGACGGTTTGTTGACAGTAGGACAAGGACAGCGGGTTGGTATCTTCGCCGGTTCCGGCGTAGGTAAGAGTACCTTGCTCGGCATGGTTGCCAGGAACACTTCTGCTGATGTTAATGTCATCGCCCTAATCGGTGAACGCGGACGAGAAGTACTCGAGTTTGTCGAGAAAGATCTTGGCCCGGAAGGACTTGCACGATCGGTCGTTATAGTAGCGACTTCAGATCAGCCAGCACTTATTCGGATTAAAGGCGCGCTGATAGCGACAACGATAGCGGAATATTTCCGGGATCGCGGACTTAACGTCATGCTTATGATGGATTCGGTGACGCGTTACGCAATGGCGTTGCGTGAAGTCGGACTAGCCATTGGCGAGCCGCCCGCAACGCGTGGTTACACACCGTCGGTATTCGCGAATCTTCCGAAGCTGCTTGAGCGTGCAGGGACAGGCCTGCGTGGTTCGATTACAGCATTCTACACCGTTCTCGTTGACGGCGATGACATGAACGAACCGATCGCCGATGCCGTTCGGGGCATACTTGACGGGCATATCGTCCTCAGCCGTACGCTCGCGAACAAGGGACATTTTCCAGCAATCGACGTACTTGCTTCTATTAGCCGGGTTATGAAGGAAATTGTCCCGGAAGAGCAGCAGGATGCGGCGAACGAACTGAAACGACTCATGTCTATTTATAAAGATTCGGAGGACCTCATAAATATTGGGGCGTACCAGCGGGGGTCAAATGAAAAAATTGACCAATCTATCGAATTTTTCGACATTATACAATCTTTTACCAAACAAAAAACGACAGAAAAGGCTGGTTACGAGGAATCAAAAGAACGGTTAATCCGGGATTTCTACACCAACTAGGGAGATGACTCAGTTAAATGGCTCGATTTCAGTACACCTACCAGAAGATTGTCGACTTGAAGACGAGTGAGAAATCACAAGCCGAATGGCAGCTGTCCGTTGTCATCGGCAAGCTTAACAATGAAGAGCGGTCGCTGCAGCAGCTGCGCGAGGAACGAGCTACTTGGGCCAATAGGCTTGGGGCCGCATCTAATGAAGCGGTGAGCTTGTCTGAGCTAGTTGCGATGCAGCAATACATTGAGCATCTGGACATCAGAATTGTACATAAGCTTGCAGATGTCAAGAAAGCGGAAGTCGCCGTTGAGACAGGTCGTCTTGTATTGTCTGACAAGATGATGGACGAGAAGGTATGGCAGAAATCGAAGTCGAATGCACTTGAGCGCTTCCGTGCCGACATGATGGTAAGCGAACAAAATGAACTTGATGAGCTTGCAACCGTAAGGTTCATGTACGCCGCACAATAAGCGTTTTATGGCTTTACGCATCGGGAGCGACGCCCGAGGGAGGTAATATTTTTGGCAGACATGGAAATGGAAAAGCAAGGATACAGCGGATTTGAGCGGTTTATGTTCTTTGTGACGCCCATCCTTTTCACTCTTATTCTACTAGGCGTTCTCGTAACGCTGTTTAACTTCGATCTTCGCAATAGGGCGCTCGAAATCGGGAATTCGATTCCGTTCCTGAGCAAGGTGCTGCCTGACCCTGCTGCTGAAGAAGGCGCGGTTGTAGATGAAGGGAAGATCAAAGCAGAGAACACAACTGCCAAGATCGCTGAGCTGCAAGCGATGGTTCAGACCAAAGGGGCGGCGCTTACGAAAGCGACAGACGAGAAGACGCAGCTTGCTCAGCAGGTGAAATCCTTGCAGGCAGAAATCGCACAGCTGAAGCAGGCTGGGGAAGAGAAAAAGCTGGAAGATGCCGAATATCAGAGCAAGGTTAGTGAGCTCGCTCAGATGTACGGTAAAATCTCGCCAAGCAAAGCGGCTCCAATTCTGGAGAGTATGGAAATGGCAGAAACGGTACTCGTTCTTGATGCAATGAAGCCGGATGACCGTGTTCGTATTCTGGAGAAGATGACACCGTCCAAAGCAGCTGAAGCTACTGTGATGTTGAAAGACGTGAAGACAGCAAAGGATCGTGAGATCGCCGCTCTGCAGGCGAGAGTGAAGAAGCAGGAAGCAACGGCGACTCAGCCGAGCAGCGTCCTAAGCAACACTCAGCTGAACACAACATTCTCGACAATGGACCCTAAACGCGCTGCCGAGCTGCTGCTCAAAATGGCGGACGTAAGCCCAAGCAAGGTGCTTCGGATCTTGAATGCCGTAACTGACGCATCACGTGCTTCTATTATCGCAGAGATGTCCAATGCGAACAAAGATGTTACCGCACAGCTCGTCTCGAAGCTGATGGTCGGCAAATAATAGTTTCTATTCTCGCAATCTACTTTCACTATGAAAGGAGGTGAGATATATGCAAATGTCCGTTTCTAATGCACCAGCTAACGCAGCGCCAGCCGGATCATCAGCTGCATCAGCGCCTGCAAAAGGCGGGGATAACGCTGGTTTCGTCCAAACTCTCGCTCAAACGATTGCAGGTACTCCGGCAGCGAATACTGGCGGCGAGGCGAATGGCGATGCTATTGCTTTGCCGAAGACTGCAAATCTGCTAGCTTCATTGCTAGTATCCAAAGATGATTTGCTAGCCGCAATCGATGGACTGCTTAAGCAGCTCTCCGATACGGACGACAATCAGCTTGCAGCTGCAACGACCAAAGACAACTTGTCTGATGCACTTGCTCAATTGGATGACCTGATGAGCTTGCTCGCAGGCATGCCAACGATCGCTCCGCAGCTTCCGGATACACAGGGCGAATTGTCCAATGTACTTCCAGCAGATTGGGATACAGATCAAACTGGCACCGAAAGTGCAATGCTTGACTTGGTCACAGCGCTTAGCGCAACGGGGACTCAAGCAGCTGCCGCTCAAACAACTGCGGGTCAGGCAGCGACTGACGCGGACGTCAAGAGCGTGAACATCGAAGAGATCGCAGCATTGAAGTCCGGATTGCAAGATGCTCTATCGGATCTGCGCACATTGCTTCAGCAAACGAAGAACGGCGGGTCAGCTGGACGTAATCAGAACGCGCTGATTAGCAAACAACTGATTGCAACCGAGCAGCTCATTAATGGCTCGAAGCCTGATCTGCAAGAAGCGATTCAAGCTCTTAAGGAGTCGTCAGGAAGCGAACAAGTAGATTCGATTCGTTCGGTTCAAACGGCAACGGTAACGACAAGCTCGCATCTTCAACGAATGGCACATCAGCTTCTTCATGTAGGCTTGATGAAAGTGGTTCCGAAGAATGAAGAGCAGACGGCACGAACGGCTCAAACCGATTCCGAGGAGCAGCTGAACGTACTGTCCGCACCTATCGCAGGAGCGATGAATCAAGACTTGCAGCGTGCTCAGCAGGTAACACAGAAGCAAGTCATCGCACAACCGGTTCCAGTGAATCAGTTTGCTTCAACGATTCAAGGCTTGGTCGTTAAGCAATTCCAAGTTCATTCGGGCAACGGTCTCTCTCAAGCACAGCTGACCTTGTATCCGGAGCATCTGGGACAAGTGAACGTGAACATTTCGGTTCATGGCGGTATCGTAACTGCGCAGTTCTTGGCAGATACCGTAACCGCGAAGGATATGCTCGAGAACCAGATGGCACAGCTTCGTTCTACACTTCAATCCCAAGGTCTTCAAGTTGACAAGCTTGAAGTTTCGCAGACGGCAGCTCAAACGAGCCTCTTCCAAGAGCATGAACGTCAAGGTCACAGCGGCCGAGAGCAAGGCGGTTCTGGACGCGGCGGTTCAAGCAAGAAAACAGATCTTGACTTCAATGCGGACCTGGAAGAAATCGAGCTTGAACAGGCGGTCGATCGCGATTTAGGATTAGGTCGGGGAATTCATACAACTGCATAGCATTCTCGCAGTTCTCGCGGTTGCTTTGGGGTGAATAACCGGATAGAACGGAGGTGACAGTAAGTGTCCGCTGATAGTATTTCTACCCGCAACGTATGGCCATATTACAGCTCTGAGAATGTGCAGGCTGCAACGAATAAAAAGGCTGATACTTCACTTGGTAAAGATGATTTTCTGCGCATTCTTGTAACGCAGCTGCAGAATCAGGATCCGATGCAGCCGCTGCAGGATAAGGATTTTATCGCTCAAATGGCGCAGTTCTCCTCTGTCGAGCAGCTAGTCAATATGTCAGATCAATTGGCCGGCCTTCGCCAGAGCCTCGGGATCGTATCCAGCATGATCGGTAAAAACGTACAGTGGTACGATTACGCCGACAGCGGTGAGATGGTTGCACAATCAGGTACCGTGGATTCCATCATCATTAAGGACAAGGTTCAATATGCAAGAATTGGTGATCAGGATGTCAAGCTAGATGACATCGTCTCGATCTCTGACAAGGGCGGTGAAGCGCAGTGAGTGATGTCATGAAAATTGGCCATTTACGATTAACCGCTAACGCTCAAATTCACAAAGCAGCACAGAAAGAGCAAGCAGCTGGACGCACGGAATCTTTTCAAGAGGTGCTGGACCGTAATGTTCTAAAGTTCAGTCATCATGCTGAAACGAGGATGGCACAGCGCGGAATTACGTTCAAACCGGAAACATTATCGAAGATCAATAATGCGATTGATCAAGCGGCTGCTAAAGGAGCCAAAGACTCCTTGGTCGTTTATCAAGACATTGCGATGATCGTCAATGTACCGTCACGAACGGTCGTCACTGCTCTCGACGGCAATAAGCTGCAAGGCAATGTGTTCACACAGATCGATAGTGCGGTCATTGTGAATTAATCGGCTGGACCTGATGAGGAAGCCGAAGAGCCGTGGAACGACGGAAGCGGCTCAGTTCAACTGCTACATACACCATTAGGAGGTTGACCACTCGATGTTAAGATCTATGTACTCTGGCGTTTCAGGTATGCGTGGCTTCCAAACAAAGCTTGACGTCATTGGTAACAATATTGCAAACGTAAATACTGTAGGCTTCAAAGCAGGTCGTGTAATGTTTAAAGATATATTGAGCCAAACGGTTTCCGGCGTTACTCGTCCGGAAGAAGGCACAACAGGCGGCGTGAATGCGAAGCAGGTTGGTCTTGGAGTAGCGATTGCATCGATCGATACGGTTCATACACCGGGCAGTGCGATGACAACAAACGTGCCAACAGATGTGCGTCTTGATGGCGACGGATTCTTCGCGGTTTCCCCGTCTGGCGATGGCGCGGAAGCTCCATACCTGACTCGCGCAGGTAACTTCACACTAGACGCTGCAGGCCAGCTCGTGAATAGCGACGGCATGTTCGTACTGGATTCCAACGGCGGCCCTATTACACTTGATCCGGCTGAGGTGAAATCGTTCACGATTTCCCAAGACGGTTCGATCGTCGCAGTAGGCGCTGATGGTCAAGCGCAAGCAACAGGCATTCAGCTTGGCGTAGTAAAAGTTACTAACCCGAACGGTCTCGAGAAGATCGGCGGCAATCTGTACCGTATGACACCGAATGCAAACATTGACGGTGAAGTCACGATGACAACTGCGAATGACGCAGAAGCAGGAACTGGAGCAATTATCTCTGGCCAGCTCGAAATGTCGAACGTAGACCTCACTTCCGAATTTACAGAGATGATCGTGGCTCAGCGCGGCTTCCAAGCGAATTCCCGGATCATTACGACTTCCGATGAAATTTTGCAAGAGGTCGTAAACCTGAAGCACTAGGTAAATAACCGCGGGGGAGGCATTCTACGCCTCCCTACCAGGTTAGGAGGAAACTCATGATCGCTGTAACGCGACTGAATGGCAGGACCTTACATATTAATGCGCTGCTCATCGAGATCGTAGAAGAAACGCCTGACACCTTGATTACATTGACGACAGGCAAAAAGATACTGGTGTTGGAAAAAGCAACCGAAGTCATTTCCTCCATACAGTCATATCTTCGCTCCATCGGCGTCTATGCGGCGACCTTAAAGAGTGATCTAACGGAGGGACAATCACAATGAAAAAATTGCTGCCCTGGCTAATCTCGATTCTGCTAGCTATCACGCTTATCGCTATCGTGGCCGTTATCCTTCTTAACTCGATTATGGGGGATGATAAGTCGAAGGACCCAGCCGGACAAGCTGCTCATAATGCAGCAACTGTTGAAACGAAGAAACTTTCCGCAGATGACCGCGTTGAACTAACGAGCGTGATTGCGGATATCAAAACAAATCTTTCGGACCCTGACTATATCGCGGTTCTTGGGCTTGCTTTTCAATTAGATAAGAAATCGACCAAAGAAGATTTCGAGAAAATTAAAGACATTCAGATTAAACCGATCATCATTCGCACGCTGTCGGATATGAAGGAGCAAGAGATTACAGGCTCGGCCGGAAAAGATTTGCTTTGCGCGAAGCTTCTTAATCTTATAAACCCTGAGCTTCCTGACGGCAAGCTGATCAAGGTTGAAGTCACTAACTTTATCGTAACGAAGCTGTAATCATCTTAAGAATGACTGATTCCTTTGAAGGGGGTGAGAAAATTGGTTGATGTTCTGTCGCAGAACGAGATTGACGCGTTGCTTGCTGCTTTATCATCCGGAGAGATGGATGCAGAAGAACTGAAAAAGGAAGAGACGCAGAAGAAAATTCGGGTATACGAATTTAAGCGTGCGGTCCGTTTCTCGAAGGATCATATCCGTAGCTTGACTCGGATACACGAAAACTTCGCGCGATACTTGACCACCTATTTCTCAGCGCAGCTTCGCACATTTGTTCAAATCAGCGTAGTACAAGTTGAGCAATTGCCTTATGACGAATTTATCCGCTCCATTCCGAAGATGACGATCCTCAATATATTTGAGGCTGAACCGCTCGAGGGGCGAATGGTGCTGGAAGTTCATCCGAACGTCGCCTATGCGATGCTCGATCGTTTGTTGGGCGGTCAGGGACTGGCGCCTTCGAAGATCAGTGCACTGACTGAAATCGAAACCAACATTATGGAACGCATTTTCAGTCGCGCATTTGAGAGCTTGCAAGAAGCTTGGAAGACCGTGCTTGATATCTCGCCTAGACTCGAAGCGCTCGAGACGAATCCGCAGTTTATGCAGATTGTGTCGCCGAACGAAACGATTGCACTGATCTCGCTCAGTACCAAAATCGGTGATACAACGGGGATGATCAATTTATGTATCCCGCACGTTGTCATAGAACCTATCATGTCGCGCTTGTCTGTACATCATTGGTTCGTTTCACAGAAGAAGACAAGGGCGCCTGAAGAGGTGGAAATCCTGAAGCAGCGGGTGAGCAAGGCGAAGTTGCCTATCGTTGCTGAGCTTGGCCATTCCAGCATTTCGATTCGCGAATTTCTGGGGCTTTCGGTTGGAGACGTTATCTCGTTAACGAAACCAATCGATCAAGGGCTTGATATTAAAGTAGGGGATAAGCTGAAATTTATCGGCAGCCCAGGTTCGGTTAAGGATCGTATGGCCGTTCAAATCGATGAAGTTCTCACCGAAGGAGTGGAAGAAGAGTATGACGAGTAAAGATTACTTATCCCAGGAGGAAATTGATGCCTTGCTGCGTCAATCTTCCGATGAGCCGGATATGCCAGAGCCGTTCGACCGCGAGAAGGAACTAAACAGTTACCTTAGCTCAATCGAACAGGATGCTCTAGGCGAAATTGGCAACATCACGTTCGGCAGCGCAGCGACGGCACTTTCGACCCTTCTTGGTAGAAAAGTAGACATCACTACGCCTCAAGTATCGCTGATCAAGCGCAGCGAGCTGGACGATGAGTTCCCGAAGCCGCATGTTGCAGTATCGGTGAGCTATGTGGATGGTTTCCAAGGCATCAACTCCCTTGTCATTAAGACAAAGGATGCTCAAACGATTGCGGACCTGATGCTCGGCGGCGAAGGTAAACTGCTAGGTTCCGAGCTGAACGAGATTCACATCAGTGCCGTTCAGGAAGCAATGAATCAGATGATGGGTTCGTCCGCAACTTCGATGTCGACGATCTTCAACCGGTTCGTGAATATCTCACCACCAGGAATCGATATTCTTGATGTCAATAGCGGTGAAGGAATCGAGCGATTACCACAGGATGACTCGTTTATCAAAATATCGTTCCGACTGACGATCGGTGACTTGATCGATTCGACGATCATGCAGCTTCTTCCGATCTCGTTCGCGAAGGAAATGGTAGACACACTGATGGGAGGCACTTCGGAGCCTGCTCCAGCACCTACACCAGCACCGGTGAGTACACCGGCACCAGCGGCCGTTGCTCAAGCACCAGTGCATACGCCTCCGCCAGCAGCACCGCCTGCGCCGGCCTACATGCCGCCGCCAGCACCTATGGAGCATCCCGCCGCGTATATGCAGCCTGAAGCGTACATGCAGCCTCCGATGCCGCAGTATGCAGCAGCGCAGCCGCAAATGCCTCAAACATATGGCGCACCAGCTGGCCGGAACGTGAATGTACAGCCAGTACAATTCGCGAATTTTGGGGGCGCACCTTATGTGCAAGCTGATGACTCGAATTTAAATTTATTGCTCGACATACCGCTTAAGGTCACAGTAGAATTAGGTAGAACTCAGAAGCAAATCAAAGATATTCTTGAATTGTCTCAAGGTTCAATCATTGAGCTGGACAAGCTGGCAGGTGAACCGGTCGACATTCTAGTAAATAACAAGCTGATCGCGAAAGGCGAAGTAGTCGTTATTGATGAGAATTTCGGTGTGCGTGTAACCGATATTGTTAGCCAATGGGATCGTATCCAAAAATTACAATAATCCTTAGGGGGACACACAACGATGGCAAATCGCATTTTGGTTGTAGACGACGCAGCATTCATGAGAATGATGATTCGCGACATACTGACGAAAAACGGATACGAAGTAGTAGGGGAAGCGCAAGACGGCGCACAAGCAGTAGAGAAATACAAAGAGTTCAAACCTGACCTGATCACAATGGATATTACAATGCCTGAAATGGACGGCATCGCAGCTTTGAAGGAAATCAAGAAGCTGGATAGCAATGCAAAAGTAATTATGTGTTCCGCTATGGGTCAACAAGCGATGGTTATCGATGCGATTCAAGCAGGCGCTAAAGACTTCATCGTGAAACCGTTCCAAGCTGACCGCGTTATTGAAGCGATCAAGAAAACACTAGGTTAATAGTATGAAAGTTTTAAAGAGATACCGACTTGCTGGCTTAACCATCTTAGGCTGGTTGATGGCAGCAAGTCTTGTGTCAGCAGATACACCAGCAGAAGATGACAAACCCGTCATAGGAACCAACATTGGTTACTATGTCTGGGTTATCGTCGCGCTGATGATAGTCATTGGTCTCATTCTACTTGTTATCAAGTTTCTCGCGAGCCGCAATCGCGGATGGGGCACGAGCAGGGCACTCCGCTCACTAGGCGGAATTCCGCTCGGCCAGAACAAGTCGCTGCAAGTTGTCGAACTGGCAGGAAGAGTCTATGTTGTCGGCGTCGGCGAGGATATTACGCTGCTGGACAAGATTGATGATCCAGAGTTGGCTCAAAGTGTATTGGCTGCAATCGAACAGCAAAATGGACGCTCCTTCAGTTCTCCAGCGATTACTGACTTTCTGAGCAAATTCCGCAAAAACGTAAAGGCTGATGAGCCGACGAGTGAACCGTGGCAAGAAGCAGTCTCATTCAAGGAATTGCTCAATAACGGCATGATGCGGCAGTCAGGTCAGAAACAGAAGGTCGAAGAGCTGCTGAACGAGCAAAAACAAAACGATCGGTTGTTGGATGAATGAACAGAAAAATCGTATGGACAGTTCTTGCATTTCAGTTATTAGGTCTCCTTTTTCATGCACATGCTTTCGCCGCTGATCCACTGCCTAACGTAAGTGTCAGCATCGGCGACAGCGGCAGCACCGAATCGCCGGGAACGAGCGCTTTGTCCTTGCTTCTCATCATTACCGTACTCAGCGTTGCGCCAGGCATCCTCGTTCTGATGACGAGCTTCACGCGAATTGTTATCGTACTCGGTTTCGTACGAACATCGCTTGGAACACAGCAAATGCCTCCGAACCAAGTGCTTGTCGGCTTAGCATTATTTTTGACCTTTTTTATTATGTCACCAACTTTGGGCACGATGAATCAGGTTGCGCTTCAGCCGTACTTGAAAGGCGAACTGACACAAACGCAGGCGCTGAGTAAAGCATCGGTTCCGCTCAAGAAATTTATGATGAATCAGACGCGTGAGAAAGATTTGATGCTCTTCCTGAAGTACACGAAGACAGAGAAACCAAAGTCATACGAGGATACGCCGATTACGGTATTAGTTCCGGCCTATGCGCTGAGTGAACTACGAACGTCATTCCAGATGGGCTTCATGATCTTCATACCATTCCTAATCATAGATATGGTCGTCGCCAGTACGCTAATGGCAATGGGGATGATGATGCTGCCGCCGGTAATGATATCGCTTCCGTTCAAAATCTTGCTGTTCGTCCTCGTAGATGGATGGTATCTAATCGTCAAGTCGTTATTGCTTAGTTTCAATACCTAGCAATCTTAGGGGAGTGCACAAGAATGAGTACGGAATTCATCATCGCTATTGCAGGGCAGGCAGTTTACACAGTGCTTAAGGCTAGTGCGCCGATGCTCCTGGTTGGCCTTATCGTCGGTTTGGCTGTCAGTATTTTTCAAGCGACAACACAGATCCAAGAGCAAACATTAGCTTTTATTCCAAAAGTAGCGGCAGTTCTTCTGTCCATCCTGCTTTTTGGTCCATGGATACTGAACACGCTGGTCGATTTCACATACAATCTGCTGAATAACTTGTATAAATACATCGGATAGGCTGTGGATCGATGGAGATGTTTCTTCAAGGATTCCCTATTTTTTTGCTTGTTTTTTGTCGAATAACAGCCTTTTTCGTCGTGGCTCCTGTCTTTTCGACTCGAAATGTGCCAAATATGTTTAAATTGGGATTCTGTTTTTTTATTTCATTGCTCGTATTTCTGACTTATGGATTGAAGCAGATGATTGTGCCAGATGCCGAATATATCCTTGCGATTATTCGCGAAATTCTCGCAGGCGTCTTGCTTGGATTCACCGCTTACTTGTTTTTCACAATTATCAACACTGCTGGTAGTTTCATTGATATGCAAATCGGCTTCAGTATGGCGAACGTCCTGGATCCGATGACAGGTGTTTCGGCACCACTGCTAGGTAACTTTAAAGGCATGATTGCAACATTGGTGTTCTTATCGATTAACGGACATCATTATTTGCTCTCAGCGTTGCTTCAAAGCTATGAATGGATACCAATATCGAATTCACTATTTGCACATGTGCATTCGGGAAGCGTTTCAACGTTTCTGACGACAAAGCTCGTCCAAGCGTTCATGCTTGCACTTCAGATGTCAGCGCCTCTCGTCGTTGCGATGTTCCTGACAGATGTAGGGCTAGGCTTCCTGGCTCGAACGGCACCACAATACAATGTTTTTGTTATCGGGATACCGATCAAGCTTCTTGTCGGCTTCCTTATGCTTAGCGTACTAATGCCGGGACTGGTTGTGCTCTACGAGCATATCTTCGATCAGATGTTTAGCGCGATGCAGAAGCTTTTCTCCATACTACAAGGTCCTGCATCTTAAGGAGGATGGCTGAATTATGTTGAAGTACCGTTTCACGCTCGATCTACAACTGTTCTCTCAAGAAAAGACGGAGCGTGCGACACCTAAGAAACGGAATGATGCCCGTAAGAAGGGTCAGATTGCAAAAAGTCAGGAAATACCTGGAGCACTTATTCTCTTATTTGTATTTATTAGTTTCTTCCCTCTTGGTGGCTATTACAAATCTCGTCTTCTATCACTTTTCGGCATATTATTTGAACAGAAATTATTGATGGAAGTGACAACAAGCAACGTAATTTCCTTATTTTCCGACCTTATGATGCAGGGGTTTATGCTTCTCGTACCGATCTTCGGCATTGCGGTAGTCGTTGCGCTCATCGCAAATTATGCACAAGTCGGCATCCTATTCACAGGTGAGCCGATTAAGATGAAGCTGGAAAAATTGAATCCGATCAGCGGATTTAAGAATCTGTTATCACTTCAATCTTTAGTCGAGTTAGTCAAAAATGTTTTAAAACTGCTCTTGATTGGACTCATTGTCTATCAGACACTTTGGAGCGAACGAGGTCAAATTATGAATCTCGCACGTGTTCCAATCGGAAGCATATTTAGTTTCGTAGCGGGAGTCACGATTAAGCTTGGAATTGAAATCGGAGCTATTCTCGCCGTACTAGCTTTCTTTGACTACATGTACAAGCGTTATAAGCACGAGAAGAGCTTGCGGATGTCCAAACAAGATATCAAAGATGAGCATAAGAATTCAGAGGGCGATCCGCTCATTAAAGGTAAAATAAAAGAGCGTCAGCGGCGATTAGCATTGCAGCGTATGATGCAAGAAGTGCCCAAAGCTGACGTAGTTATCACGAACCCAACTCACTTCGCAATTGCACTCAAGTATGACGGAGCGACGATGGAAGCGCCGACCGTTATTGCGAAAGGGATGGACTTCGTAGCATTGCGGATTAAGGACATCGCGAAGGAGCACGGGGTCATAATGATGGAAAACAGGCCGCTAGCCAGAGCATTGTATGACAGGGCTGAGATCGGTGATACGATTCCAGCTGATCTATTCCAAGCTGTGGCAGAAGTACTGGCATATGTATATAAATTGAAGCAAAAAGTGAAGTAACGTAATTCGAAGTCATCTGTGGAGGAGGGTACGTCATGAAGGCTAGAGATCTAACCATACTTATTGGGATCATCGGCATCGTTCTTATGATGGTCATTCCGATTCCAACCGCTTTAATGGACGTGCTCTTGATCATCAACATTTCAATCGCTTTGATGGTATTGCTTATTTCCATGAACACGCAGGATGCCTTGCAGTTCTCGATCTTTCCGACTTTGCTCCTTATTACGACATTATTCCGTCTCGCGCTTAACATCTCAACCACACGGAATATTTTGTCCAAAGCGGAAGCAGGGAAAGTTGTACATACGTTTGGAAGTTGGGTTGCCGGCGGACAGGTCGCCATCGGTTTCGTCGTATTCCTAATCCTTGTAGTCGTGCAGTTTATCGTCATTACCAAAGGCTCCGAGCGAGTTGCTGAGGTAGCAGCTCGGTTCACACTCGATGCAATGCCTGGTAAACAGATGAGTATCGATGCGGATTTGAACGCAGGTCTTATCAACGAGCAGGGTGCGAAAGATCGTCGCCAAAAGATTGAAAAAGAAGCCGATTTCTACGGTTCTATGGATGGTGCCAGCAAATTCGTTAAAGGGGATGCCGTCGCCTCCATTATTATCCTATTCATCAACCTCATTGGCGGATTTATTATTGGGATGGCTGTGCACGGGTTTTCTTTCTCAGAATCGCTTAACACATTCTCGATTCTTACCATCGGTGATGGACTTGTCAGCCAAATTCCTGCGCTGCTGATCTCCACAGCGACAGGCTTTATCGTTACACGCGCTGCTTCTGAAGGTAACCTGGCGCATGATTTGACAGCGCAGCTATTCCGTTACCCAAAGCTGCTTTACATTGTGGCGGGAACGATTACGTTGCTAGGACTTGGCACACCGATTGGCCCGTTTGCGACGCTTCCTTTTGCAGCTATTATCGTTTTCGCAGCTTACCGGATGCAATCTTCGCTCGCGAGGGAGCAGCAAGCGCAGGATATGCTCGTGGAAGAACAAGAGATCGAAGAGGTTCGTAGTCCGGAGAGCGTCATCAGCCTCCTGCAGGTCGACCCAATCGAATTCGAGTTTGGCTACGGACTTATACCACTTGCAGATACGCAACAGGGCGGCGACTTGCTTGACCGAATCATTATGATTCGCAGGCAGTGCGCGCTTGAAATGGGTCTCGTCGTTCCGGTCATCCGGATTCGTGACAATATTCAGCTTAAACCGAATGAGTACGTCATTAAAATCAAAGGTAATACCGTCGCTCGTGGTGAGCTGCTGTTGAATCACTACTTGGCGATGAGTCCAGGCTTTGATGATGAATCGATCGTCGGTATTGAAACGATGGAGCCGGCGTTCGGCTTGCCAGCGATCTGGATTGATGAAGTAACGAAAGAGCGTGCAGAAATGCTCGGTTATACAGTGGTTGATCCGCCTTCAGTTGTTGCAACTCATCTGACTGAGCTAATCAAGCGTCATGCGCATGAACTGATCGGCCGTCAAGAAACGAAGGCTCTTATCGAGAATGTTCGCGAGTCGTACCCAGCGCTTGTGGACGAACTTATTCCATCGATTCTGAATGTCGGCGACGTTCAGAAGGTGCTCGCGAAGCTGCTTCGTGAGAAAGTGTCGATCCGTGATATGGTCACCATTTTCGAATCACTTGCTGATCATGGTGTTTACACGAAGGATCCGGACATTCTCACTGAGTATGTACGACAAGCGTTATCTAGACAAATTACGCAGCAATTCTCCCATAACGGAGATACGCTGCGCGTCATTACAGTCGGTCCATTGTTAGAGAAGAAGATTGCGGAATCCGTTCAGTCCTCTGATCAAGGTACATACCTGGCCATGGACCCGATGTCTACCCAGTCCATTTATCAGAAGTTGAATGAACAAGTGAATAAACAGATTCAATCCGGTCATCAACCGATTGTACTCGCTTCGCCGACGATTCGGATGTACTTACGCCAAATCGTTGAGCGTACGATGCAGGACGTTCCGGTTCTCTCTTATAGCGAGCTTGAGCCAAGTATTGAAGTACAAAGTATTGGGGTGGTGAATCTATGAAGGTAAAGCGCTATGTCGTTAATGCCTTACCTGAGGCACTTCCCATGATTCGAAGTGAACTCGGCGTAGATGCCGTAATCTTAAACACCAAAGAAATTCGCGTCGGCGGATTTCTTGGCATGTTCGGCAAGAAGAAGACAGAAGTAATCGCCGCTGTGGAGTCTGGCAATAACGGCGGCGGAGGCGGGGGCTCGAATATGAAGCCGTCGGCTCGCACGCACACAACTGCTGTTGCGAGACCATCTGCACCGCCTGCACCGCCTGCGGCTCCTATCAAACCAGCAGCTCCTGCTGCATCGGCAGCTGCGTCTATTTTTCAAGAAGTGCTTAGCCAAGCGGCAGAGTTGGCGCAAGCGAGAGCGGCGGCTAATACAGCGACTCCATTACATGAGCAGCCGGAGCAATCGAAGATTTCGCCGGCTGCAGCATACGCAGCGAGAACGGCAGCTCCTTCAGAGGCGTTAGCTGCGGCAGCACCTGCTGTGTCTACTGTGGCCGCGCAAGAATCTCGCAAGCAGATGTTGACCGATAATGAACTGCTCGCTGAGATTCGTGATATGAAGCAGTGGATTGTGCGGATGTCCCGCCAACAGCAGCAAGAAGCCCGTCCAGCAGCGATTCAAGCTTTGCAAGAGCGGCTTGAGGATCAAGAAGTTGATCAGCAGTGGATCAACCAATTGATTGAGCAAATCGAAGCGGAGATCGAACAAGCGAAGCAGAGCGGGCAAGAAGTTGCCGATGATGCGGCAGCCGTCTGGGCGAGCGCCAGCCGGATTCTGCTGGGCTGGCTTCGCCAATTCGAAGCGAATCAAATTAGCCGCGATACGCAGGTCATTCATTTTGTTGGTCCGACTGGCGTAGGTAAAACAACATCGATCGCGAAGCTTGCTGCAGAGCAAACACTGAAAGCCGGACGTAAAGTCGGTTTCATTACTTCCGACACGTACCGGATTGCAGCAGTTGACCAGCTGCGCACGTATGCCACGATTTTGAATGTGCCGCTTGAAGTTGTATTCTCGCCTGCCGAAGTAACACGGGCCTTTAAGCAGCTTGAAGGACGCGAGCTCATCTTCATGGATACGGCCGGACGTAATTTCCGCAATGAGCTGTATGTGTCTGAAGTAAACAGCTTGCTGCAGTCTGGCAGTCACTCCATGACGTATCTGGTGCTCAGCTTGACCGGCAAGTTTAGTGATATATCGACGGTTGCCGGCAATTTTGCCAAATACGGAATCGATCATGTGTTATTCACGAAGCAGGATGAGACGCACGCTTGCGGTGCGATTCTGAACTTAGCGCTTGAGCACGGCCTCAAACCGACGTATATCGCATACGGCCAAACGGTTCCTGATGACATTGCGCCATTCCAAGCGGCCAGCTACGTCGAACAGCTGCTGGGGGCTTCCAATGATAAATAATGATCAAGCGGAAGCGCTCAGAAACTTAGTTCGCAACAATGCAATGATGCAAAACGAAGGCCTTGCAACACGAATCGTAACTGTAACAAGCGGCAAAGGCGGCGTCGGGAAGTCCAACTTCAGCTTGAACTTCTCGCTGGCGCTGCAGCAGCTTGGCAAGAAAGTGCTCATTTTCGATGCGGACATCGGCATGGCTAACATTGATGTGCTCATGGGCGTCTCGTCTCCCTATAATCTCTATCATCTGCTTAAGCAGGAGAAGACGATTTGGGACATTATCCAGGAAGGGCCGCATGGGGTTCATTTTATCGCCGGGGGTTCGGGCTTCAAGGATTTGGTCGATTTGTCTCAAGCGCAGCTGGATTACTTCGGGGATCAGATCGGACGATTGCACGGTCAATACGACGTCATCATCTTCGATACCGGTGCCGGGCTTTCGAAGGAAACGATCAAATTCATCACTGCAGCCCAAGAAACGATCATCGTCACGACGCCTGAGCCGACATCGATTACGGATGCATACGCGCTGATCAAGATGGTGACCGCGATGGAGCATGATGTAAATTTCAAGCTTATCGTGAACCGCGCTACAGACGTGAAGGAGGGGAAGGCGACAGCGGACAAGATGGCGCTCGTCGCCCAGCGCTTTCTAGATCTTGAGCTGCCGGTGCTTGGATATTTGCTGGATGATCCGAATGTTCCGAAGGCGGTAAAGAGACAGGTCCCATTCTCAATTGCATTCCCAGGCTCAGTCGCATCGAGGTCTATCATGGACATCGCCAAGCAGTTTGCCGATGTGCCAGATGCTTCTCAGGCCGCTAGCAGTGGAGTCAAAGGGTTTCTACATAAAATGTTCAGACTTTCAAAATAATCCTTTGAAATGGGAGGCTGCAGCCATGACTACAACATCACGAGTTCTTGTTGTAGATGATTCCGCGTTTATGCGGAAAATTCTTTGCGATCTGATCGCGCTCGATCCGCAGTTTGAAATTATTGGCACAGCCAACAATGGCAGAGAAGCGATCGAGGCTGTTCGTGTACATAAACCAGACGTCATTACGATGGACCTCGAAATGCCGGAGATGAACGGTCTGGAGGCGCTTGAGCGGATTATGCGTATCCACGCGACGCCGATTATTATGCTATCGAGCATTAGCGATGACGGAACGAGAGAGACGATCAGAGCGCTGCAGAATGGTGCATTTGACTTTATCCGTAAGCCTTCTGGACCGAACTCGCCTGACATTCAAATGGTTGGCGATCAGCTGCTCGAGAAACTGCGGATAGCGGTGCTGACGAAGCGTCACTCATCTCTATACCAGCAAGCATCAGCACCTGCACCGCGAAAGCCAGCGCCGTCGAAACAGAAAGAGTCGTTCACGTTCGATTCGACGACTCTTCCGAAGACGGAGCGCCGTCAGGATACTTCGAAGACGAAGCCGGATATCTACGATCAGACTGCAATGAACGAAACGGCGGCTGCTTCATCGAAACCGGCGGAGCCAAATAAGCCGTCAGCGGCGGCACCTAGCGAAAACAAGCCAGCAGCGAAGAAGGAGAAGCAACAGCCTGCTCCTACCACAGCACAAGCAGGTCAAGTCGAAGCGGATGTACCTGCGAAGCATGCAAACAAACCGACGCCAAGCCGAAGCTTCAAGCATCTGGTGGCGATCGGTACCTCGACAGGCGGGCCACGCGCGCTGCATGAAGTGATTACGGCGCTGCCGGCTGATTTTCCGGCACCGGTTCTCGTCGTTCAGCATATGCCGCCGAAGTTTACCCACTCGCTTGCGCAGCGGCTTGACACCTTTAGTGCGCTGCATGTGACCGAGGCGGCACACGGCGAGCGTGTGTATGCAGGCGTTGTGTACATCGCGCCAGGCGGCTACCATATGGAGCTTGCCAAAGACCGGGAAGGCTACTGCATCAAATTATCGGATGATGCGCCAAGAGGCGGCCATCGTCCGTCGGTAGACACGATGTTTGAATCGTGTGCGGCTTTCACCGAGCTGCGACGCCACTCGATTATTATGACGGGAATGGGCAGCGACGGGATGAAAGGAATGAAAGTGCTGAACGAAAGCGGCGCGGAGAGCGCGATTGCAGAAGCGGAAGAATCATGTGTCGTTTATGGCATGCCGCGCTCTGCGATTGAAGCCGGCGTTGCGAAGTCAGTCGTCAACCTGCGGCAGATTGCAGCAGCGATTACGCAAGCGGTTCGCAAGTAATCGTGCCTGATCGCATGACGACCATTTAATAGGAGGTGCATGGGAATGGATATGAACGATTATCTTTCAATGTTTATTGACGAGTCGAATGATCACTTGCAGTCATTAAACGAAAACTTACTCAAACTAGAGAGTGCACCAGAAGATATAAGCATCGTACAAATTATTTTCCGTTCTGCCCACACACTTAAAGGCATGTCTGCGACGATGGGCTTTGAAGATCTTGCATCACTCACCCACGAGATGGAGAACGTGCTCGATCTCGTGCGAAACAACAAGCTGAAGATGGACAACTTTATCTTCGATACGTTGTTCAAAGGGCTGGACGCACTGGAGTCGATGGTGCAGGACATCATCGGCGGAGGTACGGGTAAAGCCGACGTAACGGCGATCGTTGCGAATCTCCAGGCGATTGTAAAAGGCGACCACAAGAAAGATCAAGCAGCTGGAAGCGCCGACGCATCCGCAACCGGCAATGCCGGCGGCGGAGCGCTGCTGGATCAGTTCCAAAGCTCGATTCTATTGCAATCCATTGCAGCTGGACTTTCGGTTTTCCACATTACAGTTACGGTTCGCGAAGATTGTGTGCTGAAGGCAGCACGTGCCTATATGGTGTTCGACTTCCTCGAGCATAACGGGGAGATTGTCAAATCCGTTCCGAGCGTACAAGAGATTGAACAAGAGAAGTTTGACCGATCATTTACGGTATTTACAATCGCCAGTATCTCCGAGCAGGAACTTCGCAAAGGGATCGAATCCGTGTCTGAGATCGAAGGCGCAACGATCACCCAGCTTGACCGCGAATCGCTCGAGCAGCTTGCAGGAGCAGCTGCCGTGCAAGCTGCAGCAGCTCCAATCGCAAACGCTTCGGCCGCGCAATCGGAAGTCAGCTCAGCGAAAGCGCAGACTGCGGCGGCATCGGCTACCGCGACAGCGCCGGCAGCACAAGCATCCGGCGGCGCAGCGGTCGCTTCCCGCACGATCCGCGTCGACATCGAGCGGCTCGATGCTTTGATGAATCTGTTCAGTGAATTGCTGATCGATCGCGTGCGGCTCGAGCAGCTTGCAAGTGAAATTCGCCGAGGCGAGCTGACGGAAACGGTAGAGCATATGAGCCGCGTCAGCAGCGATTTGCAAAATATCGTACTGAAGCTGCGCATGGTGCCGGTGGAATCGGTATTCAACCGGTTCCCTCGGATGATCCGCGATTTGGCGAAGACGCTCGACAAGAAAGTGGATCTCATCATCACAGGGGCAGATACGGAGCTTGATCGTACCGTTATCGATGAGATCGGTGATCCGCTAGTTCACTTGCTGCGCAACTCGCTCGACCACGGAATTGAACCGATTGCAGATCGGATCGCAGCTGGCAAATCCGAGACTGGTACTGTTCATCTTCGCGCATTCCACAGCGGTAACCACGTGTTTATCGAAGTGGAAGAGGATGGCCGCGGTATCAATCGCGAGAAAGTAAAGCAGATCGCCATCAAGAATGGTGTCGTTACTGCGGATGAAGCGAAGCGTCTGACTGAAGCGGAAATCAACATGCTCATCTTCGCGCCTGGGTTCAGTACCGCAGATAAAATTTCCGATATCTCTGGCCGAGGCGTCGGACTGGACGTCGTAAAGTCGAAGATCACATCGCTCGGCGGCAACGTTTCCGTCGAATCCGTACAAGGCAAAGGAACGAGGTTCTCGATTCAGCTGCCGCTGACGCTGTCGATCATCTCTGCGATGCTCGTAAAGCTAGGCACGGAGAAGTACGCGATTCCATTATCTTCAATCGTAGAGACGGGCATCGTGCTGCGCGAACAAATTCGCAAAATCCACGGCAATCGCATGATCGATTACCGCGGCTCTGTGATTCCGCTAATCTCGCTTGCGCAAGTGCTAGATTCTACGACTTTCCGCGAGGAAGAGGAGCATGAGACTGAGATCGTGGTCATTCGCAAAGGTGATAAGATTGGTGCCATTACAGTGGATGAATTTATCGGCCAAAGCGAAATCGTTCTGAAATCGCTCGGTAAGTATTTGACGAATATCGAAGCGATCTCTGGAGCGACAATTCTTGGTGATGGCCAGGTTGCGTTAATTGTAGATCCAAATGCACTGATTAAATAAGGGAGGGTTCCGCTATGAGTGAAGAAATCAAAGTAATCGTATTTGGTCTAGCACATGAAGAATACGGCGTTGAAGTCGATAAAGTTCGTACAATCGAACGTATGATGCCGATTACCCGAGTTCCGAAGACGCCTGCTTTTATTAAAGGGGTCATTAATCTGCGCGGTGTCGTTCTTCCGGTTATTGATTTGCGCGGCCGCTTCGGCTTGCCGGAAACGGTAGAAACGGAAAGCTCCCGCATTATTATCGTTGCTGTAAACGATCTTGAAGTCGGCTTTATCGTTGACGCGGCTAACGATGTAATCGATATCGACGAGAACAGCATCGATACGCCGCCAGAAGTAGTCGGCGGTATTAAAGCGAAGTATCTTCGCGGCGTAGCCAAGATCGGCGACAACCGTTTGCTGATCATGCTGAATCTTTCGGAAGTTCTTAATAAGAGCGAGATTATTCAGCTAGAACAAGTAGAGGCCTAAACCGTGAACCCACTACATAAATTAGAAGCTTTCAAACTTGATGTACTGAAAGAAGTAGGGAATATTGGTGCTGGCAACGCGGCGACCGCACTCTCGCGGCTGCTGGACAAGCCAGTCGATATGAATGTTCCTACCGTCAGTTTGATTCCGTTCGAGCAGGTTGCCGATCGAGTCGGCGGCTTCGAACAGGTCGTCATCGCTGTCTTCCTTCGTGTTGAGGGCGATGCGCCAGGGAATATGTTCTTTCTAATCGAAGAGGATTCCGCCCGCAAATTGCTGCGCGGACTTCTCTCGATGGAAACGACGAGCGAAGACGGATACTCGGAAATGGAATTTTCCGCATTAGCTGAAATTGGTAACATACTAGCAGGATCTTATCTATCATCATTGGCCGATTTCACTCAATTGTATTTGTCACCAACCGTCCCCGCCATTTCCGTTGATATGGCAGGCGCCATCCTAAGTTATGGTCTTGTCCAGTATGGCGAGATGGGGGATTCCGCGTTGCTGATCGATACTACGTTTCTGGAAGGGAAGGAAGAGCTCGCAGGACATTTCTTCCTGATCCCGGATCCGGAATCGTTTGGGAAGATTTTTAGCGCCTTAGGAGTGCCTAACGAATGATGCATGAAAATGTAGTGAAAGTAGGCATGGCTGACCTGAATATTGCGTCAAATGGCGCAATTCTCAAAACGACAGGTTTAGGCTCCTGTGTCGGCTTGACATTGTTTGATGAGCGTACCAAGGTTGCCGGAATGGTGCATGTGATGCTGCCATCCTCCGACATCGCTAGAGAAGCTTCCATCAATATTGCCAAGTACGCCGACACATCCATCCCGCATCTCATTAATCTGATGAAGCAGGCAGGGGCTGAACCTAGACGTTTCGTGGCGAAAATGGCCGGCGGTGCTCAAATGTTCGCATTCAACTCAAATCATGATTCTATGCGCATTGGACCTCGAAATGTGGAATCGTGTAAGGAGATGCTGAAGAAGTATGCAATTCCGCTCCTTGCAGAAGATACTGGCGCTAACTATGGTAGAACGATAGAGTTCGACAGCGTTAGCGGCATGTTGACGATTCGGAGTGTTCAGCAGGGAGTAAAGGAGATTTAACAACATGTTAGGGTCGTGGCGCTGGAACGTTTCGCTGGGTATAGGCGGCAGTTTACTTACGTTACTTTTCTCGCTGGGCAGTAATGGACTTGCGATAACTAGTATGAGATGTCTATATGCATTTCTCGCATTTTTTGTATTTACTTATTTATTTCGTGCATTGCTCGCATTCGTATTGCAGTCAGGATCGCCTGCTTCAGGGCCGGATGACATAGAACCGGAGCAGGCTTCTGCAAAAGGTCAGTCTGTAGATTATTCCACACCGGAATCAAGTGAAGATTTGAACGAATTGCTAAAACATCAATTAGACGGAAGCGTAGAGCTGGAGTCAGGCCAGAAGCCAATATTTCAACCGCTAACACCTCCAAAGCTTATATCGACGCAGAATAAAGAGCCTGAAGAATTGGCAAAAGCAATACGTCACCTAACAGGAGGGTGAGACGATGATTGAGCCGAAAGCGCCTCATTTGTCTAACATGGAGATTTGGCAGAAGTGGAAAGAAGACGGAGACATTGATGCAAAGAAACGGCTGATCGAGCAATACCTCACTTTGGTTGATTACGTAACCAACCGAATGGCCATCGGCTTGCCGAAGAACGTCTCCAAGGACGATCTCGCAAGCAATGGCGTTATGGGACTCATCGATGCCATCGAAAAATTTGATTATAGACGCGGCCTTCAATTCGAAACGTACGCTTCATGGCGTATTCGCGGTGCGATCATCGACGGTCTCCGTCAGGGGGACTGGGTGCCACGCTCCGTTCGCGAGAAAGCGAAGAAGATCGAAGAAGCGTATCAGCTGTTAGAGCAGCAATATATGCGTTCCGTTTCAGACACAGAAATAAGCCAATATCTCTCCGTTTCGGAGAAAGAGTTCGGCGTCATGCTGCAAGAGATTGCAGTGACGACAGTGTGCTCGCTAGAGGACCCGATTCGAGAGGAAGAATCCGAGACTAGATTATCGCTTCTCGTAGATGAGAAGGCGAAGAATCCGGATTATAAAGTGCATGAGTTTTTCTTGAAAGAATCGCTCGTTCGCGGCATCGACCGTTTGACAGAGAAAGAGAGAACCGTAATCTCACTCTTCTATTACGAAGAGCTGTCACTTAGCGAAATTGCGGAAGTGATGTCGTTGTCACCTTCGAGAATCTCTCAATTGCATTCGAAAGCGATATTGCGATTACGGGGGGCGCTAGAGAAACAGAAAGATCAATTGATGCAGCACTGATCGTAAAGGGGGGGCAGGATTGTCTACTATTGAAATACTCCAACAACACCTTGTTATTCAGCTATCGCAAGATAAGCTGACAGCAACGCTTCAATTTAATGTCAAGGACGAGCGATTCTCTTGCACGTTCTCGCAGCTTGAAGAGTTTTTGAAGAGTCATGGTGTTAATTTCGGCCTACAGCGGGAAGTGTTGAACCGACTTGTTCAGCAGCCAAGTGCCTTTTTCTACAGTCAAACTGTAGTTGCTCAAGGTCTGCCGCCTGTTAATGGGCATGACGGCTATATCCAATTCTCATACGATATGACCGAAGGTGAATATCGTCCTGTGGAGCTTGAAGGCGGCAAAATCGATTTCAAGGAAGTTACACAGCTGAAGAACGTAAAGCGCGGCCAGTTGATCGCAGAGAAGATCGGCGCAACGCCTGGTACAGACGGCAAAGCAGTAACTGGCGACATTCTTACAGCGAGAAACGGTAAGGAAGCGTACTTCAAGATGGGCAAGAATGTTGTCCTTAATCCGGAACAAACTGCGCTTTATTCTACAATTGACGGTTTGATTACGATGACGGACAAGAACAAGATCAACGTCTTCCCGGTCTATGAAGTAAACGGAGATGTCGATTACAAGATCGGCAATATTGATTTTGTCGGCACCGTCGTAGTACGCGGTAATGTTCTAACCGGCTTCCGTATTAAAGCATCGGGCGATATCCGCATCATCGGCGGCGTTGAAGGGGCTATCCTTGAATCGGAAGGATCGATCGAAATTACCGGCGGTGTTCTGGCAAGTAACAAAGGCCATATCAACGCAATTAAGAATGTGAAGAGCTCGTTCATTCAAGACAGCAATGTAACAGCTGGGGAAGATATTATCGTATCGCAGAGCATCATGCACTCCCACGTACGGGCGGGCAAGAATGTGATCTGCAGTGGGGCGAAAGGTCTCGTCGTCGGTGGTATCATTCAAGCAGGTGAGCGTGTAGTTGCAAGAACTATCGGCAATACGATGTCGACTGCGACCACAATCGAGGTTGGCGTAAGACCAGAGCTTCGTTCTCAGCTGCTCGAGCTGCGCGCACAAATCAGGCAAACCAACGAGAACCTGGACAAGACGGAGAAGGCGCTCACGTTGCTCGACCAGCTTGCGGCGACTGGCCAATTGTCTCCGGACAAGATGACGCTTCGTGTCAAATTGAACTCGACGAAACGTGTAGCGGTTGAAGAGATTGGAAATGCCAAAGAAGCGGTGCTCGAAATCGAGAAGTCACTGGAAGACACGGATCGTGCCCGCGTTGATGCTGTGAACGTCATCTACGGCGGCACGAAGATTGTTATTGGCAGATATACGCGCTTCATTAAAGATGCGACAGAGCGTGTTTCGTTTCGGTATTCTGAAGGCGATATCAACATGATTCCATACAGGTAAGCCTAACACGTTAACAAGCTTCCTACTTGAAGCAAGGGGCGATCAGAATGCCGTACAAACCGATCGACTTTCAGATGTCCATTCCTCGCACACCGGAAACCAGCACGCAGCAGAACCAGCTGAATCACCGTCCAACCGTGGATCAAGCCCGGCTTGAACACGATACGGCTAAGCAGACGGAGCTGCTGCGTTCGCGTAATACTGGGGTAGAGCAGAGCAGCGAGCCGCAGATTAAGAACAATCGTCAGCGCGATTCTCGCTCGCCTTCGGAGCGGAAGCGGAAGAAGCAGCAAGCGGACGAAGCGGGAACGGATCAAGGACACGACGAATCGCAGCATCCGTATAAAGGCAAACATATTGATATTTCGCTCTAAGCAAATATCGAAATCAGCAGGTGATAACGATGGAAGCATGGCAAACGATAATGCTGGTCGGCGGAGTTGCGGTCGTATGTGCGGCTGTTCTACCACGAAGGTCAAGCGTTAAGCAGCAGCAAGGTGATCAATCACAGACGGTTCGAAACATGGAAACTGCACTAGAGCAGTTTATGGAAAACATGGAAGCTGACAATAAGGAAATGATGCAGCTTGTCACGAAGTCCAGCCAAGATGCGCAGGTTCAAGCGTCGAAGCGTGATGAGCGCATCGGGCAGTTGGAGCAGCGTTGCGCAGAGCTGGAGAAGCTGCTCAGCGAGCAGTCGAAGCAGTTAGAAGCAGCAATCGTACAAGTGAAGGATCAGGCGGCACTTGCAGCAGCTCAAGCTTTACAGCAAGTCAGGGTAGAGAGCAGTGCAGCAGAAGAGGTAGTAGAACCACCGATGCGTGTCGAACGGACACCTTCTATCCGCGAACGTTATGCCGAGTTATTCGAATTGTATCAGAATGCTAAATCCATCGATGCGATTGCGAAGAATCTCGGTTTGAATAAAGGCGAAGTGCAGCTTATTCTTCAGCTCTCCAAGCAGGAGGAGGCAGCGCGCCATGAGTAAACGTACATTTCTATTCGGCATCGGCGTCGGTATTATCATCGGCGCTGCTTTGCTGCAGCTAATGCTTATTGGCGAGAAGCAAGTGGAGGGGCTCGATCCGCTGAGCGAGCCGGACGAGATCAGCAGCGATGCGAAGCTGTATACGCAGGCGGAGCTGGATAAAGCGGTAGCAGACGAACGTAAGCGTGTAGAGACAGAGGCGCAGCAAGCTGAAGCAGCTAAGACGAACGATAACGCTGCGAAAGATGCTGAGGTTTCCAAAACGAAGGATGACAAGGTACCGACGAAGAACGCAGGCAACAAGTCCAGCGCTTCTACCGAAACGGCTAAGGCGCCGGAGGCGAAGCGCATCGTTCTTCGCGTCCCGCCGAACACCAGCCTTTCGGATACGGCAGTTATTCTAAAGTCGCACGGCGTGATCGAAAATAAGCAGGCGTTTATTAACCTGATGCGTACTAAGAAAATACGTGCAGGCTATTTTGCTTTCAAGGGCAAGCTTTCGCTGCACCAAGTAGGTACGATTTTGACGAGCAAACCGCTTGATCCTGCTGTTGGAAAGCGTGAAATGGAAGCCGAATCAGGCAGCAATTAAGTTTAATGGAACTTGGCCACGAAATCTGTCAAACGCAGTTGCATGCGTGCATAGAGTTGTGATATAGTAATTGACGGTGTTAAAAACACACGCCGATTAATTTCGCCATTGGTGCTCGAGCAAATGCCTGAGTGATGACGAAAGATGCGATTGGCGGAGGTAACCACTAAAAACCATTTAACAGGAGGTGTTGAAGAGATGGCGGTAATTTCCATGAAACAGCTTCTAGAAGCTGGGGTACACTTCGGTCACCAAACTCGTCGTTGGAACCCTAAGATGGATCGTTATATCTTCACAGAACGTAACGGGATTTACATTATTGACTTGCAGAAGACAGTTAAGAAAGTAGAAGAGGCTTATAACTTCGTTCGTTCGATCGGCGAAGAAGGCGGCACAATTCTCTTCGTAGGTACTAAGAAACAAGCTCAGGATTCGGTTAAAGAAGAAGCAGAGCGCTGCGGCAACTTCTACATCAACCAACGTTGGCTTGGCGGTACGCTGACTAACTTCCAAACTATCCAAAAGCGTATTGATCGTCTGAAAACTCTTGAGAAGTGGGAAGAGGACGGCACGTTCGAAGTTCTTCCTAAGAAAGAAGTTATCATTCTCCGTAAAGAGAAAGATCGTCTTGAGAAGTTCCTCGGCGGTATCAAAGGCATGAGAGGCCTGCCAAGCGCATTGTTCATCATCGACCCGCGCAAAGAGCGTATCGCGGTTGCTGAAGCACGCAAACTTGGTATCCCAATTGTCGGTATCGTAGATACTAACTGTGATCCGGACGAAATCGACTACGTTATCCCTGGTAACGACGATGCAATCCGTGCAGTTAAATTGCTTACTGCAAAAATGGCTGATGCAATTGTTGAATCGCGTCAAGGCGAAGTAACAACTGCTTAATTAGCTGATAGCATAGAAAACGAAAGGGTGGTCAGACGGTGCAAACACCTCTCACCGCCCTTTTTTTAGAATACTTAACCTTTAATATTTCAGGAGGTCTCCACAATGGCAGTTAGTGCAAGTGCAGTTAAAGAATTGCGTGAAAGAACAGGCGCGGGTATGCTCGATTGCAAAAAAGCGCTAGACGAAACAAACGGTGATATCGCGAAAGCAATCGACTTGCTTCGTGAAAAAGGTCTTTCCGCAGCGGCAAACAAAGCAGGTCGCGCAGCTACTGAAGGTACGGTAGAGTCCTACATCCACGCAGGCGGACGTATCGGCGTTCTTGTTGAGATCAACTGCGAAACTGACTTCGTTGGTAAAACAGACCAGTTCAAAGAGTTCGCTCGCGATATCGCAATGCAAATCGCAGCTGCAAACCCTAAGTTTGTTAGCCGTGAAGAAGTATCCGCAGAAGAGCTGGATAAAGAGCGTGAAATTTTGAAAGCCCAAGCGCTGAACGAAGGCAAACCAGAGAAAATCGTTGAAAAAATGGTTGAAGGCCGTATCAGCAAATACTACGAAGAATATTGCTTGCTTGAGCAACCGTTCATCAAAGATCCAGACAAAACAATCCATACGCTGCTGAAAGAGAAAATCAGCACAATTGGTGAGAACATCTCCATCCGTCGTTTCGCTCGTTTCGAGCTTGGCGAAGGCCTTGAGAAAAAAGAAGACAACTTCGTTCAAGAAGTTATGGCGCAAGCTAAATTGTAATCCGAACGCACAAGCGGGGCGGGGCGTTCGCCCCGCCTATTTCCTATAATAGGGAAGTTTTATAAGTATGCGGCCTTAAACAAGATCGGTCCAAGATGGAGGTAAACCACGTTGCAAAGTCCCGTGTACAAACGTGTAGTATTGAAAGTTAGCGGTGAATCGCTTTCGGGTAATAATGGATTTGGTATCGACTCCGCAATGATTTCGTCGATCGCCGAGCAAGTTAAAGAAGTTGTAGAAATGAATGTTGAAGTCGCAATCGTATGCGGTGGCGGCAACATTTGGCGCGGTATTGCAGGTTCCGAGAAAGGGATCGACCGTGCAACTGCCGACTACATGGGGATGCTAGCTACTGTAATGAATTCCTTGGCGCTGCAAGACGCACTGGAGCAAATCGAAGTGCCGACTCGCGTTCAAACATCGATCGCGATGCAGCAAATTGCTG
The DNA here is from genome assembly GCF_003386535.1 of Paenibacillus taihuensis. Classification (GTDB taxonomy): domain Bacteria; phylum Bacillota; class Bacilli; order Paenibacillales; family Paenibacillaceae; genus Paenibacillus_Z; species Paenibacillus_Z taihuensis. The sequence continues at coordinate 216,794 of NZ_QTTN01000001.1, forward strand.
AGCCTTACATACGCCGCCGGGCAATCCGCCATCTAGAGAAAGGCCGTGTCGTTATCTTTGCTGCAGGCACAGGTAACCCGTTCTTCTCGACAGATACAACTGCGGCGCTTCGTGCAGCTGAAATCGAAGCTGAAGTAATTCTAATGGCGAAAAATAAAGTGGATGGCGTATACTCGGCAGATCCATTTAAAGATGCGTCAGCAGAGAAGTTCGAAACGCTGACTTATATGGAAGTACTGAACCGTAACCTTGGCGTTATGGATTCGACTGCATCATCCCTCTGTATGGACAACAACATTCCGCTCGTTGTGTTCAACATTACAGAGAAAGGCAACATCAAGCGCGTCGTGCTGGGCGAGAAAATCGGTACAATTGTGATGAAGGAGAGTGCCAACTAATGCCACAGTCAATCAAGAAAAATGCGGAAGAGCGCATGGACAAAGCAATTGGCGCATTAAAACGCGATCTCGCTACTTTGCGTGCTGGCCGCGCTACTCCAGCGCTGCTGGATCGTGTTCAAGTGGAATACTATGGAGCAATGACGCCAGTTAATCAATTGGCGAACATTAATACACCGGATACCCGGACGATTCTTATTCAACCTTGGGATAAGTCTTCGCTAGGCGCGATTGAGAAAGCGATCATGAAATCGGATCTTGGTATGACACCGTCGAATGACGGTTCAACAATCCGGCTTGGAATTCCGATGCTGACTGAAGAGCGTCGTGCTGAGCTTGTGAAGCTGACGAAGAAGTTCGGCGAGGAAGCGAAAGTCGCAATCCGCAACATTCGCCGTGATGCGAATGATGATATCAAGAAGCTGGAGAAAAGCGAGATCTCCGAAGATGAATCACGCCGTCATCAGGATGACATCCAGAAGACGACAGATAAATTCATCGCTGAAGTCGAACGCGTACTGTTCGCTAAAGAGAAAGATATCATGGAAGTTTAATGCATATAAACCGACCCCTCCAATAGGTGGGGTCTGCCTGCATAAATCGACATTAGCGGCGGGAGGACGAACATGTGTTGCAGCGATTGAAAGCTTTATTCGGTAATGCCTCCGCGAAACCGTCGCAGATGCTTGATTCTGATAACATCCCGCAGCATATTGCAATCATCATGGATGGCAATGGCAGATGGGCAAAGAGCCGCGGGCTGCCGCGGATGGCCGGGCATCACTCCGGCATGAAGACGGTGAAACGGATTACGATGGCTGCAAATCGGCTTGGGGTAAAGTATTTGACGCTTTACGCGTTCTCGACAGAGAACTGGAAGCGTCCAAAAGCGGAAGTAGAGTTCTTAATGAAGCTGCCGCAAGAGTTTCTGTCGATTGAGCTGAAGGATTTGATGGAAAACAACGTACAAGTACGTATGATGGGATATCGCGGCGATTTGCCTTCGCACACGCTGCAGGCGGTGGAAGAAGCAGTGGCACGTACTGCGAATAATACCGGACTTGTGCTGAACTTCGCTCTAAACTACGGCAGTCGCAAAGAAATGATTGAAGCAGTGCGCAGCATCAGCCAGGATGTGGCAGAAGGCAATCTGGATCCAAGCGATATCGATGAATCGCACATGGAAGCTCATTTGCTCTCTGCTGGTATGCCTGACCCCGATCTGCTCATTCGTACGAGCGGTGAGCTTCGTCTGAGCAACTTTATGCTCTGGCAGCTGGCTTACAGTGAAATGTGGTTTACAGATGTCTATTGGCCTGAGTTTACCGAAGCGCATTTTCACGAAGCCGTTCGTGAATATCAACAGCGTGCTCGCCGTTACGGCGGGGTATAACTGGCCCAACTGGAGAGTGTCTTCTAAAGTGAAACAACGGATTATTACAGGCCTCATTGGCGGTGCAGCATTTATCGCGCTTACCGTACTTGGTGGATGGTTTTATTTTGCACTCCTCCTCTTGCTTGCTATTATCGGATTTGTGGAATACAGGCGCATGAACGGAGTAGCTGCGGGCCATCCGTTATCGCTGCTTGGGTTTGCAGGAACACTCGTGCTGTTCATCCCTTGGGATGAATTCGGTCTTGATAGTCCTGCAGCGATACATACGATTTGGTTATTGTTATTTTTATTGTTGACGGTGACTGTTGTGACGAAGAACGTCATCACGATTGACGGTGCAGCCCTAATGCTGCTCGGCGCGATCTATGTCGGTTATGGGTTCCATGCGATGTTCGAGGTTCGAAATGCAGACAACCATGGACTTCTAACGACATGTATGGCGTTCGGGGCGATCTGGGCTTCGGATATCGGTGCTTATTTTACGGGACGCGCATTCGGCAAGAATAAGCTTTGGCCGTCCATCAGCCCGAACAAAACGATTGAAGGCTCAATAGGCGGCGTTGTCCTTTCGCTGGCAATCGCGGTCATTTTTGCATTGGCGTATCCGGACATCATTAGCGTGGGACGTGCGCTGCTCATCGGACTTGTAGCGGCAGTTGCAGGGCAGCTTGGCGACCTGATTCAATCCGCTTACAAACGGGTGCGCGGAATCAAGGATACAGGCTCGATTCTGCCTGGTCATGGCGGCGTTCTGGATCGCTGCGACAGCTGGCTCGTTGTTTTCCCGCTGCTCGTTATGACGGGATTATTGCCGCTGTAGAACATCCTCAGGAGGCTTGAAGGTTGAAGAAAATTACGATTCTTGGCTCCACAGGTTCGATTGGTACACAAACATTAGATATATTAAGCCGAGAGCCTGAGCGGTATCAGGTCGAAGGACTTGCGGCAGGCAGCAATCTCGAGCTCGTCATTGAGCAAGCGAAGCAGTTCAAGCCGAAGACCGTCTGTTTATCCACGCGTGAGTTGGCTGAAGAAGCTAAGCTGCATCTCCCGCCGGGGACGAAGGTGCTCTATGGCAATGAAGGCTTGATTGAAACGGCGGCTTCAACGGATGCCGATACGGTCGTTACGGCGATCGTCGGCAGCAGAGGCTTGGAAGCGACGCTTGCAGCTATCGATGCCGGCAAGCATATCGGTCTTGCGAACAAAGAGACGCTTGTGACAGCAGGTCATATCGTCATGCGTAGAGCTGCTGAGAAAGGCGTATCGATTCTGCCGATTGACAGTGAGCACTCTGCAATCTTTCAATGCTTGAACGGTGAAAGACGTACGGATGTGAAACGTATTACGCTGACTGCTTCAGGCGGTTCATTCCGCGATCGTACTCGTGCAGAGCTGGAAGGTGTAACTGTAGCTGAGGCATTGAACCATCCGAACTGGTCGATGGGTGCGAAGATTACGATCGATTCCGCGACGATGGCGAATAAAGGACTCGAGGTTATCGAGGCGCATTGGTTGTTCGATCTGTCCTACGATCAGATCGATGTCATTATCCACCCGGAGAGCATCATTCACTCCTATGTTGAATTCGTCGATCACAGCATCATCGCACAGATCGGTCTGCCTGACATGCGTGTGCCGATTCAATATGCGCTTACCTATCCGGAGCGCAGGCCGACACCAACAGAGTCGCTTAATTTGGCGAAGCTGTCTGCCCTTCATTTCCGCGAGATGGACTTCGATCGCTATCCTTGTTTGCGCTTCGCTTATGAGAGCGGCAGAGCAGGCCAGTCTGTTCCGACGGTATTCAACGCAGCGAATGAGACGGCAGTTGCGCGTTTCCTGGATGGCGCGATTACGTTCTTAGAAATTGAAACCGTCATCGCAAAAGTACTTGAGCAGCATCAAGCTATAGACGTTCCAGACGTGCAGTCCATTGCAGAAGTGGATGCTTGGGCGCGTGCAGCTGCTTCAAACATCTGAGCCCTTGGGGTTCTCTTGAATCGTACGGGAGAATAATGATAATCTAAGTACAGGCCGTTACGAACAGGAGGCTCGAATAACGATGCATATGATACAAGTCGTCTTTATGACGGTAATGGTCTTCTTCGTCATTGTGACCATCCACGAATGGGGTCACTTTTATTTTGCGAAGCGTGCCGGGATATTGGTTAGAGAGTTTGCAATCGGGTTTGGTCCGAAGCTGTTCTCCATTAAGCGCGGCGAGACGCGCTACACGCTGCGGCTCGTTCCAGCGGGTGGCTTCGTACGAATGGCAGGGGAAGATCCGGAGCTCGTAGAGGTCCAGCCCGGCCAAACTGTCGCAGTACGATTGAAAGACGACGTTGTAACGCGTATCTACCTTGATCGTCTTGATGATCGCAGCAATGTGGTGCGCGGTGAAGTGGAAGCAATCGATATTGAACGCAAAATGAAGCTGTCCCTTACGGCAGACGGCGTAACGGAGTCTTACAAGGTACATCCGCAAGCGCTGATGATTACGAAAGGGAAAGAGACGCAGGTTGCGCCGCTGGATCGCCAGTTCGGCAGCAAGACGGTCGGGCAGCGTGCACTGGCCATCGTTGCAGGCCCTGTGATGAACTTTATACTTGCGTTCGTGCTGTTCGGTGTTTATTTCCAGATGGCCGGCGTGCCGATGGAGAATCCGGACAAACTCCTTATTGGAGACGTTGTAGAAGGAATGCCTGCCTCCAAGGTGGACATCCGAGTCGGTGACGTCATCGATTCCGTCAACGGCGTTAAGATCGGCGGCGATTCCGCGAAGATGATTGACATGATCGGCAAGTCAGTCGATGTGCCGTTAACGTTCAACGTCATTCGCGACGGTAAGCTGCATTCGATCAAAGTCACTCCGAAGCTTGATAAAGCTTCTGGTGTTGGGAAGCTCGGGATATCGGCAGCTGCACCATCCCGCTCCGTCACGTTCACCGAAACATTCACGTTCGCTGGCAAAGCGATGAAGAATATGACGATCATGATCTTCGATGGCTTTAAGAAGCTCGTGCTCGGTGATTTCAAGATGGAAGACCTTGGCGGTCCAGTGAGGACTGCACAGGTTACAAGCCAGATTGCCGCACAAGGCTTGACGCAGCTTGTTTCATGGGTAGCTGTGCTCAGCTTGTACTTAGGTATATTCAATTTGCTGCCAATCCCGGCGCTGGATGGAAGCAGACTCGTCTTCCTCGGCCTGGAAGCGGTTCGCGGACGTCCCATTGATCCGAACCGGGAGAGCATGGTGCACTTCATCGGCTTTGCTATGCTGATGCTGCTCATGCTGGCGGTAACTTATAATGATATTTTGCGATTGGTTAGAGGGGAGCACTGAGTCGGTCATGTCGAAAGATAAGCAGTTCGTTTCAGCAGAAATCACGCCGCAGAGCGAAGATTTTTCTCGCTGGTACATCGATGTCATTAAGAAAGCGGAACTGATGGATTATTCCCCAGTGCGCGGCTGTATCGTTTTCCGCCCGGAAGGGTTTGAAATTTGGGAGCATATGCGTGATGAGCTGGACCGCAGATTCAAGGAAACCGGTCATCGCAATGCATACTTCCCGATGTTTATTCCAGAGAGCTTCTTCATGAAAGAGAAGGAGCACGTGGAAGGCTTCAATCCGGAGCTGCCGTGGGTAACTGAGGCGGGCGGCGAGAAGCTGGAAGAGCGTCTGGCGATTCGCCCGACGTCGGAGACGATTATCGGTCATATGTATGCGAAGTGGATTCAATCGTACCGCGATTTGCCGGTGCTGATTAACCAGTGGGCGAACGTTGTGCGCTGGGAGAAGCGTACACTGCCTTTCCTCCGCACGACGGAGTTCCTGTGGCAGGAAGGCCATACCGCTCATGAGAATGAGACGGAAGCGCGTGAAGAAACGAATAAGATGCTCGAGATTTACCGCGATTTCTGCGAAAACTACTTGGCGATTCCGGTTATTATGGGTCAGAAAACGCCTTCTGAACGTTTTGCAGGTGCAGTGGATACGTATTCGATTGAAGCGATGATGAAGGACGGCCGCGCAGTTCAAGCGGGGACTTCCCATTATCTCGGCACTAAATTTGCTGTCGCGTTCGATATCAAATATTTGGACCGCGAGAATACGCTTCAATTCTGCCATACCACATCATGGGGCGTATCGACTCGTCTGATGGGCGCCATGATTATGGTGCACGGTGACGACCGCGGTCTTGTACTTCCTCCGAAGGTTGCACCGACACAAGTGATCATGATTCCAATCGGACCTCCGAAGACGCGCGAGCAAGTCGTCGGCCGTGTGGACGAGCTGTTCGCTGAGCTGAAGAAAGCCGGCATTCGCGTCAAAGTGGATGACCGCAGCGACGTTAGCCCAGGCTGGAAGTTCAACGAGTACGAAATGCGCGGTGTACCGATCCGTCTTGAGCTTGGACCTCGTGATATGGAGAAGGGACAAGTTGTTCTCGTATCCCGGATTACAGGGGAGAAACGCATCGTACAGCAAAGCAATTTGAAGGAAGAAATTGATAGTATGCTGACTGAGATTCATAATGATATGCTGGAGCGAGCGAAACAGTTCCGTGTCGATCATTCGTACTCGGTTGAAACGTTGGATGAAATGAAATCGTTGTTTGAAGAGCAGCGCGGCTTTGCACTTGCGGGCTGGTGCGGCTCGGATGCATGCGAGAGTCAGGTGAAGGAAGAAACGGGCGCAACGAGCCGGAATATTCCTTTTGAGCCTGCTGAGGAGAAATCAACTTGCTTGGTGTGCGGAGAGAAAGCAGCGCATTCCGTTGTGTTTGCTCGCGCGTACTAATGAAATACGAGAATGGACGGCCTTCGGGCCGTTTGTTCTGTTCTGTGGGGGAGAATTGAATGAACCAAACCGGGGACAAGCGGCAGCGGTTCGAACTGCTGATGAAGCAGGCGGACTTGCCGCAGCAATTGACAGATGAACATTTTGGGGACGGATATATAGACAAAGTGGTCGTAAGCCGGAGTAACCGGGAGTGGACGTTTTGCATTCGCAAAGCGTCTTTGGTTCCTTTACCGGCTTTTACTGTTTTTTGCCGCAGCATTCAAGCGAAGTTTACACATATTGCGCAAATTTCGTTCCAATTTCAGTTTGGGGAAGATGTGCAGAAGGAAGAGATCGTCGAAACCTACTGGCCGGCATTCTTGGAATGGCTGCAGCATACGAACGCTTCCGTCAATGGCTGGATCAGCAAGTCGAAGATGGATGTATCCGGTGATATGATCACGATGCATCTGATGGACGAGATGGGACTTGAGCTCGCGCGGAAGAAGAAGATTGACGAGCTCGCGGTAGATTTTTATCAGCAGCAATTCTCTATCGCGTGTCGTGTGAAGCTGGTTGTCGCAGAGTCGAACCAGGAAGTGTTTGAGGAGTTCAATCAGAAGCGGGTCATGGAAGAGCGAGAAGTGCTCGAAGCGATGATGACCGCGAGCATCCCTGAAGAGCCGCCGCTTGAAGAAGGGGATGTACGCCTCGTAGTCGGCTACGACATTCGCGATGAAGCCGTTCCGATTATGAACATCGTCGAGGAAGAGAAGAAAGTTACCGTTCAGGGTACGGTCTTCGGCCTCGAGGAGAAAGAGCTTCGAAACGGCAGCACCCTGTTTACATTCAACTTGACGGACTTTACGGATTCCATTGCTATGAAGATGTTTGCAAAGACGAAGGATGACGTCAAAGTTCTGAAGCAGCTGGCAAACGGCAAATGGGTAAAAGCTCGTGGACGCGTTGAATACGACCGTTTCATGATGGAGCCTGAACTTGTGATGATGCCTTCCGATCTGCATGAGGTAGTAGCGCCGAAAGAGTCGAAGGACGATGCGGAAGAGAAACGCGTCGAGTTCCATCTCCATACGACGATGAGTACGATGGACGCGGTAACGTCGGTCGACACATACATTAAACAAGCGGCAAAATGGGGCCACAAAGCAATTGCGATTACCGACCACGGCAACGTTCAATGTTACCCGGAAGCAGCGAAAGCAGCGAAGAAGCATGGCGTCAAGGTGCTCTTCGGACTTGAAGCGAACGTCGTCAACGATGCTGTTCCGATGGTAATGAACGCGCGTGAAGAAGTGATGCAAACGGCGACCTATGTTGTATTCGACGTCGAGACAACGGGGCTATCGGTCGTCAACAACAAGATTATCGAGCTTGCAGGCGTGAAAATGCATGAGGGCAAGGAAATTGACCGATTCTCCACCTTCATCAATCCGCATGAGAATATTCCGTACAATATTCAACAGCTGACGAATATCACGAATGATATGGTTGCCGATGCACCTGATCTTAGTGAGAAAATTGGCGATTTCATTGATTTTGTCGGCGATTCCGTTCTGGTCGCTCATAATGCGCGCTTCGATATGGGCTTCCTGCAGGCAGCCTGCAAAGCGAATGGCTTGCCTGAAGTGAAGAATCCGGTGCTCGATACACTCGAGCTAGCCCGCTTCTTGCATCCTTCAATGAAGAATCACAGGCTGAATACGCTCGCAGATAAATATAAAATCAGCCTCGAGAACCATCACCGTGCGATCGATGACTCCATCGCGCTCGGCGGCGTATTGTTCGGACTTATTGGCGATTGCGTCGCCCGCAATATTACAAGTCTGCATATGCTCAACGACTATGTCGGTCTCGACTTGTCCAATATGCGACCGTTCCACTGCTGTATCTATGCGCTTAATGGTGAAGGCAAGAAGAACTTATTCAAACTTATTTCGATGTCGCATACGCAGCATTTTAAACGGGTCGCAACGATTCCGAAGAGCAAGCTGACAGAGCTTCGCGACGGTCTTCTTATTATATCGGGCTGTGAGAAAGGCGAGTTCTTCGAAGCGGTTATGAATAAATCGGTCGAGGAAGCAGAAGAAGTAGCTCTCTATTACGACGTGCTGGAGATTCAGCCAGTCACCTTCTATATGCATCTCGTGGAAAAAGGGTTCGTCGCCAGCCGCGCGGAGATCGAGCAAGCGATTCGTCGTGTCTGTGAGATTGGAGATAAGCTGGGCAAACCGGTTATCGCGACAGGTAATGTACACTATCTGCATCAGCGGGACAAACTGTTCAGGGACATCACGATTCACGGTATTACAGGGTTCAGCCCGCTCAAGGATATCCAGAAGCCGGATGCGCATTTCCGCACGACGAAAGAAATGCTTGAGGAATTTGCTTTCCTTGGCGAAGCTCGCGCATACGAAGTTGTTATCAAGAACACGTCTGAACTTGCTGATCGCTTCGAGGAGTACAGTATGTTCCCGCCGAAGCTGTTCGTTCCGATTCTCGAAGGTGCGGACGATGAGATGCGCAACACATGTTACGACACGGCACGCAAGCTTTATGGAGAACCAATTCCTGAAGTCGTCGTAGAGCGGCTGGAGCGGGAGCTTGTGCCGATCACGAAAGCGGGCTTCGCAGCCAACTATCTCATCTCGGCACGGCTTGTGAAGAAGTCGAATGCAGACGGCTACTTGGTTGGTTCCCGGGGCTCCGTAGGTTCATCTGTCGTAGCGACATTCCTCGGCATCTCCGAGGTTAACCCGCTTCCGGCGCATTACACCTGTCTCGATGAAGCCTGCAAGTACAGTGAGTTCTTCCTGGACGGCAGCTACCCAAGCGGATTCGACCTGCCTAATAAGGTTTGCCCGAACTGCGGCAAGCCGCTCAAGGGAGAAGGGCAGGATATTCCGTTCGAGACGTTCCTTGGTTTCAAAGGCGACAAGGTTCCGGATATCGATCTTAACTTCTCCGGCGAATACCAACCGGTTGCGCATAACTTTACCAAAGAAATGTTCGGTCCGGAGAACGTGTTCCGTGCAGGAACAATCGGTACGGTCGCGGAGAAGACAGCATATGGATTTGCGAAGAAATACGAAGAATCATACGGCAAAAAGTGGCGCGGGGCTGAGCTTGCTCGTCTTGCGAACGGCTGTACGGGCGTTAAGCGAAGCACCGGCCAGCATCCAGGCGGTATCGTCGTAGTGCCGGATTACATCGAGGTCGAGGATGTTACTCCGGTCCAGTTCCCGGCGGATGATGTAAATGCCGAGTGGAAAACGACGCATTTTGACTATCACGCCTTCGAGGATAATCTGCTGAAGCTCGATATTCTCGGACACGATGATCCGACCATGATGCGGATGCTGCAGGATCTCACAGGTATCGATCCAACGACGATTCCGATGAACGATCCGAAGGTCATGAGCATGTTCAGCTCGACGGATGCATTGGGCGTCATGCCGGACCAGATTCGTTCCACGGTCGCGACATATGGCGTACCGGAGATGGGTACGAAATTCGTTCGTCAGATGCTTGAAGAGACGAAGCCGCAGACGTTTGCCGATTTGCTGCAAATATCAGGCTTGTCTCACGGAACAGGCGTATGGCTAGGCAATGCGCAGGAACTGATTAAGAACCGTACTTGCACGATTAAGACCGTTATCGGTTGTCGTGACGATATTATGCTTTTCTTAATTTATAAAGCAGGCATGGATGCGGGACTCGCGTTCAAAATTACCGAGAGCGTTCGTAAAGGCCGGGGTCTTACGCCGGAGTGGATTGAAGAGATGAAGCGCTGTAAGGTGCCGCAGTGGTACATTGATTCGTGTCTGAAGATCGAGTACATGTTCCCGAAAGCGCACGCCGCGGCTTATGTCATCTCGGCTGTGCGTACTGCATACTTCAAGCTGTATCATCCGATCCATTATTACGCGACGTACTTCTCGATTCGTGCGGAAGACTTTGACCTTGAGCTACTGTGCCAAGGCTACGAAGCAATCGGCCGCCGATTAGCGGAAATTGAGGCAAAAGGCTTCAACGCTACGCCGAAAGAGAAGAACAGCGTCTCGCTTCTTGAGATGTCGCTCGAAATGACGGCTCGTGGCTTCACGTTTAAGCCGGTCGATCTGTATCGTTCCGAAGCGACGCGGTTTATCGTCGACGGCACGTCGTTAATCCCGCCGTTCGGCGCAATCAGCGGTATAGGCGAGAACGCGGCGAAGAATATCGCCGCCGCTCGCGATTTCGGCGAGTTCTTGTCGATCGAAGACTTCCAACAGAAGTCGAAGGCGTCGAAGACGATCGTTGAGGTGTTGACGGGGATGGGCTGCTTCCGCGGCCTGCCGGAGTCGAACCAATTGTCGTTGTTCTAATAGGTTGAGTGGAAACCCGGTGCTGTGGTGGCATCGGGTTTTGTGTTGTTGGGTTGTTTGTTTTTGTTCCGTGTGGTTCAGGTTCGGCGCAGGCGAACGAGTCCCGTAGGGACGATAGGTATTTGTTTTGATGGTCGAGGTACGCCGACCAAAGACTTCCCGCGAAGCTGGCAGTCTATGCGTAGTTCAGGGCAGCCGGAGAGTTTACGTGCCGCCATTGAACTTGGAATGCTACCGCGGACAGCGGTTCCAATCGAAGCATTCCAAGTTCAACAGCGGCCGCAGGCGCATCCCCGAACGGAGCGGCAGCCATGCCCAGCATCGATGCCTTCATTCCCCGCTCCTGTCAACCCCAATGCCCGCCAGCGCCCCTTATTGTCACCACATCATGGTTATGGTATAATCTTTCTGGTAATGCTGATGATACGACCTTTTCGCAGAAGAGTGGGGAAACCCACTCTTTACGTTTTGTCTGCACCTTTTTCGCTATACGGAATGTGGAATAACCGCATCTTGCTTGGGGCCTGAGATTCAGCTAAGAAGAATAAAATTGATCTGCCAGTAACGCCGCCTCTTGCGTGGCGACCAGCTGCAGTGGGAGGTACATCGTTTTTGAGCACACCTAAGATCAAAACCGCGGTTGAGGAAATGGTAAAACCGTTCCTCGATGAGAATGGATTTGAACTCGTCGACGTTGAGTACGTGAAGGAAGGCAGCAACTGGTTCCTTCGTGTCTATGTCGACAAACTAGAAGGCCACATCGATATCGATGAATGCGGCCGCATTAGCGAATACTTGAGTGAGAAACTTGACGAGAATGACCCGATTTCGGATGCTTACTTCCTGGAAGTATCCTCGCCTGGTGCGGAACGTCCGCTGAAGAAGCCGGAGGATGTCCACAAATCGGTGGGCAAGCATGTGTTCGTAACGACTTACGAGCAGATTGGCGGCTTGAAGGAGTTTGAAGGTACTTTGCTTTCTTTTGACGGCGAGGAAGTTGTGGTAGAGATCGGCAAGAAGAAGCACACAATTCCTTATGCCAAAGTAGCAAGCGCCCGTTTAGCCATCATTTTCTAATACGAAAATGCAGGCATGATTATAACGTTAGGGAACCAGTTGAAAGGGGGAACTCATTTCCAATGAGCATGGAATTTATTGAAGCACTGTCGGAAATCGAAAGAGAGAAAGGGATTAGCAAAGATATTCTGCTCGAAGCCATCGAAGCAGCCCTCATCTCCAGCTACAAACGCAATTTTAATACCGCCCAAAACGTACGTGTAGATATTAACCGTTTTACAGGTGTTATCAAAGTATACGCACGCAAGCAAGTCGTGGAGGACGTTCTTGACCCGCGCCTTGAAATTTCCGTGGAAGCATCCCGTGAAATCAACCCGCATTACCAGCTTGATGATATCGCAGAGATCGAAGTAACGCCTCGCGATTTCGGTCGTATTGCGGCACAAACTGCGAAGCAGGTAGTTACGCAACGTATCCGTGAAGCAGAGCGCGGTCTGATCTACAATGCATTCATCGATAAAGAAGAAGACATTGTGAACGGGATCGTTCAGCGTCAAGACGTACGCAACCTGTTCATCGACCTTGGTAAAGTAGAAGCGGTTCTGCCGCTGACTGAACTTATGCCAACTGACAAGTTCAAACACGGTGATCGTGTGAAATCGTTCATTACCAAGGTTGAGAATACGACGAAGGGCCCGCAAATTTTCCTTTCCCGTACGCATCCAGGCTTGCTTAAACGTCTGTTTGAGCTCGAAGTGCCTGAAATTTACGATGGCGTCGTTGAGATTCGTTCCGTCGCGCGTGAAGCGGGCTTCCGTTCGAAGATCGCCGTACATTCCCGCAATCCTGAAGTAGATCCGGTTGGATCCTGCGTCGGCCAGAAGGGGATGCGTGTACAAACGATCGTTACTGAGCTCAAAGGCGAGAAGATCGACATCGTACGCTGGTCCGAGAGTGTTGAGGAATATGTGGCGAATGCGCTTAGCCCTTCGAAAGTAATCGAAGTTATCGTATACGAGCAAGAGAAGATGGCGCGCGTTATCGTGCCGGATTATCAATTGTCGCTTGCGATCGGCATCAAAGGCCAGAACGCTCGCCTCGCTGCGAAGCTGACAGGCTGGAAGATTGATATCAAGAGCGAGACACAGGCGGAGCAAGAATTTGGCCGTCCAAAATCGCAGGTGGGCACGATGCACCAGGATTCCGTTTCCATCGACTAATTTTGGGATAGCCGTGTTCAGGGGGGATGCAGGGTGAGACCGAGAAAAATACCACTGCGCAAATGTGTGGCCTGCCAGGAGATGAAGCCGAAGAAGGAATTGATTCGTGTCGTTCGAACGCCGGACGAAGCGGTATTGATTGACTTGACTGGCAAAAAAGCCGGCCGTGGCGCATATATGTGCGGCAAAGTGTCCTGCTTCAAGCTTGCAAAGAAGAGCAAAGCGCTGGACCGTGCACTGAAACAGTCCGTCGGCACCGAAATCTATGATCAGCTGGAACAAGATTTTATAGCAGTCGAGGATGAATTTAACGCGAATAAGGATGCGATGGATGACGATGACGAAGAAGCATAAAGCACTTTCCTTACTCGGCATGGCGATGCGGGCAGGCAAGCTCGTAACCGGGGACGAAACCGTACTGAAGGCGGTTCGGCAAGGAAAAGCTAAAATCGTCATAGTTGCCGCGGATGCATCAGATAATACAAAGAAGAAGTTTCGGGACAAATGCGCCACCTATAATGTCAAGCTAATTGAAGCATTTGACCGGATTACGATCGGGGAAGCGATTGGCAAGTCGGAGCGAGTGCTGCTCGGCGTAACCGATGCAGGCTTCTCGAAGAGCATCGCACAGAGCTTAACTGAACCTTCGGAGGTGGAGTATATTGACTAAACAGAATGAGAGCAAGGACAATAAAGATAAAACACGCGTCTATGAATACGCCAAGTCGCTCAATATGAGCAGTAAAGAAATCATTACCATTCTCAAGCGGCTCAATCTTCCTGTAAATAATCATATGAGCGTTATGGAGAATGAAATGGTCTCGAAAGTGGAAGGATTCTTCCGTGACATTAAAGCCAATGCAGCTGCGAAACGTGCGCAGGAGAGCGCAACGGTATCAGGAGCGGCAGGAGCTTCAAATAATAATAATCGTTCTTCTCAGCAAGGACAGCCAGAACGGAAGCCGCAGCAGTCTCATCATACGAATGCATCGCAGCAATCTGGACAGGTTAACAAAAATACACAAGAAGCGCAGGGGAATATGAACACAACAAATACACAACCACCAGCAGCGAATAACGCTGCCAAACCAGCCGCAAGTCCATCATCCAATTCAGATTTAGCTGCTAATGCAGCACCAACTTCTACTACGAACACTCAACCTTCGGCGGATGCATCCAATCATTCATCTCATCAGCAGCGCCAGCAAGGTCAAGGCCAAGGCCAAGGCCAAGGCGGCGGCTATCAAGGCAACCGTCAAGGCGGTCAAGGTGGCGGTCAGCGTCAAGGCGGCTACCAAGGCAATCGTCCGCAAGGTCAAGGCGGCGGCTACCAAGGTAACCGTCCGCAAGGTCAAGGCGGTCAAGGCGGCGGCTATCAAGGCAACCGTCCGCAAGGCCAAGGCGGTCAAGGCGGCGGCTACCAAGGAAACCGTCCGCAAGGTCAAGGCGGTCAAGGCGGCGGCTATCAAGGCAACCGTCCACAAGGTCAAGGCGGTCAAGGCGGAGGCGGCTATCAAGGTAACCGTCCACAAGGTCAAGGCGGCCAAGGCGGAGGCGGCTATCAAGGCAACCGTCCGCAAGGTCAAGGCGGCGGCTATCAAGGCAATCGTCCGCAAGGTCAAGGCGGCCAAGGCGGCAGTCAAGGTGGAGGCGGCGGTTTCAATCGCAGCTCAGCGCCACGCCAAGATCAATCGTCGGCACCAAGAAGCAGCGGCGGCAGCAGTGCACCTGCACCACGTACGTTCGATTCAAGACCGTCCGAGGACAGACGCAGAAGCAATCCGAAAGCTGCGAACAATTCGTTCAATAGCGTAAACAAACGTTTTGACGATAACCGTACGGGCAGCAACTTCAAAAACAATCGCGGCGGCAGGAATAATAAAGGCGGCAGAGGCCAACAGCAAGAGCGCAGAGAGAAAATCGACAACACGCCGAAGAAAATTATTGTACGCGGTACAATGACGGTTGGCGATTTGGCGAAACTGCTGCATAAGGACGCTTCCGAAGTCATTAAGAAGCTCATTATGCTTGGCGTTATGGCGACAATTAACCAAGAGGTCGATCTCGATACGGTTCAACTGATCGCATCCGAATATGGTGTTGAAGTTGAAGTGAAGATCCCGGTTGAAGAGGATGCATTCGAGACGTTCGAGGAGAAGGACGAAGATGAAGAGCTCGAAGCTCGTCCGCCAGTTGTTACGATCATGGGTCACGTTGACCACGGTAAAACAACGCTTCTTGATGCGATCCGCCATACGAGTGTAACAAGCGGCGAAGCCGGCGGCATTACGCAGCATATCGGTGCGTACCAAGTTGAGATTAACCATAAGAAGATTACATTCCTTGATACACCAGGTCACGAAGCGTTTACGCTCATGCGTGCACGTGGTGCACAAGTTACGGATATTACGATTATCGTAGTTGCAGCGGACGACGGCGTTATGCCACAGACGGTTGAAGCCATCAACCATGCGAAAGCAGCTGGCGTGCCAATCATCGTAGCTGTGAACAAAATCGATAAGCCGGATGCAGATCCAGACCGTATCAAGCAAAGCTTGACCGAGTATGAGCTGGTACCTGAAGAGTGGGGCGGCGATACGATCTTCGTGAACGTGTCTGCGAAGCAGCGTATCAACCTCGAAGAGCTTCTCGAGATGATTCTTCTCGTTGCTGAAGTGAACGACTACAAAGCGAACCCGAACAAACGTGCTCGCGGTACGGTCATTGAAGCCGAGCTCGACAAAGGTAAAGGTCCGGTTGCGCGCGTTCTCGTGCAGCACGGTACGCTTAAGATCGGCGACGCATTCGTTGCAGGTAACTGCTTCGGCCGTGTTCGTGCGATGGTCAACGACAAGGGCCGCAGGCTGAAAGAAGCGGGTCCAAGCACGCCAATCGAGATCACCGGTCTGACTGAGGTGCCTCAAGCGGGCGATCCGTTCCTCGTGTTCGAAGATGAGCGCAAAGCGCGTGCAATTGCTGAGCGTCGTGCAATCAAGCAGCGTCAAGCTGATCTTGGCGCGAACACGCGAGTAACGCTCGAAGATTTGTACAATCATATTAAAGAAGGCGAGATCAAAGATCTCAACGTTATCATCAAGGCGGACGTTCAAGGCTCCACTGAGGCGCTCAAAGGATCGCTTGCCAAGATTGATGTTGAAGGCGTACGCGTGAAGATCATTCACAGCGGTGCTGGTGCGATCACGGAGTCCGACATCAACCTTGCTGCTGCATCAAGCGCAATCGTTATCGGCTTCAACGTTCGTCCTGAGCCGCAAGCACTCGCAACGGCTGAGCAAGAGAAAGTCGATATCCGTCTGCACAGCATCATTTACAACGTCATTGACGAGATCGAGCACGCAATGAAAGGCATGCTGGATCCTGTGTTCAAAGAAGTTGTTATTGGTCAAGCAGAAGTGCGGAACTTGTTCAAAGTTACGAAGGTCGGCGTTATCGCAGGCTGTATGGTAACATCCGGCAAAATTACACGTTCGGCAAAAGCTCGCTTGATCCGCGGCGGAGTTGTGACGTTCGAAGGCGAGATCGAGTCGCTCAAACGCTACAAGGACGATGCGAAAGAAGTGGCACAAGGCTACGAGTGCGGTATCACGCTGGATAAGTTCAATGACCTCAAAGAAGGCGACATCATCGAAGCCTACATCTTGGAGTCAGTAGAGAGGTGATTAACCTATGGCGAAAGTCCGCGTAGGACGTGTAGGTGAACAAATTAAGAAAGAATTGAGCCAGATTATCCAGACGGAGCTTAAAGATCCGCGGATTGGCTTTATTACCGTAACTGGCGTCGACTTGACGAACGATATGTCTCAGGCTCGGATTTACCTGAGCGTCCTCGGAAGCGACGAGCAGAAGGAGGAGACGCTGAAAGCACTTGCCCGCGGCAAAGGCTTCCTGCGCTCCGAGCTCGGCAAACGGATTCGGTTCCGTCACACACCTGACCTGCTGTTCAAGTTTGACAGCAGCATCGAGTACGGCAGCCGAATTGAATCGCTGCTTACCGACATTAACGGCGGGAGTGTTCAGCAATGACCGCCGGTAATGGTGCGGCGTTCTCAGCTGCGTACCTGGAACAGTTACAAGGGGCTTTGGAGTTCATTCGAGGCGGCAATCGGTTTCTTGTCGTCTCGCATGTTCAGCCTGATGGCGATGCCATCAGCTCCACAATCGTTGTTGGCTGGCTGCTTGAACAGCTTGGCAAACAAGCGGTGTTGATGAATGAAGGCAAAGTACCTGTGCGGCTTCAGTTTATGGACAGGTCGGCTTCCATCATCAATTACAGCACGATGCAGCCAACTGAAAAGTTCGACCGCATTATCGCGATCGATTGCGCCGATTTTCGCCGGATAGGGCTTGTGAGCTCGTTATTCACCGAGGATGCACAGCTTCTTAATATCGATCATCATCCTACTAATGATGCGTTCGGAGCGGCAAATCTGATTCGAGTCGATGCGGCAGCAACGGTTGAGATTTTATATGATCTGATTGAGTACGGCGCGGTACCGCTCGATAAAGAAGTGGCAACCGCGATCTATACCGGTTTATTAACGGATACAGGCGGTTTCCGCTATTCCAACACAACGCCGCGAGTGATGCATATCGCTTCACGGATGTTGGAACAAGGCGCGCCGGCTCATTTTATAGCGAACCTTCTGCTGGAGATGATGACGAAGGCACAGCTGCTTATTTTGCAGCGGGGCCTCAGCCGTCTCTTGTTCTCGGAAGATAACAAAATCGCTTCACTCTACGTGACGCACGCAGATATGGCGGAAACAGGCGCTGTCGGCGATGATCTCGAAGGTCTCGTCAATTACGCGCTTAATGTGGAAGGCGTAGAAGTGGGCATTTTGCTCAAAGAAACCGAGAATGGCGAAGTGAAAGTGAGCATGCGTTCCGCCGGCAAGGTGGACGTTTCCGCAATTGCGCAATCATTCGGAGGTGGAGGGCATGTACGTGCGGCAGGCTGCAGAGTCGTGCACGGCATTCCTGAAACCGCCACATTAGTTGTAAATGCAGTAAGAGAGGCGCTGGATAAATGATGGATGGCATCTTGGCGGTCTGGAAGCCAGCTGGCTGGACCTCTCATGACGTCGTTGCGAAGGTAAGACGATTAATAAAGGTGAAGCGGATTGGTCATACCGGTACGCTTGATCCAGAAGTGACGGGCGTGCTTCCGCTCTGCATCGGCAGAGCGACACGTGTCGTCGAATATGTGCAAGAGCGGCCAAAGAGCTACGAAGCGGAAATGAAATTCGGTATCGCTACGGATACGGAAGATATGTCAGGCACTGTACTGACGGAACTTCCTTCTGTAAGCCTAACGGAAGAAGAAATCCGCCGCGTGCTCGAGGCCTTCATTGGCGAGATCGAACAGGTACCGCCGATGTATTCCGCAGTAAAGGTCGATGGCAAGAGGCTTTATGAGCTTGCGCGAGAAGGACAAGTCGTTGAACGGAAGTCGAGAGTGGTTACCATCCACAAGCTCGAGCTTCTGGAGATGAAGCTGGATCAGCCTCATCCGACGATTCGTTTCTCCGTAGAATGCTCGAAAGGTACATACATTCGCACACTTTGCGTCGATATCGGACAAGCGCTTCATGTTCCAGCGGTAATGGTGAAATTGACGCGAACGATGTCAGGCGGCTTCACAGAAGCAGACTGCTACACGCTCGAAGACATTGCCAAGCTGATGGAGTCAGGAGAGCTCTCATCCAAGCTGACACCGGCCGATCAGGCGATTGATCACTTCCCGCGCGCGACGGTCAGCGATCATAATGTGCAGCGTGCTTTTCAAGGCAAACGGATCGGATTAAGCTATTTGCTTGAGAATGAGCCGTTCGAAGCTGATTCAATCATTCGCGTATATGGGGAAGACGGCACGTTCGCCGGCTTGTTCGAGCAAGATCAAGAAACAGCTTCGCTCAAAGGTGTGAAAGTTTTCACGCCCACCGCGTAAGCTTGATAGTGAACATCATAAAGCAGGTGTGACTGCAGATGGAAATCATCTCATTACAATACCCGATTGATCAGGCGCGTGCAACACAGCATTCTGTGCCGAAAGCACTGGCGATCGGTCATTTCGACGGCGTGCATCGCGGGCATCAGAACGTCATCCGCCGCGCGGTGGAATCGGCGAAGGCAAGCGGTCTTCAAAGCGCCGTTATGACTTTTCACCCACATCCGAAGGAAGTGCTCGGCCAGAGCGGTCAGTACGCAGTCTGCTTGACGCCGCTTGAAGACAAGGTCGAGCGTTTCCGCAGGCTGGGGGTCAATGTGGTCTATATCGTTACGTTCGATTTAACCTTTGCAGGCGTATCTCCGGAAGACTTCGTGAACGAAGTGCTTCGCCCGCTCCGTGTGAAGAAAGCCATCGTTGGCTTTGATTTTACATTCGGTGCGAAGGGCGCAGGGAAGCCGGAAACGTTATGGGCTCTTGGAGAGCCGGACATCGAGGTGGATATTGTGGATCCTTATATGCAAAATGGCGATAAAGTAAGCAGCACGCTCATTCGAGAGGCGCTGCAGGATGGCCGTCCGGAAGCAGCGGAGCAGCTGCTCGGCGAGCCTTATCAAGTTCGCGGTACTGTCATTCATGGGGAAGGCAGAGGGCGGACAATCGGATTCCCGACTGCCAATGTACAGCCGGAAGCAGGATTCCTCGTTCCAAGGCAAGGCGTTTACGCGATCATGGTTCACGTCGATGGCAAATGGATGCCAGGCGTGCTCAATATCGGCGTGAAGCCGACATTCCATGAGAAGCTGCCGGAGCCGGTCATGGAAGCGCATTTGTTTGATTACAGCGGAGATCTGTACGGCAAGACGATCACGATCGAATTCATCGCATTTCTGCGTACCGAGAAGAAATTCGGTTCGATCGATGAGCTCATTAGCCAGATCAAGGCAGATTCAGATAAAGCACGGTCTGTACTGACAGCCTATAATAAGTAAACAAGATCGGCATTTACTTTTGGTAGGCGGTTATGCTATACTCTTAATGGTTGCGTACTGATACTCGTTATGGTACGGTACAACCAATAGAACCTTAGCTTGGCCAGCTCGAGTTTCACCGACGGCGGCGAGGCTAATGGCGATTATGATAGAAGGAGGTGAATACGGATGGCAATTTCTCAAGAGGTTAAACACCAATTGATCGACGAGCACAAAACCCACGCGAACGATACTGGTTCTCCAGAAGTTCAAATCGCTATCCTGACGAAAAACATCGTCAACTTGACAGATCACCTACGGACGCACAAGAAAGATCACCACTCGCGCCGCGGTCTGCTTAAGATGGTTGGTCAACGTCGTAAACTGTTGGCTTACCTGAAAAACAAAGATGTTAAACGTTACAGCGCATTGATCGAAAAACTCGGCCTTCGCCGTTAATAGATGCGGGGATAAAAGCAACCTGGTTGTCAAGCCGCCTGGGATTCCGGGCCGGCTGCACTGGGTTGCTTTTTATAAATGCTTGATACATAACGATTTATGAACTGCTCCATCTTGAAAGAGGGGCTTTTCTTATAGATTTTTTTACAGCAAGAAATGGCAAGTAAGTTCACGAATGGAAACCTAAGAAGACTGACAACCGGGTACCTTGAGTGAGGTATAGCGGTTGCGGTGAGGAGGATAATTATGCTGCAGCGTGTAGAAACAACTTTGGGCGGCCGCCCGCTCGTTCTGGAGACAGGCCGTCTCGCCAAGCAAGCTAATGCAGCGGTTACCGTGAAATACGGTGAGACTGTTGTACTTTGTACGGTCGTTGCATCAAACGAACCGAAGAACCTAGACTTTTTCCCGCTGACGGTTAACTACGAAGAGCGTCTGTACGCGGTTGGTAAAATTCCAGGCGGTTTCATTAAACGTGAAGGTCGTCCGAGCGAGAAAGCGATTCTTGCAAGCCGTTTGACAGACCGTCCGATTCGTCCTTTGTTCCCGGAAGGCTTCCGGAACGAAGTGCAAATCGCGAACATCGTCATGAGCGTAGACCAAGATTGCACGCCGGAAATCGCTGCGATGATCGGTACTTCCGCAGCATTGAGCATTTCTGATCTTCCGTTTAACGGTCCGATCGGTGGTGTTATTGTTGGCCGTATCGACGGTCAATTCATCATCAATCCGACGGTTGAGCAAGGGGCGAAGAGCGACATTTATGTTGTAGTTTCCGGGACGAAGGACGCCATTATGATGGTGGAAGCGGAAGCAAACGAAGTGTCGGAAGACGTGATGCTTGAAGCGATTATGTTCGGCCATGACGAAATCAAGCGTATCGTGGCTACGATTGAAGAACTGCAAGGTCTTGCTGCTAAGCCGAAGCTTCAAGTGAATCTGCATGCGGTTGACGCTGCGGTTAACGAAGCGGTTCGTGCTTTCGCGCAAGGACGCCTTGTTGAAGCCGTTCGTGTCGTTGAGAAACATGCAAGGCAAGAAGCGATTGACGCAGTTAATGCAGATGCCGTTGTTCACTTCGAAGCGGAGTATGCTGAAACACCTGAGCTTCTCGGCGACGTAAAAGAAGTGCTTTACGATATCGTCAAAGAAGAAGTTCGCCGCTTGATCACGCATGATAAAGTTCGTCCAGATGGACGGGCATTGTCCGAAATTCGTCCAATCGAATGTGACGTTGCTTTGCTGCCGAGAACGCACGGCACTGGCTTGTTCACGCGTGGACAAACCCAAGCACTCAGCATTTGTACGCTTGGCGCATTGGGCGACGTGCAAATTCTGGACGGTATCGACCTGACAGAAACGAAACGCTTCATGCACCACTACAACTTCCCGCCGTTCAGCGTAGGCGAAGCGAGACCGCTTCGTCCTCCAGGCCGTCGTGAGATCGGTCACGGTGCCCTTGGCGAGCGCGCGTTGTCGAAGGTTATCCCAAGTGAAACTGAATTCCCTTACACAATCCGTCTCGTATCGGAGGTTCTTGAATCGAACGGTTCGACGAGCCAAGCAAGTATTTGCGCAAGCACACTTGCGATGATGGATGCAGGCGTTCCAATTAAAGCGCCGGTTGCTGGTATCGCAATGGGTCTGATCAAAGACGGCGATCACTTCTCCATCCTGTCCGATATTCAAGGCATGGAAGATCACCTTGGCGATATGGACTTTAAAGTTGCAGGTACTCCAGCAGGTGTAACTGCAATCCAAATGGACATCAAGATCAATGGTATCGATCGTGCGATTCTTTCGCAAGCGCTGGAGCAAGCGCGCGAAGGCCGTATGCACATTCTGGGCAAAATGAATGAAGTGATGCAAACTCCGCGTGCAAGCTTGTCGCAATACGCGCCGAAGATTGTGATCATGAAGATCCATCCGGACAAAATCCGTGACGTTATCGGCTCCGGCGGTAAGATCATCAACAAAATCATTGATGAGACCGGCGTGAAAATCGATATCGAGCAAGACGGTACCGTGTTCATCGCGTCCTCCAACGCGGAGGCGAATGAACGCGCGAAGCAAATTATCGAAGGCATCGTCCGCGAGGTCATTGTCGGAGAGGTTTACCTCGGTACAGTTAAGCGGATCGAGAAATTCGGCTGCTTCGTTGAGATTCTGCCGGGCAAAGACGGGTTGGTTCACATCTCGCAGCTGTCGACTGAGCGCGTAGCGAAGGTCGAAGACGTGGTGAAGATCGGCGATCAAATTACAGTTAAAGTTACTGAAATTGATGCTCAAGGCCGTGTCAACCTTTCCCGCAAAGCCGTCTTGACACCTGAAGTGCCAGCACAACAATCTTAAGCCGTACACATATAGCTCGAGAGGAGACAGATGCGAATCTGTCTCTTTTTTTTGTGTTTTTTGCTTACTCATAATGTTGTCCGAGCCATAATAAGATGTAGGAGAAAGGTGGGACAACATATGAAGCTGAAAAAAACACTAGCGATGGCACTCGTCATGTGTGCGCTGCTGTTTACGGTGCGGTTCAACGAGCCGCTTTCCTTATATGTCGCGGCGATGAAGCATGGTGGAAGCACTTCGAACATCGAGGCGTTCGATTCAGCATCCGGACAAACGTCACTGCTCGAAACGATTAAATCCGAAGCGCAGAAGAAGCGGGTTGCGCCGATCGACGCGACGGTAGACCGGGTATGGGAAGCCATTCCGGGCTATAACGGCCTTGAGGTTGATGTGGAGAAGACGTATCTTCTCATGAAGAATGCACCGGAAAATGTACCGATCCGCTATGTGTATAAGGAAATTGAACCGAAGGTAAGCCTGGATTCACTCGGACGTCATCCGATCTACAAGGGCAACCCGAGCAAGCCGATGGTCGCGCTGATGATTAACGTGGCATGGGGCAATGAGTACATCCCATCGATGCTCGCGACGCTGAAGAAAGAGAATGTGAAGGCGACATTTTTTCTTGACGGATCATGGCTGAAGAAGAATACGGATATTGCCAAGCTTATACAGGCGGATGGCCACGAAATGTCCAATCACGCGTATACACATCCAAATATGAGTCAGTTAGACCGTCGTTCTGCATATAATCAAATTGCAAAGACTGAAGCGTTGTTGCAATCCACTTTACATGTGCAAAACAAATGGTTCGCGCCGCCTTCCGGTGATTTCAACCAGATGACCGTGGATGTTGCGGCAGAGCAGGGATTGAAGACGGTTCTGTGGACGCTCGATACGGTTGATTGGAAGCATCCGCCAGCCTATTCCATCATCCGTAAAGTGCGGTCGCGCGTGGAGCCGGGCTCGCTAATCCTTATGCATCCGACAGACTCCTCAAGCAGCGCACTCGAGGGCATTATTGCAGCGATCAAACAGAGAGGATTGAGACTCGGGACGGTTAGCGAGACGCTTTCCTCCAAAAGAGTCGCTTTAGTTGAGGCAGCACCATAATTTTGATATAGTGGAGACATTGTATTTCTGCTTCTGGGCAGCACCAAAAAACAACAACTGCTCGAACGATCAAGTGGACAGCAGAAACGTGTAGGAGGAATTGCACTTGAATACTTATAAATTAAGCAACGGACTGCGCGTTGTTGTGGAATATATCCCGACTTGCCGCTCCGTTTCGTTCGGCATTTGGGTAAAGACCGGTTCCCGCAACGAAACACCGGAGAATAACGGAGTATCCCATTTCATCGAGCATATGCTGTTCAAAGGAACAGAGCGTCACAGCGCCAAGGATATTGCGGATCTGTTTGACGGCATCGGCGGTAACGTAAACGCTTTTACTGCGAAAGAGTACACTTGTTATTTTGCCAAAGTGCTTGACCAGCACTTGCCGATCGCAGTGGATGCGCTTGCCGACATGTTCTTCAATTCACAGATGGATGCTGGCGAACTCGCAAAAGAAAAAAATGTCATTCTCGAAGAAATTTCGATGTACGAGGATACGCCGGATGATAAGGTGCATGATGAGGCATCGCGTGCTGCTTATGGCGATCATCCGCTTGCTTACTCGATTCTTGGTCTGGAAGAGCGCCTGAGCGCAATGGATGGCGATTCGCTTCGTGCTTACATGAAGAGCAACTACCGCATTGATAATACAGTGATCGCAGTTGCGGGCAATGTGGAAGAGTCTTCGCTGATTGAGCTGCTGGAGAAACATTTTGGGGCATTCCGCAACACTGGCAGCGAAATTGAAGTGACGACACCGACTTTCAGCGGGCAGTACCTATTCCATAAGAAGAAAACGGAACAAAATCATATATGTATCTCCTTCCCAGGCTGTTCGATCGCTGATCCGCAGCTGTATGCGATGATTCTGCTCAACAACGCTGTCGGCGGAGGCATGAGCTCGAGATTGTTCCAAGAAATCCGCGAGAAGCGGGGACTTGCTTACTCTGTTTATTCGTACCATACTTCCTATGCAGACAGCGGCCTGTTCACGGTTTATGCGGGTACGGCGCCGAAGCAGACGAAAGAAGTGCTTGATCTGACGCTTGAACAAATGCATGATCTAGCTGTAAAAGGCTTGACTGATGCTGAGCTTCACCGCGGAAAGGAGCAGCTCAAGGGAAGCCTTATCCTTAGCTTGGAAAGCACAAGCAGCCGGATGAACCGCCTTGGCAAGAACGAGCTGATGCTTGGCCGTCATTACACGCTGGATGAAATGCTGGAGCGTATCGATTCTGTGCAGATGGGCGATATTCAAGCCGTTACGAAGAGAATGCTGTCCGTTCCTTTCGCAGTCGCTATGGTTGGCAGCAACGATAAAGCAGCAGCAGCACTCGGGAGGGACTCACTTGTTTCAAGTATCATTTAAGCGGTTGCCTGGCAACGAAGATTTGAAATTGCCACGCAAAATGTCAGAGCTTGCAGCCGGATTCGATCTGCAAGCAGCTGTAACCGAATCAGTTACATTGCAGCCTGGCGAGCGACAGCTTATTCCGACAGGCTTCTCCATGGCGATGCCGGGCGAATTGGAAGCACAAATTCGCCCGCGGAGCGGGCTTGCATTCAAGCATGGCATCACATGCTTAAATTCACCAGGCACCATCGACGCCGATTATCGCGGCGAGGTGAAGGTGCTGCTCATCAATCACGGGCAAGAGCCATTCGTAATCGAACGCGGCGAGCGCATCGCGCAGATGGTGATCCAGCTCGTCCCGGCGGTTGAAATCATCGAAGTCGACGAACTTCCGGATACCGTCCGCGGCGCAGGCGGTTTTGGTCATACAGGCGTTTAAGCAGCAATGATGAGATGAATAGGTCTTTATGAAAACGAAAGCGGAACAGAGGTTACACTCTGTTCCGCTTTTTTTGTTCTACCTATCGTTAAACCAGAGGCGGAGCAGGTTGAATGAATCTGGAGGAGCGAAAGCGTTCGCCTTTGTACTTGGATTCCCACCTTGGTGGATTGTTCATGGAATCCAAGTACAACAGCGACCGAAAGATCATTCAACATGCGCAGCGATCACGGTTTAACGCATAATTCCTTTCACCCTGCTCTGGGCGCATGCATAAGATGGTCTATAACCAAGAGCGCATGCTGACAATCAAGCCAGTGCGCTTACTAGCGCCATCGGCTGCAGCTCGCTGTGGGCCGGGACGCTGCTTAAGTCTGCGCCAAACGGTAGCAGTGGAAAGGAAGTGATACCCTATGCTGACAGGAGTTCAGGTCTTACTTCTCGGAGGTGACGCCCGGGGACTGGAGGTCATCCGGAAGCTGACCGAGCTCGACGCGCTCGTTACCGTAGCCGGCTTTGATCAGCTGCATTCCTCACTCGATGGTGCGGTCCGGGCTGAGATGAGCGATGATTTGTTTACAAGTGCGGATGCGCTTGTACTGCCTGCGGTTGGTACAGATGATGACGGCAAGATCGTGGCCGTGTTCAGCGACAAGGAGCTTGTGCTGGCCGACGACCATGTGGCGAAGCTGCCGAAGCATTGTACCGTGTATACAGGAATGGCGAAGCCTTACTTGCGCAATTTATGCGCGAAGCATGGCATCCGTCTCGTGGAATTGTTCGACCGGGATGATGTGGCGATTTATAACTCGATTCCGACAGCTGAAGGAGCCGTCATGATGGCGATCCAGAACACGGACATCACGATTCATGGGTCTTCATGTATGGTGCTCGGCATCGGCAGAACCGGGTTTACGCTGGCAAGAACACTGCAAGGATTAGGGGCGAAAGTGAAGGTCGGCGTACGCCGCGAGGAGCATTTTGCAAGGGCATATGAGATGGGCTTCGAGCCCTTTTATCTCAAGGATCTGTTACATCATGTAAGCAATATTGACTTGCTTTTTAATACAATTCCGACTATGATAGTCACAGCGCAAATTATAGCAAATTTGCCATCGCGAGTGGTCATTATCGACCTCGCTTCCAAGCCTGGCGGAACGGATTTTCGCTTTGCTGAGAAGCGTGGAATTAAAGCCTTGCTCGCCCCCGGTCTACCTGGCATCGTCGCACCTAAAACCGCTGGACGTATCATCGCGGATTGTTTAAGTCGATTGATTATGGAAGATTCTTTGCAACGGGGGAATGGGCAATGAAATGGCAAGGCAAAACCGTGGGCTACGCGCTCTCCGGTTCACATTGTACGTTTGCAGAAGTAATGCCAGTTATCCAGCGTTTTGTCGATGAAGGCGCGAATGTCGTACCAATCGTGTCGCAGACGCTCATCACGACAGATACGCGTTTCGGAACAGCAGCGGAATGGCAGCGTCAATTGAGGTCGATTACAGGCAACGAAATTATATCCACGATCGTCGATGCGGAGCCCCTGGGGCCATCTAAGCTGCTCGACGTCCTTGTTATAGCGCCTTGCACAGGCAATACAACAAGCAAACTTGCTAACGCGATGACAGACGGTCCGGTTCTGATGGCAGCGAAATCGCAGATGCGTAATCAGCGTCCGCTCGTGCTGGCAATCTCGACGAATGACGGTCTGGGCTTGAATGCCGCGAATATTGCGAAATTACTAGTAACGAAGAATGTATATTTTGTACCATTTGGCCAAGACAATCCGATTCAGAAGCCGAACTCGCTTGTCGCGAAGATGGAGCTCGTTCCTGAAGCTTGTGAAGCGGCGCTGCAAGGCAAGCAGCTGCAGCCACTCCTTATAGAGCGTACTTAACGTCTAAAGAACAAAGTGCGCGCTTATGCTAGATGAAATTGTTTGAATTCATATGCAATTGGAGCAATCCTTGACATAAGATTTCTAAGGAGGAAACAGCAGCCAGTGTCGCAGAAATTGTTTAACGTCGCCGTAGTTGGGGCGACAGGCGCAGTAGGAGAACAAGTTATTGGCCTGCTCGAGAAACGGAACTTTCCGATCAATGAGCTAAAGTTGCTTTCTTCCTCACGTTCGGCCGGTACAAAAATCATGTTTAAAGGTAAAGAGCATACAGTCGAAGAAGCTACGCCAGACAGTTTCAAAGGGATCGAAATCGCCTTATTCAGTGCGGGCGGCGAGGTGTCGAAGGCACTTGCCCCCCACGCTGTCCGGCATGGGGCGGTATGCATCGATAACACGAATGCGTTCCGCATGGATCCCGAAACTCCGCTTGTCGTACCAGAAGTCAATATCGATAAAGTCTCTGAGCATAACGGGATCATCGCGAACCCGAACTGCTCGACGATCCAGATGGTAGCAGCGCTTAAGCCGCTTCAGGATCGGTATGGCATCTCCCGTATCATCGTTTCTACGTATCAAGCGGTTTCCGGAGCCGGTACTCGTGCAATCGACGAGATGCTGCGCCAAACTCGCGAAGCGCTTGATGGCGATGTCGTGAAACCTGACATTTTGCCCGTTGGCTCCTTGCCTGTGAAGCATCAAATTGCATTCAATGCGATCCCGCAAATTGATAAGTTCCAGGATAATGGCTACACGCTCGAAGAAATGAAGATGGTTCGCGAGACGAAGAAGATTTTGGGTGATGATTCCATTGAAGTGACAGCGACTTGCGTGCGAATCCCGGTCGTTTACGGTCACTCGGAATCGGTATACGTAGAGCTTAAGAATGATTATGAATTAGAAGATGTGAAGAAGCTCATTGCAGAAGCGCCAGGCGTTGTGCTCGTCGACGACCCGATTAATCAGCAGTACCCGCTTGCTATTGATGCAGCAGGTAAACCTGATGTGTTCGTCGGACGCGTGCGCCGCGATTTGGGCCATGCAAGGGGTCTCAACCTTTGGATCGTTTCCGATAATCTGCTTAAAGGTGCAGCATGGAATGCAGTACAGATCGCAGAATATATCGCAATTGAGATGGAATAAAGGTTCATAGCTAGAGCAGGTTGTCATCCGACGGCGATTCATTCGGTAAAATCCGATCGAATACGGAGGTTTGACAATGCGAATCCTTGTGCAAAAGTTCGGAGGCACTTCACTGTCTTCGAATGAGGCAAGAGAGCTCGTCATCGGACATATTCAGCGGGAGCGGCAACGACAGGTTGGACTAGTCGTTGTCGTCTCTGCAATGGGGAGAAAAGGCGATCCGTATGCAACGGACACGCTGCTCTCTCTCATTAGCGCACATGGCGATTCACTGCCGCCCAAAGAGCAAGACATGCTGCAAGCATGCGGCGAGATCATCTCTGCCGCTGTGATGTGCAGCTTGCTCCGCGCGGCGAACATTCCCGCGGTTGCGCTTACAGGAGGCGGCGCCGGCATTATTACGGACAGCCAATTCGGCCGCGCCCGCATCTTGGAGATCCGTACGGACGCCATCCATAAGGCGCTGAAGGACGGCAATGTCGTTATCGTTACCGGGTTCCAAGGGGTAACAGAAGCAGGGGAAATGACGACGCTCGGCAGAGGCGGCAGCGACACGTCGGCGACGGCGCTGGGAGCTGCGCTGCATGCGGAGCGGGTTGATATTTATACAGACGTAAACGGCATTCTAACAGCCGATCCACGGATCGTGAAGGATGCTCGTCCATTATCCGTCATTAGTTACGCTGAGATTGGCAATATGGCTAGACAAGGGGCGAAGGTCATTCATCCGCGAGCAGTCGAAATCGCGCAGCAGGCGCGCATTCCGCTTCGCGTTCGTTCGACGTTCTCTCAGGAAGAAGGAACGCTTGTCACCGATACGTTCGATCCGGCGAGAACTGCAGTGCGTGATCGTCACGTTACTGGCGTCGCGCATGTGAGCGGAGTAACCCAAATTACGGTGCAAGCCCAGGATGGCCCATCCGACGTGCAGCTGCAAGTGTTTCAAGCGATGGCACGTCATCAAATTAGCGTTGACTTTATTAATGTAAATCCAGGCGGTGCCGTCTACACGGTATTCGATCACGACGCAGACAAAGCGGTATCGGTGCTGCGTGAGATCGGTTATTCGCCTAAAGCGGTGAACGGGTGCGCCAAGATTTCAGTCATTGGCGGGGGAATGAACGGTGTTCCCGGCATTATGGCACGGATCGTTGAAGCGTTGACAGAGCAAGGCATTCCAATCTTGCAATCGGCAGACTCCAACACCACGATTTGGGTGCTAGTCAGCGAAAGTTACATGGCAAGCGCGCTTCAAGCGCTGCATGCCAAGTTTTCATTGCACGAGTAATAGTACAGCAAGCTTACGATGCCAAAGATGATGCTTACGATTGCTTTACTTGCTTTCGTAATTTTATAGGAGGAGTCATAATGGATTTCGGAAGAATAGTTACTGCAATGGTTACCCCGTTCCACGCTGACGGGTCGATTGACTGGGAAACAACCGGTCGGTTAATGGACTATCTGATTGAGGAACAACAAACGGACAGTATCGTCGTATCCGGTACGACTGGAGAGTCTCCAACGCTTACCGACGATGAGAAGATCGCTTTGTTTAAGTTCGCTGTAAAACACGCGGCTGGCCGCAGCAAGATCATTGCTGGCTCCGGCAGCAACGAGACGGCGCATTCGATCCATTTGACGAAAGTTGCCGAACAATGCGGCGTCGATGGCGCACTTATTGTCGTTCCTTACTATAATAAACCGACGCAAGAAGGCATTTATCAGCATTTTAAAGTCATTGCGGAAGCGACCAACCTGCCGATTATGGCGTATAATGTTCCGGGACGTACAATCGTCAGCATGTCTGCCGAGACGACGCTTCGGATCGCACAGATTCCGAACATCGTAGCGACCAAAGAATGCGCATCGCTTGAGCAAGTGACGATGATCGCGACAGATGCACCTGCTGATTTCCGCGTATACAGCGGGGACGACAGCAGCGCATTGCCAGCTGTTGCAGTTGGCGCACACGGTATTGTCAGCGTAGCGAGCCATATTATTGGTAAAGAAATTCGCGAAATGATCACTTGCTACTTGGATGGCCAAGTACAGCAAGCGCAGAAGCTTCATGCGAAGTCCCTGCCGATCTTCCGCGGTTTGTTCGATCTGCCGAATCCAGTGCTCGTGAAAGCGGCATTGAAGGAGAAGGGGCTGCCAGTCGGCGGCGTTCGCCTCCCGCTTGTTGACGCGACGGAATCGGAAGTTGCGGCGCTGCGCAAAATATTGAACTAATTTGTGTTTTCATTCATAGTTGCTGCATTCGCGAAAAACCGGTGCATTTGCATCGGTTTTTTGTTTGGACTTTAGTTGTGACCGGTTACTTGTTTTTCGTATTTTCAATCATGTATAATGGAGGCAAGTGACGGTGTGCGGCAAAATTTTGAAAATGGGTAACGCCAAGGGCGGCGTTCAACAGCACTAGTTATTAATTGCATGTGTTCTTGCTCCTGCGGGGGGAGTCTCAAGATACGATGCGATTTCATGCGCGACAATGATTATTAATTATATGATGCGGACAAGCTTGCCTCGGGTTGCAGCGATCGGCTGGAACTTGGGTTTGATTTGTCTCGTAAATCGATTAGGAGGTACGGATACACTTGTCTAAGAAAAACATCCAGGATAAGCTGCTTGTCTTTGCACTAGGCGGCGTTGGCGAAATCGGTAAAAACATGTACGTAATCCAGTATGGAAACGATATCGTCGTAGTTGATGCAGGTTTGAAGTTTCCGGAAGAAGATATGCTCGGAATTGATATCGTCATCCCTGACATAACGTATTTGACAGAGAATCGCGATAAAGTAAGAGGTATTCTGATTACGCACGGACACGAAGACCACATCGGCGGCTTGCCATACGTGCTGAAGCATTTGAATGTGCCAATTTACGGCACGAAATTAACACTTGGTCTGATTGAAGGCAAATTGAAGGAAGCGGGCTTGCTCGGCGAGACGAAGCGCATCCTGATCAATGCGGATACAGAGATCCAATTGGGCTCCATTCGCGCGTCCTTCTTCAAGACAAACCACAGTATTCCAGATTCGGTTGGCGTATGCTTGGATACACCGGAAGGCTTGGTCGTACATACGGGCGACTTTAAGTTTGACCACACGCCGGTTAACAACCAATATGCAGACTTGCAGCGCATGGCTGGCATCGGTGCTCGCGGCGTACTTGCGCTTCTGTCGGATTCCACGAATGCAGAGCGCGCGGGCTTCACGCCTTCGGAGAGCATGATTGGCCATGAGCTTGAAGATATTTTCCGTAAAGCAACACAACGTGTTATCGTGGCGACTTTCGCGTCGAACGTTCACCGGATTCAGCAAGTCGTAAACGCAGCAATTGCTACGAAGCGGAAGATCGCAGTCGTTGGCCGCAGTATGGTCAATGTTGTATCGGTTGCTTCCGAGCTTGGCTACCTGAACATTCCAGAAGGCATGATCATCGAGCCGGAAGAAGTAAACAAAATGGCAGCAGACCGCGTTGCTGTCCTCTCGACAGGCAGCCAAGGCGAGCCAATGTCCGCATTGACAAGAATGGCGCGTTCGACGCACCGAAAAGTGGACATCCTGCCAGGCGACACGGTTATTATCGCGGCTACGCCGATCCCAGGCAACGAGCGTTATGTCGGCCGTACGGTGGACGAGCTGTTCCGTCTCGGCGCAAACGTTATCTATGGACCAGGCTCCGTATCCGGCGTTCACGTATCCGGTCACGGCAGCCAAGAAGAGTTGAAGCTGATGCTTAACCTCATCAGACCGAAGTACTTCATTCCAATTCACGGCGAGTACCGTATGCTGCGTCAGCATGCACTGCTTGGTGAAGCAGTTGGTATCGAGCGCGAAAACATCTTCGTTCTTGATAACGGCGACACAGTTGAATTCCAAGGCGGACAAGCACGCAAAGGCAGCAAGGTGCCAGCAGGCAACGTCTTGATCGACGGTCTTGGCGTTGGCGATGTTGGTAATATCGTTCTTCGCGATCGTAAGCTGCTTTCGCAAGACGGCATTCTTGTAGTCGTTGTCACGCTGAGCAAGCAAGACGGCGCAATTCTGTCCGGTCCAGACATCATCTCCCGCGGCTTCGTCTATGTACGTGAGTCCGAAGGATTGCTGGAAGAAGCGAACCGCATCGTAACCTCGACATTGCATAAGCTGATGAATGACAAAGTCAATGAGTGGGCTTCGCTGAAGACGAACGTGAAGGATGCGCTTGGCCGCTTCCTGTATGAGCAAACACGCCGTCGCCCAATGATTTTGCCAATCATTATGGAAGTATAAATTAGCAACTCATTCATAACGGTCTTCTCCAGAGGCTCACTAGCCGCCTCGAAGAGAAGGCCGTTTTTGCGTTTGCGCAGGCGGGGCTTGAATAAAACTGAGGGCAAATTCCATACTATGCAGAGCCGACCATAGGCATATTGAGCAATCATTAGGAGGAGGAAAACGCGATGTGGATCGAAGAGAATCAGTACATATCGGAGCAGCCGCAGCCACAGCCAGAACCGCCAGGAGGTGATCGGAAGCCGCCAAGCGCGAATCCTGTCGTAGATGCAATCAACCAGCTTGGGCAGACATCGACACCGTCATCTTCAGAATCGAATATTTTCTGTATGACGATTATTGGACAAGTGGAAGGGCATCTCGTACTGCCGCCGCAAAATAAAACGACGAAGTATGAGCATTTGATCCCTCAGCTTGTAGCAGCGGAGCAAAATTCGAAAATCGAAGGGATTATGATCGTGCTCAACACGGTTGGCGGCGATGTGGAAGCGGGGCTTGCGATCGCGGAGATGATCTCGTCGCTCACGAAGCCGACCGTTACGCTTGTTCTTGGCGGCGGTCACTCGATCGGCGTACCGATTGCGGTTGCGGGGAACAAATCTTTTATCGCGGAGAGTGCCACCATGACGATTCACCCGATCCGATTGAACGGACTCGTTATCGGTGTGCCGCAAACGTTTGAGTATTTGGACAAAATGCAGGAACGCGTCGTAAGGTTCGTCACCTCCCACTCGAATATAACCGAAGAAAAGTTCAAGGAGCTTATGTTCAAGACCGGCGAGCTGACTCGCGATATCGGAACGACTGTCATTGGCACCGATGCGGTGAAGCATGGTCTCATCGACGAGGTCGGAGGGATAGGCCAAGCACTGCGGCATCTCAATCTGTTTATTGACGAGCGCAAGCAAGCTGCGGTACCAGGAGGACTCACGCAATGACGATATACTCGATCATGCCGCCTGAGCTTGTGTTCGATGGAATCAACACTGAGCCAGGACCCTATGTTTCCCTTATTGTTGGCGATGTGACATTACAGATTGAGGCTGTCTCACCAGGCGTCGGACGCATCGTTAGACTGCTTGAAGCGCCGCTTGATGCCTATTTGCGACCGGAGCTTTCACCAGGAACTCTTATCCCGTACGGGCAGCCAACAACGTAGCAATTGATACAGATTGGATAAATGTAGAACAAATGGTCGGTCGCCTATGGTATAATAAGGACCAGAGGTGACGCTTTTGGCTAAGAAAAAGAAGAAACGTAAAAGCTCGATCAAGACGAGCCTCAAATATGAAGTGTACGGTATTTTGCTGATCACAGTATCCGTAATCGCACTTTCAGGAGAGGCAACGGTAGGTCGGTCGTTAACCAAGCTGTTTGGCCTCATTTTGGGCAATTTTTATTTTGTCCTTGCACTAGTTGGCATTTATGTGGGCCTTGTTGTGATGGTGAAACGAGCATGGCCTTCCGGCTGGTCGAGTCGAAAAACAGGGATATTGCTGTTCGTTCTGGCATTCACGCTGTGGAGCTCCATTACGGTCATGGATCAGAA
The DNA here is from genome assembly GCF_003386535.1 of Paenibacillus taihuensis. Classification (GTDB taxonomy): domain Bacteria; phylum Bacillota; class Bacilli; order Paenibacillales; family Paenibacillaceae; genus Paenibacillus_Z; species Paenibacillus_Z taihuensis. The sequence continues at coordinate 251,525 of NZ_QTTN01000001.1, forward strand.
AACCGAGCCGACTGGCGGGCTAACCGCTCCATACATACTTGCACAGCTCGGAAGCGACGTGCGCGGCGCACTATTAGGTGCACCGTCAGGCGACCAAGGAGCCGTTCCTTCGATGAGCGGCGGTTATACAGGTGCGATTGAGTACACGCTGCTCTACTGGCTATTTGGCTATTTTGGCGCAAAGTTCATTATGATTGTCATGTTCGCAATCTCGATTATGCTCATGACGGGCAAATCCTACGTGGAACTGTTGCGTGCAGCTCGTGTGCGCGGCGGACGATTGTTTTCTTTACTTTGGATGAAGATATCTGCTAGACGCAAGCCGATGGCTGCTATAAGTGCGAAGGGAGCTTCGGCTGCAGGCGGCGTTGTCATGTCGGATGATCTTGATGATGATGACGACGAAGATTACGAACAGCTTCCAAAAGCAGTGAAACCAAAGCGCAGATCGTCTTTCTTCTCGTGGTTCAATGACGTTCCGAACGCTTCGAATGCCGATGCGCATGATACAGAATGGCAGATGGAAGATGACCATTCCTCTGCAGCGTTGAAAGGCGGCAATCGTTCAGCACAGTGGCATAATGATGAAGACGATCAGGATGAGAATGGCTGGCAAGCTGGTGTGGTTGAACAGTTTAAGGAGCCTGAGGCACGAATGGGAGCTGGGGCTGGAGCGCAATCACATCTACGTTCACAGTCAGCTGCTGCTGAACCGGAATGGGAGAAAATTGCCGATACAGATGAGGATGCTGCTGTACTCGGTGATTATGTGCCGGATGATGGGCAAGAGCCGCCTTTTATGGATGAGGAGGATAATGACGACCTGGAAGATGGTTTCGATGTCGAACCGACTGTATCGAATATACCGACAAGCCCGGCTATAACGCCGGATGAAGCCGATAGCCTGGAGCGCCCGGGCAGCATCGTGAAGCCGCCATCCGAGAAACCGTACGTGCTTCCATCGCTAACGCTGCTGACGAAGCCGAGCGGAAGCGGGAAGTCCGGCGATTCCGCGGATTCGATCGAGTCGCGTCGGAAGCTGGAAGCGACGCTGGAGAGCTTCGGCGTGCGTGCCAAGGTGCTTGATGTCGTAAGAGGTCCGGCGGTTACGCGCTATGAGGTACAGCCTGCGACAGGCGTCAAAGTAAGCCGGATCGTCAGCCTTACGGATGATATCGCGCTCGCATTGGCAGCGAAGGATATTCGGATGGAAGCACCGATTCCAGGCAAGTCTGCGATCGGTATCGAGGTACCGAACACGGAGGTATCCGTCGTCACTATGCGTGAAGTGATGGAGACGCCTTCATTCCAGAACGCCAGCTCCAAGCTGTCGATTGCGTTCGGTAGGGATATCTCCGGCCAACCGATTGTCGGTAATTTGGCGAAGATGCCCCATTTGCTGGTGGCAGGCGCGACAGGCTCTGGTAAGTCGGTTTGTATCAACGGTATCATTACGAGCATTTTGTACAAAGCGCGCCCGGATGAAGTGAAGCTGCTTATGATCGATCCGAAGATGGTCGAGCTCAATATGTACAACGGGATACCACATCTACTAGCTCCCGTAGTAACCGATCCGAGACGGGCTTCGCTTGCACTGAAGAAGATCGTCGTCGAGATGGAGAAGCGGTATGAGCTCTTCTCCAAGTCAGCCACGCGGAACATTGAAGGCTACAATACACTAATGGCAGATAATCCTGCCGCAGTGCTTCCGTATATCGTCGTAATCGTGGACGAGCTTGCCGACCTGATGATGGTCGCAGCGAATGACGTAGAGGATTCGATCTGCCGCCTCGCGCAGATGGCGCGTGCATCAGGCATTCACTTGATCATCGCGACGCAGCGTCCTTCGGTCGACGTTATTACGGGCGTTATCAAAGCGAATATTCCATCGCGGATCGCTTTCGGCGTATCTTCTCAGGTGGACTCGCGTACAATTCTCGACTCGGTCGGCGCTGAGAAGCTGCTTGGTCGAGGAGACATGCTGTTCCTGCCGGTAGGGATGTCGAAGCCGATTCGTGTACAAGGTGCATTCCTATCCGACCAGGAAGCTGAAGCTGTCGTTGCTTACGCGCGCGGTCAAGCTGAGGCGGAATATAAAGAAGATCTCGTTCCGGAGATCGACGATAGCGTAACCGAGAACGAGGAAGTTCTTGATGAACTGTACGATCAAGCCGTTCGGATCGTTCTGGAAGCGAAGCAAGCGTCCGTGTCGCTGCTGCAGCGGCGGATGCGGATTGGATACACTCGTGCAGCAAGACTTATCGATCAGATGGAAGCACGCAGTGTTGTCGGTCCTTACGAGGGCAGCAAGCCGCGTGAAGTGCTGCTGTCGCTGGATCAGTACGACACAGGAAAGATTAGCTCCTGATCCAGATTCATGCATAATCATTCCCTTGATTTCTCATACTAGCCATATGCTTCGCTTGCTTTGCGAAACCACTTGCAAGAGAAAGGCAGATACTAGTGATGAGAAATCGTTTAATAACGGTGACCATCGTCATCGTCCTTCTGTTGTTTGGCGCATTTACGATTAAGCATGCTTCCTTCGGCAAGACAACCCAGACGTTCAGCAGTGCAATCCTCAAGGTTGGCTCTTCCGGCAGTGATGTGAGGGAGCTGCAAGGACGTCTGAAGGCGCTTGGCTTCTTCGATGGAAAAGTGGATGGCGTGTTCGGAACGAAGACGAAAAATGCAGTGACCTGGTTTCAGTGGAAGTTCGGCATGAAATCCGACGGTGTCGTTGGCGCCAAAACGAAGGTGAAGCTGTGGGAGGCTACGAAGAATTGGAAGCCGACAGCCGAGGATCTCGGCGTTAACACAGGCAGCAGCGGTGCAGGGACTCCGCCGCCTGCAAGCTCAGGTTCCACCGATCTTAGCAAGTCGAACAATCTGGGATTAAGCGCGAATGATTTGAAGCTGATGGCGAATGCCGTGTACGGCGAATCGCGCGGTGAGCCTTATATCGGTCAGGTTGCGGTAGCAGCCGTCATCCTGAACCGGGTGAAGTCGCCGAGCTTCCCGAACACAGTGTCCGGCGTTATTTTTCAACCAGGTGCATTCACGGCTGTAGCAGACGGCCAAATTTGGCTGACGCCGAATGAGAATGCGAAGAAGGCCGTACAGGATGCGATCAACGGTATGGATCCGACCGGCGGCTGTATCTACTATTTCAATCCGGAGACAGCGACTTCGAAGTGGATTTGGTCGCGTCCGCAGGTGAAAACAATCGGCAAACATATTTTCTGCATGTAGCAAATCCAGAAGCAGCCTGCATTTGACCGCAGGTTGCTTCTTCCATTTCCGATCGGGTAGAATGGAATAGAAGCTAGGAAATTGGAATATCTTGACTTTATAAACTTGAGCGGAAGGGGACAAACACAAACGTGAGTAACTCTCCATTTCAACGCGGTCAGTTGAATCGAATTCGTCTGCATGTACTGCCGACACAACGTTTTAAAACCTTCTCGATTTCTTTATACGCGGGTGTGCCATTAAAGGAAGAGACCGTTACTTCGGTGGCATTAACTCCGTTTATTCTGCGCAGAGGTACGGCATCCACACCGGAAACGATCGAGTTTCGCGAGCGGCTGGATGATCTGTACGGAGCGGGCTTTGGGTTTGATGTGTATAAGCGCGGCGACTCCCAAATTGTGCAATTCCGGATGGATGTCATTAATGACCGGTTTGTCTCGTCGAATCAGCCGCTGCTTGCACAATCATTGAAGCTTCTAGGCGAAGTATTGACAGAACCGACATTAGAGAACGGCAATTTGCGTTCGAAATATGTCGAGGCGGAGAAAGATACGTTGCGCAAGCGATTGGAAGCGATCATTAATGACAAAATCCGATATGCGGCAGAGCGTTGTCTAGAGGTGATGTGCGAAGATGAACCTTATCGCCTGCATCCGCTTGGCAAACTTGAAGATATCGATGGCATCACACCGGAGTCCATAACGGCTGCATACCGTGATTGGCTGTCCAAAGCCGCATTCGACCTTTATGTCGTAGGCGATACGTCGCTGGAAGAAGTGAAAGCGCTCGTCGCCGAAGCGTTCCATCATAATGAGGGTCAACCGGCGGAATATGCACTCCCAGTCGTACGCAAGATTGTCCCTCAAGTGCGCAACGTTATCGAGCGGATGGACGTGACCCAAGGCAAGCTCAATCTGGGCCTACGGATCAATACCTCTTACGGCGATGACGATTATCCTGCAGCGCTGATGTATAACGGCATTCTCGGCGGCTACCCGCACTCGAAGCTGTTCCTGAACGTGCGGGAGAAAGCGAGTCTCGCCTATTACGCGGCATCGAGACTTGACGGACATAAAGGGATTTGCACGATTCAATCGGGGATCGAATTCGCGAATTACGAGAAAGCGACGACAATCATTCAAGAACAGCTTGAGAGCATGCGCAGCGGTTCGTACAGTGACCTCGAGATGAATCAGACGAAAGCGATGATCGCGAACCACTTACGCGAGCTGCAGGATTCCGCGAATGAAATGATCGGCTTCGATTTCAACGCGATTCTGTCGAAGCGGGAGCGTTCGGCACAGCAGCTGCTTGAGGAGATTCAAGCGGTAACGGCGGAGCAGATTGCGGCGATTGCGAAGAAGACCGAGCTGGATACGATCTATTTCTTGCGTGATCGGAAGGAGGGCTAAAGGGTGGAAACGTTAGCTTACCCAGGCGTTCAAGAGACGCTGTATCGTGAAGTCATGCCGAATGGTCTCGAAGTCGTCGTTTTGCCGAAGCAAGGCTTCAGCAAAACCTATGCGACGTTTGCGACCAAATACGGCTCGATAGATAATCGTTTCGCAGTAGGCAATCAAGATCCGATTTCCGTACCTGACGGCATTGCCCACTTCCTGGAGCACAAAATGTTCGAGGAGCCGACAGGCGATATTTTCGCGACATTTGCCTCACAAGGCGCGTCAGCGAATGCATTCACAAGCTTCGACCGGACTGTCTATCTATTCTCGGCAACGGAACAAATCGATGCAAACCTGCGGACACTGATCGATTTTGTGCAGAACCCATACTTCACCGATGAAAATGTCGAGAAAGAGAAGGGCATCATTGAGCAAGAAATCAATATGTACCGGGACAATGCCGACTGGAGAGTCTATTTCGGCTTGATCGATGCGCTGTACCATAAGCATCCGATTCATATTGACATTGCGGGGACAGTCGAGTCTATCTATAAAATCGACAAAGAAACGTTATACCGCTGTTACGAAACGTTCTACCATCCGTCGAACATGTTCCTCTTCGTTGTCGGCGGCGTTGAACCGGAAGCGGTCATGAAGCTGGTTCGTGAGAATCAAGCCGCGAAGAACTTTGAGCCTCAAGGGGAAATCTCCAGATTCTTCGATCCAGAACCGGCAGCCGTGAAGACTCCGCGCAAAACAATGGAGCTTCCTGTATCAATGCCGAAGTGCATGATCGGCTTCAAGGAGGACCGCGGATCCAGTAATCCCGACGAGCTGCTTCGTACAGAACTTACGACGAAGTTGATGCTTGAAGCGCTGCTTGGCTCCAGCTCCCCGATCTATCACGCGCTGTATGATGATAATCTCATCTCCGATTCGTTCGGCCATGAATTCAACAGCAGCGAGGACTACGCGTTCTCCGTTGTCGGCGGCGAAACACGGGATCCGGATGAACTGATCCGCAGACTGCGTGAGGCGATTGAGAATGCGAAGTCGAACGGTCTCGATCAGGCTACATTTGAACGGACGAAGCGAAAAAAAATCGGCGGATATTTGCGCATGCTCAACTCCCCTGAAGCAATAGCCGGCGAATTTACACGCTATCGGTTCCGCGGTGCGGACTTGTTTAAGCTCGTGCCTGTCTATGAGGATATTACGCTGGATGAAGCGAATGCGCGGCTGCGCAGCCATTTCGATTGGAACCGTATGGCAGTATCCATTGTAGCGAAAGAAGCGAAGTGAAGACTTTAAAGGAAATGACCGTTCTTGTTACTGGGGGAAGCCGGGGGATCGGCGCAGCAATTGCGCGCCGATTCGCTTCGGAGAACATGAACGTGGTCATTCATTATAATCAAGCGCATGAAGCGGCGAACGAAACAGCCCGCAACTGTATGCGTCTTGGCGCGGCGAACGTATTGACCGTAAATGCGGATATTCGTTCCCGCGAGCAATTGATCCGGATGCGTGAGAAACTGGATCAGCGAGGCATGATGCCGGACATTGTGGTGAACAATGCCGGCATTGCTCATTACAGCATGCTTGCCGATGTGACGGATGAAGCATGGGATGAAGTAATGGATGTAAACTTGAAGGGCATGTTCCTCTGTACGCAGTTGTTCATGCCGGGCATGATAACGCAGCGTTTCGGCCGCATCATTAACGTCTCGTCCATTTGGGGGATGTCCGGTGCCTCTTGCGAAGTGCTTTATTCCACCAGTAAAGGCGGAATGAACGCATTCACGAAAGCGTTGGCGAAGGAGCTTGCGCCATCCGGCGTCACGGTCAATGCCGTTGCACCGGGCGCGGTCGATACGGTTATGCTGGACAACCTTAACGCGGAAGAGAAGAGTGCGCTCGAGTCGGAAATTCCGCTTGGCCGCTTCGCGCAGCCGGAGGAAATTGCATCGCTCGTGTATTTCTTGTCGCTTCCCGAATCCGCTTATATTACAGGCCAGATCATCAGTCCGAACGGCGGCTGGCTGACCTGACGGGCGGTTGTTGTATAAGAAGGGGGCTTTGCGCGCAAAATACGATTGTTGCCGAGTAACGGCTAACGCGCAAAGGAGGAGAACATTAAATGTCAACTGTCCTTTCTAATTACGACACATGGAAAAACTTCTTGAACGATCGTGTTTCACAAGCTAAGGGTATGGGCTTGAATGAAGATGCGATTGCGAATCTTGCTTATGAAATCGGCTCTTTCCTCGGTGAAAAAGTCGATCCGAAGAATGAGCAGGAACGCGCGATTAAAGAGCTATGGGATGTCGGCGATGAGTCAGAGCGCAAAACGATTGCTGGCCTTATGGTCAAGCTTGTCCAACAATCGTAAACGTTCATTCAGAAATTCAAGCCATGAAACGTATAATTTCTGAATGATTCGGAAAAGCCTCCCTATAGTGGAGGCTTTTCTGTAATGTTTTGATGAAGTTGCAGGATTTTGACGAATATTGTAGAATAAACTTTTTAGAACCGCATTTTCCTTCTTATTCTTAAATTGAGGTGTCGTATGGAGTTCAAACAGTGGTACATGGAATATAAAATACATAAGAATCGCCCTGGTCTGCTTGGCGACATCGCTTCGCTGCTCGGGATGCTTGAAGTCAATATCTTAACGATCAACGGTGTAGAGAACCGCACGCGAGGGATGCTTCTCCAGACGAATGATGATGAGAAGATCGAAATTCTCGGCCGAATGCTGCAGAAGGTAGATAATATTACGGTATTGAAGCTGCGGGAGCCGCGGCTTGTTGATATTCTTGCCGTGCGCCACGGCCGCTATATTGAGCGTGATTCCGACGATCGCAAGACATTCCGCTTCACGCGCGATGAGCTTGGGATGCTCGTGGATTTCCTTGGCGAAGTCTTCAAACGGGAAGGCAATCAGATTATCGGACTTCGCGGAATGCCGCGTGTAGGGAAGACGGAATCGATTATCGCGGGCAGTGTATGCTCCAATAAACGATGGACGTTCGTTTCATCGACGCTTCTTCGCCAAACCGTCCGCAGTCAGCTGTCGGAAGAGGAAATGACGCCGAACAATATTTTTATCATCGACGGTATTGTAAGCACGATAAGATCTAACGAGAAGCATCATGCACTTCTACAAGAAATTATGGCGATGCCTTCGACGAAGGTCATCGAGCATCCAGATATTTTCGTTAAAGAATCTGCCTTCGAATACAGCGATTTCGATTATATTATCGAGCTTCGCAATACGCCGGATGAAGAAATCTCATACGAGAAGTTTACGATGGGGTACGACGATTTTTAACCTAAGGAGGTGTGGTCTTGTCGGATTTAGGCGCTTTGCTGCGGAAAGCCAGGGAGCAGCGTAATTTGTCACTGGATGATATCCAAGAATTAACGAAAATTCGTAAACGCTATCTAGAAGCGATTGAGGACGGCAATTATAAGGTGCTGCCTGGCTCTTTCTACGTACGCGCATTTGTAAAGAACTACTCAGAAGCAGTCGGCTTGGATGCTGAAGAGGTGCTTCGCTTATATACGAATGAAATCCCTGCTAGCGTTCCGGAACAAGTGATAGAACCCGTTCAGCGACCGCGCCGCAGGGCACAATCTCATACATCCGATCGACTTAGCCGGTGGGGCTTCCGCGCCTTGATGTGGTCATTCCTTCTTCTAATTGCAGTGCTAGTCTACATCTATGCCATTAAGCAGCCTAGCAAGGATAATGCGAATGCGGCCGATCAGACGAAGATGACGGATCAGACGCAGCAGCCCCCGGTAACACCTGACAAGGACACCGTTAAGAACGGTACGAACACGAATAATTCCGGCTCGAATCAGACGACGACAGATAACTCGACTGGTGATCAAGCGAGCAATGTACCGCCTGCGACGACGGATGAGCAGACGCCTCCGGTCGAACAGACACCGCCTCCGCCAACGACTACGATGGTATTGGACCGCTCAAGCGGAACGGTTGATTTCTACACCGTATCCCCGGCAGGTAAGCATACCGTTACCTTCACTGCAACTGGCCGTGTTTGGGTCGGCATAAAGAGCAAGAACCGCAGCGGTAAATATATTTACCAGAAGCAATTCGATACAACGGGCGGAACGGAAAACGTAGATATTGACGGCCCTGCTTATGTGAACGTAGGACGTGCCGATTTGGTTGAGGTGACACTCGACGGCGTCGCAATCAGTGATGGCAATAAAGCGAATCCGCGCAGGATGCAGCTGAATATGGATGAGTCCGCTGGGACGCCTGCAGGTACGCAAACTAAGACGCAGACGACGGAAACGCCGGCAACAACGCAATAGTGAAAGGCATTCTTCCTGGAAATCGCAGGGATGAATGCCTTTTCTTACGCATGAAGATGCGTTATAATACTGTGCATGAAAAAGTTGTAAAGGAGCTGCAATGAAGAATGGCAGAGAACTCGTTTGATATTGTATCGAAAGTCGATATGCAAGAGCTGAACAACGCGATCACACAAGCAGAGCGTGAGATCGAGACGCGCTTTGATTTCAAGAACAGCAAGAGCAGCATTACGCTCGAGAAGGACGATATTGTTGTCGTTTCTGATGATGAGTACAAGCTGAAGAGCGTTATTGATATTTTGCAATCCAAAATGATCAAACGCGGCGTTCCGATCAAGAACATGGAGTTCGGCAAGCTGGAGGGCGCTTCCGCAGGTACGGTTAGACAGAAAATCAAGCTGAAGCAGGGCATCGAGCAGGATATTTCGAAGAAGATCAACACGCTCATCCGGGATTCCAAGCTGAAGGTGAAGAGCCAGATTCAAGGCGATTCCATTCGTGTAACAGGCAAGAGCTTGGATGATTTGCAAGCTGTCATGGCGATGTTAAGAGGTGCAGATTTACAGATCGACCTGCAATTTACGAACTATCGTTAATGATAAATATGGTACACTAAAGTCCCGAAATGCCGTGTTATGTGCTGGCACAAGGGGCTTTTTCCTATTTTGACACTGCATATGCCTTGTATTATACTTGTTAGGATAGCTTTTCGGAGGGGTTTGGGGGATATAATGACAGAACGAGTTAAAGTAGTAACGTTAGGCTGCGAGAAAAATCTCGTGGATTCGGAGATTATGTCCGGATTAATCGATGCGCGCGGTTACCAGCTGGTAGATCAGGCGGACGACGCTACGGTTATTATTGTAAACACTTGCGGCTTTATTGATGCAGCGAAAGAGGAATCGGTCAATACGATTCTCGATATGGCTGAATTCAAACAAACGGGCCGTTTGAAGGCTCTTATTGTATCCGGCTGTTTGACGCAGCGCTACAAGAAGCAGCTTATGGAAGAAATGCCTGAGATCGACGGTATTGTTGGAACCGGCGATTTCCACCACATTACTGATATTGTGGATGAGGCGCTTAACGGCAAACGTCCGGTCAAGGTTGGCAACCCGGCATTCGACTATGATCAGAAGCTTCCTCGTCTCGTTACAACGCCGCGTTACACAGCCTACGTGAAGATTGCTGAAGGCTGCGATAATGCATGTACATTCTGTTCGATTCCGATTATGCGCGGCAAGTTCCGCAGCCGTTCGATCGAGTCGATTGTTGCCGAAGTGCAGCAGCTTGCGGATCAAGGCGTGAAGGAAGTCAGTCTGATTGCACAGGATTCGACGAATTACGGAACGGACCTGTATGACAAATTCATGCTGCCGGAGCTGCTTAATCGCGTTAGCGAAGTGGAAGGCATTGCATGGGTGCGTCTGCACTATGCTTACCCTGGCTTCTTCTCGGACGAGTTGATTGAGACAATCGCGAACAACCCTAAGGTGTGTAATTACATCGATATGCCGTTGCAGCACAGCGAGGACTCCATCCTCAAACGGATGCGCCGTCCTGGTCGTCAGACAGATACGCGTGCGCTCGTACAGCGCATTCGTTCACGTATTCCGGATGTTGCGCTTCGTACATCGATTATTGTCGGCTTCCCTGGTGAGACCGAAGAGGATTTCGAGCGTCTGTGCGATTTTGTACGTGAGATGAAGTTTGACCGCCTTGGTGTGTTCACTTACTCGCCGGAAGAAGATACGCCTGCAGTTCGCTTGCCGAACGAGGTGCCGGAGGACGTGAAGGAATGGCGTTCCAACACACTGATGGAAATTCAGCGTCAAGTGTCCAAGGAGCTGAACGGCAAACATATCGGCAAAGAGATCGATGTGCTTGTTGAGCGCTATGACGGACGCAGCGATGTATATGTAGGCCGCTCGGCTTACGATGCGCCGGAGATTGACGGTGAAGTGTTCATCTCGAAGTGCAAAGCCGCTATCGGTGAAATTCAAAGAGTGCGCATTACGCACGCTTATGAGTTTGATATGTCCGGGGAGGGACTATCGTGAATTTAGCCAATCGTATTACACTTGCCCGCATCTTTTTGGTTCCGATCATAATGGTGCTGCTCTTAATTAATGTGGATTTGAAGCCGCTCACGATTTCCGGCTCCGATTTCTCCATTACATGGAATCAAATTTTGGCTGCGCTCGTCTTCATCATCGCAGCAAGTACAGATGGTTTAGATGGCTACATTGCACGTAAGAATAAGATTGTAACGAATCTCGGCAAGCTGCTTGATCCGCTCGCGGACAAGCTGCTTGTTGCTGCAGTTCTTATTTCGCTTGTTGAGATGTCCAAGCTTGACGCTTGGATTGCAATTGTCATCATTAGCCGCGAGTTCGCTGTTACCGGGCTGCGTCAAATTGCGCTGCTTGAAGGCACTGTTATGGCGGCGAGCAAATGGGGCAAGTGGAAAACGGCTGTGCAAATTACGATGATTATCGCTCTACTATTGAACAATTTTCCGTTTGCATTCCTGGACATCCCGTTTGACGTGATTGCCAGCTATGCTGGGGCTCTGATCACCATTTATTCCGGAATCGATTATTTCGTCAAGAATAAGAATCTGATTCCAATTAATCAATAGTCCTCCATTTTCCCATTGCATACAGCATCACTTCTTCTGAATAATAGAAGAGGTGGTGCTTTATTTGCCTTATTGCTGCTATTAGCGGGATAGACGATTATCTACATAGGAATGGAGATGTTGAGATGCGTGCTGAAATTATCGCGGTCGGGACGGAGCTGCTGCTTGGCCAGACTGTGAACACGAATGCGACTTATCTGTCGCAAGGGCTTGCAGAGCTTGGAATTGATGTCTACTTTCAGACGGTTGTCGGTGATAATGCCGCCCGAATTCGCCAAGCGATCGAACTCGCTCGTACAAGAGCTGATCTGATTATCTTCACAGGCGGGCTTGGCCCGACGCAGGACGATCTCACGAAGGATGCGCTTGCCGACTATTTGAACCGCAGCATTGAACTCCATCAGCCTTCGATGGACAAAATCGAAGAGCTCTTCAGCTCGCGCGGCATTCACATGGTGGAAAGCAATCGCAGACAGGCGCATCTTATTGAAGGAAGCGAGCCGCTGATGAATGATGCGGGGCTGGCAGTAGGTAATGCGCTAACGGAAGATGGCACGCATTATGTGCTGCTGCCAGGCCCGCCTCGCGAGATGAAAGTGATGTTCGAAGGTCCAGCTAAAGCATGGATCCGATCAATCATGGGCGAGGAACGTAAATTGTTCTCGCGTCAGCTGATGTTCGCTGGCATTGGCGAATCCAGCTTGGAAGAGGCGCTGATTGATCTCATCGATGCGCAGACCGATCCTTCGATTGCACCGTATGCGAAGGATGGGGAAGTCGCGATCCGCATCTCAACGAAAGCGCTGGAACAAGCGGAAGCAGACTCGCGGCTAGAGGCGACCGAGCAGCAGATCAAGTCGCGTGTCGGGAAGCATCTCTATGCGCGTGAGGATATTCCGCTCGAAGAGGCGGTTATTCGGCTCCTGCGTGCGTCTAAGCGGACGCTGGCGAGCGCTGAGAGCCTTACTGGCGGTTTGTTCGCACAGCTGCTCACGCAAATTCCTGGCAGCAGCGGAGAGTTTGCCGGCGGCGTCGTGACATACACGAACATGATGAAGCATAAGCTGCTGAGTATCCCGATGTCGCAGCTGGAGGGAACGGACGCGCCTGGGGCGGTCAGCGAATCGACCGCTGCGCTTATGGCGGAACGCGTGCGCGAGCATGCGGACAGCGACTTCGGCGTGTCGCTGACCGGTGTTGCAGGTCCGGCGGAGTCCGAAGGGAAGCCGGTCGGCCTCGTCTATTTCGGGCTTGCGGAGCGGGGCAAGCCTACGCGGGTGTTCACCGCGCATCTGAGCGGCAATCGCGGCATTATCCGCCTGCGCGCGGCGAAGTCGATCATGTATCGGCTTTGGCAGGCGCTCTCTGGTGCAGAGATTGAGTAACGCTGCAGTTTGCTAAAATATAGCTTGCCAGCTTAATTGTGATCGACTATAATCGACACTAGACGGAAGAACCGTGGCGAAGATTACTTTGCTGCGGTTCTTTTTTTCTTCTTTTTGGCCAAAAGAGAAAATAAGAATATATGTTCGTAAAAACTCTTGTCAAAGCGAATGAAACAAGGTATCATACAAGTATAAATAATGAAGGATGTGAGTTCGTTGGCAGATCGTAAAGCCGCACTCGAAATGGCGCTTCGTCAAATAGAGAAGCAATTTGGTAAGGGCTCTATTATGAAGCTCGGTGAATCTACTCATATGCAAGTTGAAACTGTATCCAGCGGCTCGCTGGCGTTAGATATTGCACTTGGAATTGGCGGTTTCCCACGGGGCCGTATTATCGAAGTATATGGTCCGGAATCTTCCGGTAAAACAACGGTTGCGCTGCATGCAATCGCAGAAGTTCAACGCGCAGGTGGACAAGCTGCGTTTATCGATGCCGAGCACGCGCTCGACCCATCGTACGCAAGCAAGCTTGGCGTTAACATTGACGAGTTGCTGCTATCCCAGCCGGATACAGGTGAACAAGGTCTCGAGATCGCTGAAGCGCTCGTGCGCAGCGGCGCTGTTGATATCGTAGTCGTTGACTCCGTTGCGGCACTCGTTCCGAAGGCGGAGATCGAGGGCGATATGGGTGACTCCCACGTAGGTCTGCAAGCTCGTCTAATGTCGCAAGCGCTTCGTAAGCTGTCCGGTGCGATCAGCAAATCGAAGACGATTACAATCTTCATCAACCAGCTTCGTGAGAAAGTCGGCGTTATGTTCGGTAACCCTGAGACGACGCCAGGCGGTCGTGCACTGAAGTTCTACTCCACGGTTCGTCTTGATGTGCGCCGTATTGAGTCCGTGAAGCAAGGCAATGATATTGTCGGTAACCGGACTCGTATTAAAGTCGTAAAGAACAAAGTAGCTCCTCCTTTCAAGCAAGCGGAAATCGATATTATGTACGGTGAGGGCATCTCGAGAGAGGGCAGCCTAGTTGATATCGGCGTTGAGATGGAGATTATCCAGAAGAGCGGCGCTTGGTTCTCTTACAACGGCGAGCGTCTCGGCCAAGGCCGTGAGAATGCGAAGCAGTTCTTGAAGGATCACAAGGATATTGCAGCCGTGATCGATAAGCAAATTCGTGAAGCAAGCAACGTTGCAGCTGCTGCGGCAGGAAATCTGCCAGTAAGCCAAGACGACGATGACGACTTCGAGGATGAATTGGACTTGGAGCTTGAATAAACCGATGTTGGCGTATGCCATCGATTGGTGGGATAAGAGAAGCACCTGCTAACAGGTGCTTCTCTATTTTTGTAGGCTCGAATGGTGAGAGGGAGGGAAGGCAGTGCTAGTTATTACTGGTGTGGAACAAGATCGGAAAGCAAAGCAGCGTTACCATTTGTTTGTCAATGATTCGAAGGAACCGTATATCGATGTGCACGAGGACTTGCTCATTAAGTTCCGATTGCTCAAGGGACGCGAGATCTATGCCGATGAGCTGAAGGAGATCGTGGAAGAGGACAGCAGGCACCGCGCCTACATCACGGCGCTTGCATACCTTGGGGCGAGGCAGCGGACGGAGAAGGAGATACTGCGTTACCTCGCAAAGAAAGAGATCGATGCCGATGCGGCAGCGAGAGCGATTGAGCGACTGACGCAGGAAGGTTTGGTAAACGATAATCTTTACGCGAACATGTACGCGTCAGAGAAGATGAGAACGCAGCTGAAGGGCAGACGCCTGCTTCAGCAGGAGCTGCGGCAGCGCGGGATCTCCAAGGATATGGCGAAGCAAGCTTCGCAGGAGCTGAGCTCGGAGTCGGAGACGGAAGTCGCGGTTCGGGCGGCCCGCAAAAAGTGGCCGTTTATAAAAGGAGAGCCGCGCGAGAGGAAGCAGAAGCTTGCTGCGTTTCTTCTGCGCCGTGGTTTTCCGATGAGTGTTGTGCGTGAAGCGGTCAAGGCTGCGGCGCAGCGAATGGAAGATGATGATGATGGGCACATGCTTGACAATTGATTTTCACAAAAGATACAATAAGTTTGTATTATTCATTTCTAGAATCGATTTTCCTTCCAAAAATTGATTCGAACCGATTATTTTCGTCAATTAGTATGTACGTATCGGGTTAAAAACCGGCTGTAAAAAAAACCAAATACTATTCCCAAGCGTTTGCTTAGGTGAGCAACGAGGAGGTGAGAAAGATGCAAACAGTGGTTTGGATCCTGATCGTTCTCGTTGTTGGTGTAATTTTCTTTGGTGTCGGTTATTTTATTCGCAAATCGATCGCCGAGGCCAAAATTTCAAGCGCCGAGCAGGCTGCTAGTCAGATTATTGACAATGCAAGGAAAGAAGCCGAAGCGCTTAAGAAAGAAACGGTTCTCGAGGCGAAAGATGAAGTCCACAAGCTCCGTACCGAAGCTGAAAGAGACATTCGCGAACGTCGCAATGAGGTACAGCGTCTTGAAAGACGACTGATTCAGAAAGAAGAGTCGTTGGATAAAAAAATAGAAGCGCTGGAACGCAAAGAAGAACAAGTAGCCAACAAAGAGAAGCGGATCGAGGAAACGCAAGAACAAATCGATACCCTTTACAAGCAGCAGCTTAGTGAGCTTGAACGTATCTCGAACTTGACGATGGAGGATGCGAAGCAAATCATTCTGACGAACGTTGAGCAAGAGGTTCGCCACGAAACTGCACAAATGATTAAAGAGATCGAGCAGCAAGCGAAGGAAGAAGCAGATAAGAAGGCACGTGATATTATCTCGCTTGCGATCCAACGTTGTGCCGCAGATCATGTGGCTGAGACTACAGTATCTGTAGTTGCATTGCCAAATGAAGAGATGAAAGGCCGTATCATCGGACGTGAGGGCCGCAACATTCGCGCACTAGAAACGTTGACCGGTATCGATCTCATTATCGACGATACACCGGAAGCGGTCATCTTGTCTGGTTTCGATCCAATTCGTCGTGAAATCGCTCGGACATCCCTTGAGAAGCTTGTTGCAGATGGTCGTATCCATCCTGCACGTATCGAGGAAATGGTTGAGAAGTCGCGTAAAGAAGTGGACGAACGTATCCGTGAATACGGAGAGCAGGCGACGTATGAAGTTGGCGTGCATGGCTTGCATCCAGATCTCATTAAAATTTTAGGCCGTCTCAAATATCGTACAAGCTATGGTCAGAACGTGCTCAAGCACTCCATGGAAGTCGCTTATTTGTCGGGCCTCATGGCAGCAGAGCTGGGTGAAGACATTACGCTTGCAAGACGTGCAGGATTGCTTCACGATATCGGTAAAGCGCTCGATCATGAAGTGGAAGGCTCACATGTCGAGATCGGCGTAGAGCTGGCTAAGAAGTACAAAGAGCATCCTGTTGTTATCAACAGTATCGCTTCTCACCACGGCGATTGCGAAGCAACTTCGGTTATCGCAATGCTCGTCGGCGCAGCTGATGCGTTGTCGGCGGCACGTCCAGGTGCGAGAAGAGAGACGCTCGAAACGTATATTAAACGTCTAGAGAAGCTTGAAGGCATTTCCGAATCGTTCGAAGGTGTTGAGAAATCGTACGCGATCCAAGCAGGCCGCGAGGTTCGTGTCATGGTACAACCGGAGAAGATCGACGATACCGAAGCATTCCGTCTGGCGCGTGATATTACGAAGAAGATCGAGAGTGAACTCGATTATCCGGGGCATATTAAAGTTACAGTTATCCGCGAGACGCGGGCTGTCGAATATGCGAAATAACTTTCATAGCAATAAACCTAGAAAAGTGGCTGCTTGCGGCCACTTTTCTAGTCTTAAAATATAAGGAAAGTATAGGTTGCCTATACTTTCCTTATATTTCTACGCGAAGCAGAGATCGGCGACAGCCGTTCATGCTCGGATTAGAGAGGTATGGTTCGAATGAATGTATTGTTTATTGGAGATATAGTCGGCAGTGTCGGCCGCGCTGCGGTGAAGAAGGTGCTGCCTGCGCTGCAGTCCAAGTACAACCCGCATATCATTATTGCGAACGGTGAGAATGCTGCTGCAGGTCGAGGCATTACAGCGGCGATTGTGAAAGAGCTGCTTGATGCTGGCGTACACGGCATTACGATGGGCAACCACACGTGGGACAATAAAGATATTTTTGAATGGATTGACGATCAGCACCGTATCGTTAGACCGGCGAACTATGCCGAGGGCTTGCCAGGTCAAGGCGCGACGATCATTAAGGCGAACGGCAAGGAGCTTGCCATTATGAACCTGCAAGGCCGGACGTTCCTGCCGCCAATCGATTGTCCATTCCGCAAAGCGGATGAGCTGATTACGGAGCTCCAGCAGAAGACGAAAAACATCCTCGTTGATTTTCACGCAGAAGCGACTTCGGAGAAGATTGCGATGGGCTGGTATTTGGATGGGCGCGCATCGATTGTTCTTGGCACGCATACGCATGTCCAGACGAATGATGATACTGTTCTGCCAGGCGGTACAGCGTACATAACGGACGTTGGTATGGTCGGTCCGAAGAATGGTGTTCTAGGTATGGAGCGCGAAGCGGTGCTTCATAAGTTTCTGACACAGCTGCCTACGCGGTTCGTCGTGGACGAGGGCGATTGGCATTTCCACGCAATTGTGGTGGAGATCGACGATGCAACTGGCAAAGCGAAGAAAATCCAGAAAGTACGGCTTACCGAAACAGATTGGCTGCTCATGTAGCAGCCATTTTTTTATGCACGGATGCTTATTTTGCGTTCATTCGTCAACAGTCGCATTGCTATTCTATTAAAATTCTCGCAATTCAGAAGATTTTGCTAATGATAACGGAAATAAGAAGGAATTTTTTCCCCTCTATCGAATACTATCTAAATAGTGGTATTCATCCATCATTCCCGAGGAGGTATACTTTCCATGGACGTCTTAAAAGTTTCAGCAAAGTCCAATCCAAATTCTGTTGCAGGGGCGCTTGCAGGCGTATTACGCGAACGCGGCGCGGCTGAATTACAAGCAATCGGGGCTGGTGCGTTGAATCAAGCGGTTAAGGCGGTTGCGATTGCAAGAGGATTCGTCGCCCCGAGCGGTGTGGATCTCATCTGTATCCCTGCATTCACAGACATCATGATTGACGGCGAAGACCGGACGGCTATAAAGCTGATTGTCGAACCGAGATAGAACAATAGAAGCTTAAATATGGGAGCAATCCAATCGACCTGTTTACAACGTAGGCAGGTTTTTTTGCGTTAATCTATTCTTTCTGCTAACCAAAAGGAGGCGTAGTGAAAATGGCTGAGCTGTATAGTGCTGATTTTCATTGTGATGTGCTATGGAAGCTGTTGGAGAATCCATCGCTCTCGTTCGAACAGGATGTCACGAATGCGCTAGACGTGACATTGCCGAGACTGCGGCAGGCAGGCGCTGTTCTGCAGACGTTCGCCATCTATGTATCAGAGCGGATGGAGAAGTCTATGCTGCCCATTCTGAGAAGCATTGATCTGTTCCAGCGCAAGGTGCTGACGGTGCCGGAGATTACCCTCGTGCGAACTTCAGACGAGGCTGCAAAGCTGCAGGGCAGCGGCAAGATCGGGGCGATGCTGTCGCTTGAAGGGGCGGACGGGCTTAACGGCGATCTCGCAATGCTGCGCATTCTGTTTGCGCTTGGCGTCCGGGCTGTCGGACTTACCTGGAACCATGCGAACTGGGCAGCAGACGGTGTTATGGAGCCAAGAGGAGGCGGTCTGACAAAAAAAGGCCGCGCCCTAGTAGAAGAATGTAATAGATTGGGTATACTGGTTGATGTGTCTCATTTGAGCGACCGCGCATTTTGGGATGTGCTCCATCTCTCATCGAAGCCAGTCATTGCATCACATTCCAATTGCCGCGCGATTTGCCCGCATCCGCGCAACTTAGCTGATGATCAGCTGACAGCGCTGCTTGCCGCAGGAGGAATGGTTGGGGTTACTTTCGTGCCGCAATTTGTCGCCTCTCATCATCCCGTACAAATTGCTGACGTGCTGCGTCACATAGAGCGCATCTGCGAGCTAGGCGGGGCGGAGCAGCTCATGTTCGGCTCGGACTTTGACGGCATTGAAACGTACGTGGATGGACTAGCGCATCCTGGAGAGGTGGAACAGCTGCAAAAGGCGCTGTTATCGCATTATTCCGAGTCTACAGTAGCGGGCTTCTGTTCAGGAAATATGCTGCGATTTCTTGCAATGCATCTGCCTGACTGAACGATCATCCGATTCCATTCTGTTTGTGATATGGATATAATCGAAAAGAACTATGCGAGAAATCCGAGATTCCTTCTTGCTTTTTACTACTTTGAGACATAAAATTTATGTGACTGTTAATAATTTTTAATATTTTATTGTAAAGCGATGTCGAATGTCGAAAATATTGCAGGTTCATCAAAAGAGGAGATGGGCATTTTGATTAGTCAATTGTCTTGGAAAATCGGTGGGCAACAAGGGGAAGGCGTAGAGAGTACCGACCGTATTTTCTCGACAGCACTTAACCGTTTGGGTTACTACTTGTATGGTTACCGCCATTTCTCGTCACGTATTAAAGGCGGTCATACGAATAATAAAATTCGGATTAGCACGAAGCCGATGCTGGCGATTTCGGATGATTTGGACATCCTCGTTGCGTTCGACCAAGAAAGTATTGATCTGAATGCACATGAGCTGCGTCCAGGCGGCGTAGTCGTTGCGGATGCGAAGTTCAATCCAACATTGCCTGAGGGCATTAACGCTCGTCTATTCCCGGTACCAATCACTTCGATCGCAGAAGAGCTTGGCACATCCCTGATGAAGAACATGGTGGCATCCGGCGCGTCTTGGGCGCTGCTCGGCCTGCCTATCGATGTATTTAATAAAGCAGTAGAAGAAGAGTTCGGCCGTAAAGGTCCGGCAATCGTAGAGAAGAACATCGAAGCGGTTAAACGCGGCTCCGATTTCGTCCTTGAGCTTGCTGGCGGTCCGCTGGAAGAATTCCGTCTGGAGCCGGCTGACGGCAAACAGAAGCTGTTCATGATCGGTAACGAAGCGATCGGCCTAGGCGCTGTCGCTGGCGGCTGCCGACTGATGAGCGCATATCCAATTACTCCAGCTTCGGAGATCATGGAATACCTGATCAAGAAGCTTCCTAAATTCGGCGGCACAGTCGTTCAAACGGAAGACGAAATCGCAGCCGTAACGATGGCAATCGGTGCAAACTATGCAGGTGTTCGTACGATGACAGCTTCTGCAGGCCCTGGTCTGTCGCTCATGATGGAAGCGATCGGTCTTGCAGGTATGACAGAAACGCCGCTCGTTATCGTAGATACGCAGCGCGGCGGTCCTTCGACAGGCTTGCCGACGAAGCAAGAGCAATCCGACTTGAACGCAATGGTATACGGTACGCACGGTGAAATTCCGAAGATCGTCATCGCGCCAGCATCGCTCGAAGATTGCTTCTACGACACGATTGAATCTTTCAACCTATCGGAGCAATACCAAGTTCCGGTTATTCTCATGACAGACCTTCAGCTCTCGCTCGGTAAGCAATCCTGCGAGCCGCTGGATCTCAATAGAGTGCCGATCAACCGCGGTAAAATCGTTCGTGACCTGCCAGAGCTCGAAGCGAATGAGTTGTTCAAGCGTTACGAGTTAACAGCAGACGGCATCTCGCCGCGTGTTATCCCTGGCGACAAGCACGGCTTGCACCACGTTACAGGCGTTGAGCATGACGAAACTGGGCGCCCATCGGAGAGCGCGATCAATCGCAAGAAGATGATGGATAAGCGTCTTAACAAGATGAACGGCATGCTCATCCGTGATGCGGTTCGTGCAGACGCACCTCATGCGGAAGCGGACTTGCTTATCATCGGTATGGGATCGACTGGCGGTACAATCGACGAAGCGCGTCTTCGTCTTACAGATGACGGCTTGAAGACGAACCACATTACAATCCGTCAAATTCACCCATTCCCGGCAGACCTTGTGAAGTCTTACTTGGCTGGCGCGAAGAATGTCGTCGTTCTCGAGAACAATGCGACCGGACAGCTGGCTGACCAAGTGAAGCTGCACACAGGCTACGGCGACAAAATCAAGAGCATTTTGAAATACGACGGCAATCCGTTCCTGCCTTCCGAAGTGCACAAAGCATGCAAGGAGTTGGTCTAAGATGGCAACATTTAAAGAGTTTCGTAACAACGTAAAACCGAACTGGTGCCCAGGCTGCGGAGACTTCTCCGTACAGGCTGCAATTCAGCGTGCTGCTGCAAACGTCGGTCTTGAGCCGGAAGGATTGGCTGTTATCTCGGGTATCGGCTGCTCTGGACGTATCTCCGGTTATGTAAATGCGTACGGCTTGCACGGTATTCACGGCCGCGCGCTTCCAATCGCGCAAGGCGTGAAGCTGGCGAACCGCGAGCTGACGGTTATCGCTTCCGGCGGTGACGGCGACGGCTTCGCAATCGGTATGGGCCACACGGTTCATGCGATTCGCCGTAACATCGACCTGACTTACATCGTTATGGATAACCAAATTTACGGTCTGACTAAAGGTCAAACATCGCCGCGTTCCGCTGAAGGCTTCAAAACGAAGTCGACGCCGGAAGGCTCGATCGAGTCCACATTGTCGCCGCTTGAAATTGCAATGTCCGCTGGCGCAACATTCATCGCGCAATCGTTCTCCAGCGATCTGAAGCAGCTGACTTCGCTTATCGAAGCAGGTCTGAATCACAAAGGCTTCTCGCTCATCAACGTATTCAGCCCATGCGTAACGTTCAACAAAGTGAACACATACGACTGGTTCAAAGAGAACATCGTGAATCTGGATCAATTCCCGGATTACGATCCATCGAACCGCGTTGCGGCGATGAACAAGATTATGGAAACAAACGGCATGCTTACTGGCCTTATCTACCAGAACAAAGAGCGTCAATCGTACGAGTCCATGATCAGCGGCTTCAAGCCGGAAGGTCTTGCTAACCAAGACTTGTCGCTGTCTCAAGACCAGTTCGACAAGCTGCTTACAGAATTTAAATAAGAAGCATAATAGTGAAGGCATATCGTCGCTCCATGCGAACGGTATGCCTTTCTTAACGACATGACAGAAAGGTGTTATTACATATGAAAATGGTTCCGGTTGGCGTATCTGCTAGACATATTCATCTATCGAAGGAGCACGTAGAAGCGTTGTTCGGTCAAGGCGCGGAGCTAACGGTGTTCAAGGATCTATCGCAGCCTGGGCAATTCGCGGCGAATGAGACAGTCGAAGTCGTTGGACCGAAGGGAAACTTCGCGAAGGTGCGGATTCTCGGTCCAGCTAGAAAGCGGACGCAGCTCGAAGTGTCGCGTACCGACGCTTTCCAGTTGGGTATTAACCCGCCAGTACGTGAGTCTGGCGATATTGCCGGCTCCGCAGGCATTACGATTAAAGGACCTGCAGGCGAAGTAACGATCGACGAAGGCGTTATTGTCGCTGCTCGTCACATTCACTTCCACACGAGTGACGCTGAACGCTGGGGCATCGCTGACAAGCAGCGGCTGACAGTGAGATTGCAAGGGGAGCGCGGCCTTGTGTTCGAGAATGTCGTTGCAAGGGTGTCGCCTGATTTTGCACTGGATATGCATATGGATACGGATGAAGCGAATGCAGCCGGCGCCAAGACTGGTGATCAAGCGGAGATTATCGGTTCATAGCAGTTCAAGAGAGGCAATTTCGCTCATATGGCGAATTGTCTCTTTTTTGTTACAATATTCGTCTCCTTCTGTCAGAAGCATTCTCATTCTCTTTATTATGTGATGTCGGTTTGCTATAATATTGGAATGTACACGTAGGTTGAGGGGGCGTGAATAGTCGTGAAGAAAGAATCCGCAGGCAATGGGAAGGATTTCTCCAAGTACTTTGACTTCTCAGGCGCCAAAGTGCTGAAGGAAGCCGATGGCAAAACAACTTACCGGATTAACGGTCGAGATATAACGGTGAATGCTGCCCCTAATCACAAAGAAGAGAAACGCAGAGGCAAGGAAGAGATTCAAGTTCACTATGAATCTTCAATCCCTGCGGAGCTGAAGCAGCTTGGCCATGGCAAGCTCTATCACATCACGACATATGGCTGCCAAATGAACGAGCATGATACGGAAGTTATGAAAGGCATGTTCGAAGAAATGGGCTATCGGGCTACCGCAGACCGTAACCAAGCGGATGTCATTCTTCTGAACACATGTGCGATTCGCGAGAATGCGGAAGATAAGGTGTTTGGCGAGCTTGGCCATTTGAAGCATCTGAAACTCGAGAAGCCGAATCTCATACTCGGCGTTTGCGGCTGTATGTCCCAGGAAGAGACAGTCGTGAGCCGCATTATGCAGCGTCATAGCTTCGTTGACTTGATCTTCGGTACGCACAACATTCACAGGCTGCCCTACCTGCTGCAGGACGCGCTGTTCAGCAAAGAGATGGTCGTTGAAGTGTGGTCCAAGGAAGGCGACATTATCGAGAACTTGCCGAAGAAGCGGGAAGGCATGCGCGGCTGGGTCAACATTATGTACGGCTGCGACAAGTTCTGTACGTACTGCATCGTACCATATACACGCGGTAAAGAGCGGAGCAGACGTCCAGAGGACGTGATCGCAGAGGTCCGTGAGCTGGCGCGTCAAGGCTTCAAGGAAATTACGCTGCTCGGTCAGAACGTGAATGCATATGGCAAGGATTTTGAAGATATCACGTATCGGTTCGGTGATTTGATGGCGGATATGTCCAAGATCGACATTCCGCGCATTCGGTTCATGACGAGCCACCCGCGTGACTTCGACGATCATCTGATCGAGGTGCTAGGTACGAGAGGCAATCTGGTGGAGCATATCCATCTTCCTGTACAGTCTGGCAGCACGGAAGTGCTCAAGCGGATGAGCCGCAAGTATACGCGCGAGATGTTCCTCGAGCTTGTCCGCAAAATCAAGCGGGCGATTCCGGACGTCGTGTTGACGTCGGACATTATCGTCGGTTTCCCAGGGGAGACGGACGAGCAGTTCGAAGAGACGCTGTCGCTCGTACGCGAAGTGGGCTTCTCATTGGCTTACACGTTCATCTACTCGCCTCGCGAAGGAACGCCAGCCGCGGATATGGAAGATAACATTCCGCTGGACGTGAAGAAAGCGAGACTGGCTCGTCTGAACGAGCTTATCGGCGAATTGAGCCGCGAGAGCAACGAGCTGCTCCTGGGACAAGTGATCGAAGTGCTGGTCGAGGGCCAGAGCAAGAATAACGCGAACGTGCTGTCCGGACGGACACGTACGAACAAGCTTGTGCACATGGAAGGTCCAGCAGAATGGATCGGTCAATTCATTGATGCGCAAGTGACAGAAGCGACAACCTGGTATGTGAAGGCAGAGCCTTTAACATCCATCATGAATGAAGAAGCAGTATCTTAACGACATAGAGGAGCTGGAACCATTGGCAAACCACGAACATAAGCATGACCACGATCACGATCACGGTACGAGCTGCGCAGTACCGAAATTCAATACAGAAGATATCATCGTTCGCGCCGACATTATGGCGAAGACGAAAGAATTGGCAAGCATGATCTTCACATCGGAAGAGGTTCAACAGTTCCAGCGTGCCGAGAAACAGATTAATGGCAATGAGCGCGTGCAAGGTCTGATCGCGCAAATCAAGAAGAAGCAGAAGGAAGTTGTCGCATTCGAGACTACGTTCAAGAACGCAGATATGGTTGCGAAGATTGAGCAAGAAATCGAAGTGCTGCAGGATGAGCTGGACGGTATCCCGATCGTATCGGACTTCCAACAAAGCCAAGCAGACATCAACTACCTGCTGCAAACAATCGTATCGGTTATTCGCGATACGGTAGCGGAGAAAATCAATGTGGAAGACGCATCGGTTGAAGATCCGGAAGAATGCATGTAACTATATGTGTGAAAATAAAACACCTGCCGATCGAAGGATGCGGCAGGTGTTTTTGCATTAGAGATGAGCGTTGGCGCGGCGCCAGCTTAGTGCCAGGATCAATGCGATAACGGCGAAGCAGCCGCCGAGCCAGAAGCCATAGTCGCGGCCGAAGGCATCATTGATGAAGCCGGCGAGGAACGGGCCCGCGAACATGCCGACGGAGTAGATCGCCTGGTAGAAGCCCATTGCTGTCGCGCGCTTCGAAGAGGCGAAGGGCTGAATGGCGAGTCCCAGCAGCAGCGGCAGGTGCATGCCCTGCGCAAGTCCATTCAGCGCCTGCGTCGCGGCGAGCCATCCGAGCGATGGCGAGTACGCAATCGCGACGGTGAAGATGGCGCTGAGCGCATAGCCGACGGCGATGACGTTCATGCTGCCGAAGCGAGGTGCGAGCCATCTGCCCGAGATGAGCGAGGTAAAGGCATGCGGCACCATGAAGGCAATGACAATGAGCGTCAGCTGCGTGTTAGAAGCGCCGAGCGATGTCGCTTTCAGCGGCGTGAAGCCGAACATCGTGATGAACAGCACGCAGTGCGCGAGAATCGAGAGCGTAGACACTTGCACAAGGGTTCGCGTCTTGAACACTTCCCGCAGATGCTGCATCGAAATCGGAGGTCGGCTGACGCCTTCGCGCGGCTCCTTCACGGCGAAAGCGAGCACGAGTCCGGCAAGCCCGAGGAAGATGCCCGTGGTGAAGGCAGCATTATAGCTGAATTCGCCTGCGAGCCAGCCGCTTAGCGTCATACCGATCAGTTGACCGGACACGGTCATGAAGCTGATGTTGCTCATCGCCTTCGTGGCTTCTGACGATGCGAAGTAGGCAGCATAGAGCACGGTAAATGCAACCCATGCCGAGGCGCATACGCCGGACATCATCCGGCCTGCGAGCGGCCACAGCCAGGAGCCGGGTATTGTAAATAGCAAGCAGCTTAGTGCGCCGCTGATCATGCCTAGCATGAGGAACGGTTTGCGCTTATGCAGCTTATCGGAATACAAGCCGAGCGGGAAGCGCACAAGCATCTGGATAAAGCCGTAGCTGCCAAGCACGACACCAATCAGCACGTCGGCGTATCCTCTGCTTGTCATGAAAGGGGATAGGATCGGCACGTACACATATAGCGTCGACCAGTAGAGCAGCGTAACGACGATGAAGATGAGGTGATCCGTCCGGTTCGCGGCAATTAGCGGTTTCTCGGACGTCACAGCTGCAGTAGACAAGGAAGGGTCACTCCTTTTACGATAAAATGAGAACAATCCTCCTAACTGTATCGCATGGGACGAGGCACGGCAATATTTTTTACCGGGCAGGGGATTGTGAGGAAACTATTGCGCAGCTTCAGTCGTATAAAGGGAAGTGCGTGCAGAAGGTTGATTGAGAAGGATGTAAACCGGGAAGGAGAGCTTGGATGGAGACGAGTAAAATACCGAATCAGAGCGTGAAGAGGTCTTGGGTGCGAGAGCTGAGGGATTGGTTCGTCTCGCTCGCGGTGGCGATAGTCGTAGCACTGCTCGTGCAGAACTACGCGTTTGCACAAACGGAGGTCAAGAATATATCGATGCAGAAGACGCTCGTCGAAGGCCAGCGCCTCATTGAGGACAAGCTGAGCTATCATTTCGAGTCGCCGCACCGCGGAGATATTGTCATCATTAACGGGCCGGAGAGCGACAAACGGCTTATTAAGCGGGTCATTGGCTTGCCAGGCGACGTGATCGACTTTACGGATGACGGACAAGTGACGATCAACGGCAAGGCGTTGAATGAACCATACATAAAAGGACGTTCTTACTCCAATGGCTTGCCAGTGCCATATGCGGTGCCGGAGAAAACCGTGTTCGTCATGGGCGATAACCGCGAGAACAGCATGGACAGCCGTGCGATTGGACCGATCGCTTACTCGAGCGTCGAAGGTCGTGCCGTATTCAGGCTCTGGCCGCTCAATAAGTTCGGACAACTCAACTAATTGGAAGGTTATTGCATATTCATGCCTCGGATGGGGAATTCTACCTTCGCCTATATTCTGGAGGTGGAATTGAACGATGAGAGCAATATGGATGACAATGGTGCTGGTCGTGCTGATGCTAAGCACGTCGGCCGTTCAAGCTGGAGCCGAACCGACGTATGCCAAGTGGGGCAGGCTTGCGATGAAGGAAACGACTAAGAAATATCACGCCGATATCATCGACTATAAGCATGTCGGCCGGAAGGTGGAAGAAGGCGGGCTGATGTCCGAGACCTTCCGTCTGCAGCTGCGCAAAGGATCGAAGGAGTTCGAAGTGACGGTGCGCATCTGGTTCGAGCAGCAAAGCGAGCGAGTCGTGCGGATTCATTTTACGGAGGATGACAAAGCAGACGGGCTGCCGGCTGCGATGTATCAGATTTGATTTTGAATCCTTTTGCGAGGCTGCGCCGTATGTGAGCATATACCAATTGGGAGGGATAAGCATGATTTTATCAACGACACCAACGATTGAAGGACAACCGATTCAGCAATATTACGGCGTAGTAACCGGAGAAGCGATTATGGGCGCTAACATCGTACGCGATCTGTTCGCGTCGATTACGGATATCGTCGGCGGCCGCTCCGGCGCGTACGAGACGAAGCTGAAGGAAGCGCGGGACGTTGCGTTCAGCGAAATGTCCAGCCAAGCGTCGCGCCTCGGTGCTAATGCGATTGTCGGTATCGATATTGATTACGAAGTGGTGCGTGAAGGCATGCTGATGGTTGCCGTCAGCGGTACTGCGGTTCGCGTGTAATGGGATAAACAGCGTCCGGGTTCGCTCGGATGCTGTTTTTTAATTGCACCAGAGCCGGAATATGGTGGACATCGAGAGCTCATGAAGAGTAAAATGCTACTAGCACAAGTAACTTAAGCTTGAAGGAGCGGTAACAGCAATGGGAGAAATTACGGCAAGCGAGCTGGAAACCCGGCTGCGTGAAGGCGAGAAGCTGAGCGTCATTGACGTTCGCGAGCCTGACGAGTGGGAATCCGGCCATATCAAAGAAGCGATCAGCATCCCGATGTCGGTATTTATCGAGCGCCTTGGCGAGCTGAACGACATGGAAGAGCCGCTCTACCTGGTGTGCAGAAGCGGCAACCGCAGCGGCAGAGTGAGCGAATACTTAGCCACGCAAGGCTATGAAGTCGTGAATGTGCTTGGCGGCATGCTGAGCTGGCCGGGTCAAGTTGTAACTGGCGAATAAGCAGGTAGAAATGGAAAAAGCATTTTGTTCATCCGCCAAGGGTGAGCAAGATGCTTTTTTGTTTGTGATGGTCAGTCATAACCGCCTTCAGCAGCAGGCAGTGCTTTGTATTCTTCCCTGGCAGCGACGATCTTCATGATGTCAACGCGAAGCTGCTTCAGCTTCTCCGCATCATTGGAAACCGTGCAATGCCGATCCGTCCAAGTGAGTTCGCGCGTTGCGCCGTCTATCGTTATTTTCCACGTATCTTCCCCGTATGGCGTTTGCTCGCAAGTGCTGGCACCCGGCTTGTATGGCTCGATATCGATATTCATAATTTCGATCGCTTTCATTTTCGCATAGATGTTCGCCATCTCGTCCGCTGATAAGGCGAGGTTTGCCGTCGCGGTACCTTTTACAATCAAGTCCTTCGTGACCGTATCGGTATATGTGTTGACTTCGTTCTTATTCACCTCGCCATAGCCAAACTTGACCGAGAAGTCAAACTCGCTCGGCATCGTATCTGACATGACCCAGCGTTCCGTTTTATCATCCGCCCGCGGTTTCAGCTCCGAGCCCGCTCTCTCTCCGCAGCCTGTCAGCACCAGTATTACTGCAAGCAATGCGATCTGAATTTTCAACATGTGCTTTCTCATTCGCAACGGCATTCTCCCCCTTCTATTTACTCTCAGCTACCTATTATGACGGATTTTACCATCAATTGTTGCAGAAGTTATGCGATCGAATCATGAGGCAGGCAGCCTGACCATATAGTGAAGAGTAGGACAGCTTATTGCACCCCGTGTAATATGCTTGATTGAGCTCCTAAGCTAGGAGGAATCGATAACGATGCAGCAGCAAGAACTGAACGAAGGTGTCCTTGATTTGCGCATTCAAGGCATGAGCTGCACCGCGTGCGCGACCCGAATCGAACGGGCAGTCGGCAAGCTCGCCGGCGTGACGGCGGTGTCGGTTCATTATGCAGCCAAATCGGCCTATGTCGCTTATACACCAGGGAGTATTACGCCGTCCGCCATCATGGATCGCATCGAACAGATCGGATTCCATGCCCATCCACACGGCAAAGAAGGCGGCAACTCGGAGATCGATAAACTGCGCTTGCGGGTATTCACGGCAATTGTACTTACGCTGCCGCTTCTTTGGACGATGGCGCATCACTATAGCTGGACGCAGGGCATCCCTGTGCCGTTATTTCTGCAAGAACCACTGCTGCAATTTGTGCTTGCGGCGATTGTCCAATTCTTCATCGGCATGCCGTTCTATTTCGGCGCCTTCTATGCGCTCAGGGAACGGACGGCGAATATGGATGTGCTGGTTGCCATCGGGACAACAGCTGCTTTCGTGTACAGCTATATCTCGATGATGTCTGGAGGGGCGCTGTATTTCGAGACGTCGGCAGTCGTCATAACGGCAGTGCTGGGCGGCAAGCTGCTTGAAGCAACGGCATCGGAGCGGGTCATTCGCGAAAATGACAGCTTTGGCGCGCTGGAAGCGAAGGAAGCGGTCGTCATTCGAGCAGGGCGAAGAGAGCGAGTGCCGCTCGTGCGCGTCAGAGCGGAGGATCAGCTCATCGCAGCGGTGAATGAGCCGATTCCGGCGGACGGCATTATCGTGGAAGGACAATCCGCGATCGATGAATCGTTCCTCACCGGCGAGAGCGCGCTCGTGACGCGCACGGTCGGTGACCACGTCTACGCAGGGACGATCGTCCGTGGCTCGGAGCTGCGCATTCAAGTGACGGCCATTGGGCAGCAAACGATGCTGAGCCGAATCGCGGCGCTGACCAGACATGCGCAGTCGACCAAGTCGTCGATCGGCCGGCGAGTGGACCAGCTGGCCGCAATTTTTGTGCCCGTCATGATGCTGCTGTCGCTCGGGACGCTGCTGCTCTGGCTGCTTTGGCTGGAGCCGGGCGGCTGGGGAGCGGCTTCCATGCATGCGCTTGCCGTGCTGCTCGCCGCTTGTCCATGCGCGCTCGGACTTGCCTCGCCGATCTCGCTCGTCATCGCGACGGGGAAGCTAGCAAGGCGCGGCATCGTGCTCAAGGAAGCGGGCGCGCTGGAGCGGCTCGCGCAGCTGGATACGATCGTGCTCGATAAGACCGGCACGCTGACGGAAGGCAAGCCAGCGCTCACGGAAATCTATGCGTTGAGCGGTGAGCCGAACGCGCTGCTTCGTTTGGCAGCGTCGGCGGAAGCAAGCTCGCCGCATCCGTTCGCATCTGCGATACTAGCAGCGGCACGCCGGGCCGGACTCGTGTCGCCGGAATGCTCCGCGTTTCAAGCGTTCCCAGGAAAGGGAGTCGAGGCATATGTGGACGATAAACATATTGAAATCGGTAATGCTGCGTTCGCTGCCGAGCGGGCCTGGAAAATGAGCCGTGTCATGCAAAGCTTCGTGAATCGGAAGGAAGTCGCGGGGGAGTCTGTCATCTATGTAGCGATTGACGGGGATTGTGCGGGTGCTTTTGCTTTTGCCGATCAAGTGAAGCGATCTTCTTACGAGGCTGTTCACGCGCTCGCCGGAGAGAGGCTTAACGTGCTGCTCGCGACAGGCGACCATATCTCGGCTGCGAACAATGTTGCCGACCAGATCGGCATTGCCGGCGTCCATGCTTCGATGCTACCTGAGCATAAAGCAGCGCTGATCCGCGAGCTGCAAAATAACGGGCACGTCGTCGCCATGGCGGGAGACGGCTGGAACGATGCGCCTGCCCTCGCCGCTGCCGATGTCGGCATCGCCATGGGAAGCGGGACGGAAGCGGCGCTTCATGCCGGACATATGACGCTGCTGCGTGCCCGCCTTACCGGCATCTACGAAGCGCTCGTGATCAGCCGGCTTACCGTTCGCAACATCCGGCAAAATCTCGGCTTCGCGTTCGTTTACAACTCCATCATTATTCCATTTGCCGCTGTTGGCGGGATTGAGCCATGGATGGCTGGCACCGCGATGGCGCTAAGTTCTGTGTCGGTTGTCGGGAATGCGCTGCGCCTGAACGGACAGATGACACGCGCGCTCGGACGGAGGAAACATACGCTAGACAACCTATAGCCCAAGTGGTATATTTACACAAGCACAATTGCATAGAACACGTAAAACAGGTGCTTTGAGATAGAGCCTAAGCTCGATATCTCTTAGCTTAATAGGGAAGTCCGGTGAAAGACCGGCACGGACCCGCCACTGTAAGGAGCGCCAATTGCTTAGGCAATCGGCACTGGATCCATAGATGTCACTGAGCGGCCAATCGCCGCACGGGAAGACGTGGATGACAGATGCTCCAAGTCAGGAGACCTGCCTGTTTCGTAAACCATGCTGCCTACGAGGATTTAGGCAGGTGTTAGAGATTGGCCATATACGAACGTATTTCAACGCGCGCCTAAGCTTCTTTTCAGCTTGGAGTGATGTGAAAAGTCCGTCGGCCGCTGCTTAAGCGAAGCATGAGCATTTCTGACATCTGTCTGTCGGGAATGCTCTTTTTTGCATTCTCGGTAGACTCAAATTAGATTGACGAAAATGGGAGAGAACGGGGAATGAAAGTGAAACAAGCACAAGCAATTCGATCGAAACTACTATTTACGCTGATGGTGATGCTGCTCGTTCTGTTGACCGCGGCTTGCGGTTCCGCATCGAATTCGAATGCGAATACGAGCGGCAACAGCAGCAACGCGGCTTTCGGTAATCCTGCGCAAACGGAGCAGAATGCTTCAACCACGAACGCGGGCAATACGGGCTCGAACAATACGAATACGGCAGCTGACACTAATGCGCAAGCGACTGTTTACCCGCTGACTGTAAAGGATGTAACCGGAACTGAGCTTACGTTCCAAAAGGCGCCGGAGCGCATTGTAACGCTGCTGCCGAGCGAGACGGAGGTCGTCTACGCCATTGGCGCGGGCTCGTCGGTTGTCGGCGTGGACGACTTCTCCAACTATCCGAAGGAAGCGGCTTCGGTCACGAGGATCGGCGGCATGGATGCGGATATCGAGAAGATTGTATCGCTGAAGCCGGAGCTCGTATTGGCATCGTACACCATGGGGCAGGCCGTGGTCGACAAGCTGCGCTCGCTAGGTATTCAAGTGTACGCAACAGATCCGAAGACTTACGATGCGGTGATGGACAAAATCAAACAAATCGGCGCGATTCTGGATAAGTCGAGTGAAGCTGAAGCCGTCGCCAAGCATATGGCTGATGTTCGCGAGCAGGTTGCGAGCGCCGTCAAAGATGCGCCGAAGCCGAATGTCTACTTGGAGTTCTCTCCAGGCTGGACGGTAGGGAAAGGCGAGTTTCTGGATGAGCTCATCACGCTCGCCGGCGGTACGAACATCGCAACGAACCAAGGGTGGTACGAGATCGATCCGGAAGCCGTTGTGAAATCGAACCCGGAAGATATCATCTATGCTTCTATGACGCTTAAAGAAGGCGAGAAAAATCCGATCCTGACGGCAATCGAAACTCGTCCCGGCTGGAGCACCATTAATGCGATCAAAAATAAGCAAGTATTCGAAGTGGACCAAGATCCGCTCACTCGAGTCGGCCCGCGCCTCGCGGAAGGGCTGCTGGAAGTAGCGAAGAAGCTGCATCCGGATCTCATTCGCTAAGATGCGAGCCAAACTAGCTATTTATGGAGGAGCAGCGATGCTCCTCTTAGCTGGATCTATCGTCGTCAGTTTGTCAATCGGTTCCTCGGGCTTACCGCTCGCGGATGTATGGGGCATCCTCATTCATCAGCTGCCTTGGATGTCAGATCCGAGCAAGCAGTGGGATGCCAGTGAAATTGCTATCGTTACACAGCTGAGATTATCGCGCGTCTTGCTCGCTGTATTCGTGGGAGCATGCCTGGCGCTTGCGGGCAGCGGCTTTCAAGGCGTGCTGCGCAACCCGCTTGCCGACCCGTTCACACTCGGCGTTGCTTCCGGCTGCTCGGTAGGCGCTGCGTTCATGATCGTATTTGGCTACACCGCTTGGATTGGCCTATGGTCGGTACCAATTGTCGCGTTCGGCACGGGATTAGTGACACTTGTTATTGTCTTCGCGCTTTCTCGCGCTCGCGGGGCGATGAACGTAGAGTCGCTTATATTGTCCGGCGTCATCGTGCAAGCTTTCTTAGGGGCAATCGTTTCATTCATGGTCTCGATGTCGCAGGGCGTTATTAATGAAGTCATGTTCTGGCTGATGGGAAGTCTGAGCACGCGCAGCTGGGAGCATGTTCAGCTTATTATGCCTTTTGCGATTGTTGGCTCTCCGCTTATGTTTCGTTATGCGCAGCATTTGAACTTATTCGTCCTTGGCGAGCGGCATGCGGCACATCTGGGCGTAAACGTGGAGCGGACCAAGCTGATCGTGCTGCTTATTTCAACGCTGCTGACGGCGGTCGCCGTATCGATCGCAGGCGTGGTCGGCTTCGT
This sequence comes from Paenibacillus taihuensis, assembly GCF_003386535.1. Taxonomy (GTDB): domain Bacteria; phylum Bacillota; class Bacilli; order Paenibacillales; family Paenibacillaceae; genus Paenibacillus_Z; species Paenibacillus_Z taihuensis. Next base: position 285,122 of record NZ_QTTN01000001.1, read on the forward strand.
TGGGCTTGTCGTACCGCATCTGATCCGCTTGCTGGTCGGTCCGGATTACCGGATCATTGTGCCGCTCTCCGCAATCGGCGGCGGCATCTATCTGTTGTGGGCGGACACGCTCGCACGCACGGTGCTGAGCCCGAAAGAGATTTCGCTTGGCGTCGTTACGGCAATTATCGGAGCGCCCTTCTTCGCCTATCTGCTCTACCGGCGCAAAGTGCAGCAAGGGGGAGGTGCGTCGGCATGATCGAAGCGAAGCAGGTAGTTAAACGGATCGGAAACCGCGATATTTTGCAGGAAATCAGCTTCTCCGTAGGGATAGGCCGTATGTATGGCATTATCGGTCCGAACGGTGCCGGCAAAACAACGCTTCTCCAGCTGCTTTCGGGCACAGATGCTCCGACCAGCGGCGAAGTTTTATTCCAAGGACAAGCGATTACGTCGATCAAGCGAAAAGACTTGGCGAAGCGGGTAGCCGTTCTCCAGCAAGGCGGAATTCCAGCGGCTGCGTTTACGGTGCGCGAAGTGGTCCAAATGGGGCGGTTTCCGTTCCAAAATTGGCTCGGCGAGGAGAGTGCGGACAGCGAGCAGCTTATCGACGATGCGATTGAAACGATGGGGCTGACCGCGCTTGCCAATCGACAGGTGGATCAGCTGAGCGGCGGCGAGCGGCAGCGTGTCGCGCTGGCGAAAGTGATGGTTCAGGAACCGGAGCTGCTGCTGTTGGATGAGCCGACTACGTATCTTGACATCGGCTATCAAGTACAGCTGCTGGATACCGTGAAGCGGTGGCAACAGGAAAGGCAGCTTACTGTCATCGCAGTGCTGCATGATTTGAACTTGGCGGCGCATTATTGCGATGAGCTGCTCGTGCTGCAGCATGGGCGAACGGCTGCGGATGGACCGCCTTCGGCGATTATGAAGCCGGAGCTGATATTGGACGTGTTCGGTGCAAGGGCAGTTATTCTGCCTCATCCGGAGACTGGTGTGCCGCAGCTGCTGCTTGCGCCATCCGTGCCGCCGAGTGAAAGAAGATCGTAGAGAGAGGGAGAGAATAATGAGCCAGCAAGAACTTGAACAACGGATTATAGAAATTACAGCCAGCATTTCACCGCTATTTAGCGAAAGTATAGAGGCAGCAGAGCAGCGCTTGAACAGCTTGACGAAACCTCCTGGCAGCTTGGGCAAGCTTGAAGAGATTGCACGTCAGGTAGCTGGCATTACCGGAGAGATTGCGCCGGATCTGGCGAAGCGTGCCGTCATCGTTATGGCTGGCGATCACGGCGTATGCGAAGAGGGGATCAGCGCCTTTCCGGCAGAAGTGACGCCGCAGATGGTGATGAACTTCTTGGCTGGCGGAGCAGCTGTTAATGTACTGGCGCGAGGAGCAGGTGCCGATGTGTTCTGCGTGGACATGGGCGTTAATGCGGATCTCGCACATGATTCGTTGATCAACTGCAAGACGCGCAAAGGAACGGCGAATATGACGCGGGAAGCGGCGATGGCTCGCGAAGAAGCGCTGGCAGCAATAATCGGCGGATATGAGCTGACCGAGAAGCTATCTCGCGAGCAAGGCTATCGGATGTTCGCGACAGGCGAGATGGGGATCGGCAATACGACGGCGAGCGCAGCGCTTTGCACGGTGCTTGGTTCCATGACTCCGGATGAGGCAGTTGGACTCGGCACGGGGATTAATGAAGAACGGCGCAAGCATAAAGTCGATGTGGTGTGCCGAGCGATCGCTTGCAATACGCCTGATGCGCGTGATCCTCTAGATGTGCTTGCGAAAGTCGGAGGTCTGGAGATTGCGGGACTTGTTGGCGTAATTCTGGGTGCAGCAGCGAATCGCTGTCTGGTCGTCATCGATGGATTCATCTCTTCGGCGGCGGCACTCGTTGCCGCATCCATTGCACCGGAGGCTGCAGCTTATATGATCGGATCTCATCTGTCGCAGGAGCAGGGGCATCGCAAGTTGATGGAACAGATCGGCTTGTCGCCGATGATCCATCTCGATATGCGGCTTGGTGAAGGCACGGGCGCTGTACTCGGGTTCCATTTTATCGATGCGGCGGTACGGATTATGCGGGAAATGGCGACATTCGAAAGCGCAGGCGTTTCGCGAGGCTAAAGGTAGAGTTAAACAAGAGTTGAACATGGGCGGAGGAAGCAGCTGTGGCGATCTTTATAACAGGCGGAGCTCGCAGCGGGAAGAGCGGCTTCGCGGAAGCGTATGCGATGAAGCTGGCGGAGCGGGGCATCTATATTGCAACTTCGCAGAGCTGGGGCGATGAAGAGATGGAGGCGCGGACGTCGCACCATAAGCGGACTCGTGAGCAATCGGGATATGCGTGGCAGACGATAGAGGAACCGTATGCGCTGGCGGAGCTGTTGGAACGGCTCGAGCAAGAAGCTGCTGGTGATGAGCGAGAACGGCCTGCGGTGCTCGTGGACTGCTTGACGTTATGGCTGACGAATTGGATGCTTCGATTTGATGAGGAAGATGGCGGGCAAGGGAAAAGCGACGCTGCGTTAGAAAAGGTCATTGAGCGTCTTGTAGAGGTGGTCGCAGCTTACACAGGACCGCTTCTGCTTGTAACCAATGAGGTCGGCAGCGGCATCGTACCTGCATATCCGCTCGGACGCAGATTCCGCGATGAAGCGGGAAGGATGAACCGCAAGCTGGCTGCGCGCTGCGAGCAGGCGCTGCTCGTGGTGGCTGGCATTCCGCTTGATTTGAAGGCGCATGCTTTTCAGATTGGGGAGTAGCGACGGCTGTTTCGTTCGTTTATGGGAGGGGCAGTATGGTTAAACAGGTTATTAGAGAGCAGCTTATTGCGGCAGGCACGGCCTTTCAACTGCTGACTCGGATTCCGATCCCGGCCCAGCTTCCATTCACGCCGCAAGTGCTTGCTCGAAGTGTCGTATACTATCCGCTGGCGGGGCTTGTGATCGGCAGTATCGTCACCGCGCTTGCATGGGCACTCGATGGAATCGTACCGAGCATGCCTGCAGCTGTCATTGTGTTGATCGCGCTGACTGCGTTGAGCGGCGGCTTGCATGTGGATGGTTTTATGGACACCGCCGATGGGGTGCTAAGCAATCGCCCGCGCGAGAGAATGCTCGAAATCATGAAGGACAGCCGCGTCGGTGCGATGAGCGTGCTGGCGGCGGTGCTGCTCTTTCTGTTCAAATTCTCAGCGCTGGGCACGCTGCTTGATGACGGGCTGGATTGGTCCGAGGTTGCGCCGCTGCTCGCACTTTCTTTTGGCTGGAGCCGGATGTGGATCGTTGCCGCAATGGTATTATGGCCGTTTGCAAGACCGAACGAAGGGATGGCTTCGTTGTTCCGAGAGGTTCGTGCTCCGCATGCGGTGACTGCACTTGCTGTACAATTGGTGCTCGTTTGCGGAGTGGCCGTGATTTTTGGAGATGCGGCGGATGGGAAGTTTCTATGCGCGTTAGCTGCTCAAGCTGTAATTACGGCTATACTAGGCAGCGTCGTGTGCGGATGGCTTTCCCGCAAACTTGGAGGCTTGACGGGCGATACATATGGTGCTGTAAGTGAATTGATTGAGGCTTGTTTGATTTTCGCTGTGATGATGATGGTTGTGGGGCACTAGCGGTATTTACGAATGGAGGCGGTCTAGCATGTTGTTGATGACCGAATTAACACGACTGCTCGGGATCAAATATCCGATTATCCAAGCGCCAATGGCGGGCGGACCGACAACGCCGGAGCTGGTAGCGGCTGTATCGAATGCAGGAGGTTTAGGCAGCCTGGGTGCGGGATACTTAACGCCGGAGCAGATTCGCAGCACGATTCGCGAGATACGGAAGCTTACGGATCGTCCCTTCGCTGTGAACCTGTTCATTCCGGGGAAGACGAATACGCCGGATGAGACGATACAGAAGATGACTGAGGTTCTTGATGGGTATCGTGAGAAGCTCGGCATAGCTGTTAGCCCTACACTTGCAAAGTATGAAGAGAGTTTTGCGGAGCAAGTGCAGGTGATTTTGGAAGAAAATGTCCCTGTCTTTAGTTTCACCTTCGGCCTCCCATCGTCTGACATTATGGAAGCGATGAAGCAGCGCGGAATTCTGCTCGTCGGGACTGCTACGACCGTCGAAGAAGCGGTTCAGCTGGAGTTGGCAGGCGTTCATGCGATTGCGGCACAAGGCAGCGAAGCGGGCGGTCATCGCGGGACTTTCATGAAGAAGGCAGAGGACTCCTTGATCGGCACGATTGCGCTCGTTCCGCAAATTGCGGACCGCGTATCGATTCCCGTCATTGCTTCAGGCGGCATCATGGACGGTCGCGGACTTGTAGCGAGCCTTGTACTTGGGGCATCTGCCGTGCAGATGGGTACTGCTTTTCTCGCTTGTCCGGAGAGCGGTGCGCATGCGGCGTTTAAACAGAGAATCATGCAGTCTGACGAGGCGTCGACGGCGATTACATATGCGTATTCCGGCAAAGCGGCGCGGGGGATTCAGACGGAGTTTATGAAAGAGCTGAAGTCCTACGAGGGAGTCATACCCGAGTATCCGATTCAAAATGCAATGACACGAGATATTCGCCAAGCGGCTGCGCGTGCGAACAATCCCGAATATATGTCGATGTGGGCAGGGCAAGGGCTGCGGCTGGCAGGAGAGCGCACCGCTGCCGGGACGGTAGAGCTGGTGATGGAGCAGGCGGAGGCGCTTGTTGGGAAGATGAGTGGGCGAAGTTAAAATTGCGAGTTTGTGAAATGTAACGAATCCTTGAAACGCTATTAAGGCTAAATGAGCCTCTCTTGATCGGAAAACGGTCGAATAGCGTTCGGAGGTTCGTTATTTTTTTTGGGCGAAAACACGGACGGGGATACACCT
>NZ_QTTN01000001.1:290263-416203 GCF_003386535.1 Paenibacillus taihuensis
GCGAAAGAGAGTACCTGAGGGATACACATTGCGGGAAAACCGGCGAAAAGAGGGAAAGAGAGTACCTTAGGGATACACTTTGCGATCCAGGTGATGTAGAGACAGGTGTTTTGACGTCGAAAGCGCAAAGTCCCTATAATAGAACTTATGAATTCGAGAGACAGGGGACTCATGCATGGATGATCGGAATGGACAACTAAAATCGCAAGGCGAGCTGCCGATTGACGCTTTATTGCCTGAGCTTCAGCAGGTACTCGCTGAACGCAGCTCTGCGGTGCTCGTGGCGTCGCCCGGAGCGGGAAAGACGACACGCGTGCCGCTGGCATTGCTCGGTGCGCCGTGGCTGGCGGGCAAGCGCATTCTTATGCTGGAACCGCGCCGGTTGGCGGCGCGTTCCGCAGCGCGCTATATGGCGGCGTCGCTCGGCGAGCAAGTGGGCGGTACGGTCGGCTACCGCGTTCGGATGGATACGAAGGTTGGACCCTCGACGGTGATTGAAGTCATCACCGAAGGGGTATTAACGCGCATGCTGCAAGCGGACCCAGCGCTTGAAGGCGTCGGCATTGTCATCTTCGACGAGTTCCATGAGCGGCATTTGCACGGCGACTTGGGACTCGCCCTCTGTTTGCAATCGCAGTCGGTTCTTCGCGACGATCTGCGGCTGCTTGTGATGTCGGCGACGCTGGAGGCTGAGCCGGTTGCGGAGCTGCTGGGCGGCGCGCCGCTATTAGTGAGCGAAGGGCAGGCTTACCCCGTAGAGACGAATTACGCGGCGAAGCCTGTGAGCGGCCGCATCGAGGATGCCGTCGCGCGCACAGCGCTCGAAGCTGTGCAGCGCCATGAAGGCGATGCGCTTGTGTTTCTGCAGGGGGCGGCGGAGATTCACCGCGTAGCCGGTCTTCTTCGCGCTTCGGCGGCGCTGCCTGCTGCAACGGAGGTTATCCCGTTATACGGCGCATTATCGCCGGAGGCGCAGGATCGTGCCGTTGCGTCTGCTTCGCCAGGCGAACGCAAAATCGTGCTCGCGACGACGATCGCCGAGTCGAGCGTCACAGTCCGCGGCGTCCGCATCGTCGTGGACAGCGGACTGAGCCGCGTGCCGCGCTTCTCGCCGCGGACAGGCATGGCACGGCTGGAAACCGTGCCCGTGTCGGTCGCTTCCGCGGATCAGCGCCGCGGGCGTGCCGGCCGCGAAGCGCCGGGCGTCTGCTACCGGCTGTGGACGGAGCAGGAGCACCGGCAGCTGCAGCCGCAGAGCGAGCCGGAACTGCTCGGCGCTGATCTTGCGCCGCTTGCGCTGGAGCTTGCGATCTGGGGCATTGCCGATCCGTTCGAGGAGCTCGCGTGGCTGACGAAGCCGCCGGCTGCCGCGTACGCGCAGGCGGAGGAGCTGCTGCGCGAGCTTGGCGCGCTCGATGCGCAGGGCAAACCGACCGCGCACGGCAAAATGATGGCCGAGCTCGGCATGCACCCGCGCCTCGCGCATATGGTGCTCGAGGCGAAGCCGCTCGGCCAAGGCGAAGCGGCATGCGAGCTCGCCGCGCTGCTCGGCGACCGCGATCTGCTGCGCCAGACGCGCAGCATCGATATGCGGCTGCGCGTGGAAGCGCTGCGCGGTCGCGGTTATTCCGCTGCTGGCGAGCAGCCGGACCCAGCCGCGGTCAAGCGGCTCACCGCGGAGGCGCGCGAGTGGATGCGCGCCGCCGGCATCACGCCGCAGCCGCGCGGCCAAGCGTCCGCGGCAATGAGCGCGGACGCAGACGCGACCGGGCTCCTTCTCGCGCTCGCGTACCCGGATCGCATCGCACAGCGCCGCGGCGACATCCGCTTCCTGCTGCGCAGCGGACGCGGCGCGGCTGTGCAAGAGCTGCAGCCGCTCTCGAGCGCGCCGTACCTCGCGACCGCGGAGCTTGAAGACAGCGGCACTGACAGCCGCATCCTGCTTGCCGCGCCGATTACGCTCGCGGAGCTTGAGCGGCATTACGCCGACCAGATCATCGATGAGGCGGATGTCCGATGGGATCGTGGGGCTGGCGCTGTGCGTGCGCGGCGCAAGCTGCGACTTGGCGCACTAACACTCAAAGAAACTCAGCTTGAGAACGCAGATTCCGAGCTGGTCATGCAAGCGCTGTTCACCGGTATTGCCGAACTGGGGTTGGACATGCTTCCTTGGACGAAGCAGGCCCGCCAGCTGCAAGCTCGAATCGCGCTCATGCATACGCATAATACGAGCTGGCCCGATGTTTCCGAGGAAGCGCTGCTTTCATCGCTCCCGGATTGGCTCGGCCCTTATGTGGGCGGGATGCGCAGCCGAAATGATCTCTCGCGCCTGAATATGGCGCAAATCATGGAGTCGCTGCTCTCCTGGCAGGAGCGCTCGCAGCTCGACGAAGAGGTGCCGACGCATATGACGGTGCCGAGCGGCTCGCGCATCCCGGTCGATTACAGCGACCCGGCAGCGCCGGTGCTGGCGGTCCGGCTGCAGGAGCTGTTCGGCCTTCAGCGGACGCCGCGAATTGCAGGCGGCAAGCTGCCGATTACGATTCACTTGCTCTCGCCGGCGCACCGGCCCGTGCAGGTGACGCAGGACTTGGCGAACTTCTGGCAGAACACGTATTTCGAGGTGAAGAAGGACTTGAAAGGCCGGTATCCGAAGCATTATTGGCCGGATAATCCGCTTGAAGCGGCACCGACGAATCGAGCAAAGCCACGTCCCCAATCTTGATTTTTCATAGCTGAAGCCGTTGTTAGAAGAGGAGACTTATAAAATGACGCTAATTATCAAACTATTACTTGTATATCTCATCATTATGAACGTGTATGTGTTCTTTCTGATGCGTATCGATAAGCGGCGTGCAACGAAGGATCGCAGGCACCGCATTCCGGAGAAAAAGCTGCTAGGACTCAGCCTGATCGGAGGAGCGCTTGGCGGTGTGATGGCGATGCGGATGTTTCGGCATAAGACGAAGCATACCGCTTTTGCTCTTGGCATGCCGCTCATGCTGGTGCTTCACGTCGCGCTTGTTTGCTCGTTAATCCGGTATGTGATGTAACATATTGGCAGGGGCTGGTATGAATTGACACTCGCTAGTCCGGTGTGCTATATTGTTCACTCGTGCTCCATAGCGGAGCTTAAAACGCCATTATTCATATGAACAGACTTAAGCCGCATGTAACAATGCGGCTTTCGCCGCCTCTAATTCTAGGCGCGGAGAGCTGCAGGTAATCAGGCTTGAAGTCGAAGAGGGAGGTAACTGACATGACCGTTCAAAGTGCCTTTCAAGAAGAGGCTGTACGCGTCGAGAACGTGCTGAAGCACATTCACGAGCAGCTTCGTACGATTGGACCTCGTTACACAGGCAATGATTTTACAGAGCAAATGCTCGAAATTCAGCGTGAACAGCGGCAGCAGCGGCTGGAGGTCGCACAGCGGGAACCGTATTTTGGCCGAATTGATTTTCAAGAAACGGTTCAGCCGGGACCCAAACCGCTTTATATCGGCAAAGCCGGCGTCGCCCACGAGAAGTCGAATGAAGTGCTCGTCGTCGATTGGCGCGCACCGGTTGCAAGCTTGTTCTACGCGTTCAGCGGCGGGGAAGCCCCCGTTACCTACGAATCGCCGGATGGCGATGTGGAAGGGACCGTTCATCTCAAGCGCAACCTGATGGTGCGCGAAGGGAAGCTCGAACGGGTTGTCGACAGCTACGTGCGCGGGCAGGAAGAGGAGAGCGTCACCGACGAGTTCCTGTTGTACCGCCTCGGCGAGAGCAAAGACAACAAGCTGCGTGATATCGTTTCGACGATTCAGCAGGAGCAGGACCGTATTATTCGGACGGATAAAAATAAAGCCGTCTTCATTCAAGGGGTTGCCGGTAGCGGTAAAACAACCGTTGCGCTGCACCGTCTCGCGTATTTGCTGTATCGTTATGCTGGCGCGATTCGTGCGGACCGGATGGTTATTTTTGCGCCGAATCGGATGTTCCTCGATTATATTTCCGGCGTACTGCCGGAGCTCGGTGTTGGAGATATTCTGCAGACGACGTTTGCAGATTGGGCACTGGAGCAGCTGCATGATGCTGTTCGTCTCAGCGAAGACTTCGACCCGTTCACCTATTGGTTCGAACATCCGCGGACTCGAGAAGAGATGGATACGGCGACAAGCCGCTTGAAAGGGAACCTTGATTTCAAGGCAATTATTGATGCAAAGCTGGTGCTCACCGAATCGTCGCTTATCCCAGAGGAGTCCTTCGAGCCGATGGCTGGCTGGAAAGTGACGCCTGCGATGATTATCGAATGGCTGTCGACGGACGACAGCAACGAGCCTTATATGAAACGCCGCACGCGGCTGGTCAGCCGGTTGAAGCGCTGGCTCGAGTCGGAGTGGAAGACGCGCAGACTGACGGACAAAACGCTCAAGTCGAAGCTGAACACGAAGCTTAATGCCTATACGAAGAAAATTCCATCGTTTACAGCGCCGCAATTGTACAGCTCGCTATTAGGTGAAGCCGCTGCGCAAGAGCTGCTTGGCGTTGAAGCGTGCAAGAATACGATTAAATCGCTCAAGAAAAAGCTGATTCTCCCAGAGGATCTCGCGCCGCTCGTATACATTCAGCTTCGGATGTACGGCAATGAACAGCCGCCTTACGATCATATCGTCATTGACGAGGCGCAGGACTATTCGCCATTCCAGCTGGAGGCTCTTAAGCAATGCCAGCGTCAGCCGTCGATGACGGTGCTCGGCGATTTGCAGCAAGGGATTCACGGCTACGCCGGGATTCACAGGTGGAAGGAGCAAACGGCGCTATTCCCGGAAGCAGACACGGGGTATTACGAGCTTGATCGAAGCTACCGGTCAACGATGGAAATTATCGATTTCGCGAACCTGGTGCTCGGCAGTATGGGCGACGGTGTAAAGCCGGCGGTTCCTGTATTCCGCAGCGGCGAGGCTGTCGATGTGGTTGAGAGCAAATCCGATCAGGAGCGGCTCTCTGGCGTCGTGCAGACCGTGAAGGAATGGCAGGCATCCGGCCATTATCGGACGATGGCGGTGCTCGGCCGTACTGCACGTTCCTGTGCAGCAATTGCTGCTGAGCTGGAAGCAGCAGGCGTACCTTGCTCGCTGGTTGAGAGCAAGCAAGAGGCGTATGGCGGCGGATTGACCGTAGTGCCGGCTTACTTGGCGAAGGGCCTCGAGTTCGATGCCGTGCTCATCGCGGATGCCGATGTGGAGAGCTTCGGCAGCAATGATGCGAAGCTGCTCTATGTCGCGTGCACGCGTGCGCTGCATAAGCTGAAGCTGCTGTACAGCGGCGAGCTTACGTCTCTTGTTGCGGAGCGAGGACCGGTCGCGGTAGGCTGAGCGGTGGGGGAAGAAATAAGTGGAAATATCTGAAAAATCCACTTATTTGCTCATTCATGATCGATTCGCACAAGCCTTCCACCATATTAATTCAAAAAAGCTGTCTGAGCTTCGTAGCTCCGGACAGTTTTTTTTCATTCAAGTGAAACGAAGTCCATCCGGTCAGCGTTAACGTTAAATATGAAAAACGCGACTTCCATAATTTCTCTTTTTCTCCAATGCGATAGCCGTTATATTTGCAGCAAAGGCTTGGCGTTTCTAATCTCAAAGTGCGAGGTGCATCCGAACATGTTACACCCGTCCGTAGAGCGGAAGATGAGCAGGCTTGCAAGCTGCCTGCAGAGCAGAACGTCCATCATCGAATCGATCTATCTGTACGGCTCGGTCGCGTTAGGCGATTATATCGACGGAACGAGCGATATTGATTTTGTCGCCATTGTCCGCGAAAAGCTGTCTGAGCCGGACCTTCAAGCGATTCGCGAAGCGCATGAGGAGACCGAGCAGGAATGCCCAGAGGTCGATATTATGGGCATGTATGTACGCGCTCATGAACTTGGCCAGCCATATAACGAAGAACGCACTCCAGTAACCTTTTACAACAAACAGGTCCATACGAACGGTCACGGCGCGGATATGAATCCGGTCACATGGTGGATTCTGAAGCATCACGGTATCCGAGTGTATGGATCAGAACAGGCAATGACATTTGATTATGACATCCCTTCACAAGAGCTGGTCACCTATGTAATCGGAAACCTAAACAGCTATTGGTCAGGCTGGATGGAACGGTTAGAGCAGGTGCAGGCAGCTGCGGCTCTGGACCCTAGTTTACTGCAAACCCAGCTGCTGGATGAAGCGGTGGAATGGTGTGCGCTTGGTATGCTGAGGCAGCTCTACACCTTGTCGGAGCACGGCATTAGGAGTAAAGTGCAGGCCGGTCAACATGCACTCACTTTCGTTCCTGAGAAGTGGCATTGTGTGATACAAGAAGCAATCTGGATTAAGCAGCTTCGTTCGGATCGCCATTATAAGGACAATAGTGAGCGGCTTTCTGACCTTATCGGATTGATGCGATATATTCACGAGGAAGCGAATCGAATCTGCAGCGACCTGAGTTAACCTATATCACTCCGAAAACGAAATATGCTATGCTAGTGACTTGGGTGTTCTTGGACACGCAGATTTTGGAGGCAAAAGGGGTCGCATCAATGGATTTTATCGTCGAGTACTTATCGTTCTTCGTTATTCAAGGCGAGGGCGGCGACACGAGCGCTGCCAAAACCTTTAAACATTATCAGACGCTGGACCGCTACGATTATGCAGAAAGCGAGCTGAAGTCGTTCCTGGACGGCGAGTTTGCCCGGATTTGCAAGAGAAAAGCGGAGCGTCATCCGTCAACGGACAACGCGCCGACGAAGATCGGACGTTTCATCGTTGAGCCCGGCTACGAGCTGGACAGCAATCCGAACTACAATACGTTCCAGCGTCTGCGTATGGCTGAATCCGCGCAAGAGTTTCACGGATTCGCCGATGAGCTTGTTCGGCTCTATATGGAGGCGGCGGCCGTACGCGGCGGCGCGTTCATCGTCGTTCATGCAACGCCGAACCGGCATACGGACGAGCCGCTGCTGTTCGTGCTCAAGTGCGATTTCGAGCCGAAGATTGCGCGGATTACGGATGAGCATAATCTAATCTCGCAAGTCGAGATGGCGATCAGCGCTCGGAATATGAAATCGATCCAATATCCGCTCATGCCGGAGGAAGGGATGCTGGAGCTGTGGGAGCTGAAAATCCATCAAGCGTCGCATGCCCGGTATTTCGAGGATTTCCTGAGGTTCGTCAGCTATGAGAAGGCGATGCCGGAGCTGATGAGCGACCATATGCTCGAGATGGTTCACGAGTATATGGAGGATAAATGGCAGGGACAAGCGAGCGAGGCGCGGGAGCAGGAAGCGCAGCAGTTCGAGGTGTGGGCAGCGAGAGAGAAGCGGGAGCTGCAGGAGTCCTGGCCGCAGGAGCGGGTTGTTGCCGCTGCGGAACGGCTTATCGAACAGCAGCCCAACCTGAGCGTGGCGTTCAAGCTTGGCGATTGGGCGGTCAAAGGGCCGCTAGCCGAGTTCGGGCTTTCGATCCATTTTGCCACGTACAATGGTCGTTATGTCGCACTCATCGAAGGAGACGGCTTCCAGTTCGATCGCAGCATGTCGCCGGTTGAACTGCTGCAGCCGCCGGATTTGCTGGAGGTGCTGGAGTATGTCGGCAGGAAAAGAGAGAAAGAGACCGAATCGGCATCGAGGTTGGACGGTCTTCCTTACTAGGCGATGGCGGTATGCTTTCGCGGCAGGAGCCGTGATCGTGCTTGGTCTAGCGGTGAGGCGGTACTCGGAAGTGCTGCCTGAACGGATCGCCAACCATGCGGGAGATGCGCTGTGGGCATGCATGATATATTTTGGTGTTCGCTTCTGCTTCTATAGACTGAGCATAGGCATCGACACCGCAGCAATTATTAGCTTGAGCATCTGCTTCGCGGATGAATTCACCCAGCTGTACCAAGCGGACTGGATCAATCAGATACGTGCAACGACACTAGGTGCGCTTGTGTTAGGTCATGGTTTCCTGTTTGTTGATTTGATTCGGTACACGGCAGGCGTTGGAGTGGCTTACGGCTGCGACCGTTTGTTGTATCATTATCCGGGGAGGCGGGATGAATGATGAAGGAAAAGGTGAGCTGCAACAAGGCAGCCATCGTAACGGGGACATCACGCGGACTTGGCGAAGCCATTGCAGAAGAGCTAATTCTGCAAGGGTATCAGGTGTTTGGGATGGCACGCACCGCGCCGGATGAACGGCTTGCACGAGTAGACGCCTTTGCGTTTGTTCAGTGTGATCTGGCAGACACGGGGGCATTAGAAGCATCGTTTGATTATATCAGCCGATCCGTCGATATATCGCAAGTGGAGGAGCTGCTTCTCATCAATAATGCTGCGATGCTGGAGCCGCTTCGACCGCTGCCTGAGATTGCTGCTGCTGAAATGGCGAAGCACCTGGAGACAAGCCTTCTGGCGCCGATGGTGCTCTGCAGCCGATTCATTAAGCTCGTTCAGGTTCAGGAGCAGCATTCTTGTCGAGCTACGATTGTTAATGTAACATCCGGTCTTGGCGAGTACGCTGCACCGTCGATGAGTATGTATTGCAGCAGCAAAGCTGCGATCAATATGCTCACGCGCTGTATCGCCGAGGAGCAGGGGGATGCAGCAAGACCGGTGCAGGCGTATGCATACGACCCAGGCATGATCGATACGGCGATGCAGACGGCCGCGCGGGGACAGGAGCTGGGGCAGTTTCCGCTGCAGCGATTCTTTCAAGAGAGCTATGAGACCGGAAAGCTGCGTCAGGCGTCGGATGTGGCGCTGGAGCTGCTGCGAATGCTTCAGGAACCGCATGAGAATGGAAGTCTGCTAAAGGCGACTCGATATTAAGAAGCGTAACTATTATAAGAAGAAGCCGAGCCTGCCGGGAGGTTCAGGCTTCTTTTTCTTTTTGCCTGCAATTGGTAAGATGGAACTGTTCATATTGTGTTCATGATTCGATCTTATAGTGAATGCATGATTTCCCATTCTACTTTCAACCGGAGATGACTGAAGATGACCAAACTACTAATCGTCGATGACGATCCTCATATCCGCGAGCTGGTTCGGCTGTTTCTCGCCCGCGAAGGCTTTGATGTCGTTGAAGCAGGCGACGGCGAGGAAGCACTGGCGATTCTGGAGAATACGCAGGTTGATCTCGCCATTCTCGACGTGATGATGCCCAACATGGACGGCTGGGAGCTGTGCAAGGAGCTGCGTGAATCGACGGAGCTTCCGGTGCTGATGATGACAGCGAAGGGCGAGACGAGTCAGAAGCTAAAAGGATTCGAGCTTGGTGCAGACGACTATCTCGTCAAGCCATTCGAGCCGGTGGAGCTAGTTGCGCGCGTGAAAGCACTGCTCAAGCGTTATCGCATTGCGACTTCGAGTACGGTTACCGTAGGCGCTGTGCAGCTCAATCGATCTGCTTATGCGGTAACGATGGACAATACGACCATGACGCTGCCGATGAAGGAGTTCGAGCTGCTGTTCAAGCTCGCCAGCTATCCGGGCAAAACATTTTCGCGCGAGCATCTCATCGAACAGCTGTGGGGCTATGATTACGAAGGCGATGAGCGGACGGTCGATGTGCATATCAAGCGGCTGCGGGAGAAGTTCCCGGAAGAGCGCAGCCGAATCCGGATTCAGACGATTCGGGGCCTTGGCTACCGGCTGGAGGTATAGCGGATGAAGATGCCATTATGGAAGCGAATCTTGGCAGGCCTCGCCGGAATGGTGCTCATGAATATCGCGATCTATTCGACCTATTCGATCGCCTACACAGGCATATCTTTCTACAAAGAGAAACAGAATCGTTCCACTCTAACGGCAGAGCTGGTTCATGACGGGCAGCTGATTGCGGATATTCTAGTAAGCCGGCCGAACAGCGAATGGAAGGACGTTCTTCAGCCAGCCGCGCGAAGTAACGGGTATCGAATCGTACTCGTTGATACGAAGGGCCGAATGAATACCTATGGTGATGCAGAACAGGTTGGCAGCTTGCCGGATCAAGAGGTAATGGCGGCAGTGCTTGAGCATGGTCAGACGGTGGAGAAGCTGAAGCGATCGAATCCTTTTGCCAAAGGAACCGCGCTTGCAGGCATGAAAGTGAGCAGCGGCGGCCAAGTCTATGCGCTGTTTATTCAAGAGAAAGCGCCTAGCTTATTCCGCGGCTTGCCGCAGCAGCTTTTCACCTCGTTCGTCGGGTTCCTGCTCTTGTTTATCGTACTGCTGCTAATCGGCCGCCCATGGAGACATCGGGACGGGGCAAGAGTCTATATTAATGCAATAAGGCGTATGTCCAAAGGCGACTTCTCCGTCTCGATCGCCAAATCCGAGCAAATCCCGCAATTCGGCGAGCTTGCCGCAAGCATTAACGATATGGCTGCCGAGCTGAGCCAGATGGAGCAGATGCGCCAGACGTTCATCAGCAACGTCTCTCATGAAATCCAGTCGCCGCTCACCTCGATTCGCGGCTTCGCCAAAGCGCTGCAGCACGAAGGAATCGATGACGAACAGCGCAATCACTATGCAAGCATCATCGAGAACGAGAGCACAAGGCTGTCCAAGCTGAGCGATAATTTGCTGAAGCTGACGACGCTCGAAGCGAGGGATGAACCGGTGCAGCTGAAGCCGCTGCGCCTCGATCAGCAGGTGCGGTCGATGATTCTGGCGTGCGAGCCGCTCTGGATGGAGAAGGATATTGTGATGGACGTCAATCTGGACGAGGAAGTGACGATCCAGGGGGATGATGAACTGCTATCGCAGGTGTGGATGAATATTCTTGCGAACAGCATGAAGTTCACGCCTGAAGGCGGCACTGTAAGCGTGCAAGTGAAGCAGGCTGACGGGGGAGCAGTCGTCTCGATAGCTGATTCAGGGATCGGGATATCGGAGGTAGATCTGCCTCATATATTCGAACGTTTCTTCAAGGCGGATAAGTCGCGGAACCGCAAGCTCGGAGGAAGCGGACTGGGGCTCTCTATCGTCAAAAGAATCGTCGATATGCATCATGGAACCGTGACTGCGACAAGTAAAGCGGATGAAGGTACAACGATTACGGTGAAGCTGCCATTCAGCCCGCCACCGCCACCGCAGCAGTCACAGACAAAATCGCAATCACAGTCGCGAAAATAAAAAACGCACCTCCTCGGCTATGAGCTGGGGAGGTGCGTTTTTTGCTGTATGCTTCTAGCTAGTCGGCTAATTAGCTAGTTGAACCTGTTGGATGCGATCAGGAATATCCCGATATGAGCGCAGTGAATCGGAATCTTTCAAAATATGACCGGTCAAAATACAGGCTGCCGTCTCATCACGGTGGATCGTGCCATCGCGAACAAGCTTCCGCAGACCGGCAACAGCAGCTGCGGACGCCGGCTCAGCTCCGATGCCGGAGCGGTCAATATGCAGCTTCGCTTGCATAATCTCTTCGTCGGTGACAGCCGCCGTTACTCCGTTCGTGAGCTGCAGCACGTCGCGAGCTTTGCGCCAGCTCGGAGGGTTGCCGATATTGAGCGCCGACGCAACCGTGGACGGCTTCTGTTCGGGGGTTAAAGACACGTTGCCGTTTGCGATCATTCTATGAAACGGGCTCGCGCCTTCGGCTTGAATGACCGCAACCCGCGGCAGCTTCGAGATGAAACCGAGCTCGTATAGATCATGCAGCCCTTTGCCGAGCGCAGAGGCATTGCTTAGTGCTCCGCCTGGGAGCACAATCCAATCCGGCAGCGACCAGTCCATGTCCTGCGCGAGCTCGAACAGGATGCTCTTCTGACCTTCGATTCGAAACGGATTAATTGAGTTGCATACATATAAGCCTTCTGTCTCCGCGTGGTTGTCAAGCCAGCGGATGCCATCATCATAAGTGCCGGTGAAGGTTCGGACCTGTGCGCCGTAAGCAAGCGTCTGCAGCACTTTATTAAGAGCGACATCGCGGTCAGGCACGAGTATAAGGGAAGCGAGTCCTCCAGTTGCGGCATACATGGATAGCGACGAAGATGTGTTGCCGGTGGATGTGCATGCAAAGCCGCGATAGCCGAGCGACCGGCCATGGGAGATGGCGACAGTCATGCCATTATCCTTGAAGGAGCCGCTCGGATTCTCGCTCTGTGCTTTCAGCCACAGCCGTCTTATGCCAGCGAATTGTCTCACGGACTCTGTTTCGTAGAGTCCCGTGTTTCCTTCATTGCGGGTGACGATATGATCTTCGGGCAGCTTTGGCGCGATAAGCTCCTTATATCGCCATACTCCGCTGGCAGATATCGTGTGACGCAGCGCTCGGCGTTCGTAGAAACAGCGCTTCAGCTGATCCGCATCGATACCGCTGAAGTCTTGTACCAGCTGAAGCAAACCGCCGCATTCGCAGCTGTACCGCATCGGACTTGTATCCATGCTGTAGGGCGAGTTGCAAATGATGCATGAGGCTATCATAATTAGAAATCCTCCTTTAGCTGTCCTTATCTGTTTTTTTTTCTATCTTTTATCTGTTCTTTATCAGCTGTTCGCTTGATAGGCGATGTTCTACTCCTTACAATAAGTTGAAATGACCTATAATTCTAATACAGATATATTGGTTAATGATAATAATAGATTATGAATTCTCGGATTCACGAATTCTCGGGTGGATAGTCAGGTATGCGTGAGGAGGGACCTATGCGATGAATCTCTATGGGCTGATTGTATTTCATCACGTTGCAACAACAGGAAGCGTTACAAGAGCTGCGGAGCTGCTGCGGATTAGCCAGCCAGCGGTGACGGCGCATGTGCGCAATATGGCCGCGGAGCTTGGTATGACGCTTCTGGCGCCGAAAGGGAGAGGCATCCTCCTCACGGAAGCCGGTGAACGGCTTGCTGCTCATGCAGCCAGACTGTTCTCGCTGGAGCAGGACATTACGCGGGATTTGGCAGCGTTCCGCGATGGTTCGGTGGGCAAGCTGCGCATCGCGGCTACATCGCTGCCGGCGAATTTTCTGCTGTTAGAGCAGATTGCAGCTTTTAAGCAAGCATTTCCATCCGTAGCGGTGACGCTGGATACACGAAATGCAAATGATGCAGCGGAAGCGCTGTATCAATATAAAGCGGATATTGCGGTTATCGGTGGAAGCGGGGAAGCGCGAGAAGGGCTAACAAGGCATGTGCTGCTCGAGGACGAGCTGTGGTTTGTCGCCGCACCGACGCATCCGTTAGCAGGTCGAAACGTTTCGCTTGGCGAACTGTTTATGGAACCGTTCATTATGCGCGAAGAAGGCAGTGCAGCGCGCGATCGGCTGCTTGCGCTCTGTCGCATTCATGGCGCGGCGATACCCGAAACGGCGATTCAAGTAAGCGGCGTCCACGAATCGCTTCATGCGGTGGCGGCCGGACTCGGAGTTTCGTTCGTTTCGTCGTTGGAGGCAAAGCGTGCAATAGCAAGAGAAGAGTTGACGAGAGTGCAGGTACAAGGTGAAGCTGAACTGCGCAACCCGATCGTGCTCTACACGCGAGATGAGGAGATGCTCCCTCCAGCAGCGCAGCAGTTCATGAAAGCTCTGCTTCAGTCCATTCAGCATGAACATACTTCGTTCTAACTTGCGCAGGAATGCGATTGCTTATGTACAATCGCTCAGTAAATAACAGTTAAGCCAGCAACAATCCCTCGGACTCAGGTATCCATTGCCATGCGCCGGACCAACCTAAACCGTGTCCGTCAATCTAAAGAAGAGGCAGGGATCGTTCATTTATGGCAAAGCTTCTGTATATTACTGCGCATCCGCATGATCACCAAACTTCATACAGCATGGCTGTTGGCCAAGCCTTCCTTGATTCCTACCGCGAATCGCATCCGCAGGATGAAATTATTCATTTAGACTTGTACAAGATGGAGATTCCTCATATCGATGCAGATGTGTTTAGCGGATGGGGCAAGCTGCGAAGCGGCGGTGAATTCAATTCGCTCTCCGAGGCTGAGCAGAAGAAGGTCGTAAGGCTTAACGAGATTGTCGACCAATTCGTGTCAGGGGACAAGTATGTGTTCGCGACGCCGATGTGGAACTTCTCTTATCCGCCGATCATGAAAGCCTATATTGACTCCATCTGTGTTGCAGGCAAAACCTTCAGCTATACGAAGGATGGTCCTGTCGGATTGCAAAAAGGCAAATCGGCGATTCATATTCAGGCGCGCGGCGGTATATATTCAGATGGGCCTGCCGCACAGATCGAATGCGGTCACCGGCACTTGTCTGCCATTATGGGATTCTTCGGCATCACCGACTTCAAGGGCATCTTCGTTGAAGGCATGAATGCCATGCCGGAGAAAGCAGCGGAGATCAAAGAGAAGGCGATCGCTGAAGCGAAGCAAGAAGCGAAAGTGTTCGGCAATGCGGCCGTAAAGGTCTAATATAGTTTAACTGGCTCCTCCTGACGCACATGCTGACGGGGGAGCTTGATTTACATAGGCCGAGGTTGAACGACATAGAATAATGAGGTTTCGCATGAGCTTTCGATCGTCGATACATTGATTTTCCAGTTCGAGTTTGATAAAATCAATTTTCGTTTTTCTGTCATGAGAGGTGGAAATTCAGGTGAGTCTTAAATCGCAGGATTGGCAGCAGGAGCAAGCGCGAGTGGACGATGTTACAAAGCAAATTCGGGCGAAGATCCGCTCACTGGAAGAAACAACCTCAGAAACGAAGTCTGAGATGGTCGATATTCGCAAAAACTTCTGGGATGACGTGACCGTCAACTTCGAGGACTCGGCGGAAATGGCCGAGACATTCGCAAGCTTGAAGCAGCAAGCTGAAATTTTGTCGGAGCGCGAGCGTACCCATCGTCATTCTGCTCTGCAGCTGCGTACGCTTAAGAAGCTGAAGTCATCGCCTTATTTTGGGCGGATTGATTTTGTGGAGAATGAGGAGGAAGCGCTTGATCAAGTTTATCTTGGTATCGCCTCGCTTCGCGACCATAATGACGAAGGTTATTTGATCTATGATTGGCGGGCGCCGATTGCCAGCCTTTATTACGATTATCCGCCGGGTCCTGCGGTTGTTGAGACGCCGATAGGATCGATCTCCGGCGAACTGAAGCTAAAGCGCCAGTTCGTTATTCGAGACGGCGAAATCCGCAGCATGTTCGATACAGGCGTTACGATTGGCGACGAGCTGCTGCAAGAGGTGCTGGGCAAGCAGTCCGATGCCTCAATGAAGAGCATTGTCGGCACGATCCAGAAGGAGCAGAATCGCATTATTCGCGATGAACGCAGCCGATTGCTGCTTGTTCAAGGTGCAGCGGGAAGCGGCAAGACGTCTGCAGCTTTGCAGCGGGTCGCTTACTTGCTGTATCGGTTCCGCGGCACGCTTAATGCAGATCAGATCGTTTTGTTCTCGCCGAATCCGATGTTCAACAGCTATGTCTCCACGGTTCTTCCGGAGCTAGGCGAAGAGAATATGCAGCAAACGACGTTCCAGGAGTACTTGATGATTCGGATCGGAAAGTCGTTCAAGCTGGAGAATCCTTACGCTCAGCTGGAATATGCGCTAACCGCGATGGATGAACCGGATTACAACGTGCGGATGGCGGGCATTCAATATAAGGCATCAACACATTTTGTGGCACTTATTGATCAATACTTAGTTCATCTTGGATCGGGAGGTCTCGTATTCCGTGACATCGCGTTCCGTGATGAGATAGTCGTGTCTGCGGTTGAAATTCATGATTACTTCTATGCGATTGACCGCAATATCGCGATCCCGAACAGGCTGCGCCTTGTTGCGGAATGGCTGCTCGGCCAGTTGAGAGAAAGGCAGAAGGCTGCGCTCAAAGAAGAATGGGTCGACGAGGCTGTCGAGCTGCTTGATAAAGAAACGTACTTAAAGGCGTATCAAATCGTCCGGAAGAGCAATCGCAACATCCGCGACGATTCCTTCGACGATTTCGACCGCGAGCGGGAGCTGCTTGGCCAATACGTCGTTTCGGAGGAGTTTAAGCCGATCCGGTCACGGCTGCGCAAGCTTGCTTTTGTCGACTTGCGTGCCGCATACCTGAGCATGTTCCGCGATCCGGCATTTGCTGCTTCGTTGCTTGAAGGTACGGCTAGCGCTGAACTGCCGGCAGAATGGCAGGAAATCTGCGCATGGACGATCGATAAGCTGATGAATCGCGTCATGCCGTATGAGGATGCAACGCCATTCTTGTACGTCGTGGAACGAATTCGTGGTTTCCAAACGAATACTTTGGTGCGTCATGTCATCATCGATGAGGCGCAGGACTATACGGCATTCCAATTCGCTTATATGAAGCGCTTGTTCCCGTTCAGCCGAGTAACTGCGCTCGGCGACTTGAATCAATCCATCAACGCGCATACCGCATCGGATGGTCTGACCGGTTTCAGCGCGCTTGCTGCGCTCTATCCAGCGGAAGAGACCGAGACAATTGTGCTGCGGCAGAGCTATCGCTCGACGCGTCCGATCGTCGAGTTCACGAGCCAGCTTATACCAGGCGGTGAAGGGATTCAGCCGTTCAATCGGGACGGTGTGAAGCCGACTTTGACCGTTGCAGGAAATACGGCAGAGCTTCACTCCCGCATTGTGGAGCGCATTCAGAAGCTGAATGGCGAAGGCAACAGGACCATTGCTGTTATCTGCAAAACAGCCGCTCAAAGCGCGCAAGTCTATGAGGCATTGCGCAACATGCTTCCGATTCGTCTGATCGAGCGGGAAACGTCAACTTTTGCACCGGGCATCGTCGTAATTCCATCTTATCTGGCAAAAGGTGTAGAGTTTGACGCCGTTCTGGTGTATGATGCATCTGATCATGCTGCGGCTGGCTATCGGCTGGAGCGGGAACGGAGACTGTTCTACACGGTATGTACGCGAGCGATGCATGAGCTTCATCTGTTCGTATCCGGCTCTGGGCAGATCAGTCCTTTTATCCCGGGACATTCATTAACGCTATCGTTGAAAGAGGTATAATTCGTGGAATACTTAAGAGCTAATACGAGAGAACTGCTTGAAGAAGCCATTGCGGTACGATTCGAAGTGTTTGTTGATGAACAGAAAGTGCCTGCTGATTTGGAGCGGGATGAATACGATGATACGCCAGAGTCTTGTCATCATTTTGTCGTGAAGGATAACGGCAAAGCGGTTGGCGCCGGCAGATGGAAAGAGTATGAGCCAGGTGTCGCGAAGCTGCAGCGTATTGCGGTTTTGCTTCCGTACCGCGGTCACGGCGTTGGCAAGAAGCTGATTGAAGTGATGGAGCAGGACGCAAAAGCGGCTGGTTATTCCGCTGCATTCCTTGGCGCGCAATGCACGGCAGAAGGGTTTTATAAGAAACTAGGGTATACGACGGAATCGGATGAGCCATTCCTCGATGCGAATATCCCGCACGTGAATATGCGCAAACCATTATAATTGGTTGATGCCCGCGCGGGGCACAAAACATCCCATTCGAGCAGGACGTTGATCGCTCGGGTCCGGGATGTTTTTTGCGAGGATGTAAGGAGGCGTGAACATGATGAAACGCTGGTTCATTATCGGATTCTATATGATTGTCGTCGTTGCTGTTTGGAGCAATCGGACGGAGCTGATAGCGTGGATGCGTGACGGCGATGTGCCGGTGCTGCTGCTTCTGCTGCTTGTCATCGGCTTGGCGTGTATTCCTATCATCCCGTTCAGTGTTGTAATCGGCACGATGGGATATTTATATGGTCCGCTGCTTGGCGCATTGCTGAGCTTAATTGGCGCGTGGATTGCCGCACTGCTGCTCTATGGTTTGTTCCGGTATGCACTGCGTGAGCGTGGACGAGCTATGCTGCGACGCTATCAGCTTACGGAGCGTTGGACGGTCATGGTGGAGAAGTATCCGTTCCGGTCCATTCTGCTGGCTCGGTTGATGCCGATCGTCCCGCAAGTGGCGGTCAATATCTATGCCGCCGTAGTGTCGATCCCCTTCTTGAGCTACGCCTTCGCATCGCTGCTTGGCAAAATCCCGGGCATGCTCGTGTTCGCTTTTATCGGCGGAAGTGTCGCTTCGGGGTGGCGTTCGCTAGTGCTTGCAGTGGCTGTTTATGTCGTCTTCCTGCTCACCGTGTACGTGTCGATACGATGGTGGAAGGCTCGGGAGGCGTGAGAGAGGGGCTGGGCACGGGTATTATGAACAGTCTAAGTTTATTGAACGTTCTGCGGCTAGTACGACTTGATTGAGCCCCGGTGGTGAGTGGTGATCCGGGGCTTTTTTTGTTGAGAGTCGGATATTCCGACTCTCGGGGTTCAAATTGGACGAATTTATTGTTGAGAGTCGGATTATCCGACCCTCGGAAACCATGGGCGTGGATGGGAGAAGTGGATAGTCTATCTCGCGAGTCGGATCCGTCTGGTAGCGGCGCATTCCCCGGTCGAGAGATCCTAATAGGCACTCTCAGCGTGGAAAATCAACGTTCCTCCTGCTGAGAGATCAAGATAGGCACTCTCGCGAATTGAATCCGTCTGGTAGCGGCGCATTCCTCGGTCGAGAGATCCTAATAGGCACTCTCAGAGTGGAAAACCACCGCTTCGCCTGTTGAGAGATCCAGAAAGGATCTCTCGCGAATCAAACCGCCGGAACACGGCGCTTCCTCACCCGAGAGAACCTATATTTTATATGTTCTCTCTGCTCGAAAAACCTTCGTTTCGCCTTCTGAGAGAACAAATACGTTCTCTCGCCAATCCACTCCTCCGGAGAACAGTTTCTACCTCACTCTCGCGAACCGAATCTGCTTTTACTAATCAGCATTTTAGCGTAATCTCCAATCATCCTCACTCATATGCTTGTCGTACAAGACTGTGCTTGGGAGGGCTTGATTTGAGATTGATCCTATTGATCGTCGGAGTCATCATCCTTGGACTAAAGTGGACAAACCCGACAACGCCGCGATTTGAGCAATGGGTAACTAAACAAGAAACTCAAAGCGGCCAGAATACCAAACTGTCCGACCTGCATGATGTGCGGAGGAAGAGCTACTTGTTCTTCTCGATTCATGAGCTCTTGATTATCAGGGAGCATAATGATCGGTACACCAGATCTGTCAGTTACTCTGGAGTTGGAATCCTCGGTATGATCTTCCCAACCTCTAAACCTACTAATGTCGGGAAGCAAGCTCCTCTTTTTAAAGATAAATTTCAACTCAAGTCGGATGACAGGGCATTAATAGAAAGCTTGGTTGAGCTTGAAGCTCATGATGAGCCGTATATTACTCAAGTTGCTATCGCCGCTGTCGTGTTTAATCGGATGAAACTTGTTGATTTCTCAGGAAGTGTCCCGGATGTCATTATGCAGTTAAACGCAGCAGCGATGGAGAATATCGCCGTATCTGAATCAGCGAAGAAGTGCGGTTGAAGATGCGTGGAACGGGATGGACCCTGGGGGCGGGTCTACGCGTTATTTTAAGACGGATCAAGAAGCAATTGATTCTAAAATGAATGTGATAAAGAAAATCGGAAGTATTACGTTTTGGAAATAATTCGGCAAATTCAGGATTCTCAGATATTTCCGCGAATGTTAGAATGGGGGATATTCATGGGCAAAGCAAGGTGAGAAGGAGGGTTTCGCTACGGCATGAGGCTCTATCCTTCGAGCCTGCAGTGTCAGCATGCGAAGAGGCATATGACACAGATGCAGAGCGTTCAAACCGAGTTTAATGATAATCAATGCAACTAGCGACATAGAGGAGGCCACTAATGAGGGTCAGCGTAGGCGTTCAAGCGGTTATTTTCCAGAACAATAGGGTGCTAACGGTTAAGAAAAGGGAAGATGATGGCGGTGTAAGCTATATCCTGCCAGGCGGCAAGCAAGAATTTGGCGAAACGATAGAGCAGGCGATTCGCCGTGAAGTGTTTGAGGAAGTAGGCATAGCCGTTAAGGTGAACGAACTGTTATTTCTTCGAGAATTTATTGGCGCGAATCATGATCATGCTGAAGCGAATAAGGAGCTGCATATCGTCAGCCCGATCTTCTCATGCAGCTTATTGAACGCCGACGATGATATTCCCCAAACTCCCCCTCACCCTGATCCAGACCAAATCGGAGTGGAATGGATCGAGGTAAGCAAGCTCAGTGAAGTACGATTTTATCCAAAAGAGTTAGTTCCTCGCTTAATCGAAATCGCATCCGGCGTTAAAATCAATCCATGCTACGTTGGCGACATGAACTAATGCTCAGCTAAAACGGCTGGCGAAGGGGACGAGCTTCTATGAATGAGGACGTATTTCTTCAAACTCCTTTTCGAGTGCGATTTGAATGGGGAACAGAAGGGGTAAGACGATTGGCTCCTTTATCGAGAGTAATAGTCATCATCGATGTACTCTCTTTTACAACCTGTGTTGAAGTCGCCGTTTCAAGAGATGCAGCGGTGTTCCCATGTCGACATAAAGATGATTCCGCGATTACGTTCGCAGAGTCTGTCGGTGCCGTCCTTGCAAAGAAGCGTGGGGAGACGCCGTCACTTTCCCCGGCATCCTTACTCTCATTACCGCCACAATCCCGGATCGTATTACCTTCCCTCAATGGCTCCACATGCACCATTGTGGCACAGGAGTCAAACGTGACAACAATAGCTGGCAGTTTGCGGAATGCTGCGGCTGTTGCAGCGTACATCAATCAGCATTATCCGAACGAAGTTGTAAGTTTTATCGCGTGCGGCGAGCAGTGGTCAAATGGTAGCTTACGCCCTGCGATCGAGGACTTGCTTGCAGCCGGTGCGATTATTAGTCGATTGGACCAAGTGAGTCTATCCCCTGAGGCAAAAGTAGCTGTGAGTGCATTTAATCAGGCAGAAGTTGATATCGCGATGACATTGCAGCAATGTTCGTCTGGTCGTGAGCTTATCGAGAAGGGCTTTGCGCAGGATGTAGATCTTGCCAGCGAGCTGAATGTGAGTGAAGCCGCCCCTGTGTTTCAAGGCGGGGCTTATATGAAGAAGGGCGGAAGCACATGAACATTACGGACTACAAATCATTCTACGACAATGTCGGCAAAACCAACGGATGGGATTTCAGCCGCGTAAAATGTACGATCGAAGGAAACGACCGGGATTTCTATAAGGAAGTCAAGCAGTCCTGCGGAAAAGGGGACATGTTGCTTGATATCGGCACTGGCGGCGGCGAAGCGATTTTAACAATTGCAGCTGATTCTGCGTTGCTCCTGATTGGGATCGACCAATCCGCTTGGATGATCGAGACGGCAGCGCGAAACGCGGCGAAGTCGGGCTTGCCTAATGTACGATTTCTGCAGATGGAAGCTGAACGATTGATATTCCCAGCGAACTTATTCAATGTTGTCTCGTGCAGGCATTCGGAGTTCTATGCTGAAGAGGTTGCGAGAGTTTTGACCAACAGCGGAGGTCTATTCTTCACCCAGCAAGTAAGTGAGAACGACAAGTTCAACCTGAAGCTAGCCTTTGGAAGAGGGCAATCGTTTGGCATCGAAGCGGGTACGTTGAAGCAGCGATATTTGAGCGAATTGAGGGAGGCTGGGTTTAGCGATATTCAGTCCTGGGATATTAGCGGCATCGAGTACTACCACGCCGCGGAAGACCTGAGTTTCTTATTGAAGCACACGCCGATTATCCCTGACTTCGGCCGAGAAGAAGCGGACTTCAAGCTGCTGCAGCAATTTATTGAGCAGAATCAAACCGAGAAAGGAATTCGAACAAACTCGGAGCGATTTGTGATACAGGCTAGATTATAGAATCGGTTGAAGGCAGTTGAGTTGGATGGAGAATCGGCTGCTCTTTTTTGTTGACTGAACAGCTTGAATGGAGTATTATCTTTCCAATTTACATATTCGCATTTTGAAGGGGAATGGCAGGCTATGGATCCGATAATGATGGATTTCCCGGATGAGTTTCACACGGAGCGACTATGGATTCGAATGCCGAGGCCAGGCGATGGAAGAGCTGCATTCGAAGCGGTTAACGCGTCGTTAGACGAGCTGAAGCCATGGATGAAATGGGCACAAAACGAGCTGTCCGAGTATGATGCGGAACTTGGCATGAGAGAGTCTCATATCAAATTTCTAAGCCGGGAGAAATTAAGATTTCTGGTATTCTTAAGAAGTACGGGGCAGTTCGTCGCGGCAACCAGCTTGCATAGTATTGATTGGGAAGTACGAAAGTTCGAGATTGGCTACTGGATTGATACGCGTCTCAGTGGTAACGGATATATGCTTGAAGCTGTTCGCGGGCTATGTGAATTTGCATTTAATCAATTGAATGCCAGAAGATTGGAAATACGTTGTGACACGACAAATAGCAAAAGCATTAAGATCCCGGAGCGACTGCAGTTTGAATTAGAAGGTACGTTCAGAGCTGATGATGTTTCTGCAGATGGTACAGAGCTAAGGGATACCTATTTGTTTGCGAAGTTGGGCTTCAGCTGATGATCTTCAACATCGAAGTAAACCTTAGAAAAATGACCACCGACGATTATTCCTGCATGCTGGGCTGGCGGAATGATCCCGAAGTGATGCGGTTTTATGGTAACCCTAACGATATCCATACCATGGAGAAAGTCATTCAGAAGTATCAGGCGAGAGTTGACGGTGCAGATCGGAAAATCCCTTGTATTATTGAGTATCTCGGCAATCCAGTCGGTTACTTGCAATATTACGAGCTGGATAGCGAACAGAAGCAGGAGTACGAGCAAGACGCTCAGTTGAATATGATCGGGATGGATATTTTCATGGGAAGCAGCGAACATCGCAATAAAGGTATTGCTACACAAGCTATTCAGCTGCTCCAATCTTATTTAAGAGAGAAATCGATCGCAGGCCGTATCATTTTGAAAACAGCAATTGATAACCCTACCGCCGCAAGATGTTATGAAAAGTGTGGTTTTGTGAAAATAAAAGCTCTTTCAGAGAAGCTCATTCTAATGGAGTATTCTTTCAACTAGCCAATCAGAAGGTTACATGTCCCTTGGATGTTGTAATCTTCTTGTTATTTCCAGCTCTTTCAGTGACTGCTATAATGAATAGATATTATTGCGGAGCAACTGATTCCAGCATAGAAGGCGGTACATGAAATATGATGAAACCATTCTTTAACGAGATCGTTCATACTGATGAGGAGCTGCGTTCCTTGCTTGGATATCCAAGCGAGCTCGTACGGAATAAAGTCGTTACGAAGTTGGACCGGCACTGCCGGGATTTTATTGCGAAGTCGCCATTGGTTTTTGTAGCAACGAGCGATGCGTCTGGGGCATGCGATGTATCGCCCCGCGGCGATACAGCTGGGTTCGTGGCTGTGCTTGATGATACGCATCTGCTTATCCCGGAGCGTCCGGGCAATAAGCGAATGGATGCACTTCGGAATATTTTGGCGAATCCGCAGATCGGACTGATCTTTATTATTCCAGGCCTAGAGGAGACGCTGCGCATTAATGGCCGCGCCTGTATAACCAAGGATCCGGAACGGTTGCGGCCGCTTGAAGCCCATGGCAAAATACCTCTTCTCGGTATCGGTATAGAAATGGAGGAAGGCTTCATCCATTGTGCCAAAGCGTTCAAACGCTCGAAGCTGTGGGAGCCGGCAAGTTGGCCCGAGCAGGCAGCGCTTCCGAATCCGGCACGAATACTTGTAGAACATGCAAGCAGACTTGGAAAGACAGAGGAAGAAATCGCTGCAGCTTTACGAGATAGCTATGAGAAAAGGTTGTATTAAACTCCTACTAAAATGAATTAGAGGTGGTTCATGATGATTTTGCTATCCGATGTGATCTCGACCCTCCTGCAGGCGCTTGGCGAGTTGGTGGCAGACCTGAGTGACGGCTTCTTCGCAAGTAAAGACGAGCGGCGCTATAGAAGGAGACTGAACAGGCTGAGGCAAGAACAAGAATGGTTCGACCAGTTCTATACGAACGGCGAGCAGTATAGGTTCGTGATGAAGACGGATGAAACGATCAAGAACCTGCTTCTTAATAACGAATATGTGCGCGATCTGGAGCTGAACGCATCGGCTAGAGCGAGCTTCCGCAAGCTCGTTGCTGAGCTGCACGAGAAATCTCGGGACGCAGACCCAAAGGATGTGAAGCATGGAATTCTCAGCCCTCGTACTTGATCTCGATGGCACGCTGCTAGATTCGAACAAACAAGTATCGGAGCGAAACAAACAAGCTGTAATCTCCTGTCATCAACGGGGGCTCACGATTATCTATGCGACTGCGCGTCCGCCTCGAGCGGTGAAAGAGCTGCTCCCTGAAGAGCTGTACACAATCGGCTCGTTCGTTTATTACAATGGGGCACTTGTTCGCAGTTCGCATTGCGGTGAGGAACATCATTTTCCGATTGAGAGGGATTTGTTCGGCGAGTTTCTTGATCATTGCCTGGATATCGCGCCGAGTGTGGAATTTAGCATTGAAGTAATGGACGAATGGTATTGTCTTGGCGAGATTGAAGTCGCTGTCGTCGCCCGAAGGAAGGGCAATCCGATTCAACGCGAAATTGATGAGCTGAAGCAGTATCATCCTACCAAAATCTTGCTTTCATCCATAGACGAATCAAACGCTGCAGCACTTGTAGATCCATTCGCTACCCGACTTAACATTGTCATTACCGATGGCGGTAAGCTGATCCAGATCATGTCTCTGACTGCCTCGAAGGAAGCTGGAGTTCAGCTGCTCTGCGATAGCTTTGGCATCTCGATGTCGGAGTTGATCGTTTTCGGCGATGATTACAATGACACCGGCTTGCTGGGAGCGGCTGGTTATTCCGTGGCGATGGGGAACGCGCCGCATGATGTGAAGGAAGCGGCGGATGAAGTTGCGTTGACGAACGATGAAGATGGGGTCGGCGTGGTGCTTGAACGGATTTTAGCTGAATAAGGGGTGGAAATGCGCACGTGATCAGACAAGCAACCTTAGATGAAATCAAGACCATTGTAGAGTTGAAGATCAGAATGTTTGAAGAGGCGGGCATTAAGCATTACCTTAAAGCTCATGCAGAGTCGAGTGTTTATGACAAATATTGTGAAATGTATCGTAACTTTCTTGGGATCCATTTCGTCATGGAAGAAGAAGGCAGGATCGTCGCATGTGCAGGCGCATTTTTGAAGTCCGATATTCCCTACTGTTTCTATGAACCGGACCAGTATGGATTTATTGGAGATATCTATGTAATGCCGGAATACCGCAAACGCGGCTTTGCACGCAGATTAACGGAAGAGACGATTGGCTGGCTGCAAGCTTGCGGTGTGAAGACGATTCGGCTGCTTGCATCGCCTGACGGTCGGCATCTGTATGAGACGATGGGCTTCAAGCCTACGCACGAGATGGAGCTGAAGCTGTAGCAACGATGGAATTCTTATGATGGAGGCGAATGTGGATGCCTTGGCCAATGGTTCATTTTGGAATTGCGGTCCAGCTGTACAACGGACAGCCTTCCCCAAGCTTCCTGCTGGGAAGCATAGCTCCGGATGCGATTCATACGCGAGGTCATGTGACTCGTGAGGAGAAAGGCGCCACGCATTTCGTCACAGGAGGCCGGTTTCCGACTATTGCGGAATTGGAGCAGGCTTGCGTGAATGAGCTCGGAAAACGTGGAGAGATGGATCGGGCGGACTTCGTGCTCGGGTATATCGCGCACGTGTATGCGGACATCAGGTGGACGGATACGATTTACGCATCATTCGAGCGTGCGTATGAAGATGGGAAGCAGGGTCGAATTATACGGAATGTGTACAATGAGGAGATGGCCCAGACCGAGTTCAACCTGCTTCGTACGAAAGCGTGGTCGGATGAAATTTTAGATGCGCTAAGGAGAGCTGAGATTGATGGGCTCGAACCGCTGGTCTCGGAACATGAAGTAAGCCTCTACCGGGAGATGAAGCTCGACTATTTAAGCGAACCGTCGCATGAGCCGAAGATAGAGTCCGTTTATTTCACTGATGAAGCGGTGCTTGCTTTTATTGCACGAACTGCGGAGGAATTAAAGCTGTTGTTTGTTGAGTGGGAGGTTGCAGATATCTCAGTCCCAGGTGCAGCATCAATATGAAGCTGATACATATCAAGGGCATTGGATATTCGGCTTGCGTGTTAGCAGTGATTATCTGGGCGTTGCTCGCGTGGGAAAATCCTTATTTTGACGGGATGACGCAGTTTAGTCCCGTTCATTCGTTTATGATGATCGTATTGCCAGCTTGCTTGTTCGCGCTTGGTTTACTGCAATCGCGCGTCAGTATTCTCATCGGCGCATTCCTATGGAGTTTACCGTATGGGGTTGTAATGCTCACGACTTCAGGCATTTATCTCTTGATCGGGGCTATTTGTATCATCTATTTGATCTGCTTGATGCTTTGTCGGGTTAGAAGAATGAGGTATTGGTAGGGAGGCTGACATGCGTACGATTCTTAGACTAAAATGGCTGCTAGCATCCTTGCTCGTGTTTATGATCGTCTATTGTGAAGGATACGCTCAATACCATTTACATGCACCCTGAGAGGGATAGTGAGTTGCGAGGCACTTATGTAGCAGAGGATGTCTGGCCTATATTAAGCATACTCCCGAGGTGAAGTTGCATGTATGAAACAACTATTCAAACGGCAAGATTGCTAGCGGAGACTGTCATTCGCGAGGCAGGGCAAATCTGCAAGGCGAAATTCGATCATTTTGCCGAGCTGCGGACGAAGGATGAATTTGGCGATGTCGTCACGGAAGTGGACTTGATTGCGGAAGAGGTTATTATTAAGCGCATCCGGGAAGCTTTTCCCGAGCATCAAATCCATAGCGAAGAAGCGGGCATCATCGGTTCGGAAAATGACTGGCTGTGGATGATTGATCCGCTCGACGGAACGAATAACTTCGCAATCGGGCTGCCGGTGTTCTCGACTTCGATTACACTGCTGTATAAGCGGGAGCCTGTACTAGGCGTTATATATGAGCCATTGACCGATCGGCTATTCGTCTCTGCACGAGGAGAAGGCGCGTTTTGCAATGGCCGGCGGATTGGAGTAAAGCCTATAGCCAATATCTACAGAGGCAATATAGGGTGGATTCAAGGACATGGCGTGCAAAATGATCCGAAAGCCGTCGCGCTCAGACAGCATATTGATGTAAGCTTCCGCAGAATGCTCAGACTATGGGCGCCAACCTTGCTCTGGTGCATGCTGGCCAAAGGAAATCTCGATGGCATCGTGCTCTACAATTCGGAAGGCGATGATCTATATTCGGGACTGCTTATGGTGCAGGAGGCTGGCGGTGTCGTCGTTGATTTTGACGGCAATCCGTTCACGGGTATGAAGGATGAGCCGTACATCATCGCGTGCCATCCGGATCATAAGGAACCGCTGCTTGCGGCTGTAAGAGCCGGGCTTGGGGAGAGGGATGATTCGAATGAAGAACGTTAGATTGGTATTATCGGTCGCATCGATGTTAATCGGCGTCATCATAATCACTGGCACTAAGCTGGTCGAGGAGTTTACGGTCAAGCTAGGCTTTGCTGCATATCAAGCGGCAGCTGCCGGATCGTACAGCTCAGAGAATTATGAGCTCGATCTCTCGCTCAATTATTGGTTAGGGTCACTCTGTATTATAATCGGAGCTGTGTTTGCACTGCTTGACCCCATAAAGCGCTATTCGGATAAAGTGAAAGAAATGAATAAAGAATTCGATCCACAAAATAAGGACGTGTAAACGTGAGCATTCACCTGGAGAAAGTTTCAACAGATCATGAGGATTTTGGCTATTTAATCGAGCTGCTCGACCGGGATTTGTGGAAGCGGTACCCCGATACGCAGCAGTTCTTCGATCAGTTCAATAAAGTGAAATTAGATGCCAAAGCAATCGTAGCCTATCTGGACAACAAGCCGGTAGGCTGCGGATGTTTCAGGGAAGCTGCGGATGCTGGCGTTGTCGAGATGAAGCGGATGTTTGTGTTGGATGAAGCGCGCGGCAAAGGAATTGCCAAAGCAGTTCTGAGCGAGCTCGAACAATGGGCGAAGCAAGAAGGCAATCGCCGAGCGATTCTCGAGACGGGCACGGGACAGCCGGAAGCGATCGCGTTGTATACGAAGATGGGCTATGACCGGATCCCGAATTATGAGCCGTATGTTGGCAGCGATGAAAGTGTTTGTATGGGGAAGGACCTATAGGGGATCATTCGAAAACAAAGGAGCCGCTCTTGAAAAATATCGTATTGCTCGTGTTTGTTACCATTGTCGCGTACTTCGCCGTTATGGCTGTTGTTGATCATGATCAAAGCGGGTTCACGATTACAATACAGAATAACCTCGATCAGACTGTGAACGAGCTAACGATTACATATCCCGGTGGACCGAAAATGGTTTCATTGAAAGCTCATTCGAAGAAACGAATCCACATTGTGCCAAAAGTGCATGGGGAAGGCAGTATTAAGCTTGAGTATGAGACGGGGCATGGGAAGCAGGAGTCGTACATATTCGGTTATATTGAACCTGGATACTCAGGTAAAGCCACAGTCGATATTGATTCCTCTAAAGAAAACGGCGAGCTGGATTTTAAGGTAAAAGACGAACTCGACTTGTATTAGTCAATTTCAATAACAATTACGATGGTGGTTACTGGAGGGAGGGTAGCCGATGACTTATTATCGCGAGATGACCGCTGCCGATGTACGGCTGCTGCGGCAAATCGACCGTTCCGAGCATATCGACCTCATCTATGAGATGCAGAATGGCCAGATGACAGAACGTTCAGCGGATCATGAATGTCCGACATGGGATGTTCAGCTGTTAACCGAGATGGAACAGCGTTTCGTTGAGGAGTGCCACCGAGGCGGTTTCGCTATAGGTGCTTTCATCGAAGGAGAGAATGCGGAGCGCTTCATCGGCTTTGGCGTGCTTGCGGCACCGTTCAGAGGTGAGCAGCGGGACCGGCTGCAAGTGGACCTAATGTATGTGAGCCGTGATTATCGCCGGCAAGGCATTGGCAGTCGGATTTTCGAGCAACTGCGAGAGGAAGCGATTCGAAGAGGGGCGAAGGGGCTCTATATTTCGTCGACGGAAACCCGCTCGGCTGTATCGTTCTATCGCAGCAGCGGGGCGCAGCTCACCGATAAGCCCGATGAAGAGCTGTTAAAGAAAGAACCGCTCGACATCCATATGGTTGTGGAGCTGAAGGGGGAATAAGGATGTACATTCCAAAACATACCCGCGTGGAAGACGAAGCGACGCTATTCGCGTTCTTGGAGCGATACAGCTTTGCAACCCTGATCTCGACGAGCGGAGGTCATCCGACTGCATCGCATCTTCCGCTAGTGTTGGACCGGGAGAACAGGTGCTTGATGGGACATTTTGCCAGAGCGAACAGCCAGTGGACCGATATTAGCGGAGAAGAGGTGCTGGCTATCTTTCACGGGCCGCACACCTATATTTCCTCCTCGTGGTACGAGACGAACCAGTCTGTGCCGACGTGGAACTATGCCGCCGTTCATGCATATGGCCAGGCCGAGTTGATCGAGGATGAAGCAGAACTCTTGCAATGTTTGAACGAGATGGTTGCCAAGTACGAGGAACCAGGAAGCGCGTACCGCATTGATGACTCGAATCGTGACACCATTGACGGACTTATGAAGGGAATCGTCGGGTTCCGGATTCGGCTCGATCGGCTAGAAGGCAAATGGAAGCTGAGCCAAAATCATTCCAAAGAGCGTCAAGCGCTTGTCATCAGCAAGCTCGAGCAATCGTCCAGCAACAATGCGCAGGAAATCGCCAGGTTAATGCGAGAGAACAACGCATGAGCGCGGGATGTCTAGGCTGCAGTATCGCAAATAAACGGCAAGCGTGCGAAGTTGCAGCAAGCAATCCAGCCCATTTCAAAAAAGTAGGAGGCGCACGGAAGTGAATCGCATTCTCATCGTAGGCTCATCAGGTTCTGGTAAATCCACGCTCGCGCAACAGCTTGGCCGCATCTGGTCGCTACCTGTGATTCATCTTGATGCATATTACTGGAGACCGAATTGGGTGGCGCCGCAGAAAGCAGAGTGGGATCAAACGATCACACAGCTAACGATGCAAGAGCAATGGGTGATTGACGGGAACTATGCTCGCACGATGGAGAAGCGGATTGAACGCGCTGACCTCATTATTTTGCTGGACATGCCTAGATGGCTCTGTATGGTTCGAATATTCAAACGGAGAATTATGTTTCATAAGAAGACGAGGCCGGATATGAACGAAGGCTGCCAGGAGAAGATCGACTGGGCGTTCATCAAGTGGGTATGGAATTATCCGAAGCGCAGCCGGTTAAGTACGCTGAGCAAGCTGGAGACGGCTGCCGCACAAGGGAAGCAAGTGATCATCGTTAATACGAGAAAACAAGTAAAGGAACTGCTCCATGATCAAATACAATATTGCCTTCATACGCAGAAATGATCAAATCTTGCTGCTGAACCGGGAGAAGCCATCGTGGATGGGCGCATGGAACGGTGTCGGCGGCAAGCTGGAAGAAGGAGAATCCGCGCGGGATTCGATGATTCGCGAGATTCAGGAAGAGACGGGAATCGAGTCTGCAGCTTTACGTGTGAAGTTCAAAGGGCTTGTAACGTGGCAGGTGGATGCGGATTATTTTGGCGGGATGTATTTGTATACGGCTGAAGTAGATTCGGACTTTCCTCTCGCGACGCCTGTGAAGACAGCCGAAGGCATTCTCGATTGGAAAGACATGGCATGGATTATGCATCCGGACAATGTTGGGGTCGCGACGCACTTGCCCAAATATATGCCGCTGATGCTTGAGCAGCAAGCCTGTTATAACCATTATTGCATCTTCAAGGACGGCGTTCTCGCCAGCGTAACCTCTTACCCGATACCTGAAGCAATCGAATGGGATCGGCAGCTGCTGCTTGAGGAGCTTGAACCATTTCAATTAGGCGGGAAGGTACAGCGATGAAATCATTCTCACTTAGTCATTTATTAAGCGCTATCATTATTGCAGCTTCGATTCTCGGTGGCTGTTATATCTTGAAAGACAATCAACGCGCAGCCGAAACAAACCGATACGGACCGCTGATGAATCTTGCCGAGACGGCGGATTATCTTCATCTCACAGTAGCTGAGCTCAACACCATTATTACACTCGAGGACACGACGCTAGAGTCGACAGGCAGTTATTCGGGCAAAATGTTCCCTTACTTCAAGATTGACAAGGAAATCTATGTGAGTCGAGATGAGCTGGACGCGTGGATCAAAGAGACAGCAACGCAGCGCAAGCAATATCAATAACGTACGCATGAAGGAGCGGAAGTGCACATGCAGCTAACAAGTATGAATCATCTCTGCTTCTCGGTGTCTGACCTGGAGAAATCTATTATTTTTTACGAGCAAGTGCTTGGTGCGAAGCTGCTCGTTATTGGCAGGTCGCTGGCGTACTTTGACCTTGGCGGGTTATGGATTGCGCTGAATGAAGAGAAAGACATTCCGCGCAGCGAGATTCATAAGTCCTACACGCATATGGCGTTCACAATTGAAGAGTCGGAGTTTGATGCGTGGCTTGGCAAGCTGGAAGACCACAAGGTGAATATCCTGTCTGGTCGGGAACGGGCGGCCGAGGATCGGCAGTCGATATATTTTACAGATCCGGATGGTCATAAGTTTGAGCTGCACACGGGCAGCTTGCAGGATCGGCTTGCCTACTATCG
Source organism: Paenibacillus taihuensis (assembly GCF_003386535.1). Lineage (GTDB taxonomy): Bacteria > Bacillota > Bacilli > Paenibacillales > Paenibacillaceae > Paenibacillus_Z > Paenibacillus_Z taihuensis. The sequence goes on from NZ_QTTN01000001.1 coordinate 321,866, forward strand.
TGAGACGAAGCCGCATATGATGTTCTTCGAATAGGGGAGGTCGAGATTACATGTCGTCAGATCCTATCATCGTAGTCCCGCATGACCCGAGCTGGGCGAGAGAGTTCCAAAAAATTGGTGCACGGATGCGTCAGTCACTCGGCGGCATCGCAACGCGAATCGATCATATTGGCTCGACCTCAATCGCTGGACTTGCGGCTAAACCTGTCATTGACATTCAAATCTCAGTTCGCTCCTTAGAGCCGGTAAGTGTCTATCAACTTCCGTTAGCATCGCTCGGCTACGTATATAAGGCGGGCAATACGGAGCGGACGAAGCGGTATTTTCGCGAAGGAGCGGGTATGCGGAGAACCCATATTCACGTGCGGGAAGAAGGAAGCTTCGGCCAGCAATTTGCACTATTATTTCGCGATTACTTGCGAGCGATGCCGGATGAAGCGAAGTACTATGAAGATGCCAAGCTCAAGCTGATGGCACTTTATCGAGAAGAACGGCAGCGTTACGTAGACGAGAAAGATCCATATATTTGGGACATTATGCGCAGGGCGACCAGCTGGAGTCAGGAGATTGGCTGGCGGCCAGGCGATTCGGATATATAGCTGAATAAGGAGGACAAGCCATGATCACAATCGAGCAATTGCAAGATCAGTCACGCGAATTTATTGATCGTGCGATTCAATATTACTGGTCCCAATGGGGGACAGGACAGAATCTCGCATTCTATCGGGATTGCATCGATCATTCATTGACCTCTGAGGTAGATGTGCCGAAATTTTATGTCGCTCTTGACGGGGAGAAGTTCGTCGGTATGTGTGCATTGCTTCGCAATGATCTAATCAGTCGGCAAGACTTGTATCCCTGGCTTGCTTGTCTATTCGTAGACCCTGCCTATCGGGGGCAGCAGCTAGGGAGCCGGTTGATGGAGCATGTGCAGCGAGAAGCTGCAGCGAGAGGCTACCGCGAGCTCTATCTGAGCACAACGTTAAACGACTATTATGAGCGATATGGATGGATTTATGCAGCAATCGGCTATTATTCATACGGCGGCAAATCAAAGATTTATAAGAAGTGTTTGATAGATTCTATTGACTAGAGTGAGGGATGTCCATGATCGAAATCAAGCTCATTACGCCCGATGAAGTAGAAGCCTATTGGCAGCTCCGGCTGGAGGCGCTGCAGGACAGTCCCGAAGCATTCGGCGCGACCTATGAGGATTCGGTTGTCACGCCGCTCGAAACGGTCAGAGGCCGTATCCAGCTCCGTGACGATAATTTCATCCTAGGTGCGTACACGGAGGAAGGCGAGCTGGTCGGCATGGTCGGTTTTCGCCGGGAAGACGGCACGAAGGTGAGGCACAAAGGGTTCATCTGGGGCATGTTTGTCAGTGCGCGAGCAAGGCAGCAAGGTGTCGGCAGGAAAATGCTGCAGCGCCTATTGGAGCGAGTCGATGGAGTTGAAGGGCTGGATCAAGTCACGCTTATGGTCGTCACGAGCAACGAGCAAGCCCGCAAGCTGTATCTCTCACTCGGATTTGAAGTGTTTGGTCTGGAGCGGCATGCGCTGAAATATAAAGGCGTCTATTACGATGAAGAGCTGATGGTTTATTGGTTGAATCGGCGATAGAAGAAGGGAGGAAGCAGGATGGTGGAGGTTCGCGCGTATGCCGAGTCGGATTTAGCGGGGCTTGCGGCATTGATGACTGACCTGGGCTCGCCTACTTCGATTGAAGATATGCAGATCAGGATGAGGCGGATATCCGAGAGTCCGAATTATTTTACATTCGTTGCCTGGTTAGAGCATGCAATTGTTGGCATGATCGGCTTGCGGATGCAATATAGCTATGTTAGCAATGACTTGAAGACGCAGGTTTCCTCGCTTGTTGTGAGGGATGGCCTGCAAGGCAGAGGCATCGGAAAGGCGCTGCTTGCTCATGCAGAAGCGTATGCGGTGCAGCAAGGCTCTCACTTTGTTTACGTTAACAGCGGCATTAAAGAGGAGCGCACCAATGCGCATGCATTCTATAAGAAACGCGGCTATGAGGTGACGGGGTACCGGTTTGCGAAGAAGCTAAATCACTAAGGGGGACTGAAGATGGAGCAGCTGAAAGCCGTTATTTTTGACTTGGACAATACTTTGCTTGATCGGACCCACACATTCTCGAGGTTTACACGCGCATTCGTTAATCAATATTTCAGCCATGTTGAGGATGCTGAGCCACTCTGTGATCGTATTATTGTGCTGGATGAAGATGGCTACAAGGACAAAGGTCGGCTTTTCACAGAACTGCTCGAGGAGATGCCTTGGGATAATAAGCTTGAAAAGCCTGCACATCACGAGCTAATGGCATACTATGAGGAGCATTATGTGAGCAATGCCGTGCTGATGCATGAAGCGAACGAGGTCATCGCGCATGCGCGTACGAAGTATAAAGTCGGCATGATTACGAACGGCCGGACACCGATTCAATACGGGAAAATCGATCAGCTCGGCATTCGCGACTCGTTCGATTTCATTATCGTCTCTGAGGAAGCAGGCGTAAATAAGCCGGACCCGCAGATATTCGCGCTTGCTACCAGTAAACTAGGCTTGCGTGCGGACGAATGTCTCTATATCGGCGATCATCCGGTCAATGATATCGAAGGGGCATCGAAGGCTGGCATGGCGACGATATGGATGAAAGTGAATCAGCCTTGGCTTGATGAGCTGGAGGCGAAGCCGCTGCATACGATAGGGCAGCTGAATGAGCTGCTTCAGTTGATCTAAATTAATGAGTGGTCGCTATATTGAAAGGCGTGGTAAGTAAGTGATGTCAATTACGATCAGGCAGCTTCAGGATGGCGAGTCACTTCCGTATGAGCTGCTGCTTCTTGCGGATCCCGAGCGGCAAGCGATAGATGCTTACGCCGAGCGCTGCGTATGCATGCAGGCTGAAGATTACGGTGGAGAGGTCATTGGAGCTTATATGCTGCTATGCACGCGGCCGAAGACAGCGGAAATTATGAATATTGCCGTGCTTGAGGACAAGCAGGGCAAGGGGGTTGGGAAACTTCTGCTCGAGCATGCCATCGCATACAGCAAAGATCAGGGATATAAACAGCTGGAGGTAGGAACAGGTAATTCCAGCTTGGGTCAGCTTGGATTTTATCAGAAATGCGGTTTTCGCATCGTTGGCGTTGAGATCGATTATTTCGTCAGGAACTATGCCGAGCCGATCATCGAGGATGGGATTCCGTGCCGGGATATGATCCGGATGCGAATGGAGTTCACGGGATAATATTCCCGCATTGATAGAATATTGAGCTTGAATTATGATAATAGGATCAATCAGCTAGAGGAAAGGCATCACCTATGTGGAAGTACACGGCAAGTTTGGTACAAGATTTATCGCCAGGGGTCAAAAGATTTATCGCAACAGAGAGCTTATTCGGTATTGGAGCCGGAATATTCAGTCTCATTCTTAACCTGCATCTGCTCGCGCTTGGATTCTCGGAAGGGGTCATCGGTCAGATTACTTCACTCGGCGCATTGACCGTTGGAATAACGAGCCTTCCCGCCAGTATGATTGTCCGGCGTGTTGGCCGCAAGCGAATGCTAGTCCTTGGCATTACATTAGCCTGTATTTCGCTCATTGTATTCGGCTTTGGGACAAGCCGGGGCGAGATAACCGTTGCTCAGATCATCTGGTCGCTCGGCGTCACGGCTGTGGTGAACTCGGAAATTCAATTGATTTTCGGCTATTGCCGGACGAAGAAGGAAGAGACGAGCGCGTACTCGCTGCTCTTCGCGATCTTCACGTTATTCACCGGAGTCGGAACGATGCTCGGCGGTTTTCTGCCGGATTTACTTGGCGGATCGACGACCGTATATCAAAATTCCTTCTTCGTGGCTGCAGGCTGCATGGGCTTAATGGCATTGCTGCGGGGATTACTTCTGCCTGCGGGTGAAGAAGCAAGTCGTGAGAAAGCTGCAGCCGGGGCGCCGGAGAAGAGCAAGAGTCGGCATGCCTTCTACTTCCTGCTCATGCTGTCCGTGCTCATCTTCAGCAGTGGATTTAAGTATGGGCTTGTCACACCGTTCCTGAATGTCATCTTGAAGTTCCGCTTTGATATGAACGATGGGTCCATCTCCACGCTTCTTGCAGTGTGCGGCGTATTCTTCTTTATCGGATCGATCATTATGCCATACATCGTTGAACGATGGGGCAGCCGCCGGACGTTTATCTTCACGTTCGTCAGCAATATCGTGATCACAGGCTTGATGGCGGTCACGATGCCGGCTGCAGCGTTCGCGGTTCTGCTGATGCTTCGCGGTACTAGTACAACGATGCTGGACAATCATATTGACAGCGAATCGATGTCCGCCGTAGCTGATGAGGATCGCAACCTGTACGCAGGGATGCGAACCGTATCCAGAAGCATCGGCAATACGATTGCGTCGTACTGGGCGGGGTATATCTTGGCAGGCGGGCATTACTCGCTGCCTTTCCTGCTGACAACGGGCGCACTGCTGTTCGGGTTCGTACTCTATGCTTGGTTCGTTCAAGGCAAGCTGGATCAGAGACTGAAGCAGAAGGAACTGGCGGCGACCAGCCCATAGCATGAATGAAAAAAGCAGTGACCTTGAGGAAACCTTGGGGTCGCTGCTTTTTTCGCAAATAGGAGATGCTGCAGGTACTAGACAAAGTTAGTACTAGCAGGTCAGAACCCCTCGCGCCATAATAGAGCAAACTTAAAAGCGGAGGGGTTCTGATCGATCATGCGTTTATTCAAACGCTGCAGCCTTTGGCTTACGCTGATTTCAGCATGGATTGTGTACTACAACGCGACAGGAAGGGATGACAAAAACATCCTGTTGTTCTTTCAAGCCCGCCATTCTGGATAACAGAGTATCTGTCGCTCCGAGTATCATTCTCGATGCAGTATGTACTCGATCTGGTGTTCTGGTTCGCTGCGGGATCTTTCTTGGACAGCCGGCTTTTGCGGAGACGAAGACGGAAACGCAACAACTGATCCGTCAATTAGCGATCCGCTTCAAATCCGGAAAATCGTCCAAATACCCCGATTGCTTCAACTCCTGAAGCGCACGCTTCACGCTTTGCTCATCTTCGCTGGATTGGTCCGACTTTGCGAGCAGCTCGTCCAGGCTCACGTTCGGATTAGCTTTGCAATAAGTGAGCAGTCCTTTAGCTGACCAAGAGAGGCGATCGTCGTTGAATTCGCCGATGAGATGCTTGAACATTTTATGGGAGATGAGCTTGTGGTCAGCGAGATCTTGCATCGCTTTGATCACTTGCTTCACGGTCATCCGCCCCTTGCGAGACATATCGGTTAAGGTAAGTGACATCGAATCTGCCGCGGACGAGCTGAGCACGATATAGATCATTTGAGAATAAATATCGAGATGCGGATTCGTAAAAATTTCGCTGGAAACGGTAAAGCTGCGAGGAGCAGCTCCAGTCGTGGATTCAGTAGCCATAGGTTGACTCTCCTTCCAAATCGGTATCCTTATAGAATACGAGCGGGATTGTCCGATTCAGGGGTTTATGAGGAGTTTCTAACCTTTCCCAATTGCCTTCCTTGCCGCATTGTGCGCGAGTCGGTGCAGCGGATTGCCTTGTTTATGCTTGCCGATGTACTTCACTTCGACTCCGATAGAAGGGAATTTCGCTTGCAGCTGCTGACATGCGGTAGTGAATTCGCCTCTTGCTTCTTCGTAGTAAGACTTCGTGAAACTTGGCTGCGACATCAGTTTCATAATCGCATGGCAATCGGAGTAGACGATAGCGTGCTTAGGCAACTGGGCTTCCGTATGGACAAGCTGCTCCAATGCTTCTGTCAGAAGCTGAACGCCGAAAGCAATCGCGAGCATCTCCCCGAAATTCGAGCCTCGCTCATAATCATGTGCTAGCTGACGGCCGCTCACGAACATACTGCGATTGTACACGAGGCAGCAGCCCGCGCCATGAACAGCTTCCCCGGCCGCGCCGGAGTAATCGCTATAGATCGAGACGATCGCTGAATTGACAAGATGCGCGCGGACGGATGGTGTCGCATACGCTTGTTTAATATAGGAATGATTACTCGCCGTCCGATCAGTAGTTACAAACAACAGATTTTCCTCCTCGGTATTTACACAAGCTAGCATTGACTATTATAAAATGAATCAGCCTAGATAGGCTAGTTTTCGGCATCCTCGGAGGTGCTATTTGCAGAGGCAAGATGAAAAAAAGCCGCTTCTCAGCGGCTTTTCAGGCTTACAATCCTGTTGTCATCCGACCACGGCTTCAATAAAGCGCTCTAGAGAAGCAACACTCGTGATGTTCTTATTGCACGTATGACCGTTCGCGCAAATATAGTTGCCGATCGTCTTGTAATAATCCGGTGAGGCATGGACAGGCCTCTTTTTGAAGTTCGCCGAGAACAGCACCACTTCTTCCAATCGGTTGCAGGCAAAGCAATAGCTCTTCTTGCTGCTTGCCGTATACCGGCCTTCCAAGCCGATGAATTGCCCGTCGCCCGAAGGGTATACGATATACATGCGATTAGTCGCAATATCAGCCCAGCTCAAATAAGAAAGCTTGCGGTAATCGAGATGCGCGAGATCGGGCAACTTCAGCTTTTTGACTTTCGGAAAAAGCTTCAGGATATCCTTGGCCGCAAGCGATGGAAACTCATCCCGATACGGCTCAAGCAATTGCATATACTTCTGGAAATCCTCGGTTGACTGAAGGTCCGCGATAGATGCCAGCATCGTGCTCCGTTCATCTGTGATTTCCGCGAATAACTCCGCTACCTTGGCTTGCGCTTCGGATCGAACCGATGCTACGATCTTCGGATCCCCAACCGTTCGGAGTGCGTGCAGCACGTAGTCTGCTTGCTTGTTAATAAAGTTATAGTCGTGATTTCTAATAAATGGTTTACACATGGACTCCAGCCCCTTATTTTTAATTGATAAGCAAATAAGGCGCAAAGCCATCTATTAGAAAACGATAGATGCGAGTAGTTGACCGGCGATAAAATAATGGCCAGCCTATGCAAAGTATCGCTCCCTATTCAGGCTTTGCATAGCGCTGTTCCAATCCGGCAATCTCTGACTGCCATCAGTATCAGCTCCTCTTCTCAGGAATGGGATTATTATACCTTATCCGGCAGGATAGTTGAAACCATAAGTCGAATGCTATAAAGGTTGACGGAACGAGACGATGAAGCAGAGGTGAACGTAAGGTGAAGCGGTTACAAGAACCCCGTAAAGAAGCAGGAAGAAACGTAATGAGTATCCTCGAAACAGTTGATGTGCAAAGCGGGGAGCGTAGCGTTGCGGCTGAGTTCGATTATCTAATCGAAGCGCCGAATTGGACTCGCGATGGCAAATATCTCATCTATAACAGCTTGGGGCACCTTTATAAATTTGATCTGAGTACTTGTGAAAGCGCAATGATCGAATCGGGTTTCGCCAATCAGTGCAATAATGACCATGTGCTTTCACCAGATAACTCGCAAGTAGCCGTCAGCCATCATACCTACGAGGATGGCCAGTCCCGAATTTATATTTTCGCCTTGCAAGGCGGCAGTCCGGTGCTTGTCACGCCAATGGCACCTAGTTATTTGCATGGCTGGTCACCGGACGGAACCACGCTCGCTTATTGCGCCGAGCGGGATGAGGAGTACGATATTTATACCATTTCCGTTCATGGAGGCATTGAAACGCAGCTAACGCATACGGCAGGACTGAATGACGGGCCTGAGTATTCACCGGATGGGAAGCACATTTGGTTCAATTCCGTACGCACGGGTCTGATGCAGGTATGGCGCATGAATGCCGATGGCAGCGAGCAGATTCAGATGACTCATGATGAAAACAACAGCTGGTTTCCGCATATCTCTCCTGATGGAGACAAGGTAGCTTATATTACCTACCGCAAGGGAGATGTTGCACCCGGTGACCATCCTCCTAACAAGGAAGTAGAGATCCGCATCATGCCAAGCGCTGGCGGCGAATTCCGAACGCTTGTTAAGCTCTTCGGAGGGCAGGGAACCATAAACGTCAATTCCTGGTCGCCCGATAGCGGCAAATTAGCATTCGTTAGCTATCGAATCAAGGAATAAGAAGATAGCTGCCATAAGAGTGAATCTGAAGTTCGCATCATAATGATGCGGGCTTTTTTTTATCGACTCTTAGGCGGTCTACTGCATCAAGTCTAAGGCGTGATGTTCAATGCTAATATCGTCGATGTTGCCTTTCTCGTCCTTCAATACGTGGATAAGGTAAGGTACGCCTGCGTCAAAGGCTTTGAATATCAAGTGTTCTTTGTCGATCAGTATGACTTCATGACCGCATTCCCTCAGGCATTCCTCTACATCATTCAATGTCGGCTTTTGGCTCTCTTCCAGAAAGACAATCCCTCGCAGCAAGGAAGTTTTGTCACGGTGAATCACTTTGAAATGGATGGACTTTTCTTTAATCATGGCATTCTCCACTCCTTCACATATGTGTGCTCATTACGTTTATCATAAACGGTCTTTATTCAAGCTGGTTATCGGGGGAATCACTGATCTTTCGAGCGGGGAAATCCCTATTGATCCCTCCTCATAAATCGCGATTCTCCCTGCGGAATTTTCAGGGAATCGCTCGCCGTAGATTCCGTGTTTATCCCGATACAATGCGAACGCGACAGAAGCTATGATGAAGACAGATCGAACGAGGGAGCTGGTAGAAATGGTAATGAATTGGCTAAGAAGCAACCGCTACGCTGCGATTATGTTGACGCTGGTACGACTGTATTTAGGCTGGGAGTGGACGAAAGCCGGATGGCATAAACTCACGGGGGATAAGGCATTCGATGCGGCGGGATTTATCAAAGGCGCGATTGCCAAACCTGTGTTGGACAGTGGAACCCATGAGCGCATTTATCCGAATTTTATCGGTTTTCTTCATGACTTTGCGCTTCCGAACGTGAAATTGTTCAATATCCTTGTCCCGTGGGGAGAGTTATTCGTTGGCATTGGGTTGCTGCTTGGCGCCTTAACGACTGCGGCCGTCTTCTTCGGCCTGCTGATGAATTTCATGTATATGTTTGCGGGCACCGTGTCGACGAACCCTTGGCTGGTGCTGCTCAGCTTCTTTATCATCGCTGCGGGCAGCAACGCGGGTAAGTTCGGATTGGATCATTATATCCTGCCGTTCCTGCACCATTGGTGGCTGAAAGGGAAAGAAGCCGCAAGGGGCCGGGGAAGAACGAGAGGAACCCATGTATAACGGACTGTCAGATGTGCTCAAAATCTTGCAGGAAGAGCATTACGGCTTGGCACAGGAGTTGCATCAGTACGATATGGCGCTTCAGTCAACAGTGGATGCTTGTGTTCCGGGGGATTTGGATTGGAAGCATTCCGTTCAAGAATTACGTGTCCGGGCGATTGGATTCGCGGCGCAACTGAAGCACCATTTAAGGATCGAGGATGAGCAGCTGCTCCCGGAGCTTCAAGCCTGCTTATCGGAGGAAGATACCGTTCCGTCACTCCGATTCTCTTCCTTGCTCATGGAACAGTATTTCTGGTCGGGTCTCAGTTATTTGAATCTGTTCATTGATCAAACGGAGCAGCTAATTGAATTCAGGTCGACAAAGGACTTGAAACGGATGCTCTATTATCTACGCGAAGCGTTGATTCACTTATCGGAATATTTCAAGGTTGAGCAAGAATATGTTCTGCTTCAGGCGGTGCGAGTGCTTGAGGATGACCAGGCGGAAGGTTGATCATGGAAACATTATGGAAACAAGAAGAGCCCCCTATCAAGGGCGCTCTTCTTGTTTCCAGCTATACAGCTATTCTGCCTGCTTCGGCACAAGCAGAACGATGCTTGTGCCTTGCGTTGGTTCCGAATCAATGATGAGCTGGCCGCCAATGCTTCGCGCACGCTCCTCCATGCTGAACAGGCCGACGCCCTTCGCGCTCTGATCGCGTACGAATCCTTTGCCTGCATCCGTGATCCGCACCTCGATTCTGGCATCGGCATCGAGCAATTTCACATCGGCCTGGGATACATCCGCATATTTGCTAATATTGGTGAGCGCCTCTTGAATGACACGGTAGATCGTCGTTTCAATGGCGGCCGGAAGCCTTTTGCGCAAATTCGTCTCGAAATCGATCTGAATAGCAGTGTGCTGCGTGTAATTCTCGATGTAGGTACGAATAGCCGGAACGATGCCCAAATCATCAAGAACGGATGGGCGCAGCTCCCATGCCAATGTGCGCACCTCTTCCATAATCGAGGATACGCTCCGTCGCAGCTTCTCAAGCTCGGGATTTCCTTTCCCGGCTATGATGCTGTCGAGCTGAATCAGCAGAGAAAACATGCTTTGTCCGATACCGTCATGCAGCTCGCGGGAAAACCGTTTTCTCTGTTCTTCCTGCATATGCATCACTTGCGTCATCATCTGCTTCAGCTCTTGTTCTACGCGTTTGAGCTCGGTTACTTCATTTCTGATGGCCAGATATTGGTACGGTTCTCCATCTTCGTTCAGGAGAGGGACGATCGTTGTATTGACCCAATAGAATGAGCCGTCCTTTGCCCGGTTTCGGATGTCTCCGCGCCAAACTTTCCCGGCTGTAATCGTGTTCCATATATCGCGTATAAAGGTTTTGTCATGATGGCCGGAATTGATGATGCGATGATCCTTGCCCAGCAGCTCTTTACGGGCATATTGCGAGATTTCGCAAAATTTATCATTCACATAAAGAATCTTGCCCTTCGAATCCGTTATCGCTACGATCGATGATTCGTCGAGGGCGAATTTCAAATCAGTCAGTTGTTTCAGGGACAGCTTCAAATCGTCGCGAATCGGCACATCCACGAGCTGCACGTCGATCTGTTCCAACAAATGCTGGACGTTCTTGCCGATTACTTCGGGAAATGCAGCGTCATGCTCCTTATTCAAAGGTCAACAGTCCCTTCTTCATGGCGAACCTGACCAGCTCCGGTCTCGTTTTTAAGCCGAGCTTATCCATCAGGTTGCTCTTATGGGATTCGACGGTCTTGACGCTGATGATCAGATGCTCGGCAATTTCTTTATTGGAGTAACCTTTTGCAATCCAGCCCAAAATTTCTTTTTCGCGCTCGGATAAGGTATCGAAGATATCGGAGTGCTCTCCGCGTTTCAGCGTATCCAAGTATTCGCTCATTAGACGCTTCGTAGCCGTTGGATAGAGGTAAGCGTTGCCTTGCGAGATCGTATGAATAGCAGAAACCAACTCTTCATGCGGGGCATTCTTCAGGATATATCCGGATGCGCCGGCGTGAATGGCCCGAAACAGATATTCATGGTCATCATGCATCGTTAAGACGAGAATCGAACAGTCGGGAAGGCGTTTCTTTAACTCGGCTGTCGCGGACAGACCGTCTTTGCCATGTGGCATGCTTAAATCCATGAGAACAACGTCCGGCTTCAGGCTGAGCGCTTTCTCAATTCCTTCGTCACCCTCGGCAGCTTCGCCGACGACTTCCATGGTGGTATGATCGTTTAACAAAGTCATTAGTCCGGAACGGACGATGGCGTGGTCGTCCACAATTAAAAGTTTTATCATGTTGCCCCTCCTTTGGAGTTGCTTATTTACCTCATCTATTATATAGGAGCTGCTGAAGATGAGGTATTAAATGTTCCGCTGCATGCTTGACCAGATGCAAATGGTTGTCTTCATACAGACGTTCAGAGCGGTTCCCGACCAGCAGTACGCCGCGAATTTCATCTTGGATGGTGAGCGGAACTCCGATGGCAGCCTGCAATTGCTCCACGAGCATTATGGAATAGTCTGGCCGCAATCGTTCCCGTTCTGATGCCGGCATTCTTGCGTCTACGATGACAGGTCTTCCAAGCTTGATGACGAGACCTGATAATCCGCGCCCCGGCCTTATCACCAGCTCCGCATATCTTTCATTCGAATTCCCCGAAGCCGCCAACCAGCGAATCCGGCGATGGTACTGCTCTTCCATGGCGAATCCCGCCCAATCGCTGTCCGTTGACGTACGTATCTGATCCAGTTGAGACTGGATTTCTTTCTTCCAGGGAGCACTCATGCTTCTCACCTCTTCCCAGCTGGCCATATACCTATTACTTGTCATTCCATTATAGCCATTCACTTTGCCGTTGTAATTCAGGGAATTCCCTGAATCCGCACAAGCAGCAAACAAATAGAAAAACGCAGCAATGTCCGTTGCGACAGAAACGTAGCATACTTGAATCAGAGTGGAGCGCCCGCAGAGAAAACACATAGCGGGCTATTCGATATGCAGCGGGGAGGCGGTAACGAAACGTTGGCGTTACTTTGCAAGGGTTAAGGAGCTCGGAAGCAAGAGAGCAACTTGCAAAAACTTGCTTTGCAGGCAAAAGTTTATGCCACGCAAGATCCATGTTGAAACGGAGGAATGTTAATGAGCAATGATCGCAAAATACGCGTCCCCATGCTTGGCTTGCTGCTGTTCGGATGCGCGCTGCTATGCGCGATCCTGTTCGTGCCGAACCGTGCTTATGCAGCGGATTATACAACGCAGAACTGGCAGACGGTCGAGATTCAGCTGACCAGCACGAAGTCCTACACCGATCCATTCCAGAACGTTGATGTCACGGCAACCTTCACTGGACCTGGCGGAACGACGATTACGCGTCCGGCGTTCTGGGACGGCGGCTCTGTCTGGAAGATCCGCTTCGCACCGACGAAGACCGGCACCTGGACGATGACGACGTCGGCGAACGATCCTACCGATACGGGCTTGAACGGCATCAGCAAGTCGATTCAAGTCAATGCGTACACGGGCAGTCTCGCGATCTATCAGAAAGGGTTCCTGAAAGTGAGCAGTAACGGCCGCTACTTGACCTACAACGACGGAACGCCGTTCTTCTATCTCGGCGATACGCACTGGATTCTCCCGCACGAGCGGTTCGCGACTTCCAACGCATCCGGAGTCGCTTCGCAGTTCAAGTATGTCGTCGATAAGCGCGTTAGCCAAGGGTTTACGGTGTTCCAATCGGAGCCGATTTGGCAGCCGCATGGCGGCGGTACACATTCGGGAGCGGACGAGGAAATGGTAGCTAACTTGAGTGACGGCTTCACGAGCGCGGATCTTGCCGGATTCGCCAATTTGGACCGCAAGTTCAAATACATCGCCGACCAAGGCCTCGTCCATGCGAACGCGCAAGTCACATGGGCGCAAGATCCCGCGAATTATTCCGTGTATTCGGATGCCTACATGACGCGCGTGGCGAAATATTGGGTCGCCCGGTATGGTTCGTATCCGCTGATCTATACGATTGCGCAAGAAATCGACCAGAATATGTACGGCGCATATAACTCCACAACGATGAGCAAATGGTATGCGGTAGGTCAGAGCATCACGGACAATGACTCGTACAATCAGCCGATCATGCCGCACATGGAGAATACGAGCTCGACGGTGGCGACCAATTCGTCGTGGGCAAGCAAGCCGTACGATGACGTCTTTGCTGTCCAATGGCAGGGCGATCTGCAGGGAATGAGCACGGCAAAGAACTTTTACAATTACACCACGACCAAGCCTTCCGTCCTCTACGAAAGCGCGTACGATAACTTCTGGACAGATTCGCGCGGCGCACTCGGAGCAGGCTACAAGGCGTTCCAATACGGGATGTACGGCTACGGATACGGGGCGGCTGGCGTATGGAACGACGTCTACTCCAAATCCGGAGATCCCGATGACTTCGGTACGGGATACGACTTGCCTGCGCATTACTATTGGTGGTATGACGGAGCGAATCTGACGACAGGCAGCCAACTGACCTACTTCAAAAACTTCTATACATCGCTGGAGTGGTGGAAGCTGGTGCCTCGATTTGACGATGGGGCGTGGGGGTCTTTCAACGATACATCCACGTCGCTGCTGTCGTCGGACGGCAACAACACCTACGTGACGTTCTTCTTCAACGGGAACACGAATACGGGGACAATTAAAGGCATGGACAACGGTTATTACTATAACGCGCGGTGGTTCAATCCGAGAACAGGTGCGTACACGACGATAAGCGGGGCGGCTGCTTCGACGTCCGGGCAGTGGAATATACCGCCCAAGCCGGACAGCAACGATTGGGTACTGCTGCTGCAAAAGACGACTACCGCGGTACCGCCGCAGACGAACTTGGCGCTGGGCAAAACCTACGCGAGCTCCTCTTCGTGGGACGCGACACAAACAGCGGATAAAGCATTCGACGGTCTGCTGTCCACGAATTGGCAAGCTTGCAACACCTGCTGGAACGGACAGACGCTGGAAGTGAATTTCGGCGCGAGCACGACGTTCAATCGGGTCGTATTGTCCGAATACGATAACCGTACGACCGGCTACCGCATCGAGTATTGGAACGGATCGACGTGGCAAACCGCGTACACGGGCACGAGCATCGGATCGCCGAAGACGATTACGTTTTCCGCGGTGACCGGCAGCAAGGCGCGGATTTATTTTACATCGGGTACGTCGAACGCGCCGATCATCTACGAATTCGCCGTCTATTATGACGTCGTGAATCTAGCGCTCGGCAAATCCTATGCAAGCTCCTCTTCATGGGACGGGACACAAACGGCGGACAAAGCATTCGACGGCTTGGCGGCCACGGATTGGCAGGCTTGCGACGGATGCTGGTCAGGGCAGACGCTGGAAGTGAACTTCGCGGCAAACACGACGTTCAATAAGGTTGTATTGTCCGAATACAACAACCGCACGACGGGCTACCGCATCGAATATTGGAACGGTTCGACATGGCAAACGGCGTATACCGGCACAAGCATGGGACCGTCGAAGACGATTACATTCACCGCGGTGACCGGCAGCAAGGCGCGGATTTATTTCACCACGGGAACCGCAAACGCGCCGATCATTTACGAATTCGAAGTGTATAACGATAGCGTAGCCGTGAATCCGAATCTGGCACTCGGCAAAACTTACGCGAGTTCCTCTTCGTGGGACGCGTCACAGACGGCGGATAAAGCATTCGACGGATCTGCCGCCACGGACTGGCAAGCTTGCAGCGGCTGCTGGAGCGGACAGACGCTCGAAGTGAATTTCGGTGCGAACACGACGTTCAATAAAGTCGTGCTGACAGAGTACGATAGCCGCACGACGGGCTACCGGATCGAGTATTGGAACGGCTCGGCATGGCAAACGGCGTACACCGGCACTTCCATCGGCGCGACTAACGTACCGAAGATGATCACATTTACCGCGGTGACGGGCAGTAAGGCTCGGATATATTTTACTTCGGGCACCAGTTACGCTCCGATTATCTATGAATTTGAAGTCTATAATCAGTAACGCGCACGCATAGCAGGTCGAACAACAAAGGCAGCCGATATCGGCTGCCTTTGTTGTTAAATAAGGTTAGCATGTTTCGTTTAAACGAATAGGAAATCGAAATCGCCCTAATTAGGTATTCGCTTTACCCGCATAAACGTTGATGTGGTCGATGTGTGCAACTTGGCCTTTAGCGACTTTGCTTGGACCGACGAATTTCAGTTCGTACAGCTTCGAAGGGTGGTAGACATAGATTTTGTCCGTACCCGAGTAGCGAACTTCTTTAGGCATGCCAAGTGTTTTGATAACGGACGCGAATGTCAGCGACTTGACGCCAACCGTCCGATCAATGGACTGCCCGAAATTGCGCAGATCGTAGATGACGCCGGATTTGTTAATACCGAAGCCATAAGCGCCTTGACCCATTCCGAAGTTGTACAATTCATAATGGTTGCCTTTCAGGTCGCCGCCAACGTCCGGAATGCCCCATTTGTAATGAACGTCGGAGATCTTCGTTTTGCCTGCGATCGCGTTTAGTCCGGGAATTTTACCTTCACTCGCAAGCATGTAAATGCTCTTGATATATGTGCTGCCCTTCTGCGCGCTAAGGCTGGTCGCTGCGGACTGTGCAGGTGCCGCAGTGGATGCCGCATTGACATTCGAATGGGACATAGCGGCCATCGAGCTTACTGCAATTAATCCAGCCAAGGCAAGCTTATTGGTTAATTTCATTGTTTGTTTTAATTTGTTCTTCATCATTAATTCACCTCTTCTATTTTGTGGACACCAGGGACGGTTACCTAACTTACAAATTCATAGTAACCAATCTATTAATAGAAGGAATGACAGAATGGTAACGAAATAGTTACAATAAAGTAACGATGACAGACGATTATAACTCAAAATAGTATATTTTCCACAATCTGGAATAATCCTCCGATCACAATCTCTCTATTGCGAACTTGTTCGGCGGCATAGTATGGTTACCATACAGCACCATATGAGAGCTAGGGGGAAGGCTAAGCATGTGGAACGTCATGATCGTTGAAGACGAGATGCTTGTCCGTTTAGGCTTCAAAAATTCCGTGCAATGGGATCACTATGGGATGACCGTTTGCGCAGACGCGGCTAATGGCAGAGAAGCATGGGACTACTACAATAGCGAAGTGAAGCCAGATGTCATCATTACCGATTTGCGCATGCCGATTATGGGCGGAATCGAGCTCATTAAGAAAATACGCGAGCACGATACGCAGACACGGATCGTTATTCTCTCCTGTATGGAAGATTTCGATCTGATTCGCCAGGCGATGCAGCTTGGCATTTCGAATTATATTTTGAAATTAACGATGACGGAGGAAGAGATCCACAATGTACTGATGCGGGTACGCGAGGAGCTTGGGACGCAGCTGTCGCTTGGAACCTCGAAAGGCATCATTCGCAACCCCGATTCGCTGAAAGAGAACATTATCAAGAACTTCGTATTCTACCACCTTTACTCCAAAGAAGAATTTGCCCGCCATATTGATCAGTTAAAGTTTCGGCTCCATCCCGAGCGGCTCGTCGTCTGCATGATGGAAATCGACCATTTCGAGCAAGTCCAGACCAAATTTAACGATGAGAAAGGCGAACTCATTCGCGTAACGTTCTTGAATGTGCTGAATGAGCTGCTGTCGCAGTCGCAGCGCGGTGAAGTTGTATCGGACGAGGACAAGCGGTATCTGTTTATCTTCAGCTTCCGGGATATGGCGAGCGAGCTCCAAATACGTGAAGACTTGAGTGCCACAATGACGCAGATTCAGAAGGTGCTGAAGCGCTTCTTCAATATCTCGGCGTCGTTCGGCGTAAGCGGGATGAAGAGCGGGTATGCTTCGCTGCATGCGTTGTACCGGGAGAGCGAGAAGGCGGTTGGCCAGAAGTTCTTCTACGGCACGGAACGCATCCTTCATCTGCGGGAGATCGAGCTGGAAACGGGGGACGACGTTGTAAGGCGTAAGCTGCAGCAGTTCCACGAGAAGTGGTCCATGATTGAAGAAGGCGCGCAGCGGGATGTGGAATCGATTGTGCAAACCTTCCTCGCGACCGGCAGGCTGCGGCATGAGCAGGATATCCGGAATCTGTTCGTCCGGCTGCTGCATATTCCGTCCGTAACGGCGACGCTGAACGAGACGGAAGTGATGCTAATCATCTCGACATATAGCGAAGAGATGCAGCGCTCCGAGACACTTGATGAATGCGCAGGCATCTACAGCCGCTTTCTCGCGGAAGTGCTGACGACCGGCGGGACGAAGAAGCAGCTGAACAAAGATATTGCGAAGACGGTCAAATATGTGCAGGAGCGGTTCAATGAGGATATTTCCCTGCAGCAGATCGCCGAATTTCTGGAGCTGTCTCCAAACTATCTAAGCGTGCTGTTCAAGAAAGAGCTGCAGATGAACTTCTCCGAATACTTAAACCGGATTCGCCTGGAGAAAGCGAAGGAGCTGCTCCTTGGCACGAATCTCAAATCGTACGAAATCGCGCAGCAGGTCGGATTCACCGATGACAGCTACTTCAGCCGCGCGTTCAAGAAGCATACCGGCGTCCGGCCGAACGGCTTCCGCCGGCTGTGGATCAACGATTGGACGGGAGTGGCGGAGGACAAATGATACGCCTGAGCCGATCTACCTTTAAGCCAGCCGGATTCTCGCTTCGAGCACAGCTCATCTTCTCGTTCGTAGCGGTCACATTGCTCGTGCTCTCGATCAGCTCTTACTACAGTTACGTGAAAACCCTCGATATTTTTAAGGAACGCACCCAAGAGACCACGTTCTCGCAATTTCGCCAGATAGAAATGAATACGCTTACGCTGCTGCACGAAGTCGATAAGCTGTCCAATACGTTCCTGATGGAGAGTAAAGTTCAGTCGTTTCTGCAGAGCGATAAGCTGTCGAATCTCGAGTTCATATCGCTTGAGCGCGACATCATGGAGCGGATCAATCAATATTTGACCAACTATGATTACTTGGATTCGATCTACATCTTTACGGAGAACGGTACTGTTATTGGCGGGACGCTGACGCAGAACCAGAGCGCTTTTCAAATCGGCCGCGGCTATGCGTTCTACAATACCGAGCTGTACAGCAAAGTGAAAACAAGCTTTCCGCAGTCGATCTGGACCGGCGGTCTGAAGACGAGCGACTTCATGCGCAGCTCCATTCCGGAGGGGCTTACGAATTCGCGTCTCATCTCCTCGATTCGCGGGGTGAGATGGATCGGCGGCAGCCAGATGAGCGCGGAGCTCGTGCTGAACGTGAACGAGCGTTTCTTCAATGCCGGATACGGGAGTCTGCAAAGCTTGCCCGGAGGCTCCATCCACATCATTGACGGCAGCGGCAAGGTCATCTCCAGCACGAACCAGGAGACGATCAATGCGCCGTACTTGTTCAACACGAGAATAAAGCCGGGCGTGAATTTCGGTTCGTTCTCCACGGATCGAGACGGTTCGCACGAGCAAGTCATCTATTACCGGATGAGCGAAACGGGCTGGATGCTCGTCAATGAAGTGCCCACCGAGCTGTATACGAAGGACGTTGTCGGTATCGGACGGTTTATTGCGGCCATCTTCTTGCTGTCGCTCGTGCTGATCGTACTAATTTCCACCTTATGGATGAACCGGATTATGAAGTCCTTCCATCAGCTGGTCAAAGGGATGCGCTTCATTGGAAAAGGGAATATCGGCCATACGCTCCCGAAAGCGTCGAACCTGGAGATGGGGCAGCTCATCGAGCAGTTCAACCATATGTCGACCGGTATTCTGGAGCTGATGCAGCAGAACGAAGAGACGGAACGGACGAAGCGGCAGCTCGAGATCGAAGCGCTGCAGTCGCAGATCAATCCGCATTTTCTATACAACACGCTCAATACGGTCAAATGGATGGCGGCCATCGCCAAAGCGCCGAACATTATGGAATGTATGACGAGTCTCGGCAACATGCTGCGTCCGATCTACTATGATCCATCACCGCTCTGGTCCATTAAGGAAGAGCTGGAGTTCGTCCGCAACTATATCAACATTATGAATTTCCGCTACGGGGAAGAGTTGAAATTCGAGTTCGACGTGCCGGAGCAGCTGCTGCATTGCCGGACGCTGCGATTCATGATCCAGCCGTCCATCGAGAACGCGCTCATTCATGGCGAGATGCATCAAGGGGTTATACAAGTGTCGGTCGCGGAGCTGAATGGCGATCTGCAAGTCGTTGTACGGGATACTTGCGGCGGCATGTCGCCGAGCAAGGTGTTGGAAGTGAACGAGCGGATCAAGGCGAATGACAAGGCGGAACGGCCGGCCAAAGGGATCGGACTGAGCAATGTGAACAAGCGGATTCAGCTGCATTTTGGCGAACGGTACGGGATTGAGGTACGCAGCAGCGAGGGCGTTGAAACGCGGGTTTATATGATGATTCCTATTATTACAGGCAGTGAAGCTTCTTAGTCGTAGTGAGGGGGAGTGCTTGTGGAACGGATTCGAAGTCTTAGTCGCAGAAGAATAATCGCTTGCTTGCTTGCTATGATGCTATTCGCACTGCCTGCTTGCAAGTCAGGGGATTCGGATGGCAATGGAGACACAGCGGCATCGAATGCTGCGGTTTCTGCGGAGAGCTCAGGGGCTGCAGAACCGATCACGTTGAAGGTGCAAGTGAGCAGTACGGGAAAAGATTTTGAGAATACCGATGTGTACAACGAAATTAAGCGGATTACCGGCGTGACGATGGACATGGAGACGTATGACGAGCAGAAATTCAAGGTCCAGCTGGCCGGTGGCGATCTGCCGGACATTATCCAGGTGCCGAATAAGAACATCAAGGAACTGATTGAGGGGAATAACATCATTCCGCTCGACGAGCTCGTGAAGACGAATGGCCCGAACATTATGAAGCCGGTCTACGAGAAGAGCCTTGCGTATATCCGGAAGTTCTGGAGCGATAACACGAACAAGCTGTATATGATCCCTGTCCAGATCGGGTCGAGCAGCTTCGGCTTCGAGCAGCAGATCGGGTTCAACGTCAGATGGGACTACTACAAGGAGCTCGGCTATCCGAAAATTACGAGCATGGACGATATGATTAACGTGCTCGCGGAAATGGTTGAGCGTCATGGGACGACGAGCGACGGCAAGAAGGTGTACGGAGTCAGCATGTGGAACGATTGGGGTTCGGGAGGAACGTGGGGGCTCCGCAGTATGGGGCTTATTACGGGCAACGGCTTGTTTAATGTGAATACCGGGCAGCTTGCGAATGAATATACGGAGCCGGATAAGAGCGGTATCTGGGATACGGCTTACTTTATGTTCAAGGCGCAGCAGAGAGGGATTCTCGACCCCGATGCGTTCACCGCGAAGTATAACGATATTGTGGCAAAAGGTTCAGAAGGAACGCTGTTATCCTCCATCGCGACTTGGCCGTTCTACGCAGCGAATGCGGAGCTGCTGGGGGAAGGTCCGGACAAAGGCTTCGTCACGATCCCGCTGGAATGGGGTTTTACGAACATTGGCGGGACAACAATCGCGGGCTGGAATGACCGGGCATGGGCGATTTCGTCAAACTGCAAAGATCCGCAGCGCGCGATGGATCTGATCAACTTCCTCGTCTCGGAGGAAGGCTCGCGGCTGATCGAGAGTGGGATTGAAGGGACGCATTGGGATAAGGCGAGCGGCAAGCCGACGATGAAGATGGACACGGTGAAGCTGGCAGCCGCGGGCGGCGACAGCTGGAAGAAGACCGGCATCGGGCAAATGGCGAATCAGCAAGGCTTCTCTGACTATACCAGGCTAAGCGACGGCGGTGTCGTCAACTTGTTCAATACGCCGGAAGTGTTCGCCACGAAGGTCAATTCGCTCAATCAAGACTATGATGCCTACTATGGCGTCACGTACCCGGCGGAAGCGTATAAGAAATATGCGGATGAGGGCAAAGTGAAAACATTAGACCAGGTTCCGCAGGATGTCATGAACGCGATGCCGCCTCAGCCGGACGACATCAAGCGAATTGTAGCGAAGGTGGAGGAGCTGCTGGTGAAAGGAATGCCGAATGTCGTGCTAGGCTCGAAGACGGATGAGGAGTATAAGCAGAATCAGCAGGCACTCATTCGAAAGCTGGTTGAAGCTGGCGCGGAGACGTATTTCGCTTGGTTCAAGCAAGCTTTCGAGGAGACGAAGGCGAAGCTGGTTGGTCAAGAGTGAGCGCTTAGTATGGTGAGTGGTGAGTGCTGAGAATGGCGAGCGGTGGGAGGCTAGCATATGATTGTATGTCCGTATTGCGATAGTGAAGTTGAGATTCAGAATGGCCGATGTCCGAAGTGCAAGGAGCATCTGCATGAAGTGAAGGATGAGGATTTCTCGGAGGATCGCGAGACGGAAGGCATGAGCGTGACCGAGCTGATCGAGCATCGGTTCAAGTGTGCGAAATGCCAGTCGACCAGCGGCCGGGTCAAGGAAGTATCGATGACAGGCGCGGGGCTGAGCAAGCTGTTCGATATTGAGCATAACCATTATTTGTTCGTCTCGTGCCAAAATTGCGGGTTCGTCGAGGTGTACGACCCGGATGTGCTGTACGGGAAGAAGGCGGGCAGTCTCGGCACGGTATTGGATATTTTGTTTGGTGGTTGAGTGGAGGAAGGTCCTCTCTTGGCAGCATGCGGCTGCTGGGGGAGGGCTTTTTTTGTTTGGTGTGTTTGTAATTGCAATTTCCGTATAGCTCCTTGCCATGCAGCAGCCTTGCAAAGCACTACCTTGCAAAGCACTACCTTGCAAAGCACTACCTTGCAAAGCTCCCCCATGCTAAGTTAACTCTTGCTGAGCGCCACCTTGCCAAACTGCTCCTCGCAAAACAGCATCCTTGCTAAGGAATCGTACAGCACTTATTTTCCGTTTTTCGGCCAGTCTGGTGTTCTAAGGAACCTCAGCAAGCTTATTTGGTGCTATTCGACAGATTTTCATCGAAGAGGCGTGCAAATAGCATGTGTGGGGTTCCTTAGCTGAGCTAGACCGCTATTTTCGCCCGAATAGTGTTGCTGGAGTACCTTAGAGCTACGCCGAGCTCAGACGTAATCGCGATAAACTGACGAGCGAGGGATTCGCAGAGGAGCACGCACCCGCACCCGCATCCGCACCCGCACCCGCACCCGCACCCGCACCCGCACCCGCACCCGCACCCGCACCCGCACCCGCACCCGCACCTACTAGTTGTAACCTATATGGGATTTATCCAACGTAGAAAGGCCAGAATCGCCGAAATTGCAATCTATATTGGAAAAATCCACTCATTTACGCCTGAAATCGACCATTTTAACCCTATCTGTAGAAAATGAGTGGATAAATCCAATATACGTACCGATAATCGCCTTTTTGACGTAAAATGAGTGGATTTTTCCACTATAGCTTTTACGCAGGCACATTTTGCCCCACGCAAACCGCAATCGCCATGATACGACGATTACGATTTCGCTCCAACGCAAATCGCAATCGCCATGATACGGCGATTACGATTTCGTGTTAGTCCAAAAATCGTAGATTTCTCCATATTTCCGTATTTTCGCATTACGTATACTTGGCTTAGAAATCGAATCCCGGCTGGAGTGATTAACAATGAAGCTCAAAGCAAACCGCGTCACACTTTTTCTCATGGTCATCCCGTTCGTCATTATCGTCTTCCTCTTTAACTACATCCCGCTGTTCGGATGGCTCTATGCATTCTACGATTATAAGCCCGGCATCCCGCTGTCTCATACCGAGTTTGTCGGCTTGAAGTACTTCAAGTGGGCGATTGAGGAGAAGGATGACCTCATCCGCGTTCTTACGAACACGCTCGCGCTTAGCTTCCTGTCCATTCTCGCTTCTCCGCTGTCCGTGATTTTTGCGATCATGATCAATGAAGTGAACAGCAAGCGGTTTCGTAAAGTCGTGCAAACGCTCACCACGCTCCCGAACTTTATCAGCTGGATTATCGTGTACTCGCTGGCCACATTCATGTTCTCCTCCGGCGGGCTGCTCAACGAAGTGCTGATGAAGCTGCACTGGATCGAGGAGCCGACGACGGTACTCGGCAACTCGAATGCGACCTGGTGGTTCCAAACCGCGATCACTGTTTGGAAAAACTTGGGCTGGGGCGCCATCATCTACTTGGCCGCCATTGCCGGTATCGATACGGAGCTGTACGATGCCGCGAAAGTGGACGGCGCCGGACGATTCCAACGCATTCTCGCGATAACCGTGCCGGGAATCATGCCAACCTTCTTCGTCCTGCTGCTGCTCAACATTGCAAGCGTTCTCTCCAACGGCGCCTCCGGCTTCGAGCAGAACTTCGTTTTCTACAACTCGCAGGTCGGCGATAAGATCGAAGCGCTCGATTACTACGTGTACCGGGTCGGTATTGCGACTGGCGACGTTTCCTTCGGTACGGCGATCGGCATCGCCAAGACATTAATCAGCGTCATTCTACTATTCTCGATGAATGCATTATCCAAGCGGGTAAGAGGACATTCGGTATTCTAGGAAGGAGGAACTTCGCCAATGAAAAATGATTCATCCATCTGGTTCGACATCGTCAACTATACGCTCCAAATCCTGTTCACACTGCTCTGCGTATATCCGTTCTACTACATCTTGATCTATTCCATCAGCGATCCGCAGCAAGCACTGAAGGGCGTGTTCCTGCTGCCGAATGGCTTCACCATTGTCAACTATACGCACATCTTCCGGCTCGATAACATGCTGAACTCGTTCTTCATCTCCGTCCTACGAACGGTGAGCGGCACAATCTTAACCATAGCATGCAGCTCGTGGCTTGCTTATGCAGTCACGAAGAATGAGCTTTATTTTCGCAAAACGATCTATCGTTTCGTCGTTATCACGATGTACTTCAACGCAGGCTTGATTCCGTGGTACATCACGATGAAAGAGCTGGGGCTGAAGAACAACTTCCTGCTCTACATTTTGCCAGTCGCTGTCGTCGCTTACTATGTGGTCCTGTTCAAGACGTTCATCGAGCAGCTGCCTCCAGCGCTTGAGGAGTCGGCGATGATTGACGGAGCGGGGTTCCTGAAAATTTTCACGCACGTCATCTTCCCGTTATCCATGCCGATCATCGCAACCATCGCGGTGTTTGCCTCCGTCGGGCAGTGGAACACATGGTATGACAATTATTTTCTCGTGTCGGACGATCGCCTTCAGACGCTTCAGCTCATTCTGTACAACTATTTGACCGACGCACAGCGGATCGTATCCAGCAGCAACCTGCAAGATTTGAACCGGGGTCTCGCTGCCAAAATATCGCCGGATTCCATTCGCATCACCATCACGATGGTCGTGACAATTCCCGTGCTGCTTGTTTATCCGTTTCTTCAGCGGTTCTTTGTCAAAGGGCTTATGGTCGGCGCCATCAAGGGCTAACTCTCTCGGCTCTCCCAGGTTAGGATGCAATAGCTCTCTCCCAAGAAGCTATCATCATATCGCGTCAAACAAAAATAGGAGGTCATGGTATGAAGGTGAAGCAGGCTTTTAAAGGTTCAGCAGCCTTCTTGCTTGCGACGACGATGGTCGTTCTGGCAGGCTGCGGCGGCAATAATGCGAATTCTGGGGCGAACAACACGGCCAGCACGAATAACGCAGCAACAACGACGAATAACTCGAGCGGGACAACAAACAACAGCGCGACAACAGATAATACCGCGACGACGAATGACAGCACGTCGACGAACAATTCGAGCACGAACGAGACAACCGCGCCTGCGAAAGAACCGGTAACGTTGAATGTGCAGATGGCCGCGACAACGAATGAGCTGGAGAACACGGACGTTTACAATGAGATCGTGAAGCAGACCGGCGTTACGATGAAAGTCGAAACGTACGACGAAGAGAAGTTCAAGGTGCAGCTGGCGGGCGGCGACCTGCCAGACATCATTCAGGTACAGAGCAAGTATCTGAAGCAGCTTATCGATGGCAACCTCATCATTCCGCTGGACGATCTTGTCGCTTCGAACGGACCTGATATTCAGAAGCCGGTGTTCGAGAAGAGCCTCGCGTACAGCAAGCAGTTCTGGAGCAACGACACGGGCAAGCTCTATGAAATTCCGCTTCAAATCGGCCAGAAGGGCTGGGGCTTTGAGCAAACAACCGGCTTTACCGTTCGCTGGGACTATTACAAGGAGCTCGGTTATCCGCAAGTGAAAAGCATCGATGACATGGTGAACGTGCTGGCGGATATGGTCGCGAAGCATCCGAAAACGAAAGAAGGCAAGAAAGTGTACGGCACGGCGATTTGGAACGACTGGGGAACATGGGGCCTCAGCAGCATGGGACTAATGATCAATGATGGTTCTCCTGTCGTGAACAACTACACGGACGTTGCGAAGAGCGGCTTCTGGGCGACTTCCGAGTTTCTGTACAAGGCGAAGCAGAAGGGTATCCTCGATCCGGATGCGTTTACGGCCAAATATGATGACATCGTAACGAAAGCATCCCAAGGTACATTGCTCAATACGATTGCGACTTGGCCGTTCCAGAACGTCAACGCGGAACTGCTGAAGGAAGGTCCGGACAAAGGCTTCGTGACGCTTCCGCTGGATTGGGGCTTCGCTTGGGCTGCCGGCAACACCATTGCGGGCTGGGCGGACCGCGGCTGGGCGATTACGAAGAACGCCAAAGATCCGAAGCGTGCGATGGATCTGATCAACTTCCTCTCCTCGGAGCAAGGCTCGCGTCTGATCGAAAGCGGCGTTCAAGGCGTGAACTGGGATATGGTGGACGGCAAGCCGCAGATGAAGCCAGAAACCGTCGAGCTGTCCAAAGCAGGCGGCGACGCATGGAAGAAGACGGGTATCGGCATGATGGCCAACCAGCAAGGTCTGTCCGATGATACGGTGCTTAGCGATGGCGGCCCGGTTAATCTGTTCAATACGCCGGAAGTGTTCTCAACGAAGCTGAACACGCTGAACAAAGACTATTCCGACCATTACGGAGTGGCTTTCCCAGCCGCAGCTTATAGCAAATATGAAGATTCGGGCCAAGTGAAGTCGCTGGATTCGATGCCGCAGGACGTGCAAGCTGCAATGGCTCAGGCTCCGGACGATATGAAGCGGATTCAAACGAAGCTTGACGATCTCATTACGAAGGGCATCCCTGACATCGTCCTTCACGCGAAGAACGATGCGGACTACAAGGACAGACAGCAGAAGCTGATCGACAAGCTGAACAAAGCGGGCGCCGAAGAGTTCTACCAATGGCAGCTGAAGGCGTTCGACGATGCGAATAAGAAGTTTCAATAAAGGTTAGCTGAAGCTGCGGACCTGCCTGCGCTGGGCGGTTCGCAGCTTTTCCAATGCTTATGACGGAGGTGTAGGAGCGCGATGAAACTGACGTATGACGGAAAATCCTTTCTGCTCGGCGGGGATCGGATTTGGATCACTGGCGGAGAAATCCATTATTTTCGCTTTCCACGAAGCGAGTGGCGAGAGGTGCTGTTTCGGGCGAAGCGTGCCGGGCTGAACACGATTTGCACGTATGTGCCGTGGAACTTCCATGAGTTTACGGAAGGGCAGGCGGATTTTGCAGGAGATAAGGACCTGGCTGCTTATATGGATTTGATCGGGGAGCTCGGAATGTATGCGATGCTGAGACCGGGTCCATATATTTGCAGCGAGTGGGATGGCGGCGGCATTCCGGCATGGCTGTGCGCTTCAGGTCTTCGGCGGTTCCGGGAGGATGACCCGATCTATATGGCTGCGGTGGAAAGCTGGTTCGATCGGTTAATTCCGATCATTAGCGAGCGGCAGATTACGCGCGGCGGTCCGGTTATTACGATTCAGAACGAGAACGAGTATCCAGGCGGCTGGGATGCGTCGATGCGCCGGTACTTGGAGAAGATCAATGCGATCTATGCCAAGCATGGCATCGACATTCCGGTGCTGGCATGCAACGTTCACGGCAACACGGAAACGACAGTGAAAATCAATGACTCCACCGATGCGCGCGATCAGTTTATCGATGAGAGCATGATCCTCACGTACAACCACCATGTCGAGGTTGAGCCGGTCTATGACCTGAAGAGAAAGCAGCCGAATGCGCCGCTTATTACGACGGAGTTCTGGTGCGGAGCGCCGATCTATTGGGGCAATCAAATTACGGATTGGCCGAACAGGCTGGACCTTACTCGCGCCGTCTATGAATATACTTCATCTGGAACGCAAGTGTGCTATTACATGTTTGAAGGCGGCACGAACTTCGGGTTCTGGGGCGGCAACAACATTGTTACTTCATATGCATCCGGGTATCCGGTCGGCGAAGCAGGGAAGCTTACGGACAAATATTACGCCGTTCGACCTGTGAATCTGTTTATCGAAGGGTTCAGCAGCTTCTTCATGGACAGCGAGGAGCTAGAAGATCGCGCCGGTATCCAGTACGGAGCGGATGTTCGTCTTGTCGTGCGCGAAGGGGAACGAGGAGCGATCGCGTTTCTATCGACGCATGGTGCGAAGAGAGAGCTGCCGATCACGACACGGGAAGGCAAGCAGTTGACCGTGCATCTTGGCGAGGTGGCGGCGACTGTCCTGCCGATCGGGCTGCAGCTGTTCGATGATGTGACGGTGGATTACAGCAACCTCTGCTTACTGACGCAGGATGAGGCGAAACGGATTCTTGTCCTATACGGTCCTGCAGGAACGGTGGGCGTTGTAAGTGTGAACGGTGTCGAGCAGAAAATCCCAGTGCTGCGCCGGAAAGTCCAGTACAGCGGAGTGATTGATGGAGTCAGCGTTATCGTCGTGGATGAAGAACTCGCTAGACGTTGCTGGATTGTAGATGAGCAAATCGTCTTCGGACCTGACTATATCGCGGAAACTCTAGTTGATGGTGGGCTTGATCTTCGCGTCAGTGAAGGAACGCCAGATGTCACCTATCTGGATGCTGATGGTCTGCCTGTGACGAGATCGTTCAAGCACGAGCCGCGCGAATTTAAACTGCCGGAGCTTGGTGAGTGGAAGATGACGCCATGCCCGGAAGTCGTTACTGGCGCGGGCGATGGGTGGTCTGCGCTTGAGCAGCCGTGTTCGCACGAGCAGCTCGGTGTCGTGCAAGGATATTTGTGGTACAGCGCGGAGCTGGAGTGCGAGGAAGACGGCGTCGAAACGATGCTGCTCAGCCATACGCCGACGCGCGTAGCTGTGTTCGTGAACGGGCAGTTCTGCGGCATTCACGCCGAAGGCAGATCCGTACGGATGCGCGATGAATATGGGCATCCGGCGGATTGGGCATTCGAGGAACTGACGGTTCGCGTGAAGAAAGGGACGAACCGTTTCGTGTTCCTCTCCGATGATCTCGGCCACAACTACGATGTGCCGATATCGGTTGGTATTCAAGGACCAGTGGTTGTCGGTTCCCGACGGGTTGAGGTGGAGCAGTTTATTGAAGTTGCGCCGCAGCCGGTGTCGGACGATGCGTTCAACTTCTTGTATAACCGCTTCTACAGAGAGCAGGAACCGCTGCCAGGCGTGGAGTTTGAGCTTGCGCTCGAGCCAGAACAGGTGGTGTTCATTATGATTCACGGCGTGAAAGCCTGGGTGACGGTAAATGGCGAAGAAGTGCTGCCGATGTCCTACCCGGATTCACCGTGGACGATGTTCTCGCAGATTAAGCGCTGGATTACATGGCAGCTGCCGGAGCCGCAAGCAGCAGGTCAAGCTTGCAAGGTTCGCATCCAGTATGCAGAGCCAATTCCAACTGCCGTACAAGAGAATATCGCGGTCTATGTTGCGCCACGGAGCGGGCAGCTGACGAATTGGCAATGGAAGCAGTGGACAGGTGAAGTGGAGAATGCGTCAGCGGCTGCGGCTTCGCATGCGGTAGATGGCGGAGGGCAAGAGGCAGAGGGGCTTGTTGTGCTGCTGCCAGTCGGCACGAGACTCGCTCGCAAAGGTAGACTGCTGCGCCCTGCTTATCTGCAAACACAGTTCAAGATGCCTGAGGGCGATCGGCCGGTGTACTTGAAGATTGGCGAGCTGCAGAAGGGGCAGATCTACATGAACGGCCACAACATTGGTCGTTTCTGGGCTTACGGCGGCACGCAGGATGCTTATTATTTGCCGCGCAGCTGGATGAAGAATGACAATGAGCTCGTGATTTTTGAAGAGCTGGGGCTGAATCCGCAGCAGACATCGCTTGCGTATGGCGAGAGCGGCAGCTGGACCAGCGTGCAATTAAGCTTCGAAAAGGTGAGGTGAGCGAGAAGATGGGACTGAAGATAACTCGCGTAGAGACATTGTGTCTATCCCGGAAGCATGAACCGGAGCGGGAATGGTTCACCACGACGATGCGCATCGTGAAAGCGGACTGTACCATCGTCATCATTCATACCGATGGCGGGATTATCGGCATTGGCGAAGCTTGCTCCTACGGAGTGCCCGACCAGATTCGGGCACAAGTTACGAGGCTGACGCCGCTATTAATCGGCCGCGATCCGCTTGATCTTGGCACGACGCTGTCGCCGAACGGCCGCGCTTGGAGCTATGACTGCGCAGTATCCGGCATCGACTGCGCACTATGGGATATCCGCGGCAAAGCGGCGGGCAAGCGCGTATCGGAGCTGCTGAGCGACAACCCGCTGGAGCGGATTGAGCTGTACGCTTCCGCGGGCTGCAGCTACGATTGGCGCGATCGGCCGGAGCAGCTGATCGAGGAAGCGGTTCGCTGCATGGAGCAAGGCTTCAAGACGTTCAAGTTCCGGCTTGGCACGCA
Organism: Paenibacillus taihuensis; assembly: GCF_003386535.1. GTDB lineage: Bacteria > Bacillota > Bacilli > Paenibacillales > Paenibacillaceae > Paenibacillus_Z > Paenibacillus_Z taihuensis. The sequence goes on from NZ_QTTN01000001.1 coordinate 351,936, forward strand.
TTGGGCATGGGACAGCATCAATGTCGACCGGATGCTGGGCCTCATCCGGGAGCTTTCAAGCGAGGTTGGCGGAAGAATGGCGCTCGCGCTTGACGGCAATCAGCGGCTGAACGAGGAGGATGCGCTCGCCATCGGCCGCGGGCTGGATGAGATCGGCGGCTTCGCTTGGTTCGAAGAGCCGTTCGATATGCGCAATGTCGCCGGCTACGCACGGTTGAATAGTCAATTGAATGTGCCGGTGACTGGCGGCGAGCAGTACACGACAATGGAGCAGTTTCTGCCATATCTGGAGCAAGGTGCATACGCGATCGTGCAGCAAGATGCGGGCATTTGCGGCATTACGGAAGGACTCCGCATCGCCAAGCTTGCGTATCATCACGGCGTGCCGACGATTCCGCATAACTGGCATAACGGATTAATGACGCTCGCGAACGCGCATATGGTCGCTGCGCTGCCGAAGCCGATCATGCTTGAGCTGTGCATGATCCAAGGTCCGCTGCAGTGGGGGATCTTGAAGGAGCAGCCTGTTATCCATAACGGTTATCTGGAGCTGCCATCGGCACCGGGTCTTGGCGCGGAGATTGCGGAAGGTCTTCTTGAGCAATACCCGTATATGGAGACGGATTACTATGTGACCGTCGATCGATAACAATGAAACGACAGATATAAGCGATCAAGGTAGTAGAAGCTGAATAGAGGTGAGTTACGAATGGCAGAGCAACAGACACGTACAGAATTGCAGCTGTACGTCGCCCCGCATGGTTCGGATACGAATGCGGGGACAGAAGCAGCACCTGTGCGCACGCTCTCGGAAGCATTGGCGCGAACGAGAGAAGCCGCTGGCAGCGAGGACAAACGAATTATCGTCCGAGCCGGTGAATACGAAGACGTTAGCCTCGTCCTGACGGCTGCAGATTCCGGCTTGACGATTGAGGCATATCCGAACGAGCATCCGGTGTTGTATGGCGGTTCGTTCATTACCAATTGGCAGCGGGAAGGCGATTGGCTGACCGCGCAGCTGGACGGCGTGAGCGCAGACGATCGCTCGCGCGACTTCCGTATGATCGAAGCGAACGGTACATACCGGCAGCGGGCGCGACTTCCGGAGCAAGGCGCGTTCCGGCATCTGAACGAGTTCGACGTCGAATGGCTATCGACCTTCGCAGGCGGATGGAAGAGACCGCCAGCCGAGGAAGAGATGATGACGCTTCGCGTTCGAAGCTCGGACGTCGGCGCCTGGCTGGACCCGAACAATGCGGAGTTGACCGTATTCCATGAATGGGATGAATCGCTCGTTGGCGTCGCGCAGGTTGAAGAAGCAAGCAAAGGCAACGCCGAAAGCGCAATCGAAGGCGGAAGCGATGGTGTGACCGCCATTCGCTTCGCGAATGCGCCGGGTCATCCGCCAGGCGCGTTCTATAAGCGTAACGACAACGCCATGACCTATGTGGCGTGGAATGTGCGGGAAGGGCTGCGCCAGCCAGGTCAATGGTATCTCGACCGGACGGCTGGAAAGCTAGTCTATTGGCCGCTGCCTGAGGAGATTGAGCGACCGGAAGCGCTCCGCTTGATCGCGCCTGCGAAGGAGCAGCTTCTCCGTCTCGAAGCTGGTGCAAATCGAATCCGCATCGCCGGACTCACTTTCGCCTGCGCTGCAACTGCGCTTTCCGCGGGCGGCTTCGGCGCTATTCATGTAAGCGCCGCAATCGACGCTGAAGAGGTGGAGGACGTTGCCTTCGACCGCGTCACCGTTCGCAACACGGGCGGCTGGGCATTTAAATTGAGCGGCATGCACATCAAGCTCACCGAATGCCACATCCACCATACCGGAGCGGGCGGCATCCAGTGGAGTGGCGAAGACATCACGCTTGAGCGGTCGCGTATCCACGATGTCGGGCTCGTGTACTCGAGTGCCATTGCTGTGAATGGTGACGGCACTGGGCACACGATTTCCCATAATGAGATTCATGATACGCCGTACAGCGGCATTTCGACCACAAGCTCAAATACGACGATCAGCGGAAATCTGCTATACAATACGATGAACTTCATGAAGGATGGCTCTGCGATCTATTTATCCTGGCATAGCGACCAGGTGACGGTCAGCGGCAACGCGGTCTTCGCCAAATCGAAGGAGCATGTGCGCCGTTATGCGTACTATCTCGACGAGAAATGCACGAACTGCACGGTGGTGCGCAATCTGGCTGTCAATCTCGGATTGCCAATGCTAAGCCATATGACGAGGGGCAGCCGTTATATCAGCAATATTTTTCTCGATCGGGGTCCTCAGGTGCTCTCGTTCTATAATTCCTACGGACTTGCGTTCGAGCGCAATGTGCTGGTGGCGGAGTCGATTGAGTTCATTTCACCGCAAGGCAATCCGAACAAGCTGCCTTCAGAGGAATATGACGCGCATCCGTACATGGGTACCTTCACGACCGCAGACGGGATTACATCGTTCAGGGACAATGTGCTGCACAGCCGGACCGGAAGCCGTGTCTTCAGGGAAGTGCTGCATTACACGAAGATCAATGAGTGGGAGCTTGAGGAGCAGGACGGCAATGTGTTTGCAGATCCCGGGCTGATGGGAGCAGACCAAGGGGAAATCTCCTTCGCATCAGCTCAATCCGTGACAGAACCTCGGGGTATCGAGCCGTTATCTTTTGCCGATGTGGGCTGCCAAGGTCGGTATGAAGAAATATTCGAGGCGTTCAAATAAGAAAGGAGACGCAGTCAAATGTCGACTTCACCAGTTTCAGCACCAGCATCAGCCGTTGCACCGCATCTGGAGTGGTTCGTCCATGAACGGTTCGGCATGTTTATCCACTGGGGACTCTATGCGATTCCAGCTCGAGGAGAGTGGGTTCGCAGCTTGGAAAAGCTGACGAAAGACGATTACCAACCGTTCTTTGAAGAATTTAACCCCATTAAATATGATCCCAGACAATGGGCAAAAGCAGCTAAGGCAGCCGGCATGAAATATGCCGTCATGACGGCGAAGCATCACGATGGCTTCTGCTTGTTCGACAGCAAGCTGACTGACTACAAAGCAACGAACACGCCTGCTGGACGTGATCTCATACGAGAATACATCGATGCTTTTCGCGAAGTGGGGATCCGGGTTGGCCTTTATTATTCCATCATTGATTGGCATCATGAGCACTATCCTCATTATGGCGACAAAATCCATCCGATGCGCGATAATGAAGCGTTCAAGGACTATACGTATGATTTCAATCAGTACCTCGAATATATGCATGGGCAAGTAAGAGAGCTGCTCACGGGCTACGGTCCGATCGATATTATGTGGTTCGATTTCTCCTACGACGACATGACAGGCGAGAAGTGGAGAGCAACCGAGCTTGTGCAAATGATGCGCTCGATTCAGCCGAACATCGTAATCGATAACCGGCTTGGCGGTGACGGGAAGTCTGCAAATCCGGAAATTTATGCGGGCGACTTCAAGAGTCCGGAGCAGATTTTGCCGCCTGAAGGTGTAGTGAATGAAGAAGGTAAGCCTGTACCTTGGGAATCATGCATTACGCTCAATGATCATTGGGGATACTGTTCAGGAGACAACAATTACAAATCGCCGAAGACGGTCATCCGTGGTTTAGTCGAATGCGTCAGCAAAGGCGGCAACCTGCTGCTCAATGTCGGTCCGAATGCGCTTGGCGAAATTCCGAGCCTGTCGCTCGATGTACTAGCTGAAGTTGGCAAATGGATGGATGGCAATGGCCGGAGCATCTATGGGTGCGGTCCGTCCAAGCTGGAGAAACCGGAGTGGGGACGCTACACGCAGCGTGGCAACATGCTGTACGCTCATATTTATGACCGCGGCATGGGACCGATCAACTTCCGCGGCTTGAGCGGAAAGGTCAAACGCGCGAGATTGCTATGCGACGGCACAGAGATCAAGGTAGAAACACCATGGATGGCGTGGGAGTATGCGGAGGATGCGTTCATTAGCTTCAGCAGCGCGGAGCTGCCGGACAGCATAGATACAGTTGTGGAGCTTGAGCTTCTAGATGGCGATAAATAGGGTGATAAAGGTGTTAAATAGCACGTAATGGTTCATTTCGAGAAAGCTTGAGCGATCAAGCTTTTTTGTTTGAACATTTTTATGGGAAATTAATTAAGTTTGTTAAAAAACTATAGCCAAGGACGAAAAGATGTGTTAGTTTAATACATGTAAAGCACGCAACACTACAAACGCAAACTAATCCTTGAGGTGATTATAATGAATTTGAAAGTCAGTCAAGAAGAATTGGATACGCTTACCCTTAAACCGGAAACACTAGAGCTGGCTGCCAACCTTGTTAAGATTAACGGCTACGTCATTATCGAGAATGCAGTACCGAAAGATAAAGTATCGGAGCTGTTCACATCGTTCAAGAAAGCGATGGACTGGTTCCTTGAGAAGCACGGCCACGATATTTACCTGAAGAAGAAAGGCTTCAACGAAGGCACGAACCACCTTGGTATCTTCCTTCCATTCGAAGCACCGTTCAACGATTCGCTCGTTATTGAGCATCCGTTCGCAATGGCAATCATCGACAAAGTGCTTGGTCCTGAGTACAGCGTAACATTGTTCTCGTCCAACACATCGCTGCCAGGCGGCCAGAAGACGCAACCGGTTCACGCAGACTACGGCGCTCGCTTCGGCGATCAATGCCAAGTTTCGCTGCCGATCACGGATCTTGTATTCAACATTCCGCTCGTTGATGTACACGATGGCAATGGCCCTATGGAAATTTGGCCAGGCGGCACGCACTTGATGCCGGACAGCTGGTACGGCCCGAACGCGCCGAAGCCGGAAGATCTCGCGCAATACATGCAGTCGATGAAAGTGCACATGCCAGCAGGCTCCATTCTGATCCGCGACGTTCGCATGTGGCACAGAGGAACGCCTAACCGCGGCAACGAAATCCGTCCGAACATCGCGCTTATCTACTCTTCCGTAGACCGCGATAACCGGATTCAAATTCCGCAAGAGACATACGACAACATGTCGCCGCGCGCTCAACGCCTGTTCCGTTGGCAGAAGATTGGCTTCCCTGCAATCGAGCCTACTCACGAATAAGAAAGTGTCACAAGAACTACAAGGCTTCGGCTTTGTAGTTCTTTTTATTTCCCATTTTCAGGAATATAATGGAAGGTGCGCTGGTGTGTATGAATGTGGAGGTGGACTGCATGAACAATCGGATGCCGCGGAAGCTGTCACGACGCGCTTTCCTCGGAAGTACAGGCAAACTCGCATTAGGTGTTGCTGCCGCACTATCGGGAACAACAGGCTTGTTCTATTATGGCGCGAAGACGCACAAGAACGAAGCGGAGGCTGAGCAGCGGCCGGGCAATATCGCTCTGCTGGGCAGTTATGAGGAACTGTCGGCGTTGACCGCGATGAAGATGATTCATTACGAAGCTGAACATGTGGATGCTTGGTATAAGAAGCCGCTGCGTGGGTTCGTCTACGTAACGACGGATGCTGCGGGGCAGATCCTTATCATTTCGTCGGCGTGCTCGCATTTAGGCTGCACAGTTGAACCGGCTACGGACGCACAGCGCAAGAAGACAAAGGATCTCGTCTTAATATGTCCCTGCCATGGCGCGGAGTTTGGCAAGTACGGCGATACTGTAAGTGCCTTTGTGAACCGGGGATTGGATACGTATGAGCCAATTATTGCGGGAGGGGGCGTGTACTTCGATGTCATGCAGCCCATTCAAAGAAACTTAACTATGGAATAGATTGGCGGATGAAGACACCGGCTTGAAGGCTGGTGTTTTTTTAGGTACCATTTAAGTATTGTCTCAGAGAGGAATGATTAGCACGATGACGGAATCAATTAACGATATTAAATTAACTTCATATTCGAGCAAGGGCGGCTGCGGCTGCAAAATCGGCCCGGCAGACTTGTCGGCAGTTCTTCGCAATCTGCCACCGGCGAAGCCGGACCCGAACCTGCTTGTCGGACTCGATACGAGCGACGATGCAGGGGTATATAAGCTGACGGACGAGCTGGCACTTGTGCAGACGCTCGACTTCTTCACGCCAATCGTCGACAATCCATACGACTTCGGTCAAATTGCAGCAGCGAATGCGATCAGCGATATCTACGCGATGGGCGGCAAGCCTTTAACGGTGTTAAATATCGTCGCGTTCCCGATTTCGACGCTGGACAAGCGCGTGCTCAGCGAGATTCTGCGCGGTGCTGCAGATAAAGTCGCGGAAGCGGGCGCTACGCTGGTTGGCGGTCACTCGATTGATGATAAAGAGCCGAAGTTCGGTCTGGCTGTTACCGGACTTGTCCATCCTGATAAGGTGCGGGCGAATGCTGGCGCGAAGCCGGGCGACCGCCTGATTCTCACGAAGCCGATTGGCGTGGGCATTCTAACGACTTCTATTAAGAAAGATCAGCTGTCACCAGAAGAAACAACGCGACTTACGAAAGTTATGGCAACACTCAATAAGACAGCTGCAGAAACGATGGAACCGTTCGACGTACATGGCTGTACCGATGTGACGGGTTTTGGTCTGGTCGGTCACGCGCTCGAGATGGCAAAGGGCAGCAAAGTCAGCGTACATATTCAGAAGCAAAATGTGCCGCTGCTGCCTAGAGTTCGTGAACTGGCGGAGCAAGGGTTCGTGCCAGGCGGAACGAAGAACAACTTCGCCCATGTGGAGAATGACGTTACTTTCGCTGACGACATCGATCAGATCGATCGTTATATTCTTTGCGATGCGGTCACATCCGGCGGACTTCTCATCGCAGTTGCGAGCGAGCAAGCGGAGACACTGCTTGAGGCGCTCAAGGTGAAGGGCGTAGAAGCAAGCTTGATCGGCGAAGTGACTGATGAACGTCCTGGACATATTTTCGTACAATAACTACTCAAGGGGAAACGTCGATGTTTCAAGATATTGCAATTGAAGATTTATCAGCACTGAGACAAGCTGGCAGCCTCGTCACGATTGACGTCAGGTCGCCTTCAGAATACGCGGACGCGTCAATTCCCGGCAGCTTGAACATTCCGCTCTTCAATGATGAGGAGCGCGCCGAGATTGGCACGATCTATAAGCAGGTCAGCGTTCAAGCGGCGAAGGAGCGCGGTCTTGAGATCGTTTCGGCGAAGCTGCCTGCGTTCATCAAGACGTTCGCCCAGATTCCGGGCAAGAGAGCCGTCTTCTGCTGGCGCGGCGGGATGCGGAGCAAAACATCCGCGACGGTGCTCGACCTGATGGGCATCCGCACCTACCGGCTTGAAGGCGGTTACCGCGCTTATCGCCAGTGGGTCGTTAGCCGGCTGGAGCAGATGGAGCTTACGCCTCCGGCTTTTGTGCTGCACGGCAATACGGGAACGGGAAAGACTGCGATTTTGCGCAAGCTGCACGAGCACTCCTATCCGGTGCTGGATATTGAACGTCTCGCGGGACATCGCGGATCCATCTTCGGCAACATTGGGCTGAAGTCGCACAATCAGAAGACGTTCGATGCGCTGATGTCGGATGAGCTTGACCGGTTAGAGCACGCGCCCTATTTTCTAATGGAAGCGGAGAGCAAGCGGGTTGGCAAGATTGTCATGCCGGATCGACTCGTCGCGAAGAAAGAGGAAGGCAAGCATATTTGGCTGGAGCTTCCGCTTGAAGCACGGGTTACGCATCTGCTGGAGGATTATCAGCCATGGGAACATCAAGAGGAATGCCTTCAATCGTTCCGGCTTATCAAAGCACGGATTCACACGCCGATTGCCGCCGAGATCGAATGGGCGCTGCAGCATGAAGAATACCGCATGGCGATTGAGCTGCTGCTCGTTTATTACTATGATCAGCGTTATGCGCACTCGGATACGAGCTATGATATGGACAATCGCACGGTGATCAAGGCGGGATCTGTTGAAGAAGCAGTTACGGAGATTCAGCAGCTGCTCGGAGGTGTGTCCAATGCATAATAGAAGGACGGAAGAAGGCTTTATTGATGTACCTGGGGGCAAAGTCTGGTACACGCGGCTGTCCGAAGAGGGCGCACAGGGGATTCCGCTGGTTGTTCTGCATGGAGGCCCGGGCAATACGCATGGTCCGCTGAAGTCGGAGCTCGAAGCGTTGGCGAATGAACGTCCGGTTATCTTCTACGATCAGCTCGGCTCTGGCAACTCGGAGCGTCCGACAGATGTTTCGCTCTGGAAGACCGAGCGTTTCGTGGAAGAGCTGGCTTCTATCCGGGAGGCACTGGGCCTTACGGAGATGCACTTGCTGGGACATTCTTGGGGCACGATGCTCGCGGCATCTTATCTGATCGAACGTAAGCCGGAAGGTGTATACAGCGTGATTTTCTCCAGTCCATGCTTGAGCAGCGAAATGTGGAAGCAGGATGCCGACAGGCTAATCGCACAGCTGCCAGATGACGTGCAGGCGACAATCAAGCTGCATGAAGAGCAGGGGACGACGGATTCCGAGGAATATCATGCCGCGATGCAGGTCTACTATGACCGGCATGTCGTGCGGCTCAATCCGGTGCCGGAGATTCTGAAGATCAGCAGACCGAAGAGCAACGGCGAGATCTACATGACGATGTGGGGACCGTCCGAGTTCTGTCCAACAGGCAACTTGAAGCATTATGATGTAACTCCGCAGCTGCATGAGATCGCGATTCCATCGTTGTTCCTATGTGGACGTTATGATGAAGCGACTCCGGAGTCGACGCAGCATTACCAGTCGCTCGTGCCTGGCGCGGAGCTGCATGTGTTCGAGGAAAGCTCGCATATGGGCTACTTGGAAGAGACAGACGCTTATTTGCAGACGGTAAGACAGTTTTTGCAAAAGGTGGAGGCTTACCGTGGAACGCATCAATGAATCGGCATGGCCGGTAACTCGGACCTCGATAGCCGCTGATTTGTCTGCGCTTGGCGTCACGCTGGGGATGACCTTGATCGTCCATTCCTCGCTGAAGTCGATGAATCGCTGGATTGTTGGCGGCGCTAGCGCGATTGTACTTGCCCTTGAGGATGCCATCGGTGAAGAAGGGACGCTCGTGATGCCGACGCATACCGGGGACTTGTCTGATCCGGCGCCATGGCAGAACCCGGCGGTCCCGGAAGTTTGGTGGCAGCTCATTCGCGATGAAATGCCGGCGTTCCAGCCGGATCTGACACCGACGAGGGCGATGGGCGCAGTCGTGGAATGCTTCCGCAAGCAGGATGGGACGCTTCGAAGCTGCCATCCGCAGCTGTCTTTTGCAGCGAGAGGTCCGCAGGCGGCGTACATCACTTCCGATCATTCGCTGGCAAACGGTCTTGGCGAGCAGTCGCCTCTAGCCAAACTGTACGAGCTCGGCGCTTCGGTGCTGCTGTTCGGCGTAGATCATGGCAATAATACATCCATTCATCTCGCGGAATACCGCGCGAAATATGCAAAGAAGCATGTGACCAACCATGCGCCGATTCTGGTTGATGGCAGAAGGGAATGGGCTGCACTCGAAGAGATCAACCTTGATGCGGACGACTTCGACGTGCTTGGTCAGGCATTCGAGGAAGAGACCGGCTGCGTGAAGCTTGGAAAGATCGGCGATGCGGTGATCCGCATTGTGCCGGTTCGGGAGCTGGTTGACTTCGGCGTGTCATGGATGGAACAGCATCGGGAGTAGATCATCGAAGGTAGATCGTCGGGAGTAGATATGAGACAGCAACAGCCCTATCCGGATTGGATAGGGCTGTTTTTGGGTTGGCTCCCCTTGGCCCCGCTCGCGATAACGGTTGCCATGGAGGCTATCTGGTGATTATGACGTCGAAATCATTCGATTTGAACTAAATAAGCTCACGGGCAACCGTTAAAGCAGAAAAAGGCTGTTTGTGGTACGAATAAGCGCTGTGCATCCGTTAGCAAGTTAATGAAGCCACTATAGCGCTGTCGGCAGCTGCTGCAAATACATTTCCAGCGCGTTCGTCGCTTGATGCAGCACAGCAACCGTGCTCGGATATGGATGGATGTAGATCGTCGGATAATCGATTTCCCCATAATATGTCCGAATCGGGAAAGCGAGCTGCTCCTCTTCCAGTGAGAACTGGGCGTCGATGCCGGGCTTGTTGCCGCGTGCGTCGAGTCTGACCCATCTGCCGAGAGACTCAAGGTATACGCCGTTCAGCGCATGGATGACATGGCCGGTGTCAGGCGTATCGCCGAGCGTCAGCCGCTGGTAGCAGAAGCCAGCCGGCACGCCTTTGCTCCGCAGCAGTGCACAGAGCAGCATCGACTTGGCATAGCAAATTCCTTCACGATGCAGCAGAGCGCCGGAAGCAGAGGAGGTGACGCGTGTGCTCTGGATGTCCCATGTGTGCGAGATGTGGTCGCGGACATATTCGAACGCTGCACGTACGAAAGCGAGCTCGTTGCCCGCCTCCCGGCTCAGCTCATCTGCAAGCGCAGCTACGGCTGTATTGGAGAAATCGACTTCAGCGGATTCGATCAAGTAATCCTCTAATTGCTCAGATTCTAGCAGCAACCTCATGCTCATGCTCGACCAACCTCACTCTCTACGCTTTCAATTTTGCCAAACCGGCAGCTTCAATGCTCGTTCCAAGATACGCGGCAAATCGCTCCAAGCAAGCCAATACGCCGTCTCGCATTGCCGCATCTACCGTTACATCGCGCTCCCACCACCAATTCACAAGCGTAAGCGGCGAATTTTTGCGTTGGTTCGCAAACTCGACACGTGCGACGAGCTGGTCGCCATAAACGACGGGAAGCACATAGTACCCGTACTCGCGCTCGGCAGCTGGCTTGTACACTTCCCAGCGATACTCGAACCCGAACAGTTCTTTGATAAGCGCGCGATCCCAGAGAAAATTATCTAAGGGAGCCAGCAGGCTGGCGCGATTCGCGCGGTCAGCGAAGCTGCTTCCGCCTTCCATAGCTCGCTCGAACAACTCGCGATCTGACGAGCGAAGGTAGAGCGGATGCTCCACGCCTTCGATCTTAACCTCGATGAGCTGACCGCTCGCGATCAGCTGCTTGAACGCCTCGTTCCGATGACGGCTCTTCATGGAGCGAATGCCAATCCAGGCATCGCTTGGCCGGTTCCAGAGTAGGCCGATACTGCCAACCCGGCGAAGCACATTCCATGCGAAATACCGCTCGTCCGATTCGATGGGATCGGAAGCACTGAAGAACTCGCCAGGGATATGCCGCTCAGCCAGATCGTAAAATCTCCGTGTCCCTGCCTTATGATGAACGATCAGCTTTCCCGCATAATACATGCTCTCCAATGTTGCTCGAGCCAATCTTGTCGGTCCCCAGCCCCAATCGATTTTCTCCGCATAATCCAGATCGCTCGAGCAGAGGGAGCCGCGTTTCTCAATCTCGGCATGGACTTGATCGACGGTTTCCTGATTCGCGAGGCACCACGCGTCATGCTGTTTGCGGAAGCGGTTGAAATTCGGCCAATCCGTAACAGGTACGATTGACATGCATTTATCCCATTGGTCGATCAGTCGACGATCCTCATAAAGCAGCTCCTGAAGCATAGACCGTTCGAAATTCGCAATGCGTGCCTGAAGGACAAGCTCATGATTCATGCTTACAACATTAAGCGGATCAAATTGAATGCAGCCGACGCGGTGAATATATGCCATAATGCCTGCTTTGCCTTCGAACTCGGCGTTCTCGCCCGAAAGTCCGTGATAGAACAGCAGGAACCGTCTTGCCTGCTGCTTCGTAATCGAAAGTTGAGCCATATCGTTCACCTGCCTGCTTGAAGTATGAGATGAAGTCTCTTTATTAAAGAGAATAATTGGAAAATCTCTAGAAGTCCATGACTTATGAATTATTTGTGAAAATAGCTGACATAAAGGGAGGAATTAGTCGACTTTTGTCGAAAAATAGCATACCACATCTTTTGGAGGCGCAACCATGGAGCATCAGGCTTCTAAAATCGCTGTACAACATCTTCTGTCCACGCCTGCAAACCGGTCTCAGCGAAGGCTTGTCTATGTCATCGGTGCTCTGATCTGTGTCCTTTCTCTGTTTGCAGTTCCGTTCGCGCGCATACAGCTGGTTGAACTACCTGCGTATCAGCCCGCGATATTCTCGACCGTAATCTGCTTCGAACTGATAACGGCTTACGTATTGTACAGTCAATTCCGGATCAATCGCTTGCCATCGGTTCTCTCTCTGGCTGCCGGGTATCTGTTCTCTGGCGGTATGAGCGCGATGTATTTATTGACATTCCCTGGCATCTTCTCCAAAACAGGCTTATTCCATGCAGGGACGCAAACCGCTCCTTCGCTATATTTAATCTGGCATATCGGGCTGCCGACAGCGATTTTCGGTTATGTCTGGTTCGAGTCCAAGTCCAAAGGGAAGCAGCTAAGCCCTGCAAAAGCAAGAAGACTCGCCGTGATGGTAACGACGGTAGTACTCTTGTCAATTGCGGGATGTACCGTACTTACGACCAAGTTTCATGACAGCCTTCCCACGCTGCTGAAGAACGGCCATCTGACTTCACTGTTCATATACTACATCAGCGTGCCAATTATCATCTACAGTGTGATCGCGCTCATTCTGTTCTTTCGGTTATCGCGAGGAAACACAGTGACAACGGCTTGGCTATGTATTGCTTTGCTGGATCGCTGCTTGATGTATGCATTATCATTTGCGGAGGCGGCCGTTTCAGCCTTGGCTGGTACGTGGCAAAGTGGAACACGTTCATGTGCGCGAATGCGGTGCTATGCGGCATGATTTACGAATTTACGAAGATGTATATGAGCTTGACGGTGCTTTACCGAAAAGTCGGAGTAAGTGAAAGTCGCTATAAAGCTCTTCTTGGTGAAAGCCGGCTCGCAGAACGCGAGATATCGAAGCGAAATGAAATTATTGCGCGGATGCTGGAGTCAAGCCAAGATTGCTACGAGCAAAGAGAAGACGCGGTATTTCGAATCTTACGTCAGTCCGCTTACAGATGAACTGGATGGGCAGCTGCACGGTCATCTGTTCGGATTCCATGACCGTACCGATGAAGTGCGCATTATGTACTACGATGAGCTGACAGGACTGCCGAACCGCCGATTTTTAGGAGAACGGTTGATCGAAGCGCTCGACCGCGCCAAGCAGCAGATTGCGAATTTCTCCGTATTCTTCATGGATTTGGACGGCTTCAAGAAAGTCAACGATACGCTGGGGCATGAGATGGGGGATCGGCTGCTTCAAGAGGTATCGAGTTTGCTTCAACTATGTGTAGGCAGCTCAGGCGTCTGTGCAAGATGGGCAGGCGATGAGTTCATCGTTCTGCTGGAGGATATCCAGAACCGGGATCAGCTCGAGGCACTTGCCGAGCAGATTATTCATGCCATCGAACAGCTTCGTGAAATCGATGGAGTTCCGATTCATGTAACGGCGAGCATCGGCGTTGCGATATACCCGAATGACGGCTCGGAAGGAAAGACGCTGCTTATGCATGCCGACCAGGCGATGTATGAAGCGAAGCTGAAGGGGAAGAACAATTGCTGCTTCTACTCTGCAGACGATTACGAGCAAGCGCAGGAGCAAGCACAACTGCAATAAGCATAATGATTTTATGGATGAGACGCTCCTGAATGGAGCGTCTTTTTCTATGTCTTCCCGAACATAGGGCGCTCGTACTAAAAAAGTTTCAGCCAATTGATATAAACGATCGATGGGCTCATAGGATTAAGTAAGATGCTGTCTTATATAGGAGCGGAAGCGGATGGAGAAAAGCATATTTTGCAAGAGCACTAATAAAATGATAGTACCGCATTTTTTCATCACTGCTCCCAATTCAAGTGTGGAAAAGGAAGTGTGGCCATGAGGAGTTATCAATGGGTAAAGTGGCGTAAATTTCTCCTCTGGCTGATTGCCCTCATCATCTTAGCCGTCTTCTTAATTAATGGAGGGCCGACGGTCTGGAACATTACGCTTACGATTCTTAGTTTATTGTTTCAGCTCTTGTTTGCCGTGTTGTTCATCATTATTCAGTTCGTGGCGCTGTTCTGGTTTCTCGCGCGAGGGCGAACGTATTGGATATTGCCTGGCGAAACCGGCTCGACATGGGAAGATTACCGTGGGAATCCGGAAATTGTCGAGAATGCGAAGCGAATCGTCCTGCTGCTTAAAGGAGTGCGGGAGTTCAAGCAAATGGGAGGCGAGGTCATCCGCGGTTTCCTGCTGTGCGGACCGCCCGGTACCGGTAAATCCTACCTCGCGCAAGTCATAGCGAATGAAGCGAAGGTTCCTTTCGCTTATGCTTCGGCGCCAAGCTTTCAGAACATGTTCTTTGGCGTCGGAAACCTTAAAGTCATGGGCATATATAAGAAGGCAAGGAAGCTCGCTAGAATGTATGGCGCTTGCATCATCTTCATCGACGAAATTGATGCGATAGGAATGAAGCGTCAAGGTGGCGGCGGCATGGCACTTGGCGGCATGATGGGTATGGGTGGCGGTTCAGGCCTTCTTAACGAACTGCTCCTGCAGATGGACCCGCCGAACTTGGACAATTCAAAGTTTAAGAAATTGCTAAGGCAGCTTGGCCTTCGCCGCAAGAGAGCGGAGCGTGAAGCGGTGCTTACCATCGCGGCAACGAACCTGCCGGATGTACTTGATCCGGCGCTGCTGCGCCCTGGCCGGTTCGACCGTCAGCTATGGGTCGATACGCCGGATTATGATGGCCGCGTCGACGTCTTCCACTATTACCTCAATAAAGTGAAGCGCGGCGAATCTCTCACCGCAGAGAAAGCAGCGCTCGATACAATCGGCTACAGCCCTGCACAGATTAAGCATATCGTCAATGAAGCAGTTGTCATTGCCCATCAACGCGGCGCGCAGGAAGCCGAATATCAGGATTTCCGCGTAGCGATGGAAACGTACGAGTGGGGGCTGAAACAGCCGCTCCGTTCGATGCGCGACGATGAGAAACGGAATGTGGCGTATCACGAAGCGGGCCACGCCGTTGCCCAATATTTGCTGAAGCCGCATGATCGCGTCTGGAAGGTAACGATCATTCGCCGCGGCAACGCGCTCGGTCTTGCTGCGACGAAACCGACGCACGAGCGGTATAATCGCAGCGACAGCGAAATTCTCGCCAGCATCCAAGTTTGCCTCGCGGCGAGAGCAGTCGAGGAAGAGTTCCTAGGCAAGAAGCTGAATGGCGTCACCTCCGACCTGCAGCAGGCGACCAATATGGCAGGCGCCTTCCTTGGCGCGGTCGGCATGGGCGATGAGCTGTTCAGCTGGCTCGCGATCGGCTCGCATGCAGACTCGCTGCGCGCACTGCGGCCGAAGATCAACGAGCTGCTGAAGGAACAGATGCTGCAGGTGAAGAAGCTTATCCTCGCGCATTCCGAGTTCGTACATGCGATTGCGGAGGAACTGTTGAACCAAGGTGATTTGACAGGCGAGGAGATAGAGCAGATCTATCTGGGTCTCTATGGGCAAATTCGTCCGGAGCCGCCGGTTGTGAGGACGATGCTATTCGTAGGCGATGCGAAGAAGCCTGAAGAAGAAATTGTTGAGGAAGAGCCGCCGATTAAGGAACCGTCTGAGGATGGGGAGCAGGGCGAGCAAGGCGAGGAAGAGAAGAAACCAGAGGACGATACGAAGGAATCTTGAGGCAATGACGTGAGACGAGACATAGAGAAAGGCTGCCTGATGGCAGCCTTGGGCTTTAAAGAACCCCATGTCTGTTACGAAGACATGGGGTTCTTTTTGGTGTCTTTCTGCATCTTACTGCATCTTACGCGTGCTCGTTGGTGCTTTGGCCAACCCTGTCCTCTTTTCTAGCGTTCTCGCTACAGCCTAAACAAATGACTGTGGCTGAGAGTCGGAAAATCCGACTCTCACGCTCGAAAGGCGTTGATATCACACCTGAGAGTCGTAAAATCCGTTTCTCAGCTGCGCTTTGGCAGTATTCGCCTATCTCTTGGCGTCGAGAGTCGTAAAATCCGTCTCTCAGGTTCGCCCGAGCGGTATTCGCTTTATATCGTCGCGCCGAGGTGCCTGATGGCAGCCTTTTGTCGATCAGCCGTTATAGTGTTTGTCTTTCAGATTGTTCTCTGCAAGTTTCCTTAGTTGGATGAGCTCTTCTCTTATTGACAAAGACTCATCCTCTAATTCGCTGATCAGTCTCAGTAATATGAAACCAATCGATGAAACGATAGTCCCGAGAAGGGGAATGACGTATACTTTTAGCGCAATCATATTATCTGGTGCATTGAATCCGTGGGGCGACAAGAATTGCCCAAACCAATAGAGGATAAGCAGGATTCCTGCGGTAATCAAGCCATACACGAGCTTCCTTGTGGTGTTGTAAAACATATGCGTCAGCCTCCCAAGCCACTAAGTATTTCCATTCATGTATATACTTCGATGGGCAAGAGAAGTTGCGAATGTATCAGGATCTACCGCTTCCGCAGCAATGCTCGGAAACAGTAGATGCCGCCCCAATATTCCGTATGGAGCGCATTGCGAGGCATCGCGGTGTCGATCGGTCCATAAAATTCAAGCCCGGCTCGGCGGACAATCGACTGGAAGTAACCGAGGTTGACTGCCGGATAGTCGAGCGTCACGACGATTAAGCCATCGTCTTGCAAAGTTCGCTCAAACTCCTTCAGTGCTAACAGTGCATCTGCTGGCGTCAAATGCTCCAGAACAGAGATACAGAAGATTTTGTCGAAGAGTCGATTCTCGTACGGGAGCGCTGTTATGCTCGCTTGGTTGAAGGTGATGCGTCCTTCTTCATATGTGGAAGCGACAGTTTCTGCAGCTGCTTCGCCAATGTCCAGCGTGACATCCCGCAGTATGCTCGGTATAGAAGTGATGCGAGGATCCATGTCACAGGCATATGTCTTGCGAGCTCGGCTCGCCAGGTAGAATTTGAACGGATGCGAAATGCCGCATGCCGCATCGAGCACCGTATCGGTCGATGCCACAAATTGCGAGCACCATGCGTATTCATAGGGTCTGCTCCACCATTCTAATGGCAAGCTGTAGACAAATTGCCTTGAAGCAGGATCATCCGAACGTACGAATCGGGACACGGTTTGTTCCATCGGTAGCGGCATCGTCTGTTTTGCTCCTTCCATAGCTTTGGAGATGAGTATAGGCTTCGATTCTATTTCAGTCTATGAATCACGGTCTCGGAATATATCATAACTATCATATACAGTTCGAAAGTCTTTCGTTCCGGGCAAGAGGTTATGCTATGATAGCGAAAGATTGTCAGTTTCGATAGGAGGCATGGGCGAAAATGAAAGTGCTAGTAACAGGTGCAAGCGGCAATGGAGGTCAGGCAGTTTGTCGTGAGCTATTGCAGGCTGGTTATGAAGTTCGCATGGCTGATGTGATGCCGCCGAGCGCGGCTGATCTGAAGGAGCTGGAGTTTGTACGCTGCGACTCGCGTACCGTTACGGACGTGCAGCAAGCGGTAAAAGGCGTAGATGGCGTCATTCATCTGGCAGCTTGGCATTGCGCACATAATCCGCCGGTCAGTGACGATACGATCTTCGCGGTTAATGTTGACGGTACATTTCAGGTGCTGGAAGCGTGCCGTAGAGAAGGTATCCAGTCGATCGTATATGCCTCGTCGATGGCTTATGGCTGGGGATCGGTATACGGCGTGACCAAAGTGATCGGGGAAGACCTGTGCCGCTCCTATCATGAAATGACAGGCGCATCAATCGCGATGCTTCGTTATCATGAGTTCATCCCTAGATCTTACTTGGAGTTCGGCGGCAAGTTGCTCCGCAACGGCGTCGATCGTCGCGATGTGGCGCGGGCAACAGTAGCTGCATTGGCAGCGGCGAGCAAACGTGAATTCGGCCTATTCCGGACGATCGTCCATTCGAACCACGGCATGTCGGAAGAGGTTCGCGCGAATTTCCGCTCGCTCGGTCAAGCTTGGTGCGAAGAGCGATTGCCAGGTGCTTCGGCCCTTATCGCCAAATACGACATCTCACTTCCTGGGGAAGTGGAACAGCATGATCTGACAGAGGCGCGCGAGGTGCTCGGATGGACGCCGCAGGTCGGGTTTATCGAGTTTTTGCGCGATTTGAAGCAGCGCGATGAGCGTGGCGAGGATGTGCGAAGCTTGTTCGTGCCATCGGAGCTGCCGCAAGTGTAAGAAGCTGGGTCAAGCTGCCGCAAGCGTATGTATTTGTTTACTTTGCAAGACCGCTTTCGGGCGGTCTTTTTTTTATGATAATCTAACTCCCAGCGGTGAACCTATAGGCGTATAGGCGGTAAGGCGGTAAGGTGGGGTGAGAGCACATATACGTTCTCTCAAAGGCACAGTAACCTGAAATGGCGGCATTCATGTAGTCTGAGAGAACACATACGCTCTCTTAAGAACAAGAAACGCGCGAAAAAGGTATCGAGAGAACCTATGCGCTCTCTTCATAACTTTCATAATAATCATTGACTCATCATAGTCATGATTTTTTTTACTTTTTTTTGGCCAACAGGCTACACGTGATAGTGAGTAATTCGTTCCCGAATTGGAAAATATAAGCAGGAATTTTCAAAGCTGCAAAGGAGCTTACTACTGTGAAAAGAACGATATCTGCGCCATATCGAGAGGCGGTCATTGATGAGATTCGGAAAGCTTCGAATAAGCTCGAGCAGGATCAGGATTTGAAACCGCTCGCTGATGCAGCGGGGAAGGCGAAGATCGTGCTGCTCGGCGAGGCGAGCCATGGTACGAGCGAGTTTTATACGTGCCGAACCGCGCTGTCCAAGATGCTCATCCAAGAGCATGGCTTTACGTTCATCGCCGTGGAAGGCGACTGGCCGTCATGCTATGAGGTGAACAATTATGTGAAGCATGCACCTGACGCGAAGTCTTCGATGGACGAGGTGCTGCAGTCCTTCGACAGGTGGCCGTCCTGGATGTGGGCGAATACAGAGACGAGAGATCTGGTCACTTGGCTGCGCGAATATAACCGTGAGCTTCCCGAGTCGAAGCGGGTCGGCTTCTATGGGCTTGATGTGTATAGCCTGTGGGAGTCGATGGACGAAATCATCAAGCATCTGAAGCAGACGAATTCGCCGGAGCTGGAAGCTGCACGGAAGGCTTTTGCCTGTTTCGAGCCCCATGCACGGGAGGGTCAGAATTACGGCATGACAGCAGCGTTCTTCTCGGAGACATGCCAGGACGAAGTGGTGCAATTGCTGGCGCAGCTTGAGGCGAAGCGCAGCGGCGGCACAGCCCGCACGCATGAGGCGCTGCTGAACGACGAGATCAACGGCCTCGTTGCCGTCAATGCCGAGCGGTATTACCAATCGATGGTGAGAGGCGGTCCAGATTCGTGGAACATTCGGGATCGGCACATGGTCGAAGCGCTCAATCGGGTCATGGAATTCTATGGTTCAGCGGCAAAAGCAATCGTATGGGAGCATAACACCCACATCGGCGATGCCCGCGCGACGGACATGCTCGCAGACGATATGGTCAATGTCGGGCAACTGGTGCGAGAGCAAGCGCAGCAGCCTGACGACGTGTTCGCGATCGGCTCCGGCACTTATCGCGGTACGGTCATCGCTGGCGATGCTTGGGAGTCGCCGCTCGAAGTGATGCGCGTGCCGCCGGCTATGAAGGGCAGCTGGGAAGAGCTGATGCACGAGGCGGGTGCGCATGATCAGTGGCTGATCTTCAAAGGTGCCGAATCGCCGCTGTTTCACGACACGTACGGCCACCGGGCAATTGGTGTCGTCTATCACCCGCATTATGAACGCGGCAATTATGTGCCGAGCGTCATGGCGGAGCGGTACGACGCCTTCGTATTCTACGATGAGTCGCATGCGCTGACGCCGCTTACACCTGTACACGCATAACTCACATATCTCGCATAACTCACATGACTCATATGACAGCATTACAAGGTTACAATGGTTAACCGGGAGACTGCCGAAGAGAAGGCGGTCTTCTTTTTCTTTTGCATCAAGTCCATCTTTTCCAACTTTTAGCAATATAGTAGAATGAGAGGTACGGGTCTAAATTCCGAAGATCCGGTGAGGAGGAACGGGTTATGATTTCATTTATTCCGATGAGCAAGCTGTCTCCTGAACAGCTGGTAACGATGTGGAACCGCGGTTTTGAAGGTTATTTTTCCAATATGACGCTCGGTGTGGATCGGTTCATTGCACGTGCGGGCAGCGAAGGGCTCTCCTTGGAGCATTCGATTGCGGCTTATGACGGTGAAGAGCCGGTCGGGTTCGTGATGAATGGGTTCCGTACGATTGAAGGGAAGAAGGTAGCTTGGAACGGGGGGACAGGCATTTCGCCTTCGTATCGGGGGCAAGGCCATGGCAAGCTGCTGATGCAGCAGAATGTGCAGATATACCGGGAGCAAGGCGTGGATATTGCGCTCCTTGAAGCGATGAGTCAGAATGAGCCTGCAATCAAGCTTTATACGAACACCGGCTACCATATTACCGAACGGCTTGTCGGCTTGCAGCAGACAGGTTCGCTGCAGGATGTTCTTGTACAACCGCAGGCAGAAGCCGAGCAATACTCTCTCTCGAAGGTGCTGCCGATTGAAGTGAAGCAGGTGTCTTATTATCATCAAATGGCAGCTTGGCAGACGCAGTGGGGAAGTCTGCGAGATGGCGAATGCTTGTTTGTAACCGAGCGCAGTGGCGAGACTGATGAACCGATTGGATATGCGCTCTTCAGACGCAACTTTGATGCAGAGGGGAACCTTGCATCTATCGTACTCTTCCAATGCGAGGCTTCACCGGACCGCGAGGATGCGGAAGCGATTATGCTGGCGGCGCTCGCACAGCTCTACATGCCGGAACAAAGCACGTGCAGGCGGATCGCGCTTAACCTGCGCGACAGCAATGAGACTCTTATCGCTCTGCTCGAGCGTCTCGGATTCAGCCGGTTTATGGAGCAGGTTCATATGGAGCTGCGATTCTAGCAGGGGAAAACTTGCATCCGCTTCCAATCAATTTTATAATGTGCTTGTACTGGAAGAATTGCAGACTTGCAGACTTGAAGACTTGAAGTGAATACCAATTCGAGGATGAGGAGCTGTTTTATGTTTGACATTGCCATCATCGGTGCTGGACCAGCAGGAGCCAGCGCAGCGTTGTTCACCGCAAAGGCCGGAAAGAAAACTTTGCTTATCGATAATGATAAAAGCGTTACGAAGCGAGCATGGATCGAGAACCATTACGGCGTTCCAGGCGCCAAAGGTCCAGACCTTGTTGAGACAGGCAAACAGCAGGCGGTCAAATTCGGTGCTGAGCTCGTTGCCGATGCAGTCGTGAATGTGACAAAGCAAGAGAACGGCTTCAAGGTTGAGACGGAGAGCGAGTCCTTCGAGGCAGCTCATGTCATCTTCGCAACTGGCCTTGCTGCTGATCTTGCGGAGAAAGTCGGCCTTGAGATCAAGCCTGGCACTGAGCCGCGCATTAAATCGATTATCGCTTGCGACGCAAGCGGCAAGACGAATATCGAAGGCATCTGGGCAGCGGGTACAATTGCTGGCGTCAGCATGCACACGATTATTACTGCTGGCGACGGCGCGAAGGTTGCGATCAACGTCATCAGCGAGCTGAACGGCACACGTTATGTCGATCACGACGTGCTTACATCCTAATCACATTGAACACATATACAAATAAGAGGAACTGCCTAAGGTGTGGGCGGTTCCTCTTTGTATTTTGGGCGAATATCGTATCGTATTGAGCATGAGAGGAGCAATACAACATGAGCGTTTATGTCGTCCAAATCGATGATTCATTAGGCAGCATCGCTTCGCGGTTCCGCACGACGGTGCCGAAGCTGCTGGATGTGAATGTGATTTGCGATCCGAAAGTGATTTTTGTCGGTCAACCCATTCTCGTTCCGGATGCCGGATTCGAGTATCAGCGCGCAGGCGGCTACCCCTATTATATTGTTCAGTTCGGGGACACGCTGTCCTGTCTAGCCGCGCAATTCCATCAGACGGAAGCGGGGCTCGCTGCCGCGAATCAACTCCAGCCGGGCAATCCGCCAGTGATGGATAGCGAGCTCGTCGTCGGGTTCACAAGACCGGACCCGGCTCAGCTTGCCGCAAGCTGGAGGAAGACGGCGGCCGATGCAAGCTGCGACTTCAACTCCATGCAGCAGCATGGCATCTACTACATCGGCTCCTATCAGTGGGAGACGATAGGGGAGAGTGCCGTTCCATACTTGCTTCCTTTTCTAAAAGATTCATGTGCTATGGTTCGATATTACGCCGTTCTTAGTCTTGGCCGCATCGCGACAGGTCCAGGCGTGCAAGCCGCGCTTCAAGGAGCGCTCCAAGACAGCGATCCTTCAGTCGCGGAACTTGCTGCGTATGCTCTTGCCCGTGCGCAGCTCGTGCCTGGATCAACAAAGCGGCTTCATATTACAACCTCGGATCAGCAGCTCTACAAAGAACCGAGCGGTACTTCAAGCTCCACGCTGGTGCCGAAGGGAAGCGAAGTGATCTCGCTTCGCTGGAATATTCCGAGCGGCACGAACGAGGAAGGGCCGCGTGGCGGGCTTGAATATTATGATCAAGTGCAGGTGCGGAGCACAGGACAGATCGGTTACTTCGGAAGAGTAGGATTCAACGATAGCCAGCTGATCTAACGGGTAATCCGCCACTGAACCAGCTTGAGTGTCGCCGTTATCGATACAATCGCAAAGCCGAGCAAGACGATGCAGTTCACCATCACATCATGTGTCCAGCCGGTAAGCAGCGCGCCTCTCAGCGCTTCCGCCGCATACGTTGTCGGGAGCAGATACGAAATCCACTGTACGGGAAGCGGGAGTTGATCGAGCTGTACCATGACCGGCGACAAGAAGGTGATGAGCATCATTAAGGCTTGGGCGAGCATGTTCGTGAGCTGGTGATTCGGCGACCAGAAGCCCATACACACGCCGATGCCGACGACGCTGGCCAGGGATAGAATGGCGACAAGCGGGAGCGCCCAGGAAAAGTGGAATTGGATATCATACATCCATTGCCCGATGATGCTCAGCAAGGCAAAGGAAGGCAACGTACTCATTAATCCTCTGAGCAAAATGGCGATGACGAAGTTTAGCTTCGAGATCGGAAGCGAGGCGTAGAACGTGAAATGGCCATCATGCTTCTGCCACGAAATTTCTTGCGCCATTGCGTTTAACCCCATCACGAGCAGCCCAAAAATCATGTTGCCGGCGATCATCTGGATCATCGTTTCCCGAGTCGGATTCTCCACGAAGAAGCGCATGAACAGGAGCGTCGTTAAGGGGAACATGGTCGCCATGAGCACGATCCATACCCAGCTGTCCCGCACGATCGCGAACTGAATCCGGAACAGGATGCTGAGCTCGGTCCGAAATCTCGCCGGACCTGTGAGAACAGACGCATGATGGATAGACTGGAGCTCCGCTTGTGCAGCTGTTTTCATACTCCGATCACCTCGCTTTGCGCCGCATTGTCAATATGGAAATATACATCTTCCAGGCTGGAGGGCTTGATGGAGTACTCGAGAATGGGCAGTTCCGGATGAGTCGTAATGAAATCCAGCAACTCGCTGGCATCTCGCTTATCAGCTAGAAGGAGCAGACGATTCTCGGCGAGCACAAGAGCTGTTCCGAATCGGGCTAGGATTGCTTCCATTTCATCTCGTTTGCCGATTGAGGTTAACAGCTCGAATTTGAGACGAGGATCGACCTGCTGCTTCAGCTTCGCCACGGAATCGATAGCGAGCAGCTTGCCGTGATTGATTACGGCAACGCGGTGCACGACCTGTTCGGCTTCCAATACATTATGCGTGACGAGGATGACGGTAGCGCCTTCACGATTTCGCTGGTTAATCAAGTCCCATACAAGTCGGCGATTACGCGGATCAAGCTCATTCGTCGGTTCATCGAGAATAAGAACCGGGGAGTGGCCGATCAAGACCGTTCCGATGCCGATCATGCGTTTCTGCCCGCCGGACAGCTGCTTGAGCAGTTTGTCGCGGAAGCTGCCCATCTCGAATTGCTCTAGAAGTTCATTCGCTTGCCGCTCGGCCTCCGCTTTTGGCACGCCACGAAGTCTCCCTGTGAAGGACAGCGCTTCATGCACCTTGAGCGCGGATATTGCATGCGGCTCTTGGGCGTAATATGCGACTAGAGTAGCCGCACGCTTCGTCTGCTGCGCAATATTCATCCCGTCGAACCGAACCTCACCTGCTGTCGGTTTCAGCAAACCGACCATTTGCTTGATCAAGGTGGACTTGCCGGCGCCATTCGGACCGAGAACGCCGAGAATTTCGCCGGCCGGGATGTCGAAGGAGATGTTGTCATTCGCTTTCACTTTCCCTTTGGTGCGTCCTTTGCCTTTATATTCATGGCTAACCTGATCGATCTCATAGATCAAATGGTTCACGTACATACCTCCCAGCCGTAGTTAGCCTCATTATACGAAGTCCCAAATAAAGGAGCATTAGCCTGGAGAATGGAATTCCACTCCTCCGTAAGGTGCTTCTGTTTCTACATCTGCAGACGGAGAATCGCCTACAATTAAGGTGGAAAAAGTACAATAACTGCTGGAACCCGTTCATTGTTTGACAGCGCTTACTGCTAGATAATTGAGCGAATGGCAAGTGATCCTGTGACTATGAATTGATCAAGGAGTGAGCGATATGATGTTGAATGCGGAGCAGTTGAAGCATTATGAGGAGCAAGGTTATGTCATCCTGGAGAATCTGTTCTCGAATGAAGAGATGGATCGTATTCGTTCGATCATCGATGTGTTTGACTGGGAGGGTGAAGAGGCACTGAAAGTGGGAAGCAAAGGCTTTAACAATATACCGAACCAAATTAATTTTACTTGTAATTTGGCTCGCCGTCACGAGAATTTGGAGCAGTTCATCTGCGATCGGCGCTTCGTCGATTTGACGACAACCGTGCTTGGCCCGGACATTCGTCTATATTGGGACCAATCGGTGTATAAGCGTCCGGAGGCTGATCGTGATTTTCCATGGCATCAAGACAATGGCTATGTACCGACAGATCCTGTCGAGTATATGACCTGCTGGCTCGCGCTCGAAGATGCGACGCTTGAGAACGGCTGCATCTGGATTCAGCCGGAATCACATAAGAAGGGCTTCGTCGAGCATAAGAAGACGGATATCGGCTGGCAGTGTTATTTTGGCGAAGACCCAG
Source organism: Paenibacillus taihuensis (assembly GCF_003386535.1). Taxonomy (GTDB): domain Bacteria; phylum Bacillota; class Bacilli; order Paenibacillales; family Paenibacillaceae; genus Paenibacillus_Z; species Paenibacillus_Z taihuensis. The sequence goes on from NZ_QTTN01000001.1 coordinate 377,084, forward strand.
GTATGCCGGTACCGCTCCGGAAGGGAAGCATGGTGATTTTCAACTCGCTGCTGTTTCATCGCAGTACGCCAAACCGCAGCCAAGGCACGCGGAAGGCTTATGTCATCCAATATTCCGTTGAAGGCGTGAAAAATCCGGATACCGGTGTCGTATTCGATAACGGACCGCTCATTGCTGTTGGCGGGAAGCAGGTTATTGCCTAATGCCGAGCGTGATTGTGTGCTGTCTTCGTAATTTGCAAGAGAATCGGCATGGCACACTGCTCGATGAGCTCGTGGAGATGGGGCATGAGGTGTCGCTTGACCGGTGCTTGAATCAATGCGTCGGATGCAGGCGCGGACCAGCGCTCTCGATGGACGGGATTTGGATCGGGTCGACGAGTGAGGCGCTGCTTCGCCAAGAACTGGAGCCGAAGCTGTTTCCTGATGGCAAGCCGTTAGTGTAAACTGGAAACAAAACGGATATTGAATCAGTGGAGGCGCGCGTGCAGACAAAATCGGTTGCGGGAGCAAGCATGGATCAGTGGCAGGTCAGTGTCTATATGGCGGATCTTGGCAAATACGAGACGCTTAATTTGCAAAATATCGTGTATCCAAACTGGGTCATCAGTCACGTGCTGGAAGGCAGCGTCATTACGTCGACCGGCGGCGAGCATCATGAGGTGAGAGAAGGAGGGGTTATGCTTCACCCTCCTTGTTTGCCGTTCTCGGAATGGTCGGCAGGCTCCGGCGTGCATGAATGGGTATCGGTTCATATTCATACAGGGACGAACCTCGACTTGTTCCAGCTATATCCGGTTCAGCCGGTTGTGGAACTGCTTGACCCGGCGGCGTACAGTGCGATCTTCCGGTCATTATTCCGCTCTTGGCGGAGCAACGATCCGTTCAAGTCGATCTCGGTTACGGCAGACATGCTCAGGCTGGCCACGATGATTCTGGAAAGCTGGGACGCGCATGGAAGGCTTGGGAGAAGCGAGGCGTATACGGCCAAATATGACCGTTTCTTCCCGATCATCCGCTACATGGCAGACAACTTGGAGCTGAAGCTGTCTCGGGATATGCTGGCGGAGCAGGTGCATCTCAATACGAATTATTTTGACCGTGCGTTTCATGAGGCGTATGGCATTAACCCGATGCAGATGCTGCGGCAGATGCGGCTGAACAAAGCGAAGCGGCTGCTCGAGACGACCGAGGAGCCGCTAAGTGAGCTGGCGCAGCTGTGCGGGCTTGGCGATGCGGCATACTTAAGCCGGCAATTCATGAAGACGTTCGGGGTGACGCCGGGCAAGTATAAGCAGATGATTCGCTCGGCGCAGACGAATTTGATGACGCTGCAGGAGTAGCTGGGGATGGACGCTCACACTAACGTCGAGCATTGGACTTGGTTTTGGTCGCTGTCGCTGTTGCTCGTGCGCGTACACGTGTAAGTGTAAGCGTGCGTGTCCTGCTGTTCCTGGACTGGCTGCTGCGATTCCGGCGGCATCGGCGTTTGGACTTCGATGAGGCTTGCTTCTGGCGAATGACTTCGTAGTAGATGCGCTCCGAGGCAGGGCTGCTCCTTATTGGTGACATTCACTGTCCCCCCAATGCGTTCACATAACGTTCCATCATATGAGTAGGAAGGGACAAAGTCGTGGGTGATCATCACCTTGCACAGATGCCAAAATGTTGAAACGGCATGCGAGCATTTACAACTGTGGAAGCTCTGTGGTAATCTATTATTCAAACTATCGCTTCAACGCCAAAAAGCGTCAAAGCGATAACTTTGACCCGGACAACTAGCGTGAAGGAGAGGCACGAAATGACGGTGAGCTTGCAAGATTTAAGAGTGAAGATTGATGCCATTGATAAACAGATGATCACCTTGCTCGCGGAGCGGTTCCAGCTGACTGAAGAGGTAGGCCAATATAAAGCGGAGCACCAGCTGCCCTCGCAAGATGCAGCCCGCGAAGCGCAGCAGTTCCAGAAAATTGCCGAGCTGTCCGAGCAGCACGGCTTGAATCCGGAATATGCGTCGGAGATCTACAGATGCATTATGGACGTTGTCATCGCGCGCCATCAGGAGCTGCTGATGAAAGTGAAGGTATAATAGGAGTTGAAGTGAAATGACCTGCCGGCGGCGGGTCATTTTTGCTTTTTTGCGAGAAGGTCCGCGTGCTTCCAATATGTGTTAAAATAGCTGTGACTATGTGGCGAAATGTGGATCTTCGTGATTAGTAGAGCTAGTAAGAAGGTGCGTTCATGAATCAGCAAATCCGAACCAAACCGAGCCATGCATAGCTTTCCAGATCACAGAATCAATCGAAGTAAACAGGAAAAAGCTGACGGGTATGGGATATCATTATTCAATAATAGATGATGAAGATGATACAGTAATTGGCTACTGTAATGAGATAGAAGTAATCAAACAACAAGATGATGCGGTCTGTTCAGTACTGGCTATACTTGGCTTTCAATTATCAGATGAAAGTAAGAAGGTAGTAAAGCTACCCTTATCAAACTTTCGTATTCATTATCTAAACAACGAAGGAGTAAGTCTTGGCGGATATTATTTCACCGCTAATCGCAGTATTAATCTCATGTCATTGGAGTTATTAGACACAAATTCATTCGAGATCTCCGGACAATTCACAGAAGAGCCAATGCCATTCGCGCATGATATTTGGCTGAAAAGGCGAGAAAATCCTAAAGTATGCGGTCAATGGGTGAGATGCTCACTTGAAGAGAAACGAGCTTGGTTACAAGTTGTACGGTTGAGTGGACATAGTCCTCAATCAGACCGAACTGATCAATTAATTACAATCGATGGAAGTCTGATTTTAGATCTCGAGTCGTTCTATGTTTGCTTAGGTGAAGCTATAAATGGCCCTTTCGGTTATTTTGGAGATAGCCTGGACAGTCTTAGTGATTGCTTATGCGGCGGTTTCGGTTTGGTTCCACCGTTCACTTTAGTATGGAGAAACTATCATAATTCCTTCTGTAATGGAGCAGCAAATCATGATGGTTACCTTACTCTATTGCTTGAAATATTGACAAGTCGTGGCTGTGAAGTACAGCTAATAGCGTAAGAAAATAACAGGCGTATGGGAAGCAATATCTCATAGAGGTGGTGATAGAAGTGGTTCGACTTTCCCCTGTCTCAAAGGAACAAAAACAGGTTTTGTATAATCTTTATCAATTGTACCAGTATGATTTTAGTCCATATACCGGGAATGACTTAGGTAATTCAGGGGCATATGAACTCCATTTGGAACATTTCTGGGAGGATGCTCGCTGGAATCCTTTTCTGATTTATTTTGAAGGCAAAATTGTTGGTTTCCTAGTCGTCCTATTCGAGAACTATGATGTTGATCCAGATCCGGTGCACGTCATTTATGATTTTATGGTTTTAAGGAAATTCAGAAGATACGGATTCGGAAGGGAAGCCGCGATACAAGCTTTCAATCTGTATAAGGCAAATTGGAAAGTTACTCAAATGAGTGCGAACGAGCCGGCTATTCATTTTTGGCGTGAAGTCATTAAGGAGTACACGGGCGATAGATTTACAGAAGAGTTTCGAGAGGATCTGAATAAATACGTTCAGTCTTTCAGCACAAAAGATTCGGCAAGTTCGAGCTAACCAGCGGAGAGGTGACCAAGTGACTTCCTATAAAGTCAAAGGAATTATATTCGATATGGACAATACGATTCTTCGATCGAAGATCAACTTCGGTGCGATGAAAGAAGCGGTGTTCCAGTGCTTAGTAGGGAATGAACTCCTTCATGGCGACTTTCCAATTACAGATCATACCACCTCAACAATCCTTGAACATGTTCAACGTACAACTCACTGGAATGCAGCGTTGCAGGTGGAACTTTGGGATATTTTGAAGGAGCATGAGCTTCTCGGTATGCAAAATGCAGAGCTGGAGCAGGGAGCTAGAGAGGTTCTGCAACTGTTGCACGGTACGTTTAAGATGGTCATTATGACGAATAATTCAGATGCGGCAGCGTTGTCCGCTCTATCAGAGCACGGAATCGATCATTATTTCGACACGATAATAGGCAGAGAACAGATGAAGTTCATGAAGCCAGCCCCTGATGGATTGTTTGCAATACTAGCCAAGTACCCTGAATTGTCGCCTGATGATTGGATTTCAGTAGGAGATGCTTGGATCGATGGGAAAGCGTCGCAAGGTGCGGGTGTTAAGTTCATTGCCTACCGAGCGGATAGCGAGAAAATGAAGAGTAGAGGTGTCATTCCGGACGCATTAATAGATGATTTGGCTCAATTAGTTTCTATATTAAAGGAGAGCTCATGGACCCAACCATAAAATCAATGTTCCAAGACGAGCATGCCGCTGAAGGTGCTGCCCACTTTGGGGTTAGCCTCAGGGATCTGACTTTCATAGGCGGCTTTCAAAATTTTATCTATTCCTACACTCGGGATGAGCAGCAATATATCCTTCGATTCACGCCCAGCACGCTCCGTTCGGCAGAAGAAGTCGCAGCTGAAATAGAATGGATTCGCTACCTTTCGGACAATGGGGTATCTGTTACAGCCTCTGTTCCTTCCATCACCGGAAAAGATGTTGAACATATTCAAGGAGATCCAATCGATTTCTTCGCAACCTCCTTCGAACACGCATCTGGCAAGAAGATTGGATATCCTGAATGTCTTGGGAATCCTTCACTCTATGAACAATGCGGACGCATTACTGGCCGCCTTCACGAACGGACCAAACACTACACTCCTAAGGTGAAAAGACACACGTGGGAATCCAATCATTACTTGATTCGGGCCAGAGATTATTTACCCGCAGAGCTTCAGCCCGTTCTGGATGCCCTTGATGAGCTCAAGAAAGAGTTAACTAAACTGCCAATAAATGCTGATACCTATGGATTAATTCATGGCGATATCAATGTTGGAAACTTTACAGTTGATGATTCCTGCCGCATAACGTTGTTTGATTTTGACGAGTGTCAGTACAGTTGGTATGCCGAGGATATTGCCATTCAGCTGTATTACCTGCTCTATGTGTTTGGGGAAGATTCCAAGCCTGAGCGTAAGGTGCAATTCGAGCAGTTCATGAATTATTTTGAGCTTGGCTATACTGCGGATGGTCGGCAAATGCCGGATGACTGGAAGGATCAGCTGAAGCTGTTCCTGAGACTGCGCGAGATTATCGTTGTTGTCGGTATGCATCGGAGCTGGGACCTAAGTCAACCAGATGAATGGACCCGCGATTTCTTGCGAGATAGCAGAATGCGTATTTCGAATCGGATCTCATTGATTGATGAGTTATAGAAGAGTGTAATAGGAATTTAGCTTAACAAACAGAAGAAAGGCAACCGATCATCTCAATCGGTTGCCTTTCTTCTGCTTGTGGCGATCAATCGCGAGATAGCAGCTGTTGAGCCACGATGTAGCCCGATCCACCGTTGATGCCGTGACCCGGCCATGTTGCTGCGCCAAGCATGTATAGATTCTCGATCTCTGACTGGTGGCCAGGCTGAGAAGGCAGTGGACGGAACAAGTAGCTCTGCATGAAGTCATGCGATCCACCGTAAGGGTCACCAGGTCCGGAATTTGGATTGAAGCGGGCAATGGTGTCAGGCGTAACGACGGACTTGCCGATAATCGCGTCCGGAATGTTCGGGATATGCTTCCTAACTACATCAATTACACGCTGGGCGAATCGTTCGGTTAGCTCTGGCGTCCACGTGCCATCCCCGACGTCAATCTGACCGGCAGCATCGCCGCGGGGACGGCAAGGGACCTCTAGAACCTGGAGCCTCATGATCGCTTTGCCGACCGGTGCTCGGCTCGGATCGAGATTGGTGGAGCAATCGACGGTGAAGGTCGGCTTGGCTGGCAATAGATCGGCCATTCCTTGCGCAATGGCTAGGGTAAAGCCGTCGAGTCCATCTGTCAGATGAGGCTGGCCGACTCTGTTGAAACGGGGATCGGGCCACTTCGGTGCTTCTTTCAGCGCCAGATGGATCTGAACGCAGCCTCTTCCATAACGGAATTTCTTGGCTTGGCTGAGAATGTCGGAGCTGACTTGCGTATCAGCTAGCAGCGACAAGTATAGCTGGTCCGGGCCGGTGGAGGCGATGACAGCATCATTAGCATGGTACTCGTCACCTTCCGCAGTGCGTACAGCGACAGCCTTGCCGTTATTGACGACGATCCGCTGCGCTCTAGTACCGGTTACGATCGTGCCGCCCTGATCTTGCACTAACCGGGTCAATGCCGTTGCAAGCATCTCGCTGCCGCCATCGGGAATAGGCATTCCGCCGCCCATAAGTGCCATCGTTGTGAGCGGTACCCAGAAGCCGCTTCCGATTTCGTCCGGCGTGCGGCCTAGATGCGTGACCCATGATGCCAGCATTGCGCGCATGACCGGAGAGCGGAAATCGCTGACCACATTGCGGGCGGTGGAGAATAAGGAAGCGGCGAAGGAAGAGTAGCCTTTGCCCCCATTTCGCGCATCATGCAATAAACTCTGGATAATTCCGGAAGCTCGCTTGCCAGATAAGTCTAGAGAAAACAACTCGAACACATTACCTGCAAAAGGTGCAAATTCCTCGAACATACGTCCTAACACAGCACCGTCACCGGGTGCCAGACGTTCAGCTTCAGCGGCGAAGTCCTCGCTCGAGCGCGATAAGACGGCTGTTTCGCCATTCTCCATGGAAACGCCGGTTGGCAGGTCCGTGTTCACGTAACGCAGTCCTCGTGCCTCGAGCGCTTCCCTGAAGTCCGCATAAGCCGGGCCAGTCAGAAATAGCGGATGAGCTGCTGCATAGACATCATGCTTGAAGCCGGGCAGCGTCAATTCTTCCGTACGCAGAAATCCGCCGGGGCGATCATTCTTCTCCAGCACGAGAACGCTTCGCCCCGCTCGCGTCAGATAAGCGGCCGCGATCAAGGCATTATGGCCGCTGCCGATTATGATTACATCATACTTGTTCAACATCGATTCCTCCTCCGCATCTATAAACCAGTTATAGTGTAGCGTAAGCATACGGCGAGGAATCGCGCTTGTTGTCGAACAGATTATTTAAATTTACCAAATTTTGTTTTTTTCTCATATCACAATATCCGGTCATATAATGCGGCCAACTTGGCTGGCAGCTTGATAGGCAGGAAATAATTAGCGATTTGCCGAATATCCAAATTATAAAATTGTTAAGGGACTGTCGATATTGACGTTACTCGTTCGTTGTTTAAGTAGAGGCAAAATAATGCTTCAATATCGCATTAAAGGAGACAGGATAAATGAAATTTCTATGCTTAGGGTACTTGAATTCAGAAAAAATGGATGCCCGCCCAAAAGATGAGATTGAAGCTATTATGCAAGAATGTCCTCCTCATCTTGAGAAATTCTATGGCAGCGGCCAAGTCATTCTCGATGCGGGCCTTTCCGCAGAAACGAAATGCTTGCGACTTGCGAGAGGGAATTTGAAAGTCATGGACGGTCCTTTCATCGAATCGAAAGAGATGATAGGCAGTGCTTTTCTTATCGAAGCACAAGATATGGAGGAAGCGATTCGGATAGCGTCCTTGCATCCGGCCGTACAGATCGGTGCGGGGGAGCAGTTTGGATGGGGAATCGAGATCCGTCCGATTCATTATTATGAATCGAGAGGTTAACATAATACTTCAAACATCCAAGTATAAATCTCCACGCATAGCTGCTAATGCTTGCCGAAAGCTTCCGTCATAGTTATTGCCATGGGAATCAAGGGCATGTTCGCAGCGTGCAACATATGCCATACAATAGGTAGCAGCAGCGGATATTTTTGCCCGTTCGTCGCTGGAAATCTTGGTACCGCGCGCCTGCTCGTATTCATTGACGAATGCAAGCGACTCTTCCTGCGATGGCGTTATCCTAACCGGAATATCCCAAGTGGTCGTAAAAGTAGCAGCTGCAATTCCGAGTACGTTGAGCTCGTCCTCTAGCTTTAGGCTATCCCAATCATAGACCATGACCACTTCATCTCTTTGGAAACGAAAATGCTTCAGCGACCAATCCAGGTGGCCCAGTACTTCACGGCCATTTATCCGAGTAACAAGCGTCTTAGCCCTCTCGGCAATCGCATCAATCCATTCGGCCCCTTGTGATGTGCGTTCAAAGTTGAACAACTCATTGTGAGGGATCGGATATAAGGTATCGTCCGCACAGAAACGTCCATAGGTTAAACCATTCACCGATTTATACGGCTCGGTTAACTGAATCAATTGGGCCAGAGTACGAGCAATTGATCCTCGAATGGCCGGATTATGAGCGTCCTTCAGTTCGCCCGGTACTGAGAACACATCTACGGTCGCGAGAGCGGCTCCGAACTCCATAGGCTCCCCTACTACGCGGGGACAAGGAAAGCCGATTTCCGCAAGGGATTTCTGCACGCTAGAAACAGCGGTTAAGGATGCATGACTAATGGCTGTTATCGTGCCGGGCGGAGTAGGCCTATGAATTTTGATAAAGATTCGCATGCCATTTTCAAGTTCCAAGCCAAAAGAAGCTCCGACGCTAAACCCGATGTACAGAGCTGAGAATATGGCGCTGCCCAAGAGATGGATACAGAAATTGTCCAACTCTGCGGCAATATGATGCGCATCTATCGAACCGAGAATGGAGTTGCATAAGATGATGTTCTCCTTGTCCTCGAAGGAGAAGCGCAGCGCTTCTTGTAAATTCATGCTTTTAACCCCTTTGCTAAATAGCATTAATAATAATTGAATTCATTGACCGCAACTTGAGGCAGGGAGTGGAAATCCTGAAAATTGTCATTATAGGGGCCGGTATCGCTGGACTTGCAACCGCTCTTGCGCTTCAAAACAGAGAGACGGAAGTATTGGTATTTGATAAAAACGGAGGATTGGAGACGCGTGGTGCGGCTCTGACACTTTGGTCCAACGGAACATATGCCTTAAAGAAACTCCATGTATTGGAAGAGGTTCTGGAGCATTCCACAATTCTTTCGATGGGTAATATTTACTCGAGCAGGGGTGAACAGTTAGAAAGCCTGCCAATTCATTATTCCACTCCAACCGTTGGTATTCCACGTTATGTATTATTGCGCATACTGGCAGATCGGTTATGGGAAGGGACAATCGTTTGGAACAAAAAGGTCCGGGGCTTAACAGAAACTGAAGTGAAATTTGAAGATGGCACGTCAGTAGAAGCTGATATGGTGATAGCGGCTGATGGTATACATTCCATTGCTCGAAGTCAACTCACGAACGATTCATTACGCTATAGCGGATATACATCCTGGCGCGGAATATCTAGTATCAAACTTTCTTCAGAATATGAAGGAACCATGACACAGTTTTGGGGAGACGGGATACGATTTGGCTTTTTGCCTTTGAAAGGTGGAATGACGTATTGGTTTATGACTGCGAATGCGAAAGAACAAGTATCTGAAAGGGATGAAGTTCTGAGATGCGTTGGATTGCTGCCTAATCCTGCAGGTACCATCCTTGAAGGACAAGATCATTCCCAAATCATCCATTTAGATATCTATGATCGTCGCCCTATTCCTAAATGGTCTTATGGAAATGTGCTTTTGCTCGGTGACTCCGCGCATCCAATGACGCCTAGCCTTGGTCTAGGCGCTTGTATGGCGCTGGAAGATGCCGTTTGTTTCTCCGATTGCTATTCTTCATCCAAATCCATAAACCAAATCTATGGAGAATATGAAGCATTACGTGTTCCCCGAGCAAATGCTATTGTTCAGTTATCGAAACGAATCGGCATGGTCGGTCAAATTCAGCAACCACTGTTAGTCCGTCTTAGAGATCTGATTTATCCAATGGTACCACGGAAATGGAAGCAACGTGTATGGGACGAGCTATATGGTTTCATGAATAATTAAACCATTATCGAAGAGCAGAAAGACACTAGGAGGGTTATGTAGAGAAAGCCGCGATTATTCGCGGTTTGTTACATGGTACTGACTTCATTGCCTGTTCGTCCGTTGTAACCATGCGAGTGTGGGTTACTGCCATTAATCGTCGTAAATCCTTGGAAGACATGATAGTGCCCGCCGCCCGGCATGGCGATCGCTGGTCCTGTCGTCCCTTGAATGAGATGGGTGTGTCCTTGGCTGACATACGTCATCATATTATAGCCGTGTACATGAGGAACGCCGGTTGGGGCAGGCGAAGTCCAGCTAGCATATTGATGGGAATGCCCATCATCTATTGACGTTACACCTGACATCGGATGAACATGATTTTGTCTTGGATAGCCGTTCCATGAAGTGATATAGAGCCTATGGGAATGAAGGGATTCGTCATCACCTGATTGGATAATAAATCCGGATATCGGGATTCTCATAACAAACTCCTTCCAACTATGCGATTGTTACAGGATAGCGTATGGCGGAGGAGTGATGCCGTGAAACGGCTATCGCCTAAAAAAACTCCCCCCTTGTCAAAAATGTAGAGGGATTTTGCGAGTTTAGTGGAATATTTTGTACAATTATAGCCAATTGAAACATATGGATGGTGAGACACTATGCAGCTGCTTATTCCTGGACACGACAAACTTCAACTAACTCAACTCGTTTTAGATTTTAATGGAACGATTGCTTTAGACGGCATGATTTTACCTGATGTGAGGGAGAAATTAAACGAATTAGCGAAATTACTTAAGATATTTGTTTTAACCGCTGATAGTAACGGTAGTGCTGCTAAAGAATGTGAGGGACTGCCCGTAGAGCTGCATGTGATCGGCCAGAATTGTCAACGGGAGGAGAAAAGGGATTTTGTTCGTACGCTTACACCGGGTGTAGTTGTTTTAGGGAATGGCGTAAATGATGAACTGATGTTTCTTGAAGCCGATCTTTCCATCGCTGTGATAGGGAGAGAAGGCTGTGCAACGGCGACGCTAATGAGTAGTACAATAGTCGTCACAGATATTATAGATGGATTGAATTTGTTGCTCATGCATCATCGGCTTATTCCAACGCTCAGAAAATAATGATTTGTTATTGCGCTAACGGGCAAAGGAGAGAAAAGATGACGGATCACTATCGTATTGAGCTTCACGATGTGAAATTTGAATTACAAGAAAAGCATGAATTTCATTGGCTTGAAGAGCTGGGCCATGTGTTTGCCGTTTTCGACCAGCAGGATTCAGGAAACATTAGCTTCGGCGTTGTGTGTGGTACAGAGAAGTTTTTTGTTAAATACGCAGGAGCCAAAACCGTAGCTTATTCAGGTGATGTTCCTGAAGCCGTCGCGAACTTGAAATCAGCCGTACACTTATACGATGAATTACATCACCCGTCCTTAATTACGTTGGTGAATCATTTTAGCGTTGGATCGGGGTATGCTGCTATATTCAAGTGGTTCGAAGGAGAATCCCTTCATCCTCACTGGGCTTTTCCGCCGCCTGAAAAGTACACTCACCCCGATTCTCCATATTATCGATTTAGACAGCTATCTGTGGAGCAAAGGTTAGAAGCGTTAGACAGCATATTTTCATTCCATGAGCTCGTTGCTCGAAAAGGTTTCGTTGCTGTTGATTTTTATGACGGCAGCCTTATCTATGATTTTGAGAAAAATAAAATTCAGATTTGCGATATTGATCTCTATCAAAGAAAATCATTCATCAACACGATGGGAAGGCTTTGGGGTTCTTCGCGGTTCATGTCGCCTGAAGAATTTGAATTCGGCTCTTCGATTGATGAAAAAACCAATGTCTTTACTATGGGAGCAACCGCTTTTGCATTACTTGGCGGCGAGCTTGACCGTTCGATCGAGAAGTGGGAAGCGGGGGAGGCTCTTTACAAGGTTGCCCTGCGCGCGGTCCATGCTGACCGAAAGCAGAGGTATCAGAGCTTGATGGAATTCAAGAAAACGTGGGACTCGGCGTTGAACGGTAAAATATAGAAAAGCTGCTGACTGAAGTCAGCAGCTTTTCTTTCATGTAAACTTTTCTACTCGCTCAAACGAATCTGATTAATCGCTTGAGCCAAAATATCCATTGTCCGATTGGATTCCGCAAGCGTATTTGCCGTTCCGCCGACTTCGATTAATGCGCTGGACGGGGAATAATTCTGGTTATACCATCCGTTGCCGACGCTTTTATCTTTAAAGTAGACACCTCTGGATAGACCTGGGTACTTGGCCGTGACCATCGCTTGAATTTTCTTGGCGAAGGCAGCGTTCTGCTGCCAATTCGGATTTTCGAGCCCGATGACGAAATACAGTTTGGCGTAGTTCGTACCGTTTATCTTGACTGTCGTCTCGGTTCTCGGACTCGTATCGCGATGGATGTCGAATAAGTATTTGATCTGCGGATGCAGAGCGAGCTGATTAATAATCGATTTCTCTGAATAAACGTATGATTTCGCGTAGTTGAATTGGCTGCCGTAGATGTCTGCGTAGTCGTAGGAAGTATGATACACCTGCGCGCCCATCGCTTGCAGAACGCCAGCCAACCGAGCCCCTAACATGCTGACATTGGTTGTCGCATTGAATGCGAGGTCAGGATTGGTCACGCCAGGCAATTCGGGAATCCACGATTCACGATTATGCGATTGGTAAATATAGATTGCCGACTTCGTATCCGGTGACGAGGCTGCTGCAGCCAATCGAATGACTAGCTTCGACGAGTCGCCGGAGTTTTGAATTTGGTAGCTCACTTTCTGCTTTAAATCCAAGATGACGCGAACGGTCGATGATTCCGGGTCATTCATTTTGTAGTGGATCGTCGATACATAGGGGTTGCTAGCAGGAATGTTTGAAACTTCACCGCTTGTACTCTCTGCAGGTGCACTAATGGTCCCATTAAACGTCACACCAGGCAGATCGACGACCAGACGATCCGGATTGGTTAATAGGGATACATTAGGTGAGAAGCTCCCGCTAGTTGCGATCGTGAATTGATTATTGTCCAATTGAATCGCTTGCAATGCAGGATATTGATCCGGTGGTATTGCGGGCACGGTCGGATCTTCGGCCGGGTCGCTGCCGGATACGCCATTATTTGCTCTGAATAAACTGACAGCGTAAGCGGATGCATCCCATTTCACGACAAGACCCAAGTTTTCGGCAACGAAACGGATCGGAAGCAACGTTACACCATTATTGACAGTTGCAGGCTGCTCCAGTGTCTTCGCTTTTCCATTTAGAATCGCATAAGCACCGTTAATTGGCAGAACAATGGTTGTCGTATCATTGGAGAGGGTTGTGATCTGGCTCTTCTTATCCCAGGTAACGTTAACGCCGAGAGCTTCCGCGATGACACGAATCGGCACCATCGTGGTTTGATTAATCATTTTCGGAGCGACGGACGAGCTTAGCTTCTGACCGTCAAGATACAGTCGGATCGTTGATGGTGCCGCTTTGGCAGTCGGAAGTGCAAAAGAGAGCACGAACAACAGCGACATCAATGTAAGTATCGATTTTTTCATTATCCACCTCTAGTCTAGTTGTCCAAGCTAGCAAATTCTCATCACAATAAATAAACGCAAGCCTCTTAAAAATAAGAAACTTTCGCCAAATTCTCAATGCTATATTTTTGGTAATCGCTTTATTAGCTCGAAATTGTTAGGAATAGCTCCAAATAGATCGCGCCGAATCTATGAAAATCCCAGTCATCCTTAATCCCCGTTGAATAGAGTAATAGAGTAGTATCCAGTTCAAAGGAGGAATAGGGTATGGCTGTCAGCAAAAGTCAGATTTCGAAATATTACGGAAAGCAGATTTATGCGGTGAAGAAGGACGGGACCATCGTTACAGGAACACTGACGCAAATTCAGGGCAATCGAGTCGTTCTTACACAATACACACAAGGAAAAGGAAAGAAAGCACAAGCGAAATTTCTGTTTGCGTTGTTACTGTTCGATTTACTCGCTATTGGCCTGTTTGCTGGATTTGGTGAATTCGGTGGTTTTGACGGAGGGTATTACTATTAACGTGTGAGACAAGCAAAGCCGCCCAGTCTTGGGTGGCTTCTTTGTTCGATGTATATACGCATGAGAAAATAGGGAACTCTATATCGAATCGCACAGGAGGAAAGCAACGATGACGAATATCGCTGATATCAAGATTCCAGATAGTAAACTTGCCGTCCAAGCTGCTGAATTATTGCGTGAGCATGGCGATGATCTTCTGTGGAACCATTCGAATCGGGTGTTCCTGTTTGCAGCTATGAAGGGGAACCTGAATCAAATGAAATATGATGCTGAATTGCTTTATATCAGCTCGCTATTCCACGATATAGGCCTTACTTCTGCATTCCGAAGTGAGGACAAGCGTTTTGAGGTCGACGGGGCGAATGCAGCGCGTGATTTTCTTCGAAGCCACGGCATTCCGGAGGCGTCCATTCGGCTTGTGTGGGATGCCGTCGCCCTGCATACAAGTATCGGGATCGTCGAATATAAGGAACCTGAAGCTGCGCTTATGAATTTTGGCGTCAGCTATGATGTAGTGGGAAAGAACTTTGATCTGATCTCAGCAGAAGCGCGGCAGCAAGTCGTAGCGGCTTTTCCACGGAATGATTTCAAGCATGGGATCTTGAATGCCTTCTTGGAAGGCTTCAAGCACAAACCGGAAACAACATACGGAACGATAAACGCCGACGTATGCGAGATGCTTCTTCCCGGATATAAGCGCCCGAACTTCTGCCATCATGTTCTTCATTCCAAGTGGGATGAGTAGTGCGCTCCAGTAACTATATAGTTACATATACAGGCAGCTGAACTGAACCGTTCGGCTGTTTTTTGTTTGGCTTCGGGGAGGAACCTTCACTAAAATATCGAATGGTTGAAGAAGATCAAGTTCAAGCTCATAGAAAATATAGAATTTCCTACTTTCAGCTGTCGATTCAGTTGTTTCCCGTTCGTTGTTACCATAGAAGCAAATAAAAAGATAAACATGGAGGAGATCTGCGATGAGATTCATGATGGTTGTCAAAGCGACGACGGATTCCGAGAACGGTGCTGCGCCAAATCCTGAGATGTTGGACGCAATGAGAAGATATAACGAGGAGCTGGCGCGGGCTGGCGTGTTTGTCGCGGCTGAAGGGCTTCACCCAAGCTCAAGCGCGATACGCATCTCTTTTCCGAAACCAAACGGCAAGCCGAACGTCATTGACGGTCCGTTCACGGAAGCGAAGGAATTGATTGCCGGCTTCACGCTAATTGAAGTGAAGTCGAGGGAAGAGGCGATTGAGTGGGCAATGCGCATGCCTGATCCGCATGGATTTGGACAAGGGGAAATCGAGCTGCGACAAATATTCGAATTCCCGAAATTGACGGAAGACTCGGATGCTGCAGCCAGAGTCGATGAACTGCATGAACGGATAACAAGGAAGCCGAGGTCATGAATGAACAAGCCGTTCACCGCTCCATCGATGGAATCTGGAGAATCGAGTCGGCTAAAATCATTGCAGGCTTGGCACGTATGGTGCGGGATGTTGGACTTGCCGAGGATCTTGCACAGGATGCGCTTATCATAGCGCTGGAACGCTGGCCGGAGGCGGGGATACCTGACAATCCAGGGGCGTGGCTTATGACAACCGCGAAACGCCGAGCCATCGATCATCTCCGAAGGAATAAGGTGCTTGATAGGAAATACGAAGAGATAGGCTGGGAAATGGAGAGACAGCATGAGCCGGCCTGGGATGAATCGCTCGACAATCCAGTCAGCGACGATCTCCTTCGGCTAATCTTTACAACTTGCCATCCTGTTCTTCCGCCGGACGCGCGGGTAGCGCTTACGCTTCGATTGTTAGGCGGGTTAACGACAGAGGAGATCGCAACTGCATATCTTGTTCCGGCACCGACCGTCGCGCAGCGGATCGTGAGAGCAAAACGAACGCTTGCCGCAGCGAATGTCCCTTTCGAATTGCCGCCAAAAGCCGAGCTGCCAGCAAGGCTGTGCTCTGTGCTTGAGGTGATCTATCTCATGTTTAATGAGGGGTATGCTGCATCTTCAGGAGGCAGCTGGATTCGGCCCACGCTTTGTCATGAAGCACTTCGACTAGGGAGAATCTTAGCCGAGATCGCACCGGAAGAGTCAGAGGTTCATGGGCTGGTGGCTCTGATGGAAATCCAGTCCTCCAGATTCAGAGCGAGAGTCAGCCCGAGCGGAGAACCGATACTGCTGATGGACCAGAACCGGGCGTTATGGGATCACCTGCTCATACATCGGGGCTTAGCTGCCATTAAGCGCGCTGAACGGCTCGGCCATGCATTCGGTTCCTATCTGCTTCAAGCATCAATTGCTGCGTGTCACGCCCGCGCTCGTACGGCAGAGGAGACCGATTGGGTAAAGATAGCCGCACTTTATGACGCGCTTTCCCAAGTCGCGCAGTCACCTGTCGTCGAACTGAATCGTGCAGTCGCGTTGTCGATGGCATTCGGTCCGGAAGTAGGGCTAGAAGTGCTAGATGCACGGGTACAAGAGGATTCCCTGCGGAATTACCATCTCTTGCCGAGTGTGCGAGGAGACTTGCTGATGAAGCTAGGCAAGAAGCAAGAAGCATACTTAGAGTTCAAGCAAGCGGCTAGTTTGGCGCGCAATGAGAAGGAACGTGAGCTGTTATTAAGGCGTGCTTCCGAGTGTGCCGTAGAATAACGAAAGCCGCCCATCTAAGTCTAAGGGCGGCTTTTTCATGAAATGCTATAGCTTTCTCGCTTTAATGACAAAAGTTACAGGAATCATCTCGGCTTTCTTTGCAAGCTCGCTTTTATCATTCCGTGCTCGCATAAGTTCATCCTCTGATTCTTCAACCATCTGCTCAATGACCAATCCCGCTCTTGCCAATGCATTCACGTAGGTTGACAACTTACGGTCCGATAAAGTCAGCGCGCCTCCAACATGAGGTACGGAATACCAGGAATCATCGAAATAACTTTTCCTAACAACAAGCCTCTCGTCTTCTGCAGCAACACATTTATGTACCGGGTGAGACCAGCTGAAAATAAATACACCGTCTTGTTTAAGGTAGGAAGCGATCCGGCGAAAAGTCCCATCAAGGTCGGTGGTCCAGCCAATGGCATAGATCGAGTACACGTAGTCAAAATAATTCAAGGGTATGCCGCACTCCTCTTCCATGGGAGAGCAGATCAACGTTGCAGAGAAACCGCGTGCCGCCAGATGCTGCAAAGCCTTCTCGATTTGGTTTTCCGATATATCTACAGCCCATAGTTCAGCTGCTTTGCGTTCCGCCTGATATTGCAAGGAATGCCCGTTCCCACAGCCGATCTCGAGCAGCTTCTTGCCGGAGACATCGCCGAAGAGCTGGCATTTCTCTTCGGATACAAATGGGCCATAGAACGGAAGCACGATTGCGCCTAAGAAATCATTCCCTTGTGTATCCCAATAGAAGCTGTTTGTTTCATAAACAGAATGCTTGTCCATGTCGATGCCCTCCCCATGTCTTCGAACTGAGCATATCACGAATTCATGCTGTACGGCAGGTGCTCCTTGTTATAAAATTTGGAAAATAAGTAACGAAGTCGAGTCTATTAGCGTCTAAATCATGTACAATGAGCCTAAAAGAGTTGGGAGGGGCTAGTAATGAAAGAGTCGATCAATCAGCTTTTATTCGAGGCAGACATCCAATCCTTGCAATCCTCGATGACATCAGGGTTATTAACTTCGGTTGATTGCGTTCGCTGGTATTTGGAGCGGATCGAGCGGCTAAATCCGATACTGAAAGCTGTATTGGAAGTCAATCCGGATGCGATCGCAGACGCGGAGGCACTCGACGCGGAGCGACGCGAGAAAGGACCGCGCGGCTTGCTTCATGGTATTCCGATATTGCTCAAGGACAATATCGATACAGGTGACCGCATGCATACAAGTGCTGGTTCTGTCGCTCTTGCGGAGCATTTTGCGCTTAGAGATTCGTCGGTGGCTGCGCAATTAAAGGCGGCTGGAGCCGTATTCCTAGGTAAGGCGAACATGACGGAATGGGCCAATTTCATGTCGAGCAAGATGTGGTCGGGGTATAGTTCAAGGGGAGGACAGACACTTAATCCCTATGGTCCCGGCGAGCTTTTTGTTGGGGGATCGAGTTCGGGCTCTGGGTCCGCGGTTGCGGCAAATCTGTGCGCTGCTGCAATTGGAACGGAAACATCGGGATCGATTATTAGCCCTTCATCCCAAAATGGACTTGTCGGCATGAAGCCAACTATTGGTCTGGTCAGTCGTACGGGAATCATTCCAATTTCCCATAGTCAAGATTCCGCCGGTCCGATGACGCGCACAGTCAGGGATGCAGCGATCTTGCTCAGTGCCATCTCTAATACAGATCCAGAGGATGCAGCCATGCAAGACAGTCGGCGACAAGCGTATACGGATTATACTTGTTTCTTGGACGAGAAGGGATTACAAGGTGCAAGAATAGGGATTCCGAGACATTATTATCAAGGGCTTGACGAAGCTCGCGCAAAAATTATCGAGAGAGCGATCAGCTTATGCAAGGAACAAGGAGCCATTATCGTTGATCCGGTAGCCCTTCCTTGCGAGAGTGCGAAATGGAACTGGGATGTCATGCGGTTTGAATTTAAAAAAGGGTTGAATGATTATCTATCGAAAGCTGGCCAAGGTACATCCGTACGAAATCTAGATGAACTTATCGCATATAACGAAACGATGCGTGACGTCGCGCTGAAATATGGACAAGATGTTCTGATCTGGTCGAACGAGACGAGCGGCACATTGTCTGAACCGGAATATTTAGAGAGTGTACGCCTTAACCGTGAATTTTCCCAAAACCAAGGAATTGATCACGCGATTCGCGAGTATGGGCTGGACGTGTTACTGTTCTTGGGCAATGAGGAAGGTCTGGATGTATCTGCGCGAGCAGGTTATCCAGTTATTACGGTGCCTGGAGGGTATACGGATAGCGGGGTCATTGCCGATGAGGGATATCCGACTAAAGGTCCGCAAGGAATCACTTTCGTTGGTACCGCATACAGTGAGCCCGTGCTTTTGCGAATTGCCTATGCTTACGAACAAGCTAGCAAATATCGGTTTGCACCACCGGATCCAATCTAAGGTTTGTGCTAAAATGGGGTTATCTATGTAATGAAGGTCATTATGGAGGTGTGAAAGGAGCAGCCATGGATAAGAATACACCGGCTATCTCGTCGATCGATGAATATATTTCGGCAACCCCGCCAGAAGTGCAGGCAGAGCTGCAGACGTTAAGGCAAGTCATTCGCGAAGCGGCGCCGGATGCGAAAGAGAAAATCGCTTACCAGATGCCGACATTTGATCTGCATGGCAATCTCGTCCATTTCGCAGCCTTCAAGAAGCATTTCGGCTTTTATCCTACATCGAGCGGCATTGCCGTCTTCAACGATGAACTATCTGCTTATAAAACCTCCAAAGGAGCCGTACAATTCCCGATTGGAGAATCACTGCCATATGGGCTCATCCGCCGTATTGTGGAATATCGCGTCCGTGAGAACATCGAGAAAGCGGAAGTGAAAGCGAGCCGTAAGCGTGTAATTAAATCCAAATCCGTTTAGAAGAGAGAGGCATGCCATGATCCCAATTAACAAAATGGAAGTAGAGTCCGAGCTCCGGAAATTCGTTGGGGCAGAGGCGTATATCCATAGCGAAGCGACGTCATTCATGTTCGTCCGGAACTTCAAGATACAGGTAACGAACGCTTATATCGCGGGGGAAGGACCTTACCGCGCAGCTCTTCGATTCGACGGCCATGGCTGGCTGCGGATGGAAGAGCTAACGCATTTCGAGGTGGACGGGCTTGGCCGCTTGCTGCTGGCGGGCTTTGACGACAGAGGCCGCATGAACGTCGCGCTGCATCTAGGAAAGGAGCCGTTTCCGGAATGAACCAAGAACAAGCGCCGAAACGCAAGCTGCTGGCGGTATTCGCTCATCCCGACGACGAATCGTTTATCTGCGGGGGCACCTTGGCCAAATACGCCTCGGAAGGCGTCGAGATCACACTAGTAAGTGCAACGAAGGGGGATATGGGGCGCCGGATGGGCAACCCGCCATACCTCAATCGAGAAACGATGGCTTCCGCACGCGAGCAAGAGCTGCGGGAAGCTTGTGACTGCCTCGGCATCGGCAGGCTGATCTTCTTCGGCATCCGCGACAAAACCGTAGAGTTCGAGGACGAAGCCTCGCTGATTGGTCGCATCGAAGCGCTTATCCAAGAAGTGAAGCCGGACGTCGTGCTGACTTTCCATGAACGTTATGGCGGGCATCCGGACCACTGCGCGATCGGTAAGGCTACCACAACTGCCTTCCGGCGTTCAGCGGAAAAGGGATCGCTGTACTTCATTACATTCGGCGACGCCTTGGAGCGTCCGGAGCGTTATGGCTACACGAAGAAGGACGTTGTCCGTATCGACGTGCATGCGCACAAAGCAGCTAAACTCGCTGCGTTCCGCGCTCACCGCTGCCAGACCGAAATTGACGAATGGGTATGGCAATCCGATAATGCGGCGTTGTCCCGCTTAGGGAAGTATGAGTATTTCATGAAAGGGAATGTAGACGCGCCGCAGCGAGCGAGTGACGATTTATTTTAATTTATTTTTGATTTGAATGAGAAAGTTTTCGGCCATGAAATAAACAGAAGCCGCTAGTAGAAACTAGCGGCTTCTTCGTTATTTGATCTATGAAGTGCTTGCGGTGCGATAGTGTCTGCGGAGCATTACTTGCAGCGGATCGCCTATGAAGGCGCAGCCTCGCCAATCGCGGACGCGGCGAGCATCTGAAGAACCGAGCTATCCATCGGCGGGTTATGCAAGCCGGCGCGGACGTCGCGGTAATAGCGCTCCAGCGGATTCGCGCGTGACAGGCTGGTGCCGCCGACGATGCGCATCGCCAGGTCGACGACGCGGATGGAGTTGTTCGTGACTGAATATTTGGCCAGACCAAGTTCCGGCCTCATCGCAGTCCGTTCCGACGGTTCCTTGTCCCAACTGTCTGCCGCCGCATACAACAGCGTGCGGGCTGTACGAAGCTCGATCTCCATCTCTCCGATCATTTGCTGTACAGCAGGGAGGGAGGCTATCGGCTTATCCAAGGAATTAGGTTTATACGAGCGGGCGAATGCCAGCGCATAATCGCGCGCAGCCAGGGCGATGCCCATATAGCAAGCCGGAATATGCAGCAGCCACCCGCCGCCGTCATCGGTGCCTTTACCAGTCAGCCGGCTGTCCGCGCTGGCGAAAGCGCCGTCGAGCACCACGTCATGGCTGCCCGTTGCGCGCATTCCGATCGTGTCCCATGTCTCTATGATCGATACTCGATCCGACCGATGGACGAGAAAATCGGCCGTACAGTCTTCATCCGGGATGTAGGCGGAGACGACGAAACGGTTAAGAATCGGCGACAGCGTGCTGAACGTCTTCCGTCCCGTGATCCGCCAGCCTCCATCCGCGGCAACGGCGGTCGTCTCGGGACGGCCGCCGCGACTCGGACTGCCGGAGGACGCTTCGCTGGCGAAGGTGTTGATCATCGTGCCGTCTTTCACGACGGAGCGGCAAAGGGCTTCGAACGTTTCCGCCGGCCACTTCCCGGTGGTGCGCAAATGCATGATTTGGCCGAGATGCCAGCCGACGGCAAGCGCGGTTGAGCCGTCCCCGTAAGCGAGCCGTTCCTGCAGAAGGACGAACTCATACAGCGTGATTTCGTCGCCGCCGTAAGCACGCGGAACGGTCAGCTTGAGATATCCGTTCTCCCGCAGGTCAGCGAAGTTGTCGAACGGAAACGAGCCCTCGCGGTCATGCCGGGGAGCACGCTCCGAGAATCGGGCTGCCAATCGCTCGACGAGCTCGACTCGGCATCGTTCCTCATCGCCCCGAATAGGGCTGTCTATGAATCGTTTCATCATGACTACACTCCTTGAGTTACTGAAAGCCTAATACAGGATGCGGCACGTAGAGCTCTTCCAGCGCAGTAATTTCTGCGGAAGTGAGGTCAAGCGAGAGCGCTGCTGTTGCGTCCTCCAGATGGCCGGGCTTTGTCGCGCCGATGATCGGTGCCGTAACCGGTGATTTGCTCAGCACCCATGCGAGCGCGACCTGGGCTTGCGGCACTCCGCGTTCGGCTGCGATGCGAGAGACGCGATCGACGATCGCGCGGTCCGACTCAATGGCGGACGTATATAGAGTCTTGCCGAATGCGTCGGTTTCCGAGCGTTCGCTAATTTCGTCCCAACCGCGCGTCAAGCGGCCGCGGGCCAGCGGGCTCCAAGGGATGACACCTACGCCGAGATCCTCGCAGAGCGGAAGCATTTCTCGTTCTTCCTCGCGGTACAGCAGATTCAAATGATTTTGCATGCTGATGAATTTGGTCCAGCCGTGTTTCTCCGCCGTGAACTGCGCTTTGAGAAACTGCCACGCGTACATGGACGATGCGCCGATATAGCGGGCTTTACCCGACTTCACGACGTCGTGGAGTGCTTCCATCGTTTCTTCGATCGGCGTCTGCGGGTCCCAACGGTGAATTTGATAGAGATCGATATAGTCCGTACCAAGTCTTCGCAGGCTATCGTCGACTTCGCTCAGGATCGCTTTGCGCGACAAGCCGGCCCCGTTCGGACCTGGCCGCATGCGGCCGTGTACCTTGGTCGCGATGACAACGTCCTCGCGCCGGGCGAAGTCCTTCAGTGCGCGGCCGACGATTTCTTCGCTTGTTCCGTCCGAGTAGACGTTTGCGGTATCGAAGAAATTGATGCCAAGCTCGAGCGCCTTGCGGATGAAAGGGCGGCTCCGCTCTTCATCCAGCGTCCAAGAATGCGTTCCTCTTGACGGTATGCCATAGCTCATGCAACCCAGACATAGTCTGGATACTTCCAGGCCAGTTTGGCCTAGGCGGGTATAATCCATTTCTGCTTCCTCCTCTTATTTCGTCGACCTAGTAAGGCGAACGGAGTCTGCTAATCTCGTTGTTTACTCTATGGTACCGTTTTTTCGAGGGGATCACAATTTTCCCTCAGAAATGGAAGCGGGATGTTATTACCCCACCTACCCAAGCGAACGTTCGTTTGCTATAATTTAGTGAACTCTAGGAGGTGGACATGCTTGGACAGTTCAAGTATTGTGATTAATCTGCTATTAAGGAAATACAGAGCGGATCAGAAATGGACTCGTATCGTGATTGAGCAATTATCTGAAGAGGATCTCTGCTGGTCACCGACACCTGAGAGCAATAGCATAGCTAATCTAATCGCACATATATCTGGAGCAGCGCGTTATTGGTTTGATGCCGCTTACTACGGCACTCCACTGAACGAATACAGGAGCATCGAATTCGAGCGAGAGCTGCAAATGTCGAAAGATCAAGCACTGGAAATCTCGAAGAAGTCGTATGATTCCATTATCGGGGTTCTCGAGTTGATGAAAGCAAACCCTGAACGATTGCTGGAACAACCATACTTACATTACCCGCCGTTCGACTCAGGTGCCTTGAACAATCAATGTACCGTTCTAGAAATGCTTTTACATCAATTTAGACATTTACCTAGTCACACGGGACAAATCATGTACATAGCAAAAATGAGAAAGGGTCATTTGGTGTGGGATTGAAGCTTTCGTCTGCCCAGTAACCATTCCTGCAACTTCAACGAAACATCAACGAAACATCATCGAAAGTTCAGCGGCAGTCGAGGACTCTAGTCCAAGACTGCTGCTATTTTTTTTTAGCTGGTTTCGAACGCTTCCGGTACTGGTTTTCGATGAAAAGCTTTAATATCTTGAAGCGGAGGAAGACCGAAGAGTCTGCGGTATTCTCGGTTGAATTGAGCCGGGCTTTCGTATCCGACTTCCAGTGCGGCGGTGGTCGCATTCGCTGATCCGTTCAGCATCAGGCGTCTTGCCTCCTGGAGGCGCAGCTGTTTCTGATATTGCTGGGGAGCCATCGTTGTGACCGCTTTGAATTTGTGATGAAGTCCGGAGACGCTCATTTTGGACGACCTCGCTACTTCTTCGATCGTAAAGGTTCTGTTGTAATTCTGTTTAATCCATTCAATCGCTCTGCTGATCCCCTCGTTCTGTTGGTCCATGAATACGCGTTGGACAAACAAGTGCCCGTGATCCCCCGTGAGCAAGCGGAATATCATCTCGCGTTTGAGCAGCGAAGATAGGAAGCGGACCTCTGCTTCAGACTTATCCCGCAGCTCCAACAGCCGAATGAATAAGAGCTGTAATTGCTCATCGGATTTGCCGACGTATGCACCTGGACCGAGCTTTCGGTCGACTGGCTTAACGCTGATACCGGTGTCCGTTAGGACGGAAGCAATCTCATCCGCCGTTATATCGATTCGCAAACCGATATAAGGTGATTGGGGCGTAGCATCGACGATCTGGCCGGAGGCAGGTATATCGATTAATGATACCAAGTAATCGCCTGAGCCATAATAGATCGTATCCTGTCCGAGATGGAGCTTCTTTCTTCCTTGTAGAATCAGGCAAAAGGAGGGAGTGAGGACACCAGATGTCATCGCCGTCGGCCGACTGCGCCGGACCAGCGAGAAGAAAGGGATCGATGTTTCTGTACGACCCTCCGCAAGATCAAGGGAAGTTAACATGTTCACTAACTGATTCAGCTTCGTCTGCATGGGAACGTCCTCCCAAAGTCAATTTTCCTCTCCTAATTATATGTTCTTTCCTTAGTTGTGCCAACCTGTTTAACAAACGATCAAAAATCTGATTTGCAGTATTGAGCAATTTTTAAGCAGGAACGATCTACTTCCCAATGTCGCTACGCGTCATAATGACGATAGAACTTGAAAGGGAGGTTACCTTCTTGAATGAACATTCGAAACGAATGATACTGACAATGATTATTGCCTGTCAGTTGATGATGGTGCTCGACGCCTCTGTCTTGGTTACCGCGATGCCCGAAATCGGCCGCTCGCTGCATCTATCGACGGCAGCACTAACTTGGGTACAGAACGCTTATATATTGGCATTCGGAGGATTCCTGTTGTTAGGAGCTCGAGCGGGGGACATTCTAGGAAGGAGAAAAACATTCAGCGCAGGGATCGCCTTGTTCACGTTAGCCTCGATGCTGGCTGGTTTGGCACCTTCCTCTACACTGCTGCTTGCGGCTCGTGCTCTACAAGGATTGGCTGCAGCGATGGCGACGCCTTCGGCACTAGCCTTGTTGTCCGTTAGCTTCTCGGAAGCACGGGAACGATCGAAAGCGATCGCCATCTACAGTGCCGTGTCAGGAGCAGGCGGGAGCGTTGGTCTGATCATCGGCGGATTGTTGACAGACCTGATCTCTTGGCGAGCAGGGATGTTCCTCAACGTACCGATTGGCATTGCACTTCTCCTCATCGTGCCACGATACATGCAGGAGACGGAGATGAAAGCAGGCCGTCTGGATATCTTGGGAGCCTTGACGTCGGTAATCGGCATGACGGCATTAGCATTCGGCTTCGTTCAAGCTGCTTCTGTCGGATGGGGAGCGCCGGAAGTATGGGGATCGCTTGCCGTTGGAGGTGTCTCGCTTGCGGCTTTCGTGTGGATTGAAGCACGAGCGAAAGAACCGATTACGCCTCTTCGCTTGTTTGCGAGCAGAACGAGATCCGGTGCCTATTTGGGTAGGTTGTTGCTCTTGTGCGGAAATTATCCGATCTTTTTCTTCATCCCGCAATATTTACAGAACGTCCTGCACTTCGATTCCTTGGAGGCTGGACTCGCGATCATGCCGTTCACAGTCGTTCAGTTCGGGATGATGTATGCAATGCCATCGCTCGTAACCCGATTCGGGAATGTGAAAGTGCTGATCGCCGGATTGGGAATCGCGATCGCGGGAACAAGCTGGCTAAGTCAAATCTCGGCTGATTCGAGCTTCTTCCCTGAATTGTTCTTCCCATTGATCGTCATGGGTGGTGGTGCCGGGTTGATCTTCCAACCTTTCACAACGCTTGGGTTGTCGGGCGTGGACGCCAAAGACGCGGGAGCAGCGTCGGGGCTCGTCAACGTTGCTCATCAGACTGGCGCGTCGCTCGGTCTCGCGGTACTGATTGCCGTCTTCGAGGCGGCGAACCAGCAGGCAAATCCTTCGACTGCAACTTTTGCCCATGCGATCTCGATCTCGATCTGGGGCTCGGTCATGTTCTTGACAGCTTCACTCGTGGCGGTCTTGATCTTCCTGATACCTAGAGCGCGCGCAACAAGCCGCCAGGGCATGAAGCCAAGACAGATTACTCTAAGGGACCAATAATTGAACAAAGCACGATGGGCAGCCTGTCAATGTGGATCGGCTGCCTTTTTTCCATGAAAGAACGAGCAGTTAGGAGCAAAGAGTATTCCTAGTCGTGTGTGTTTAAATAAACGCAAGATGCTCATCCTAAGTGAGGGAGTTTTTCGTCGAAATTCGAGACATTTTGCATCTGTACGAAATGTGCATAATGAGCTAAAATAAAAGTATTCAAGTTCATTTGTGAATAATTTCACAGTGTGGCCGATATCAGCCTGCAGCTTAGGCTGGCGGTTTGATGATTTCATCTGAGGGAGGAAACAAGATGTCTGAAACAACAGCAGTATTGGAGCAAGGAGCTGCAGTTAAGGAAGCAGTGGCAAAGCTCGACGTGTTGGACCAGCTTTTGAAACCGGAAGTGCAGCAAGCGATCACCGCATTGGTGGATCAACTTCCGAAATTGGCGGAAATGATGACCGTCATGACGGGCATCTACGATCTCGCGCAGAAAGTCTCCAAGGACAGGGTCCTCATCCAGGATACGCTTGGCGGATTCCAAGAAGTTCTTAAGCCGCTTGGCGAAAAAGTGAAGGACTACGCTTCTGCGGCAATTGAAGCGAACGACCGTGCGGACCAAGGCGGACCTACGATCGGCGTATTCGGCATGGTCAAATTGCTGAAGGATCCTGAGCTGCAGCGCATGCTTCGCTTCGGACAAGCCTATCTGGATATCTTGGGCGAAAGAAAATCACAACAATAATAGCGACCGTTAGAATGGAGGAATACAGATGAGCAAGGAAATTCTGATTCTCGGCGGCGGTTACGGAGGCTTGCTGGCAGCGCAATCCGTCAGAGATCATCTTACAACCGAAGAAGCGAATGTTACGATCATCAACCGCTCGAGCACGCACCAAATTATCACTGAGCTGCACCGTTTAGCTGCAGGCAATGTGTCCGAAAAAGCAGTAGCGCTCCCACTCGAGAAGCTGCTGAAGAAGAAGAGCGTCAACGTTGTTGTTGGCGAAATTCAGTCGATCGACGTACAAAGCAAGAAAGTTGATCTGAGCAATGGTTCTTCCTACCGTTATGACGCGCTCGTTCTCGCTCTGGGCAGCGAAACGAACTATTTCGGCATTCCGGGACTGCAAGAAAACAGCTTGATCCTGAAGTCCGTCAACGATGCGAACAAGATTTTTGCTCATGTCGTGGATCGAGTCAAAGCATATGCGAAATCCAAAGCTCCAGAAGATGCTACGTTCGTTATCGGCGGCGGCGGTCTGACAGGCGTCGAGCTTGTCGGCGAGCTGGTTGATGAACTGCCGGCGATTTGCCGTGCGAACGGCGTAGACTTCTCAGATATCAAGCTGAAGCTGGTTGAAGCAATGCCTACGATTCTGCCGATGTTCTCGCCGGATCTGATCAACCGCGCGATGACGAGCCTGCAAGCTCGCGGCGTAGAATTCCTGACGAGCCTTCCGATCACGGAAGTAAAAGGAAATGTAGTTACGTTGAAGGACGGCCAAACGATTACGTCGAACACGATCGTATGGACGGGCGGCGTACAAGGCAACTCGCTCGTAGCGAACTGCGGTATCGAAGTGAACCGCGGCCGCGCAACAGTCAACAGCGCACTGCAGTCGACATCGCACCCTGATGTCTACCTGGCTGGCGACTGCGCAGTTGTCTTCGCACCTGAAGGCAGACCATATCCGCCGACTGCACAACTCGCTTGGCAAATGGGCGAATTGGTTGGCGTTAATATCGCTGCAGCCTTCAAAGGCACGAACACAGAAGAATTCAAGCCGGTATTCTCCGGAACGCTTGCGAGCCTAGGCCGCAAGGACGGCATCGGTGCGATTGGCGAGACGGGCATCGAGCTTCGTGGTACGCCGGCATCGTTGATGAAGAAGGCGAGCAACGCGCGTTACCTGTCGCACATCAACGGCCTCTACACACTGGCTTACTAAGAGCCGCTTGGGCACTTAAATAACATCTTTGAATGACAACCAGCAGCCTTGGTTCGGCACTATGATGCCGAATCGGGGCTGCTTTATTATTTTAATAATCATAAAGTGAGGGTTAAGAATGAATGCCAAGTCTATTCTCATCGATCAGTTAAACGCTTGTTATCACGATAAGAGCTGGTTTATTCCGCTTCAAGACATACTTAAAGATCTAAGTGCAGAACAAGCTGCGAATGAGCATGCCAGTAAACAATCGATATGGGGAATCGTGAATCATCTTATTTTTTGGAATGAGAAATGGCTGGAGAGATTTGAGGTCGGAAATTTTGAAATAGATGGTGAAATAAACAATGACGATACGTTTTATGTAGATCCAGACACGATAAATGATTCTGAATGGAATAGGACCCTTCAAAGACTCGAAACAGTATTTAGAAGCTGGACTGTGGCGCTTGAGGAAAGCGATGAGTTTAAACTAACCTCGGAGATTCCTTCTTATTACAATGCTCCATGGTGGGGCGTAGTATCTAATCTATCCATACATAATGCGTATCATATCGGTCAAATTATGCTGCTCAAAAAAACAATGCAAAATCAATAAGGACAATTCATACGATTCGAAACACGAAGGCTGCAGACAATTCGATCTGCGAGCCTTTTTTTATTGAACTTTTGTGCGTTCTAACCGTATTATTTTAAGAGTAGGGATTTGGGAAGGGTTGGAAATTGGAATTTTCAATCAAGGTTTTCAATCAAAGGAGGCTATTATGCGTAAAACTTGGATAAGTGTAATGTTGATCTTGTTCCTTGTTGCTATAGTTACAGGTTGTGGTCAAACTTCACCATATGGTACTCCAGTCCCAATTAAACAGCTCAAATGGGGCATGAACGAGAAAGAAACGATGACTCGCTTAGGCATTACTGAGAAAGAAATTACTGCAACTTCAAATGGTTTTATGCTCAAGGAAAGAATTGAGCTATACAATCGTCCGGCTGAAGTGAATTTCTTGTTCTCCGAACATTTCTTACTTGGAATTACGGCTATATTTAAACCAGCGGACGTCGCATTTGTAGAACAAGAAATAACTAAACAACGCGGCCCAGGAGAACCTCAATACAATGCTAAAAATGAGCTGATACAGCTTAGCTGGAATGATGGGTTGCTTCAAGACAACAAAAAGTGGTTAGCTGTTGTTGAGAAGATTTATCGCGATAATGGAATGAAGGCAACCGAGAATCCTATGGAAGACGGAGTAAATGTAACTGGAAAACCGATTACAAGCTGGGTGCTTATACTAGATAAGAACAGCCCACGATATGGTGTTGTTAGTTTTTATGGTCAGGTGGCAGCGATGTTAAATTATCCAGAGAGGTTCTTCCCTACTGGAAAAGTGGAGAAGGAGTAATTCTGAATGTTGAAGTTTCGTCCTATAGATATAAATTTAGACAGAGAAACGATCATTTCTTTTCGAAAAGATTCTTATCTGGTGAGCTTCGGAAACAAGGACGGATTTGGGGATGAGGATGTAGGCGAATACCACTTACGAGTTGCCCCAAATAATGAACGAGCAATGAGATTTTACAAGAAATTTGACATGCAGAAATTAATAGAGGAACAGTCACCCTATCATGTGTGGAGATTGGGCAAGAAGATGTAACTAGCTGGGATGGGGGATAGAGATGATATGGTTTTGCCCAATTAGAGGATCGAGGAGTGAGGAGTAGGATGGCTGAGCAGCATTTAAAGCTGGAGCGACGACTCTTTATCGTGTCTGAAACCATTCGTTTAGTTGAGCGTGCTTTTGTGCATTGGGATGATGCAAGAATCGATCCGGATAAATTGGATCAAATGGCGGAAGAGTTTTTTCAGAAAGCAACTGAAGCAGAGACTCGCCTCGACTTTCAAAAGGTGATGTGGGAGTTGTTCGGGCGATTGCGGAACGGCCATTCTTGGTATTTCGACAAGCTCACGCCAGAACCTGAAAATGGGATCCTTAGTATTTTTCTTTATTGGAGCTGGAGCATCAAGGTGAATGGGTTGTGAATCGAGATGTAACAAAACTTGTAAAATCTGGTGATTTGGTACTGTCAATTGAGGGAAAACATCCGTCTGAGTGGTTCAAGGAACTTGAACCATTCACAGGGATATCGAATAAAGCATCCCAACATATACGAACGAACTACTATCTCCCATACTTCATTCATACGAAGTCAATTGAAGTCGAGATCGTGGATCAAAACAATTCAAACAAAACGATGTTTCTCCCACGGCTTGCGCGTGACGATGCACGGTTTGACTTGTCCAAGAAACCTTCGGAAACGGAAGGGAAATGGATTAAGGAAGGCAAAGCAGCCTACATTCGGATTCCTAGTTTCGGGGCTCCCAAATACGAAAACCGTGCGTTAGAGTTTGTACAAGAGTTCTGCCATGCCCAAACACTTATTGTTGATGTACGTGGAAATGGTGGGGGATCAACGCTAAGGACAATGGTCGAGCAACGATTGTCGGGGAGAGAACTTGGGGATCAACTGGCCAGCCAATAATTCGGCATTTCGGTGAGGATATTCTGATCGGAATAGGTTCTATACGTGCTTTCTTTCCAAATGGGGAGCCTTTTGAAGGCGTTGGTATTACACCAGATATACAAGTTGAACAAAATCGAGAAGACTTTTATAGTATGAGGGATGTCATTCTGGAAAAAGCTCTTGAGTTAATCTAGTGACAACCGTTTAAGAAGTTCAGTTTGAGAGGTGTTATATGAATATTTTTAAGATTATAATTAACTTTCTTTTACCCAAAGAGAAATCATTAATCTTTACTACATTTGCAACGGAAGATTATTTTAGAGCTAAGTCTAAGCTGCAAGGAGCCGGGATTGTTCACCGATCCAAAATTACAAATCAAGTTCAACAAAATGATATGCGTTCATTCAGTAGCCGTGGATTAACTCAATATGACTTATATGTAAGTAAAGAAGATGTATATAGAGCACAAGAAGCGATGCGGAAATAATAATTATGAACAGTTGTAGGCTGCCTATTGAGTCAGCAGTTGCCATCCCTTGCATAAATGCTTGCAACCACCTATTCAGTAGGACGTAAAAGGGATAAAGCAGAAAGGATGAGCGAATATTTCTACCCAAGCGGCTTTATTCCGAATAATGAAAACGTCTAGTTCTATTTTCTTTGTCTCCGTGCTCCTCGTGTCCGTCTTGACGGGCGTCTTGTCGAAGCCCTATTTCACGGACCGGGTCTTCTACCTGTACGAGGATACGTACAAATTCGCCGGCGAGCAAGACCATCTCGTCACTTATCATAGCAGCACG
Source organism: Paenibacillus taihuensis (assembly GCF_003386535.1). Taxonomy (GTDB): domain Bacteria; phylum Bacillota; class Bacilli; order Paenibacillales; family Paenibacillaceae; genus Paenibacillus_Z; species Paenibacillus_Z taihuensis. The sequence continues at coordinate 408,525 of NZ_QTTN01000001.1, forward strand.
GCCGGTCCCGTCCAAGTACTCACCGATGACGAGCTGCATCGCACGGTGATTATCGACGGGCAGTCCTATATGATTGCAGACAAAAGCGTCCCTTACTCGACGAAGTTCCGAGTGACTTATCCGAACGGCCATGTCTACGTCGTCGAGCGGATCAAACAGGAAGGGGAAGAAGATTATCCGCCATCGGCGCTCGTAAGCGCGGCTTATCCCGATTATCATTTCAAACGAGGCATGCCAGGGTTTCTGTTTCTTGCCCTCGGCCTATTGATCTTTGGCTGGTGCAGCTTCCGATACGAAGCCTTTCAGGATTTCATGTTCCGTCTATTTCCGCAGCGGCTCATGTACGAGAACCCCGAGCCGAGCGACTTCTATTATTTCACGAGCAAGGTCGGCGGCATTGTTGTGATGATCGGTTCGATTATTGTCGCTTTCAAAGCGTACTAGGTGCATGCGAACGGCTGCGCCTGCAAAAAAGGAGCAGTGCGTCAATTCCGCACTGCTCCTTTTCAGTGTTCTAATACACAGACTCCCATAACCTCACTCGCTGCTAGCCTCACCAGACCGCTGTTAAGAAGATGGCATGAAGAGCTGGAGATTTCGGATCTGCTGCAAGTGAACGGCCGATAATCGCTCCAGTATCTCTAATCCCTTGTCAGTTAGCGCAATGTGAACGCTTCGAGCATCGTCCGGGTTCGGGCGTCTCGAGACAAGATCGCTGTTCTCGCAGCGGGTCACTAGACCAACGCAGGCATGATGCGTGACTTGAAGGCGTTCGGCTAATTCAGAGATCGTCGCATAGTCGCGTCCCGGATAGCCTTGAATCGCAAGCAGTAACTGGTGTTGCTGCGGTGTTAGTCCCATCTCACGGGCAGCGCTTTCGCTAAAATGAATAAATTTGCGCAACGTGTATCTAAACTCGGCCAACTGTTCATAGACGGATTTCGGTAAGGGTTTCGGCATACAGACAACCTCCTATGCGTATTTATATCTCAATGCGATATAAATTTGTAACCATTCCAAAACAGTCATGGGGGAGAAACGTGTTGAAAATGCAGCATACCAGTACTCTATCTGATTTTAACATAACGCCTAGAGTCTTGTACCTTTCATTCCTAGCTGTAATTGTAGGCTCCGCAGGCGCGTTGATGGCAGTTGTGCTGACTAAACTGATTGGATTCTTCACGAACCTGTTTATCTATCATCGCATTTCGTTCGAATTCGTCAAAGCTTACCCCAACCAACTGGGTTGGGGCATCATTATCGTCCCGATCATCGGCGGGCTGCTGATCGGCTTAATGGCGCGCTTCGGCTCGGATAAAATTCGCGGACATGGCATTCCCGAAGCGATGGAAGCGATTCTGATCGGTAAAAGCGTCATCGCGCCTAAAGTTGCCGTGTTAAAACCAATCTCAGCGGCAATCTCGATCGGAAGCGGCGGCCCGTTCGGTGCAGAAGGGCCGATTATTATGACAGGCGGATCAATTGGCTCGGTCATCGGGCAATTTCTGTACCTGTCTGCAGCTGAACGCAAAATATTGCTGCTTGCAGGAGCGGCAGCCGGCATGTGTGCCACTTTCAATGCTCCGATCGCCTCTGTTTTGTTCGTGACCGAGCTGCTGGCTTTTGAGATGCGACCCCGCAGTATTATGCCGATCGCGTTGGCGAGCGGCGTGGCCGATTTTATCCGAATCGGAATCCTGGGAGGTGGGGCGATCTTTCCTTCTCATGCGCAGCCGTTAATGAATATGGAGGGGATGGCCGTAGGGCTGCTCTTCGGGATCGTAGGACCCTTAATTGCTTATTTGCTAACCAAATTAATCTACGGATCGGAAGATCTCTTTGCCAAGCTGCCCTTGCATTGGATGTATTGGCCAGCTATCGGTGGCCTGGTCGTTGGAGCGGGAGGCTTTCTCGTTCCACAGGTGCTTGGTGTGGGGTACGATACGATTCAAGGATTAGCGGTCGGGCAAGTAGCTCTATCGCTTGCTCTCAAAATTCTGCTTGTCAAAACAGTCGTATGGATCATATCGCTCGGTTCCGGTACATCGGGAGGGATTTTGGCTCCAATCCTAATCATTGGCGGGACCTTAGGTGAAATTATGGGGATGATGTTCCATGCACCGGCCCCGGCTGTCTGGTCGATTCTTGGAATGGCTGCTGTATTCGCGGGAGTAACGAGATCTCCGTTCACTGCGGTCTTGTTCCTGCTGGAGCTTACGCACGATATGCAGATGCTCCTGCCATTGACAATTGCTTGCTTTCTAGCCTACGGGATATCAGCACTCGTTCTTTCGCGTTCTATCCTGACAGAAAAGATCGCCCGTCGAAACCGGCTCATCACCCGTGATTACGGCATCGACCCGCTTGAATTATATACTTTAGCGGAGCTTCCTCTTGAACAACCTGCCGTCGTATCGGAGGAGATGACACTGTCTGAGCTAATAAGAAAGCAGGCGGAGACGGATATGAAGATGGAAGATTTCCTCGTCGTTTCTACAGAAGGCCGACTGATCGGCTATATGAAGCATTCAGAGCTCTGGAAGTGGGTTTACGACAAGCGCGCTCCGTATTCGAGGATCGGCGATCATTGTGTCTGCCCCGTGAACACGATAACTTGCCAACAAACGGCTTCTGAAGCATTGACCCTTCTGTTGAAAGAGTCAGAGCAGAAACTGGTCGTGATCGATGAGCACCACTGTCCAAAGGGGATATTAACGGCTTCAATGCTTCTCCGGATACGTGAGCGAACGGCTGAAGAGGAGCACGACCGTAAGCGATATTTGTTTTTGCCTTGGATTCGCAGGACTGCAAGCTGGAAGAAACTCGCTATTCATTCTTTCCAAGAAGTGGAACGCAAAGCAGAATAACCAGCTATAGTTGACGGGGGAAAAAGCTATGTTCCGATTCGATTCATTGCACAACCACTTGGAACGGAATAGATGAAAAAATCCATTTATTTTGGGCTTTAAAGAGGGTTTACACAAAGAAATGACCGAAATAACTGGATATTCCAGTTATTTCGGTCAAAATGCTGCAATCGTACTTGAATAACTGGAGATATCCAGTTATTCAAAATTATCGATGAGATGTTCATCATCGTCTGCGACTCGTCAGAGTCATGGATGTTTATATTGATCTGAAGCTTGGACAATTGTTCTTGAAGTTAAATGCTATAGCATGTATAATGCGAAACAGGGCAGTGAGTCGGCAAAGGAGACGCATATGGAACTTTATGATTTTACTGGATTTCAGATTCATCTCACCGATGTGAAGATGAACAATTATTTTACGAAGCAATTGAAGCCGTTCGAAATCACGCCGGATCAATGGGGCATTCTGAGTGTGTTGGACGGCGATAAAGCAACGACTCAGAAAGAGCTTGCGGAAGCTATTGACCGTGATCAGACCACGGTTGTTCGAATGATTCATTCATTGGAGAAGAAAGGAATCGTTCAACGCTTCGTTCATGATACGGATAAACGTTCGCACAATCTATTCCTGACTGACAAAGGAATTGAGCTCAAATCGAAGGTGCTTCCCGTCGTAATCGCAGCGCATCATTATGCGACAAGATACTTAAGCAACGAGGAAATCCATAATCTGAAAGCGATACTCGAGAAGTTGTACGCAGCTGTGAATGATGAGTGAGGAGAGAGGAGGTGGGGCGATGTAATCATTCATGTCTAATATATGCTATAGCATATACGTGGAGGGGGTAAAAACGAGCAAAAAGGAGCTGCTTACTATGATAACGATGATTTTGCAAGTGATTGTTGGCGTGTTCTTCATGTTCACAGGGGTTCGAATCGTTAGCGGTAGAATGGCACATGAATTCAAGCGCTTCGGGCTGCCGCCAATCTTTAATTTCGTGAAGGGTCTTATTGAGATCGTAAGCTCGCTTGGCATGATTGCGGGGATTTGGTTCTCTGTTACAGCGGTGTTAGCCGGACTTTTATTAGCCGTAACGATGCTTGCAGCGACCTTCATTCTTATTGTCATTGCCAAAGATCCATTCACGAAGGCGATCCCATCGGTCGTGCTATGCCTGGCGTCAACAGAAATCGCCATTAGTCTCATGGTATGGCCTCTGCGTGAAAATTAGGTAAATGATGAGGGGAATCTGGCTCGTTAAGAGCCAGATTAGGTCATCGGTGTGAACGCAGATTAGATGGTTGTGGTCAGCCACTGCACGCTGTTCTGAATCAGCTTGCGGCTGGATGGATGGAGGAACGATGGCTTATGATGGCCAGGCATTAAGTACACAATACGGCCTCGCCCTCGGGCCGCGGTCCATGCAGCCGGAATGCGTTGATCTCCAAGCTTATATTCGAGCAGCACTTCGACGTTAGCATCGGAATAAAACTCGAATTGGTACGGCTCTTCCTCTAGTGAGAAAGGCTCGATGCCGCTCGTAATCGGATGAGTGACCGCGGTCTGATTGAAGCCAGGCGCTGATAGTCCGGATGACCAGTAAATTTGCCGCCAATGAGCCTTGCGCACGCTTCGCGCGACTGCAGCGATATTCCGTTATGTATGACGAGCAGGCTGCCGCCGCGCTGCACGAATTGGCTGAGCGACGCGGCTTGGTCTTCCGTTACCGGCGTCGTCCAGCAGTCCGTGTATGCAATCATCAGGTCGTAAGATTGAAGGATATCAGTGTCAAGCACGCTGTAGTTATCCATCATATCGATTGCATGGTGATCGCCAATAATGGCAGCAAGCTCGTCTTGTATATGATCTAGCGGATGGTAAGGTGCTCGCTCATTGTTGTCGCCTAGCACAAGAATTCGTTTTTGAACGGTCATCGCTTCATTCCTCGCTTTCTTCAGCTCGGCTTACCAAGGCAATTCGTTCCCCGCATAATCGAGATAATTCGGTCTCTCTCCGGGAGCGGCAGGTATCGCTTCTTGAATTCGCTCCACGAGATGCGCCGCGGACTCGTCCGCAGTTAATGTCGCTTCTGTATTCAAAGAGCCGCTCATGTAAGATTGCACCCATCCCGGATGGAGAAGCAGCACTTTTCCGCCGGACTTCTTCACTTCATTATGAATGAGCGCGCCTTGCATGTTGACGGCAGCCTTCGACATACAGTAGCCGAACCAACTGTTGCGTTCGCAATCGGCAATGCTGCCAGCTTCCGAAGAGATTTGCACGAACAGCTTGGATTCGCTTCGAAGCACGAGGGGAGCGACCGCGTTAGTGACGCGAAGCGGACCAAGCGCATTGACGTTATAGACTTGCTGCATGTCCGCCATAGAAAGCGGATCGAGAATCGTTGCCCCAATATCGCCTAATATGCCCGCATTATTGATGACCAGCTCCAAGGTATCCGTGATGCGGGCTATTTGCGCCGCGGCATCTGCGACGCTTTGATCGCTGGAGACGTCCAGCTCTACGAGCGAGAGACGGTCTTGCCATACTTCGGCAAGGTCAGTGAGCTGCCGATTGTCGGCCATGAAGCGTCCTGCAATGACGCAGTACTCGTGTTGAAGCAATTCCTTTACAAGCGCCAAACCGAGGCCTCGGTCTGCGCCGGTTACAAATGCATATCGTTTCATGGAAAAGTGCACACTCCTTTACCGGTGAACTTGTGGTTGCAGGTCATGGTTGTACCCTTTTCCATTTTACACTTTTCCGATTACATCTTCAGATTATTTTAGCCCCCGAACGTCTCGAGCGGGATATTCAGAATATTCACCTTGCTGCCGTCCTTCGCGCTATACTCGAACAGCTGCAGCATGAGCGTGCCGTTCTGCGGCAGCTTATTCGCCGGAATCGAGATATTCAGCTTGAACGCCGACCAAGCCGGTGCGCCTTCGCTCAGCATATAATTCTTCTCTAGCAAGTAGTTATGACCGTCTTCCACGGCGTAGCTCATCACCGCTTCGAAAACCCGGCCTTCACCTGTTACCGTATATTTGCCTGCACTCCCCGTAACCTGCACGTTACGGAACGCATTATTCTGAATCGGTCCGCCGCCGCCGTACGTAATGATTACCCGTTTCTGCGCGTTATCCCAGCCAACGGTCGCTCCAAGCAGGTCGCCCACCGCACGAAGCGGTACATAGGTGCTGCCCTTGTAGTTCATCACCGGTAGCTGATCACTTTCATAGGTCGAGCCGTTCACTTCAATAGGATAGGTTGCTTCACCAAGCACAAATTTCTTCACAGTTGCAGCCATTGTTGGCATAGTCAGCATCAGCATACAACCGCTCAAGAGACCGACAACGAATCCGCGAACGCCACGCAAACTCTTCATCACTTCACACTCTTTTCTTTGGCCGCAGCCCGAATTTTGTGTTGCGTAGTTCATCCTATGCGTGAGACAAGCACGTTTACCCCTTGTAAGAGTCATTATATAAGTTGTACGCAGGATCGCACGATATGAAATTGCTAGAAAAAAATAATTCGCTATGAAAAAAAACGAAGTGCTCAGTTGTATTAATAGTGATGGGGTTCCAATGCTCCGACAGTCTGGTTTACTCATTCATCTATATTATTGTTATTAACTTAAATATAGATTGCAACTTTTCTAGTGTAAGTGCCGTTTGGGAACATGTAACATGTAACTCTCTATCAAGGAGAAAAACAACGAGGAGGAAATTAGTATGAAAAAATTGGTGGCAGTGCTTTCCACCGCAGTTCTGATCAGCAGCGCTTCCGTGAGTACCGCATTCGCGTTCTCGGATGTTGACAAAAGTCAGTCCACAGTGGTAGCAACACTTCAGCAAAAGGGGATTGTGAACGGAACAGATCCGGGACATTTTAACCCAAAAGGAACGGTCAACTTTGCGCAAGGCGTACAATTGATCGTGAATACATTCGGTTATAATTTGGATTTGATGCGGTTCTTGAAATTGCCGAAAGCTTCGGATTTCTACACCAACGTTCCAGATAACGCTTGGTACGCGGATGCATTCGTTCGCGCTCATTTCAACGGCGTCGATATCCCGAAAGACGTAAACCCGAACGCCGTTATGACACGCGAGCAGTTTGCATCTATGCTGGACAGTGCCTTGTCGAAGAAGGCGGACTTGCCTATGGTAAAGCTGTACTTGGCAGTCAAGGATGGGGATCAGATCAGTACTGAGCTTCAAGGTAGTGTGGAGCGTCTTGTCTATTATAAAATCGTCGCTTTGGACAAAGACGGTAAATTCAATCCGAAGGGCGCGCTTAATCGCGGCGAGGCATCGACTTGGATTTATAACGCCATCAATGTCATGAATCAAGTGAAAGATCCAGTTCAATCGGAGAATGTCCAGTTGTCTGTAGAGAAAGTGAACGACGATGTGAACAAGGTGACAGTCTCTCGTGGTGAGAAGCCAAATGCAGGTTATGCCATTGCGATTGACAGCATTAGCTTTGGACAGGACGGACGTGCTGTGATTCACTATACGCTTCAAGATCCGAAGCCGGACCCAATGTACGCGGATATGATTACGGTCCCGACAGCCGTTACCTATATTTCTTCTAAATATGAAGCTGTATTGGAACCGGCTGCAGTAGATTCACCAGAACTTCGTCATAGTCATCCGATGATCCCAGCTCAATAAATTATGGATACAAACAAACGGTAGCCCACCAAGGCCAATGTCATTAAGTTAAGGTGTTGAACCAAATATCTATGCAAAGGAGCAGGTTATCGAAAGATAGCCTGCTCCTTTTTTGCGTGAAAAAGA
>NZ_QTTN01000002.1 GCF_003386535.1 Paenibacillus taihuensis
TGTAGACATTTCCTGCGCTCAAGAGACGATGAACCCCCGTCTGATGTTGAAGCACTGATTCGAAGAAACGTTTTGCCGATTCGCCCGATTCGACCAGGGCAGCAGAATACGCGCAAAACACGCTATAAATCATCTGTAAGCTTCGTCTACAGAGTAGCATAAATCGGTTCGAATGAACATTTTTTAAGCGGATTGTCTATCCGCTTGTTTGCTGTACACTTTTTTCAGACTGCACCAAAAAAACAAACGGCACAGGGGTTTCCCTCATGCCATTTTGGATTCCATTTCTATTCTCGGTCAATGTCATTGAGTTAACTTAATGACATTGCCCTATCAGGAGCGGCTTCTTGATTAACCGAACATATCCGTTACAGCACCCTTCTCCCCCACATAACCCGATCATCCCAGTTGCCATTCAGCTTCGTAATCGTAACCCCAGGATCGCCATATGTCTGGATCACTTGGTCATTGCCAATATAGAGCCCGACATGCCCGACAATATTGTTTGTTTTGTAACGGCCGGGGGTGTAGAAGAAGACGATATCGCCCGGGATGAAGTTTTTCTGAGTGACATACTTGCCAACGGTCGATTGTGAACGAGAGGAGCGAGGCAGGTCGACACCGACATGCTTGAAAATATGCTGCACAAACGAGGAGCAATCGAACTTGCGGCTCTCCGCATAAGGGGCTGCATTAAATTTATAAGGCACGCCCATGTACTTCTTCGCATATGCGATGACCTCGTCCACTTTGTCCTGATCTGCTGTGTTGTTCCCGTTCTCGACGTCGTTCCCGTTATTGCCGTTCCCTTCATTGGAGCCGTTATTAATGGAGTTGCCGCCGTCGCCGATGTAATTGCCGTTCTCATCATAGTTGTCGGGATTATCGTAATTCGAATTGTCGTTGTTCGGACTGTTATAGTCGTAGCTGTTCATATCCGTCGACTGCGCACGGAACTGACTCGCCCCTGGAGGGGTATTCACGAGCGCATTCGTCGGGGGCTGATGCGTCCGCGCTTCAATGATCACCGATTGGCTGTTAGAATCCCAACGGACCGGCTGTTGAATGAGTTGAGACAAGGAGCGCAGCTCCAGGCATACATTGTTGTCGATCATCCGCGGCGCATCGCTCAGCAGAATCTGTTGATCACCGATTTCCGCTTGCTTCGAACCCACCTTGAACGTGTAGATCGGGTCGGTAAAGCCCATGGCAGCTACGCGATTTTTAGCATTTTCGTCATAGTGATACTGCAAATACGAAGCGGCACGTTCCGCCGGAATCCAGACGCCGCCCTTCTCTTCCCAGTGCCTCGTCTTAATGGTCGTTGCTTGCCCCTGTGCCTTCAAATTGACGACAGAGCCTGCCGTGTTATTCTTCGTGACCGTACCGCCGCTGCCCGACGCACATGAAGTGAGCAGCAGTACTGCACTTGCAAGCACCATGGATGGTTTGAGCATCTATAGATCCTCCCTATTTTGATAGTCCTCGATCGGCTGTGGTTTGATTTTCCACACGGACATGTAGTATCCCTCATCGGTTGCGAACTATGCGCATGACGGAGGTTGCCCTGCCTGCTCGACTACTGCCCATTCCTCCGCTGCGGCTTGCTCATATGCTGACGGAAAGGAGTGAATCCAAGGTGCCTAATTATCGAATTATCGTCGATTTATCCGACCGCCAATTATATTTGCTGGACGGGAGCATCGTCGTCCGCGGCTTCCCTGTCGGCATTGGCAAGATGCTCACCCGAACGCCTACTGGCGAGTACGAGATCATTAACAAACAGCCCAATCCCGGCGGGCCTTTCGGCGTCCTGTGGATGGGCTTGTCCAAGCCGCATTACGGCATTCACGGCACGAACGATCCGAGCTCCATCGGCAGACAAGTATCTCACGGTTGTATTCGAATGTATAATGAAGATGTGCTGGCTTTGTCCGCACTCGTTCCGATCCATACACGTGTGACGATTAGGCCATAATGATCAAAAATCAAGGCAGCAGCACCTGAAATTCATGCAACAATGTGACTTGAAGGTGCGTCTACATAGTACAAGTGCAAAATCATGCCATATGCGCAAGAGGGGGATTAATATGAGAAAACCGCTGCTCGTCATGACGATGCTGGTCGTGTTGTTTCTGGCTGTAACGCAATCTGTTTGGGCGTTCTCCGATACGAAGCAGGATCCGAATGAGGCGAAAATAACCGAGCTGCAGAAACGCGGCATTTTGAGCGGAAGTGGAAGCAAGAACGATCTGTTCGTGCCGAATGGCAAAGTGACCTACGCGGCTGGCATTACGATGCTTGTCAAAGGTCTTGGACTTAACATCGATAACCTTCGTTTCTTCAAGAAGCCTGAAGTGTCCGACAGCTTCTCCATGATGAAGAATGATGCGTGGTATGCAGACACCTTCATTATCGCGGCTTACAACGATTTGGATTTGGCTCGTGATACGAATCCCGCTGCAAGCATGACACGTGAACAGTTCGCCCATCATCTGTACAAAACGCTTCTGCGCACAGGCAATTATGCCTTCGATGATCTTGGCGTTGTGCTGAAGGATCAAGCGGACGTTAATCCGTCTTACTTTGGCAGTATTCAGACGCTAATAACGACGCATATTATTCAGGTCGATGCGAGCCAGAAGTTTAATCCGAAAGCCGCCATCACTCGCAGTGAAGCGGCTGGCTGGCTCTACAACACAATCAAATTCGTGGAGGAGCATTCTTCGATGCCAGTTGAGCAACCGACACCATCTCCGCTCTTTGACGTGAAGCTATTTACTGCAGCAGTCAACAAGGATGTTAATGCAGTGACCGTGTCCGCACAAGCGCCGAACCCAGGTTATGGCGTTCGTATTGCTTCGATCTCGTTCGAGGGCAATCAAGCGATCATCTATGTAGAACCAACTTCCCCGGATAAGGACAAAATGTACCCGCAAGTCATTACCGAGGTGAAAGCAGTTACGTACGTGTCTTCCGCTTACACGCCAGTACTTGGCGCGTCGGGCGCTTCCATCGGCGGCTCGACAGGTATTATCGGCGCGAACGGAACGTCTGCTGCAGATTCAGGTGCAAGTGCATCATCTACTGCTGAAAATCAATAATGTCTAAAAATTAGAAAGAAAAAAGAGAGACCCTTTGTGACCAAGCAGGCTTGGTCTCAGAGGGTCTCTTCTATGTTAGGGCATAAACCCTGCCTGCCCGAAGTAGACGGCTCCTTCGGGCATTTGCCGTTTCAGCGCGCAGGCGAAGCGGTCCGCGGTCTCCGGCGTGTAGAGCTCGCCATGGCCGAGCGCTGCATACCGCTCGGCCATCTTAAGCTGCGCCGAGCGCTTGCCGCTGCTGCCATCGCCGCGGAAGAAGTCGTCGACGACGACGCGCTCGACCGCTTCGGCGAGCAGCGCAGGGAACGCTTCGCTGCAAGGCAGCAGCGGCGACACGGCCGCCTGCACGGCGATGCCCGCTTCGCGAAGCGTGCGGATCGCGCGCAGCCGGGCGGCGATCGGCGGCGCCGCGGGCGTCAGCTCTTTGCGGACGGATTCCATGTCCGTCTCCACTGTCATGCTGACGCGGACATGCTTCCCGAGCCGCTGCAGCAGATCAATATCCCGCTCCACGAGCGGGCTGCGCGTCTGGACGAGCACGAATGCCGGCGGCTCCTCCGCCATCACCTCGAGCACGCGCCGCGTCACCCGCTCCTTATACTCCGCTGGTTGATAAGGGTCGGTCGCGGATGACATGAAGACGGTGACTTCGCCTTTCGTCAGCGCCTTGTGCCACTCTTTGCGGAACTGCGCCGCATCCAGCGGCTTCGCATCCACCCACTCTCCCCACGGCTCGTTCCGAAACAGCGCGATCGGCATCCGCCGCACATAACAGTAGGAGCAGCCGAACACGCAGCCCGAATAGGGATTGAGCGTATAGCTATATCCAGTCAGATAACCGGATGCCGGGTTAAGTAGACGGATTGTCGACTTCTTCGCCTTAGCCTTGACCTCGGCATCGTGATCGCTCGCTGACTTCGAAGCATCTGTTGACATAGGCTCAGTCTGCCTCCTTCTCGAACTGCTTAGACTGTTACTGTTAGACTGATAAATTGTTAGACGGTTAGACGATTAGACGGTCATCTTGGCTAGTGCCGGAATCTCCCAATCAATCTCTTGCACTCCGAGCTCTCGCAGATAGTCATTCGCGCGCGAGAATGGACGGCTGCCGAAGAAACCTTTGCGCGCGGCAAAAGGACTCGGATGCGCCGAGGCGATCACATGGTGCCGATCCGCATCAATTGCTGCTGCCTTCTCCTGCGCGTGCTTGCCCCACAGGATGAACACGACTGGAAGCTCACGTGCATTTAATGCCGCAATGACGGCATCGGTGAATATCTCCCAGCCGATTCCTTTGTGGGAAGCAGGCTCCCCTGCTCTGACTGTGAGCACATTGTTGAGCATCAGCACACCTTGCTTCGCCCACGCCTCCAGGCAGCCATGATCCGGAATCGTGCAGCCGAGGTCTTCCTGCAGCTCTTTGTACATATTTTGCAGCGATGGCGGTGTCTTGACTCCATGCCTCACCGAGAAGCTGAGACCATGCGCTTGCCCCGGTCCGTGGTATGGATCTTGCCCGATAATGACAACCTTTGTATCGGCGTACGGGGTAAACCGCAGCGCGTTGAACACATCGGACGGTTCCGGGTAGATCGCGTCATGCTCATACTGCTCCGCCAGCCGAGACATGAGGCTCGTGAAATATGGCTTGTGCGTCTCCTCCGCCAGTACGGTTGACCAGTCGTTATCTATATTCCAATGCATGAATGCCCTCCGGTAAATAAAGAAGTGAGATAGTGATTCTATCATGTCCACCGCAAAAGCACAAAGCCACTAAACTTGTGATGGTATATGCGATATAAAGCACTCAATTGATCCGTCAAAAGGAAACTGACTCCGTTCAATACGCTGCTGCAAATTAGCAAGCTCTTGCCTCACCTTGGCGATCAGTGCCGGAGGATATCCGAACTGAGCCGAATGCAGCTCAAACTCGTCCTCATCAACGACCTCCCACTTCCCGCGCTTGCAGACGAGGTCAATATCAAGATTTATGAATGTAACGGTATCGCCTTCCATTCGGGCAGGCTCACTGATGTTGCAATAATACTGCGTAATCTGCCCATCCACGATATCCGCACTTACCGTAAACCAGGCATCGAACGGAAAACACTCGATCGTCCAATTCTCTACCGTGAACGTCTTGCCCTTCGTAAAATGCTTCAGCTTCCTTCCGTAATGAGCGAGCACGAAGATATGCGAGTCCGTTCGCTCGAGCAATGTCGTACTCCACTCATAATGGGGGCGGTCGCCATATTTTCGAGCTTGAATCGTAATCGGAACTTGCATTGCGATGTCCTCCTTAAATCAAAAGCCTCCTCTGCCATCATTCTGAATCAATCAGAACAAGAAGCAAAGGAGACTCATCATCATCAATTACTTATGCAGCATGTGGAAGACTTGCTCAACGTCCTTATCGCCGCGGCCGGACAGGTTGATGATCAGAATCTTGTCCTTATCGAGCGTAGGCGCAAGCTTCTTCGCATAGGCGACCGCATGCGAGCTTTCGAGCGCCGGAATAATGCCTTCCGTCCGCGATAGCTCTTGGAACGCTTCAAGCACTTCTTCGTTCGTTACCGTCACATACTCCGCACGGCCGTTCACTTTCATATTGCTGTGCTCTGGTCCGATACCTGGGTAGTCGAGACCAGCGGCAATCGAATACGTTGGCTTCGGATTGCCTTGCTCATCGAGCAGGACAAGACATTTGAATCCGTGCAGTACGCTTGGCACGCCTTCTGTGAGCGACGGCGCTTGATCCGGCTCAACGCCAATTAGGCGAACGGACGGCTCGTCGATATAGTGCGCGAAGGCACCGATCGCATTGCTGCCGCCGCCTACGCAAGCGAGTACGGCATCAGGCAGCCTGCCTTCTTTTTCAAAAATTTGACGCTTCGACTCTTCGCTGATGACCGCTTGGAAATGCTTCACCATCGTCGGGAACGGATGCGGGCCAACCGCTGAGCCGAGCAAATAGAACGTATTGCGATAGTTGGCTATGAGATCGTTCAGCGCTTCGTCTACCGCATCCTTGAGGCGCCCTTGGCCTTTCTCAACTGGCACGACTTTGGCACCGAGAAGTTCCATCCGGAACACATTCAGCGCTTGCCGGCGCGTATCTTCAGCACCCATGTAGATGATGCAATCCATGCCGAACATCGCACATGCCGTTGCCGTCGCAACCCCATGCTGCCCAGCGCCTGTCTCCGCAATGACGCGCTTCGCGCCCATACGTTTGGCGAGCAGGATCTGGCCAATAACGTTATTGATTTTGTGCGCTCCTGTGTGGTTCAGGTCTTCACGCTTTAAATAAATTTTCGCGCCGCCCCACTTCTCGGTCAGCTGCTTCGCAAACGTCAACGGGTTCTCCCGTCCAACGTACTCGCGCAGGTAGTAGCGGTACTCTTCATTGAATTCCGGGTCGTCCTTGTACTTCAGAAACTGAGCTTCCAGATGGTCCAATACTTCCTGCAGTTCAGGTGGAACGAAACTACCGCCAAACTCGCCAAAATATCCTCTTTCTGCCATCTCCTGATTCATCTGCTTCAGCCTCCACTGGATCAATTCGATTCGCAAGCATATGTAACCCCTTCCATTTTAAGGAGGCTTGTCCCTTTTTGTCAAAAGAAATCTAGTTCCGCGGGATGCAAGATATAAACCGTTCAATTGATCCGCATAAGGGAACTGTTTCCGTGCGATGCGCCCCCGCAAACTCTCGTGCTCTTGCCGTATCCTAGCAATCAACTCAGGAGGATAGCCGATTTGGACTGAATAAAAACAAATTCATCCTCATCGACGACTTCCAATTTCCCGCTCCGATAGACGAGATCAATATCAAGATCAATGAATGAGACTATTGATGTCAATCTCTAGTAAAGCACTACTTTAAGATCTGGAGAATAATGAACTTAAACATATATCTTTCGACAATTTCACAAATTATGTTAACTTGAAAATTCTGCTACTTGCATAAACATTCGTGGATCAGCCTCTTCCATCGTAATTCGACTTTTTCCTAGTTCAATAAAAGGATCTATTTGTTCAATGATAGTTGGATTCTTTAAATAGCTTCCAAAGTTATTATAAAAGTCATCAATGTTAGTCCAAATTCTTTTAGTATTGATTATTTCAGCATCAGTAGAATCATCCTCATTAAATTCGACTTTCAAATCCGTGATTTCCCCCTTGTTCATATATGTCTGCAATACCATATAATCAATTACTGGGACCCCATCGATTTCAATGCCTGTGAAATGCGGATAGTTACAAATTACTGCAACATGAATCTGCTTCCCTCGTATTCCATTTAATTCAGCTTCAAAACTAGAAGCATTCCTTAGTATAAAATCTCTCTTTCTTAATACTTGTTCCGCTCCTTCTTTTAACCGTTTATATCCATTATGATAGTCCCTTGGCTCCATCGGAAACTTTATGTTCTTTATCTCAGCAATAAATACCATTTTCTCCATTGAAACGATAAGATCTATCTCCTCTGACTCCTTTTTGCTGAGAATAAATTTTTGTTTTTGAGGTACAATTGCATAGCTCCCTTTCGACGCTAAGAACCGAACCATATCGCTTTTTATTAGTTTTTCTAGCGCAGTACCTCGATCTTTCAATGAGTATTGAGCTGATTCAAGCCATTCATCAATCATTTGAAGATAGTTAGGCGCTTTGAGCGCAGGTAGAATAAAAAAATAAACATCCCTTGTTTTCAATAAAGGTCTTGACCACAAATTAATCCTACTCTTTTTTAAATAGATATCACTCTCAATAACTGTGAGAAATGATTCTATTTGCGCTTTAGAATACGTAGTTAAATTTTGTAAATAAGATATTAATTCTTTCTTTTTTATTCTCGCAAGATAACACTTCAATTTTGAATCCTTAATCGATTCCTGCTCACTAAATATATTTTCGATTGAGTTCGATAGAGACAACAATTCACCATAAAGAATAATTAAATCCTGGATATTTAGTCTGTTTAGATTCTTTAGTGGCTCTAAGTTAATATGAGGATAGAAGGATACTATTGCTGCAAGACCAGTAATAATTTCTTCATTTATTATGTGTTGTGTTGTCTTTGAAATCTGAAAATCAATGAACCCTCGGTTATTAATTCTAAGCTCCGTAACTACCGCTTTTTTTCTTTTAAGATTTATCACATCTGCAATCCGTGAGTTTTCTAAATAAATATTATGAAATTCAACCTTACTTGCTAAGACATTTCGCTCAATTCTATGTAGTCCAATTCTCTGCAATACAGGGTAAGTATCATCTTTATACTTTAGATGAATTTCATTATTAGGCATTTCAACAATTCTGCCATCCTCCCATGTCACTATATCATAGGAATCTTTAACCACACACAACACATTAGATGTAGAAAACATATATCTTGTTATGTGCTCTAACTCATCTTCATTAAAGTTATCATGCAATCCTTTTATATCTAAGAAATACACTAAGTAATTAATTAAAATATTTAACAAATCAATTTGAATTTCAAATGCACCGATTGCATTAATCGGGTTTCCTTCGACAGCGGAATGGACCTGAAAAGTAGCTATCTCCTCAAGCCTAATTGCACTATTGATATTCTCTATCTTATCGACGACCTCTCTATTAATGTCACTTGTCTGAGAGTTCACAATAGCTACCAGATACTTAATGATATTTTCAGGGTGCGCTTGTGTCTTATTGATTGCATCTTTCATGTAATCATAGAGTTGCTTAAAATATGCATTAAATAATGGTGTTGCCTCAATGATATTTAAGGCATTAAAATCATCGGGATCATAATCGTTAATAACTTCTCCAGACTTTTTTAACTCCCGATATGTTTCTAAATCTTTTGAAATTTTTTCAGAGTCAAATTTATCACTGAATGGATTAAAATGCGCTTGATTTCTTAACATATGTCGTAGGTTTCTTTGTTGTATCAATCTGTTCACGTCTCTTCTCTAAATTTAGTGTTAATATGCATGTAAAAGATGCAACCATTTCAAGAAAAGAAAAATCAGTTTCAAACCTCTATAATCCAATTTAATAATGGCGATTCAATGGTTTTCCTAATGCTGCGGTTCACATTCTCTAAGTAATCCCTCAAAATTCCCAGGAAAGCCCTAAACCTAATCTTTGAGGAATTTGATCAAGTGCTTGTTTCGCTGGAGTTTCTCGTCATTCTTCCTGCCAAAAAAAAATCCTCCTTTAAAAATCATCTGAGTTTGAGACCCAAATGCTGCAAGGAGGTTTCAAGTTAACAATAGTCTTGTATAGACATTCATCATGATTTCTTGTCTGATGCACGAACGAACTATCTCGTTAACGCTTTGAGTTTGCCGGTCAGATCATTGAGCCCGCGGATACTGTCCACAATTTCGCCAACCCGATTGCTTTGTTCTTCGGCGCTGGCTAATACTTGCTCGACGGACGCAGACGATTGTTCGGTGACCGATGCTACGGAAGTCATTTCGTCCATGACGGTTTGCGAGGAGGCTTTCAGGCTTTCGTTCATCGCCCGCAAGTTTTCCGCATGATTCAATACTTCGGCGGAATTGCTGTTGATCCTCGCGAACAACTGCTCGACGCTGTTTGTGACGACGATACCGGATTCCGACGCTTTTTGGCCTTCTGCTACCATATTGGCCGCCAATTGCACTTTCTGTTGTATCAATCCGAGAATGTTCGAAATTTCGGTCGATGCGTCTTGCGCGTGCTGCGCGAGCTTTCGGATTTCAATGGAGACGACGGAGAAGCCCTTACCATGCTCGCCCGCTCTCGCCGCTTCAATGGAGGCATTCAGGGACAATAAATTCGTCTGGTTCGCTATATTCGAAATGGCTGCGACAATGTCGCCGATTTTGCCATTTTGCTCGTTCACTTCGCCCATCACCAAGGACGTATCTCGAACAATACGAGCGATGCCATCCATCGTGTCGGCTAGAACATCCATTTGCTCTTTCCCTTGCGAGGTCATATCCGCCGTGTCGCGGGATTTGCCGCTCATCAAGGCAGATGAATGGTTCGTCTGGACAATCGTTTCGTTCACGTCGTGCAAAGCAGCGGTAATATCGGAAACGCTCGTCGCTTGCATCTCGATCCCCTCAGCCAATTGCTGGAACGCGACCACAAGCTCGCTCGCGATTTTGCCGGTTGCGCCAGCGCTTTCCTGCATGCTCGAATTGGACGCGTCCAGGACTTCAACCGACTGTTTGACTTCATCCAGCACTTGGACGGAATGTTTCCTCGAAGCTTCGGCCCCCGCTCCGGCAATCGCCACACGCTCCAGCATCTTGCTACCGATCCGGCTCTGAGCGATCAACGCCGCCACGACGAGGATGAGGAAGGCGTTCACGCCAATGACGTCCGCCCCTTGATAAGATTCTTTCGCAGCGAGAAAGTAGTTTGCCATTATGACAGCCAATAAACCGCTGAGCGTAAGTGGTTTATAATCATGATATAGCGATACGATTGCCAAGCTGAGATACAGAATGAATATGTTGCTGAAATCGATTGTCTCACGCAGGAAGAAAAAGGAGATGACTCCGAGTCCTCCCGTAATCATATACTTGACGTAAGGAACCCCCCTCTTCATCCACGTCATCACCGTGCATGCCACTGCGACAGGCAAGCCGCTAAGCAACAAGATAATAATCGTGTTGGGGGTGTCATAACTTGCTCCAATACCAAGCAAAAGACTGGCCCAAATCAAATAAGACATCAATTTGTTTCGTTGGTGCAACTCCAAATTTTGCTCACTCATGATGTTAATATCCTTTCCATGGCCATTTATTCGACTCCTACACATTACTTCGGCAAAAAACCTTTCAACATTAACATTTAATTAAAAAACCGACTCGCTCTCGCAAGTCGGTTTTTCCGCATTCTTACAGGGAACTCTTCAGAACTTCGATGCTATGCTGCAGCTTATCCGCGAAGGCGGCGTTGATCTTCTTGCCTTTCTCCTTGTCGATATCCTTTTCCAGCTGTTTAAATGATTTCGAGTCAAGCTTGCCTTTCGCTTGATCCTTTTGGATTTTGTCGATATCCGATTGAAGAGACTTCGCGGTTTTGGCGTCCGAAATCAAACCGCCAGCCTGCCCGAGAGAGATCAGTTCGTCTAATTGAGCGACTTCGATCGTGATTTCCAAGCTGAACGTCTTCGTCGTTTGATGACCGAGATTATCCGTCGCCGTAACGACAATCGGATACGTTCCAACTGCAAGACCGATCGGATTTACAGATACCGTTCCGGATGTCGTCGTGCCGTTAAAGGATACGCTCATTGACTTCAATCCGCTTCCGCTGTCGCTTGCGGAGAACGCGATCGATACCGCTTCCGTTTGGAGGAACGACAGATCGCTCGGCGCAGCGATTACTGGCGGCGTCGAATCAATCGTGACGAGGCTTTCGCCCGTTACGCCCGATCCGTCCTTCGCCGTGGCGACGACTTTGACCACGCCGTCAGCAACCGCCGTCAGCAGGCCGTTCTCGTCGATCGTCGCTTTGTCTGCCCCGCTGCCATCCGTGCTGACGACCGTCCAAGTGACCGATTTGTCGGTCGCGTTATCAGGCGTTACAGCCGCGTTCATTTGCGCTGTTGCTCCCAGAGTGTCGATCGACGATGCACCTGTCACGGTGATACCGGCAACTGCGATTGGTGCAGGGGTTTCCTCTTTCACCAGATCGGTTATCGCCGCTTGCAGCGAAGTAACCGCCGCATCAATCTGCACTTGGGTCGCGGCGTTGTTCGCCACAACAGCCTTCGCATTGTCTAAGGCTGTCTCAAATGCTGCCCAGCTCTCAGGCGTGTAATCAGCTTCAACAAGCGCTTCGCCTTGAGATATCAGCTGTTGCAGCGCTGAGGCATCCACCGTGCCGCTGTTTGGCTTATCGTCCGGGTTCCCGATGACAGGAACGTACGTACTCTCGTTTGGCACGGAGATCGTCACGGGCTCGGTGTAGCCGCTGATCCCGAAATACCCTGCCCCTTGAATGTAATTGTTCTCGTCAAACCAGCTTGCGACGATGGTGTCGCCGGCCTTGAGACGGATCCACACGCCATAGTCCGTGTTCACCGTGCTGACTTTAACGAGTGTGTTTTTATAGGGTGCTACAAAGCCTTTGTTATCAGCCAATGCCGATCTGCCGTCACCCGACAGGATGCTTGAGCCAGGCTTCCAGAGCTCTTGCCAATGCTGAATCTCAAAAGAACCTTCCTTGAGGATAACAGCGTATTTCGCGCCGCTCCAAGGGTTGTCAAGAAGATCCTGCTCAGTCGGAGACCGCAGGATAAAAGCAGGGAATGCTCCGGTGTTCATGCCGGACATAAAGTCAACCACGAACTCTGCATCGCCGAATGTTCTGCCTGCGTAACCTGCAGTTGCACCCACGGCAGGAGTCAACGAGGTATCGTTATTCGTCCAAGTATTCGAAGCGCCGGATTTCCAATTGGCCTTATCCGCGATGACTGAGGTCATATCCACATATTCGGTCACGCGTCCGAGTTCGACGGAGGATTCAGTCGCCAGACCGAAGTAGCCGGAGGTGGAGACATTTAAGTTACTGTCATCACCGAAGGAGAACAGCGTATCGTTCCCGCTCTTGAGGGTTACGGTTACAATGCCGTTTCCGCTTCCGTTGTTATCATCCCATACTGCGCCGGCCTTTAAGAGCCGGTCGTTGATGTCCACCTGCCACTGGCCCAATTGGGTACTTGTGCCGTTGTAATAACGGGTCAGTGTGGCTGTCGTGCCATGAATAGCAATCTCGTATCTGTTGGCATCTCGCGTCGCCGCATTTGCCCGCAGTATAAGGGTCAAGTCGAGCGCGTCAAGATTTTGATTCACGCCCAGTTTCAAATAGAAGTCCTTGTCTGCGTACTTCTCCTGCGTGTAGAACGCTGCTGCTGACTGACCGGACTGAACTTCCAGAGTGAGGCCGGTCGGTTCGTCTTTCACAAACGAAGACTGACCCGTCACAGTCCATTTGGAATCATTAAACAGCATATCGTCCAACAGTGCCACAGGGGATTTCACCATCGGGTACAGGTCGTCGCTTGGCGGCGAAAGGTCGGGCACCATATCGGCGCTCACAACAGAGAAGTCGTCTACCAGGACCTGTGAGCCGGATGTTGTCTTTGTTGCATAAATCACGGCTTCTCCGGTCGCGTCTGCAGTAAATTTGATCGATACCGATCGCCATGCGGGCCGGTCCAATTCACCCTTGAGAGTGGCCGCACCGATGCGTACACCGATTTCTGCCTTTTGTCCAGCAGGATCGCTGCCGCTGCCCACCCGAGCAAAGCCGCGTAGAACATAATCCTTACCTGGTTCCAGCCCGGTGATTGTCTGCTCGAGACCAATGTTCTGACCGGTCAGCGCCACTGCGTACTGCTCGCGGGCATGTGCGTTGTCTGCCGATGAAGAGGCTTGAACTAAGGATGCACTTCCTACACCTGTCTTCGTCCAATATGGTAATGAGCCCATGCCTTGGACGTCGAGCCGCGGCCACTCAAAACCGCTGTTGAATAGCAGGTTTCTGTTCGCGTAAGGCAGGAGCTGCGGACCGCCGCTGACTTCGTCGACCGTTACCGGAGTGCCCTTCAGACCGGCCGTCCAGTTGTCTCCTGGCTGGTATGCACCCGAGCCGATTGCGTGAGAACCGGCTTTCAGGGTAAAGTCAAACGCCGATGGGTCGTTAAAGGTTGCGGTTCCATCGATATCGCTTTCCGGCCTGCTGTAATTGTCCTTCACTACCGCGCCGGCATTGATGTTGTCAGTGCCCACGCCGCGGGAATCCACGATGTTGTTCATATAAACGTCCATGTAGGCGTCGCCCGGGGAGTTCGTGTAAATTTCCGGGTTCGGGTGACTCGTTGCTCCTTGGAATACCGTATTGTTGAACACGGAGACAAACTCGGAGCTGGAGTTTACAAAATTGGCCGCCCACGGTAAATTCCAAAAAACATTGTCGAATACTTGGGCGTTTTTGGCTCCCAGGTCAAAGTACACGCCATTGGAAAATGGGTTGTGGGAGTCATGAATAAAGTTGTGATGAATCTGGCTGTTACCCAAATCGGTATAAGCGAAGTACATGAGACCGCAGTCGGAACTGTGCCAGTTTCCGTCATGAATGTCGTTGTAGGAAATTTCGCTGGCGTAGAAGCTGCCTCCGATCAGCGTGCTGCTGGCGTTATACACCTCGTTGTGGCTGATCAGGTGGTTTCTTCCCGTAATCGTTATCGAGAAGGTAAACATGGTGGGACCGGTAGTCGCGTCGTGCAGCTTGTTATTGACGATCTTGTTGCCCTCGCCCTCGACGGTGACCAGAGCGCCGGATGAATAAGCGATTTCACTGTTGATCAGAGTGTTGTTCTTGCCGCCGACGATGATGCCGCCCCGCTCATTATCCGGGGACAGGAACGAGGTGACGTACTTGGCCGTCATATGATCAACTACATTGCTCACGCCGTTACGCATGGTCAGGTTGCTGCCGTTCAGATCAATGCCTTCAATATGGATGTACTTGCGGCTGGATAGATCGAGGCCCCATTCACGTGCTTTGTAACGAACATCCAGATCGTTCGGGTTCATGCCATTAGGGAGCTGTAAATACAGCGTTCCGCTACCCTGGTTATAGAACCATTCATATGGCGCGTCCAGAGCTGCCATGGCGTTCTGGATATAGTAAGGGAAATCATCGCCTGATGCGTAGCCGGTTGGGCCTAGCTCGTAGAAGTTAATGTTTGCTAGGTTAAGCCAACCAGGTGTGGATGAGACGACTTCGGCGCCGGAATTGTTCCAATAGCGGTTGTCCATGCCCACGATGGCTGCACCGTCCCAAGTACCGGCAGGTTGGTTCAGCTCGGGATCGCGCAGCTTACCACCCGGGGTAGACCAGCCGCCAACGCTGGCGTTAGCCCCGTCGAACACATAGGTCAGCGTGTTCGGACGATAGTACGCGTCTTCCTTCGCGACGTTCGGATATCGTGCGTTCAGCATGGATTCGCCGTCTACGAAAATTTGATTGCGATAATTGCCCATCGGCAAGCTAACGTCTACTTTCCAGAGGTTTGCGTTATTCGGGTCATATTGCACCGCGCTGGTGTTTGAAGCCGTCTGCCATGTCCCGGTTATCTGGTCCGCGCCGGAAATGACCACTTTCTCGCCGTCGGCCGTTTTGTAGGTAATGGGATGATCAGCCGTGCCGTTGTACTTCGGACGCACCGATTCCCCATACACGCCTTCGTGAATGATCACGGTCTCGCCTGGCAGGAGAACATCGGCTGCCTTCTGAATCGTAAGGAAAGGTTCGGCTTCCGTTCCTGGGTTGCTGTCATTGCCGGTCTTAGCCACATAATAGGTATTGTCGCCTACTTGATCGGTGTCGGCTGGATCAGCTTGCTGACCGGTGCCGTCTGTATTTGGCGCTCTGTTATACAGCGCTTCTTGCGTAGCGTCGTCAAGAGCTGAAGGGAAAACGGAAAGCTCATCTAGGAGACCGGTGTACGCACGTCCCTGATAGCCATTCCCGCCGAACCATTTGTATGCTTGCAGATTGACCGGGGATAGGGAAGTATAAGCTTTTTCGCCGATCAGACTGCCGTCCACATACATCTTGATTTTGAGATCCGTCACACTGTAGGAGAACGCCACATAGTGCCAGTTACCGTCTGCCAGGTTCCCTGCTGTCGCAGAAAAGCCGCCATCCCAACCGGCGTTGTCCGATCCTACATCCAGGAAGTGTAATGTTGTGTCAGCATAATTGTTTTCTTCGGTGCCCCATTTGATATTCCACCAGATGTCTCCATTAGGGAGTCCCCAATCGCCATTGGTGCCGCCATAAGGCGGGGCCATTAAATAGCTGACTCTTCCGACATCTTGGATTTCGGCTGGGATTGTAGGCTTAACCCAAACCCCCATCGTAAGATCATTAAGATTCGCGAACTGAGGGCCGTAGTCGATTGTGAGTCCGCTCGCGCCTCTGTCGTCTGAAGAAATCGATGGAGTACCGCCTCGTCCGTTGTTGTCGGTATCCCACAAATAGTTGTTCAATGTAGCCGTAAGACCGCCCGAAATGGCGCTGGATGTCTTACCAGTACCTTCATTGAAAGGGAATAGATTCTCTCCTTGGAACGGATCGCCCGGATTGCCGCCGCTCGTATTAGGCGCTCTGTTGAATAGCGCTGCATGATCGGTGTCGCCCAGAACGGAAGGGAAAACGGAAAGCTCATCCAGGAGGCCGATGTACTCATCTCCTATGTAGCCACTCCCGCCGAAAAAGTTGTACGATTGCAGATTGATAGGGAAAGTATTGCCGTAGGTCTTATCACCGACTTTACTGCCGTCCACATACAGCGCGACTGTTTTCTCCGTCGCGCTGAAGGAGAACGCAAGATAGTGCCAGTCGCCGTCGGCCAGATTCCCTGCCGTCGCAGTCAGGTTGCTATCCCATTCGGAGTTATCAGATCCATAGGAGGTAAAGTTTATACTTGTATCGGCATAATGGTTTGCCTCGGTTCCCCAAGTGATATTCCACAAGATTTCACCATTATGGATCGCCCAGTCGCCATTGGTGCCGGCATACGGCGGGGCCATTAAAAAACTTCTTTTTCCAGCACCCGGGTTCGTCGGCTTCACCCAAACGCCCATGGTAAGATCATTTAAACTTGCGAATTGAGAGCCGTAGTCGATTGTGATCCCGTTCTGGCCTGTTTGGTCATTGGAGATCGCGTGCGTACCGCCCCTTCCGCTGTTGTCCGTATCCCACACATAATTGTTCAACGCGGCCGTCAGACCGCTAGAGTTGGCGCCGGAGGTCGAACCATTCCCCTCATTGAAAGGGAACAGGATCTCGCCAGGCAATGGATCACCCGGATCGCCTGGATTGCCGTTAACGCTCGTATTAGGCGCTCTGTCAAACAGCGCTGCATGCGCGTTGCCGTCGAGAACGGAAGGGAATACGGAAAGCTCATCCAGAAGGCCGGTGTACGCACGTCCCTGATAGCCATTCCCGCCGAACCACTTGTATGCTTGCAGATTCACGGGGAATGTGGAAGTGTAGGTCTTTTCACCGACCTTACTTCCGTCCACGTACAGAGCGGCTGTTTTCGCCGTCGCGCTGAAAGAGAACGCCAGATAATGCCAATTGCCGTCGGCCAAATTCCCCGCTGGCGCTGAAAAGTTACTATTCCATTCGGAGCCATCAGCTCCGTAAGATAGAAAATCTATCTTTGTGTCGGCGTAGTTGTTTTCACTAGTGCCCCAGTTGATATCCCACCAGATTTCGCCATTAGTGAATCCCCAATTGCCAGTGGTACCGGCATAAGGCGGGGCCAATAAAGAACTGGTTGCTCCAGGACTTGGAGCAGAAGGCTTAACCCAAACGCCCATGCTCAGATCATTTACACTCGCGAACTGAGAACCGTAGTCGAGCGTGATCCCGTTCTGGCCTGTTTGGTCATTGGAGATCGCGTGCGTACCGCCCCGTCCGCTGTTGTCCGTATCCCACACATAGTTGTTCAATGTGGCCGTGAGACCGCCCGAAACGGCGCTGGAGGTCGTACCGTTACCCTCATTGAAGGGGAAAAGGATCTCGCCTTGGAAGGGATCCGAGGCGGGAGAGGTTTCTGCGAAAGCTGTTGCCGGCAGTAATGCAATTGCTGCCAGCAACATGCTGAGAACCAAAGATATCAGACGTGTTGCCAAGCGTGATGTCCGTCTATGCTTGTTCATATTATCGTCCCTTCTATGGTATTTTTGCGAATCAATCCTAGTGAAAAAATGTCTCTGTCCCCCTTTCTCTACAATTTGCATACCGTTTGTAGTGACAAAAAAAACCGCTGCAATCTCCAAGAACAGGCGTCAGATGCAGCGCTTATACATTGTCAACTTGTATTTTAGAGTGAGCACGAAAAGGAGAAAATGAACTTTTCTACGATTTTCGGACCAAACCTGTTGAAGACCCCCTATTAAATAAAAATCCTCCTTCGCTATCATCTGAGTTTGATACCCAGAGGCTGCAAGGAGGATCGTGTGATTATGTTGTTTCCGTACGGTGCTCGGCTTGCTGCTCCACGACCACGCCATCATCAAGCCGCAGCCAGGATTCGAAGCCGGGTTCTCCAAGATGCAGCCGGATCACCCGCGCGCCGCGAGGGAATCCTTCTCGCCCGTACGTATTGTAGCCAGAAGCTCTGCCGTAGCATAACTGGATCCCATGATGCTCGCTCCAGAAATCGTTGATGTGGTCATGTCCGACGAACGTACCCATCATATCGCCGTTCTCCAGCATTGCCGCGAACAAACCTGAGTTAATCCGCGAGCAGCCTATATCCTCGTGCTTGACCCCGTAGCAGACGTTTTGCCGCCATGCCTCCTCATATTCCGGCAGCGGGATATGGAAGAAGGCAAGCGAAGGAACCGGCGTACCTCCGTTGTTTGCTTTATAGCCTTTCGATAGCTTCGTGTACCAATCGACCTGGGATTGACGAATCCAATCCCATTCGATTGTTTTCGGCGCATAAGCACCCGAGTCTAGAAAATACAGAACCACTTTGGCATCGCTTTCCCGATTGTCCGTCAGTTCCACGACAAAGTTTCCGATACCGTGAACATCCTCAGGGCCTGAACTCCCTATCCCGTACTTGCTATTCTCCTGAAGCACCATCAACTCCGCATTCAACACCTGCGACTTGCCGCCCTCGTCGTCATGATTTCCAAACACGAGCGCCCAGGCAATCCCGCGATCTTCGGCGACCGCAACCGCTTCGTTAAACGCTCGGATCGGATCGTCGGTATTTAATCCCATTATTGTATCTCCGGTAAACACAACCAGATTCGGCTGTTCTGCGCTCAGTATGTCATCCATCAGCTTGCGGCTTCTTTGATCCAGCTCGTCTCCGTTCCGCCAATGAACATCCGTGAATTGAACGATCACAAATCTATTATCTTCGCGAAAAGCCAACCTTTTCGTCATCGATCTCCCTCGTTTCTAGTAAAATAAAATTCACTTCCAACCACCCGAAGACCGGCTAGGCTGAATGGATGAGATTATGCTGCCAACGCTGGGACTTGTAGCGCCATAAGCCGATAATGGCCTTGGAGATTTCCTCCGTCGCATACAGGCCGTACACGACTTCAATCGGCCATTTCATGATGCCCGCTCCGAAGAATGCGAGCGGTATCCCGACTAGCCACGTGGAGCTAAGCACAAGCTTCATGGAATATTGCGTATCACCGCCGCTGCGGAAGACGCCGACGATCCAGATGTTGTTTAGAAAATTGCAAATTAATACACAAGACATGATTCGGAGAATCCATATGGCCTGTCCGTGCAGCTGCTCGCTAATATGAAAAAACCTGACAACGAGCGGCGCCGAAATAAACAAGGCTGCCCCAATGACAATTGCCAAGATACAGCCGATCCGCGTGAATCGTTCCGCATAATTTTGCGCCTGTTCCCTGTTCTGCAATCCGATCTGTTCGCCAATCATAACGCTCGCCGATTGCGCGAACCCTGATATAGCTGCGGATACAAAATTGCCGATTACCTTCGAAATCTGAATCAACGCGATCGCTGCAGCGCCGCTCATGCCGAATGCCACCATGTACATCGTTGTTCCTAATCCCCATAACGACTCATGGATAATGATAGGCTTCGTAATCCGGAAAACGCTCCTGATCAGTTCTCGGTCAATCCGAGGCAAGATCTTTAATGATACAGCTACTTCCTTCTTCCATACATACACATACACGATTGTTGTCGAGAGGAGAAGCAGCTTAGAGATCATAGTAGCTGCCGCGGCAC
Source organism: Paenibacillus taihuensis (assembly GCF_003386535.1). Classification (GTDB taxonomy): domain Bacteria; phylum Bacillota; class Bacilli; order Paenibacillales; family Paenibacillaceae; genus Paenibacillus_Z; species Paenibacillus_Z taihuensis. The sequence continues at coordinate 19,914 of NZ_QTTN01000002.1, forward strand.
CGTATACCCCCATGGCAGCAAATCCGAGATGACCGTAAATGAGCACATAATTCAGAAAAGTATTCAGACAAAGCGACAAGATGGTCAAATACATAATCACTTTCACAACGCCGATGCTCTTCAAGCTCATCACATATGCGGTCGTAACAGCTGATGCGACATACCCGCAGCTCATAATGGACACAAATGTCGCTGTCATATTCAGCAGCTGTTGATCTCCCGTAAAAGGAGCAAATATGAATGGGGAGCCGAACGTAAGCAGGATAACAAAAACAATGCTGATTGCCAGACCGCTAAATACAGTCAATGCCGCCAGCTTCTTTATCGAGTCATAATCTCTTTCCCCGTAATATTGAGATATAAATACGGACGGACCGCTCAACACGCCTGCCAGAATCATCCCGAGCAAAAACTCGAATTGACCGGCAATGCCAACGGCAGCAATCGACTCTTCCCCCAAGCCTGCTACCATCATCGAATCGATTAGCATAAAAGATGATGCAAACAGAAACTGCAAAGTCAATGGAACGGATAACTGCAATAACTTGCTGTTGAATTCATTTCTTGAATTTCCCATCTGCTGTTGCGTCCCCTATATCGTCACGAAATAAGGAACCCGATTGCGAAACTGTACGACTTCATGAATATCATACGATTTCAGCAATTTCAGCGCCTGGCCGAACCCTTGTTCATAACTGCCGACCCGGTGGGCATCGGAACCGAGCGAGAACCATTTGCCGCCTAAATCCAGGTACATTTCAATCAGGCAGCTGTGCGGATGAATCCAACCTTGCCGATACAGCCCTGTCGTATTCAACTCCAACACTTTATCCTTCTTTATCATGATCTCAAATAAGTCATACAGCATGGATTTGCAACGCTCGTAATCCTCTACATCAACGATTCTCTTCGTGTACCGGCTAACATAATCAAGATGTGCCACAACATCATAATTATCCATCAGTTGGACCGCATCGCGAACATGCGAGAAATACTCCTCCAAGATCCGATTCATGGATTGACTGTGAAAAGCTTCTTCCGCAAAATCCAACACGCCATTGTTGTGAGCGGATAGCAAAACCAAATCAAAAGAATATCCTTGCAAATATGCATTAATTTCATGATGGTAATCTTTTCGATAACCAACCTCGATGCCTTTCCGTATTTCTATGTCATAGGCTTTACGCAGCTCTGCAACCTCTTGCTCGTAACTGACCATGTCGATCAGGACGTCTTTCTTGAAATACTTGCAATCATAATCAAAATGGTCCGTTGTCACGATGGCTTTCTTCCCTAAACTTATCGCATGTTCAACAATATTCTTCATCGGTTCTTCCGAGTCGGGAGAATAATTGGAGTGGACATGCTGATCCACAATCAAATTCGAAACTTGCATTTCACTAAACCTTCCTTCACGATAGTCGCATCTTTGCTGAGTTACGCCTTCACCCAGCTAATGTTCGCGTGGGCAAGCTTTTCCTTCCATTCAACAGGCGGTTCTGTATCACAAATCACACCATTCACTTCGTTGTAATCTGCATATTTGTACATGGATTTCACATCAATCTTCGAATGGTCAATCACGATATGCACTTTGTTCGATCGCTCGATCATTCTTCTGAGAAGATTGCCTTCGTCGATATGATAGGTTGTGATTCCATGCGCGATCGAATAGCCATTCGCACCGATAAACGCTTTATCAATATAAAACTTCTCGAGCAAGTCTATCGTCATCGATCCTGATGCGAACATTTGATCCGTGTCGATCTCGCCGCCAAGAAAAATAATTCTTCCCGTAAAATAACCGGCTTTTTTACGCTCGATAAGACTGTTCAATACCTGGATACAGCCAACGATGATCGTCAAGTTTTTTTTATTTAATAAGTGGTTGGATATCTGAATTGTAGTCGTGCCTACGCCTAAGGCGATCACATCATAATCGTCGATCAGTTCAACCGCTTTCATGCCAACGCGCTGTTTCTCCTGGATATGGATGGAGTTGCGCTGGCTATATGGCGCCTCGTACAAAGTAAAGTTAGGCTTGATGCCGCCCCCGTGTACGATAAGCAGCTTGTTTTCCCGGCTTAACGCGTCCAAGTCTCGACGAACGGTCACCTTGGAAACGTTCAATTGTTCGGAGAGCTCATTAACCGTTACTCTTCCTTTGGCATTCAACTCTGCCAAAATCATGCCCATTCGTTCAACCTGCAGCACTAGCATTCACCTTCTCCATTCATAGAATCAAACCGGGATTCAACGCGATCTGTTTCCCGGTTTGATAAACAGATCGAATGATTAATCTAAATAGATCGGATTTGTAAAAGCAAACTTTCCAAATTTATCAAGACATTCGACTCTAATAAATTTCTCGTCTCCCCGCAGTTTTTTACGAAGGGATGTAATATTCTCGCCAAGCTCAATTTGATACTGGCGGACATCTCCATTCATATAAATGCGTTCAACCGGAGAGCATTCGAAGATGACTTCATTATTCTCGATGCGGAACTCATAGATTTCCGGACCCGTCGAGGAATAGAAGCTGCCTTCGACCAATGCTTGGACAACTGCATTGCGCGTCAGCTCGGGGGCTTTGACAACTACCCAGCCTCCAAAAGAGTCGTTGTAGATGTCGCCCGGATATCTGTTATGGTTATCGTCAGTTGCCGTCCCCCAAAGCTTCTTGCCTTTACGCAGCAGTGTTTCCCACATAATTCGGGAATTGCCCATGTTCTCATGCCACTCCGAGCAATGGTTGTAGACTTCTAGCGCGAACAGGTTATCCAGTGCATAGACATCTTCCCACTCAACGGTGGACCAATGCGGATGATTGAACATGACGATATTGCCTCGTGCCACCATATCGTCAATGAACTGCTGTGCCGTATCAATGCTGACGAAATCCGGCCAAATGATTGGCTCCATATGCCTAAGCGGCTCTTTCGTCGCTGCCCGCAGATGCTCGTCAGTTCCCATTATGACATGCAGGTGAAAGATTCTGATATCGCCAGCCGGCATCCGGATGCCTACTTCACTGGCTGGAAGCAGGATGAAATTTGGCTCATTCTCCTGCTCGAAGTTCGTAAAGAAATCATGCTCGGAGTGCGCAATGAAAGAATAGCCTCGTTCTTTATAAGCCTTTCGAAGCTCTTCCGGCGTGAGAGCACCGTCGGATAAGGTGGAATGACCGTGCAGGTTTCCTTTATACCAGTTTCCGCCATCCATGAAACTCTTTTTAGTAATCATAGTCATACACATTCACCATCCTGGTTCAGCTTATTTGTTTTCATCGATAATCTTTTGCGCTGCAACTGCTGCATCATGAACGACTTGCTTCGGATCTTTGGAAGTGTCAATCAGAGCGCTTTTCACAAATTCAACGTTGGACGTGTAGATCGCTTTCCAATTCTTCGACCAAGGCCGGCTGTGCGCAAATTGAAGCTGGTCGATCGCAACTTGGAACTGCGGTTTCTCTTGCAGCCATTTCTTTAATTCCGGCGTTTCCAATGCAGACTTGGTAGTTGGCAGATAGCCCGTTTGTTCGAAGAAATTCACTACGTTCTCGTCTTGAGACAAGAAATCGAGGAACTTTCCAGCCGCTTTCTTCTGCTCTTCTGTCGCTTTGTCAATAATGATCGCGTTCGCTCCGCCGGTCACCATGGAATTCTTCCCGCCTTCTTGCGGCTGGAATGCAACGGAAACGTTGAACTTCGTGTTATTGACAAGCTGACCCATCGATCCGATGGAATCGAAATCCATCGCAACTTTGCCGTCAAGGAAATTTTGCTTGATCAGATCGGACTGATTCTCCTGCGCGCTATATGCATTTAACATCGTTTTATCTTTAACCATGTCCTGGAACAATTTCACAATGGAACTGCCTTTTTCATTATCAAATGCAACCTGGCTTCCATCCTTGTTGACCATCTCGCCGCCGTAGGAGTAAACGGCTGATTCCCAATACCATGCATCCGTATCCCAGTAGCCGGAGAACCCATAAATGCCTTTGGCCGGATCTGTCAATTTTTTTGCATATTCTTGCAGCTCAGACCAAGTTTTCGGGCCTGCCGGATCCAATCCGGCTGCTTTAACCAAATCCGCGTTCATGTACAGAATCGGCGTGCTGCGGTTCATCGGCGCCGCTTTGAAAACGCCGTCCGCAAAGCTTGAACGTGTCAAGCCTTCGATGTAATTGTCGATTGTCGATTTGGACATATATTTACTCAGATCCGCTGCAATAGGATTATAACGACCTAGGAAGGACTCTTCGATTTGAGCGATGACCGGGGTGTTTTTGGCAACAAGCGCCGCTTCCAGCTTCTCAGCTACGCCGTCGTAGCCGCCTTGGCCTGACATAACGACTTCGATGTCCGGATTTGCGTCATTGAACTTTTTCACAGCATCGGCCATTAACTTTCCGTTGCCCTGTGACGGATCCCAGATAGACCAAAAATCAACCTTTACCTTTTCTGCTGCTGATGCGTTTTGCGCTGCGCCTTCTTGGCTGTTGTCTGTGGACGGCGCTCCTTCGGAACAGCCGGTCACTCCGATAACCGTTGCTAATAGACCCAAAGCCACTGCATTCTTCAAGTTGATTCTCATTTGAATTTCCTCCACTTTTTCTTTGTTTATATTAAGGGTTACTTAATACCGTATACAAAGGCATTCTTGATAAAACGGTTCGCTGCAATATACAGGACCAAGATCGGAATGATCAGCATCATATTGCCTGCCATCAATTCGTTCCAATGTGTTAATCCAGGCGTATCGGAAATCATGCCTTTGACCGTCATCGGCAACGTACGCACGCTTTCTGAATTCGTCAAGATGAGCGGCCAGAAGTAGTCGTTCCACTTCGAAATGCAGGTGAACAGCATTGCAGTCAACACGAATGGCTTCGCGATTGGCAGCATCAGCTGGACAATGATTTGCAGCTCGGTTGCCTTATCCATTCTGGCTGCGTCGAGCAGCTCGTCCGGGATTTGCTTGAACGCTTGCGTCATGAAGAATATCGCAAATGACGAATAAATGAATGGAATAATCATGGCCCAATAGGTATCCAGCCAGCCAAAATCACTGACCAGCACATAAATGGGAACGAACGTGACTTGAGCCGGCAGTACCAAATCGATCAGTATGATCGCAAAGAAAAGACCGGCGAATCTGAACTTTTTCTTGGCAAACGCATAGGCTGCCGGAATGCACACGAGCAGTTGGCCAAGCACGATGGAGAAGGTGACGATAACCGAATTCATTGCATAATGAAGAAAGTGAATACGAACATAAGTTTTGTAGTAGTTGACGAATTGCGGGACTTTCGGCAAAATGTCAGGCGGGAACTTGATCGATTCCAAATACGTCTTTAAAGATGTGCTGAGCATCCAAACGAAAGGGAACACAAACACGAGAACTAAAGTAATAAGTAACAGGATTCGTAGCACTTTGGCCGCATAGCTCATTGTTCTTTAATCCTCCGATTACTGATAGTGAACTTTCTTGTTGAAGAATGCGTAGTTAATCACCGCGATAATGCCGACCATGATCATAAACAAGATCGAGCCTGCACTTGCTTTGCCGATATTAAACTGCAAGAAGCCTATCTGGTAGATCCAATAAACAATCAGATTCGAAGAGTTTTCCGGTCCGCCATTGGTCATCAAGCTCACGACATCGAACGCGCTAAATGAGGAAATGATCGATGTGATGAGCAGAAAGAACAAGGTCGGCGACAAGAGCGGCAGCGTGATGCGAAACAGAGTTGTCCATCTTCCAGCCCGATCAAGTTTGGCCGCTTCATAGATGTAACGTGGTATCGATTGCAGTCCCGCGATCACGATCATCACATTGTAGCCGAGGCCTTTCCAGATCGAGACGATGATAATAGACATCAACGACGTATCAGGACTCATCATCCACTTCAGCGTTGGAAGTCCAAGCCATTTCAGCACAAAGTTGAGGATGCCAACATTAGGATCCATTAACCACATCCACATCACAGTGACGGATACGGCAGAAAGAATGTTCGGCGTAAAGATGACACTCTGCACAAGATTGTCCGAAAGTCTGTTCTTGCGCAAAAAGATGCCGATTACAAACGCCAATACGATGCCGATCACAACAGTGAAGAAGGCGAATATCAACGTATTTCTTAGTACCTTCCAAAATACGGGATCTTTAAAAATAATGATGTAATTTTTAAATCCCACATATTCTTTCGTCCCTAACACGGTGTCCCAATTCATAAAGCTGACTCGCAGCGCGAAGAGGATTGGGTACAAGGAAAATATGGAAACGAGAATAATCGCCGGAGCAATGAGGATGTATGGATTGCGAATGATTCTGTTAACCATGCACATTACCAATCACGTGATCGCCAGTCACAGTGACGCCTTCCATCAAGGATAGCCTGTGAAATGCCGTATCGATCAGCATGATATCCCGTGAACGCTGCTCGTTCACATCGAAATAGTACATATCTTTCTCTGATATATAGAGAGTGACTTGTTCGCCAATATTCAACTCTTCCTCGCATTTCATGAGAACAGTCCCTAATCCGGTTGCGATGCGATACAAATGGTCCATCCCCAGCATTTCCTTCGTGATCACCATGCCTGATGCGCTAACGCCATGAAAGTCGAAAGCCCTCTTCAGCTTCACTTTATGCGCTCTATAACCGATCGTACCGATCTTCGGAAGTTCGACTATATTCATCCCGGGGTCGCCGATAAAAGTGGCTACAAACAGATTGGCTGGATTTTCATAAACTTCCTTGGGAGTGCCCTGCTGCATAATAGAGCCATTATTGAAAATCACGATATTCGTAGCCATCGTCATTGCTTCGATTTGATCATGTGTGACAAATACGAACGTAGATTTCAATTCTCTGTGCAGATCAATGAGCTCCCCCCGCATCTGATTGCGTAATTTGGCATCTAGATTGGATAACGGTTCATCCATTAGAAATACCTGCGGTTTTTTGGACATCGCTCTTGATAGTGCAATACGCTGCCGCTGTCCTCCTGAAAGCGTCGAAGGCTTCGCATTCAAATAATCCTTCAGCCCGACCATATTCACGACTTGTATTACGCGTTTCGCTATTTCTTCCTTGACGATCTTCATATTCTTCAAACCAAACTCGATATTTTTGCGCACCGTCATATGCGGATAGATCGCATAGTTTTGGAAAACCATAGAAATCCCTCGATCCCCAGGTTCCATCTTCGTGACATTCCGGTCTCCAATATAAATTTGTCCGGCACTTACCTCTTCAAGTCCGGCAATCATCCGCAGCGCGGTCGTCTTGCCGCAGCCCGAAGGACCAAGCAGCACCGTAAATGAACGCTCTTTGATCTCAAGTTCTAGATTCTCGATGACGGTTTTCCCATTCGAATAGGTTTTGGTCACTTTCTCTAATCGAATTGAAGACATATCCTTCACTCCCTCTCGTTCGGCACGCAATCATGCTGTACTCGCTCTGTGTAACTTGATAATAAGGCACATATGTAAAATACAGATCAATCACGATTTAATAGTTTGTAAATTGTTCCTCAGATTACTTATTTGTTCTTTTTCTTTCATTTCAATAGAAATCGGCTCCCAATCCATGTACTTACAGCCACATGAAGCGAAAAAAGAATAAAAAAAACTCCTCCTCATCACTTCTAATGGCAAGTGACGAGGAGGAGTTTTATCAGAGCTATGGAGTTTATTGCAATAATGATTCATACAGAAAATAAAAAAACCTTGAATCATCAAGGTTTAGTGTTGGATGCCGAGGACGGGAATCGAACCCGTACGGTGGTCACCCACCGCAGGATTTTAAGTCCTGTGCGTCTGCCAGTTCCGCCACCCCGGCATGTAATGATGATTGAGGAATGGTGGGCCCTGAGGGACTCGAACCCCCGACCAATCGGTTATGAGCCGACCGCTCTAACCAACTGAGCTAAGGGCCCTTACGATAATAATCGAAAGGTTGGTTGCGGGGGCAGGATTTGAACCTGCGGCCTTCGGGTTATGAGCCCGACGAGCTACCGAGCTGCTCCACCCCGCGATAACACCGATTCACTTCGAATCATTCAATGGCGACAAGAATTAATATACTATATAGGACATGTATTAGTCAAGCCTTAATATTCTAAGGCAGGAATCGAACGCCAAATCTTCCTTTTCGCGAACGGAACACTTCAATCTCTTGCGGGCACTCGTAACCATATACCCACCAGTCATTTTCCATCCGCCGTACTAGACAGCCTGCCTGGAATTTAGTCTCGTACAGCTTCCCCCAATATACCCATTTTATCATGCACTTCTTCGCTCCTTTCTTCGCCGTTTTGTTAGGATACCCCATTTTCGGAAAATCAAGCATGTCCCCAAAAACATAAAAAACCGCACCGGCACATTGCTGTACCGATGCGGATTCTGCGATCACTATGATTTTTGTTTTTCTTAACATTAACCCTTAACAGCGCCGCCTGGATTCACATACACGTCGCCGCCAACTCCAACTCCGCCTACCGGATCAAGCGGGCCTGACGGGTTATCTTTGATTTTCTGCAGCAGGGCATCACCCTTCGTCTGCCATTCCTTAAGCGCATCCTCCACCGACTTCTTGCCCTGGATGATATCTTGGAAGAGCGGCTGTGCGAGATTTTGCACTTGGTACAAGTTCGGACGGTCGCGGTACAGTTTATCGAGCTCGACATCCTGAGGCGGTACCGGCTTCAGCGCGTAGAACGCGTCGATGTTATAACTCATGCCTTCCTTCGGCTTCAGGAACGACTTGCGGGATACCATCTCATACGTGCTGCGCGACTTCAGCTTCGCCCATTCCTTGCTGTTGTTGAAACGGATGAAGTCCCATGCATCATCAGGATTTTGTGCCTTATTGTTAATCGCCATCAGGTTGCTCAGATAGATATTGCCGCCAATGCCTGGCGCCTCTTGGAACTGCGGTACAGTTACGACGTCCCAGTCTACGGCTGGTTTATTATTTTTGGCAGCATAGTCCTTCGCTTTCGCCAGCTCATTCACATAGTCGTAACCCGCGACAGTCATTGCCAATCGGCCGTTAATGAACAGATCGCCTTGGAACGGATCGTAAACTTCTTTACCTGCAGAAGCACCTGCAACGTCAAGAGGGCGTCCGCCTCCACCGCCAAGGTCTTGGCCTGTAGGCACGATTTTCTCCTTGTAAAGGCCAGCAAGATCGTTCCATACTTTACGCCATTGCGGCTGGTCGACGGTCATTTTCTCCGCCTTGTTGTCGAACATCTTCAGCTGCAGCGGAGCCGCGTAGCTCTGGGAATCATAGAACGGGTCGCCGCCCCACCGGTTGAAGGCAATGCCGAACTTCCGGTCTTGGCCATCGCCCTTCGCAAGCCGCTTCGCAAGTGCAATCACATCTGGCCATTGCATGTTGTCGGATGGCAGTGAAACACCAGCATCGTTGAACAGCTTCTTATTATAAAAGAGTGCGGAACCGCTGAACGTCGGCGTGAGTGCATACAAGTAGCCGTCGCCAGCGTCCTTGATGCCATTGATAACCGTCGGCACGAAGTCGTCGATATCAAATTCGTCTTCTTGAATAATCGGATCAAGCTGCTTGAGCAGATTATCCTGGACGGCACGCTTCAGATAAGCAGATTCGAGAATGACAACGTCGGCCGGATTGCTGCCTGTCAGCATCTCTTTCATTTTCTCGTACGGATCTGGCTGCGGCTTATTCGGATCAGGCTGATCGAAACGTTGATCGTCGTAGTTAATTGCAGAGACAATCTCAATATCAATGTTCGGATGCAGCAGCTCATAGCTGTCTGTAAACTGCTGGCGCAAATATGGATCGTTGTCCGAGTTCGAATACATAAATCCGACTCGGAGTACATGCCGATCCGCATCGCTATCACTTTCCCCTTTCGTACATGCCGCTAGCGTTGACGTGATCATGAGCGTACTAATAGCAGCAGCTGCCGTCCTCTTCATCACAACGCGCTTACGATTCTCTCTTCTCTCCATACTCTTTGTTATCCCTCCAATGATTTAGGCGGTGAAATGATAATGCGCTCCCCGTCAAACTCCATCGATGCTCGATCTGTAATTTGCAGCGCGGTTAAGTAAGCTTTCGGAATTTGCAGTCTGCCCACACGGTCCACAACGACATATTCCTCATGAATCGAATGAATACCGCCAGCGCCGACGCCTGCTCCGTCTCCGAGCTGCTGAACATCATCCAAGTTCGGATTTCTCTTTACAAACTCGGTGCTCGTTAGTCCATCCCGAATCGCCACGACGCGGTCAACTTTGCCCGCCAGCGTAAGGTCATGGGTAACGATGACGATCGTTATACCAAGCTCTTGGTTCAGCCTGCGAAAAATCCCCATGATCAGGTCGCTCGTCGCCGTATCGACCGATCCCGTAGGCTCATCGGCGAGCAGCAGCTTCGGCCGGTTCGCGAGCGAGATCGCAATGGCAACCCGCTGCTGCTCCCCGCCGGAGAGCTGGTGCAGCTTGTTATACATACGGTCCTTCAGCCCGACCCATTCGAGCAGCTGCTTCGCATAAGCGCGGTCAACCTTCGATGACAGCATCATCGGCATCTCTACGTTCTCGAGGGCGGTCAAGTAAGGGAGCAGGTTGCGGGCATTGCTCTGCCAGATGAAGCCGACTGTATCGCGTTTGTACGAGACAAGCTGCTCCTCTGTAATCTTGAGCAAATCCCATGGTCCCACGCTAACCTGACCTGCAGACGGCCGATCCAAGCCGCCGAGAATGTTGAGCAGCGTCGACTTCCCGCTGCCGCTGTTGCCGATGATCGCCATCATCTCGCCGTCTCGCACATGGAGATTGAGTCCCTGCAGCGCGACGACCTCGAGATCGTCTGATTTATAAATTTTTACAAGTCCTTCGCACGTAATCATAATGCGGCTACCGCTCCTCCCCCATCTTCACGGCTTGATGAACACGCAATCTGCGAATGTGAACGAGCAATAGTCCCGCTCCCATCAGCATCATACAGCCGACGACGATATACAGCTGCGTCGTATCCTTCGCATCGAACACAACCCGGAATGGCGGTACGGAGTTCGCCACGTTATCGGTCGTTTGCAGGAACGGCAGGAACAGCAAGCTCGTTATCTTGCCAATGACGATACCAAGACCGATGGATAGCCCTGCCGTAAACAGCTGCTCGAGCAGAAGCATTCCGGTCAGCTGCTTGCGCGACAGCCCCATCGCCCGCAGGACGCCGAACTGCACGATCCGCCCGGATAGGTTGAAGAACCAGAAGAGCAGATAACCTACCAGCGACACAATGATCGAGACGAGGAAACCGAGACTAAGGATACCGAACACGCCGCCGCGAGTCGGATGCTTCGACTCAGCTGCAAGCTCAATCCGGACATCCTGCACATTTGCTAGCTCGATGCCCTTGCTCTCCAGCTCCTTCATGGCAGGTCCCGTCAGCGCGCCTGGCTTCATTTTGAGCCACACATCGTATGGAATCATCGGCACTTGGTCGTAGATATAATCGAGATTCGCGATTAAGAATGGCGATTGATCCGGGTACTGACTCGGCCAGTACGGAACGATGCCGACAATAACGAAATCGATTATGCCGTCCGGCAACCCTGCCGAGATCTGATCGCCAAGCTTCAGCTGATACTTCTCTGCCACCTTGGAAGGAATAATAGCTGCTTGCTCATAGAGCCCTAAGTATTTCAAATAGTAGAATGGATGTGCCGGATACAGGTCATTGCGGAACCATCCGACTTTGGCAAAATCGACATTATCGATGCCCATCAACGTACCTTGGCCAATCGACTTGCCGGATACAACCATGTTCGCTTTCGCCTGCAATACGCGCGCAGCAGCCTCGACTCCATTCAGTGAGCGGAATACTTCGAACGGTGGTTCAGAATAGATAATTTTGGTCGGAACAGGCGTACCGCCTCCTCCTGAGCCGGAACCACCACCGGAACCTCCTGAACCGCCAGAACCACCTGAACCGCCACCACTACCGCCACTACCGCCACTGCCTCCACTGCCTCCGCTTCCGCCGCCTTGGCCGCCTCCTCCACCATTTCCGCCCGTGTTCTGCACCTCCGTCGTACCTTCCCATACCGTCTGCATAATGACATCGGTACCGTACTTATAGAGCGTACGCTCGGTCGAGTTCAGATCGATCGTCCGTGCGGCCGAAGCGTTATAGACGCCAAGTCCGAGTGTTAAGATGAGCAAAATCATAAGCGGATAGTAGCCTCTTGAAGAGCGCGACAGCTGGGTCAGCGTCAGGAATAACGGAACCGGCAGCACCTTGCGGCCGATCCAGTTAAACAGCTTGAGCAGCCATGGAAATACGCGCAGGAAGAACAATCCCATTGCGAATATCGCCAGCGCCGGCACGAAGAAGAGGAATGGCTGCACATTGAGCTGATCCGTCGTCAGATTGCTCTTGAACGAGATCATTTGCCGCTCGTTGAACAAGTACCAGCCATACGCCGACACGCCAAGCAGCAGAACATCGCCGTACCAACGCTGCCATAGCGGCTTCTGGTCAGAACGCGCAAGCTGCTTCTTGTAATCAACGATCGAAGCTCTCGCATAGATAATTGCGGGAATAATCGTAGCTAGCAGAGCAAGCACGACAGCCCCGACACCAGCAATGATCGCTTCCGAAGAGAAGCCGACCGGCAGCGACTTCCGATTAACGAATTCGAGGAAGCCGTTAGCCGAGCCGATACTCTTCGCCATAAACCAGCCAATCATCGGACCGACAATCAGTGCGATAATACCGAGCAGCAGCCCTTCCAGGAAATAGATTCGGAAGATTTGCCGTGTTCCCGCGCCCCGGCTTCGCAGCACCGCGATATCGCTTCGCTGCTTATCGAGCGCTTGCCTCGCATTCATCGCGATGAAGTAGAACACCATCGCGAGCATCGGCGCTGCCAGCGTGAACAATAGCAGCTGCAGCTGCAAGCTTTGCTTCTTGAATTCGCCGAGCAGCTTCGCGAACGAAATCTCCACGCGCGTATCCTTCAGCCGCTGATACAGCTCGATGTTAAGTCGATCCAGCGTCTTGCCGAGCGGCGCAAGCTGGCTCGTTTGAATCTCCTTCAGATCGAATGCATAGAACCAGTTCGCCGTATGGACCGGAACTTTACGATCCGTGAGCAGCCCTTTCTGGAACGCATTCTCCCCGATTTGGAGCGTGCTCATCATGCCTTCCAGCCCTTGATACCAATACGGATCGGTATCGCCAAGCGGCTTGTAAGCACCGACGATCTTCACATGCAGCGTCAGATTAAGCCCGCTGTAGATCGGATACTCGAACACATCGCCGATATGCATATCGCTGCGGTACATCGCTTCTTCCATCATGACCGCTTCGACGGTGTCGTCAGCCCCAATGGAGTCGGCATACCAACGCCCCTGCGTCAGCTCGACCTTCTTATCGAGCCCATTCATCGTGGTCAGCGCCATCGTCCGCACGCGGCTCGCATCGACCTTGCTCGGATCTTCAGGCGTGAGCTCCGCGCTTCGAATCGAGTAGCTCTGCACGTAGGTGCCGAACGGGAAACCGATCTGCTTCGGCACATCCTCCCGGACATAGCGGCTTACCTCGGAAAGTGCCTTCGTATCTGTCTTTCCCGTCGTCTCCTGGTAGCGCATTAAGAGCGAGCCTGCCGGAAGCCCGCCGCTCTCATCCTTCAGCGACTGCGAGACAACCCGCTTCAGTGCGCCGTCCGCGTACATCGGGATGCTCGTTGCAAAGGCGACGGCAATGATGAGTCCCACGAGCGAGCTCAGCGTGAGCCATCTGGTATTCCACATTTTCCGCAATAGAAATCGAAATAACGGCATCCCCATACGTTAACGCCCCACGACTTTCTGCCCCGGCTGCAGCCCTTGCAAAATCTCTACCTGCGTCGCTGTCGTTTGGCCGACTTGAACGTCAACCTCTCGTTTGCCTTGGTCATCCACCACCTGCACATAGGTGCGCGAGCCAATGGAGCGAAGCGCAGAAGGCGGAATAACGACCGCATTCTCCTTGCGGTTCATGATGATCGAGATGGACAGCGGCGTTCCGCGCGTCACACCTTTCGGCATGCTGCCCAGCTTCACGGTGAGGAAATCCTCCGGCCGTTCCGGACGCTGCGTTCCATTACCGCTGCCGCCATTCCCGCCATTGTCATCCTTCTGCACCGGAAGCTGAGCTACGGTGCCTTTCACTTCGCCGGCATTGTTAATATCAACGACGACCGGCATACCAACCGAAACGCCCTGCAGATCGTCATTCGTCATGATCGCTGCTGCGGTCAGCTGGCTCGTATCGGCAATGATGCAGACCGGATCGTAAGCTTTGATCAGATCGCCCTTCATGACATTCAGCGCTACGACCGTGCCTGTGAACGGGGCAGTCAGCAACGCCTTGTCGATCTCCTCCTGAGAATCGACCAGATGCTGGCGCTTCTCTTCAAAGGCGATCTTCGCCAGCTCGAAATCGACCGGATCCATCTCATCCTTCTTGCGAAGCGTATCCTTCATCTGCAGCTCATCCCGCGAAAATTGCAATTTATCGGTACGCAGCTGTTTGCGCAAATCATCCACATCGAGCGAACCGATCACTTGGCCTTTGGTCACCTTCTGACCGGCCTTAATATTCAATTCCTTCAATCGTTTACCGTCGAGCGTGTAATAGAGCGTCTCTTCTTTCAAGGAGATCATCTTCCCGATGGTCGTCTTCTTCGTTTCAATTGTCGCGGTCGTTACCTCGTACTCCGGCTTCTTCGAAATTTGCGGAGGCGCAATGGCAGGCAGCACTTCCTCATTATCTTCATCCGGCAGCAGCGAACAGCCTGTCGTCATCAGGAGCGAGGCGCCTATGACTAGGACTGCCGCGGTCTTACAGGAACGTCCCGTCAACCATTTCGTAAACATGATCGGCAACCTCCAGAATCGTAGGATCGTGTGTAGTCATGCAAATTGTCACTTGTTCAGTCTCGATAATCGTCTGGAAGAGCGACATCACTTGCGCAGACATTTGCGAATCAAGCTCCGCTGTCGGCTCGTCGGCAAGCAGCAAAGTCGGCTTATGGGCAATCGCTTTCGCAATGGCAACACGCTGCTGCTCCCCGCCGGAGAGCTCGAACGGCCGGTGATGCATCCTTTTGGATAGACCAACCAGCTCCAGGCATTGCTCGACGCGCCCTTTCCACGTACTGCTCGGCACTTCAGCCATCCGTAAGCTAAGCTCGACGTTCTCGTATGCGGACAATAGCGGCATCAGTGCGAATGCTTGAAAAATAAAGCCGATTTCACTGCGCCGTACCTTCGTCCGCTCATCATCGCTCATTTTGTGAAAAGGGAGCTGCTTGAACGTAATTTCACCTTTGCTAGGCGTATCCAGACCCCCGATTAAATTCAGCAGCGTCGTTTTCCCAGAGCCCGAGCGTCCGCGAAGCATGACCAGCTGCTGCGGCTTTAATTCCATCTCGATGCCCTTCAAAACATGCAGCGGCTGACCGCCAACCTGGAAGGTTCGCCAAACGGATTCTACTTTTAACACAGGCTCTGCACTCATTTTCTCTATGTAACCCCCCTCCCCGATTAGAAAACTCTAATCTAGCTACTTCTCTGACGTAGTTACCCTCCTTAAGGTTACACGCCTAAGCGACGAAATTAGATAAATATTTCATAAAGATGCAAACTTACCCCCGAAGCGCAATTGCATTGCCGGAAGAGTACTTGCGAAGCCCCCTATGGAAGAAAAAAATGCCAATTCCTAAGAAGCCCAGCGTGACAGCAACTGCCTCTAACACGAAGATTGCATCGAAGTCTCGCATGAGCCCGATCGGCAAATAACTGATGAAGCCAGCCGGGATAATGGAGA
The DNA here is from genome assembly GCF_003386535.1 of Paenibacillus taihuensis. GTDB lineage: Bacteria > Bacillota > Bacilli > Paenibacillales > Paenibacillaceae > Paenibacillus_Z > Paenibacillus_Z taihuensis. The sequence goes on from NZ_QTTN01000002.1 coordinate 35,794, forward strand.
ACAGCAGTGCCTTCGCGAACCCCCGAAAAATATCGGATGGATACGTAGATAGCGCAAGAAAGCTGTTAAACACTTGATTCGCGATCCCTTCCGAGTTTCCTACGTAGAAGGAGAGGCATCCGCCAATAATTGTGACCGCCATGATCAGTACGCCGCTAATGATGAGTCCAGCCGTGAATAGGAGCGCGCCGCGCAGCGAATGATCGCCCACCCAGCCGTAGATGACCAGTCCGAACATGAAATCACCGACTGCGGTAAGGGACATCCGGCTCGCTAATACATGAAGAAGCACGGGCTTCGGCTGCGATAAGTAAACGTCCAATTGACCGCCGGAGACGATCGGGGCGATCCGGTTGAAGTTGCCGAACAGCATATTCGCCCAACCGAAGCCGCCTGCCCCAACCGCCCACAGCATCATCACATCGGAGAGATCCCAGCCGTTTACGACCTGAAACCGACCGAAGAACAAGCTCCAGAAGAACAGCCACATGAAGTTGTTAATGAACATCATCCCAGCAAGCATGAAGAAACTGAGCCTGTATTCCATTGCTGATGCGAGATTCAGCTTCCAGCAGGTGAGCAGAAACTTGAGCGTTCCAATACCTTTAGCCGCCATTGACATGTAATTTTGCCACTCCTCTCCGGTACATGAACATTACTGCAGCCGCGAGAACGACAATCCAGGCCGCTTGTATGCCGAACTGCTGCAATAAACTCGCCTCACCATAATTAACGGCAGTCCGCGCCGGAAAATAAAGCATTGCCTGAAACGGCATCCATGCGCATATGCGCTGCAGCCATTCCGGCATGAGGTCGAGCGGCAGCAGCATTCCGCCGACCGTAAACTGAAGCTTGTGCAGGACGAACTCCATCCCCCGCGTCTCTTCAACCCAGAAAGCGCAGAGCGCCACAATCATATTGAGCAGAAAAGCAATCGTAATCGCGCCGAGCGTTAAGGCGAACAGTCCAGCCCAGCCAACACCGAACGAAGGCGGTCCTGCGAATGTCCAGGCAATGATGCTGCCGATAGCGAGATGAATGAAGAAGCGAAAGATCGCCTCTGCCAAATAGGACGAATAATGATACCCGACATAAGAAAACGGCCGGATGAGCCGGATTGCGATGTCGCCGCTCTTCACCTCGTTCTCGATCAAGCCGCATAGTGCAGGAACAGCCATCGTGATCGCTTCCGTGAACACGAGGTACCAGATGATCTGCTTCAACGTGTATCCGTTGATGACACGTGTCGTATCGCCTTGATAGGCAGCGCCCCAAAGCTGAACGAAAACGAACAGAATGAGCAGCAGAAACGACGATCGCATGAGAAAATCCGTCTTATACGCCAGCTGCTGCCGCCATGTAATCCGCGCAACCGCAGCGGCTTTCATCAGTTTCATAGCATTCATAGCATTCATGGCATTCATGGCGCTAACCTCCTCCTGATCCATAGATATGTGTGATAATCTCCTCCATCGGCGGATCTTCGACCGTGACATCCTCCAGTCGGAACCGGCCGATCAAGCTGCCAAGCACGGCTTCAATGTCAGTCTGCTGCAGGTCGACAGCGATCTTCACCCGTCTGCCCTCCACTTTGAGGACCTCCGTGCCGACCTGACTCGGCAGCATCGTTGGATCGAACCCGCTTGCCAGCGTAAGCGAAATGATTTTGCGGCTCAGCACTTCCCGCTTCAGCCGGTCAACCGGCGCATCCAGCAAAATGCCGCCATGATGAATAACGACCGCCCGCGAGCACAGCTCTTCAACATCACCAGCGTCATGGGACGTCAGAAACACAGTCGTCCCTTCTTCCTTGTTCACTTCGCGAATCAGCTCGCGAATGCGCTGCTTCACAACGACGTCGAGGCCGATCGTCGGCTCATCGAGGAAGAGCAGCTGCGGGCGATGCAGGAAGGACACTGCGATCTCACATCGCATCCGTTCGCCAAGCGACAGCTTTCGAACAGGAATATTCAAATACGGCCCGAGCTCGAACCGCTCGATCAGATCATTGCGTCGTGCGGCATATTCACTGCGGTCCAGCTCATAGATGCGGCTGATCAGGTCGAACGTATCGATCGGCGGCAGGTGATACCACAGCTGCGATTTCTGCCCGAACACCGCGCCGATCCGGTAAGCGAGCTTCGCCCGTTCGCGCCAAGGCGTCAGCCCCAGCACCTGCGCTTCGCCGGAGGACGGATGCAGAATGCCCGTAAGCATCTTGATTGTCGTCGACTTTCCAGCTCCATTCGGTCCGAGGAAGGCGACCATCTCGCCTCGCTGTACGGTGAGGTCAATGCCCTTCACCGCGATTTTCTCCTCCCACTGCGGCTTGATCAGCGAACGGATGCTGCCCGTAAGTCCGGCACGCTTTTGCTTAACTGTGAAGATCTTGCTGAGTGCATGTGTTTGCAATGCTACCATCGTCATCCCTTATCTCCCCTTGTCTGTTTTCTCGTCAGACATTCAGCTAACGCCAAAAAGACCTCCTGCGAGCGCCGCCTGTCTAATGAGGCGGAACTTGCCGAAGGTCTTTTATCCCTACGGTGTAGCATGACTATCGTCATTAGCCCGGTTTCGCTTGGTTCGCCCGATCGCGGATCCCTAGAAACCCTTCCGTTTAATGTAACATATTAGCATCCAATATTTAGGATGGCAACAGATTTTTTTCCGGGGTTGTCTCTATACGGATTGAGCCATTGACAGTCGATACGGTAAGATGATGCTGCTCCTCATCCCCTTGGTGGAACTCAACCCTCTGCTTGCTGTTCTCCCCTTGCAAATAAGCGTATGTCTGCCCATTCAGAGTGCAGCGCGCGCTGCCATGACCGAACTGCAGCTCGCCGTGTACTCCTGCAACGCCTTCGTCGTACACGATGACGACTGAACCGTTAATCGTCTCCGCTCGAAGGTCGGAGTCCCCATCCGACAGGTTGTGCACATCGATCGTGCCGTTCTCCGTCTTGCATGACAGCTTTTCGAAAGAAGTCGCAGAATGGATATTTCCGTTCTTCGTGCGTAGTTCAATCTCTTCTGCCATCACGTCAACGAGTTGAATCGAGCCATTCGTCGTACGGCATTCCAGCTCCTCGAATTGACCGCTTACGCGAACATTGCCGTTCATCGCAATAAGCTCTGCGGATTCCGCGTTCCCGAGCTCGAGCTGAATCGATCCGTTCATCGTCGTTGTCTTCAATGTTTCCAGGTGAATGCCGTTCAGCTTGATCTCTCCATTGGTCGATGTGAACGATGCCTCTTCGGACATCAAGGTATCGATGCGAATGCCGCCGTTCGTCGTTGTCGCTTCGAATCGCTCGAAGCTCTGCTCATCTGGCACATAGATGTTGATGACGACTTCACTCTCCAGTTCTCGATCACGATCGCTGTCGCCATGCTTGATCATCCATATGTATTGCTCGTCTGTCCGTTTCTCTGAGATAGATCGCTGAAGCCATTCGTTCAGTTCAGTCACGCTCAGGTTTTTATTCGATTTCAAAGTCACATGCACTTGCGAAGAGGGTTGATCCCACGTTTGAAAATAGATCGACCCGTTCTCAGCCGTGAACGCCATCTGCTCGATGCCGAATGCATCGAAGGTGCTTGTCCACGCGGCAGCTTGTCCCGAAACAGAATCAGAAACAGGCTTCACTTGCTCTTCCTCTATCGTAGGCGCGGCTTGCGACTGCTTCTCTTCCAACGCTTCCAGCAGCGCCAGCCCCTGCTCCGCTGTAATTTTACCTTCCTCGATCATGCGAATGACCATTGTGCGCTCTTCATGCATCGCTTACCACTCCTCCTATTTTTGACTAGCTCCAATAAGCTTAAGCGCTTCTTCGACCGTAATCGACCCTTCATCCAGCTTGGCCAAAATCTGCTTCCGCTGCGATTGCTCTGCGTCTTGCTGCTGCGACGGTGGCGGCGGGGAGGACGGGGATGCTGGCATGGATTGAAATCCAAGTGAATCGACGATTTGATCCAGCCGGTTCCTCACCGTAGGATACGAGATGCCGAGCTCCTTCTCCATCTCACGTATGTTTCCCCTTACCTTCAAGAACACTTCGACAAAATGCAGCTGCTCCCCGTTCAACGAAGCGAGCCTCGTCGCTTCAAAATTCCCTTGAATAACAGTCGAGCAATGATCGCACTTCAGCTCTTGAATCGTTAGCTTACTCTCGCAAACCGGACATTGCTGCGGCGGCGGATATTTCAATGCTGACTCACCTCTCCTGTGCGTGACATTAAATAATTCAATCTCGATATTGACTATATTAAAATAATACCTGAATAAATTCAATATCAGTTTTGGATTTTTGAATAAAAAGTATAAAAAAGACCTGAAGCTTCATATCCGCTTCAGATCTTTTAAACTTTCTATACGCCGAACGCCTGCGGGTTCTCGCGCCACGATTGCAGCAGTGCAACGTCGCTGTTCTGAACGATGCCCTTCTCCGCAGCCACTTCGATTAGCGCCGTGTAGTTCGACAGCGTTGCGAGCGGAACACCCTCTTGCTCGAAAGCTGCTGCCGCTTGCGGGAACTGGTACGTGAAGATCGCCACGACGCCTTGCACCTCGCAGCCTGCTTCACGAACGGCTACAGCTGCCTTCAGCGAGCTGCCGCCTGTGGAGATTAGATCCTCAATCAGGACAACCTTCTGGCCAGCTTTGAAGTGACCTTCGATTTGATTGGTTTTGCCATGACCCTTCGCTTTGTCACGCACGTACAGCATTGGCAGGTTCAGCTTCTGCGCGACCCATGCCGCATGCGGGATACCGCCGGTTGCGATGCCGGCTACAGCTTCGCAATCCGGGAATTGCTCGCGGATAATGGTCGCGAAGCCTTCTGCGATCAGCTCGCGAATTTCCGGATAAGACATCGTCAGACGGTTATCGCAATAAATCGGGGATTTCATCCCGCTTGTCCATGTGAAAGGCTCATTCGGGCGAAGCGCGACCGCGTTGATACTCAGCAGTCCGTTTGCGATTTCTCTTGGTAGTTGTGCAAGTGTTGTAGTCAACTAAATCAGCTCCTCGATGATGGATTGTAATGCTGCTCGCGGATCAGCTGCCGCTGTAATCGGGCGGCCGATTACCATATAGTCCGTTCCGGTTTCAATCGCTTGGCGCGGTGTCATAATGCGTGTCTGGTCGTTCACTTCGGCACCTGCCGGACGGATGCCTGGCGTAATGGTGCGGAATTCAGCGCTGCAAGCTGATTTGATCAGCTCTACTTCCTGCGGTGAAGCAACGACGCCGCCTAGTCCGGCCTGCTTCGTCAATTGCGCATATCGCACAACCGCATCCTGCACCGAGCCGCTAATGCCGATCTCTTCGTTCAGCACCGTCTGGCTAGTGCTTGTCAGCTGCGTAACCGCGATGACCAGCGGCCGCTCTAGCGACGGATCTGCCGCAAGCGCTTGTTCAACGCCTTCCATCGCTGCCTTCATCATGTCGACGCCGCCGGCTGCATGAACGTTGAATACGTCGACACCGAGCTTCGTAATGCTGTTCGCGCCGCCTTTGACCGTATTCGGGATGTCATGCATCTTCAGATCGAGGAACACTTTGTAGCCGCGTTCCTTCAAGCTTCTGACGAATGCTGGACCAGCTGCGTAATACAGCTGCATGCCCACCTTCATGTAACAAGGAATTCCTTCCAAGCTTTGCACCAGCGCTTCTGCCGCTGCCGCATCTGGATAATCGAGCGCGACCATAATGCGGCCAGCTGCTTGTTCTCTCGTTAGATTCATTCTCTCTGCGTGCCACCTTTCTCGATACAAACATAGATGCATGGATGCATGGCGAAAGCCTGCTTGGAGGCAGGCTTTCGCAGCCACTTAAGGCTGTAATGCTATTTCTGCTGAGCCAATACCGGCATTGGGCGCGAAGCGAAGTTGATCGCTTCAAGCATATTCAGCAATGCGCGAACTGTATCGAGCGATGTCATACATACTACGCCGTTCTCTACTGCTTCACGGCGGATACGGAAGCCGTCACGCTCAGGCGTCTTGCCCTTCGTCAGTGTATTTACGACGAAGTGCGCTTGGTTCTCGCGGATCAGATCCAGGATGTTCGGCGAGCCTTCGCTCAGCTTGTTCACGCGTTGTACGCGCAGGCCAGCCTCTTCAAGCGCTGTCGCTGTGCCGCCCGTTGCCACGATATTGTAGCCGAGCTCGTAGAAGCCGCGCAGAATCTCGATCGCTTCCGGCTTGTCTTTGTCGGATACCGTAGCGATGATCGAGCCTGTTGGCGGGATGCGCATGCCTGCACCAACCAAGCCTTTGTACAGAGCTTTCGCATAGTGCATGTCGCGGCCCATAACTTCGCCCGTCGATTTCATCTCTGGCGTCAACGTTGGGTCGACGCGGCGGAGTTTCGCGAACGAGAACACCGGCACTTTAACCGATACATACTCGTCTTCCGGCCACAGGCCGCTCTCGTATCCAAGGCTCGAAAGCTTCGTGCCGAGAATCGCTTGCGTAGCCAGGTTCGCCATCGGAATGTTCGTTACTTTGCTCAAGAACGGTACTGTACGCGAGGAACGCGGGTTAACCTCGATGACGTACACTTCGTCTTGGAAGATGACGAACTGGATGTTCACCAGACCGATTACGTTCAGGCCGCGAGCGATTTTGTCCGTGATCTCAACCATCTTCTGCTGCAATTCCTTCGAGATCGATTGCGGCGGGTAAACCGCGATCGAATCGCCGGAGTGAACGCCGGCACGCTCGACATGCTCCATGATGCCTGGGATAAGAACCGTCTCGCCGTCGCAGATTGCGTCAACTTCCGCCTCTTTGCCAAGCATGTAGCGGTCGATCAGAACCGGATGCTCAGGGTTGATTTTTACCGCTTGCACCATGTATGTCAGCAATTCTTCGTCGGAGTATACGATCTCCATTGCGCGTCCGCCAAGGACGTACGATGGACGAACAAGCACCGGATAGCCAAGGCCTGCTGCAGCTTCAACCGCTTCGTCAACGGACGTTACTGTTTTGCCCTTCGGCTGCTTAATGTTCAGCTCATTCAGAAGTGCTTCGAATTTCTTGCGGTCTTCGGCAGCGTCGATGCTTTCCAGGCTGGAGCCCAGGATACGCACGCCTGCTTTCGTCAGCGGTGCAGCCAGGTTGATTGCTGTTTGGCCGCCGAATTGTACGATAACGCCGATTGGCTTCTCTTGCTCGATTACGTTCATCACGTCTTCGAAGAAGAGCGGCTCGAAGTATAGACGGTCGGAAGTGCTGAAGTCAGTCGAGACTGTCTCTGGGTTATTGTTGATGATAACCGCTTCGTAGCCCGCCTTCTGTATTGCCCATACCGCGTGTACAGTCGAGTAGTCGAACTCGATACCTTGACCGATACGGATTGGACCGGAGCCAAGTACGAGTACTTTCTCTTTGCTCGATTCCGTTACTTCGTTCTCTGTCTCGTACGTCGAGTAGTAGTACGGAGTCGTTGCTTCGAACTCCGCCGCGCAAGTATCAACCATTTTGTAAACCGGTTTAAGACCTTGCTCCAAGCGGAATTTGCGAATCTCGTACTCGTCGATCATCGTCGTGTGGTTGCCTTCGCGGCGAATTTCCGCGATGGAGCGATCCGAGAAGCCTTTGCGCTTCGCAGCGTACAGCTGCTCTTTGCTTAGAACAGATGCAGCGCGTAGCTCTGCTTCGAATGCGACGATTCCTTCGATCTTGTCGAGGAACCACCAGTCGATCTTCGTCAGATCTTGGATTTCTTGCAGCGCGTAACCGCGGCGGAACGCTTCCGCAACGAGGAACATGCGCTCGTCATCCGGCTTCTGCAGACGCAGGCGAAGCGTATCTTCGCTCAGTTCTACTGCTTCTTTCAGGTGGAAACGGTGCGTGCCGATTTCAAGGGAACGAACCGCTTTGTGCATCGATTCCTCGAATGTACGGCCGATCGCCATAACCTCGCCCGTTGCTTTCATCTGCGTGCCCAGCTTACGGTTCGCAGTTGTGAATTTATCGAACGGCCAGCGCGGGATTTTCGATACGATGTAGTCCAGCGTTGGCTCGAACATAGCATAAGTTTGACCCGTAACCGGGTTCACGAGCTCATCAAGCGAATAACCAACCGCGATCTTCGCAGCCATCTTCGCGATCGGGTAGCCTGTCGCCTTCGATGCAAGCGCCGAGGAGCGGCTTACGCGCGGGTTAACCTCGATAACATAGTATTGGTAGCTGTGCGGGTCAAGCGCGTACTGGACGTTACAGCCGCCTTCGATGTTCAGCGCACGGATAATCTTGAGCGATGCCGAACGAAGCATTTGGTATTCGCGGTCGGACAGCGTTTGGCTTGGCGCTACTACAATGGAGTCGCCTGTGTGTACGCCAACCGGGTCGAAGTTCTCCATGTTACAAACGACGATACAGTTGTCGTTCGCATCGCGCATAACTTCATATTCGACTTCCTTCATGCCTGCGATCGATTTCTCGATCAAGCACTGGCCAATCGGGCTGTAACGAATACCGGAAGCAACCGTTTCAAGCAATTCCGCCTCGTTCGCACAGATACCGCCGCCTGTACCGCCCAGTGTGTACGCCGGACGAACGATGATCGGATAGCCGATTTCATTTGCAAAATCAACCGCTTCCTGCACCGTCGTTACGATGACCGAATCAGGTACCGGCTGCTCCAACTCGCGCATCAGATCGCGGAACAAGTCGCGGTCTTCCGCCTTCTCGATTGCCATCAGCTGCGTACCGAGCAATTGCACGTTCTCGGCTTCCAACACGCCTGCGCGCGCCAGTGCGACTGCCATGTTCAGGCCTGTTTGTCCGCCGAGTGTCGGCAGCAAGCCATCCGGACGCTCTTGGCGGATGATTTGGGTTACGAATTCAAGCGTGATTGGCTCGATGTATACTTTATCAGCCATGTTCGTGTCCGTCATGATTGTAGCCGGGTTGCTGTTGATCAGCACAACCTCGTAGCCTTCTTCTTTGAGCGCTTGGCAAGCTTGCGTGCCAGCGTAGTCAAACTCAGCTGCTTGCCCGATGACGATTGGGCCGGATCCGATAACGAGAATTTTTTTCAGCTTATTATTTCTGGGCATATTGCAGCTCTCCTCTCAATGATGCAGCAAGCTCAGCTTGACGCGGTTTTTGCGGGTTGTTTCTTTTATGTGTGCGGATCATGTCCAGGAATTCATCGAACAGGTAGCTCGAATCGAATGGTCCTGGTGCAGCTTCCGGGTGATATTGAACCGAGAACGCCGGGAATTCAGCGTGCTTAAGGCCTTCGATCGTGCGGTCGTTGTTGTTAATATGCGATACTTCCAGCTTCGTACCCGCAACAGACTCTTCAACAACGGTGTAGCCGTGGTTTTGGCTTGTGATGTAGCAGCGGCCGGTAGCCAGCTCCTTCACCGGATGGTTGCCGCCGCGGTGGCCGAACTTCAGCTTCGCCGTGTCAGCGCCGCAAGCGAGTGCGAACAGCTGGTGACCAAGGCAGATACCAAAGATTGGGTATTCGCCGAGCAGCTCTTGAATCATTTTCACAGCATGCGGTACATCCTTCGGGTCGCCAGGGCCGTTCGACAATTGAATGCCGTCCGGGTTCAGGCGGCGGATTTGATCCGCAGTCGTGTCATGCGGAACGACGACAACGTCGCAGCCGCGCTTCGTCAGCTCGCGGAGAATACCGCTCTTCGCGCCGTAGTCGACCAGTACGATACGCTCGCGGTCGCCAGGGCTCGAGAAGATGCTCTTCGTCGATGTGCGTGCGACTTGATCGCGCATAAGCTGCGAGACGTTCAGACGCTCTGCAAGCTCCTCAACGCGCTCGGAGCCCGTCGACAGAATGCCCTTCATCGTACCGAAGTGACGCAGCTTACGAGTCAGCATCCGTGTATCGATATCGCTGATCCCGATAATGCCGTATTCTTTCAGCAGGCGGTCAAGCGTGTACTCCGCTCTCCAGTTGCTTGGCACCGGCTCATGACGACGAACGACGAACCCGTGAATATAAGGGCGAACCGCTTCAAAATCGTCGCGCGTAATGCCGTAGTTTCCGATCAGCGGATAGGTCATTGTCACGATCTGTCCGCAGTAGGACGGATCAGAAAGCACCTCTTGGTAGCCTGTAATCCCGGTATTAAATACGACCTCACCCGTGGATTGTCCCTCAGCGCCAAAGCCGAGTCCTGTAAACAGTGTGCCGTCTTCCAACAACAATCTAGCTTGCATCCGTATCACTCCTAAAAGTTAGTTGCGAAAGCTTCCAGCCATCAGCTGCGGAAGCATCCGCGTCGTTATCGAGCTCTCTATCTAATAAGTGTCTAAGCTTACAGTTCCGACCAAACGACGTTCCCATTCACGATTGTTGCAACCGGCCAGCCATGCAGCTTCCAGCCGCCGAACGGTGTGTTTCTGCCTTTCGAAGCGAAGCTTTCCGGATTCACTTCACGCTCGTTCTCCAGATCAACGATTGTGATATCGGCCGGTGCGCCTGCTTTCAGTACGCCGCTCTTCAGGCCGAACACGCGAGCAGGATCTTCAGTCATTCGCTTCAGCAGGAAGCCGAGCGTCCATTTGCCTGTGCGAACGAACTTCGTGTACATAAGCGGGAAAGCTGTTTCGAAACCTACGATGCCGAATGGCGCCAGCTGCATGCCCTTCGCTTTCTCTTCTTGGCTATGCGGCGCATGGTCCGTTACGATCATGTCGAGCGTACCGTCTTCCAGTCCTTCAATGACGGCCTGCACGTCGCGAGGCGAACGAAGCGGCGGGTTCATTTTCCAGTTGGCATCCATGCTCGGGATATCTTCATCCGACAGAATCAAGTGGTGCGGACAAACCTCTGCCGTTACTTTAATGCCGATCTGCTTCGCCATCCGAATCAAGCGCACGGACTGCTCTGTGCTTACGTGGCAGACGTGGTAGTGAACGCCTGTCGCTTCCGCGAGGAGAATGTCGCGTCCGACGTGGATCGCTTCGGATTCGTTCGGAATGCCCTTCAGGCCATTCTCTTTCGCGAACTTGCCATCGGTTACAGCCGCGCCGACTACGAGCGAGTCATCTTCGCAGTGTGCGATTACCGGCATGTTCATCGAAGCCGCGAGGTTCATCGCATCCTTCATCATCTGAGCGTTCTGAACGCCTACGCCGTCGTCTGTGAAGCCGATTGCGCCCGCTTCCTTCAGAGCCGCGAAGTCCGTCAGCTCACGGCCGAGCTCGTTCTTCGTGATCGCCGCATAGGGCAGTACGTTGACGATGCCCGCAGTTGCCGCTTTATCCAGTATGTAGCGGACCGTTTCAGGCGTGTCTGTTACTGGACGCGTGTTCGGCATACATGCGATCGTTGTGAAACCGCCTTGTGCCGCCGAGCGAGTACCGCTCGCGATGTCTTCTTTATATTCAAAGCCAGGTTCACGCAAGTGAACGTGCATGTCGATGAAGCCTGCGGAGATCAATTTGCCATTCGCATCGATCGTATCGTGGCCCGCCGTGTCAGGACCCGCTGCTTCTGCATCTTGAATGACATCGATGAGGCCATTCTCTACGCGTACATGCTTGCGAGTCGCTTCACCTGTCTGTCCGTCCCATACGAGACCGTTAAGTATCCATAATGCCATATAGGTTCGTCTCCTTTATCATGCTGTAGTTAGTTGATGATCATCTGTGCCGGGTGCCAGCTCAGCTGTTAGGCTAGCGCCCGTTCAATAACAGCCATTCGGATCGGTACGCCGTTCTCCATTTGCGGGAAGATGCGCGATTGCGGGCTTTCGATGACTGCATCATCGATCTCAACGCCGCGGTTGATCGGTGCCGGGTGCATAATGATCGCATGCGGTGCGATTGTTGCTGCCCGCTCTTCGGTTAAGCCGAACTGTTCGCGGTAAGCTTCTGCCGGTCCCATCATGCCGCCTTCGTGGCGTTCGAGCTGGACACGCAGCATCATAACAACGTCCGAGCGAAGCGCCTCTTCCATCGAGACATAAGGTGCGTTCAGCTCCGGCGCTCTCAGATTATCTGGCGAGCAGAACTGCACGTTCGCGCCAAACTTCTGCAGAGCGTAGAGGTTCGATCGTGCTACGCGGCTGTGAAGCACATCGCCGATTATCGTAACCGTGAGCCCTTTCAATGCTCCAAAATGCTTCCGCATCGTGTATATGTCGAGCAGTCCTTGTGTGGGATGCTCGTTATTGCCATCGCCTGCGTTGATGAGCGGTACTTTGATCTTCTCACCAAGCTCAGCCAGCACGCCGTTCGGCTTCAAGCGGATAATTCCGGCATCAATGCCCATCGACTCCAGCGTACGGACCGTATCATAGATCGATTCACCTTTCTGGACACTCGATACGGCTGCCGAGAAGTTGAGCACTTGCGCGCCAAGCCGTTTCTCTGCCACTTCGAAGGAGAATCTCGTTCTTGTAGAATTCTCAAAAAACATATTCGCTACAAATTTCTCATGCAGCACCGGATTTAGCTTGTTCGAGCTTGCTTCCCAATATGCCGCCCGATCAAGAATCGAAGTAATTTCTTCTTGGCTAAGGTCCTTCAGTCCGAACAAGCTTCTCTGCTTCACAGCTGTTGCATTCATCGTCATGTTCAAAGCTTCCCCCTTCTAATGGATGATGGTTACTTGTTCGTTCTCGTCCACTTCCTGGAGGGACACCTCAATTTGTTCAAGCTTCGAGGTCGGTACGTTCTTGCCGACGTAATCAGGCCTAATCGGCAGCTCTCGGTTGCCTCGGTCTACGAGCACCGCCAGCTGAATCAGCTGCGGTCTGCCGCAATCCATCAGCGCGTCCATCGCTGCGCGAATCGTCCGCCCCGTGAAGAGTACATCATCGAACAAAATCACTCGTTTGTTCTTCACGTTCACGGTCATCGCATTGCCAATCGACGCTTTCGATATGCCTGCTTCCCGATCGTCGCGGTACGAAGTAATGTCGAGCTCTTGTACTTCTACCGGTGTTCCTTCAATTTCGCGAATCCGCTCGGCTACCCGTCTCGCTAAGTAGATGCCCCGTGTCCGGATTCCGACGAGCACACAATTGTCAATGCCTTTGTTCTTCTCGACAATTTCGTGCGCAATTCGCGTTAATGCGCGCCGAATGGCCGCTTCGTCCATAATGATGCGATGCTGTTCATCCATCTGGATCCATTCCTCCTGGCTTATCACGGGATAACTACTGGCTGGGCACAAAAAAAACTCCTTGCGAGAGTTCGCAAGGAGTTTAACTGTTTACGCCGTTGTCCAATCTATAGGTTGTTAAGGCAAGCCCCGCTAACGCGTACGCACGCGAGCGGCTAGGATTGTCCTGCTATAGGTTGAATCAGCGAATCACGTTACCTTGCCAGCCTCTCTGGACTGAATTAAAGGTACTGCTGTTCATTAGAAGAATTATCTCATGTCGAAACATGCCTGTCAAGACTGATTTCTTCTATGGTTACAGCGACAATTTCGTGATCCGTTCAACCGCTTTTTCCGTATTCTCGCGGCTTCCGAAGGCCGTCAAGCGGAAGTAGCCCTGGCCTGCTTGACCGAAGCCGACACCCGGCGTTCCGACAATGTTCGCTTCCGACAGAAGCTTGTCGAAGAATGCCCAGGAATCAAGGCCGTTAGGCGTCTTGAGCCAGATGTAAGGCGCGTTCACGCCGCCGAATACTTCAAGACCAAGAGAAGCGAGACCGTCGCGGATGATGCCTGCGTTCGTCATGTAGTAGTCGATGATGGAAGCGATTTGCGCTTTGCCTTCAGGCGTGTAGATCGCCGATGCGCCGCGTTGCGTTACATAAGATACGCCGTTGAACTTCGTCGTGTGGCGGCGGTTCCACAGATCGTTCACGAGCAATACGTTGCCGTCTGCATCCTTCGCTTTCAGCTCGCGAGGGACAACCGTGTATGCGCAGCGTACGCCTGTGAAGCCGGCTGTCTTCGAGAAGCTTCGGAATTCGATGGCAACTTCCTTCGCGCCTTCGATCTCATAGATACTGCGCGGTACGTCTGCTTCTTGGATGAAGGCTTCGTACGCCGAATCGTAGAGGATGATGCAGTCGTTCGCTTTTGCAAAATCAACCCAGCGCTTCAGCTCTTCCTTCGACAGTGTCATACCAGTCGGGTTGTTCGGGTAGCAAAGGTAGATAAGGTCTACTTTGCGGTCCGGCAGGCTTGGCGTGAAGTTGTTGGAAGCATCGCACTTCAAGTAAACGATGTTCTCGTATTGGTTCGTTTCTTTGTTGAACTTGCCGGAGCGGCCAGCCATAACGTTCGTATCGACATAAACCGGGTACACCGGGTCTTGCACGGCTACTACCGCATTCTCGCTGAAAATCTCTTGGATGTTACCAACGTCGCACTTCGAGCCATCGCTCACGAACACTTCGTTCGTCCCGATGTCGATGCCGCGCGCTTTGTAATCGTTATTGATGATGTCGTTGATCAAGAAGTCGTAACCTTGCTCGGGACCGTAACCGCGGAACGTAGATGGATTCGCAAGCTCGTCCACCGCTGCGTGCATCGCCTTCGTAATCGCATCCGGAAGGCCGCGCGTTACGTCGCCAATGCCTAGGCTGATGATTTGAGCGTTCGGGTTGTCTTGAATGAATTTCGTACGGCGTTTTGCGATTTCAGAGAACAAGTAGCTGCCTTGCAGCTGTGTATAGTTTTGATTAATTTGCGTCATGGACTTTTCCTCACCCTTCGTTTCACTTATTCCAATTTGGTTCCATCATAGCGTATCGGATGCGGTTAGCCACATAAAGAAAATGGCGAAAAGTTTGCACTAATCTACAGTTAGCGCTGCCTTAGAATCACGAGTTCATGCTCCATATCAGGCGGAATTGGCGCTTCGAATTCCAGGTACTCGCCGGATCGTGGATGGACAAAGCCAAGAACTGCTGCATGCAGCGCTTGCCCCTTCAGTCCAATCGTCTTGTTGCGGCCGTAGATCGGATCACCTGCAAGAGGATGCCCGATATATTTCATATGTACGCGGATTTGATGCGTGCGGCCTGTCTCCAGCTTCAGCTCGAGCAGCGTATAGTCGCCGAACCGTTCCACCACTTGAAAATGGGTTACGGCCTCCTTGCTGCCTTTGTGTATGACCGTGAACAGCTTGCGATCCTTCGGATCTCTGCCGATAGGCGCATCGACTGTTCCATGCTCATGCGGCATATTGCCGTGTACGAGCGCGATATACTTGCGCGTAACGCTGTGCTCCTTGAGCTGTGCGGCTAGCGACGAATGTGCAAGATCGTTCTTCGCCGCCATCAGCAGTCCCGAAGTGTCCTTATCAATACGATGCACAATGCCCGGACGCAGCACGCCATTGATTCCGGAGAGGTCCTTACAATGGTACATGAGCGCATTGACGACCGTGCCGGAATAGTGGCCCGGCGCTGGATGTACGACCATGCCGCGCGGTTTGTTGATGACGATGACATCGCTGTCCTCGTACACCACATCGAGCGGGATCGGCTGCGCCTCAATGACCGCAGCCTCCGGTTCAGGGATAATAACCGTGACCAGATCGGCCACGGCTAGTTTGTAATTCGCTTTGACGGCACGTCCATTGACGAGCACGGCTCCGTTCTTAATCCAATCCTGCACCTGCGTGCGGGATACGGCGCCCTCCTCCAGACTCTCCGTCACATATTTATCAAGTCGCTCGCCGGCTTCATTCTCGTCCACCGTGAATGCGAGCGGCTCCTCATTGAATAAATTGAGTTCCTTGTTGTCCATTAAGTTCATCTTGTCCATCTCGTTCTTTTCGGTCATTCGAATCTCCGTTCTCTTTCTTCGATGTAATAAACGCATCCAACAGGATTAGGACGACGCCGACAAAAATACCGGAGTCCGCCAGGTTAAAGATCGGGAACACATAGCTGCCGAATGTGAATTGCAGAAAATCGACTACTTGGCCATATAGAGCACGTTCCAGGAAATTGCCTAGTGCGCCGCCAAGGACCATGCCAAGGCCAGCAAGCAGCAAAGCTCTGCCGGAATTGCGAATTTTCAATATGTACCATATGATGCCGACCACAACGACAATTGTAATGGCAACGAAGAACAAGCGCTGATTCTGCAAAATACTGAACGCCGCGCCTTTATTTCGGACGGACGTAATGACGAAGAAATCTCCGATTACATGTTTTTGCTCACCGAGCGTTACGCTGTGCTCAATCCATTTTTTGCTCAAATAGTCCACTACGAATACGAATACTGCAAGCCAATAATAGTAATATTTCACAGCATATGCCCCCTTGTCCCCAACATTGTAGCATATGAAGGCTATTGCAGACTAGGGGCATGGACCTCAGCCCCTTCTGCCAGTGTATCCATGAATGCCCGTCTCTAAAAATGGCGCTCAGTGCAGAAACTATCGTCACGAAGCAGCAGCTTAAGCATTATTACCAAGCTAAGACGAAAAGAGGGCTTGCACTGATGACGAACCCGAACTTAACGAACACCCAGCTTCGCAATTTGCGCAGCAGCCTTGTCGTGGAGAAAGCAGCCATCGAACAGCGTTTGGCAAGCAGCGATCATTACGGCTTGGCCAACTCATACAAAGATTATTCAGGTGATCTATCCTCCTATGATAACCATCCTGGCGATGCGGCTACAGAAACGTACGAGCGCGGCAAAGACATAGCGCTTCATGAGCAGGAAGAGCTTCACTTAAACCGGATCAATTCAGCGCTTGAAGCGATGGATAATGGCTCCTATGGGCAATGCCGGACCTGCGGCGAGCAAATTCCGTACGCGCGGCTGCAGGCGCTGCCTGACACGCTATATTGCACGGTACATTCGCCTCGTCAGGACGTGTCTGATCGTCGCCCAGTGGAAGAGCAGTTCCTCTACCCTCCGTTCGGCAGAACGAGCATGGATGATCATGAGGACGGCTATAACGGCTTCGACGGCGAGGATGCTTGGCAAATCGTCGAGTCATTCGGCAATTCCGATTCACCCGCCATGTCGGAAAATCGGGATGTTCAGCGTTACGAGGAAGTTGGCATCGAAGCTGATGAAGCCGACGGCTATGTCGAGACGCTCGAGAGCTTCCTCGCTACCGATATTACTGGCAAGCATGTCAGTGTCGTCCGCAACAAACAGTATTACGACTATATGGAGCATGAAGAAGGCGATCATGCGCTGGAATAAATAATGCCAGCGGATCGCCGAAGGTTGCCGAAGGATAAAGAAGATCAGTAAGTTTTGCCTTCCAGCTGATGCTGGACAATACGCACAATATCGGCAATGTAATCCCCGATAATGGGCAAATTGAGGGCTCCGAGCAACTGAAGCACGTACAGAATCGTTCCGGCGAAGAAAGTGAATCCGATCGCAGTGCCGATGCCGCGCGATATACCACCAAGCAGATTGCGCCACATGAGCGAAAATGGCCGGTTAAGCAGCAGCACATAATCGGCGATTTGCGATCGTTCCATTTCGCTCGCGACCTTCTGCAGCCGTTTCTCCAACGCATCGATGGAATGGCGAACGCCTTTCAGATCACGGTCCTGATTATCATCCTTCACAGTCGTAGACATGGATATATATCCCTCCCAGGGCTGTGGGCACAAACAATGCCCATGCACGGCGATGAGACAAGCGGCAATTGCCGCTCGCCCCGCGCTTATGTGCATGGGCGTTCGTGTTGTTTGCAGCTATGAGGTTACTATACCCTTACAATCGAAATTCCAATCTCGCGGTCGCCAAGCGATACGCGTTCCATATCGCCCGACTTCGCATACTCCACGCTCTTCAGCAGCACGTTCTCGAACAGAACAGCTTCGAATGCAGTAAGTGCCGCTTGCAGCTCAGCATCTACGTCAAGCACAAGGTCAATCCGCAATTCGATAGGCAGGTCGAGCTTCTTGCGTGTATCCTGAACCGCGCGGATCACTTCTCGAACAAGACCTTCTTGCTCCAGCTCAGGCGTAATGTCGGTGTTGATCGCAACGGTCAGCTGATAGCCGGATGCCGAAGCGAAACCGGACTTCGCTTGCTTCTCCACAAGCAGCTCATCAAGCGTGATGTCGAGGCTCTCGCCTTCTGGCGACTTGAATGTCAGTACGCCAGCCTTCACGATCTCGCTTGTTTGCTGCGCTGTGAGGGACTTCAGGTAGCCTTGGATCGGACCGACATGCTTGCCGTACTTCTTGCCCGCTACTTTGAGGTTCAGCTTGAATGTGAAGTCAACGAAGCCGCTGTCGCCGCTTGCAATCGTGATTGCTTTTACGTTGATTTCATCCTTTATGATATCCTCGTAAGCTGCCAAGTCAAACTCGTTATCAAGCGCGACGATCAGCTCAGATAGCGGTTGACGCGTCTTGATGCCCGTCTCGTTACGAACGTTACGCGCCAGCTCAACGATCTGTCTCGCTGTTTCCATATCGCGCTCAAGCTTCTCGTCAATTGCTGCTTCATTCGCTTTCGGATAGTCAGCCAGATGCACGCTGCTGCCATCGCCAAGGTTCGTGTACACGTCCTCAGCAAGAAGCGGTGCGAATGGCGCGATCAGGCGGGACAATGTCAGCAATACTCTGCGCAAAGTGCCGTAAGCATCAAGCTTATCATCAGTCAAACCGCTGCCCCAGAAACGGTCACGCGAACGGCGGATGTACCAGTTGCTCATCTCGTCTACGAATACTTCAATGCCTTTGGCTGCATTCAAGAAGTCATAGTTCGTCAAGCTCTTATTCACTTGAACCTCAAGGCTGTTCAGTCGCGATACGATCCAGCGGTCCAGCTGATTCTCGGATACACGAGCCGGCTGAGTAGCTGGGTCGTAGCCGTCGATCGAAGCATACAGCGCGAAGAACGCGTGCGTATTCACGATCGTATCGATGACTTTCGACTTCGCTTCACCTACGATGCCGCGGGAGAAACGTTTGCTGTTCCATGGCGCGCTGTCTGCAAGAAGCGCCCAGCGGAATGCATCTGTGCCGTACTCGCCGATGATTTCCCACGGGTCGATGACGTTGCCCTTCGACTTCGACATCTTCTGGCCGTTCTCATCGAGGATGTGGCCTGTCGAGATAACGGCTTTGTACGGCGCCTTGCCGTTATAGAGCGTCGAAACCGCCAGCAAGCTGAAGAACCAGCCGCGCGTCTGGTCGATCCCTTCGCAGATGATGTCAGCCGGATATTGCTCGGCGAACGTCTGCTCATTCTCGAACGGGTGGTGATACTGCGCGAACGGCATCGAGCCGCTGTCGAACCAAACGTCGACAACCTCGGACGTTCTTGTCATTACGCCGCCTTCGCAGTGCGGACAGTGCAGCTTCACTTCATCCACGTATGGCTTATGCAGCTCGATATCTTCCGAGATCGGCGTCGTCGATCGCGCGACGAGATCCGCTCTGCTGCCTGGCGAATGCTGACCGCCGCAGCTGTCGCAGATCCAAACGTTCAGCGGCGTACCCCAGTAGCGGTTACGGCTGATGTTCCAATCTACGAGATCTTCAAGGAATTTGCCGAAGCGGCCTTCACGGATGTGGCCCGGGTACCATTCCACGCCGCTGTTGTTCGCGATCAGTTGATCCTTCACAGCCGTCGTCTCGATGAACCAGCTGTCTGTCGCATAGTAGATCAGTGGTGTCTTACAACGCCAGCAGAACGGATAGCTGTGCTCATAACGCTCTTTGGAGAAGAGCAATCCGCGCTCGCTAAGCATTTTCACGATGTCAACATCGCACTCTTTAACGAAACGACCGGCAAGATCGGTTACTGCATCCACGTAGCGGCCTGCTCCGTCTACAACGTTCAAGAAGCTTACGCCGTTCGCACGAGCAACTTTATAGTCATCATCACCGTGAGCTGGTGCGATATGAACGATACCTGTACCGCTTGTATCGCTGACGAAATCGCCAGGGATGATGAAGTGACCGTTCTCAACGTCCGCATATTTGAACGGCGGCTGATACTTCTTGCCAAGCAGCTCCTCGCCCTTCAGCGACTCTCCTACCTCGTACTCGCCTTTCATGACGCTCTCGACGAGCGCTTTAGCCACGATGAACACTTCACCGTTTTGCGTGACGCGGACATACTCCAGATTCGGGTTAACGGCGAGCGCCACGTTCGCTGGAAGCGTCCAAGGCGTTGTCGTCCATGCCAGCACCGACTCGTTCGAATCGACAAGCTTGAACTTCACCGTTGCACTGAGATCCTTCACATCTTCGTAGCCTTGCGCTACTTCGTGCGAGCTCAATGTGGTTTGGCAGCAAGGGCAGTACGGGCTTACGCGGTGACCGCGGTACAACAGCCCTTTGCCATGGATAGTCGAGAGGATTTGCCATACGCTCTCGATATAGTTGTTATTCAGGGTAATGTACGGATCGTCCATATTCGTCCAGTACGCAATTGCTTCAGTCAGCTCGCGCCATTGACGCTCGTACTCGAATACGCTGTTTTTACATTTGTTGATGAATGCTTCTACGCCATAATTCTCGATCTCTTGCTTGCCGGAGATGCCGAGCTGCTTCTCAACACCCAGCTCGACCGGCAAACCGTGTGTATCCCAGCCTGCTTTACGCACTACGCGGTAGCCGTCCATCGTTTTGTAGCGGCAGATGAAGTCCTTGATAACACGGCCAAGCACGTGCCCGATGTGCGGTGCACCGTTCGCTGTCGGCGGGCCCTCGTAGAATACGAAATTCGGCTTACCCTCCCGATTTACGATCGATTGCTTGAACGTATCTTCCTCTTTCCACTTCGCCAGGACACGCATGTCGCGGCTTCTTGCCTTCTCTTTCACGTCGACGCGTTGCATCTCATCAATCCCCTTTCCCTCATTCAGAAAAAATAAAAAAGCCCCGCCCCCATCAAGGGACGAGACTTGTGCTCGCGTTACCACCCTAATTCCAAGCTACGCAAATAAAAGCCCGCTCGCTTGGCACCTTCGTCACGGATGCATGCATCCGAGTTCCCTCTAACGGTGGACGTCCGGCTGACGCTTACTGCTTATGGCATCCATAAGGTTCGGCATCGCTTCTCGGAGATGATATTCTGCAAGCATCAGCTCACCGGCTTTCAGCATAGACCGGCTCTCTGTGGAGCTATCCGCTTGCGTACTCGTTCTCGTCAACGAAATACGTATATAGATTGATTATTACCATTTATACGCCATTCCAATACAAATGTCAAACGCATAACGGTACATTTTTAAATGCCGCGTACAATTTCCGGAGCAATGGCCGGTGCGTGCCCTTCAAGCGAATCCCAGCTGTCATGGCTGAGCAGATCAAGCTGCGCTTCCACGAGCGTCCGGAATCTTGCGCGGTAGATCGAAGCTTGCTTTCTCAGCTCTTCAACCTCCAGCGCAATTTTGCGGGATTTGTTAAGCGATTCGTTAATGATACGATCCGCGTTCTTCTCCGCTTCTTTCACGATGAGCTGCGCTTCCTTCTTCGCGTTGCCCCGCACTTCATCAGCCGCTTCTTGCGCGACGATAATCGTCTTGCTCAGCGTCTCTTCAATGTTCGCGAAGTGGTTCAGCTTCTCCTGCAGGGCGAGTGCCTGGTTCTGGATCTCTTTGTTCTCGCGAATGAGCGCTTCATAGTCTTTGATGACTTGATCGAGAAACTCATTCACTTCATCCTCGTCGTATCCGCGAAGACGTCTGCCAAATTCCTTGTTATGTATGTCCAATGGCGTGAGCGGCATTGGCGCACCTCCTGATTGTTATCGAAGGGGAGAAAACGTGAGGACGTTTAATCCTTCCAGAATAAGTTTATCTTCTCATTTCGACAAGTGAAGCCAATTTCCTGCAAATACTTAGATAAATTTGCCGATTTTGACTCTTACTCTGCCCTTTTTCGTTAATCCTTCAACAACAAGCACCTTGAAACGGCCAAGACCTTGCATCGAGACGACGTCGCCTTCCTTCAGCGGAGTGGACGGATCCTCTTCCACTCTCCAATTAACTCGGCATCTGCCAGCACGAATCGGATCGACGATCTTCGTCCGGCTAATCCGGTGAACGTCGCTTGCGATACCGTCAAGACGCAAAGAAGCCACCGACAAGTTCATCTCCTCCATAGCAGACACTGCCGGTTGCAGCTTCGCAAGCGGCAATATTTCCGTCAGGACGTGAACGCGGTGGACTTGTCGCAAATGAATGTTGATGTAATCGGCGATCTCCTCCAAGACGAGGCAGTGGCACTTGTCTTCATGGATATGCAAATCACCGATTCGATCGCGCTTAATGCCGAGTCCGAGCAAGGCGCCAAGATAATCGCCGTGGTCGAGCTCGAGATGACCCTGCGTATCGCCCGATACTTCGATCAATGCGATACCTTCCGGCTCATCGTCAAGATAACGGTAGTCCGGCGCGATAATGGCTCGACTGCGCTCAGCGCCTTCATACCCGCCGAACAGCTTGACTTGCACCGCCGGATTCCGGTTCACAAGCGAAGTTACAATCTCCGCTTGTCTCGGATCTAGAAAATCAGTCTTCTTCACTTCGTGCAAATTCGCAGCTCGTTCGATCCACTCTTCAGCCCGGTCAACGAAAGCACGCTCATCCGGATGGAAGTGAACGTAGATTTCGTTCTTCATACGATCATATCGATAACCGAAATCAAACCAAGTGCTACGAAACGCAGTGCGAACAGCGCTACGATCGGAGAGATATCGATTACGCCGCCAATGGACGGAATAAATCTGCGGAATGGCGCGAGATAGGGCTCAACTAGCTTGCCAAGCAGCTCGCCGATAAAGCTTTCGCGCAAGCTAGGCAGCCAGGAAAGCAGGACGTATGCGATAATCATATACGTGTAAATTTGGGATAGTGTTAAAACCAGGTTTGCAATGTCCAACTTACGGTCACCTCATCTTTTTGTTGTAATCTTGTTCGTCGACCAGCATCTCGGATATCGCGCCTTGAATCTCCACTGTGTCCGGAGTGCACAAAAAAATATTCGGACCGACTTTCGAAATGCCGCCGTTCAGCGCGTAGATCGTACCGCTCAAGAAGTCAACGATACGCACCGCCTGATCCGAGCGCACGCGCTGCAAATTGACAACGACCGAACGGCGTGAACGAAGATGGTCGGCAATTTCTTGCGCTTCCTCGTAGGAACGCGGCTCATTCAGAATGACACGGACATTTTTCTGCGAATGAATGCTGACGATATTATTACCCTTTGCAGTCTGTTTACGTGCTTCGAATGCAGAAGTTTCAACTTCTTGTTCTTCATGATTATCAATTCGCTCGCGTTCTACAACTTCTTCTTCGTCCTGCAAGCCGAGAAAATTCATGAACTTGTTCATCATTTCGAATCGCCCACTTTCTCTTCAGTTTATGAAAGGTTTCCCCTAGCTCTTCCCGACAAGTACCGTTCCAAGTCTTAGCCATGTTGCGCCTTCTTCTACAGCTACCTCGAAGTCACCGGACATGCCCATCGACAGGCCTGTAATCGGCTCCCGAAGAATGGCGCTCTCATTCAATTCATCTCTGAGCTGTCTTAAACCGCGAAATACGGGACGCGACTGCTCGCCATCGCTGTCCAGCGGCGCCATCGTCATCAAACCGGCAACCTTGATGTGTGAATAAGCGGCCAGCTCTTTAACGAAGCTTCCAAGCTCCTCCGGCTGCAGTCCGTGCTTGCTCTCTTCCCCGGATACGTTCACCTGAATAAAGCAAGGTACGACAATACCCAACTGCTCTGCACGTCTTTCAATTGCCTGTACGAGCGATAGCCGGTCCAATGAGTGTATGTATGTGAATTTCCCGACGACATCTTTGACTTTGTTCGTTTGAAGCGATCCGATAAAATGCCATACGGCTTGTCCAGCCGGCGAATGGTCCGTACTGCTGTCCCAGTTCGTCCCAGTTATTGCGTTCCACTTGTCCGAAGCATCCTGCCAGCGATTCTCGCCCAGATGAACGAGGCCCGCTCCAAGCACTTGCTGCGTTAGTTCGACGCCAACATACTTCGTGACGGCGATAAGTTCAATCTCCGAGCGCGATCTGCCGCTTCTGGCACAAGCCTGAGCGAGCTGCTGCTCTACATGTTCAATTCGTTGCAATAAGGTCACGCCTACAAAACTCCTTCTCTCATGCCGATCCAGCTTGCCATTCTTCCAGTAGCTCCGCCTTCCATTCGGTGTGAGTAGAAGTGCGTCGTGGAGCAGCCGGTACACCACTCTGAACATTCGATATGGCTCGGCAAAATTCCTGCTTTTATCATAATCTGTCGGTTCAATTCTTTCAAGTTTATCCGAGCTTTTCCTGCAGTGGTCGGATGTACCAGCGCAGATTCATCGAGATTCAGCGCCTGAATGATCGGCTTCACCCGGTCAAGAACGACGTCGTCGACCTCGTAGCAGCAAATGTCGATCGACGGACCGATCGCACCGCGAATTGTGGCAGGATCGCAGCCGAAATTCGACGTCATCGTTTGGGTCGTCTTGCGCGCAATTTCGAGCACCGTACCTTTCCAGCCCGCATGTGCCAGCGCAACGACCTCCCGTACAGGATCGTAAAAATAGAGCGGCACGCAATCTGCATAGAACGAGGTCAGCAGCACATTCTTCTGATCCGTAATGAGTGCATCCGTATCTTGCAGCGCACTAGAACGGCTTTCCTTGCCTTTGCCTCTGTCTTCCTCACGGACAACATGCACATGGCTGCCATGTATCTGTTCTGCGCAAGTCCATGCCTCAAACGGCCAGCCAAGCGTTTCTGCAATGAGCTCACGGTTGCGAATGACATGCTCGTCGGCGTCGCCAACATGCAGCCCGCAGTTGAGCGATCCCCAAGGCGCAGTGCTTACGCCGCCGCTTCGGCCTGTGAAGCCTGCCGTCAATCCTTCGAACTGATTCGTCCAATTAGACAATATAAAAAGCGAAGGCTTCTTCGCTGTATGTTCCTCTGATCCTGACTCTGACTGTGAAGTACTCATTTGTACAAATGGTTCCATAATTGTCTTGTCTCACCTCAAAAATCAGTTTACCATGCAAGCAGCCCTCCATGCGAGCACCATGGCCCATTCGGAAGGCTGCCTGACTTTAGTCTTTGATTGCTTTGATTGTTTTGATTGCTTTGACTAACGTACCTGCACGTCTTCCTCTTCCGCACGGTACACCTTCGCATCATCAATACGTACAAGCACGACATCCGTTCCGATCTTCACAATGTTCCGCCAAGGGATAATGACATCGGTACCGCCGCCGAACAATCCGAAGAAACGGGAATAATTCGGAACGACGATCGAATCGATCCGTCCTTGCCGCAAATCCAGCTCCAAATCGCTAACCTGCCCAAGCTTACGGCCGTCCACAATGTTAATGACGTCTTTCGTTTGAAAATCCGAAATTTTCATACTCACCGTTCACCACGCTTCCAATAGGGCTGGATTCACCAGAAAAAAGCCTCTGATATTACTATATGTGCCTACTGGGCAAAATGTCCTGCTTGGCAGTAAATAAGCTTCCGCGCAATAAAAAAACGGCGCTCTTGGCGCCGTTTTCGCATATGGTCTATTAAGTTTTAAGTTTTAACATGCTTCTGCATCTGCTGTATGGCTGACTTCTCCAGTCGGGACACTTGTGCTTGTGAAATGCCGATCTCGTCGGCAACTTCCATCTGGGTTTTCCCTTCGAAGAAACGCATGGACAGAATCATTTTTTCGCGTTCATTTAACTTGTGCATCGCTTCTCTCAGCGCAATTTCCTCGATCCACGATACATCCTTGTTTTTATCATCGCTAATTTGATCCATAACATAGATGGGATCTCCCCCATCATGATAAATCGGTTCGAACAATGATACCGGGTCTTGAATGGCATCAAGCGCAAAGACGACATCCTCTTTCGGAACGTTCAGCGCTTCGGAAATTTCAAAAATCGTCGGCTCCCTTGAGTTTTTGTTTGTTAAGCTGTCGCGCACCTGCAGTGCCTTATACGCTATATCCCGCAAGCTGCGCGATACGCGAATCGGGTTGTTATCCCTTAAGTAACGGCGGATTTCGCCGATAATCATCGGAACAGCATAGGTCGAAAACTTAACATTCTGACTGAGATCGAAATTGTCGATTGCTTTCATGAGGCCGATGCAGCCGACTTGGAATAAATCGTCGACGAATTCCCCACGGTTGTTAAACCGTTGAATCACACTAAGCACGAGTCTCAAGTTGCCATTGACTAATTTCTCTCTTGCTGCCCACTCATTTTGTGTTTGCAATGCGGTAAACAGCTCGCGCATTTCCGCATTCGTGAGGACGGGCAGTTTCGCGGTATCCACTCCACAAATCTCGACTTTGTTTCGGGTCAACGTGATTACCTCCCAAGGAGAAACATTAATGTTCAGTATCTCCTTGCCCCCCCAATTTATTCTTAGGTTCGACAAGAAGAAACATTAGTCGCAGAACTGCTCTGCAATGAAAACGCAAACAAGCCCCTGGCTGTCTGCCGGGGGCTTGCGTTAACGGTTTATTTTATTTTGCAAGATACATCGAATACACATGGAGCTGTTTCAGAAGCTCTGTTCGCTTCGCGCTTTGCTCATTAATATCTATTGCGCCGGTGTAAATAACCTTGCCTTGCTTCAGATCGGCAATATACAGTTTCATCGCGTCGCCGTCTTTACTTGTCATATACAATCGGTCGCCATAGACAAGGGTGTTCGCAGCCGGTCCTGTTGGAATGGTGAAGTTTCGTATTGCTTGGTCTTTCATGCCGTATAGGTTTATCGTTGTTCCCGCTTCGTCTCCGCGAACCTCTACAATCTGACCGCCTGAGAAGAAGACTTGCATGGCTTCTGACTGAGCAGAATCAGCGCTGCTGTGCGATTTGAAAGCCGGTACTTCCTGCGATTTTCCTGTTTCCAGGTTGTACGTATAGATCACTTGCTCCATGCTTGGCGTAAACTCGTTGCCATCTTTATCTTTAGCGACTTTCAAAGTCGTCTGCTGGTACACAAGCGATTCCGAAGGAGCTGTAATTTGCGAGGACGGAATGATATTGTAGCTGATTACTTTTCCATCATCCGTCCGCTCTTCAGCAAACAATACACGGTCATCCGCGATGCTCTTGTTGCTCAAGTCGATCGTATAATCATGAATCTCCTGTGCCTGCCGATTTGGATCGTTGGCAACCGCTTTGTTCATATTGTAGGTAATGAGATGCAGCGTTTGTCCTTTTACCTGGACATCGGCTGTATTGACCCAGCTGTACAGCTCCTGCTTCGGCAGCGCTGCTGTAAAGCTCGTTTTGTCCTTCGTTTTCAAGTCCAGTACGGATACGTTCAATTTGTAATTCCGATTATTATAATCGTTGCCGCTTTTCACGTCGGCATATGCCAGCACCTGCCCGTCTTGATAGAAACCGTTGTACGTTTTCTTCCCGCGCATGAAGTTTTTGTGTTTTTTCATCATCAACTGCAGTTCAGGGCTGTACTTGAACATCTCATTCGAGAGGAATGAGTCAAAGAACGATCTTTCTTGGAAATACAGGCTTCCCTTCGCAGTAATCTCAAGCCTACCGTCTTTCTTCGAATCTGCTTCAAGTACGACCGCTTTCGCCTCGTTGTCATCACCGGAAACGGTTAGAAGCTTATATTCCGGAAAGCTCCTTGCAGCCGCCGACACATAGTACGTGCTCACACACCCTATGATGAAGACGACGAGCAGAATGGAGAACCAATAGCGTTTCATTCGTTGTTAACCTCCTATACCGAAATCTTCTTATTGATCAAGATGAAGCTTATCAGGAGTGACATAGCGCCGATGAGAATGGCAATAACGAACTCGATCGTGAACAGCTCTGACGGATACAAGTAATCGTAGTTGTCACGGTTCGTGATCAAGTATGGTGCCGCCATGAGCAGAATTGCGATGCCGATGTAAATCAGTCCAGCAACAATACCTTTCAATCGATAGCTGCGCTCCAGCAGGATGGCCGTGAACAAGACGATAACGAACACCGCACCGCCGCCGTACCATAAAACAAACTCTGTGAAGTTGCTTGGAATGAGGATTCGCAGCAACGAGTGACTTTGGACGATGGTCATCATAGACTCCGCATCTCCTCTTAAGACAGGATCGATAACTGACTGATACAAGCTCTGCAGAAGCGGCAGAATAAGTATCTGGAACGAAACGAGCCCCAGTACGAATAGTAGAATAGCGCTTAGCTTAGCTAGATACATATTCCGTCTTTCTGTCGGCAGCATCAGCAGCCGATATATAAACATGTTTTTGCCTGTCCATTCTCGATACCAAATGAAGAAGATATACAGTGACAGAGCACCGATAGAGAGCGCGATCGGAGCGAGAAACCACAGGTTCGCGCTGCTTAAGATGTCCAAGAAGCTCACGACACCGTTCGCTGCGGCGTATTTCCCGTACGTATCTATTGCCGGCCCCATTTTGTCCTGAACGCTGCTTACATACTTGCCGCTTTCATAATAGATCCCGGAGCCTTGCATGAGCAGCGTAATTGCAAACAACGATAAATATAACTTCCAGAAGCGGGCTACCTCCAAATGGAGCAGCTTCAAATATCGATTCATCCGTGGTACACCTCTCTCATAACATCCATAACCGACTTGCCTTCTTCCATCCGCATATCCTCGCAGTTGAATTGGAGCTTCACAGCTCCATTGTC
Source organism: Paenibacillus taihuensis (assembly GCF_003386535.1). Classification (GTDB taxonomy): domain Bacteria; phylum Bacillota; class Bacilli; order Paenibacillales; family Paenibacillaceae; genus Paenibacillus_Z; species Paenibacillus_Z taihuensis. Next base: position 64,367 of record NZ_QTTN01000002.1, read on the forward strand.
GAGCAGCACGACTTCGTCAATCAGATGCTCGATATCGTTAATCTCGTGGGTCGTAATGATGACCCCGCGATCCTCGACAAGCTTGCTCGTAAATACGGAGGCAATCTGCTCTCTGCTGAAAATATCGATGCCTGAGAATGGCTCATCCATTAACACGTAATCGACATCAAGCGAAACACCATGCAGCAGGTTCAGCTTGGCTGTATTTCCTTTGGACAGTTCCGCGATGCGGTCCACACGCTTCAGCTTGAAGAACTCGAGCATCTCTTCTGCGCGTTCATCGTTCCAGCTAGCATAGAAATCTTTCATAAACTGAATGCTATCTCCAACGCTCATATTCGGCGGCATCGTAATATTGTCGGGCACATAGGCGATGTGCTCATAAATATGTTTGCCGACCGGCTTGCCGTCAATGAGGATGCTGCCGCTATCGATTGGCGTGAGGCCCATGATTGCTTTCAGCACGGTCGATTTGCCGACGCCGTTGATGCCGATCAGGCAAGTGATCTTTCCTTTATCTGCTGTAAACGTGACATCCTGAAGCACTTTTCTGCGGCCATATTTTTTACGGACCGATTTCAACTCGATCATGCTTGCCCCTCCTCCTTCGTTGTTTCGTTATACGTGCTCTCCACTTTGTTCTTTACAATGGCGAGCAGCTCGTCAACGGGTACTTGAATCTTTGCTATAGATTGCACGAACGCTTCGACCGCGTCCGTGATTAATTCGTTTCGAATCAGACTTAGTATGTGTTCATCTGTCGTAATGCGGCTTGGCGAATTTCCCTCCGTAACGATCAATCCTTGCTCCTCCATTTCTTTATAAGCTTTCTGTGCCGTATTCGGGTTGATCTTCAGCTTGCCCGCGATTTCTCGGCGTGACGGAATAACCTGGCCCTTCTCGAGCCGTCCCGTCGCAATCTCTTCTTTAAAATGCCTGACTACCTGAAGGTAAACAGGGTCGCGGCTGTTGAACTTCAACTCCGCGCCGCCTTCTCCAGCTTGCATACGCTCCAACTCCGTTTTGTTTAAGTGTGTGTACCACTTAGTTCATACACTTCATACGTGTACTATACTCGTAATACACCAGGCTGTCAACACCGGTGCCGTAAAAATAAAAAAAGCACCGGTGCCTAATTCAGGGCAGCAGTGCTTCGTTACTTATTTCAAGCTTATTTCAAGCTTAATTCGAGCATATTGGGAGCTTATTTAACGGCTGGAACAATCGCGCCTTTGTACTTGTCTTCGATGAACGATTTCACTTCAGGCGATTGCAGTGCAGCCGCCAGAGCTTTCATCGCATCGGAATCTTTGTTGTCCGGACGGGAAACAAGGATGTTCACGTAAGGGGAATCCGCGCCTTCGATGAAGAGCGCATCCTTCGTCGGTACAAGACCCGCTTCAAGTGCATAGTTCGTGTTGATCAGCGCCAGATCTACCTCGTCAAGAACGCGAGGCAGTGTAGCTGCTTCAACTTCTGTGATGTCGAGCTTTTTCGGATTTTCTACGATATCGTTAACTGTACCAGCGATACCTACGCCATCCTTCAGCTTGATAAGGTTGTTCTTCTCCATCAGTGCAAGCGCACGGCCGCCATTGGACGGGTCGTTCGGGATAACGACCTTCGCGCCTTCCTTCAGCTCGTCGATCGACTTGATCTTCTTCGAGTACGCGCCGAATGGCTCGATATGAACGCCTGCTACGCTGACAAGATCGTAGCCTTTGTCTTTATTGAATTGATCCAGGTAAGGAAGGTGCTGGAAGAAGTTCGCATCCAGCTGCTTCTCATACAGCTGCGTGTTTGGTTGAACGTAGTCGTTAAATTCAACGACTTCCAGGTTGATGCCTTTCTCTTTCAGCATGGGCTTAATGAAGTTAAGAATTTCAGCGTGCGGTACCGGTGTAGCGCCAACCTTCAGCGTTACTTCTTGCTGCGCGCCGTTATCACTGCCTGCAGTTTGGTTGTTCGCTGTGTTCCCTGCGTTGTTGTTTTTGCTGCCGCATGCGGACAGGGCAACGACAATGGCGAGGAGCAGCAGCGCAAAGCTTGCTTTTTTCATCTCTCTCATTCCTCCATCTGTATGTTTCTCTCTGTATGTTGAACCCTTACTTCCGGCTAAACCGGCGAACTAGATAGTCGCCTGCCATCTGCAGGAGCTGAACCAAAATAATAAGAAGTACGACCGTTACGACCATAACGTCCGTTTGGAACCGCTGATAGCCGTGTCGGAGCGCCAAGTCGCCTAAGCCGCCGCCGCCGATTACGCCGGACATCGCGGTATAGGAAACAAGCGTAACCGCCGTTATCGTGATAGACGCGAGCAAGCCTGGTCTTGCTTCCAAGAGCAGAACGCGCCTTACGATGCCCCATCTTGAAGCACCCATTGCCTGAGCCGCTTCAATGACGCCGCGATCGACTTCACGGAGTGCAGTTTCGACGAGACGCGCGAAGAACGGTGCCGCCGCAATAACGAGCGGCGGGATCGTGCCTTTGACGCCGAGCGTCGTGCCGGTAATCGCCTTCGTGATCGGCATGATCATAATCATGAGAATGACGAATGGCACGGAGCGAAGCACGTTTATGACGATCGACATTAAGAAGTAGACGATCGGCTGCGCCAGCAGCTGTCTGCGCGAAGTAAGAAATAGAATTACGCCGAGAATCAAGCCGAGAATGATCGTGAAGAGCAGCGACACGCCAAGCATAACAAGCGTATCCTTCGTTGCCTTCCATATCTCTTCCGGGATAATGTTGCCCATCTTCAGCATCATTTCAGATCACCTACTTCCAAGCCTTTGCTGCGCAGATCCGTAATGACTCTCTCGATATCCGCATGCTCGCCGAGAAACTCGATGACGAGCTGGCCGTAAGGCGTATTTTTCATACGAGATACCGTACCTTGCAGAATCGTGAATTGAACCGTCGTCGATTTCACCGCGTTGAACAGCAAAGGTTCGTACGTAATATCGCCAATATAGTTCACCTTGATCAGACGGCCGCTGCGCGTAGCAATCAGCTCTCTCGGATCGAAGGAGTCGGCAACCTGACTTACAAAATCTCTCGTCACCCCATGCTGCGGCTTCAGGAATACATCCACCACATCGCCCATCTCGACAACTTCGCCGCCGTCAATGACAGCAACGCGGTCGCAAATCGAGCGGATAACGTGCATCTCATGCGTGATCAGCAGCATCGTAATGCCGAGCTTCTGGTTAATGTCCACCAGCAGCGACAGAATCGAATTCGTCGTCTGCGGATCAAGCGCCGAAGTCGCCTCATCGCAAAGCAGCACATCCGGGTTATTCGCCAGCGCTCTCGCGATGCCCACCCTCTGCTTCTGACCGCCGGAGAGCTGCGCCGGATATTTGTTGCCATGCTGCTCCAAGCCAACAAGCTGCAACAGCTCGTCAACCCGCTTCTTCGTCTCTGCCTTTGAGAGCTTGGCCAATTTCAACGGAAACGCAATGTTATCGCGTACTGTTGCCATGGAAAGCAGGTTAAAGTGCTGAAAAATCATGCCGATGCGGCGGCGCTGCTGCTGCAGCTGCGATGTCGACAGCCTCGTCAGCTCCACGCTGCCAACCGTAACGGTTCCCGTAGAAGGACGCTCCAGTAAATTGACACAGCGCAGAAGTGTGCTTTTGCCCGCGCCGGAATGACCGATGATGCCGAAAATTTCACCTTTATCTATCGAAATGTTTACGTTACGTATCGCTTCTACAGATGAAGCGCCTGTACCGTAAGACTTGCTTATATCACGAAGCTCGATCAGTTTTATAACCCCCTGCCGTCCATAATATTCAGGTAATGGTAGATTTCCCTACGAGTGCTGTTCTATAACCTGATGAAAACGCCCACAAAACGCATAAAAACGCCTTCAGCCTTCTATCCAGGCGAAGCCGTTTTGTGTGAAGAACAAATGACATTATAAACAAAATCTACTTGCTATGTCACTGGAATAAATTGTTTGTAAACGCAAACAAAGTCCACATCCCCCTCTCCAAGCGGGGACATGGACTTAATGTTCACGAATTAGACCATTTTGTTGAACTCTTTGCGCAGCCGTTTGATGATTCGCTTCTCAAGCCGGGAAATATACGATTGCGAGATGCCAAGCAGATCGGCGACATCCTTCTGGGTTTTCTCGTCTCCATCTGCAAGCCCGAAGCGAAGCTCCATAATGATGCGTTCCCGCTCCGTGAGCTTATCGAGCGCCTTGTGAAGCAGCTTACGGTCCACCTGCTCCTCGATGTTCCGATAGATCGTATCGTTCTCTGTTCCGAGTACATCGGACAGCAGCAGCTCGTTGCCGTCCCAGTCAATGTTCAACGGCTCGTCGAACGACACCTCTGTGCGCGTCTTGCTGTTGCGGCGCAGATACATCAGAATCTCGTTCTCGATACAGCGGGAGGCATAGGTTGCGAGCTTAATCTTCTTCTCCGGATCGAACGTATTGACCGCTTTAATGAGGCCGATCGCGCCGATCGAGACCAAATCCTCGATATGAATGCCTGTATTCTCAAACTTCCGAGCGATATAAACGACTAGCCGCAAATTACGTTCGATGAGCATCGCGCGGATCGCTGAATCTCCAGAGGGCAGCTTCTCCAGCAAGTACTCTTCTTCTTCACGGGTGAGCGGTGGAGGCAGTGCTTCACTTCCGCCAATATAATAAATTTCCTCGCTCTTTAATCCGAATAAAAATAAAACGCGATAATAGTATAACTGAAGAATCAGTTTCCATTTGACGAGCATGCTGCTCCATCCCTTCCCGGAGTACTATGAGTCGATTCGACCGTGACGCTTCGATTTTGAAGAAGTGACGGATGGATAATAGCCTGGTACGTGCCGTCTTGGGCCAGCTTGCCGGCATCCAGACCGATAAGCACTTTCTTGGACTCGAACAATTCCCCTTCCCTGTCAATCGTCACGAGATCCGGCTTTATGGCAAGCATGAACTGGGCTCCCCGGTTAACGCCGCGGTAGGGCACCAGCCTCAGCCGATCGCGCCATATGAAAGGCTCTTCATCTGTCATGCTCGCTAACAGTTTGTCGACCTGCGACTCCCGGATTTGACGGATCCAGGAAGCAGGAAGCACATCCTGCCATACAGCGGCTTCCATCACCATTACAGGCGTTCTTGTGAGCGGTTCATACAGCTGGTTACCTGTATCGATAAGCCCCGTGCAGGAATGCTCCACGCCATCAACTCTTACTTTCACCTCCGCAAGATGAGTAGTAATAAGATCACGTTCCTTACGCTGCGTCATCACCGAACGGTAAATGTAAAGGCCGACACTGACAAGACAGAAGAGGAATACAAAGGAAATTCGGATCTTAAAACTCGTTTCCCCATTTACCGTAACAACGGTCTGCCACAGCTTATTCGAGCTGTTCATGAACAAATAATGGGCCCCGAGAACAGCACCTGCGGCAGCAAAATTGACGCCGTAGAAAGCACCTACATTGCGGACAAAATGCTGTACGCTTCCAAATCCGAACGCTGTGAGCAGCATCAGAAACGAGAGCGCAATCTTGATGACGATCGTGAACAGAAACGACAACGGCGGGAAAACAATAAGAATCGCATACATCGCACCGAGTATTGCTGCAAGCAGCACACGCCACCACTTCGCCCGAATGCTGCGCACCCAAGCGGTCAGCAGCAGATTGGAGCCATCAATGAGCAGGTTGACCATGAAATATACGTCGATATAAACGGCATCCAGCGCATTCACCTTCCTGCAGCACTTCTTCTAGCACTCCGGCTCTCTAAGGCGCTCCTTAGCGAGGATATGCGGCTTGTGTCTAGTATAGTTAAATCCTATTACAATGTCTGTCTAAACATGCCGTCAGGAGCGATCTTTTTTTGTCGATGAGCGGCAATTGGTTTGCGTTCACAGGCGCCAGACAGGGAATGCAGCATTTGCCGACGAGCGAATCTACGCGCTCGGGATGGTAACCCTATATCTATGCAAAAAAAGCCCCACACTCGTAAATGAACGAATGTGAGGCTTGTCTTTTCTAGCAATATTCTCGTATTAGCGGTCGTTGCGGCGGTTGCGCAGGAAGGCCGGGATATCCAGCTGATCGCTCGATACCGAGCTGCCGAATGGCTTCGGTCCGTTGCTCTGCGACGACTGGCGAGGCGCTTCGTTCGCGCTGCCGTTGTTCGTTTCGGCAGGTTGTCCGGCACCAGGTCGACGAACGGGAGCAGCAGCCGTGTTCTCAAAGCCAGTTGCGATAACTGTAACTTTGATCTCGTCCTTCATGTTCTCGTCGATTGACGCACCGAAGATCATGTTCACATCCGGATCGGCTGCGGACATTACAATCTCAGCTGCTTCATTCACTTCGTAAAGTGATAGATTGTTGCCGCCTGTAATGTTCATGATGATACCGCGTGCGCCGTCAATGGATGCTTCAAGCAGCGGGCTTTGGATCGCCTTGCGAGCCGCTTCAGCAGCACGGTTCTCGCCTGTTGCAAGACCAATACCCATCAGTGCCGAGCCGCGCTCAGTCATGATTGTCTTCACATCGGCAAAGTCAAGGTTGATCAGACCCGGGAAAGCGATCAGGTCGGAAATACCTTGTACCGCTTGCTTGAGAACGTTATCCGCTTCGCGGAACGCTTCCAGCATCGGCGTCTTCTTGTCGACGATTTCAAGCAGTCGCTCGTTCGGAATGACGATAAGCGTATCTACTTTTTCTTTCAATGCTTCGATACCCGTCTCAGCTTGTACAGAACGCTTGCGGCCTTCGAACATAAACGGTCTTGTTACGACACCAACTGTAAGCGCACCGCATTCGCGTGCAATCTCAGCGATGACCGGAGCAGCACCCGTACCTGTACCGCCGCCCATACCCGCAGTGACGAACACCATGTCCGCGCCTTTGAGCGTATTCATAACCGTCTCGCGCGACTCTTCAGCCGCTTTCTTGCCAACTTCCGGATTTGCGCCGGCGCCAAGACCGCGAGTCAGCTTATCGCCGATTTGCAGCTTCTGTTCCGATTTAGCAAGGTGCAATGCTTGTGCATCTGTATTTACAGTAATAAATTCTACGCCTCTGACACCATTCTCGATCATTCGGTTAACGGCATTGCTACCACCGCCGCCAACGCCGATGACTTTGATCTTGGCCATGGACTCATTCTCGAAATCAAATTCCAACATCCTTACTTATCCCCCGATCAAATAAATTCACTAAACATCGTTTTTAGTCGTTCGAACAGACCAGGCTTCGAGGGCGAACTCGGTGAACTCGCCTTCCGGCTAACGCTCTTCTTGGGGGCGGAGACGGAACGGCCTCGCATATACTTCGAAACGTATTGGATCATTCCTACTCCACTTGTGAAAGCAGGATCGCGTACACCGATATAATCCGGAACCGCAATACGTACCGTCGCTTCCAGCTCATGCTGGGCGAGCGAGAGCGTGCCCGGCATGGTAACCGTTCCGCCTGTCAGAACATATCCGTTCACTTTGTCACCGTAGCCAAGGCGGCGAACCTCTTGGCGAATCAAATGGAAAATCTCTTGCATGCGCGGTTCGATAATGTTCGCAAGGTCAACCTGCGAGAAATCCTTCTCCACGTTGCTGCCCATGCGCATTACTTTGAACCTCTGATCTTCGGCTGCATCATCGATCATGGCACAGCCAAATTTCTGCTTGATCTTCTCCGCTTGATCGGTTTGAGTACGAAGACCGTAGGAAATATCGCTCGTTACATACTCGCCGCCAACGGGCAGCGTTGATGTCGCCACGATACCGCCTTGTTCAAAAATTGCAATAGTACTTGAGCCAGCGCCAATATCGGCAAGGACAGTACCCATCATTTTCTCATCTTTGGTCAATGCCATTTGACCGGATGCCAGTGACATGAGTATGATTCCGGCGATATGCAAATTAGCTTTCTCTACGCACCGGGCTAAATTATGTATTGCTGTTTTGGCCCCGGTAACTACTGTCGCTTCGACTTCCAGTCGTACGCCAATCATGCCTCGAGGATCAGAAATGCCTTCGAGTCCGTCAACCAAGAATTGCTTAGGCACCAGATTAATGATTTCTCTTTCTGGAGGCAGCGCTACTACTTTAGCCGCCTGCAACACGCGTTCAATATCTTCTTCGCCGATTTCACGATCCTCATTCGAAATGGCTACAACGCCGTGATTCGTCTGCAAGCCGATATGATTGCCTTGAATCCCTACGTAAACTTCAGATATTTGAATACCGACCATACGCTCGGCGTGGTCCACTGCATTGCGAATGGATTGTACCGTCTGGTCGATGTCAACGATTGCACCTTTGCGTATTCCTTCTGAGTCGGCAGATCCAACTCCAATAATATTAATGACTCCGTTGTTTACTTCGCCAATAATAGCACGAACCTTGGATGTACCGATGTCCAAACTGACGATGATGTCATTGCTGCTCACCCACTGGCACCTCCGTTTCACCGATAATAGGGTCTTTCAATTCATTAAAAACAATGCATGCTGCGAATTACATCTCTAGTACATTCAACGCAGTACCCATTATCCCTCTTTTTTCTACAATTTTTTCACGATTTATTTGAGTATCCACCCCATGCGCTGGCATGTTTTGGTTTATGAAGTACCGAAAAAATGCAAAAAGGGCAAATAAAGCTGCATAAATAAAATTCTATCATTCTTTGAAGCTATTGAGTAGTCTCTTTTTACTGAATCCCTTGATTTTCTGCGTCTTCTGGAGTGAAAGAAGCATATTTGTCTGCCAGCAGCATCGTAACAAGACCAGGAGGCTGGCTTTCGATGACCGCATTGAGCGTTGGGATCTTATCAGGCAGCAGAGAAACCGCTGTAATAACCTCAAACCGCGTCCTGGTATAGATCTTGATACGGTCTGCGTAAGACGTAGATGGCGATGGCTTGATCTCCGAGAAATCCGCAATCAATTGCTCTGGTATCTTCGCTAGTGTCTTGCACAAGTCCGCGAGAACAGGGTCGTCCACCTTCCACCCGGACAATATCGGCTTATCGACAACGCTGTCGGAACCTGCAGAAATGCTCGATCCATTCGCCAACATCGCGGTCAGTTCGCCATTATTCGATAGGGTGTAGGCAACCGTCTTGTACTCTTGCACTTTGATCGTAACGCCGCCTGGAAACGACTTCGTCACTTTCACCGCTTCAATCTGTTTCAGCTGCCGAATTCTGGATTCGATCTTGCCGGATGTCGTGCTGAAGAACGCGTCGCCTGCCGCGATGCCCGCTGCCTTCCGAATCGTATCCGGAGACAGGAAATGCTGCCCTTCTACCGTCACCGTTGAAACTTTGCTTATGGATGAATTAAAGAAGAGTACGACCAATATGACGATAAAAAGTAAAAAGAGCACCGCTAACAGCTTCTTGCCGCCTCTGCGTCGCTTCTCTGGCTCCCGCAGCACGGGCATCTTCTCTTGCATGGCTTGTCCCCTCTTTGTATAAATGTGAGGGCGGCATCTCACCTAATTGCAAGGCGATAGCCGTCCACACACATGCTGTATCTCGTTCGCATATTGATCGTTAAGGCACGATTGGGTTGCTCTCCACTGGCGAATAGCGGGTAATTCGGGCACCTAACCGGCCCAGCATCGATTCGATCCGGTCATAGCCGCGATCGATATGATGCACCTGCTCAACGACCGTTTTTCCTTGTGCAGCAAGCCCTGCAATGACAAGCGCCGCGCCTGCGCGCAAATCTGTCGCTTCAACGGTAGCGCCATACAATCTGGAGACGCCGCGGATGTACGCGGAGCTCAGGTCTACGCGAATATCGGCTCCCATCCGTGAGAGTTCATCGACATGCTTGAACCGTCCTTCGAAAATCGTCTCCTTCATTACACTTACCCCGTCAGCAAGTGCAAGAAGCACCATAATCTGAGATTGCATATCCGTCGGAAAGGCAGGATAAGGCGACGTCACGATGCGGTCAACCGCTTTAGGCCGCGCCGCTGTGCCTACTTTGATTATATCACCGTCTACCGTTATTTGAACACCTGTGCGTCTCAGCACATGGATGAGAGAGGTTAAATGCGAAGGATTCGTATTGAGCAGCGTCACTTGACCGCGTGTTGCAGCGGCTGCAACCATAATCGTTCCGGTTACGATCCGATCCGGAATGACTTGATAGCGGCAAGGCGTCAGCTTCTCTACCCCTTCAATCGTAATGGTATCCGTGCCAGCCCCTATGATCTTGGCACCCATGCTATTTAAGAAGTTCTGCAAATCTTGAATTTCCGGCTCTCTAGCAGCGTTGCTGAGCGTTGTCAGCCCTTCAGCAAGCACCGCGGCCATCATAATGTTCTCCGTAGCTCCGACGCTCGGGAGATCGAGGTGAATCTCCGCACCTTTCAGCCGTTTCGCATAACATGTGATGCGGCTTTCTTCTTCAACGATCTGTGCGCCTAATGCTTGCAGCCCGCTTAGGTGCAGATCGATCTTCCTCTCTCCGATCGCGCAGCCGCCAGGCTGATAAATCGTTACTTCGCCAAATCTTGCCAGCAGTGGTCCCATAAGAAATATGGATGACCGCATCTGACGCATTAGTGCTTCAGGAATGTGGGAAGAATGCAAGCTTGTCGTGTCGAGCTGGACCGTTTCGTCCTCGTGCTCCGCCCGGCAGCCAAGTTCTCGCAAAATGTTAAGCATGACGTCAATATCAAGCAGTTTCGGTACATGCTCGATCGTCACAGTTCCTTCTACCAGCATACTTGCAGCTAAAATCGGCAAAGCGGCATTTTTCGCGCCTTGGATAACAATGGTTCCTGAGAGTGGTTTCCCGCCTTCAATCACCAATTTGTCCAATTTATCACCTCCGAGTTACCGCTCACCCACCACATACACTTCCGCTACCAGTTCAATGCCAAAGTTTTGTTGAACGGTGCTTTTAATGGTTGCCATGAGGGTGAGGACGTCTTCAGCTGTCGCTTGCCCGGTGTTGACAATGAAATTGGCGTGCAATGTCGAGATTTCAGCTCCGCCTTGGCGAAGTCCTTTCAGTCCAGATGCTTCAATGAGCCTTGCGGCAAAATCATTCGGCGGATTGCGGAACACACTGCCAGCACAGGCAAGTGTCAGCGGCTGAGTGAGTAAACGGCGCTGTTTATAAGCACTCGTAGTGGCCGTAATCTCTTTACGGTCTCCTTGCCCAAGCTCAAACACAGCTCTTACCACAATCCCCTGACGTTCATGAAGACAGGAATGACGATAGGAAAACTCCATCTGCTCTGCATCGAAACGAACCAATTCCCCTGTTTCCAGCACAATGTCAGCTGATTTGAAGATACGTGACACATCCGACCCGTGAGCGCCGGCATTCATATACACCGCTCCGCCTACCGAGGCTGGAATTCCCCCCGCGAATTCAAGTCCGGTGAGACCTTCCCTGGCTGTCAATACGGACAGCTTAATCAGGGAATAAGCGGCGCCTGCATGAACGAACGTGCCATCAAATCGTGCATAGTCGAATCCTTCGCCTAGCTGAAGGACGACGCCTCGGATTCCTTTATCGCTGATCAGCAAGTTGGAACCACGACCGAGATTCGTCCACTGCAATCCATGTTTATGGAGCAAACGAACGACAGCTACGAGTTGCTCTTCCGTTTCTGGAATGATAAGTACATCTGCCGGTCCGCCGATTTTCCACGTCGTAAATTCTGCAAGCGGCTTATTAAAAGAGACACTTCCGGCGTCTATTAGACCCAGTTCCGCCAAAAACTGCTCCATCTCTCGTAAACCTCCTTCTGCGATAGCGCGATTGTCCTCTTCTGGCACTCGTTCTTTCAACCTGGCGCCCCGTATCTGACGGCATGCTAGAAGCTGCTCTGCTCTCAGATGTTGAGCCCGCCGGGTGACGGTCACGATTATGCTGTATACTATGCCTACCTGCATAGGAGTGTGACAATCGCCCAATTGACAGGCACATGTTTATCGTGCCGTTAGTTTTTGTAGTTCTTTCACGATGAGCGCTGCCGATTCCGGCATGCCAAGTGAACGTGCAGCAGCGCTCATCGCCTGCTGCTCTTCCATGCTATTCATGATCTGGGCGATTCGCTCAAACAGCAGCGAACCGCTCAGCTCGCGTTCTACGATCATCTCCGCGGCGCCGACATCGACCAAGCTTCTCGCATTCGCTTCTTGGTGATTATTCGTCACGTTAGGCGAAGGAATGAGGATGGACGGGACGCCAAGCGCAGTCAGCTCTGCCAGTGAAGACGCGCCGGAGCGGCCGACAACCAGACTCGCCGCAGCAAGCACCTCAGCCATATGATGCACGTACGGAAACACCAGCAATGTAGACGGCAGGGAAGGCATCGCGGCCTTCAGCCGGCGCATGGTGTCCTCATAGTAGCTTTCTCCGGTTACAAACACAAAATGGACATCTGGCAGCCGCAGCAGCTGCGGTGCCAAGTCCACCATGACGTCGTTTATCGCTTTTGCCCCGCGGCTTCCGCCAACGAGCAGCACAACCTTGCTGCCCTCGGGGATACCGAGCCGGGAATAGCCTTGCTCTTTGCTTGCGCGGGCGACATTCGTCGCACAAGGATTTCCGGTATAAAGCGTGTTCTTCGCCTTGCTGAACGCAGACAATGCGTCTTTGAAGCTAACCGCTATGGCGTCCGCATAGCGGGATAGAAATTGATTCGTCAGCCCCGCGACCGCATTCTGTTCATGAATGAGTGTCGGGATCCCGAGCTTAGCCGCGGCATAGATGACGGGGCCGCATACATAGCCTCCGGTGCCGACAACGACATCCGGCTTGAACTTTCGCAGCAGCTGCTTGGAGCGCTGTACGCCTCCCAGAAATCGCATAATGGTCTTCACATTCTCGAAGCTCAGCTTCCGTCTGAAGCCTGTTATTTCAACCGGCTCGAATGCAATGCCTTGCGCGGGAACGATCCGGCTCTCAAGGCCATTCGGCGATCCGATGTACAGGATCTGCGAACCCGGCTCCTCCTCCTCTACCTGCTTGCCGATCGCAAGTGCAGGATAGATGTGGCCGCCTGTTCCGCCGCCGGTCAATACGATACGCATCTGTTAAGTCACCTCGAGTAACGGGATATATTAAGTAAAATTCCGAGCGCCGTCAGGAGCAGTGTAAGCGACGAGCCTCCGTAGCTGACGAGCGGAAGTGTAATGCCGGTTACTGGGAGCATCCCGATAACAACGCCGATATTAATAAACACTTGCACGGCAACGATGCCGATAATGCCGACGGCCAGCAGACTGCCGAACGTGTCTGGCGCTGCGATAGCAGTACGCATGCCTCTCCATAGCAGGATGGCGAAGAGCGTAATGATCGCGGCACCTCCGATAAAGCCAAGCTCCTCGGAGAGGATGGAGAAAATAAAGTCGGTTTGCGGCTCCGGCAAGTAGTTGAACTTCTGACGGCTCATGCCCAGCCCGAGACCGACAAGACCGCCTGGTCCGATCGCGTAGAGTGATTGGATCGATTGGTAGCCTGCGCCGAGCGGATCGGCCCACGGATCGAGAAAAGCAGTGATCCGCTGCAGCCGGTATGGTGCGGCGAGAATCAGACCGACGAGGCCTGCTACGCCGACAAGGGCGAGCGAGCCCAGATGTGCCATGCGCGCACCGGCCGTGTAGATGACGAGCAGCGATGCGCCGATCATAACCGCGCCGGTACCAAGGTCCGGCTGCATCATGATAAGGCCAAAGGCAAGGCCGAGAATGCCGAGCGGCGGCAGCAAGCCTTTCGTGAATTGCGTCACTGCTTGCTGCTTCTCACCGAGGAGCTTGGCCAGAAATATAACCATCGCCAGCTTCATGAACTCCGACGGCTGAATGCCGAACGAGCTGATGCCGAGCCAGCTTCGCGCGCCGCCGCGCACAACGCCGATGCCCGGAATAAGAACGATGAGCAGCAGACCGAAGCAAACGAACAGACCGAGCTTCGCCCATTTGCGCCAAATCCAATAATCCGCATTCATGGTGACGATCATTGCGCCGATTCCGAGCGCAGCAAACAACATTTGCCGTTTGACATAATAGAACTTGTCCCCAAATTCATGGAATGCGAGTACCGCACTCGCACTGTACACCATCACAAGACCGATGGCGAGAATTAGCACGATCGAAATAATCATCCACATATCCGGGGCGGACCTGGCTTTTGCCATAGCGCGAACACCTCTTGCAAGCTTAAGTAGGGACAAGCCCCCTACTTACAAGTTATGCGCCGATTGCTTAAAAATGCTCCCCCGCTGCTCATACGATTTGAACATATCCCAGCTTGCGCAAGCAGGCGAGAGAAGTACCGTATCGCCTGACTCCGCGAGCGCTGCTGCTTCGCGGACAGCCAGTGCGAGCGTACTCTCGGCGTCCTCCACAGGTTCGACGACTTTAATCTTCGTTAAACCTGCGAGTTCCGCAACCTTCGCGATTTTCTCCCTTGTTTCGCCAAGCGCCACGACTGCCCTCACCTGTTCGCGGAAATGCGGCAGAAGCTCCATATAGTCGGAGCCGCGATCGAGTCCGCCAGCGATGAGCACAACATTACGCGGAAAAGAGTGCAGCGCGATAATCGTCGATGCCCCGTTCGTCGATTTGGAATTGTTATAATAAGCGACGCCATTACGCTCGCATACATATTCAAGCCGGTGCTCTACGCCATGGAAGCTGCGCAGCGGCTCAAGGAGCTGCTCGGTGCTTGCACCTGCTGCAATGCAGGCTGCGATGGCTGCGAGCGCGTTCGCCGTGTTATGGCGGCCTGGGAGGCCAAGCTCTTCCACCGGCAAAATTTCGTGTGCAGCGCCTTGCTCGTCACGGTAAACGATGACGCGCGGCAGGTTGTCCGCCGGTACAGTCAAGTCCGGCGGATATACCGGCGAGACGAATAGACCGTATGTAAGCTCCTGCGAAGTTGAGAATGGCATCAGCTTCCCACGGATTGCGCCCGAGTTCATCAGCTCTTGGCAGACCGGATCGTCTGCGTTGAGAATGGCGGTATCCGCTGCTTCTTGATTCGCGAACAGTTTCGCCTTGGATGCGACGTAGTCTTCCATGCCGCCATGATAGTCGAGATGCGTCTCAACGACGTTGAGCAGCATCGCAATACGCGGCTGGAATTGGCATGTGCCTTTCAGCTGGAAGCTGCTCAGCTCCGCGACGATCCAATCTGTCGGCTGCGCGGTTTGAGCGGCTTCGCACAGCGGCGTGCCGATATTGCCAGCGACGATCGGGTTCAGCCCTGCTGCTTCAAGCAGCTCGCCGATCCATGTCGTCGTCGTTGTTTTGCCGTTGGAGCCGGTGATGCCAATGATAGGCGCTGGCGAGAGCAGGTATGCGACCTCCACCTCGGTTACAACTTCAATACCCAGTTCAAGTGCTCGCATAACCGGTGGTGACGTATACGGGATGCCCGGGTTCTTCACCACAAGAGCGGTTTGTTCCGTAATGAGCCCTTCCGGATGACTGCCGCATATAACAGAAACACCCAAAGCGTCCAACTCGTCCGCTTCGGGAGATAAATGGCGTTCCTTCATATCGTTAACGGTGACGTTCGCGCCGAGCTTGTGGAAGAGCTTCGCGACGCTGACGCCGCTTCTAGCGAGACCTAATACTACTACGGTTTGATCCTTGTATAAGGATGGGTGCTTCATGTGGTCACTCCCTTAAAAGTTAACATCCCCCTAAATCCCCCTTGGAAAGTGGGACCCCGAGGGCCCGCCCTCTGGACTCCGGATGGTTTAACGTCCAAGATGCAGAGGCGCTCCTACTGGCGTTTGATGAGGTGCTCTAAGTCCCTTGCGGGACTGACTCTACGTACTGCGCGCCCGTGCTACCTGGACGTACGTCTGACGAACGTCCGGGCAGCACAGGCGCGTTATACATTTCGGATGGCGGATAGATCGCTTTCGTCCCTTGCAGGACACGCTTCCTGTTCGCGCGTGAAAGTTAGTTTGTCGGCAGCTAGCGCCGCCTCGTCCCTTACGGGACCCAAAGAACAAAGACTACAAGCATGGGCTCTGCGCGCCCACCTTACTACCGGCCCAAGATCAAACCAACAGCCGCAAGCACAATCCCTACGAACCAGAACGAAGTAACGACCTTCCACTCCGACCAGCCCGACAGCTCAAAATGATGGTGGATCGGACTCATTTTGAAAATCCGCTTCCCTCTCAGCTTGAACGAACCTACCTGCAGGATAACCGAGAGCATCTCCAAAACGAACACGCCGCCAATAATCACAAGCAGAATCTCTGTTTTCGTCAAAATCGCAACTGCCGCCATACCGCCGCCTATTCCCAGCGAGCCCGTATCGCCCATGAACACTTTCGCAGGATGCGCGTTGAATACAAGGAAGCCCAGCATCGCGCCGATCATCGTTGCCGAGAAGATCGCCGATTCATGCTCGCTCGCATGCAGTGCAAGTATCGCAAACGCCGCGAACGCAACCGCGCCTGTCCCTGCCAGCAAGCCATCTACACCGTCCGTAAAGTTGACCGCATTGGTCGTACCGAACAGCATAATGACGACGAACACGTAGTAGAACCAGCCGAAATCAAGATGAGCCGATGTGCCCGGGATGCTGACGACCGTACTGTGGTGCATCTGATGAAGCAGTATACATATAATAACGGAAAATAGCAGCTGTCCAATTAGCTTCTGCATCGCAGTAAGGCCCAGCGACCGTTTAAATACGATTTTGATATAATCGTCCAAAAACCCGACAAGTCCGAAGCCCAGCGATGCAACGAGCAGCACCCAAAACTCCGACGTCTTATCCGAAAACTTCAGAAACGCCAGCAGCACGGCAAGCATGATGATAATGCCGCCCATCGTCGGCGTGCCTGATTTCTTTAAATGACTTTGCGGGCCGTCTGTACGGATCTGCTGACCGAACTTAAGCCGTCTCAGCAGCGGGATGAACAAAGGTCCGAACAAAATCGCAAGCATGAAGGAAGCGCCGATAGACAGAAGAATGACCTTTACGTCCATATTTTCACCCCTACACGCTTTGCAGACTATGGACGATTTCTTCCATGCGCATGCCGCGTGATCCTTTCACCAATACGAGATCCTCCGGCGCAAGCTGCGCGCGGAGCCATTGTGCAAGTTCATTTTTATCTTCGAACGCACGCACTTGCTTTTCCCCCTGAGCAGATGAGCTTCCCTCAAATTGCTTCGCAGCTTCTGATGCCGTATGCTGCGAGAGCGGGCCGTATGTAAGTACGGCGTCCACTTTGTCCGGCGTCGCGTACGCGCCGATTTCACCGTGCATCTCCGCTTCGTCCGGTCCTAGCTCCAGCATATCGCCGAGTACGAGCCACTTGCGTCTGTAGCCGGATAACCCTGCAAGCAGGTCAATCGCCGCACGGACAGCCGTCGGATTCGAGTTGTATGCATCGTTGAGCATCATTGCTCCATTATACGCACGAACGGGCTGGGTGCGCATGCCGGTCAGCTTCAGCCCATGAATTCCTTCGCGAATCGCCTCGTCTGGCACGCCAAATTTCTTGGCTGCTGCAATCGCCGCCAAGACATTAGATACATTATGTGCGCCCGCGACCGGGAGTGCAATACGCTGGAGCCTATTTTGGCCCTTCACGTCAAACTTCGAAGAAATCGCATCGCCCGTCACCGCTTCGACTGTCCACTCATTGTCGCTGCCGAGACCGAACGTTTGCACCTCTACGCCTTCTGGAAGCGTCGTCTGCTTCATTCCCTCATGGAGCAAAGGCTCGTCGCCATTAATAAGCAGCAAACCGCCTGGACGCAGCCCTGCGACAATCTCCAGCTTCGCCTTGGCAATGCCCGCACGCGAGCCGAGCTGCTGCATATGCGCATCGCCGATATTCGTAATGATCGCGACGTCCGGCTTCGCGAGACGAGTCAGAAGATCGATCTCGCCGAACTCGCTCATCCCCATCTCAAGCACAACCGCATCGGCATCTTCACTCAGATCGAGCAGCGTGAGCGGCAAGCCGATATGATTGTTGTAGTTGCCGTCTGTCTTGTGCACGCGAAAAGCGCCCGACAATACGGCAGCGACCATATCCTTCGTCGAGGTTTTGCCATTGCTGCCGGTTACGCCGACAACGCGCAGGTTCAGCGCGTCCCGGTACGAAGCGGCAAGCTGCTGCAGTGCCTCTGTCGTATCGTCAACGAGTACGACAGGCACGTTCGCAAGCGCCTCAGGAAGCTCTTTATCCCGCTGCCACAGCGTGCCTACTGCCCCGCCTTCTACACCCGCGGCTGCAAAATCATGCCCGTCGAAGTTCTCGCCTTTAATCGGAATAAACAGCTGGCCTGGCGTTACTTTGCGCGAATTAATCGTAACGCCCGCCACTGCCGGATCTCCGGCGCTAATATTTGCTATCGTTCCGCCGCACATCGCGGCAATCTCGCTAATCGTTCTTCTAATCACTATGAAAGACTCCTTATCGCTTCTTTAGCCACTTCGCGATCGTCGAAATCATGCTTGACTCCGCCGATATCCTGATACGTTTCGTGGCCTTTCCCCGCAATTAATACTACATCGTCAGGACCAGCCATTTCAACCGCTTTTTGTATGGCAATCCGGCGGTCTGCCTGCAGCTCATAGCGATCGTTCGCAACTTCATGCTGGATAAGTCCAGCTTCCACATCGTGCAGGATGCGAATCGGGTCTTCCGTGCGCGGATTATCCGAAGTAATGAAGCAATAATCCGCATAGCGCGCGGCGATCTGCCCCATCAGCGGACGCTTCGTCCGATCACGGTCGCCACCGCAGCCAAACACGCAGATGATACGTCCCGCAGCGAATTCTTTGACCGCAGCCAGCACATTTTCCAAACCGTCCGGCGTATGCGCATAATCAACGATAACCGCGAACGGCTGCCCGGCCTGCACTGCTTCGACTCTTCCCGGTACGCCAGGCAGCGACTCCAAGCTCTTCTTGATCTGCTGCAGAGGAATGCCTTCGATGAGAGCAGCGCTAATCGCACACAGCGCGTTGTAGACGTTATACT
This sequence comes from Paenibacillus taihuensis, assembly GCF_003386535.1. Lineage (GTDB taxonomy): Bacteria > Bacillota > Bacilli > Paenibacillales > Paenibacillaceae > Paenibacillus_Z > Paenibacillus_Z taihuensis. The sequence continues at coordinate 83,360 of NZ_QTTN01000002.1, forward strand.
TGCCCGCCATGCGCAGCGTAATATCGGCAGAGCCGGCAAACGTATCGACATGGAAAGTAGTTCCGTGCGCCGTAATGCGCACCCCGCTCGCGCGTACGTCTGCATCATGGTCAAGCCCGTACGTGATGACTTCCGCGGCTGTCACGCTCGCATACTTAGGCGAAGCTTCATCATCGGCATTGAGAACGGCATATAATCGATCTTCCGGAGCTGCTCCGAATTCGTTGCCAAGCCGAGAGAACAGCAGACTCTTGGCAGCGGCATACTTCTCCATCGTCTGATGATAGTCGAGATGGTCCTGCGTAAGATTCGTAAAAATCGCGGTGCGATATCGGCTCCCCTTCACGCGCCCTTGTTCCAATGCGTGCGAAGATACTTCCATGACGCAGTAATTGCAGCCGCTATCAACCATAGAAGCAAGCGAGCGCTGCAGCTCCAGCGCTTCCGGCGTCGTTCCTGACATCGGAAATACGTTGCCGGCATAACGCATCTCCACCGTTCCGATTACCCCTGGCGAGTGGCCTGCATCGCGTAAAATCCGTTCAATTAAGTATGTCGTCGTCGTTTTGCCATTCGTACCCGTAACCCCGATCAGCTTGAGCCGTTTGCTTGGCTGACCGTAATAATAATCGGCAATGGCGGCCATCGCATGGCGACTGTCCTTCACCACAATTTGCGGAATCGGCAGATCAAGCAGCCGTTCGACGACAAGCGCCGAAGCTCCCCGCTCCAGCGCCTGCGCCGCAAATTGATGGCCATCTACTTTATGTCCCCGCAAACAGATGAACAGCGCCCCTGCTGTCACTTGGCGGGAATCGATCTCCACGCTGCTAATTTCCGCTGAACCCTCTCCGACAAGCACGGCAGTGAGCAGCAAAGCGGCCAATTGTTCCACTCGCATCATCGCAACTGTCCCCTCCCATGAGCAGTTCAAGCTGCGAAGCCTAAGCCCGTTAGAGAAGCGGCTTCATGCGTTCATACGCAGCCTACTTCTCTATCTATACTCAGTATTGTCAAGGAACATTGCTTTCATCATCGTCTTTTGCCAAATAAATCCGAATGGTTGACCCTCTGTCGACACGGGTTCCCGGCGCCGGCGACTGCCGGATAACGGTATCGCCGCTGCCTGCGGAAGAGAGATTGAAGTTCATATTGAGATCCTCATAAATATCAGATACGGTCTTGCCTACGAGGTTCGGAACTTCCACGATCGGCGTCTCGCCGTACTTGTACTCTTTGCTAATTTGCTGCTTTCTAGGTTCAACCCCCATGTAAGGGAGCGCATCTGCCAAGATATTATGGACAATCGGAGCGGCAACAACGCCCCCGAATTGGATGCCCTGCGGATTATCGACAGCGACGTAGACGACGATCTTCGGATCATCCGCAGGCGCGAAGCCGATGAACGATACGATATGTTCGTTCGGCGAGTAACGGCCGTTAATAACCTTCTGCGCGGTACCCGTCTTGCCGCCTACACGGTATCCGTCGATGAACGCGTTGCGCCCTGTACCCTTGGCTACGACGCTCTCCAGCGCTTCCCGCACCTGCTTGCTCGTATCCTCGGAGATGACCTTGCGGACGACTTCCGGCTCGACTTTGCTGACCGTCTCTCCCGTCTCCGGATTAATGAACGCTTTGGCGACATGGGGCTTATACAAAGTACCCCCATTGATCGCGGCTGAAACAGCGGTGATCTGTTGAATCGGCGTTACCGACACCCCTTGACCGAACGCAGTTGTCGCAAGCTCGACCGGTCCAACCTGGCTCATCTTGAACATGATGCCGTTCTCTTCGCCGTTCAGATCGATGCCCGTCTTCTTGCCGAAGCCGAAATTTTTAATGTAATCGAAAAGCTTCTCTTTGCCAAGTCGGTTGCCAAGGGCGACGAAGCCCGGGTTACAGGAGTTCTGCACCACTTCGAGGAAGGTTTGGCTGCCGTGGCCGCCCTTCTTCCAGCAGCGAAGCCGCGCGCCGCCGATCTCAACTGCTCCTGGATCGAAGAAGGTATCTGTTTTCAAATTGACTTTTTTCTCTTCGAGTGCCGCTGCGAGCGTGATGATTTTGAATGTGGAACCAGGCTCGTATGTCATCCAGATCGGCAGGTTCCGGTTATAGATTTGCGGATCAACCTCGCGGTACTTATCGGGCTCGTACGTCGGTCTGCTCGCCATGCCGAGAATTTCCCCGTTGCTCGGGTCCATCGCAATGGCGATAATGTCGTCAGCTTGGAACTTGACCATCGCCTGGTCGAGCTCGCGTTCCATGATCGTTTGAACTTGCTTGTCGATCGTGAGCTCCAGATTAAGCCCGTCCTTCGGCTTCAAATACGTATCCGCCGAGCCCGGCATCTGGTCGCCCTTGTTATCTGATAGGTACGAAATATTGCCGTTAATGCCTTTGAGCTGATCGTTATACTTCGCCTCAAGGCCGGTCAAGCCTTGGTTATCGATTCCTGTGAAACCAAGCACGTGGGAAGCGAGGCTGCCCATCGGGTAGTAGCGCTTGTTGTCTTCAGCGACAACGATGCCAGGGAGATTCAAGTCACGGATTTGCTGCGCCTTCTCCGGTGTAATTTTGCGGCCGCCCGGCTGAATCCGGACGATAAGCTGCTTCTTCTTGATCGTTTTGAAAATCGAATCTTCCGTCATGCCGAGCACACCCGACAGCTTGAGCGCCGTTGTCTGTGCATCTTCAATCTGCGCAGGAATTGCCATGATCGTCGGTGAGCTTATATTATACGCAAGCATGGAACCGTTTCGGTCCAAAATCTCGCCCCGCTTCGCCGAGAACGGAATTTCCCTGCGCCAGGAATCCTCCGCCTTCGCCGACAGCTCGCCACCCTTGTACAACTGCACATAGCCAAGTCTCACAGCCAGCGAACCGAATGCGAGAACGCCAATGAGAAGCGCCGTAAACAACCGGCGCCTGATTGTGACGCTTGATACTTTCATGTCGTGCACCTCCGAATAGCTCGCTCGGCACGGACAGTACCGGGGAGCTATTCGGAGAGGTACATGCCCGCTTCGCCCGTCATTCTCGATGGTCACTCCCGTTGTGCTTCGCACAAAAGTCGTTCCCATTCGAGAATGCCGGAGCTGCGCTCCGTACCTTTTCGCTGCGCTCATCCAGATAGGCCATACCTCGCTTCGGCAGAACACAAAGCAGGCCCTTGTCCGACCGTTCCTAATCCAAGCCTATTCGCAGAGGGAGGGGGTTAGAACAAGCTGTGCCGAGAGATCCAATAACGATCTCTCAGTGCAATAATCGCGCCAGTTCTCCGCTGAGAGCGCGATTTCGGCACTCTCAGCGCTGTGAACTTCATGAATTGGCCGGTTACTTGGATTGAGAGAGCCAATAAGGAACTCTCAGTACAATAATTACGCTATTTCTCGGTTGAGAGTGCAATTTTTGCACTCTCAGCGCTGCGCCTGCAACTTTGCTGGTTTTTCGTGCTGAGAGCGGCTTTTGCCTCTTTCGGTTCCACTTGTGCGCCAGCTTATTTGTTTTGTATGCTTAGAGCCGAATTCTCAGACGACAAGCGACCAAAAATGAAAACCGAGAGATCATTACGATCTCTCGGTTTCGAATACATCCTGGATTTGAACGAGCTAAGCCACCATGTCCTACCTACTCGCTCTTTTTGTCTCCAGCTCCAACCTCGTTGTTGTCGCCAGAAGCATTATCGTCCGACTGCTGTTCCACTTGCTCCTTCGGAGGAGACAGTACCAGCTTCAGCAGCTTGGTGCCTTTTTGATCGGCTAGCGTCTGCGAGGTGACGAACCCTTCACCCTGCGTGACGCACTTGATCTGCAGCACCGAACACATTTCCAGCGCATCGCGGAGCGATAGGCCGGTCATATTCGGCACAGGCAGCTTGCTGCGGTCCTCGGTCAGCAAATAGATACGCTGATACGGACTTACTGGCGAGCCTGCCTTCGGAATTTGCTTCAGCACGGTCTGCCCTTTGCCGACCGTCTCGTATTCCAGCTTCTTCGCCTTCAGTTTATCCGACGCTTCCTTCACGCTTACATTTTGAACATCCGGAACCGCAATCGTTTGCTCCTTGTACTCCTGCTCATTCGTCGTCGTCTTTACGGCTGTTACCGGATCAACGCCCATATGACGAAGGCTCTGCGACACGATTTGTTTAAAGAGCGGCGCCATTACGGTACCGCCGGCAGCCATACGGTCATTCGGCTCGTCCATTACGAGATAGAGCACGATCTTCGGATTGCCGACAGGCGCAAAACCGATGAAAGAGATAACATACTTGTCTTCGGAATACTTGCCGTTAATAACCTTCTGCGCTGTGCCTGTCTTACCCGCTACGCGGTAGCCCTCGATATACGCTCTGCGGCCGGTACCGATTTCTTGGTCGGAGACGACCTGTTCCAAATACTCGTCGACTTGATTCGCCGTCTTCTCCGAGATGACTTGGCGAACCACCTGCGGCTTAATGACTTGCACTTTCTTCGTAACCGGATCTTCGATCTCTTTCACCAGATGCGGAACGAGCAGCTTGCCGCCGTTCGCTACTGCCGCCACGGCAGCGACCTGCTGAATCGGCGTAACTTGAACTCTACCTTGACCGAACGCAGCCGTCGCAACCTCCGTCGCGTAGTTCGGATTGAAGCTGATATCGCCTTTCACTTCACCCGGAAGCTCGATGCCCGTCTTCTGATTGAAGCCGAACTTCAAGATATAATCCATCAGTTTGTCTGCCTTCAGACGCTCATAGCCGAGCTTAACGAATGCAACGTTACTCGAGCGCTTCAAGCCTTCCAGAAACGTAATCGTTCCCCAACCGTTGCGCTCGATATCGTGAATCGGCTTGCCCGGAACTTTGATGACGCCTGATTTGTACAGCTCATTCGGATTGAACATACCTTCTTGAACAGCCCCGGATAGCGTAACAATCTTAAACGTAGAACCTGGCTCGTACAATGATTTGATCGAATGATCATAAAAGTTCTCTTGCGGTGCGGTCCAGTACGAATTTGGATTGAAATCCGGCATGTTCGCCATTCCAAGAATCTCCATCGTTTGCGGGTCAGCTGCAATCGCTGTAATACTCTTCGGCTTGTATTTATCGTAGGTTTCTTTCAACGCTTCTTCGATGTAATGCTGGATTTCGGTATCGATCGTCAGCTTCACATTCTTCCCGTCTACCGAAGGCGTGAAGCTCACTGTCCCATTGTCCAAAATAACCCCGTTGCCGTCACGTTCATACTTGATATGGCCTTCCTCGCCGCGAAGCTCTTTATCCAGCGACGCTTCCAACCCCATGATAGCTTTGCCGTCTTTATCCTCGTAACCGAGAACATGAGAAGCGAGATCACCTTTCGGATAGAATCGTTTCTTCTGATCGATCAAGTAGATGCCGACATCCTTCTGCCCGGTCTGCTTCATCAGATCGTCGCGGAATTTCACGATGCGATCGGCGACCGACTTGTCGATCTTCCAGCCTTCCTTCCGAACCTCGCGCTGCTTATAATACTCGCCGTTCTTCTGTTTCTCGTCCAGCAGCTGATGAAGCGAGCTCTGGGATTTGCCAAGCACGACATTCAGCTTATTCACGATGACATCTTCGAGCTTCAGCGTATGAATGACTTGCGGATTAAGCGCGACCGTATATGCGGATACATCCATCGCCAGCACATTGCCATCCCGATCCGAGATCGTCCCTCGCACCGGTACAAGCGTCTCCGACTTCGACCATATCTCTCGCGCTTTCTCTGTCCAGAAGTCGGCTTTAACAACCTGAACCCAATAGATTCGTCCGACTAGGGAAAGAAAAAGGAGGGTGATAAACCCTCCGATCAGCAGTGTTCGTAGTTTTATTCGTTTCGTCATAACCGCTCACCTATTTCTGTGCGCTTGCGAGCGGAGTATCTTTGCTATCTGGTAACGTGATCTTCAAAGTATCGCTCTTTGAAAGTCCCATATCGATAGCTTCTTGTTGAAGCTTTTGCGGATCGTTCATCTTCGCGTACTGGGCCTTCAAATCTGCCATCTGCACAACGAGTTCATCATGCTGCTTCGACAGCTGCTTAATTTGCAGCTCCATCTGATAGATTTGGGCATAACGGAAAATAATGACACCGGCGACGACAACACATACGAGGATCGTGAACATGTACAGCAGTTTCTCTTGAACAGGCAGCGACTTGCGCCGCATGACGACCTTCTTGGTCTCACGAAACTGCGGCTGCTGATTCGGACTCGTTTTGCGCTTCGGCTGGAGCGCCAGGTTACCATTTACATAAGCCAATGCTATATCCTCCCTTGAATCGGTTGCTAAACCTTATAGTTTCTCTGCTATTCTAAGTTTTGCCGAACGTGCTCTCGGATTCTGTTCCAGCTCCGCTTCGTTTGGTACAATCGGCTTGCGATTGACCAGCTTCAGCTTGCCGCCGCCTCCGCATACGCACATCGGAAAATCAGGTGGACATGTGCATCTTTCAACAAATTTCGCAAAAAGCTGCTTGCAAATCCGATCTTCCAAGGAATGGAACGTAATTACGGACGCTCTTCCTCCGGAATTAAGCACGTCGATCGTTTGCGCAAGGCCTTCTTCCTCAGCGCCCAGTTCGTCATTAACTGCAATTCGCAGCGCTTGAAACGTACGCTTGGCAGGATGCGGCCCCGTTCTTCTTGCAGCAGCAGGGATACCCGTCTTAATAATTTCGACCAGTTCTCCCGTTGATTCGATCGGTTTCGACTCTCTAGCGGCAATGATCTTGCGGGCGATCGAACGCGCGAAGCGCTCCTCGCCATAATTCGTAATGATACGGGAGATTTCCCGTTCTTCCCATGTATTTACAATATCATCAGCTGTCAGCATGCCGTCTTGATCCATCCGCATGTCTAGCGGCGCATCATGATTGTAGCTGAAACCTCGCTCGCCCTCGTCTAGCTGCGGGCTGGAGACGCCTAGATCAAACAAAACACCGTCAACGCCATCAATGCCTAAATCTCGCAGTACATGCGCCAAGTAGCGGAAATTGCTCTTCACAAGCGTAACCCGGTCCATGTAGGCCGCCAGTCTCACCCGTGCGTTATCGAGCGCCCAATCATCTTGATCCAGCGCGATTAGCCGACCGCCCGGTCCAAGCCGCGAAGCGATTAGCTCGCTATGCCCGGCTCCTCCAAGCGTACAATCCACATAAATGCCATCCGGCTTGATGGCGAGTCCATCAACCGCTTCCTCCCTTAGCACCGTTATATGCTGAAACATGCTGTATACCTCCCGGCTCCAAGGACGCCGTAACTTTTCCACCTAACGACGAACGAGCTAAAAATTAAAATCAAAATCAACCAACTTCTCTGCAATTTCATTAAAGGTCTCTTCCGACTGTTTGAAGTAGCCTTCCCAAATCGGTTTGCTCCAAATTTCCACCCGGTTCGAAACGCCAAGCACGATACAATCTTTATCGAGCTTCGCATATTCACAGAGCGTATTCGGTAAGTTTACCCTTCCCTGTTTGTCGAGCTCGCATTCTGTAGCCCCGGAGAAGAAAAACCGGGAGAACGCACGCGCGTCCGACTTCATCATCGGCAGCGACTTCAGCTTCTGTTCCAGCAAGCTCCACTCACTCTCAGGATAGACGAACAAACAGTTATCCAGTCCTCTCGTGACAACAAAGCGTTCTCCAAGCTGCTCGCGGAATTTGGCGGGGATAATAATGCGGCCTTTTTCGTCGATGCTATGCTGATACTCGCCCATAAACATGTGACCGCTCCACCTCTTCCCCCAAAACCTCCACTCGGCCCCACTTTTCACCACTTAGCTTGAACTATTCGCCACCAGGCTGGATATTCCTGCTTCTTTAGCACGAATTAATAAAATATTTCACGGGATTAACCTTGTTACGATTTTGAAACTTTTTAGTACTATCGTTCGTGTACACTAGAAATGAAAATGCTGGATGAATCATTCATTGAGGGGGTACGCCCATGGCTGGCGACACTGCCTTAGTCGATAAAATAGTACTGCTGCGTTCCGTCGAACCGCTTGTGTTTCAAGTTTCGCTCTATTTGCTAGGCGATTCTCATGAAGCGGAGGCCGCTGCCAAGGAAGCTTTGCTGTCTCTGTACAGCTGCCCAAAATTCGGCTCGGCGAAGGATGCAGATCGTGCGGCGATTGCCAAAAAGACGGCGATGTCCACAGCAATCCGCCGCTCCGCTTACAGACGCAAACAGGCGTGAACAGCAAAAAGAGCCGCACCGCCAGCCATCCAAGGCTAGCAGCGCAGCTCTTCTCCAATCTTCTTATCGACTTACTTATTTTCTTCTGACTCTTCTTTACGCTCTTCTAACAACACCGCTCCCGGAGCCGGTGTATTCGGCACATTAGCAGTTAACTGACTTTTGCGCCGATTGCTTCGATACACCAAATAGAGCGGAATCCCGATGATGACAAGAATGACAAGAACGGGGAGTGCACCGGCAATAAAGATCACTAGCCCTTGGAAGAACGCATAAATGACATTCGTACTTCCGGTCATCGCATCTTTAATCCGCTCTACAAACTTCGGATCCTCCTTCAGAACTTGAGGCTCTGGCTCCAGCACTTGATACATGCGCAGATCAATCGTGGAGTAGGCTACGTTATTGTCCAGGTATTTCATGCGGCCTTTAATTTGCTCAATCTCTGTCTGTACATCGCCAAGCTGCTTGGAAATGGCCAATAAATCTGTCGTCTTCGTCGCCTTCTCCATGAAGGAAAGCAACCGCTCTTCAACGACTTTCCGCGCTTTCAGACGCGCCTCCAAGTCTACATACTCCTGCGTTACGTCCGTACCTTCAGCACTGCTCTCGAAGCTGACATGCTTCATTTTCTGAAGCTCCGTAATGAAGCCGTTGAAGCCGGAAGCAGGTACCTTCACGGTATACGTGCCGCCTAGTTCAGATGTCGTCTTCTTATCGGCGAACTTGAGCAAATAACCGCCGGAGAGATGAATGAGATTTTCAAGAGACGTATGCGCCTTATCGAAGTCTTCCACTTCCATGTTCACGTTCGCTCTGTAAATGATTTTTCGATCGATGGCATCGACCGGAGCTGTTGTCTCCTCGCTGCTGCTCCCGCTATCAACCGCACCTACACTGTCTGCAGAGGTGTCCGTGCTCACGGCTGGCGCGGCTGCAGATTCGGATGCAACTTGTGAACTTGCAGAGGTGTCCATCGTAGTGTCGTTCATAGTCGCGTCTGCTTTCATATTCGCATTCGTGCCAACCGCGCCATCCATTGCTGCAGAACTTGCGTCATTGCTGTTGCTGTTTGCCGAGCATCCGGCGAGCATCCCCACCAACATAACCACAAGCCCGATTAACACCAGCCATTTCATTCTCTGTCTGTTCATAGCATGACCCCCGTTATTTGGTATTTGTCTGCCTATCTACCAAACGTTCAGGTACTTGCAGATGTTGCAGCAGTTATCAAGAAAAAAGAGCGCATGGACGCCAACACGTCCACACGCTCCTATTCATCCAAATTTACATTAGTGCTCCTGCCAGCTGTCGAGGTATGCTGCCTGCTCTTCGGACAGCTTATCGATGCCAGTGCCAAGCGCTTCAAGCTTGAAGCGTGCTACCTGCTCATCCAGCTCGTATGGCACGTTAACAACCTTCTTGCCGATCGCGTTATAGTTGTCGTTCACATATTTCAGCGACATCGCTTGCAGCGCGAATGTCATATCCATAATTTCAGCCGGGTGACCGTCGCCTGCTGCCAGGTTAACCAAGCGGCCTTCTGCCAGCAAGTAGATGCTGCGCCCGTCCTTCAATTGATATTCTTCAATGTTGCGGCGTACAACGCGCTTGTTATTGGACAGCGCCTCGAGCTCCGGCTTGTTCACTTCCACGTCGAAGTGACCAGCGTTGGACAGAATCGCGCCGTCCTTCATCACTTCATAGTGCTCGCCGCGGATAACGTCGCGGTTGCCCGTTACCGTTACGAAGAAGTCGCCATGCTTCGCAGCTTCCTTCATCGGAAGAACAGTGAAGCCGTCCATGTACGCTTCAACCGCACGGATCGCATCGATCTCGGTGACGATAACTTGCGCACCGAGTCCTTTTGCACGCATCGCTACGCCTTTACCGCACCAGCCATAGCCTACGACTACAACTGTTTTGCCTGCGACAACCAGGTTTGTCGTCCGGTTAATGCCGTCCCATACGGATTGGCCTGTGCCGTAACGGTTGTCGAACAAGTACTTACAGAACGCATCGTTCACGGCAACCATCGGGAAGCTGAGCGAACCGTCCTTCTCCATCGCTTTCAGACGAAGAATACCTGTCGTCGTTTCTTCAGCGCCGCCGCGGATGTTCTCCATCAGGTCAGGACGCTCTGCATGCAGAATCGATACGAAATCGCCGCCGTCATCGATGATGAGGTCCGGCTTCGTTTCAAGCGCTTTGACAAGCAGCGACTTGTACTCTTCCGGCTCCGGATTGTATTTCGCGAATACAGTAATACCGTCTTCAACAAGAGCCGCACATACATCGTCTTGTGTGGAGAGCGGGTTACTGCCTGTAATTGTAACTTCAGCGCCGCCGGCTTGTACCACTTTCGCCAGATAAGCCGTTTTGGCTTCCAGGTGGAGCGAGATTGCAACTTTAAGCCCTTTGAACGGCTGTTCTTTCTCGAATTGCTCACGGATCCGGTTCAAAACCGGCATATGAGCCGCTACCCAATCGATTTTCAAATGGCCTTCCGGCGCAAGCGCCATATCTCGAACGATACTGTTCTGCTTCGCATTTACTGTCATTGTTCATTCAGCATCCTTTCCTTATCGCATTGCTATAATTCCATCATCGGCAGTTACAGACGAATTATGAAGTGTCCGCCTTGGCTGCTAAAAGGTGCTTCCAGCAGTTTGTCTACCCACGATAGACCATAGCGGTTCCAGAAATCCGTCATATTGAGCACACGCTCCTGCGGTTTTCCTTCCGGCCAAATCGACAGAGCTGCCCAGTCCATCTGGCTAAGCGCTGTATCGAAACGATGCGCATGGGCATCCTTCGTTCTTGCTTCCATGTATGCAAGCTCACGTTCAATTCGCTGCAAATTTTTCTCGGATAGATCCAGCAACCCACGCTGAACTCCAGCTGCCATATCCATGACAGGCTGGTAGATCGCTCTGAACTGCGCCTTCACTTCGGCGAATCGAGCTTCGATGCCAAGCTCGTCCCGCTCCTTCAGCCATGCTTCTCTGCGGTCTGCATACCGATGGGCGATATCGTCGAAAGAAAGATTGAACTTCGCCATATACTTCTCGGTTGTCCCTTCCACAAGCGTGTAGGACATCCGTGGAACGACGATCGGCATCTCCATCCCCAACACGTGAAAAGCACGCCCCGTCAGCGACCAGTAAGCAATCTCCCCTGGACCGAGCACAACAGCGAGAACCGGCAGCAAATAGTCCTGCATAATCGGTCTTGTCAGCACATTGTTGCTCAGCAGCTGCGGTTCGTTCTTCGCCATGTCCAGCATCTCCGCAGCCGACAAGGAATTCGCCTTCTTGCGGCTCTTGAAACGGCCTTCTTCCTTGTGGAGCAGCACCCGCTCGCCTTCATCGAACATAAACAAGTTCGCGCTGCCTGGAGTTACATCTGCCGCAGGCTTGAATCCAAGCTCCTGCACAGCATTTGCTGCGCTGGCATATGCCGCCTCAAGTTCATCGTTGCGCGCGATCATCTGCTCGAACATCGGTGCTTCCAATGCGCGGATGACTGGATCATCGGCGTCAAGCAGCACTAAGCCATACTTGCCGAAGAGCAGGCTCATCGAAGCAGCGAACAAGTCGCTGAGCGATTCTGCTCCCTCCGCCGCTTGCTCCAATTGCTGCAGCATATCTGGCTTGAATTCTGTATCCGGCAGCTCCTGGCTTAGACGCTGTAAAGCTTCTGCCCACACGTCTGGCTCAAGCTTCGTCCGGCTCACCGACGATCTGACACCGCTCGGCCGCTTAATCGCGATACGGCTCAGCTTCGTCGATTCTCCCTCACCATCAACACTCGCGCTTCGCACGAAGGCATGGTTCGCTTCGTCCCAATCATGATCCTCGCCCGCAATCCAGAACACGGGCACAACTGCTGTCCCTAGCTTGTCTGCCGATTCTCTGGCAGCAGAAATGACCGTTACCGCTTTATGTATAACGAGAAGCGGTCCCGTCCACAAGCCCGCCTGCTGGCCTGTTACAACAACAGGAGCGCCAGCGCGAATGGCATCAATGCTCGAATGGACGGCGGGATGGTCGTTCTTTACAGCATTATACTGGGTAAGCGCATCTGCGAGCCCCTCTGCTGATGTGCGCTTGTCGGCGTGGCTGTTCAGCCAGTTCAGCCGCTTCCCCCAATGAGCTCCTTCGGCAGCATGGCTGCCAAACAAGGCTTCGACGCCGGAATGGCTCCGGTTTATATACGCTTCGGTAATTGGCTGACCGAAAGGCAGCTGTATACACTCAAATTTCATGGACAATCTCTACCTTCCATCCACGATCTATTAATAAATGCAGTTTTTTCTCATTCATTGTACACAACGTCAAGCGGACCGTCAAAAAAAAACGCCCCTCATTCGCATGAGAGACGTTTGCGTCATTTGCATTAAGCCGTAAATAAGCTTTTGCCAAGACCGATACACATCAGAATCACGTAGCAGAATGCCATAACGAAGAATCCGAGACGCCAAATCGCCCGCATAATCCGGCGAAAATCCACGTTACCTTTCATCCGATATTGCGCATTGCCTAGCAGGCCGCCGCCTAGCAGCAGGACGAGCATGATGCCATAAATCCCGAAATGGCTGTTGAATATACGATTAAATAATACCGCTACACAGCCGATAAGCAGTGCAGTCGTGACATCCATCGCTGTACGGAACGCTTGCTTGCGGTCACCTGTATAGGCAGCATAGCCAAAATAGACGAGTACAAAAGGTATAATCGGAAGAACGGCCAAAAATGCATAGATGTGCTTAATGCTCTCCCATATCCACAGCATCTTAGATCGCCCCTCTCTCCATAAACAATATTAAGTATTCGGATGCAAAGCCTTGATCATCGTTAGAACGGCTTCATTCATGGGGGCAGGCTTGCCTAGCTTTCTCGCAAGCGATACGATGCCTCCATTGATCCAGTCGACTTCGGTTACTCGGCTTGCTTGTACGTCACGGAGCATGGACGATTCGTTACGCGCCGTCGCTTCGCAAATCTGCAGCACACGCTGCCAGCTATCGCCTTCGCTTACCATCCCGGCTGCAAGCAGTATCTGTTCACTCTCCGTATGCAGCGTCTCCATCAAACGTTTGCGCTGCGGATCAAGCGGCAGATCGCCGTTACGCACGTCAAAAATTGCCGTTAGCGGGTTGATGACCGCATTGATGAGCAATTTATGGAAAACACGATTCTCAACTTCATTCGACAGATACGCCTCAATTCCTGCACCTTCCATCGTTTTTAGCAACAAATTTTGGCGATTGCTAGTTATTTCGTCACTTCTCGGCCAAATTCCGAGCATGATGCTCCCGCTTCCTGTATGATGCACCGTGTTGCTGTCAACACGTAGTGCCCCCTCTGTCGTGACGGCGGCATACAAAGGCACTTGCGGCATCGCTGCTCGCAGCTTGTCCATATGCCCGATCCCATTCTGCAGGGCAACGATTGGCGTTTCCTCGGCATTACTGGTCTTCGCTTGCTTTACGAGCACTGCCAGTTGCGCGAGCATCGATTCATCGAGATGTGCCTGCTTCACGGCGAGCCAGATCCAATCGCATTTCTCCTGCGCCTGCCCCGCATCAGCGATGTACGAACGCAAAGAAGCCGCCTTCACTGGAATGCGGCTTACAAGGTTCTCTCCCTCAATTAAGGCGATACCTTCTTTATTCAACTGCTCAGCCTGGTTATCTGAATAGGTGAGCATCAGTATGTCCACGCCTGCGCGCGCAAGCCTGGCTCCATACAGCAAACCAAGTGCCCCTGCGCCTACGATTATTATTTTCAAGGATGAAACCTCATTCCACTAGTTCGTTATGTACGGCTGTATAGCTCCATCGTACCAGAAGCAAACTAAAAAATCTCGCCGCTCCTGATACAGGTCCGGTGAGATTTTTAAGAAATGCCTCCTCATAAAGGCGCACTATTCAATTCGTTCCAAGTTGCCGTTCGCATCCATTTTGAAGCGCGGCTTCGATTCATCTTCTTCCGTCAGCACCGTAAGCCGGCGCGCGCGGTCCATAATTTGAATCAGTGTTTTGTAATCGTCATTAACTGCACGGTAATCGGATTGCGCATTGTTTACTTCCGCCGATAACCGTTCGTTCATCTCGCGAAGCGTGAACAGCTCTTCGTCTTTATCACGCAGATCGCGCTCAAGCGTCTTGATTTGACGGTTAAGCTCTTGATAAGTACCCTTCCATTGACGCAGAAACCGAATAACGGTATCGATAGATAGCGATTCTTCCGTCAACGGATCATTCTTGTACGAACGCTCGTCTGTGTCAATCAAATTGATTGCGGACACATGAGGCGTAGCGACGTACGTCTGCTTCTTCATATAATTCCGCTTCTGGCGCTGCTGCTTCGCAATTTGTATCGCATCTTCATAGCGTTTGCGGACACAGCTGTTCCAGCGAAATCCGCAGGCGGCCGAGGTTCGGCCAATACGCTCTCCCACTTCTTCGAACGCGGCTAGCTGCGTACTACCTTCACGAATATGCCGCAGCGTGACCTCGGCCAGGATGAGATCATCATCCGGACTCCAGGCATCTTGTCTGACTGCTGTCATGCAACCAAAACCTCCTAACATTAGGCGCTTACTTTATCTCTATGCCCTTGGTAGAGTTCATAGAATCTATCGGATACTAATTTGTATATCCATTTTTTTTAAGGCTCATACATGTTTTTTCACAAATTGAAGCAAACTTGTACTGGCGTGGCAAAAGCTGAGAAAAAGTTTGCCAATTCGTCACGTTTGAAACAGTTTACACAAGTTACCTTAAACGTTATAATGGGCAATAGAAAAATGGACCAGAGACTAACAAGAGGGGGTATGAAATCATGGCACGGATGTTCCGAGTGCTCGGATTCTGGACACTTGTAATCGCGCTTATGTCGTTTGCAGGTCATATGGAAGAGATGTCACTCTTGTTCTTTATTCAAACCGCTGTGTTTGTCCTGTTAGGCTATTTGAACTTCTCTGAAAGAACCTATATGCTGATGTTCTGGGGATATATGTTTATCGCGTTCGTCGGGTTCACGTATTGGACCGTATTTGTAATGGGTAACCCATTCTAATAAAGGGACATCACTTTCGAACAATAGCCAAAAGGCTGTTTCAAGGAGACAAGCTCTCCGAGAAACAGCCTTTTTTCAATTCTCGCCTCGTTATTTATGCAGTACCAGCACCTTGAACGCTTCACTCATCCCATCGCTCAGCAGCAGCTGGCGAATGGCGCGATTGCGCCTTGCCGCCTCGCTGAAAGGATTCATGCCATCATGCGCCACTAGGTCTTGAAGCAGCCCATGATCGATAAGAAACTGCTTCTGCGTATCGTAATAGTGGACATTCCAGCCAGCAGCACCCGCTGCCGCTTTGCATGCGGTGAAGTTGACATGTGCAGTAATATCCTGCTCGCCAGGCGCGAGGAACGGCCGATCGTACGCGACATGATCCTTATAGCACAGCAGCGTACCGTGCATCCGGTGCGGCGCCGTTAGCTCCGCCGCTTCGTGGCCATAGTCGACCAGAAGCAGCGCACCCCTGGAGATCATCTCGCCAAGCTCGGCAATCCAATCTTCCGCGGCAAGATTCACCTCGGCAATCTGCCCTTCCATCAGGCGAATTCCATCGCGCTCAAGCACGGATAAGATCCGCTCGTCAGAAAGGGGCATACAGACATACTTGAACAGCTCTCCTTTTTCTGCCGCCGCTGACGCCGTCGCATTCGCCGTCGAAGTCGCTAGCTCAGTACTATCCGTCGTCGTAACACCTAGCTCCCAAAGTTGACCGTTTTTTTGCTGTACGCGGTGAACAGGAAAGGCGTCGAGCAGCTCGTTCGCAACGATGATCGTCTGCTGTTGTACATCCCTCTCTTGATGCACAGCCCTCTCTCGCCTGCCTTGAAGCACGCTGCGCGCTTCGTCAGGGGTCATGAAGGCAATGAAGCCTCCCTCTCCCATTCGCTCTTGTACAGGCTCCAGACAGCTTCGTGCCTCATTCAGATGAACGGGATTGCTGTCTACAACGATATACTGCAGCCTGGACAGCCACGGGCGAGACGCGTCGAGCCAGGCAGTCAGCATTTGGCGCGATAGCGCACCCGTACCCGCTCCCCACTCTACAATCGTAAGCCGTTCTTCCTCATCCACGTTAATCAGCTGATCGATACAGCTCGCTAGCTTCTCTCCCATTAACGATCCGACCTGCGAGCTCGTATAGAAATCACCATCTTTGCCTACCCGTACATGACCAGATTTGTAATAGCCATCCGTCTCGTCGTAGAGACAACGATCCATATAGTCACGGAACGTGATACAGCGAACCTCTCTGTCATCCTCAGCAGGCGAGGGAATCCAGCCATAGCACTCGCTTTGCTCAATTTCTCTATGTATTGAAGCGGTCAAACGCTCTTTCTGATTCATTGCGGCAGCCTCCAAATCAAGGACAAAATTACAGCTTCAAGATATAATAGATTCGTTCGCAGCATATAGTAGTGCATGCAACAAGCGGCCCTATAGCCCATAAAGACAGAGCAGAAAGGGGAGCCTTGCGTGAAAGGAACGAACCGCCGCCGGAGCGCTGCGATCGTCATTGGCCTGCTTGCCTGCTGGCTGACGATCTTCCCCGTATTCGCAGATCCGGCGACCCCGCAGGATGAAGAAGTAAGGCGCATCCTGGAGAAGAGCCTCTCCGTCGTCGAAATCGACAAAGAAATTATACGCATTCAAGAGGAACAGAAGACGATTACCGTTCAGCTCACAGATTCGAAGACCAAGCTCTCCGAGCAAGAGCAAGCGATTCAGAAGCAGCGTGAAGAAGCTGGCAAGGTGCTACGCGCTTACTATACCGGAGAACGCAATTTTCTGCTCACGGCATTGTTTCACACGGACAACCTATCCGAACTATTCACAATGCTTGACTTTTTCGATCTTATTTTCTCATCTGACAAGCTTACTTTGGATACATACACGAAGCAATATCGCGAGCTTAAACAGAACATCGGCAAGCTAGACACGAAGTCCAAGGAGCTGAGCGAGGTTGAGACGAAGCTGAAGACACAGCGCGATCGTGTCGCCGCTCTTCAAGCAGACGTCAACTCCGATCTAAGCGGGCGCTCCGATGCTGACAAGCTGCGCACGCTTATCGATGAGTTCACGAATTACTGGCAAGAGACCGGGCTCGTCCAGGTAAGACGTTATTTCAACGCGCTCTCCAAGGCGATGAACCAGATGCCGGGTTGGATTCAAAAGGATAAAGAGATGCTGTCGATCGACGGCTTCAATTACACGATTACGATACCAGAGACGAAGCTGAACAGCTTCCTCCGCGAGAAGAATCCGATCTTCGACAACTTCTCCTTCGTCTTCAAGCAGAATAACGTCATCGTATCCGGCAAGGACGATAAAATGTCCGTCGAGGTTGACGGCCACTATACGCTGGAGAAGAACGGCGCCATTCTGTTCCATGTCGATGCGTTGATCTTCAATGGACTGGCGCTGCCAGACACAACGAGACAGCAGCTGGAGCGAGAATTTGACCTTGGCTTCAATGTATCGGAGATGGTTCCATTCCTGAAGACCAAGTCGGTCTCAACCGAAGATGGCAAGCTAGTGGTTAAGCTCGCTCTTAGTCTCTAGTGACTTCCCAAACGGCGCCTCGGCGCCGTTTTCTTCTGGCTCCTCATTCCACTGCGCGATAAACTTCGACGCTGTCGCCTTCCCGAATGGCTGCGCATTGCCGCCTAGCTGCGCAACGAGCTGATCCCATCGCTCCCACCGCTCATGCCACGCAGGATCCGGCGTCGTTTGCGCGCTTTGTCCAAGCAGGTTCACGAGAAAATGGGGCGGCCGATCTGATATGAGGCTGTACTCGTATTCTTTGGTCATTGCGGAAATTCGTGAAGGCAGCCGCTTCATCCGCTTATATCGATCAAGTTGTTCGCTTGTTATCGTCATTTCGTTAATATATTCTCTTGCTTCGGCCAGCTTCTCGGTCTCGGCCATCAGCACGAAGCTTCTGCCATTGGTCCGAACGAGCGGTCCTTTCTGCGTGCCGATAAGCAGCAGATTGCGCTGGTCATTCGACAGCGACTGATAGACGGACCACGGCATGACGGCGGACAGCAGCTTGCCGGATTCGAAAGCAGCCATCAGCTGCACCTTCTGCTGCTCCGGATCAAGCCGATAGATGGTCCCTTCCCGTTCTGCCGTATACCGAAGCTGCTGCTTCTCGCTCAGATTAAAAGCGGACAAGTTGCCGGCAGGCTCACCGTTCTCGCGGAACATCCCTAACCAAGCGATCAGCTGCGTCGCGTCTGCGGTGTTCAGATTGAACGGACTCACTGCAGCCTCCGGCATCGTTGTGACCAGCTGTTCCAGCACATTATGTAGTGCTTGTAAATTGACTGGCGGCACACTGAGACCGCCAGCCTTAAGCAGCTCCTTCTGCCACACAACGAGCAGTGGATCACTATCGAGCGGTACGCCCCACAAGGAGCCATTCCACTTCACAATACTTGTGAGCGCTTCCAGTTGGTCAGCGGCAGCGTCGCCTGTGACAACTTCATCAGCCGGCAGCAGCAGTCCCTGCACGGCGAATTCACGAACCCTGTCATTATCGAGCAGCATCATATCATAAGGAGCACCTGCTTCAGACGCTTGCTTGCGCGCTGCATCGGCGTCCTTGCCTCGAATATTCGTCATGCTTATACTAATCTCCGGATGGCTCCGTTCGAACAAATCATTCTGTTTCACCCAGTATTCATACTCATCCTCATCCATAGACACGGCAATCGACAACGTCTTATGCGCTTCGTCGCTGCCATCGATCACTTCCGGCTTGCTCGTCCACAGGATGCCGTCATTCGCTGGCGTCACCGGTGAGCCGGGCTTGCCGAACATGGGAACAAGCAGTGCCGTACAGATCGTAAACACGCTAAGCACGAGCATAACATATCTTCTCCGTGACACCTTGTCCCTCCTTGATCAGCACCTATTTTGAGCTAAGCTTTATTGTAGCAAGAAAGCGCTTTTTTGTCGTGTTTCATTTCCATTACAATAGGGCCAGCCATTGCTTGCGAGCTGCGAATCCGTCATACTGACAGCAAGATGACGTCTGTATCACCACGCCATGCCTAGCCAAGCGAAGCCATTCGGAGAGGGAGAATACTATGCAAACCGTTTATAGCGTTGAAATGCTGCTGCCTGATGATAAACTGCCAGGCTATTACGCACAAATTGTGAAAGGTATCGCCGATGTCGTCACCTTAATCGACCGCGACAAGACGATGCTGTTCGTAAAATCGGGCGAGGACGCCGACGCGATTGAAGCGTTCACCGCCAAATATAAAGTACAGTGCGAACGAGGTACTTGGCTGCGCCTCGACGAGCCAGGCTGGCACCCCAATCCGCAGCTGTTCACCGATTACGGCATCATCACGCGATCGGACAACCATTTCCTTGATCTGCAGCTTGCGGCCGTTGTCAGCTTCTCTGCTTCGTCGCCGGACGCCGAGCTCGCATCAGCTCTAGAACAAGCAAGTGAGCACGCTCTTGCTGACCTTACAACGGAAGACGGCCGAAAGCTTATCGCTGTCGACCGTCATCAAGTGGAGCTTATGGAAGGCATCGCCCGCGCTTACCGCTGCCACGCTGAGCTCATCCTCTAATGCGCGGCTTTCCCTTACAACAGGTCAGCTGCCAGCTGCGCGAGCTTGGAACGTTCGCCCTTCTCGAGCGTCATATGGCCGCTGACGCTTTCTTGCTTGAACCGCTCCACGATATGCGTGAGGCCGTTGCTGATCGAATCGAGATACGGGTGGTCGATTTGCTCCGGATCACCCATCAGGACGATTTTACTGCCTTCGCCGACACGGGAGACGATCGTCTTCACCTCATGCCGCGTTAAATTTTGCGCTTCGTCGATAATGATGAACTGCCCCGGAATGGAACGGCCCCGAATGTAGGTCAGCGCCTCCACCTGGATGCTGCCGAGTCCCATCAATATTTTATCGATATCGCCCGACTTCTTCGTATCGAACAAATACTCCAAATTATCATAAATCGGCTGCATCCACGGACGCAGCTTCTCATCCTTCTCACCTGGTAAATACCCGATATCTTTGCCCATCGGGACGACCGGCCTCGCAATGAGCAGCTTCTTATATTTGTGCTCATCCTCGACCTTCATCAGCCCGGCTGCGAGCGCAAGCAGCGTCTTGCCAGTTCCTGCCTTGCCCGTCAGCGTCACGAGCGGAATATCGTCGCTGAGCAGCAGCTCCAGCGCCATCCGCTGCTGGGCGTTGCGCGCCGTTATCCCCCATACCGGATCATTGCTTAAGTATAGCGGCTCAAGTCTTGCGCCATCTTGGCTCACCTTGAGCAATGCTGATTTTGAAGTGCCCATCTCATCGCGCAGAATAACGAATTCGTTCGGGTGCAGCCTCGTGCTTAGCAGCAAATTTTTGATCGTCAGAAACCGGTACGTATAGAATTCATCGATGACCGAGGGATGTACCTTAAGGGTCAAATAGCCTGCGTAGACATCCGATGGAGCAACGACCTGATCAGATAAGTAGTCCTGCGCTTCAAGCCCGAGCACATCCGCTTTAATGCGTACAAGCACGTCTTTACTGACGATGATGACTGGACGTGACTCCCCTTTCTCCACTTCCTCCAGATGATAATTAAGTGCAACGGCCAGTATCCGATTGTCGTTGGACATCTCGCCGAACATTTCCTGAACCCTAATAAAGCTGCGATGATTCAATTCAACCTTCAGTACGCCCCCGTTATCCAATCCTATCCCTTCGTGCAGATGGCCAATCATCCGCATCTGATCAAGCAGCCGCGACACATGTCTTGCATTGCGGCCGAGCTCGTCAGCAAGCCTTTTCTTTGAGTCAATTTCTTCCAACACCACCGCGGGAATAATGACCTCGTTGTCCTCAAATGCGAAGATCGCTTGCGGATCATGTAACAGTACATTGGTGTCGAGCACGAATATTTTTTTCAATCGTGAGCCCTCCTGGCGTTGGAATTATCATTCAAAGGCATACATAGCGCTACCGGCTTTAAGGCAAACTATGCTGGAACACGTGTAAACGGCTGGCGCCGTCCAATAGCGGCGTAAGCTAACGTTTAACGCTAGTACGAATACAGAAAGGTCAGGTGGCGAATATGAGCAAGTGGCTGGTGTCCGCTATAATCCTTTGTTTGCTGGCAACAGGCTGTAACACTGTCGCCCGCAACGAGACATCACCCTCTCCACAGAATGATAATCGCGTACGTGCACAACAGAGCGCTCCACAGAAAATGAAGATCGGCAATTCGAAGCAAGTTGCCGCTCATCTGGAATCATTAGCGCGCGGCGTTCCCGGCGTTAAGGCTGCTCATTGTGTCGTATTCAAAAATACGGCGGTTGTCGGAATCGACGTTGCCGGCAATCTCGATCGTTCTCGTGTAGGAACAATCAAATATGCCGTTGCGGAAGCGTTCCGTAAAGACCCTTATGGTATAGATGCCATCGTTACAGCCGACATGGATTTGTCGTCACGGCTGAAAGAAGTGCAAGCCGATATGAAACGAGGCAGACCATTTGCCGGCATCGCGGAAGAGATGGCCGACATTATCGGGCGGATCGTGCCGCAGCTGCCGCGGGATGTACAGCCAATGAAGCCGGAGGAGCCGAACAAGGTGAATTCGAAAGGCTCGCATCACAAGCTCTAAAGGCTTGGCTTTACTAAGCTATGCAAACCATCCACGCTACTTGCGCCGCCGTACATGAGAAACCGTATAAGAACACAAAAAGCCTAGTGAATAGTCACTAGGCTTTTTTCTAGGTAAGCAGCAAACACCTGTCCATCCAACTTGTCTGCGGCTTGCTCAATCATCATACGTTTCTCAACTTCAGATGCCCCGGACAAGCATGCGCCGCCCGATATCGCATCGCCAATGTAAGCGATTTCGTGATCGAAGCGTACAAGCTTAAATGGCACCTCTAAAAGTGCATCTGATACAAGCATTGCTGTGCCGTAGATCGTTGGAACGGTTCCCGGCGCAAACAGAGTCATGCTTACATCAGACATCGAAGCCATGTTCATCATGAGGCTGGAGCGTCTCTCAAGGATTACATATCGCTGGGTAGATCGGTTGACCGCATGAACCCGCGATTTAATGCTCGAGGTCGGATCGCCGCTGTTCGCATCCGTAGTATGCAGAAGAACGTTTGGTACTGCAATTGCTAGGCCATACAACAGCTCGTCAGTAAGTACGGTGACGGATTCGGACATCCGCATACCCTCCTTGCCTACAGTGTCGACATGTCTGCTTCGGTACATCCATTATAGCATAGGAGGGTTTGTACTACCACCGTCATTCAGCTAGTTTTGCCTGCAGCGCTGACTTCGCTTCTTCCAGCTTCGCTTCGTTCAGTCTGACATAAGGGCTCTTCCAATCGCCCTCAAGCGGAATAAACGTAATATCACTCCGGCTAATGCCGAAGTACGTAGTCATCATATTCTCCACTTCGCTCGTCGGAATGTCCATGCGCATGTTATTGCCAACCGCTTTAATTACGCCGGCGATCTTCGTTACGCTGGAGAACGACTTGAGCTTATCGGCGATTTCGCCTAGCACTTGGCTTTCACGCTTGTTGCGGTCGAAATCGCTGGACATATTCGTGCCGTCATTCGATTTGCGATATCGAACGAAATCCAGCGCGTCATCGCCCATTAGCGTCTGATGGCCTTTCTTCAAATCGATGTTCGTTCCGTCTGCATTATCTACATAATGCATGTCCATATCCACGTCGACTTCAACTCCGCCGAGCGCATCAACGACATCGGAGAACCCTTGGAAATTTATCGTAGCCGTATAATCGATTGGAATCCCAAAGAACTTGCCGAACATCGTACGCAGATCTTGCTTCGCTTGCTTCTCTGCGTCCTTTCCTTTCAACCCATCATCATGAGCGCCTCTAAGAAACCGCGAATAGTAGGCATTTGCTTTGCGAGTATTATAGCCAGACAGTTCGATCTTGGAATCACGCGGAATGGAAACCACAACGGCCGACTTCGTTTTCGGGTTGAAGGAAGCGACCATCATAACATCCGTGTTCAAGCTGCCCGTTTCTTTACGGGTATCAAAGCCAAGCAGCATGATCGTTACGGGCTTTTCTTTAACCGATTGTCCTTTCGGAATAACAACGGCCGGATCGGCATCTGTTGTAATATCGCCCAAAGCGTCCGTCGATACTTTATAGATGTAAGCCAAATAACCTGCCACTCCGATCAGGAGCACCAGAAATACGACCATGATCCGGCGAAGCCAGTATTTAGGTTTCTTACGTTTCTGCTCATACCTAGCTGATCTGCTATTCATGACTTCCACCTTCGTCAATTGTATTTCGGATTTGCGTTAATGTCTTGGAGAAGCTGTTCGCCAGACTCCCGAGGAATCATCTGAAGCTTAGGTTTTCCTTCCTTCTCATACCGAAGATGAAACATCGTGTCATCGATCTTATGTATGCTTAAGGCTGAAATCCCGTGATCTTCCGTCAAAATTTGCAAGAAAAAATCACGCGTATCCGCGGCAGCCTGATCATCCGGTCTCGCATCCGCTACAATTTGAATTTGCAGCCAATTGAACAAGGCATCTTCCAGTCGCAAATTAAGCCCCTCCCGGATCGGAACCGTTACGCTTTCCTTTGATCTTGTCATAGAACTGTCTTCCGCGCAGCAGCGCCATCATGAATACAGCAACAGACATACATTGAATGATTGGCAGCTTGTCGAACTGAAGTACGAACAGGACGAACGAGCCGAGTGCCATCACGAGATGCACGAGTATTTCTTTCAGTATCGGCAAGCGGCCGACCCGAAATACCGCGTTAAAAATATAAATCGTAAGCGCTAAAATAATAATGTACGTCAAAATAGGATGACCGTGAAACCAGCTCTGCATCGTAGCTTCAACCTCCGGTTTGGCTTATGAAAAACAGCTGTCTTTGACGCAAACGGCAGGGCGACAGCTGCTTATCTAACGGCTGAACACCGAAAGAAGTTGCTGTTACCCTGCCTGAACGTCATGCTTGCCGCATTCGGCAAAGTTTATTTAATTAGAAATATGGGATTAAACTTGAGCTGCAGCTGCAGTTTTACGCTGCTTCTCTGCACGCTCGCGCTCGCTCTTATTAAGAATCTTCTTACGAAGACGGATCGACTTCGGCGTTACTTCGCAATACTCGTCGTCGTTCAAATACTCAAGTGCTTGCTCAAGGGAGAACAAGACTGGCGTTTTCAGACGAACCGTATCGTCTTTACCTGCGGAGCGGATGTTCGTCAGAGCCTTCTCCTTACAGATGTTAACGATAATATCGTTATCACGGTTGTGCTCGCCGACAACCATACCTTCGTATACATCAGCACCTGGCTCCAGGAACAGCAAGCCGCGGTCTTCAACACCTTGCATGCCGTAGAACGTCGATACGCCGTTCTCGCTGGAGATCAGAACGCCTTGGTGACGACCGCCAACCGATGCGCCTGCAAGCGGACCGTAGCTGTCGAACGCGTTGTTCATAATGCCGTAACCGCGAGTCAGTGTAAGGAAGTTCGTACGATAGCCGATCAAGCCGCGCGCAGGGATAATGAACTCGATACGCACTTGGCCATTGCCGTGGTTGATCATGTTGACCATTTCGGCTTTACGTGTTCCAAGGCTCTCCATAACTGCGCCCATGCTCTCTTCTGGTACGTCGATAAGAAGACGCTCGTACGGCTCGCACTTCACCCCATCGATTTCTTTGATGATTACTTCTGGTTTGGACACTTGAAGCTCGAAGCCTTCACGACGCATGTTCTCGATCAAGATACCAAGGTGAAGCTCGCCACGACCGGAAACGATGAACGCATCCGGGCTATCTGTTTCGTCAACGCGCAGTGCAACGTCTGTTTCAAGTTCGTTGAACAGACGCTCGCGAAGCTTACGGGAAGTTACCCATTTACCTTCGCGGCCCGCAAACGGACTGTTGTTAACGAGGAATGTCATTTGCAGCGTCGGCTCGTCGATCTTAAGAACCGGCAATGCTTCAGGTTTCTGCGGATCCGCGATTGTTTCACCGATGTTGATCTCACGGATACCCGCGATAGCAACGATGTCGCCTGCGCCTGCTTCTTCAACCTCTACACGCTTCAAGCCTTGGAAGCCGAACAGCTTCTCAATGCGAGCTTGCTGCGTTTTACCTTCACGGTTGATTACGGCAACAGTTTGACCTTGGCGAATTACACCGCGGTTCACGCGGCCTACAGCGATACGGCCGAGGTATTCGTTGTAATCGAGCAGCGTTACGAGAAACTGTAGTGGATCCACTACGCTCTCCGTCGGCGAAGGAATATGTTCAATGATCGTCTCATACAGCGCCTGCATGTTCTCGTCTTGCTTGTCAACGTTCAAGCTTGCTGTACCCATAAGGGCCGATGCGTAAACAACCGGGAAATCCAGTTGATCATCGTTCGCACCAAGCTCGATGAACAGATCAAGCACTTCGTCAACCACTTGCTCAGGGCTTGCGTTCGGACGATCGATTTTGTTCAATACGACGATTGGTGTCAGGTTGCTCTCAAGCGCTTTGCGCAATACGAACTTCGTTTGCGGCATGCAGCCTTCGAAGGCGTCAACGACAAGAAGAACGCCGTCTACCATTTTCATGATACGTTCTACTTCACCGCCGAAGTCGGCGTGTCCAGGCGTATCTACGATGTTGATCAGGTAATCTTTGTAGTTAACGGCTGTGTTCTTAGCCAAAATGGTAATACCACGTTCACGTTCCAAATCGTTGGAATCCATTGCGCGTTCTTGAACCTGTTCGTTGTCACGGAAAGTGCCGGATTGCTGAAGCAGTTTGTCGACTAGCGTTGTTTTACCATGGTCAACGTGAGCGATGATGGCGATATTTCGGATGTTCTCTCTTGCTTGCATTACAAGTATCCACTCCACTTTTTTTATATTTAGTTTGCTGTGTCTAACCTTACATCAAACGTGTTAAACAATTGAACCTCTACCAGCGTGCTTTGCGTCCTACAACCAGCCATGCGCCGACTGCCAGGAATGCTGCCGCAATGAGGTAAAGACCCCAACCCCATACTAGCATAATAACAAAGAAAGCTGCCGCTACTAACAACAAAATGATGGCAAGTGTTCGCGGGAGTTTTGGATGATACGAGTCGAACAAATGATACTCATACAATCCTACTGCGGCCGACGCTATAAAGATAGGCCACAAATACTGCAAATTGCTCCATCCAAATGCAATGCAGAAGAAAAATAAGAAGGCGTTAATTG
Organism: Paenibacillus taihuensis; assembly: GCF_003386535.1. Taxonomy (GTDB): domain Bacteria; phylum Bacillota; class Bacilli; order Paenibacillales; family Paenibacillaceae; genus Paenibacillus_Z; species Paenibacillus_Z taihuensis. The sequence goes on from NZ_QTTN01000002.1 coordinate 109,918, forward strand.
TCAAAATTGCTCCAGGTATGAGTACAAAAGGCGGAAGCAGCCGTCCAAAGAACAGCACATGCAGCAAAATACCGGGAATTAACAGAAACAGCGGCCAGAAGTTCGTTCCAATAAACGAAAAGAAGCCGATTTTTCCGAGCAAAATGACAGCACCGGCAATCAGAAAAAGGAGACCGACGGTGTATTGATTTTTGGACATGCCTATGTTCCTTCTTTCTCTTGGGCGCTTTTAACATTACTAGTGTAATGGAACACAAGGCAAAAAACCAGTGTCGAGACACAATTTACTCAAAAATATAGTTTACCTTATCTTTTAATTCGCAGCAATGCCACAATTATGACGAGCGGTATGGACAAGACCGGAATCGCCTTCGTCAAAACTTCAAGCGATTCAGTAAGCATGGAATGAATAGCTGGATCGTGTACGAGCATCTCTCCCGCTGCATAGCCAAGCAACCCGCCGCCAATGTAGACGAAGGACGGGAATTTGCGCAGCAAGGTAGTAAGCAGCTGACTTCCCCAAATAATAATCGGTATGCTGAGCGTTATGCCGAGCAGAATAAGAATAGGTTCGCCTTCAGCAACCGCAGCAATGGCAAGTACATTATCCAAGCTCATAATAAAGTCAGCGACGACGATCGTTCGTACAGCGCTCGATAGCGATGTTACTTTGCGCATGTTGTGGAATTGCTCGGCATGACCGGACGCATCTGTTATGAGCTTAACCGCAATCATGAAGAGCAGTAAGCTTCCGGCCGCTTGCAAATAAGGGATTTTAAGCAGTGTGAGCGCAACTAGAGTAAGCACGTATCTGAGACCCACAGCTGCAATTGCGCCCCAAAGCACGGCCTTCTTTCTTTTGGCTGGGGGAAGCTGCTGACTCGCAAGAGCTATGACGACGGCGTTGTCGCCGCTAAGCAGCACATTGATAAACATGATTTGGATAAAAATGATCAAACTGTCCATTGCTAACCGCCTCCTAAGAAAAGCTCGTCATATGAACGGTATGTCCCAATTGGACAGGTTATGTTTTTTTGTGAATCCTTTTTTTCTTTGGTCCGTATATATCGAGAAACATCACCGCGCCGAAAGGAGGACAGGATTCAATTATGGACATCTTATCGCTTGAGTTTTTATCCGCACTTATTACTATCGTCTTCATTGACCTCATACTCGCAGGTGATAACGCCATCGTTATCGGTCTTGCCGCACGCAAGCTGCCGAAGGAACAGCAGACGAAAGCAGTAATCTGGGGAACCGTCGGAGCTGTCGGCATACGCGCGATCGCTACCGTGCTTGTTGTCTACTTGCTGAATGTACCTTGGCTCATGCTCGCAGGCGGCATTTTGCTGCTGTGGATCGCATATAAGCTTCTCGTCGACAACGAAGGTCATGACAATATCAAGGCAGGCAACACGCTATGGCAGTCTGTACGGACGATTATTATCGCAGATGCGGCCATGGGCCTCGACAACGTCATCGCCGTCGCAGGCGCTTCTCACGGCAGTGTACCGCTGGTACTGCTCGGACTGATTATCAGCATTCCGATTGTTGTCTGGGGAAGCACGTTGTTCATTAAGCTCATCAACCGACTCCCTTGGATCGTTTATGTCGGTTCAGGCGTACTCGCCTATACAGCTGCCAAGATGATCACGCACGAGATGAAGCTGAAGCAATTCTTCGCAGACAATCCAGCGTTTGAATGGTCGTTTTTAATTTTGCTCGTCATCGTCATTATCGTTGCAGGCCTTTGGAAGAACTCCTCCCGCAGCAGAGCGGCTAACATGGAAAAAAGCAGGGAAACCCATTAAGGGCTCCCTGCTTTTTTTTAGAACCAATGATCCTCGCCAGCCGTTTGGGCAACAACCGGCTTCTCCGGTGAAATCCGCATAACCTCCGTTGTCGCGACTGCCTCAGCAATCATCTCCTGCAAATTCGTAATCGCTTCCTCACACTGCTCTACAAGTGCCAGCTTCGGATTCGTGCTTGGCGACCTCGGAACGAATAACGTGCAGCAATCTTCATAAGGCAAAATCGACGTATCGAACGTATCGATCTGACGCGCGATTCGAATGATCTCATTCTTATCCATCGTGAGAAGCGGTCTCAGTAATGGGAGATCTGTCGTGCGCCCGATTACATTCATGCTGCCAAGCGTCTGGCTTGCCACTTGGCCCAAACTGTCGCCTGAGACAATGCCCAGCGCATCCGTCTTCTCGGCAATTTGCTGCGCGATACGTAGCATCGAGCGGCGCATGAGTGTAATAATCAGCGAATCATGACCCGATTGTGCCAGCGCGGTCTGGATCTCGGTAAATGAAACGAGATGCAGCTTGATCGCTACGCCGCTGTAATGCGACAGCCGTCTGACGAGATCGATTACTTTCTCCTTCGCTTTCTCGCTAGTGAACGGGTAGCTGTGGAAATGCACCGCTTCAAGCTCAAGCCCCTGCCTCATCGCCAGATAACCTGCTACTGGGCTGTCAATGCCGCCTGAGAGCAGCAGAACCGCTTTGCCGTTCGTTCCATATGGATAGCCGCCAGCTGCTGGTACAATATCGCTGAAGACGTATGTACCTTCGGGTTGAATCTCGATGCGCAGCTCTACTTCAGGCTCGCGCACGTTTACTTTGAGCTCGGGAAATGCCCGCAGCACATGTCCGCCGACCAAGTGATTAAGCTCCTGGGTATCGTGAGGAAACTTCTTGTCCACACGCTTGACGACGACCTTGAACGTTGCAGGAGGTTTCGGAAGTGAGCGCATAACTTCAACTGCCGTCCGACGAATCTCCTCGAGATCACTTACGGTTCGCATAATCGGGCTGAATGACGAAATACCGAAAATATCTTTCAATCGTTCCGCAATTTCACCATATGGCTCCCCATTAAGCTCCAAATAAATGCGTCCGTACGTATGTTGAACTTGCACGTTCTTGTAAGAATGAACGGCGCGTTTCACATGCTGCAGCATTCGTTTCTCAAACATACCGCGGTTCTTGCCTTTAATCGTGTATTCACCAAAACGGATTAGAATCATATCCGGATTCATGCTGTCACTCCTTCCGCTCTAGCGGCTTTAACTTTTGAACGACCATACGAAGCATCCGGCACAGCCATTCCAGCTCGGCAGCTCCGTGCTCATCGCCGAAGCTGATCCGAATCCCGCTGGCGGCGCGTTCCCTGGAAGCTCCCATCGCGAGCAGCACTCGGCTCGGATCGTCGCTCTTCGAAGAGCAGGCGGACTTCGTGGACGCAGAGATTTTATGCTTCTCGAGCATATGAACGATCACCTCCGGCTTCATGCCCGGGTAAGAGAAATTGACGATATTCGGAGCTGCGATGCCAGCATGATTCGTGCTGCCGTTAAGGACAAGCTCCGGAATCTCTGCGATGCATGCCAGCAGACGCTCCCGGAGCGCATACATGCGCTCTGCCCGCTCGGCTTGGCTCTCGAGCGCCAAACGGAACGCTTTTGCCGCTGCGACGATACCTGCGACGTTCTCGGTGCCTGGACGCTGCCCGCGCTCCTGACTGCCGCCGTGGTAAAGCGGCTCGAGCATGATGCCATCGCGTATATATAACAGTCCGACGCCGCGAGGTCCGTTCACTTTATGTGCGGATGCCGAGAATAGATCGATACCGCTGCTCTGCAGATCAATCGGGACTTTGCCGACGCTTTGCACGCCGTCAACGTGGAAGACGGTTGTTCGGCGCTGCTTGAGCAACTCGCCTATTCGTCTGATTGACTGGATCGCGCCTGTTTCATTGTTCACATGCATGATCGACACGAGAATCGTCTCGTCGGTTAATGCTTGCTCCAGTGCTTCGACTGAAACGACACCTTGCTCGTTAACTGGCAAAATCGTGATATGAAAGCCTTCTCGCTCCAGCGCGAGACAGGTATCGTATACAGACGGATGCTCGATCGCAGTCGTTATAATATGCTTGCCCCGTTTGCTGTAAGCACGAGCAGCTCCTATGATGGCGAGGTTGTTGCTCTCTGTTCCGCCGGAGGTAAAGAGCCATTCCTTTGGCTCAGTGACGCCAAATGCGGCCCCGATGACAGCTCTGGCGCGCTCCAGCAAATGGCCCGCCTCATGCCCGCTCCGGTGCAGCGAGGATGGATTCGCATAATGCTTCGCCATCACTTCCGCCATCGTCCGAATGACATCCTCATGGGGCGGTGTCGAGGCGGCGTGGTCAAAATAATACATGGATATAAGCTTCCTTTCCTGCTGAACAAATGAAAAAGATCAACGGAGGAACAGCTAGCTGGCGTGCTGGCGTAAGCGTCCCCGTGATCTTTGTATTGTTTCCTTAATAGCCGAATCTAAATGGAAGTGCTGTATTTCTCCGTTGCATTCAAAACTTTGGATACGTAACGCTGTGTTTCCTTCGGCAGCAAGTGCACCAGCTCTTCGAAGTTCGAACCGCCCGTGATGCCCGAGCGATCTACGCGTCCTGGGCCTGCGTTGTACGCTGCGAGTGCCGTTTGCACGTTACCGTCGTACTTATTAAGCAGATAGGATAGGAAACGCGTGCCGCCTTCAATGTTCTGTTTAGGATCGAAGGAGTCAGAGACGCCAAGTCCGCGAGCTGTTCCATCCATCAGCTGCATAAGCCCCTTCGCCCCTGCGGACGATTCCGCGTTCGGGTTGAAGGATGATTCTGTATGTATTACACCTTTGATGAGTGCAGGGTCAATGCCGTATTTGGCGGCAGCAGCGTCAATGTAGCCTTCGTAATCGGAAGGTGTGCTGCTTGCGGAGTCATACTCCGAGCTGCTCGCATCCGTAATCATCGGTGCGATGCCGCCGAGTCCGCTAAGTGAAAGCGAGCTAAGCGCTGAGGTGATATCCGTATTGTTCAAGCCATTGGTCGTTCCAGTGCCGCCAGCCATATACTGCTGAAGCAATGTATCGAACATCGACGAGCCGTCTTGTCCAGTTGCAGCTGACATTACATTATCATTTCCGTTCAAATCCAAGCTGGGCATAAGCTGCAGCTGTAGAAGCGACTTCATTATTCGCGGATCAATGCTCATGATGTACCTCCATAGGTCTTATAGCAATTTCGACACTAGTTAACACCATTCTACAACCTTTTCACTAGATTCGCCAGTAAGACATTAGTCCTAAACGGTAAAGAGACAAAAAAATGGTGATGCAGAATCTGCATCACCATCTCTTCACTACGTTATTGCATAATAAATGGGAACGAGGACCAAATAAGCTGCAGCTGCGATGGCGCCTAGCGTGATCGACCATACGCCGAGCCCTCTCGCGCCTTGCCGGTAAGCGATAAATCCAACAACAATTGCGGTTGCGCCAAGCAAGACTGGCCATACAATCCACGACAGGATTGCAATAACGAACGCTGCCCATCCGGTTGCCCGGCCAGCCGATCTCGTTTCACGTACCGCATCGTTCGTCAGCCTTACCCGTTCGGCGCTTGGATAGCGGTCCTGATTGGGATAGAAGGTGTTGACGGAACGCGGTACAGCAATCTCGGCAGCATACTCTTCGTTATACGCATTCATGTCTGGATGGTACAAAGGATTCGTTGAAGTGTCATCATGCGGACTGTGCAAATTATGCCCTTCCGTTTCACGCTCCACCTGCAATCACTCCTTCGCTTTAAACGTATGACAGCATGTCGAAGCACTCGACTTAGCTGTATCTTGATGCTCGCCGCCAAACCCTTCCTCGGCAAACTCAGCACCAAAATGAGCATTGGCATGGCTATCGATGTCGACTTCGATTTTGTCAGCGCCACAGTTGTTTCCTTCTTTCCAGAAAGAACAGTTCGCAACGCTGCAGCTTACGCCCTTCGGCATAAAAATCACCCCCGGTAACAAGTTGCCCGCACCGAGGGTGTAGTATGCTTTCCTTATTTTTGACCCTGCATACGACGCTGGGTCATATAGTCGCTTTCGTAGTAAGAAAGATCATCGCGAAGCTCTTCGAAAATTTTGGATACCGTCAACACGATATCACGCGCTGCACGAATCGGTTTTTTACGGAAACGGATGGCATCTTGTCCGGTATAAGCATAACGGCCATCCTCGGAGTAGCATTCGTTCTTCGGATAAAAGAATGCATTAACGCATTGATGATACACGTCATATAGTCCACGTTCTGCAAAATCAGTATCGAAATTAGGACGACGCAGCGCTACACCCAGCTTCTCGTATGCAACTTCAGAAAACACAAGCATATGGCGTAGATCAGCCAACAAACCTTTATAGAAAAGCTCGGAATCGCTTCCTTGATCTTCTGAAGTTAGCTGTGGAAGCGCGTACTGGTTAAGAAACGTCTCCAAATGGCCGACCGCAAGTTTTAATTTTTCTCTCGTTGATTCGCTAATCGCTTTTACGTTAGTCGAAGGCATTATGGTAGATCCCCTTTCATCATCGCAACAAATCTGAATATCTGAAATCATGAACATCGTACCACAAAATGAGAACAGATGGTACTGCCTTATGTCGCACGACAGTCGTATATTTTCCCCCAAGCTTCGTTACTCTAAGACAAACAGAGTGCTGCAAGCTCTTCGAGGAGGAATTACGATGACACGACGGAAGTGGATCGGCTGGTTCGCCGTATTGGCGGCTCTTGCCCTGCTCATTCCGCTAACCCCTTGGTTCAGCGGACCGAGAGCGCCGAATAATGGGACGACGTCCGAGCTGCGAACGATGTCCGTGCATAAAGAAAAACAGATGAAGCTCCAAACCGTCCAGCGGGACATGGAAGCGACCGCGCTGCTGTGCAGATCGGAATGTGCCAAAAATTTTCAAAAGCTGATTCAGCATGAGGCGTCCCATCCGACGAACCAAGCGCATTTGAAGCATATGATGAGCATGCATAAACAGATGATTTATGTCTGGTGGCACCATAAAGGGAAGTCCATTACGGAAGGCACGAAGCCGAAGCAAGCGGCAGAGCTCGATACTCCACTGGCACAAGCTCGCGAGCATGTGCTTCGCGGACAAGCTTATGCTTCCGCACCGATTCAAACGGGCGGTCACCGCTACATGGTCATTGGCGAACCGGACGCACGCGATAAAGGCGATGGAATCGTCGGTATTTTGCTGCAAGATATTGTGACTCATATTGAAAGCCATCAACGGCGCAATATGCGTCTTGTTCCTTATCCTGCTGAGGGTAAATATAAGATTGAATCCGTGAAGCCGAATTCCACGCAGGATATAACGGTGAAGACGGGCGAAGATAACGGCAATGCCAGTCACTATCATCAGAACGAGGTTGTCGTACGTTTCCGTCAAGAGCCGTCGGCAGATGACATCGCTCGGATTAAACTGGACATCACCGCGCTCACGGTGAAGAAACTGGGATACACGTATGTGTTCCGTTCGAGCGTGATGGAAGCAGAAGACATGATTCGGTATTTCAACAATACATGGCATGTTATGTATGCGGAACCTCACTATTTATATATGACGAATGATGTAAAGACCTCGGCTAGTTCCGGTTCCGGCATCATCCCGAACGATGCGCTCTACTCGGAATATCAATGGAATTTGCCAGTCATCGAGACGGAAAAAGGCTGGAATGTATCCAAAGGCAGCAACAACGTGCTCATCGGCGTGCTCGATACAGGCGTGCAGCTGGATCATCCAGACCTGAAGGGTAAGATCGCGGATGGCACCAATCTGGTTGCCTCGGATTCTCCGCCGGACGACGATGTCGGTCACGGCACGCATGTCTCCGGCATTATCGCGGCTGCCGTCAACAACGGCGAAGGCGTCGCAGGATTGACATGGTATAACAAGGTACTGCCCGTTAAAGTACTCGACAGCAGCGGTGCCGGCTCGACCTATACGGTTGCGGAAGGCGTCATCTGGGCGACCGATCACGGTGCCAAAGTCATCAACATGAGCCTCGGCAACTATGCGGAAGCGGCATTCCTGCACGATGCCATTAAATACGCGTACGATCACGATGTCGTGCTCATCGCAGCAAGCGGCAATGACAATACGGAGCGGCCCGGCTATCCCGCAGCCTATCCGGAAGTGTTCGCCGTCGCGTCGACGAACTCCGACGGCACAAGATCGCCGTTCTCGAATTACGGCGACTATATCGACGTCGCAGCGCCCGGCATGAGCATTGCGAGCACCTATCCTGGCAGCCAATATGCGGCGCTCTCTGGCACGTCTATGGCCAGCCCGCATGTCGCTGCGCTCGCGGGGCTGATCCGCTCGATTAACCCGGACCTCACCAACGTCGAGGTCATGGACATTATGCGCAAAACGGCCAAGGACCTTGGCAACAAAGGCAAAGACAATTATTTTGGCTACGGACAGATTGATATTGTCCGTGCGCTGCAAGCCGCGCAGCAATCCAAGCTGTCGCTGCAGCAGTTCCCCGCTCTCGTCGAGCGCAGACTGGCCCAGATCGCAAGCGAGTACGAATAGGCAGCGAATCAAGCGCAGCCGTTCTAATCGAAATAACCCGCAAGGCATAATGCCTTGCGGGTTATTTGAGCTTGTGGAAAGCTTGCCGTAAGCCGGGTTCTGTACTTCGCGTGGTCAAACGGGGGCTACCCTCCCACTTATGAAGCGACAATCATCTATCTAGGCCGATCATTGCTAACCGGCTCAAGCGACACACCCGAACGCACCCCGGGCAAGGGCAACTGCGTTCTCTCGGTCTTGCTCCAGATGGGGTTTACCAGCACCATTGTCACCAATGGTCCTCGTGGTCTCTTACACCACGGTTCCACCCTTGCCTGTGCTAGCTAAAGCAGCTAGCCATCGGCGGTCCATTTCTGTGGCACTATCCTTCGGCTCGCGCCGACTGGACGTTATCCAGCATCTTCGCCCTACGGAGCCCGGACTTTCCTCTCGCGGCAACAAGGCCGCCAGCGATTGTCTGTCAAACTTTCCGTGTACAACACAGTATACTAAGATCTACGCAAAAGCTCAAGCTTAGAAACATTTCCTCTACAGGAATTGAAAAGGTTCGGTATCGAGCATCGACGGAATTGCTTCTGTCGAATACTTGCGCTGCTTCAGTTCGCCCTGCAGCCATTCTGCGAGACGCGGCTTCATCAGCTTCTCAATGTTGTGCCCTGGATCGATAATAGCCAGACCAGCCTGAGTTGCATCATGTGCCGTGTGGTAGTCGATATCGCCGGTCACGAGCACATCCGCGCCTGCAAATAACGCATGGCGTACGTATCTGCTGCCCGAACCGCCCAGCACCGCAACCTTGCGCACATCGCGGTTCAAATCGCCCACGACGCGAAGCGCAGGCACCTCGAACGCTTCCTTCGCCCGCGCTGCGAGCTCACTGAGCTTCACAGGCGCTGGAAGCTTGCCGACGCGGCCAAGACCGAATACACGGCCCTTCAACTCCACCGGATACAGGTCAAAAGCAACCTCTTCATACGGGTGTGCCTTCAGCATCGCCTGCACGACTCTCCGCTGTACGCTCTGCGGTACAACTGTTTCGATTCGCACTTCCTCCACCCGCTCCAGCTTGCCCTGCTCGCCGATGAACGGCTGCGCGCTGTCTCCAGGCTTGAACGTACCGATACCATCGATATTGAAGCTGCACTGGCTGTAGCCGCCGATTTGGCCCGCTCCTGAGTTCCAGATCGCTTGCAGTACCTGCTCGTGGTGGCTCTTCGGCACGAAGACGACAAGCTTATACAGCTTGTCGGTATGCACATCCTCAAGCGATGCGCGACCTTCTGACGGAATGCCCAGCATATCCGCCATCCAGTCGTTGATACCGCCGTCTGCAACGTCCAGGTTCGTATGCGCGATATAGACGGCTATGTCGTTCTTGATTAGCTTCTCATACAGCTTGCCGGCAGGTGTCGACGTGTCGAGCTTCGCCAGCGGACGATAGATGATGGCGTGATGCGCGATAATGAGTTCAGCTCCAAGCGCAATGGCTTCATCGACAACCTCATCCGTTACATCCAGTGCAACGAGCAGCCTGCTAACTTCCTTCTGCAAAGTGCCGAGCTGCAAGCCGATCTTGTCATTCTCCATTGCGATATGCTTCGGAGCTAGCTGCTCTAGGAGCTGGACAACGGTTTGGCCGTTCGCAAACATGACAGCACCTCCTGAATCGTATCCATCTCGGCTTTCAGCTGCGCCTGCTTGTCGCGGGATTCCGATAGGTCGGATTTCTCCATCTGCTTGGAAATCCGCGCAAGTTTCCCATGTTCATGCTGCCACTTGTTATGAAGCAGCTCCTCGCCGCGCCGCAGCAAGTACGGGCCCATGCGGTACAGCCACTCGTGCTTCGTCTCATTGTCCAGGTTAGCCGCTAAGAAGCCAGCGTCATAAACCTGCTCAATTGACTTCCCATCTTGATTCGCAGAGCCGTGCAGCGCATGGAGCACTTCGTAGATACGGCCGTCTTCTTCGAGTATCGACTCGTTCTGCAGCACGTAGCCGTGTGCAGTCAGCCACTTTCGTACAATCTCTTCCCCAACGTTCGGCTGCAATACGAGCTCTTTAACTCCTTCGAGCTTGCCTGCCTTGCGGCCAGTCTCAAGAATTTCAGCCATTAATGCGCCGCCCATACCGGCAATCGTCACCGTATCGGCTTCGCCTGGTGCCAGCACGGCGAGACCGTCGCCTTGACGGACATCGATCGCTTGACTAAGCCCTGCTACCGCCGTCTGGCGCTTAGCCGCTTGAAACGGCCCTGTATTCAGCTCGCCTGCGATGGCAGATGGGCATTTTCCACTTTGGAGCAAATAGACCGGAAGCAAAGCATGATCCGAGCCGATGTCGGCTGCACGCGAACCTGCTGTTACATAATCCGCAATTTGCTGCAATCGTTTTGACAATTTAATCATATTACGCAACCCACGCAATCCATTGTTTTCGAAGCGAGAACAGTGTAGCTCCACCCGCTATAATTTTGACCATTAGTTGAAGTTGTAACCCGACCTGCTCCTTCATGAATACGGCCGAATAGAGCTCCGGCATGGACCATGCGATCGCAGCAGCGACGAATAGAATCGATGCGACAGGCCGTGACCATCTGTGGAAGAACCAGCTGCACCATCCGAATACGAAGGAAGCCGGCAGCCAGTACAATTGAATTTCGAACCAGCGAGGCGAATCAGCATTATTCTTCAGCAGCCACGAGTAGACGAGGAAAGACGCCATCCAGCCGCACAAATGCAGCAGCGGTATACGCGCGGCTATGCCGAATGCGACCCAGGAGATCGAGCATAAACCAAGCAGTCCCGCTTTCCATCCCCATGCAGCAAGCTCATGCAGTTCCAGCATATACAGGCCCGCACCTACCATGAGAAGCATCCCTGCACCGATTAATCCGAGGCCGACAGACTCATTGCGCTCGCGGTATTTCTGACCGATCGAGAGCAGTACGAGTACGCCAGTAATCGACAGTGCAATTTGCAATAGCGGATGAAATTCGTTAAAATAAAGAACAACAAAACAAATTAAGGAAAAAATTCCAAATGTAATCAGCCATTGTTTTACAGTTGCCGCTTTCACGACAACAGCCGCTCTGCCCGCGAATGTAGCCGGTGTTCGGGCCTGTCCTTCTTCCATATACAAGTTGAGCAGAAAGTCACAATATTGATCCGGAAGCAGTTTGTTACGCTGCCAATGCTCAATCTCTTTTACGATTGTTTTGCGGCGGTCTTGATCCATATCGTCCTGTTAATCCTCTCTCATGATGGATTGTGAAGAAGGTGGGAAACCGATCAAGCAAATTTGCCCTGATGGAAAAAAGACCTTGCTGCCTTAGCAGAAAGGTCCCTTCATTTATTCAAGAAAATCTTTCAAACGTTTGCTTCTGGACGGGTGACGAAGCTTACGAAGCGCCTTCGCTTCGATTTGACGAATCCGTTCACGGGTTACGCCAAACACCTTGCCGACTTCCTCCAGCGTGCGAGTACGACCATCATCAAGTCCGAAGCGAAGCCGCAGCACGTTCTCTTCACGCTCAGTGAGCGTATCCAGTACGTCCTCCAACTGCTCCTTCAAGAGCTCATATGCAGCAGCGTCTGCTGGTGCAAGCGCCTCTTGATCCTCAATGAAATCACCCAAATGCGAATCGTCTTCCTCACCGATTGGTGTTTCCAGCGATACCGGCTCTTGTGCGATCTTCATAATCTCGCGTACTTTCTCGGTACTCAAATCCATTTCAGCCGCAATTTCTTCCGGGCTTGGCTCGCGACCCAGCTCTTGCAGCAATTGACGGGAAACACGGACGAGCTTATTAATCGTCTCCACCATATGAACAGGGATCCGGATTGTACGAGCTTGGTCAGCAATTGCGCGCGTAATCGCTTGTCTGATCCACCAAGTGGCATACGTACTGAACTTGTAGCCCTTGGTATGATCGAACTTCTCAACTGCTTTAATAAGACCCATGTTGCCTTCTTGGATAAGATCGAGAAACAGCATTCCTCGTCCAACATAACGTTTCGCGATACTAACAACGAGCCGTAGGTTTGCTTCAGCGAGTCTGCGCTTCGCTTCTTCATCCCCATTCTCGATCCGCTTGGCAAGCTCCACCTCATCATCAGCCGACAACAGCGGCACACGTCCGATTTCTTTCAAGTACATGCGAACCGGATCGTTAATTTTGATACCAGGCGGTAGTGCCAAGTCATCATCGAAATTGAAGTCGTCTTGTTCGCGCTCCTGTTCATCCCGATTACCCATCGGATGATCATCGTCGTTCTCATTTACCACTTCAATGCCGATATCATCGAGCTGCTCGAAGAACTCATCGATTTGTTCCGGATCCTGATCGAACGGGGAAAGCTTCTCCATGATCTCTTTATAAGTTAAGGAGGATCTTTTCTTCCCATGTTCAATCAGCTGTTCTTTGACGAGTTCCAGCTTCTGTTCAGTATCCAGTTCAGTATGTTGATCATTCGCCATATTCCGACTCCCTCCTCCCTAGAAACGATCATCCTGCCGACCTTTAAGCTGTCTCTCTAGGGCGATAATCTCACTTGCAATTTGTGCCGCTTTCAACATGTCACCGGAACGTTCCGCTCGTACCATAGATTCCTTCAACTGTTCAATATTCCGGAACTTTGGCACCTTCAAAATTTCATTCACATAATCGGCGAGCAAATGCTCATCGAATGGAATGTCGTCATCCATCATCATGATGGAAGCGGCTGTCCGTTCAAGGCGGTCATCCTGGAGCGATGCGATAAACCGGCTTACATCCGGATCATGTCCTTGCGCGTAGTAAGCATATAAGTAAGCAGCAAGCGCTGCGTGATCCTCTACATTAAAAGCTTCTCCAAGCTTCTGATGTACCGTATTTGCGATATCCGAATCCTGCAGCATCTGTGCGAGCAGCTTGCGCTCAGCGACTTGATACGCAGGCAAAACGGGCGGCGCCGAGGACGTACGACGGTTCTCACGGTTTTCATTCCTACCATTATTCCACGAATTATCGTTATTATCCCTTGGGGGTTTCATTTTTTGCAGCTGCTGCCGCCTTTCGAAGGCATCCTGCTTCAATGAATCCAAAGACATATCGAACTCTCGGGACAGCTCCTTTAAATAAAACTCCCGCTCGGTAGGAGAATCGAGAGCAGCAATGATGCCAACAGCCTCGAGCAAGTAGTCTTTCTGTCCTTCTTCTTCTAGGAGTATATGGTTTTTCTTTGCATATAGTAGTCTAAATTTTGTAGCAGATACGGGATGTTCAATCGTTTCACGCATGAACGCCTGCGGCCCATTCTGCTCGATAAATTCATCCGGGTCCATGCCTTTTGGCAGCATCGCCACTTGAACACGCATTCCGGCTCGCTCCAAGATCGGAATCGTCTTCAGCGCTGCTGCTTGTCCGGCATTGTCACCGTCATAACAAAGCACGGCTTCTTCAACATTGCGCCCCAAAATCGCAGCATGCTCATCCGTCAGCGCCGTACCCATGGAAGCAACACCGTTCTCGACCCCGGCACTCCATGCTTTGATGACATCCATGTAGCCTTCGAACAATACGACACGCCTGCTTTTGCGCATCGACACTCTGGCATGATGGAAGTTATACAGGTTACGGCTCTTGTTGAACAGCATCGTCTCTGGAGAGTTCAAATATTTGGGCTGGCCTTCGCCGAGCATCCTGCCGGCCATCGCGATAACTTTGCCGTCCCGATTCCAGATCGGAAACATAACCCGGTCTCGAAAACGGTCAATGTAGCCGCTTCTGTCCTGCTTCGCAATCAGCAAGCCGCCCTTCTCCATGAGCGCGAGATTATACTCCCGCTTCTCCAGAAACCGAGCCAGCGTGTCCCATTCAGGCGGAGCATAACCGATCATATAATGATCAATTTGCTTGTCCGTTACACCGCGTGAGCGTAAATATTGCAGCGCAGGCTGTCCGTGCGTCGTGTTCATAAGCAAATAATGATATAACTTCGCCGCCAGCTCATGCGCTCCAATCAGCGTGTCGCGTTCAATGTCGCCTTCCGTATTCGTACGTTCAGCAGCGCCTGTCCACGTGATCGGAATTCCCGCTTCTTCCGCCAAAACGCGAACCGCCTCAGGAAATGAATATTCTTCGATTTCCTCGATAAACTTGATCGCGTTGCCGCCTTTACCGCAACCATAGCAGTAGAAGATGCCTTTCTCCGGAGTTACAGTAAATGACGGGGATTTCTCTGAATGAAACGGGCAAAGCCCTTTCATGTATTTCCCGTGCTTCGATAGGTGAACGTACTTTCCGACCGTTTCTACAATATCGTGGTGCTTAAGCACCGCCTCAATGACAGAATCCGGTATTTTCCCGTAAGCCATACACCTTCACCTTCATCCTAATTGACAAGTAATACTATTCGCTACGGCTTGTCATTTTCCTTCCGGCTTTGCAAAACTTTTGTCAGCTTTTGCTGAAAACGGGCGCGGTCTTCTCCGCTCATCGCTTTCGGACCTTTCGTTCGCATACCGCCGCGGCGCGCTTTGGCTAATTCATGCCTGCGCTCCATCAAGTAATCAATGTTGCTGTCATCATACTGTTGGCCGCGCGGCGACAATGCAATCGCACCCTTAGCTAGTACAATCGTTGCAAGCCCAAAATCCTGCGTGACAACGATATCGCCTCGCGAGATATGGTTAGCAATATACAGGTCAACCGATTGATCGCTTCGATCAACCTGCATGATCGCAACGCCATCTTCCTGCTGAAGCCGATGATCATAGGATGCAACCATCAATACCGGGACGGCGAAGTTTCGAGCCGTTTTGACAATTTCACGTTTTACTGGACATGCATCCGCATCGACTACAATTGTAGGTAAGGCTTTCATTTTCGCTGCATCACCGCATCTTATTGGAACTACCGTACTATTATATACGATAAATAAATAAAAAATCCTGCTTGTCAAGCACACATCAGTTCGATTCAATGTACTCCAAAATAAGACTCGCCGTCTCTTCGACCGCCCGGTGCGAAACGTCTATGACTAGACAGCCGATGCGATCCGTAATTTGCTTGGCGTACTCGATTTCGCGTTCGATTCGCGACGCTGTTGCGTAGGCCGCGCTGTCCGGCAGCCCAAGCGCCTTCAGACGTTCCTTCCGGATGCCGTTCAAATAACCCACATCGATCGTCAAGCCGACGACCTTTTCTTTGGGAATTTGGAACAGCTCGTCAGGCGGCTGAAGCTCGGGCATGAGCGGTACGTTCGCAACTTTGAACTGCTTGTGCGCGAGGTACATGGACAGCGGGGTCTTCGACGTCCGCGAGACGCCGACAAGCACGATGTCTGCTTTCAGGATACCTGTCGTATCCCGCATATCATCGTATTTGACGGCAAACTCAACCGCTTCAACTTTGCGAAAATAATTCTCGTCCAGCACATGGTTGAGCCCCGGCTCCTGCCGTGCTTTGCGATCTGTCTTCTCTTCCAAGCTCGTAATGAGCGAGCCGAGCAGGTCGATCGCGGATACTTGATGCTGTGCGGCTAACTCGACCATCCGATCCCGCAAGCCGGGAAGCACGAGCGTATACAGCATAATCGCATCGTGCTCCTTCGCAAGCAGGACGAACTTCTCAAGCGATACTTCGTCATGGACGAACGGCGCTCTTCGGATATCCGCATTAATGGGGTGAAATTGGGCAACCGCTGCCTTGACAACTAACTCACCCGTATCGCCAGCAGAGTCGGAAACGACGTAAATAATGACATCAGGCTGTGTTTCGGCTGCCATCTCAAGCCACCATCCTTCATTTTGCCTCTTTTCCTGACGGAAAAAGGCTTTTGCCTCTTTTCTTGGGAAGGAATCCACTTCCCAAGAAAAAGGCTACCATACAAGCTTAGTCAAATCCGCCACTTTCAACACACTGCCCGCAATTGCCGCCAACGTCGCCAGACGGTTCGCCCGAACGGCTGCGTCCTCAGCCATAACCATAACTTTGTCAAAATAGTTATTGATCGGCGTTTTGAGGCTTGCCAGCTTCTCAATCGCTTCTGCAGCGCGGCCTTCAGCTACGAATGCCGCAATGTCAGCATGCACCGCTTGCCATGCGCTGTACAATGCGCCTTCAACGTCTTCCGCGAACAGGTTCGTGTTCACTTCTGTACGAGTCGCTTTGGACGCCAGGTTGCATACGCGGTTCAGCGCATCGACAACACCTTTGAACTCGTCGCGGCGGTCGCCCGCTGCACGTGCTGTTACTGCTGCCGCACGATCAACGGTTTGGCTCAGATCGTTGTAGCCGACAGCCATAACCGCATCAACAACGTCGTAACGTACGTTTTGCTCGCCGAGAACGTTCTTCACACGAAGCGCGAAGAACTCGTACAAGTCTTTACGCACCTCGGCGCGATCACGTTTCATCGTACCTTCCGCATGAACGTCCAGCGCCAAATCAAACAACGTTTCAAGCGGTAGCTTGAGACCGTGCGCCAATACGATTTGAACGATACCCGCTGCTTGGCGACGCAGAGCATAAGGGTCCTGCGAGCCAGTCGGGATGATGCCGATCGAGAAGCAGCCCACGATTGTATCTATCTTGTCCGCGAGGCTGACTACTGCGCCAACAACCGAAGCCGGAGCGCGGTCGCCTGCGAAACGCGGCTGATAGTGCTCGTTAATTGCGCGAGCTACTGTCTCTCTCTCGCCTGCTTTACGCGCATAATCTTCACCCATAATGCCTTGCAGCTCAGGG
Source organism: Paenibacillus taihuensis (assembly GCF_003386535.1). Classification (GTDB taxonomy): domain Bacteria; phylum Bacillota; class Bacilli; order Paenibacillales; family Paenibacillaceae; genus Paenibacillus_Z; species Paenibacillus_Z taihuensis. The sequence goes on from NZ_QTTN01000002.1 coordinate 127,080, forward strand.
AATTCATAGACCATTTGCGTAACAAGGTCGAATTTGCAAATTGCTGCCGTGCGAGCGACATCGTCCGATGTTTGTACATCTAACTGCAGCGCACTTGCGAGCTTGCCTGCCGTGTTCACGATGCGGCGAACTTTGTCCGCTACCGTACCGAGCTCTTCATGGTAAACGATGGTCTCGAGCTTCTTCAGCGCATCGTTGATCGCGAGCTTCTGATCTTCCGCGTAGAAGAACTTCGCGTCGGACAGACGTGCACGAAGCACTTTCTCGTTACCTTTCGCCACCGATTCGATCGAAGTGCGATCGCCGTTGCGAACCGTTACGAAGAACGGCAGCAGCTTGCCTTCTTGATCAAGCACCGGGAAGTAGCGCTGGTGTTCGCGCATCGACGTGATCAGCACTTCCTGCGGAATGTTCAAGAACGCCGGATCGAACGTGCCGAACAATACATTCGGATATTCAACGAGGAATACAACTTCCTCGAGCAAATCTTCTTTAATGTCGATATGCCAGCCCTTCTCGGCTGCGAGCGACTTGATCTGTTCCACGATCAGCGCCTCACGCTCAGCCGCATCGACGATAACTTGCTGTTCTCTCAAACGTTCCACGTACGCAGATGGCTCAGAAACAACCGTCTCGCTGCCAAGGAAACGATGGCCGCGCGTTGTCTTGCCGCTCTGTACCGCTGTGATGTCGAGAGGAACTACGTCTTCGCCGAACAACGCAACGAGCCAGCGGATTGGACGGACGAAACGCAGATCGTAGGCGCCCCAACGCATGTTCTTCGGGAAGGACATCGCTGTAATCAGCGCAGTCAAACCTTCCGGCAGCACATCGCTGGTTACTGTACCGATGCTGCTCTTGTTAGCATACACATACTCAACGCCGCCAAGCTCTTTGAAGAAGAAGTCCGCAGGGTCAACGCCTTGGCTGCGCGCGAAGCCGAGTGCCGCTTTGCTCCACTCACCTTGCCCGCCCTGCGCGATTTTGCGTGAAGGACCTTTCACTTCTTCGTTCACGTCCGCTTGCTTCTCTTCCACATCACGTACCAATACCGCGATACGACGAGGTGTTGCATAAGCTTCAACCGCTCCGTGACCGATTCGCGCGGAGTCCAGCCACTTGACGGTCTTTTCTTTCAATTGGTTCATTGCACCGCGCACGAAACGTGCCGGCACCTCTTCAAGTCCGATTTCCAGCAGCAAATCTTTAGCCATTGACGTTCACTCCTTTCTTCAGCAGCGGGAAGCCAAGACGCTCGCGCTCTTCCAAATACGTCGCCGCGCAAGCACGTGCCAGGTTACGAACGCGCATGATGTATCCTGTACGCTCCGTTACGCTGATTGCGCCGCGCGCATCCAGCAGGTTGAAGGTGTGGGAGCATTTCAGGACGTAATCGTACGCCGGGAACACAAGCTTGTGCTCCATCGTTTTCTTCGCTTCTTCTTCGTACATGTTGAACAGCGAGAACAGCATCGCAGTGTCCGACGTTTCAAACGTATATTTCGAGTGTTCAAACTCAGGCTGCAGGAACACGTCGCCATACGTTACGCCGTCTACCCACTCCAGGTCGAACACATTTTCCTTCTCTTGAATGTACGAAGCGAGACGCTCCATACCGTACGTAATCTCAACCGCTACCGGGTTGGCGTCAATGCCGCCGACTTGTTGGAAGTACGTGAACTGCGTAATTTCCATACCGTTCAGCCACACTTCCCAGCCAAGGCCCCATGCGCCGAGTGTCGGCGACTCCCAGTTATCTTCGACGAAACGGATGTCGTGGTGAAGCGGATCGACGCCAAGACGCTTCAAGCTCTCCAAGTACAGCTCTTGGATGTTGTCCGGGGACGGCTTCAGAATGACTTGGAATTGGTGATGCTGGTACAGACGGTTCGGGTTCTCCCCGTAACGGCCGTCAGCCGGACGTCTGGACGGTTCAACATAAGCTACGTTCCATGGCTCAGGACCGATCGAGCGCAGGAAAGTCATCGGGTTCATCGTACCCGCGCCTTTCTCCGTATCATACGGCTGAACGAGGATACAATTTTGCTCTGCCCAGAACTGCTGCAGCGTCAAAATCATGTTTTGAAAATTCATTTCCGTCATCTCCTTTAAAATTGTTGTACCGGCCATTCCACGTGCGTTGGCATATAAAAAAGCCCCCGCCCACTATGTCCGGAAAATCAGACATAGGGACGAGAGCTGTTATCTCCCGCGGTTCCACCCTACTTGGTTCTCGAAAGTAAAAAGCCCCATTTCGACAACCCGCTTTTGAAAAGTGAAGCTAGAACTCCAGAGCGCCCTTCACTGTATACGTCCGTCCGGGCTTCCACTATCCCCGGCTCGCTTAAACTGACGACTGTAACAGTTACTTTCTCCTTCAACGTTCCTGTTTCATAATAACATATCATAACATTGCCAATTTGGTGTGTCAATTATTCGGTAGATCCGCGCAGATCTCATTACGAGCACGAACTACAAAGGAACGACTTTGCCGCCGTCACGCTGCGTGCTGCCCCGCTCTTCGCTGAAAGCTGCCACGAAAATCAGCTTCTTCCGATGTTTCCGCCAGCGCATGAGACAGGGCGCTCCACGTAAGTACTCATCGGTAATCATGCCGATGTATATGCCGTAAAGTCCCATATGCAACGGAATCGCAAGGACGTACGATAGACCGACTGCAATAATCCACATGCTCGGCAATGAATATGTCATTACCGTTCGGCTGTCCCCAATCGCAGAGAGCGATTGTCCGAGCGCCATATTGAGCATTTTGCCCGGTTGGAGCGCCAGATTGAGCCATAGCAGCGATATCGCCATATCAATAATCCACGTGTTGCTTGTGAAGGCTGATATGATCTGTGCTCGGAATATAAGCAGCAATGCCGTGTTAGCCAGCACGACGGTGACTCCAAATCCAAGTGCACGGTACGCGGCGTAGTATGCGTCCTTCAGCTTCCTCGCGCCGAACAGATGCGCGATTTGAATTTGAGCTGCTAGCGCAAGTGACCAGCCAAATGTGAAAGCGAATGACTCCATCGAGTTCATATACGTCCTTGTCGCAAGCGGCTGTTCGCCCATAGAGGCGATCATGCTGAAGATGACGAGCTGCGAGAATGTCCACGAAGCTCCATTCACGCTGATTGGCCAGCCGATCTTGGCGACTTCCTTCAACAATCGCATGTGAATGTTCTTGAACTCGCGAAGCGCCACGGGTACGCCGAACGCATGACGGAACAATCTAAGCTGGAAGAAAAATGCGATGGAACGACTGACCACGGTCGAAATCGCGACTCCGAGCAAGCCCCACTTCGGAAAGCCGAATGCACCGAAAATAAACGCATAGTTCAGCGCAATGTGCAGCACATTCATGCCGAGCGAGATATACATGGGCGAACGCGTATTGCCCGTATTCCGAACTGCAGTGCTCATCGATAGATTGAGCGCCGTAATGGCCATGCCCCCGCCGACAATGGACATATACGTATGAGATAGCCCTTTCAAATTATCGGGCACCTGCATCAAAGAAGCGAATAGATCAGTCCCATAGATCAGCGAAATACTGACAATGATACCCATCATGACTGTTAGCGAGACGGACATGATCCCGATTTTGCGGGCGTCTGCATGCTTGCCAGCTCCGAGCTTCTGGGCAATCAAGATGCCAGAGCCGCCAGTCACAAGCGTGAACAAGACGATTACGGCATTGAAGAATACATTCGAGATGCCGACTACGGCAACTGCATCGTCAGAGATCCGGCTAACCATCAGCGAGTCAGCCGTACCAAGCAGAAATTGCAGCATCATCTCGATCGTGATCGGCCAGGTCAACGACCAGATGGAAGGTGTTTTGTGCGCTGTCATGTCAAATGCCTTTTCCCTTCTGAGCTAAGCTAGTGAGCTAGTGAGCTAGTGAGCTTATTGTAAATCATAACGATCCATCTGATCGAGGAAGGACCGAGATTTCAAATGCAGCCCCAGATGCGTATCCATAAGCGCACGCATGATGAGCTTCAGCTGTTTCTTCGTCTCATCCCGCACTTGAATGTTGCCGAGGCGGCGAAGATCGAGCTGACGGTAGAACCTGAGCAATTTGAGCGCGCCATCGCTTAACTCGATTGCGCCGGGATCCTTGTACCGGCATCGGCTGCACAGAATTCCTCCGGCTCTAGCACTGAGTGCCATGCGGCCCTCGTGGTTACCGCAAGACATGCAAGCGGTGAAGTCCGGCGCATAGCCGGCCGCTTCAAGAATTTTCATCTCGAACAGCTGGATTGTAATTGCGACGTCCTTGCCTCCTGCAAACGCAGTTAGACAAGCTTTCAACTGCTCGTAGATGTAGTTGCTCACATCCTCTTCCTGCAGCGCCTTGTCTACTAATTCAGCCGCATAAGAAGAGTAGGCGGTTAACTCCAATTGTTCACGCAAAATATGGTGAGATTCAATAATCTCACCATGGGTTAACGTACCTAAACCGCTATTTCGAAAAAATAAATACTCGCCATACGTGAACAGCTGGGCAAGCGATCCATGACGGCTCTTCACTTTCTTAGCGCCACGCACGACAATACCAATCTTGCCGTGCGTACTTGTGAGGAGCGTTATGATCTTATTGCCTTCCCCGTAATCCGTACTGCGGATGACAATGCCTTCGACGCGGTATTGCATCGTCTCTCCCCCAACCTGCGCCTGCAGCGACTTCGGTTTATAACGCGCTGTCAGTCTCGACTGCAGCCTCGCCATCTTCCTCGCTGCCGGCAGCGTCAGCTAGCGACGCCTGCTCCTGCATTTCCTTGTAAAGCATAAAAGCTTCCACATCCCCGGTCAGCGTAAAATACTTCCACGAAAAATCTCGCATTCGTATTCCATCCTTTCCGCGTGAGAATGTTGCTCACGAATTAGGATGCGATGAAGGGCGAAAGCCTATGCTTAACAATTTTTACAAGGCTTAGCGTCGAATTGATCTTAGTCGTTGCGGAAACCGAGATCCTTCAGCACGCGATCTTGATTGCGCCAATCCTTCTTCACTTTGACCCACAGCTCCAGGAACACGCGCGAGCCAAGCAGCGTCTCGATATCGCGGCGCGCCTCTTTACCAACCTGCTTCAGCAAAGCGCCTTGCTTGCCGATGACAATGCCTTTCTGCGAATCGCGCTCTACATAGATGACGGCGCCGATGTAGACGACTCCGTTCTCCTGCACGCGCATATCCTCAATCGCAACGGCGATGGAGTGCGGCACCTCTTCACGGGTCAGGTGCAGAATCTTCTCGCGGACAAGCTCCGCGCAGACGAACTGCTCCGGATGGTCCGTCACTTGGTCCGCCGGATAATATTGCGGCCCTTCCGGCAAGTAGCTGCTCAGCACGCTCAGCAGCGTGTTGATATTGTTGCCTTTCAGCGCGGAGATCGGAATGACTTCCGCGAAGTCATACAGGTTCTTATATTGGACGATGAGCGGCAGCAGCGCTTCCGGCTCGATCTTGTCGATCTTGTTCATGATCAGGAATACCGGCGTTTTTACTTTCTTGAGCGCTTCAATGATGAAGCGGTCGCCTCCCCCGAGCCCTTCGGATACGTCAATGAGAAACAGCGCGGCATCCACTTCGCCAAGAGTGCTGACCGCCGACTTCACCATGATGTCGCCGAGCTTGGACGTCGGCTTGTGAATGCCCGGCGTATCCAGAAACACAATTTGCGAATTATCGGTTGTGTAGACACCGTGTATTTTGTTACGCGTTGTTTGCGGCTTGTCCGACATAATCGCAATCTTCTGGCCAATGACCTCATTGATTAGTGTCGATTTGCCTACGTTCGGTCTTCCGACAATAGCGACAAAGCCGGAGTGAAACTTCTGTTTGGATCCCTTAGATCCAGATCCTGTTGTTGATGAGCTCATAAGTTGTCCGTTAATCCCCTTCCAAGTGCGGCGGTTATACTTCCTTCGTTAGCGAATCTGACGAGAACGCGCCCGGCAGCAGCTCCGCAACGGTGGAAACCCGCCAGTCACCGTTTACATTCCCCATAATGACCGGCATGTCGGGCGGACATAGCTCTACAAGCACCTGCCTGCATACACCGCAAGGTGTGATAGGCGCTTCAGTGTCGCCGACAACCGCGATCGCTTCGAACGAACGCGCTTGATGACCATCCGCAATAGCACGGTGCAATGCAGTACGCTCAGCGCAGTTCGTCGGGCTGTAAGCTGCATTTTCGACGTTGCAGCCTAAGTGTACGCCGCCTTCGGAATCAAGCAGCGCTGCGCCAACTTGAAAATTCGAATAAGGCACGTACGCACGTTTGCGTGCCTCGAAGGCTTGCTCTAGCAATTGCTTCCACTCTGCAGATAACTCGTTTATCTGATTCGTCATAGCGTATCGATTTACTCCTTCTCCCTAAGGCCATAGATGCGGTACAAATACGAATAAACCAATAATTACAGCTGCAATCGCCAAAATCAACACTGCGCCGGCCGCCGTATCCTTCGCCGCCTTCGCAAGCGGATGCTTCTCGGGACTGGCCAGATCGACGACATGCTCAATTGCAGTGTTCACAAGCTCGGCTGACATCACCGCAGCTTGCATGATTATAATGACGATCCACTCGATTCTCGTCAAATGTACGAGGAGCCCCGCTAAATTCACGAGGACGGCTGCAGCAACATGAATTTGCATATTCGCCTGGGTGCGAATGCCTGCTCCAATTCCTGTGAAGGCATAAGAAAAACTGCGGAGCAGCCTGCGCATTAGCGAGTCAAGCCAACCTGGCGCAATGCCGCTTCTTGCTTCTCTGTCATGACAGCTTCGCTCGCCTCATCCTGATGGTCGTAGCCAATTAGATGCAGGAAACCGTGCACGAACAGGAAGCCTAGCTCACGCTCCAATGAATGTCCGTATTCTTCACTTTGTAGTTTAGCCCGTTCAGCCGAAATAATAATGTCGCCGAGCATCCCTTCGAACGGGATATTCTCGTTCTCGTCTTCCACTTCATAAATAATTTCCAGCTCTTCGTCTGTCTCTTCCTGCATCGCGAACGACAATACATCTGTCGGACGATCGATGTTCCGGTACTCGCGGTTCAGTTGGTGAATTTCCTCATCATCGACGAAAGTCAGCGTAACCTCGCCGTCAGTCAGCCCTTCCGCTTCTGCAGCAATCTGAAGCACCTTCTCCAGTACGCCGATAAAGTCTTCGGAAATTTCGATTTTGTCCTGATCGTTCGTCCATCCTAATTGCAAGCTCATGCTAGCCGCTCCTTTTGTTTAACGTCTTCCGGATATTCAATGCGCGAATGGAAAATGCCAATGACGGTTTCTTTCAGCGTCTGCGCGATCTTCTCGAGTTCCTTCAGCGTAAGGTCGCATTCGTTAAACTGATCGTCATCGAGGCGGCTCTTGATGATTTTGTGAATCATCGACTCCACCTGCTCCACTGTTGGGCTGCGCAAGCTTCGTACTGCCGCTTCGACACAGTCGGCAATGCCGACAATCGCCGCTTCCTTCGACTGTGCCTTCGGTCCTGGATATCGGAAATCATCTTCGGTGAAATCCGGCGCGGTGCCCGCTTCCTCCGCCAACTTATACGCTTTGTGATAAAAATACTTCAAGAATGTCGTCCCGTGATGCTGCTCCGCAATATCGCGAATCGGCTTCGGCAGCTTATGCGCGCGAAGCATCTCGACTCCGTCTCTAGCATGCGCAATAATGATCGATTTGCTCAGCTTCGGCTCAATCGAATCATGCGGGTTCTCGATATTCGTCTGATTTTCGATAAAATAGCTCGGCCGTTTCGTCTTCCCGATATCGTGGTAGAACGAGCCGACGCGGCATAACAAGCCGTTCGCTCCGATTGCCTCTGCCGCAGCCTCGGACAAATTGCCGACCATCACGCTGTGGTGATAGGTTCCCGGCGTCTCCGTCAGCAGCTTGCGCAGCAGGGGGTGGTTCGGACTCGACAGCTCGACTAGCTTCAGCGCGGACAATATGCCAAAAGTCACTTCGAAGAATGGCATCAATCCGACAACAAGAATCGCCGTAAGCAGGCCGCTCGCGAAAGCAAACGCTACCGTCATGATGATCTCGTTCTTGTCCGGCAGCTCTCCTAGCAGCAGTATCGCCAACACAGAGGCCGAACCAAACAAGCTGACCATAATGCCTGCCTTGAGGATCGTCGAGCGCTGGCTCGCACGGTGTATCGCAAAAATCGCCGCAAATGAAATAACCGCAGTCGTAAATCCAAAGTTAAAATCGAATAAACGGCCGGATTCCATATTAAAAATAACGCTGCCCATGATGGCAAACAAGAAAGAGCTTACGACAGCGAGCTGAATATCGAGCAGCAGCACGATTAGCATTGCCCCCATCGCGGTAGGCGCCAAATAGCCGACATACGGCATCGTCTGCGTCTGGGTTAAGTCGATAATTTGCATCGCAACGATGTTGAGGACATAAATCAACAGCAGCATCACGAGCTGCGTATTGCTATACTTCGTCCGCGTTCCGCCGCTCAAGCCTGCCGCCTTCTCCAGATAGCTGTAGATGACGATTGTGAACAGGATCGATAACAGCAGCAAACCAAGCTGCGGCCAGTACGTTTTCTTCGTCTGGAGCAGCCCGATCGAGGATAGGCGGTCGTACATTTCCTTGGATACGATTTCGCCTTTATGAACAATAATATCGCCTTGTTTGATGACAACAGGCGTCGTATTTTCCTTCGCAGCGACTCTTGCATCATTCGTCGCTTGAGTATCCAAGAACTTGTTCGGCATAATCGCGTACCGGGCAAGCTCCTGTACAATCTCTCTCGTCTTGCGCTCGCTAAGAGAGCTGGCATTGACGAGCTCTGCGACTTTCGTGCGAGCCGTCTCCGCCTCGCGCAGCGAATCGCCCATCAGCTTATGCACGATCGATACCGCAACCTGCTGCATATCGCCTAATTGAATAGCCGATAGCGACGGCAGCTTATAGTATGTCTCTTCCGGAATCCGGTAGGCTTGCGCTTTGACGGCGACTGCCATTTCATCCAGCAGCGTGTCGTTATACGTGCCGTTGCCTCGGTTGTTGCGAACAAATTGATCCACATAATCGCTGTACAGCTGCGGAATTTCGGTGCGATAAATCGACACCTTGTTCTCCAGCGTCACTTGATCGTCCTGGTTCAATTGCTCCATCCGGGCAAAAATTTGCTCCAGCAGCACCTCGCTCCGAAGCGCAACGATGGAATAGATCGGCTCCACCTGCTCAGCAGCTTTCTCCTGCGCCTGCAGCGTCGCCTTCTCGTCCTTGATCTCCATCGGCGCTTCGATATCACGGTCGCTTGGCTTGCCAAGCTCAATGTTATATGTCTCCGGGAGCACATGAGGTGCCAAAGAAAAATAAAACAACAAAACAAACAGAAGCAAGAGCACCCACCTTACGGCGATGCTGTGCTTCCATCCATTCCATCCTGATGACTTGGACTCATCCAGGCTGGTTCCTTGATTCACCATCGTAGTTATCCTCCCAAACCAAGAGCAAATCCCCCAACCTTCTCGAAGGACACTTACGCATCCCCCTAAATCCCCCTTATCTCTAAGGGGGACCCCAGGGACTACCGTCCCTGGACCCGGAAATACCGATCCTTCGACTGGGCCGTCTTCGACCATACTTCGACGCAGAATCGTTTACGTCCGCTGGCGCGGACACACTTTCATGCGGCGTTCTTTCGCCACTTGATGCCTAGAAGAAAGGAGGAGGACTGCCGCTTTTTGTCGATAATAGTAACATTCGCGGGAGGGAACGCTTTTGTGACCTTCGGCCACAAGGCTAACGTTTACACAAGCGACCTGCGGTCGTTTATTAAGCCTGATGCTTCTCAGCGTCCACATTGTACGCCGTGATGATCTTCTGGACTAACGAGTGTCGGACGACATCCTGTTCGCTGAACACGATGAAGCCGATCTCAGGAATATTAACGAGAATACGCTGCGCTTCAATCAGACCCGACTTCTTGCCGCGCGGCAGGTCGATCTGGGTGACGTCGCCTGTGATAACCATCTTCGAGCCGAAGCCGAGACGCGTCAGGAACATTTTCATCTGCTCCGGTGTCGTGTTCTGAGCTTCGTCCAAAATAATAAATGAATCTTCGAGCGTCCGACCCCGCATATACGCGAGCGGCGCTACTTCGATAAGTCCGCGTTCAAATGCTTTGGTCGTCTGATCCGGGCCGAGCACGTCATGCAGCGCATCGTACAGCGGGCGCAAATACGGATCGACCTTCTCTTGCAAATCGCCTGGCAGGAAGCCCAGGTTCTCTCCAGCTTCAACTGCAGGGCGCGTCAGTACAATGCGCTTCACGGAGCCTTCCTTCAAGGCAGCCACGGCAAGTACAACTGCGAGGTACGTCTTACCTGTTCCGGCAGGACCGATACCGAACACGATATCCATCCGCTTGATCGTCTTGACATAATGCCGCTGACCTATCGTTTTTACCCGAATCGGTTTTCCACGAAACGTTGTCGTAATTTCGGCTTTGAACAAATCTAGCAGCTGGTCTGCCTGCAGCGACCGCGACAGATCAAGCGCATACATAATATCGCGCTCCGACGGGGTATATCCGCCTCGCACGAGCTGCTGCAGCACCGTGTACAGCTGTTCAATAGAGTCGACCTCGGCGCTAGCACCCGAAATCGAAATTTCCGCTTCGCGGGAAGAAATGTCTGCTGAGGTTTGCTGCTGGACTAAACGTAGATACTTATCCTGTGGGCCGAACAGCGCCAAGCCCTCCGCCGCGTTAGCAAGTGGAATCTTGACTACTTTGAATTCATTTTGCAAAAATACTCAATCCCCTTGCATCTGAACTAGCGGTCTCTCTTTCACGATCGATTGATCCACCTCGAAAAGCACTTTCATATAAACTTTACCATTGTCCGTCTTTTCATGCAAAATGTTTTCGCCAAGCACCTGCGCATCAGGTCCGACTTTGGCCAGCACATCCGCCTTCGCCTGCTCAAGACCCTCTGCTTTCGCCTCTTCGACACTAACCGTTTGCGACTGAATCTTGACCTCATAGATCGTCTCTTTTATTCGTCCGAAAGGAAGCTTCATCGTCCGCCACGCCGCCTGCTCCTCTTGCTTCACACTCTCGTACATCCCAAACGGACTGCCTCCGAACCCGCTGACCTTCATCGCTCTGCCCGCTACAATCGCATACCATACCGTTTTCTTCTCGCCCGTATATACTTTCGACTGCCGTGTCAGCGGCGCAACAATATCATACTCATGCCATACAATCCCTTTCACAACGCCCTTCGCAACGACCGCCTTGGCGTTGTTCTCATCGCCGAGCATGCCTGAGATAAGCACATCGCCCTGCTTCACGCGCATATTGCGTTTGACGACCGGTCTGCCGGTCTCGGCAAGCACCTTCGTCACGACTGCATCGCTCGAGGCAACGAGATGGCGCGGATTCATTGGCGTCTTCTTATCCGGAATCGCGGACTCTACGACCTGGATCGTTATTCGCGTACCATGCTTCTCAACGCCGACCCACGCAGCACCCGGAAGCTTCTGCGCCATTTTCTTCGATAGCACTGTCACATCGTCAAGACGGAACGACCATTGGAAGGGGTACAGCCCCTCCTGCTTGGCCACCTGCAAAATCTGCTCTTCCGACAGCTGGGCGTTGCCCTTCACATCGATCGACCATACGAGCGAAGAGAGCAAGTACATCCCGATGAAGAACAGAATAAGCCCTGCCGCGAAGAAGACACGCTTCTGAGCTCTGCGTACCCAAAACGGCAGCCCTTGGCGCGACGTCACATGGATGCGGCAGCCTGTCTCTTTCAAGATCGGGCGAAGCCGGAAGAAATCCGTCACAAGCAAGTAGCAGTCCAGCTCCCCCTTGCTTGTCCGGCGAATGGACCATAACGACAGCCCTCTCGCTAGTGCGGTATTAACTAAACTCTCAATGGCCTCACCGCGTACCCGGACAGTAATAAATCCGCGCAGCCATTGCATCCACGTCGCGTTCATCGTTTACGCCTCCTTACAGTTGTTCTCGCGCAGCTGCTCGTCCAGCCGCAAGCCTCGGAAGCATGGCTCCACTCCATCTGAAGCGCTGCTCCCGGCTATGTCTATTTACTCGCGCACTTCAATATTTTTAATTAAGCCCTCGATGACGACTTCTTCCGTCCATATCGTACGAATGACGAGATCGCTGCCCGTCACCTCGATTTCGCCTTTGCTTAGCGCGAGGCGCAGCTTATCGCTCGAGAAATGCAGCACGCCGCGATGATTCTCGATGTAAAGTTGGCGGTCGCCGATCATTGTGAGCCGGGGCAAATCCATGACGACATCCTGCGGCAAATCGAGCAGATCGGCAGCCATTTTACGAAGTTTGCGATTTAAACGGCTCATGCCGGCAGAGGCCCCCTTCCCGTACTGTACCAAAATATGCGCGAGGCACTGGAAATATGAAACATGGGCAGCACTAGCGGCTGTACGATTTTGTGTTTTAGATACATTTTGTATATAATGAAACAAAACGTATCATTTAGAGGTGAGAAAAATGCTGCGCGTAACCTTACTCTCATTCATTCTGATAGCAAGTTTAGTCGATGCTTTCTTAACGGATATCGGGATTCGCAGCGGAATGATCATAGAAGCCAACCCCTTCATGAGCTGGCTGTATCATCAAAGCATCCTAGCCTTTTTCCTCTTCAAAGTAACTTTGCCACTCTTACTGCTGTTTCTGATCAGGCCGAAAATTTCAAAGCTTTTGAAAGGCTTGATCTACATCACTTCTGGTCTCTATGTCTTCGCTCTAGCGATGCACTTCGTTTGGATTGTCACAGCTTATAAATACTTTTGAACGTCAAAAAAGCACCATGCTCATGAGCTCATGAGCATGGTGCTTTCTTCAGTATGCTATTTCTTACATACGCCTTAACGAGCGCTTCGAACGCGGCGGACCGAGCACCTCCGCCATGACGAAGGCGCGGCGCAGTTCTTCACCTTGCGGAGTACGGAACGCGGCGCTGGCCTGCTGCGCCCGCTGTGGCGACTGTGCCTCAGTCTGACGTGCGGCGCCAGCCCCGATGGCTGATCTGCTGCTTCGCGGAGCAGAGGAACGCTCAGCTTCAAACGTCCGCTGCAACTCATCCGTCTCATCTACTAGCGACTGCGATGGGATCATTTCTCCACGCGGCTTCATCTGCGTCGTATACATCGGCGCAGGAACGGGCGCTGGTGCCGGTGCAGGCGTCGTCATACGCTGCTCTGGGCGGCGCACTGGCTGCTCCATACGTGTCTCCGCTGGTTGGTGCGCTGGCTGCCGCTTGGTCGGCTCACCGCCGAAGGACGGCATCCGGTTCGTCGGATTTTGCTTCCCTCTCGCCTTGTTAATCATCGTGAACAGAAACCCGATGACGATGATAACGACATAAATGTTCGAGAATAGTAATTGAATGAAGTCTTTCACTCGCACACCTCCGCACCACAACGCCGTAGAAGGCTATTCATTCTTCTCCGGACTCGTGCCGCCACCGATTGAATTGCGCATCGTCGTGTCCGCTTCAATGTTCTTGAAATTCATATAATCGAGCACGCCGATCTTGCCGGACTTCAGCGCCTCCGCCATTGCGAGCGGCACTTGCGACTCCGATTCAACGACTCGCGCACGCATCTCGACAACGCGCGCTTTCATCTCTTGCTCCTGAGCGACCGCCATTGCGCGGCGCTCCTCCGCCTTCGCTTGCGCGATGCGCTTATCCGCTTCCGCCTGCTCTGTCTGCAGATGCGCGCCGATGTTCTTGCCTACGTCAACGTCGGCAATATCGATCGACAGAATCTCGAACGCCGTACCTGCATCGAGTCCTTTGCCGAGCACCGTACGAGAGATCAGGTCCGGATTCTCAAGTACGTCCTTATGCGATTCCGAAGAACCGACCGTCGTTACGATGCCTTCGCCGACGCGGGCAATAATCGTCTCTTCACCCGCACCGCCGACGAGGCGGTCGATGTTCGCGCGAACCGTGACGCGCGCTTTAACCTTCACTTCAATTCCGTTCTTCGCTACAGCAGCTACGATCGGCGTCTCGATGACGCGCGGGTTAACGCTCATCTGTACCGCCTGCAATACATCACGGCCTGCGAGGTCAATCGCTGCCGCTCTTTCAAATTCCAAATCAATGTTCGCGCGCTGAGCCGCGATCAATGAATTGACGACGCGGTCAACGTTACCGCCCGCGAGAAAATGGCTCTCCAGCTGGTTGATCGTCAGCCCAAGACCAGCCTTCGTTGCCTTGATCAGCGGATTGACGATCCGGCTAGGTACAACGCGACGCAATCGCATCGCAACGAGCGTAATAATGCCGACGCGAACGCCGGATGCAAGTGCCGAAATCCATAGCATAATCGGGAAGAAGCTTAAGAACACTGATACTGCGATTACGGCTAGCACCGCAATAATAATAATCGTTACTGTTGGATCCATTTCCATAACTTTTTAACCCCTCCACCTGAATTATTGAGCAGCAGTATTATCCAGTTCAACGACGACGCGAGTGCCTTCAACCTTAATGACAACGACACCGACGCCAGTCGGGATAAACTCGCCTGATGTGACGACATCGACGCGCGTATCGCCGATCCGGACAGTCCCGGCCGGACGCAGTGGCGTTATTGTCGTCCCTTTCATGCCGAGATACGATGACTTATTGGCCGTAGATACATAGCCTTCCGCAGTCGTCAGCGCGTCCTTAAGAATGAACTTGTTCCACACGCCTCGGTGCGCGAACCGCTTGGCGACCACAAATACGATAATTGCCGCCACGACGAGTGCGATGAGCAGCGACAACCCGGCTGACTTCGGATTCGGTGCTGCCATGAGCACACCAGCCACCAGCGAAGCCGCTCCGAGAATACCGAGAATGCCGAAGCTCGGAACGAACAACTCCGAGACGAGCAGCAATATCCCGATGATGAACAGAACGACATCTTCAAAGCCTGCGAAACCAGCAACGTAATGGCCGAAGAAGTAGATCGCGAACGAGATGAGGCCAACAATGCCGGGAAGGCCGAAACCTGGCACCATTAGCTCAATCGCTATGCCTGCAATGCCTAGAATAAGCAGCAGCGTCATGACTGCCGGCGTCGTCAGAAACTGTGCAATGCGTTCCATGACGCTCGATTCAAACTTCACGATGTTCGGCTGTGATAGCTTCAATCCGTCGATCGCATCCTGTTCGGTTGCTGCCGTATATTCAGCATAGCCAACCTTCACTGCATCCGAAGCAGACAACGTAAGCACATCGCCCTTCTCCTTCGTTCTTCCGAGATCCTTGAGCTCCAGCGTCAAACTCGTGTTGACCATTGCTGCTGCAATATTCGGATCGCGGCCATGCAGCAGCGCCGCCGATTTCATCTCCTCCGTCCAGAAGGAGACGGTCTTCGGATTCGTAATGAGCGTGCCGCTCTCATCCACAACAGCGGCTGCCCCTATCGTACTGCCTGGCTGCATGACGATCTGCTCCGCATTCAGCGCGATATAGGTGCCTGCCGATACCGCCTTGCCCTGAACGTAAGCGGTCGTCGGCACTTTGCTCGTGCGAATGAGCTCGCCAATGTTGATCGCACTGTCCAGACGCCCTCCGAGCGTGTTCAGAACGAGCAGCACACGCGATGCTTTGGCATCCTCCGCTTCCTTGTACGCCCGCTCCAGGAAGTGCTCCAGGCTCGGCTCAACCGTATCCTCAGCCTCCACCACATAAACCGTGGAGCCAACCGTTCCGCTTGCCTCCTCAGCCGAGACAGCCGCAGGAGCGGCCGCAAACAGCGAACTGAGCAGTGCCGCAGCCATCGAGAGCAGGACGAACATACGCATTCGATTCAATATTCGCATGAATAGCCCCCTTATTGATTAACAAACGACTAACGTCTATGTTACATCTACGTCCCAGGGTGGTGAAGCGTTTCGTTTTATTAGTGAGCAGCTTCCTTGAGCCGTACCGCAGTCCAATCCGTCCGGTAGAACCGGACCATGACGGCCGTTCCGAATATGGTCAGGAACGTATACAACGCGAGCCATGCCCCCATGCTGCCCCAGTCAAATACGAAAATAAACAAATAAGCGAGCGGAACAAAGACGAACCAGCTGCATAAAAACGAGACACGAAGCAGGAAGGTCGTATCCCCAATACCGCGTAAGCCTCCAGCGAAGAAATTGAGTAAGCCATCAAACAGCTGCAGGTAGGCAGATACTTTGATTAAGTAAGCCGCGAGCTCATACACTTCTTTGTCATTCGTGTAGAGATGAGTAATTTCAGATGCGAAGATAAGTTCAACCGTACCAAGCAGAATTAGAAAAATAGAGCCGAGAATCGCTGTGTCCGTACCGGCGCGACGGCCAAGCAGCGGCGTTCCTTTACCCACGAACTGGCCGACCAGAATCGTTGCGGTCGAGCCGAACGCGAATGCCGGCATGAAGCCGAACGACATAATGCTGAGCCCTACTTCATTCGCCGCAAGCGCCTTGTCGCTAAGCCGAGCAACGAAAGCAGTGAAGATATACATCGATAAGCTGAGGGAGAACTCTTGAACGCCAAGCTTGCCGCTTTCAATCGAGATCAGCTTCATTTCAAGCCACTTCAGCGAGAACGCAATCCGGCTGCGCGTCTGATACTTCTTGTGCAGCACGAAGAAGAAAATGAATGCACAGATCAATGTCTGCAGTCCTTCACCGAAGATCACCGCTATACCTGCGCCGGTCAATCCAAGCTCAGGGAAGCCCCATTCGCCGAACGTAAGCGTGTACGTGAGCAATATGATGGGCACATTCGTAATGAGTGAGACGATCATCGACATCTTCGTTGCGCCGATGCCCCGCAGGAAGCCGTGGAAGGCGAAGTTGATAATGCCGAACGCCATCGCGTAGAACCGCAGCTCCAGATAGAAGCTTCCGGTATCGACAAGCTCCTTCGAGCCTCCGGTCCATCTTAAAATATCGCCAGCGCCGAACCAGCCGACAACTGCAATCAAGACGGCAAACACGACGCACATGTACAAGGAAATGTACGTACGCTGTATGCCTTTGCGCATATCGCCTGCACCGTGATTTTGCGCGACAAGGTAATTAACCGTATGCCCGATGCCAGAGAAGAGAGCGAATGCGTTGTACATGATGATGTTGGAAACGCCTACAATTGCAATAATAAGTGCACCAAGCTGACCGAGAACAATGAGATTGATCGTACCTGTCACCGTCTGGCTGGCAAAGGAAACGAGCGACGGGATGGCAAGTACTAAGATTTCTTTCCAGTTACGTAGCATTTGTGCATAAAGCCTCGTTTCATTAGGTTAGCATTAATTGTGGGCTAATATGCGCACCTCGTCAATACGACAAAACGAAAAAACACCCCCCGCAAGCAGGGAGTGTTTGGCTGTCAGCCTATGTTATTGCAGAAATTGCTGCACAAATGTGTTTACTAGTTTACCGTCAGCCCGCCCTTTTGTTTTAGGCAAAAGTGCACTCATGACTTTCCCCATGTCGGCTTTGGAAGAAGCACCGGTTTCCTGGATGGTCTGCTGAACAATCAACTTGATCTCTTCTTCGGTCAGCTGCTGAGGCAGGTATACACTAATAATTTCAATTTCTGCTGCGACGTCTTTCGCAAGATCATCGCGGCCGGCTTTCTGAAATTCTTGGAGGGAATCTTTACGTTGTTTGATCTCCCGACTTAAGATATCAAGCACTTCAGCGTCTTCAAGCGGTCGTTTCAGATCAATCTCCTGATTCTTGATGGATGAACGAATCATCCGGATTGTCTGGAGCTTGAACTTCTCTTGGCTCTTCATCGCTTGCTTCATATCGTCGTTCAATCGTTCGCTAAGGTTCATTGTGGAAGGATCCTCCTAAAACTTTCTCTTACGCGCAGCCTCGGACTTCAACTTACGCTTCACGCTAGGCTTTTCATAATGCTTGCGTTTCTTCACCTCGGCCAATACGCCATCCTTTGCGATGGTACGTTTGAAGCGGCGGAGTGCAGCATCGATCGTCTCGTTTTTGCGAACTTTTGTTTCAGACACCAGTTTTCCCTCCCTCCGAATCAGACCGTCCAGTAAAAGTTAACACGGTTCATCAAATTTAATTATATGTTATTAAGAAAGGCAGTGTCAACTTATTAGGACATGCTATTTTTATACATGCGCCAAATCAGCTTGACCAAAGGTTCCCAGCAAGGGTTCAGAGCCATCAAAACCTTAGCCGAGTCCTTTTAATTTCTCCCCGCCGAGCAGGTGAATATGCAAGTGGTAAACAACTTGTCCACCGTCTGAGTTGCAGTTGTTCACGAGGCGATAGCCGGATTCCGCAACGCCAAGCTCATTGGCTACGTGGCGCGCTGCACGAAGCAGCTCAGCCATCAGCGCATCGTCCTCATCCGTCACGTCATTCATCGTTGCGATATGTTTCTTCGGAATGAGAAGAATATGTACTGGCGCTGCAGGTTGAATGTCGTGGAAAGCAAGCACGTGCTCATTCTCAAACACTTTTTTGGATGGAATGCTGCCTTCGATGATTTTGCAAAAAATACAATCCATTACCTTCTCCTCCTTTCGCCTTACTGAAACGAAAAACATCTACTCCTCATCATATCGAAAAAAAGCGGACAAGTCCAACCGAGCATTCGAGCAAAATATGCTACACCTGTTCACTTTTCAGCGGCACGAGCACCTTACCGCTGAGGAACATCGCTTCCATATCGGTCGCGGACAGCGGTTTGCTGTAATAATAGCCTTGAATTTCGCTGCAATGGTTGTCCACCAAGATATCGAGCTGTTCCTTCGTCTCAATCCCTTCGGCGATGACATCCATGTTCAAATGCTTCGCCATGGAAATAATCGTCGCCACGATCGCCTTGTCATTCACGTTCTCCGTAATGTCGCGAATAAAGGAGCGGTCGATCTTCAGCTTATGAATCGGCAGCAGCTTGAGATAGCTGAGCGAGCTGTAGCCTGTGCCGAAGTCATCCAAGCTGATCCGAATGCCCGATTCCGACAATTCATTCAAGATGCCGCTGGACACATTAGGATCCATCATCATGCTTTCTGTAATCTCGAGCTCCAGATATCGGGATTCCAGCCCTGTTTCCTCCAGAATATCCTTGATATACTTCGTCAGATTCGCTTGATGGAATTGCTGCGAGGACAAATTGACCGACACCGTAATGAGCGGTCCGCCTCCGTCATGCCATTCCTTCATCTGCCGGCAGGCTTCACGCAGCACCCAAGTGCCTAGCTCGTAAATCATTCCTGTCTCTTCCGCAATCGGGATGAATACACCTGGCGACAGTACGCCTTTCTTCGGATGCAGCCAGCGGACAAGCGCCTCGACACCGATAATCTGATTGGTCTCCGCATCCGCTTGCGGCTGATAATCGAGGAACAGCTGGCCGTGCGCAAGCGCCTGCCTCAGATCGCCCTCCAGCTCGATCTTCTCCTGCAATTGGGCATGTAATTCTCGCGTATAGAACTGATAGCCGTTCTTGCCGTTCTTCTTCACCTCGTACATCGCGGTGTCAGCATTTTTCAACAATTGAACGGGATCTTCCCCGTCCTCCGGATAAGCCGAGATGCCGATGCTCACCGTTACGTAGAAGTCGTTCTCTTTCAGACGATACGGCACGGCGACGGTTTCAATAATCCGCTCCGTAACCCCTGTAATCTCTTCTTTCTCATAGCGGCCATCGCAGAGCAGCGTGAATTCATCACCGCCCATACGGGAGAGTGTCATCTCATAGCCGCTAAGGCAATCTTCAATCCGTCTGCTTACTTCCTGCAAGAACAAGTCTCCGTAAGTATGGCCAAGCGAGTCATTGATCAGCTTGAAGCGGTCCATGTCCATAACCATAACCGTAAACCTGCCGGATGCGCGCTCAATCATCTGCTCCAGCTCCCGATTGAACCACCGGCGATTAGGAAGGCCTGTCAATTCGTCATGAAACGCCAAATGTTGAATCTTTTCCTTCGCTGCCTTCTCTTCCGTTACATCCTTGGCAATTACATAGCTGCCGACGATTTGGCCATTCACGCTGACCGGCACATTGATGACGTTCAGATCAATACGATGACCAGATTGATTGATGATGGCTGACGAGTAGTTCTGCATCTCACCGTCCAGCGATTTGCGTACCATTCCTTGGGTTCCTTCCAAAGCGTCCTCTGCAATGAAAGGCAGCAAGCCGCTTATTGAATTGCCCCGAAACCAGCTTCCTGGCAAGCCTGTAAGGTTCGTAATCGCCGCGTTATGGTCGATGATTCGAAGATCTCTATCAACCGATATGATGCCGTCCTGGTTGTTCTCGAACAACGACTTGTACCAGCGTTCATTTTGCAGAAATTCGGAATCTTTCTTGGAGAAACGATTGGAAATATAAATGCCGAATATCGACAAACCGAGCGTGAACAATGTCGCAATGACGATCAGATAAGGCAGAAACGTCTGGTCCAGCATAATGCCTGTCATCATATCCGACTGTGCACGAAGCTGAAACTGAGCCGCATGCATGCCTGTATAATGCATCCCTACCACGGCGGCGCCCATAATGAGACTGCTAGCGAGCTTGACCAATATCTTATTAAGCTTGCCTTCGTTCAGATAGAATGCCAGCCACAACGCTGCATTCGAAGCTATGATCGCAATCACAATCGACAGCGCGAAGTAGAATGGCTTGTAAGTAATATCGATCTGCATCGCAGCCATCCCTGTGTAATGCATAACCGAAATCCCCGTTGCAAGCAGCATCCCGCCAGCGAGTAGACGCGGAAATGACAGCTTGCTCTGCCCCACGATGATGAGCGCAACAAATGCAGCTGCGATCACGACAAGCACAGAGAGGATAACCATGTTCAAATCATAAGCAACAGATGTGCTGAGGGAGAAAGCAAGCATGCCGACGAAGTGCATAGACCATACGCCAAGCCCCATTCCGACCGCGCCAAATGCAACCCAACCCCAGCGCTGCATCCCTCTTGATGTGCTGATTCTGCCAATCAGATCCAGAACCGTGTACGATGCAACCGTAGCGACCAAATAAGAAAATAAGACCAACACCATGTTATATGTACCATAAACGTGATGATGCAAAGGTTTCCCTCTTTCATAGATGTGATAAACCGCACTTTCATCTTAAACGATTTACTGACAATTTTCAGCAAAAATAATGCCAACCCATGCCAAAAGACCTGTTACATTCTCAAGCAAAAAAAAGCCGACGCGAGGTCGGCTTTCGGATTAATAGAAAGGCAGCAGCGATAAAGTGAGCAGCGTTGAGAGCGGGAACACTTGCCGCACGAAACGTCTGCGCGGGAAGAACGGGTATGGATAGATTGGGAAGAACGGCGGCTGCGGGAAGAACGCGCGCTGTTCAATATCGCCTCCGCATGGCACGGCCAGACATACGTATTCATCGTCGATATGTTCAACAATACCGTCGCAGCACCAGCCGTCATGTGTTTGCACAAGTACGTAGCGGTGCATATGCTCATGGCATTTTTTCTTCATATCGTGATGATGGTGATGGGCATGCTTCTCATGCTTCTCATGCTTCTCATGCGATTCCATAACCATCGGTTTGTTATCTTGTTTTGTTACGTGCTTTGTCTCGCCTTTCGATCCTTTGGACCCTTTGGATTTGGACATTATCGGCTGATTAGGCACCTTCCCTACCGGGGATGTGGTAACCTTCTTCTCCATGCTGTTCATGACCTCCTTCATTCTGTTACCATGATATTCGCCCGTAGGCAAATGGCGCCTACTCCGCTGTAAAATAGGCGTTTAACCATGCCCCTCCCCTCCGTGCTTGCTGCTCCCCAATCGATGCCGATTTGATCAGACTATCAGCCATTAATGAGATGGATTGACATTTTGGTCATGCGTATAATTGGGGTGGTAGACATGAGGAGGAGAGTTCGAAAATGAAAGTAGCCATTATCGGTGGCGGACTGGCGGGCTTGACCGCAGCTGCTTACCTGTCAGAGCAGCCCGGCATCCGGGGTGTTCTATTCGAACGGAGTCCGCAGCTTGGCGGACGAGCTTTTACGTATGAGAAGGCCGGCTTCACGCTCAATTACGGCGCGCATGCCATCTACGGCTTGGACAGACACACGCTATCAGATATGGAACGCGAGCTGAAGCTTACGTTCAGCAGCAAGCAAGTAGATAAACGCAAGGTCATGTACGAGAAAGGCGAGCAGCTGACGCCAGCGCCGCTGGATTTCGTTAACCTCGTCAAAACCGGTATTCTGACCATGATGCAGAAGGTTCGGTTTGTCGGCGAAATTACCGCAATCATTGCAAACATTCATCAAATCAAACATTACGATACACTAGGCGATTACTTGGCCGAATCCGGCGCTGCCGAGGACGTGAAAGAGCTGTGGGAGCATCTCGTATGCAGCAATTTCTTCATTACGCCTGAAGACGCACGGCGAGTGCCAGGCTCTGTCATTAGCGACTATTACCATAACCTGTTCCTCTCCCAGCGTCCGGTTAACTATGTGCTGGGCAGCTGGGCTGTCATTACGAATCAGCTAAAAGAAAAAATCGAGCAGTCCGGTCGCTGGTCCATCGCCCTGCAAGAAGGCATTGACGGCATCCGCTACGAGCAAGGCAAGTACTGGCTGAAGACGAAAGCACGCGAAGAAGAATTCGATCGCGTCGTGTTCGCAATGCCGGTTCAGCAAGTGATGAAGCTGCTCCGCGGCACGCCTTGGGAGCCGTTCCTTGCGCCATATGAGCACAATACGGCAACGGAAGTGATGGTTTACGATATCGGACTTAGCCATGTCGTTGCTCGGCCGTTCAGCTATATCAGCGATATGAACCATAAGCTGTTCATCTCCGACGTCTCAGCGACCGACCACACGCTTGTTCCTGAGGGCGGTCAACTGCTCCAAGGCATTGCCTACCTGAGCGATGAGAGCAGCGGCGGAGTCACCGACCGCAAAGCGTATTTGGATGAAAAAACGGAGCAAATGGAATCGCTGTTCGACCGCCATTATCCAGGATGGCGCGATGCAGTCGCGGTTAAGCGCGTATCGAAGAAAGCGATGGTGCAGAGCGTCAAGAACGTTGCTGGCAACCGTCTGCTGCCGAACCGGATCGAGAGCATGCCATTCTTCTTCTGCGGCGACGGCTGCGAAGGCAAAGGCGAGCTGGCAGAGCGCGCATTCTCGAGCGGCCGCAAAGCGGCTGCGCTGGTGCTCGCGGATTTGAAAAATACAGTTCATTAGTTTCAAGAGTAAGCCCTTCCTAGTGCCTGGGAAGGGCTTATTCATTTGGATGAATATAGCAAAGGTTGCGCATACTTGGCTTGATACATGGAATGCAAGGAGCTCTTGCGAATGGAAGAAGAAAAATACCCGGAGAATTATTTTGAACACTACATCGCTTGCTTTTCAAGTACACATCAAACCTTAAATCAAGCCGGCTTCGAGAATTTAGCAAAGCTGTACATCGAGATTGAAGGCTCTGATGAGTTCTCCGAATTAATTAATGAAATAGAGCTCATTAAAGAAAATGACGATTGGGCGTATTTCGAAGAGAGAGCCAGAGACTTTGAGATTCAAGGACTCACGGTAGTCAAGCTTAAAGAGATGGCAGAAGTCGCGATAAAGATTGGAATGGAATAAGCGCAATAAGTACAAGGCACAAAAAAAGAGGTTGTCCCCTCCGTCCGTCTTGCGACTTCGATGAGGGAACAGCCTCTTATTTGCTGATCGTAAGAACAGGTGAATCGCTCAGACTCTGCGCAAGCTTCTTGCCCATTGCAACCCACTCTTGATCAACCAGAATGGTTAATGCACTCGTAGCCGACCATGTGTCATGATCGAACGGCTGCATGGTTTCGCTGCATGCTCGGTACGTCTTCACGAGCGCTTGCAAGAAGTGCATCTCATTTGCCTCAAGCGGACCATCGTGATTGAACAGCGTTAAAAGCGAATTCTCGTTAAATTTAAAGAAATCCTCCGCGTTCGTCTTCACTCCCTCGAAAGGCTTGCCGTTAGAAGTTTCCGCTTCTTTGATGAACTGAATCACTTGCGGCTTTTCTTGGAAGGCAGCGAGCAGCTTGCTCTTGTCCTCCAGGCGCGACGCAATATCCTGTTTATCCAACATGTGCTGAGCCGTAGCAGCGACTTCCTGGAAAAACTTCTTCGTCTCGTTGCCAGATTGAATGATCGTATTGCCGCGTGCGACACGCTTGTCATGATCGTTCTGAATCTTCTGCGTATACAAAGCGACGTTGCCCATTAAGCTCATCGTGAGCAGAAGCAGGACAATCGGCGTAAATATGGGACGTTTCTTCTTTTCCTCTTGCACGTATAGTTCCTCCAAGCGTTTCACTGTGAAATTACGGTAATCTCCCTACTAACGTTAGCTTGTTCGACAACGGTTTGCAAGGCTGCCTGGAGGCAAAAGCACATTGTTAACAGAACCGTCACATCGTTTCCAGCTCGACTGTGCTGCCTCGTCCTGCAGGCTCTGATGGCGTTACGATGAGTCGTCTAGGCAATCTCGCACGCAGCTCCGGCACGTGGCTGATGACGCCAACCGCAAGCGTCTCGTTATGGAGACGCTCAAGTGCCGTAATCACGGTATCGAGCAGCTCCGGATCAAGCGTACCGAAGCCTTCATCGAGGAAGAAGAACTGCAGCGGATATTTGCCGCGCAGTTGAATCTGACCAGAGAGCGCAAGCGCTAGCGCGAGCGAAGCGAGGAAGGTCTCGCCGCCGGACAGCGTCGATACCGGCCTGCGGATGCCGCCGCCTGCATCGTCGCGGATAACGAATCCGCCGCCGGAGTCGACCTCCAGCGCATAACGGCGCTTCGTCAAGAAGCCAAGCCGCTCGGATGCGGCTCTGCATACTTGCACAAGCTGCTCCTCGGCTACGTATTCTACGAACGCATTGCCGCGGAATACCGTTTGCAGCGACTTCAACCTGCGGGTGAGCTGCTCCATATCGGTCCGCTTCGCTTCGAGCGCGTTCCAGCGCTCCTGCTTCTGCTTCAGCTCTTCCTGGTCGCGTTCAGCCTTCGCCGATAGGGCTAGCTGCAGCTCGTTCTCTTCGCGACAGTTCGCAAGCTTCTGGACCGCCTCTTCCCACTCTTCATCGGTTTGGCTGCGTCCGGCAAGCTGGTCGCGCAGCAGCTCGATCTGTGCGGAAATTTGCTTGCTTCCTTCATGGAATTCAGCTGCTTCTTCCGCTAACTTCGTCTGCTCCGCAAGGCGTGGCTGCAGCGCAGCCACTTCTTCGCCGTTCTCGAAAGGCGATCTTGCCAGCTGCGATTCCCACTCCGCACGAGCTTCCTCATGCCGGCCGACAGCAGCACGCTCTGCTTCCTGCTCCCTGCTCTGGGTTAGCGCGGCATCTTGCAGCGCTGTCTGCGCAGCTTCATGGCGCTCGGTAAGCTGCTTCAATGAGCTTCGCAGCACGGCAAGCTCACGCTCAGCCTCAGCAATAAGCTGCGCCGCCGGCACGCCGTCCGTTACTTGGCGTACCTGTGCTTGCTTCTCCCCAAGCTGTTGCTGCTGGCCTGCAAGCGTCGCAGATAGCGTCGCAGCTTCAAGTTCAGCAGCTTGTGCTTGCTTCGTGCTGTCCTGCATCGCGAGCGTCGTCTCTTCGATATAGCTGACGCTCTTCTCCAATCTCGCCCGCAGTTCCTCCGACCGATTCTCGCGGCTCGCGAGCTGCTCAAGCAGTTCCTCTGCATCCTCAGGCAGCAGCTCATTGCCGAACTGCTGCTTCCACTTCACCTGCTCCTCAGCCAGCTGTACATCTGCATGCCGCTGCTGTTCCAGAGACCGGCTCGCCAGCGCAGCTTGCGTACGATGCTCGCTTGCAGCCTGTTCATGCTTGCGAGCAGCTTCAGCATGCCGATTGCGGCTGGCGTTGAAGCCCTGCTCCGCCGCCTGCAGCCAAGACTCAAGCTCGGCTATCCGCGTCGACAAAGCGGTGAGCGCTTGCCCAGCGGCTTGGAACGCTTCGGTTGACGAGTGGACTTCGGGAGCCGACTCAGCTGGAATAGAGGAATCGGGTTTAGTTGAAACACTAAGTTCAGGCTTAGTTGAGACACTGGATTCAGGCTTAATTGAGACACTGGATTCAGGAACCGAGTTCTCTTCTTCGCCGTTATCAAACGCGTCTGCGAAGAGGTCGACTTGTTCTACTTCGCCCGAATAGAAGTCGCTAGTCAACGGCTCACTATGAGGCTCAACAGATTGTGCCGGATCTATCACTTCTGCGATCGCTGCCGCCGCTTCACTTACCGGCTTGAACAATGTCCAGCCTGCGTTGGAGTCCGCAATCGTTTCTACGCCTAGCGCTTCTAGCAGTCTTACCCGCCCGGAGTCCGCCTTCGTTTGCAGCGGCGCCAAGCGAAGCTGAGCCAGCTGTACGTGCTTCAAAGCTTGTTCCCACGCAGAAACTTGGCTGCCTTCCGCAATTGCAATTTCTGCAAATAAGGCTCTATCATGAGCGCCATTGTGATCACAGGAACCGCAAACCGGGCATGGTTCGCCCGGAGCAAGACCTGCTGCCAGCTGAGCTGCTAATGCTTGACGCTCCTGTTCACGCTGCTCGGCGCGTGTACGTTCAATCCATTGCGGCAAGCCCCTGCCCATCGCGGACAGATGGCTGCCGATCTCCGACAGCTCGGCGCACACCGGTGCAAGCTGTTCCAGCTGCCCTTGCACGCCAGCTTCAGCTTGCTCCTTCTCCGAGCGCGTCGCTTCCAGCTGCAGCTTCGATCGCTCCAGCTGCATCGCAGCCGCCTCGCTCTCGCGCTGCGCTGCCGTCGCTGCCGCGAGCAAATGCTGGTGCTGCTGCAGCTGCTTGCCGAGCGCACCGCGCTTCTCGCGGTCGGTCGCTGTGAGCTCGACCGACTTCAACTCTTGCTTCAGCTGCGCCTGCTTCTCCGCGGCGCGGCTGAGCAGCTCTTGCGCTTTGGCCGCCTCCGCGCCAAAGCTCGCTTGCCGCTGTGCCGCATTGCGAGCGCGCAGCTCGCCTTCGGCCGCGCTCTTCGCAAGCGCAGCGGCTTCGCCCTCGAGCCGCTGCGCTTCCGCGAGCTGGCCGAGCCGCAGCGCCAAGCGTGGCTCGCCAGAGGCGGCCTCGGCGGCCGACGCCGTCCACGCGGCGGCTGCGGCCGTGGCCGCTTCCAGCCGGGCAGCGTGCGCCAGCCCGGCTGCTTCGCGGCGCGCCGCGGCAGCGCGCAGCGCCGCGGCGGCATTGCCTGCGGCGGCGAGCGCGGGCGCAATGCGCTCCGCCGCCGCAAGGCGCGCAAGCTCGCGCTCGAGCGCCGCAATGCGCGGCGCCTCGGCGAGCAGCTCCGCTTGCCTCGCCTCCTTGCTGCGCAGCGCGGTCAAGCGCTCGCGCACATGCAGCTGCTCCGCGTGCAGCCGCTCCGCATCCGCGAGCGCGGCGCGCGCCGCCGCCGCCGCAGCAGCCGCTTCGCGGTAACGCGCCTCCGCGGCTGCCACCGCTTCGGCCGAGGCGTCGCCGAGGCCATGCTGCTCGGCCGCCGCCTCATTCAGCGCGGCTTCCGCCGCTTTCATGCGCTGGTTCAGCTTCAGCGCCAAACCATCGCCGAACCGTTCCAGCCGGAATAACCGCTGGAGCATCGAACGGCGATCCTTGCCCGTCAGCGACAGAAACTCCGCGAACTTCCCTTGCGGAAGCACAACGGCGCGAGTGAAATCCTGCATACCCAGCCCAATATGCGCCTCGACGCAGCGCGTCACATCCGCAAGCTTGTCCGCGATGACGATGTCGCCTGCGTCCGTCATCTCCACGAACCGGCTGACCGTATTGCTGACGGTCACGTCGCCGCTCCGCTTGAACTGCCGTTCGACGCGGTAGCGCTTCTTCTCCCCCGCGCCTGCCAGCTCGAACGTAAAAGCAACGGCGAGCGTCTTCTCCGCCTGGTTCATAATCCCTTGCGTTCCGTTCGCGGCACGCTCGACCTTGCCGTAGAGCGCAAGCGTGACGGCATCGAGAATACTCGATTTGCCGCTGCCCGTCGGTCCGAAAATCCCGAAAACGCCAGCTTCGGTCAGCCGCTCGAAGTCAACCTCCTGCGACTCCCGATAACTCTGCAAGCCGCTTAATTTCAACAATATCGGCTTCATGCGCTCTCCCCTCCAGCCTGCTGCTCTAGCACTTCTTCCGAAGAAGGGGGCAGCGATTCTTCATCTTCCACGATAAGCTCCAGGAACAGCTGCACGGTCTCCGCATCCGGCTCCGCTCCGCCCGTTTGACGGGAGAAGAAGCGGCGGAACAGCTCTTCGGCCGGAAGCTGCTCGCGTGTACGGTGGTCCGCCTCCAGCGACTCCGCCTGCTCCGGGTAGACCGGACGAATATGAACGAGACCATCTTGAAGCTTGCGCAGCTGTTGTACATGCTGCAGAGTCATCGCCTCGGTCATCCTTACATCGAGGTCAATCCATGCGCGCGAATCACGTCCTTCCTCTATCCACGAGTACACCTCGCTAAGGCCGCCTTTTGCCGTCCACTTCACAAGCGGTCTGCCGGAGCTAAGCAGGATCTCCTGAGGCACGATAAGCTTGCCTGGCTCCGCATCGAACACCGTCACCGACTTCGCTTGTCCCGCTTCCGAGAAGCTGTACGCAAGCGGCGATCCGCTGTAACGCATCGTCTCGTCTCCGGCAACACGCTGCGGCCGGTGCAAATGCCCGAGTGCCACATACTGCGCGCCGATTCGGAGCGCGGACGGATCAACCGTATACGCGCCGCCGATTTGGATTGGCCGCTCGGAATCTGTCTCCAAGCCTCCAAGCACATAGATATGGCTCATCGCCAAGTTCACCGTATCCGGCCGGAACGCAGCGCCGAGCTGATCCATCAGCCGTCCTACCCGCTCCGAATACGCGGAACGAAGCACGCCTTCATCTGTCGCTTCGCTCAGCAACTCCCGTAGGCGCGACTCCGACGGGTACGGCAGCGCTGCGATGATCGCCCGCTCGCCTGTTCTCGCCACGTCGATCACCATCGGCTCAGCAGTCGGCATGCCGACGAGCTGAATCCCGCTGCGCGCCGCAAGCGGAGCCGAAGCCGACACCCGCTCCGGATGATCGTGATTGCCCGCAATGACCGCGATCGTTCTTCGTCCGCCATCAGCCAACCGGGCTACCGCCTCATAAAACAACTGCTCTGCCGCTGCAGGCGGATTGACAGAGTCATAGACATCCCCTGCGAGCATGACGAGATCGATCTGTTCATCTTGAACAATCTGAACAAGCTCATCGACAAAAGCCGCTTGCTCCTCCAACCGGCTGCGTCCCTCAAGAGAACGTCCAAAATGCCAGTCTGCCGTATGCAGTATGCGCATCGCCAGTTTCCCTCCCCCTCGTTAAAACAATTTTATCGCACGTCCCCCATCGAAGAAGAACACGTAACATTCGTTGATTTTTCGGCCAATGACCGACTCTATCGCTTCCGCGTAAAGCGTCAGCTGGAACCGGTGGCGCTCAGCCGCCTGCTCCCACTGCTTCATCTGAATCCGGTCTGTTTTATAGTCAAGCAGCACGAGCCCTTGCTCATCTTCGAATAAACAGTCGATGACCCCTTGGATAAGAATCGGCTCTTCCTCCAGCGATTTCTCCGAACCCGGGTAAACACGCGAAGCCGGGAAAGTCACGCTGAACGGCGTCTCGCGCCGCACCCACTTCGCTTCCATCAACCGTTTGCCAACCCCGCTCTCGAAAAATGCCGCCGAGCCCGCGATATCAACCGCATCGGCTTGCTGCTTAGACAGCATGGTCTGCTCTCGCAAACGCTGGACGGCTTGACGAACCGTTTCTTCAGACACCTCGCCTGTCAGCGGGATATGCTGCATGACCAAGTGGCTCACGGTTCCCCGCTCCGCCGCAGTGAGCGAAGCCTCTTCCATGAACTTCGGACGACGCAGACGGAACGTATACTCGCCACCGCCTCTAGGCGCAGTCGCTTCAAACTTTCTCTCGGCCGCGGCTGAAGGCTTCTCCTCATGAACAAGGCTTGCTGCCTCCTCATCGAAGAAGAGCTCTACCTGCCCTGCCTGCCCTACTTCTTCGTGCGGCGCCATTTCCAGCTCTAAACCCTCGTCCGGCTCTATCGCTCCTCCGGCATCCGCCAAGCTCGCCGCCTCAGCAATCTCAGGCAGCAACAGCGCAGCTTCATCCTCGCCGATCTCGGCATGCAGCCGTTTCATCTCGGTTACGGACGTTTTGGCCGCCGTCGTCGTCGCTGCCGCGTACGGATAACGCCAGCTAAGCCGCCGATCTATCTCGATAGCCGCTTCTTCTGAGGCAGGCAGCGGAACGAGTGATTGAACAGCCTGCATCCGCTCTGCAAAAGCAATCATCGCTTCGCTATCCTCCGCGGCAGCCGCAGCTGCTTCAAGCCCCAGCACAGACGCTGGAACGACTGCCGTTTTCCAATCCTTGAACGCACGAAGACGGCTAAGTTCATCCATAACTTCCGGCGGCTGCACCGTCTCTGCCGCTTCTTCCACCACATTCTCCGGTGCTTCAAGAGCTAATTCCTCATCGACTTGCTCCACCACAATCGGAATGCCTGCCTCCATAGCCAGCGGTCCGAGCCAATCAATAAACTTGGACGCGCCCGCAATGCGGAAGTCAGGCAGCTGACCGTCGCGGTCAACTGCAGACGCCCATCGCTGAAGCTGCTTCTCGGCATCGGCAACCGTGCCGACAAGGAACATTTTCTCCTTCGGTCTCGTGAGCGCCACGTACAGAATCCGCATCTCCTCCGCGAGCGTCTCCATGCCAAGCCGCTGGCGAATCGCCAAATGCGGCAGCGTCGGATAGCTTACGCGAAGCTCCGTATCGACATAGCGCGGCCCAAAGCCGAGCTGCTTGTGCATCAAGAATGGACTCGTCAGATCGCGTTTGTTAAACTGCTTGCCAAGCCCCGCCGCGAACACGACTGGGAACTCAAGCCCCTTACTCTTATGAATGGACATGATGCGAACGACATCTTCCTGCTCGCCCAGCGCTCTCGCTGTTCCGAGGTCGCCGCCGCTCTCCCGCATTCGATCGATAAAACGAAGGAAACGGAACAAGCCGCGCAGCGTCGTCGCCTCGTATTGGCGGGTACGGTCATGCAGCGCGCGCAAGTTCGCTTGCCGCTGCAGGCCGCCTGTCATGCCGCCGACGAGATCGTAATAGCCGGTTTCCCGGTAAATGCGCCATAGCAAATCGGCGAGCGAGCCTTGCCGCGCTTCTTCCCGCCACGCTTCAAGCGCAGTGAGGAAATGAATGAGCTTGCGTTGTGTCGCTTCCGGGAACGAAGGATCATCCGCTGCGAGACGAACTGCCTCGTAATAGGCGATTCGACCGCCTGCGATCCGGATGAGCGCAAGCTCTTCGCCTGTTAATCCGACGAGCGGTGAACGAAGCGTCCCCGCAAGCGGAATATCTTGATACGGGTTGTCGATGACGCGCAGCAGCGACAGCATCGTCTCTACTTCCGTCGCTTCGAAGTAACCGCTGCTCAGCTCCGCATAGGCTGGAATGCCATGCTGCTGAAGCTCCTCGATAATCGTTGGCGCCCACTGCTTGTCAGCCCGCAGGAGGATGACGATATCGCGCCATGCGAGCGGACGCTTCCGCCCTTTTTTGCCATCGTAAACTTGGAATGGCTCTTCGATTGCAGCGCCTTCGGCAGTCTGCAAGCCTTTCAATCGAAGAATCTGGCTAGCGATCCAGCGCGCCTCAAGCTGCACCGTCTGCAAATCTTCAGCCGGTTCCGCTCCGCCTTCAACTTCGCCTTCACTATCGCTGTTCTCTTCCGATTCATCGACCGCACTGCCTGCGCCTTTGCCTTTATCAAGAACCGCGAACTCTACCGCATAGCGCTCAGGTGCTCCGCCGTCGCTAGCAGACGGATATGACGCGCCGCATACAAGCTCGGCCCGTTCGTCATAATCCATCTCCGCTGCCTTCTCGCGCATAATGGCCCGGAACACATTGTTGACGCCGTCGACCACCTCTTGGCGGCTGCGGAAATTACGTGCCAGATCGATACGAACGCCATACTCTTGATCAGTGTCGGCACTTTTCTCGCTATCCTCGTTGACATCCGCTTTCCGCATGTCATCGGAAGTCAAATAAGTTTTATATTTACGCAGGAACAAGCCCGGCTCCGCCAAACGGAACCTATAGATGCTCTGCTTCACGTCGCCGACCATGAACCGATTGCCTTTGCCAGACCGCGAGATCAAGGAGACGATCGCTTCCTGCACCATGTTCGTATCCTGGTACTCATCTAGCAGCACCTCTTGGAATTGCTGCTGGTATTCGATCGCAGCTGCCGAAGGGACCATCTCCGTCGGAGTAGACGAGCTGTCTCGCAAAATCCGCAAGCAATAGTGCTCCATATCCCCGAAGTCGATGAGGCCTTTCTCGAGCTTGGCGGCTTCGAATCGGTTGCCGAATTCATCGGCAAGTCCCGCCAGCGTCTCCATCAGCGGCGCCATCTCGAGCAGTTCCGCAGCGAATTGCTCTGGCGTGCGGGTAAACAGCTCGTCGGTCATATCTGCGATCATCTTCTTCACCGAGTCGCGTAAATCTTTTGCCTGCTCCTGCAGCGCTTTGTCGCATGCACCCCCGCGCTGGCTCTTCAGCTTGCCGAAGCTTGCTGCCGTGAACGCTTCGTGCCACGTCTCCCACGGCTCGTGGTTCACTTTGCGCTGCAGGGCATGAATGACGTTCAAGTCATCCTGGAACGTCTCCGCATATGCGTCAGGACCTGCAGGCAGTCGAGTTATATCCATCGCCTGTTCAAGCAAGCTCTGCGCGCCTTGCAGCGATAAGTTCACTGAATCTGCTAAGCTCTGCACCCACTCCGTACGCCCGAGCTCCTCGGCATCACGCACGCGGAATGCTGCCGCTGTATCTTGCAGCCATGCTTTCGGCCAAGGATGGCTCTGCGAGAAGCCGTACAGCTTCATGACGAGCGCATAGAGAGGCTCATCGCCGCGTTCTCCGCCGAACCGCTCCACAAGCTCCAGGAAATCTAATCCCTCTTCGCTTTCCACCGCTGCATAACGCTCCTCAAACAACGCATCGAGCACATCCATCCGCAGCAGCTCTGCTTCAGTTTCGTTCGCAATGCGGAAGCCCGGATCGAGCCCAATCAGCGAGTAATAGCGCCGAATGACATCCAGACAGAAGGAGTGGAGCGTCGTAATAGACGCACGCCCCATGAGGGCGAGCTGCCTCCGCAGATGGTCGGAGCCCGGATTCTTGTCGAGCTCCTTCTCGAGCGCGATTCGGATCCGCTCTTTCATTTCGGAGGCAGCCGCTTTGGTAAAGGTCGCGACGAGCAGTCTGTCTACGTCGGTATCCGCAGATATTTTGCGAATGATCCGCTCGACGAGGACGGCTGTTTTGCCGGAGCCCGCAGCCGCGGCAACAAGAATGTTGCTCCCGCTCGTTACAATGGCGCGCCATTGATCATCCGTCCATGTGCTGCCGATCGGCTTTGGCGGTATATTCGTTATCGCTGTCGTCGTCATTGTTCATTCCCCTCCTGTTCCTTCTCATTCGGCTTCTCGCCTGGTTCGAACTCTTCATCTTCCGCCGAAGCGAGCAGGTCCCACACTTCGTCTTTGCCCGGTTTGTTCAGCTTCGTATAGCAGTTTCCATCGATCAGTGGATCAAAATGGCAAACCGGCTTATAGGCACAGAACTGGCACGGCGTCTTCCCGCCGAGCCGGTACGGCGTGATCGATACGTCGCCGCCAGCAATTCGCTCGCCGATCCGGCGCAGCGTGCCCCGCACAGACTTGCGCAGCGTCGCCCATTGATCGTCAGAGACGACAGAGGAGCTGCTGTAGAAGCCGCCATCCCGCTTCAGTGCGAGCGGAAGCAGCTCGGAATAGCCGGTATTTAGCGCATTATCCATCATGCGCACCGTATCTTCGTCAGCGAGCACAAGCCCCTTGAGCTTGAACCGCTTCAATATCTCTGTTTGTGCCTTCGCCGGCAGCATGCCGTTCGAGGAAGAGAGCATCGGATTGTGCACGTGGAAATAGAGCGCACCGGCCGCTTTCGCCGGCTGGCCGAGCCATTCCGGCGCATGCGTCAGCAGGACGTCCAGATACGTCAGCATTTGGAGCGCCATCCCATACGCCACTTCCTCGAGCCGCAGCTGCTTGGCGCTCGATTTATAGTCAATGACGCGCAGCAGCAGACCGTCTGTCGTCTGCGCCGCGTCAACACGGTCAATTCGGCCGACCATCTCCAGCGTTCTTCCGCCAGACAGCGGAATCGATACCGGAGGCAGCGGTCCTTCCGGGCCAAAGCCGATTTCCAGGCCCACTGGCTGGAACTGCGCGCGCCTTGCATGCTCGCCGAGAATAATCGCTGCCTGGCTAATAATGTCGCGCAGCTTGCGCGCCACATATTGATGACGGCTGCTGCTGAAAAGTATCTGCGATTGCAGCCGCTGCGCTAGCTCGCCGACGACTTCTGCGGACAGCTGTCGCAGCTGTTCAGGCGTATACGCACCGAACCTGTCGCCCAGCGTTTCCGTCAAGCGGTTCAACGCAGCATGGAACAGCTGGCCGATGTCCGGCGCTGCCAGCTTGTACAGGTCTCGCTCACGAAGCCGCAGACCATGAATAGCAAAATGCTGGAACGGACACGATACGAAGCGTTCCATTCGCGACACGCTGCCGCGCAGCAGCTTGCCATAGAGCAAATCCGCCGTCTCATGCGAGAGCGATACTTCTTCGTTCGTATATTGCAGCGATCCGACGAGCCGCTGCAGCTTGTCCTGCCACTGAGGGCGGACAGCGAACCAGTTGTACGCCTCCCACCACATCGGCGCTAGTTCGCCGCCATGCTTCCAGCTGCGAAGCTGCGTGATGAGATAAGACAGCGTTCGCTCGGGATGCGCCATGAACGACTGCTGCTCCTCTTCCGGCATGCTTGGAATCGGCTCGCCTGCGACGCCCTCTTCCTGCAAGCCTGGGAACAGATTTTTCAAGTGCCGGATCACTTCGGACGGATGCAGGCTTTTCCCTTCCTCGTCCGCCAGCGGCCAGCTAATCCATAGATGCTTGCTCGGTGTCGTCAGTGCACCGTAGATCATGAAGCGCTCATCAAGCAGCTTGCGGCGAACGCCTGGCGCCATGACAAGACCGCCATATTCGAGCGTCTCGCGCTCTGCTTCCGTCAGGACGCCGTCTTCCTGCATCCGCTGCGGCATGACGCCGTCGTTTGCGCCAAGCAAGTAACAGACCGACACTTGGCCGGAACGTGTCCGGTCCATGCTGCCGATCAGCACTTGGTCGAGCGATGGCGGTACAGAAGCGAGCTTCAAGCTCTCAAGCCCGGTCTCGACCATGCCTGCGAACAGCTCGACTGGCATCGCTTCTGCTCCTGTCATCTCCGTCAGCTGATCAAGCAGCTCCATTACGCCGTCCCATAGCTGACGATGCTCTCGCGCTTTCAGCGAATTGCCGCTCGCAATCGCTTTGCGGCTCCAACGCTCCAGCCGATCCGGCGCTTCGATCGAGATGAACAATCGGTACATCGCCTCGCACATTTGACGCACCGTGCCCGCCTTCTTCAGCTCTCTCGTAAACTTGCGAATGACCGGAATGACCGCTTCGCGCGCAGCCATAATAACCTCGAATTCGCGCAGCTCCTTCTCACCCGCTCCGATAGGATCGCCTTCGAGCGTATCCCGCGTGAGCGGCTTCCATTGGCTGAGCGTCGTCCAGCGATTGCCGTTCATTCCTGTGGCTAGCGCGTAATTCTCCAGCAAGTCGAAGCTTTCGCGCGTTAAGCTGCCGTCCTCGGGGATCAGCAGCTCCGTCTTAATGCAGCGGAACACTGCCTCGAACCGCCAGCCATGCACAGCAATCTCCAATGCCGATCGAATGAACTCGACAAAAGGATGATGCAGCGCTGCGTTCTTCTGATCGAGAAAGTAGGGTATTTCATAATCGGCGAAAACCGCTTTAATATAGTCGTTGTAATCCGGCGCATTGCGCACCATTACCGCCAAGTCCCGGTATCTCGCGCCTTCATCCCGCACTCTGCGCACAATGTCCCGCGCT
The DNA here is from genome assembly GCF_003386535.1 of Paenibacillus taihuensis. GTDB lineage: Bacteria > Bacillota > Bacilli > Paenibacillales > Paenibacillaceae > Paenibacillus_Z > Paenibacillus_Z taihuensis. Next base: position 163,198 of record NZ_QTTN01000002.1, read on the forward strand.
ACCGCTTCTACTTCCGCACGGCGCCCTGCCGCTGCATGAAGCGATACTCCGCCATGAAGCAGCTGATCTTCGGTAAGCGTTAGAGGCTTGCGACCGCCGTAGAAACGCTCCACGTGCGCAAGCATTGGATTCTCATGGAAACGGTACGGCGTCCCATCCAGAAACACCGGCTCCTCCACCGTCACCCCATTTTCAATCGCGAGATCTCTCAGCTTCATATACGTCTCGGCTGTCGGACGGAACAAGTCCAGCTCATGCGGCTGCTCGCCCAGCTCGTAGAGTTTATCGAGGCAGAGCGTGACCGTCATCGACTTGCTGTGCCTCATAAGCGAAGCGAGCGCGTCAAATTCCTTCGGCGTGAAGCCGTGGAAACCGTCTACCCAAATCTGCGTATCCGCCATCGAAGGCGCTTGATGAAAGCCGCGAACAAGCCAGCTCAAATAATCCTCGGCGTCGACATAGAGCCCTTGCAGCTCCTGCTCGAGGTTTTCCGATATTTTCATCAGGTCATTCAGCTTGCGTCCGAGCAGCGAGTTGCTCTTCTTCGACAGCTGATGGATGGCAAATTCCGATAGCTGCGTAGCATCGATGCCATACCGCTTCCACTCCGTCATCAGCTCGCCAAGCCGCTCAATGAAGCCGTGCTGCGTATGTGAACCCTGGAACAGCTGCAGCTGCTCCTCGAGCCGGTGGACGATTTTGTAGAGGAGCATGTTTTTGCCGTTCTCGCTAATCGGAATGAGCGCCGTGCCGCCCGTCTCCTGCATGATCCGGAATGATAACCGCCGGAAGCTGAGCGCTTGCGCCCGTATGCTGCCTCTGAGCTGAGGATGGTTAAGCAGTTCGTATTCCGTCTGGAATGTCGCTTGCTCCGGTACCAAAATAACGATCGGCGGCCCTTCCGGCTGCGCCAGCACCTGCTCTCTGATCTCGCTTAAACAATGGTGCGTCTTGCCTGACCCAGAGCGGCCGATTACAAAACGGAGCGTCATGAAGCACTCACCTTTCTCCCGTATTCGATTCTATTATTCTACCATAGGCATTCCTCTCATTTCACCCTATTACGCAAACATTTGTTCTGATTTGGACGAGGTAAATTGTGCAATGGACTGATCAGCCATTCGTAACAAATGGTTATAGCTGTTCTTTCGCTTGTTCGCGCACCTCTTTGTATGCGTTAATATAGATGTCGGGGCCGACGAATCTTCACGAAAGGAGATGATCCAATTGATCAACCAACACGAGGTGGCTTTCGCGTAAGCGGAAGTTACTTTCAAGAGGGAGGCGTAAGCTGCCTCCCTTTCCTACCATAAAAAGGATGACGGATTGAACCGTTTTCATTTATACTGAATGCGTAAGCACGATTTCGTTGGTGTGATCGTGTTTTTTCCATATTAATTAATTTTAGGGGGTGTAAGACATGGTGAACTCGGCTTTCAAAGTCGTTGTTGCAGCTGGCGAAACGAACAAGGAGGTTTACCTTGAACTACAAAAATGGAAAAGATGTGCTGCCCCCTAATTTGCTGAAAGAGCTTCAGCACTATATTCAGGGAGAGCTGCTGTACATCCCGAAGCCGCACAGCGAACGCGCTGCATGGGGCGAGAAGAGCGGATCCCGCGTCATGATCAAGCGGAGAAATGAAGAGATTTTGCAGCATTATGTGAGTGGAAGCTCTGTGCAAGAGCTGGAGCGGAAATATCATTTGTCGAGCGAAAGCATTCGCAAGATCATTATGAAGACACGCAGTGCAAATACAGCCGTTCATGCGCCGTAGCGGCGCCTGTATAAATAAAGAAGAGCCTCCTGATCGATGCCGAATGGCTGGAACGGGAAGGCTCTTTTTACGTTTTCTTGTTAAACTGTGCTCGATCTCCGATTAACGGCTGCGCACTTCGAAGATTCCGAATTTCAAATAGTGGCCTTCGTTCACGCCGACGATTTGCGGATGATCCTTGCCTGCTGCGCGCCATTCGATCAGACGGAGCGTCTTGCCCGCGTCATTAGCCGCCGCTTGAATCGTCTCGAGGAAGAGATCCGGACGCATGTGGTAAGAGCAGCTCGCTGTGACCAGATAGCCGCCTTCGTTGACGAGCTTCAGTCCGTGAAGATTAATATCCTTGTACCCTCTGACCGCGCCTTCAATCGCGCTGCGCGATTTGGTGAACGCCGGCGGGTCCAGGATAACGACGTCCCACTTCCGGCCAGCGTCGCTGAGCGGCTTCGACGTATCGCCTTTGCCTGCGGCACGATCTTGCCGATCCTCAATACCTTTCACCTGTCTGCGAAGATACTCGAATGCATCCGCTACTACAAACTCGACACGGTCTTCGAATCCATTGCGGATGACGTTGCGACGTGCAGTCTCGATGGCATGCTCGGACACGTCCAGACAAGTTACCTTCTTCGCACCGTATTTGCATGCATGAAGCGTAAAGCTGCCCGTATGCGCGAAGCATTCCAGCACTGTGGCGCCGTCCCAGTATGGGAAAGTGACGATTTTACCGTTGGCGTTGACTGGTACGAGCTTCTCTGCTTCTTCTACTGATGGCGCAAGCTTTATGCCGCTGCGTTCGCCCCAGCCGAGCATAAGCGGCGCGATCGAGGCGCGGTTCTCGCGTTGGTCGAAGAAGTAGCCTGTCTTCTGCCCTTCCACGATATCTACTTCCATCTTGAGCCCGTTCTCGAGAATCTCGACGATCCGCGGGCAATCGCCGTAGAGCACGCCTGTCCGCTGCTCCAAGCCTTCCAGCTCGCGAACCGATACATCGCTGCGCTCGTAGATGCCTTGCGGCGCGAACACTTCCACAAGTGCAGCTACGATGTCGTCTCTGCGTGCATCCATTCCCAGGGTCAGCAATTGCACGACGAGCACTCCGCCGAACCGATCAACGATCAGTCCTGGCAAGAAATCTGCTTCGCCGTAGACCATGCGGCAATCCGAACCTTGTACGAAACGGCTGCGGTGCTGCGCGCATTGTTTGAACCGCTCCACGAAGAACGCTCGGTCCATCGACGAGTCTTGCTTGTATGAGGTGACACGTACTGTAATTTGCGAGCGCGGATTCCAGTATCCTGTCGCCAAGTACCTGCCTTGATGCGTCACCAGGTCAACCAAATCGCCCGGCGACGCCTCGCCTTCCACCCGATTGATCTCGCTTGCGAACACCCACGGATGTCCGGCTTCTATTCTTTTTTTGCGATCACGTTGTAAGACCGCTTTTGCCCGTTCCATTCCATCTCCACCTTTCTTCATGCATCGCGTTCGTGAGGCTTGTCATGCTCGTCCTGCAACTCGCATACGTATTTATATTGGGCACCATCCGGATCGTCTGAAAGGAGCTGTAAGTTGCGATGCTTAGCTCAATCCTCATTCCGATGACACTCGGCTTCATTCTCTTCCTGCTCGGCATGCGAGCGATGGAGCTTGCGCTTCAGCGCGCCGTGGGCAACCGACTGCAGGTTGTGCTGCTCAAGTTTACCCGGACGCCGCTGCGGGGGATGCTCGTCGGAACAGCAGCAACGGCTGTCCTGCAGAGCAGCACAGCCGTTACCGTTATTGCCATTGGGCTTGTTAACGCAGGCGTGCTTACTTTCCCGCGTACGCTTGGCCTAATCCTTGGTACCAATATTGGCACTTGTTTAACGACCGAGCTCATCGGACTGAATCTGAATCGGCTCGGCTGGCCGTTACTGCTGTCAGCGCTTGGTCTGTGGCTCGCAACTGTCGTATTCGGCGAGCTCGGGCTCGGCGGCAGCCGAAGCGGCGGGGAACGTAGCCGGCTTCGCCGGTTCATGCTGCCGCTTCGCAGCTTGAGCGTCGTCCTCGGCGGGTTCGCGCTGCTGCTTATCGGCATCAGCCTCATGCAGTCCGTTGCGCCTGCCGTGCAATCTACGCGATTCTTCCACGAGTTCCTCGCGCGGGCTGAGGTCAGCGTGTTATGGGGCATGGCGGCGGGCATCGTCTTGACCGCCATGGTACACAGCAGTGCCGCCGTCATCGGCATCGTCATGGGCCTCGCCCAGTCCGGCGCAATGCCGCTTCCGATCGGCATCGCGATTGTGCTCGGCGCCAACGTCGGCACCTGCGTCACCGCCGTCATCGCGGCGCTCGGCGGCACGCGCGCCGGTCGGTTCGTCGCGCTATCGCATGTGCTCCTCAACGTCGGCGGTGCCGCGCTGTTCGCGCCTTTCGCTGCCGAACTCGGCGCAGCGGCAGCCTGGTTCACACCGTCGCCTGCGGGGCAGATCGCCCACGCGCAGACATTGTTCAACGTGCTCAGCTCGCTGCTGGCACTGCCGCTCTGTTATCTTCCAAGTCTGCGGAAGCTTACGCCGGCTTGACTAGCTGAAAAAAATATCTGCAAGGATATTCTTTCACTTTTTGCTGTGGTTTTCTGCGAATGTGTATCCCCTAGGGATACTCTTACTCTCTTTTCGAGCGTATCCTGCGTATGCGTCCCCCCCAGGGATACTCCTTCTCGCTTTTTAGGCGTTTTCTGCATATGTGTATCCCATAAGGATACTCTTACTCTCTTTTCGAGTGTATCCTGCATATGTGTATCCCCTAGGGATACTCTTTCTCGCTTCTCGAGCGTTTTTCGCCAATGTGTATCCCCTAGGGATACTCTCACTCGTTTTCGACCGACGGCCTACTTCTACACACTAATCCCCAGCAGTTTCAGCGCACCCGCTAAAATCCGATCGTTATTGTTATAACCGGATTGCTTCTGCCTTCTCCACGCTTCGGATGGCTCGAACCATTCCACGCCGCGAATTTCCTCGACCTGCGCCTGAAGCTTGCCGCCTACCGCCTCCACGAGATAGTAGTGCACCTCTTTATCGACAAGTCCTTTCGCCTCGTGGTTGTATTTATATTTGATCTGGTCAATCGGCGCGACAATGACGCCTTCCATGCCCGTCTCTTCCACAATTTCACGCAGTGCAGTCTGCTCAACCGTTTCGCCGGGCTCCATCTTGCCTTTTGGCAGCGAAATCTTGCCATAGCGATCTTGAATCAATTGAATTTGCAGCGCACCTTCATGCTTGCGGAACACAACTCCACCTGCTGAAATTTCTTTCATCCCGTTCGTTCCCCCTTACGCACTTCATGAAATTGCTTGTTATGTAGAGCAAGGATTCTCTCACCGCCCTAAAGCGGCAGCTCAAGAATCCCTGCAAGTTTACTGTTGCTCTTCGACGTAACTAAGCTTCCATCGCTTGCGGCTGTGGCTGCTCAATTATTACGGCATCAGCAGCCGAACGCGCATTTTCAGGACGATCAGCAGCAGCTGTCTTCCCGTCAAGAACACGTAAGAGTTGTCCTCTGCACTCGTTCACGCCAGCTTCCGTAATCTTCACTCTGCACAGCTCGCCGATCAGCTCTTCCGAGCCTTCGAACACGACCTGAATGTAGTTGTCGGAGTAGCCCATGATGAGACCTGATCCTTCAGAGCCTTTGTGCGCGCGCTCCGGAATGATGTCCAGAACTTCGCCGACATACTTCTTCGCATATTCAAGCTGCATCCGCTCGGAGAGATCGATCAGCTTATGAACGCGCTCGTTCTTCACTTCTTCATCGATCTGATCTTCCATCCGCGCTGCGGGCGTGCCCGTACGTTTGGAGTACGGGAACACGTGCATCTCGGCAAAGTTCATCTCTTTCATAAACTTGAAGCCGTTCTCGAACATTTCATCCGTTTCGCCAGGGAAACCGACGATAACGTCCGTCGTGATCGCTACGCCAGGCATCGCCTCGTGCAGCAGCTTAATTTTCTCCGCGAACTCTTCCGTCGTGTACTTTCTGCGCATGCGCTTCAGTACGCCGGTATCGCCCGCTTGGAGCGGAATATGAAGATGACGGCACATTTTGCTCGAACGGTTCAGCACATCAATCATATCCTGATCGATCTGGCTTGCTTCGATGGAGCTGATACGGATACGCTCAAGACCTTCGATTCCGTCGAGATCCCAAATCAGGTCCGATAATTTGTAGTTCTCCATATCATCACCATAACCGCCCGTATGAATGCCAGTCAGGACAATTTCCTTATAACCTGCATCAACGAGCTGGCGAGCTTGGTTCAGTACGCTTTGCGGATCACGGCTGCGGGACAGACCGCGCGACCACGGGATAATGCAGAAGGTGCAGAAGTTGTTGCAGCCTTCTTGAATCTTCAGGAAAGCACGAGTACGTTCAGCAAAATCAGGCACGTCCAGCTCTTCGAACTCGCGTGTCTTCATAATGTTACGAACGGCATTCACCGGTCTGCGCTCTTTCTGCAGGTCCGTGATGTAGTTCATTAGCTTGTCCCTGTCCTGTGTTCCGATGACGAGGTCAACGCCTTCGATCGCAAGAATCTCAGCAGGCGACGTCTGCGCGTAGCAGCCCGTTACCGCGATAATTGCGTCCGGATTGCGGCGAATCGCACGGCGGATAATCTGTCTGCTCTTCTTATCCCCCGTATTCGTTACCGTACAAGTGTTGATCAAATAAACATCAGCTGTCGTCGTTTCGAAGTCAACCTGCTCGTAGCCTTCATTCTTAAACAGCTGCCAGATCGCTTCTGTATCATAAAAGTTAACTTTGCATCCAAGTGTATAAAAAGCAACCGATGGCATAGTTGTTAAACGCCTCCCATTTCTCCGGATTCATACATAAGGCAGGCGAGCCCAACCATCGCAGCCGTTTCCGTGCGCAAGATTCGCTTGCCAAGACCGACGATCACTGCGCCGGCTTCCTCTACCTCTTCGGCTTCACGCTCCGTGAAACCGCCCTCAGGTCCAACGATGAGCAGAATATTACGCTCCTCGCTGCCCCAGTTATGACGTGCTCGCTGCGAGGATAGCGCATCCCTCAAGCCTAAGCCTCCGCCTTCCTTCTCATAACAAAAGAGCGCCAAATCGAACGTGGGGACCAGCGCGAGCAGCTCTTTCCACGTCGCTACCTCTTCAATCGCCGGGATGCGGCTGCGATGCGCTTGCTCCGCCGCTTCCTTCGCGATTTTGCCCCAACGCTCGAGACGTTTGGCTTCCTTCTTCGCATCATATTGAACAATCATTCGCTGAGACTGGAAAGGCACGAAGCTGACTGCGCCGATTTCCGTCCCTTTCTGAATGACAATTTCCATTTTATCGCCCTTCGGCAAGCTTTGCGCGACGGTTACGGACCAGAGCGGCTCGCTGGTAACCGGCAGCCATTCTGATATATCAGCCTCAACATTGCCCGGCGAGAGCGTGCGAATGACCGCTTCTGCGACACGCGACTTGCCGTCGCTCACAATGATGCTGTCTCCAGCTTCCATCCGCATCACGCGTATAACATGATGGGCATCGTCACCGGTCAGCACAACGCGATCGTCCTTCAGCTGCTCCGGCGTTACAAAATATCGTTGCATGGGTCAAACCTCTCTATCCAATGTGCAATCCGAGGGAAACCCCTCGCGAAAAACTCCAAACTACATCATACACGTTTTGACGACCCTTTGCTAGGTAGGTCAAACATTTTCCAAGGCCCGCTCCCTACTTGAAGAAATCGGCGTCGAACTGATTCCAGTCCACTTCCTTGAAGAACATGTTGAAGAAGTCGATAATCCCTTGAATGATATTATTCGAATATGAAAATAACGGATCAAGCGTCGCTTCCCGAAGCGGTGGAATGAACACGATAAGCAGGAAAATAAACATGCCCCATTGTACGTTCTGATCCATTCGAATGCGTACCGAAGTCGGCACCACATCTTGGATGATGCGATAGCCGTCAAGCGGCGGAACTGGAATAAGGTTAAAAATAAAGAGCACGATATTCAGCGTAATGAGATAGTGCAGAAAATGAACGATTGCTTGATGGACGCCAACCGATCCCGCATCCAGCAGGCCAGTCTGATTGAGCACGAAAACAGCCAAAATCCCGATCGCCGTCATCAGCAGGTTGCTTAGCGGTCCTACTGCCGAAACAACGATACCCATCAACCGGGGATGCTTGAAGCGTCCCCGGTTAACCGGCACGGGTCTTGCCCAGCCGAAGCCTGCGATCAGAATGAGGATAATCCCCAGCATATCGAGATGGACCCGCGGATTGAGCGTTACGCGCCCGGCATCATACGCGGTCCGGTCTCCGAAAATATAGGCAAAATACGCATGAGCGAACTCATGCACCGTAAAGGCGATCATAATAACAAGAAAAACAAACGGTAAATCGCTTAATGGATACCACAACAGATCCGACACCGATTAGCTTCCTCCTATGAATATAAGCTGCTCGCTTAGCCGCATCGACCAAGCCTAGTCCCATCAGCTTATTCTGGTTTCTTCGCTACGAACGCGATCCAATCTTGGTCGCGCTGACGGTCGACAATCGTAAATCCTGCTGCCTGCAAGCCTTCTTCAACCGCTTCCTCTTTGTTTTTCCAAATACCCGATGCGATGTAAGTGCCGCCTGGCTTCAGCGCAGCATACACGTCATCGATGAAGAGCAGAATGATCTCTGCCAAAATATTGGCCACAACAACATCGACCGGAACCGTTACGTTCAGCTTCTGATCGCTGTTCAGAACGCCAAGCAGATCGCTCAAGTACACTTGGATATCGTCCTGCAGGTTATTAAGACGCGTATTCTCCGTTGCAGAGGTGACCGAGATCGGATCAAGATCCAGCGCGAGAACGCGGCGTGCGCCAAGCAGCATCGCCCCAATGGCGAGAATCCCCGAGCCTGTACCTACGTCGATGACTTCCTCATCGCCCTTGATCACTGTTTCCAGCGTACGCAAGCAAAGCGCTGTCGTCGGATGCGTGCCTGTACCGAACGCCATGCCCGGGTCAAGCTCAATGATCCGCTCTTCTGGCGAAGGCGTGTATTCTTCCCATGTCGGTTTAATGGTCAGACGTTCCGATACGCGGATTGGCTTGAAGTAGGTCTTCCACGCATTTGCCCAATCCTCTTCGTCGACCATCGCTCTAGCGATCGAGTACTCGCCTGGCTCTATATCGAATTCACGCAGCTCATCAATGCGAGTGGTCAGCTGTGTCATTAGAGCGTCGACATCCGTATCCAGCTCCGAGAAATAACCTTTAATGACCGCATGTCCTTCCGGAATATCGTTAAGCGGATGCTCATACCATTGGCCGAGCGAAGTATCCCTTTGCTTATTGAGCGTGCCTGATTCTTCAATGGATACGCCGTCTGCATCCATTTCATGCAAGAAGTTCGATATCATCTCGATCGCTTCTTCGGTTGTCGAGATCGTAATTTCATGCCATTTCACTTGAATATGTCCCCCTAAAGCTTCAATCTGGTTTGGTCTATATTGGTTCTATTTTACACGGTTGCACGCTTCCAAGCAAAAATAGCCTTTTCCACGCAAAAACAAGCCCCCGCATCATTCGATGTACAGAGACTTGTTCGTCGTTATGAATATGCAAAATCAGTTCGTAATGATGTAGCTCTCCGGATACTTGACCGTACCTCTCTCCGAAGAATCCGCGAAAGCGATGAGTGCCGCCAGCGTATACAAATTATCTCGGCCTGACAGCATCGGCTCTCCGCCATCGTGAATTCGTGCCGCTAAATCAGCCAGCACGCTGTGGATGCCTTGCTTCGAATCTGGCAGCGGGCCGTCCTCGTAGGAGATAAACCGCTTGTTCTGCTGCTGGTCCACGATGTAGACGCCGTAGCCTTGTCCGAGATCGCCTAGATGAACGGAGCCATCTTGGCACTGAACACGCCACTCGCCTTCCCATGGCGATGAAAGCCCTTTGGACACGAGGCTGCCCAGATAGAACACCGGCATGCCATTGTCGAGCTCCATGCTCGCTTGAACGTTCGGATGGCCTTTGTACATGCTGCCTTCGATGTTCCATGTCTTGCCGGATACGCTGCGAATGTTCGACCCGAACAAGTAACGGATCATATCGATGTGATGAACCGCCATTTCAAGCAGCATGAAATTGTCCATCACCTGCTGATAGTCTTTGCCGAAGTGGTCATAGAAGAACTGCGCCTGCACGAAGAGCGGCTGCCCAACTTCGCCGATTGCGTTCTTGAGCGAGAGCACGTGATTCTGGTACCGGTAGTTCTGGCTGACCATCAGGATCAGCCCTTTCTGCTTTGCTAGCTCGACAAGCTCGCATGCTTCGCTGATCTCGAGCACGAACGGCTTCTCCACTAGGACATGCAAACCTTGCTCAAGAGCCGCTTTGCAGATTGGGTAGTGATAAGGGGATGCGGCTGTAACGAAGACAGCGTCCGCCTCAAGCGCTGCGAAGGCTTCCTTGTAATCGGTGTAGCAGAACTCTTCGGCTACGCCAAGCTCAGCGGCACATTCCTTCAAACGCGCCGGATTAATCTCAACAATCCCTGCGTAACTGAAATCCGGCGAGTGCTTAACGAACGCTTGCGCAACGCCGAAACCGTGCATCCCAAGACCAACTTGAATAAGTTTAAGTGTCATTTTACGTCGTCAACTCCTTTGAATAAGTATCCGACCCGTCCGCCTTCAGGCATAATCCCGTAAATATAAACGGCAACCATTTCTTCTGTTACGACGAGGGAATGCTCATCGCCGCGTTTTGTCAGCACCATATCGCCTGGACCGATTTCATACGTATCTCCTTCCGTGGTGCAGGTGCCTCTACCGCTTATAATAATCCAATATTCATTGGCGTCATGATAGTGTAGTTGAACGATATCGCCGACTTTCAAATGATTGATGCCGTAATGGCTAAGCTCGCTCCATTCGGGATACACCTGCGTGTTATTATAAACATTAACTGGCATTTGCTGCTCCTCCTACAATCGATGTGCCCGCGCACGGAAATTGAAACCCAATGTCTATTTTGCCACAGATGTAAGCGCTTGTATATGTATAAAAAAAAGATGCTCCCTTATGCGGGATACGCATCAGGAAGCATCTATGTGCTTATTGCTTAAGCTAGATAATCGCCATTCCGCCGGTCTGCTCGATCAGGTGAATCGCCCGTTCAACGAGCTCATCGCCAACGGTAGCCGTGAACGAAGCGCCGTCTTCGCCGCCGTCAACCTGCTGTACGCGAAGGTACTGCAGCTTCGCCTGCGCTTCCCGAGCACCGCTTGCGTCCTGAAACGTCGCATGAATCATCGCAGTCATACGTCACGTGAGCCTCCTTAGTGATTCTGGGCTCTCGCGTCCGCTTCGGCCGCACGCTGCTGGGCGACACGGTCTGCTTCGTCAGCCAGCTCCTCGGAGAACTCGACATCCTCGTTCTTTCCGATCGGCAGGTCGGCGAAATTCACTTTCTCTGGGTCTTGATTTTGGTTTTGATTATTCATGGGTTGCGCCTCCATGCTCAGTAAAAGTTAAACACGAAGGTTAGCATAAACCATTGGATTCGTTCTTATGCTTTGGCGATCCGACTAGTCGCCGCGGAATGCTTTCTTCATCTTCTCGAAGATCGACTCGTGGTGCTCATGCTGCACTTCGCCCGCCGGCGCGCCTACGCCTGCGAATTGGCGAAGCAGCTCCTTCTGCTCGTCGCTCATATTCGTTGGCGTTACAACCGTCACCTTTACATGCTGGTCGCCTTGGCCGTAGCCGCGCAGACGCGGTACCCCTTTGCCCTTCAGGCGGAAGTACGTGCCCGTTTGCGTACCTGCAGGGATCTTCAGCTTCACTTTCTCCGTGAGCGTCGGAATTTCGATCTCGTCGCCAAGCGCCGCTTGCGCAAACGTCAGCGGAACCTCGCAATAGATATCGTCGTTATCGCGCTCGAAGAAGTCATGCGGCTTCACGCGGATGACGATATACAGGTCGCCGGATGGACCTCCGCGGGTACCGCCCTCGCCTTCGCCGCTGAGGCGGATTTGTGCGCCTTCGTCAACGCCGGCCGGAATCTTGACGTTGATTTTACGCTGCTTCTTCACTTTGCCCGCGCCATGGCATGTCGTGCATTTTTCTTTGATGATTTTGCCTGTTCCGCTGCATGTCGAACAAGCGCGGCGGTTCACCATACGGCCAAACGGCGTATTCTGAACAACCTCTTGCTGCCCAGTACCGCGGCAAGTCGAACATGTCTCAGGCTTCGTGCCCGGCTTCGCGCCTGAGCCCGAACAAGTGTCGCAGTTCTCGGTACGAGGAATTGTAATTTCCGTCTCTTTGCCGAATACGGCTTCCTTGAATTCAATGGTCATCGTATATTGCAGATCGTTACCGCGTTGTGGCGCGTTCGGATCGCGACGACCGCCGCCGCCGCCGAAGAACATATCGAAGATATCGCCGAATCCGCCGCCGAAGTCAGCACCGCCGCCTCCAAAGCCTTGGTTCGGATCAATATGGCCATATTGATCGTATTGCGAACGTTTCCCCGCGTCACTTAAGACGTCGTACGCTTCTTTTACTTCTTTAAACTTGGTCTCCGCATCCGCCGCTTTGTTGACGTCCGGATGGTATTGGCGCGCCAGCTTTCGGTACGCTTTCTTGATATCATCATCCGAAGCGCCTTTTGCAACTTCCAGCACCTCGTAATAATCACGCTTGTCTGCCAAAACCGTCACCCCTTCTGTATCCGTATAATCGCTGATTTCTCTCTCCCAAAGCTAAACAACTATGTGTAAAACTAATACATTCTGCACGATCAAGCAAGTGCTAATTAATTCTAGACATAGCAAGAAACGGCTGCGCCGTCCAAAATTTTCGGACGGCGCACCGTTTGCACGAAACTGCCTAACTTATTTCTTGTCGTCGACAACTTCGTAATCCGCGTCAACTACATTGTCTCTGCCTTTTGCTTCGCCTGCTTCAGGACCCGCGCCTTCAGCGCCGCCTGCTGCGCCAGCTTGCTCATACAGCTTCATCGAAAGCTGCTGCATAATTTCGGTCAATGCACCTGCCGCAGCATTGATTTGCTCTACATCGTCCGTTGCCAGCGCTGCAGTTACTTTCTCTTTCGCTTCGTTCGCTTTTGCGATTTCGCCTGCGTCTACTTTGTCGCCAAGATCTTTAATCGTCTTGTCAACTGTGTACACGAGCTGGTCAGCGCTGTTCTTCGCTTCTACAAGATCGCGGCGTTTGCGGTCTTCTTCAGCATTCAGCTCAGCGTCTTTCATCATGCGATCGATCTCTTCTTCGGACAGACCGCCGGAGGAAGTGATTGTGATCTTCTGGCTCTTGCCTGTGCCTTTATCAAGGGCCGATACGTTAACGATACCGTTCGCATCGATATCGAAAGTAACTTCGATTTGCGGCACGCCGCGCGGCGCCAGTGGAATGTCACCAAGCGTGAAGCGGCCGAGCGTTTTGTTGCCAGCAGCCATTTGGCGCTCGCCTTGAAGCACGTGAATCTCTACGCTAGGCTGGTTGTCGGCGTATGTGGAGTACACTTGCGATTTGCTTGTTGGGATCGTCGTATTGCGATCGATCATCTTCGTGAACACGCCGCCTGCAGTTTCGATACCGAGGGACAATGGAGTTACGTCGAGCAATACAACGTCCTTCACATCGCCAGTCAGTACGCCTGCTTGAACCGCTGCACCAAGTGCTACAACCTCATCCGGGTTAACGCCTTTGTGCGGGTCTTTGCCGATCAGCTTCTTAACTGCATCTTGAACGGCCGGGATACGAGTCGATCCGCCGACAAGAACAACTTTGTCGATGTCGCTTGGGGACATGCCAGCATCGCTCAATGCTTGGCGAGTTGGTCCAAGTGTGCGCTCAACAAGCGCTGCGGACAGCTCTTCGAACTTCGCGCGAGTCAGGTTCATCTCCAAGTGCTGCGGTACGCCGTCAACCATGGTGATGAACGGCAGGGAGATTGTCGAAGTCACCATACCGGACAGTTCCTTCTTCGCTTTCTCTGCAGCGTCCTTCAGACGTTGTACAGCTGCTTTATCTTTCGAAAGGTCTACGCCTTGTTCTTTCTTGAACTCACTTACGAGGTAGTCGATGATGACTTGGTCGAAGTCGTCGCCGCCCAGACGGTTGTCGCCGCTAGTTGCTTTAACTTCGAAGAAGCCGTCGCCCAGCTCAAGGATCGATACGTCGAACGTACCGCCGCCAAGGTCATATACGAGAATCGTATGATCTTCTGTTTTCTCAAGGCCGTATGCAAGCGCTGCTGCAGTCGGCTCGTTGACGATACGAAGCACTTCAAGGCCTGCGATTTTGCCGGCATCCTTCGTCGCTTGACGTTGGCTGTCGTTGAAGTAAGCCGGAACTGTAATAACCGCTTGCGTTACCGTTTGACCCAGGTATGCTTCAGCGTCCGCTTTCAGCTTTTGCAGGATGATTGCGGAAATTTCTTGTGCCGAGTAGTCTTTGCCATCAATTACTTCTTTATGGTTTGTGCCCATGTGACGCTTGATGGAGCTGATCGTACGGTCTGGATTCGTGATTGCTTGGCGCTTAGCCGCTTCGCCGACGATACGCTCGCCGTCTTTCTTGAAGCCGACAACCGATGGCGTTGTACGGTTACCTTCCGGATTTGGAATTACGACCGCTTCGCCGCCTTCCATTACCGCTACGCAGGAGTTTGTTGTTCCAAGGTCAATACCGATTACTTTACTCATAATTAGAATTCCTCCTTAAGGCTCTTTATTCATTAAATTTAAGTATATATAGGCAGCTGAACGTTATCCGCTCACTTTCACCATAGCGGGACGCAGCACTTTATCTTTCAGCACATAGCCCTTCTGCACTTCTTCCACAACGATGCCTTCTTCGTGCTCATCGGACTCAACCTGCATAATAGCTTGGTGGAAATCCGGGTTGAACGGCTGGCCTACAGATTCCATAGCTCTCAGGCCCTCTGCTTCAAGCACTTGCTCGAATTGGCGGAAAATCATATCTACACCTTTGGAGAAGGATTCAACATCGCCGCCGCTCTTCGCAGCTTCCAGCGCGCGACCGAAGTTGTCGACAACCGGCAGCAGCTGAGTGATCAGCTTCATCGAAGCGTATTGGGCGAGATCTTCTTTCTCCTTCATCGTACGGCGGCGGAAGTTATCGAAGTCCGCTTGCGCGCGCAAGTAACGCTGCTGATTCTCATCCGCAAGCTTCGTCAGCTCGGCAATACGGGAATCCTCTGCGCTGACTTCTGCGCCTTCTTGCGCTGTTTCCTCTGCTGCCACTTCCTGTTCGTCAGCGGTAGCATTGTTCACTTCATTGATATGTTCCTCTTCTGTATGCTGTTCATTCACAGACACGAGCGCTTGCACCTCCTGAAAATAATCCCTGTGTTACACTTCAATGCTCATTTGTACCATCGGCTGAGCAGTACTGCCATATCCTTCGATAAGAGATCGAGCAGGCTAATGACTTTCGCGTAATCCATCCTTGTCGGACCGAGAATGCCTATCGTGCCAAGCTGGTGTCCATGTGCCGAATACGTTGCTGTAATCAAGCTGCAATTGTTAATTGCCTCATGGGTATTCTCCGTCCCAATCCGAACCGCGATACCGCTCGGAAGCGAACTGAACATTTGCATAATGGTTGGCGTCTCATCGAGCAGGTCGAGCACGGTTTTAACCTTGTCGACATCCTTGAACTCCGGCTGCGTCAGCATGTTCGTCGCACCGCTCAAGAACACGCGATGGTCGTCTTCACTCTTCAGCGCTTCATCCAATACCCCGAGCAGCTTCTCGCATTGTTCCGCATAGCGTCCAAGCTCTTGGCCGACTTCGGTGTACAGCTTCGATTTCAGCCTTGCCAGCGGCACGCCGATCAATTTCGTATTCAAAATATTAACAGCCTGCTGCATTTCATCCATGCTCATATCAGCCGGAATGGAAATGGTGCGGTTCTCGACGTGGCCGGTGTTCGTCACAATGATCGCCACCGCCGCGTCTTCGCTGATCGGCACCAATTGGAAATGCTTCAGCGAATTCGTGAACGTCTCAGGTCCCAGCACGATGCTCGTATAGTTCGTCAAGTTGGACAAGATACTTGCCGCATGCTGAATGATCTGCTCCATCTGGTTCATCTTCTCCGTGAAGAAGGAACGAACCTTCTGAACGTCCTGATCGTTAACCTCGCTTAAACGTACGAGGTGATCGACGTAATAACGATAACCTTTAATGGATGGGATTCGTCCAGCTGACGTATGGGGCTGCTCCAGAAACCCAAGCTCCTCCAGATCAGCCATCTCGTTCCGGATTGTCGCCGGGGAGAAGCTGACATCGCTTCGTTTCGAAATACTGCGAGAACCTATTGGCTCCGCCGAGCGGATATAATCATCAATGATGACGTTCAAAATCATTCGCTGCCTTTCAGTTAACATCGCAGTCCCTCCAATTCGTTATCGTTCTTCCGTCGTTAGCACTCGTTATCGATGAGTGCTAATCATTAATACAAAAATACCAAACCGACTTATCGATTGTCAAGTCAGTTCGGCATTTTCGGGACATCTATAAAACGTACAATTTGTGTACGCTAATTGAGCATCTTCAGTACCGCGATCTCATCGCAGCGGTCCTGCTTCGGACAATGAACGCAATCAGTCCATACTTTCTCCGGGAAAATCTCTTTGTTCACGACCGTAAAGCCGTTCTTCTCGAAGAAGCGGACTTCATAGGTCAGCGCCATGATCTTCGGAATGTTCTGCTCTCTCGCTTCAATGATCAGCTGATCGACAAGCTTACTGCCGATACCAAGCCCCTTGTAGCCTTCGGATATACCGAGCGAGCGAATCTCTACAAGATCAGCGCCAAGCTGGGTGAGCGAACCGCAGCCGACGACTTCCCTGCCAACCTCGGCAACGACGAAAGTCTGGATCTGGCGCTTCAGCACTTCGCGTGATCGCGGCAGCATAATCCCTTTCTCGGCGTAACCCGCTATTAAATCCACTAATACATCTACATCGTCTTCGGTCGCCTTTCTGCATACCGCTTGCAACGCTTGCACTCGCACTCGCCTCCAACCTTACTCCGAAATAATATTTCCAGCATTAATATGAATAAATATACATCAATGCACCTGGGTTCACAAGTACTAATTCACGTAACGAAGAACACATTATTCGCCGATGAAAGCGCCGAAAACTTCGTTCCCCAGCGGAATGCCCTTCTCAGACAATCGGTAGCCTCCGCCCCGCTCCTCCGTATGCTCCAGCAGCCCTTGTGCGAGAACCGCTTCGAGCTGCTCGCCGAACTCGCTCTCGATCGTCAGACCGGGGAACTGCCGCGCGAAATCGTCATTGTTGACGCCTTCCAGCATCCGCAGGCCGACCATCATGAAGTCTTCCATCGCTTCGCGCTCAGGCACCGGATTCGTCTCCAGACGAGGCAGCCTATTTAATGAAGCATCGATGAATGGCTGGATGCCCTTAATGTTAATATGGCGCTCGCCTTTGGCGTAGCCGTGCGCACCCGCACCGAGTCCGTAGTACGGCTCGTTGCGCCAGTACGTGATGTTATGCTTGCTCTCGAAGCCGGGCTTGGCAAAATTGCTGATCTCATAATGCTGGAAGCCTGCTCCCTTGAGCGTAGCAATCAGATGCATATACATCGCAAGCTCATCATCTTCTGATGGAAGAGGCAGCTCGTTACGCTCATAGAGCTTATGGAACAATGTGTTCTCTTCGACCTTCAAGCCGTAAAGCGAGTAATGCGGCAATTTCAGCGCAAGCGCGCGAGCAACGCTGTCCGACAGCTGCTCAACCGTTTGGCCTGGAAGACCGAACATGAGGTCGATCGACAGGTTGTTGAAGCCAGCCATTCTCGCATTCTCGATGCTGCGATACACGTCATCCACATTGTGAATGCGTCCGATTCGCTCCAGCAGTCCATTATCGAAGGATTGCACGCCCATGCTGATCCGGTTCACACCGCCAGCTTTCATGGCATGCAGCTTATCGATATCGACCGTGCCCGGGTTCGCTTCCATCGAAAACTCCGCATCAGGATGAATCGGGAAGTACTTCTTCACCGACGCGAGGAACCGCTCCATCTGAGGCGGTGTCAATACAGTCGGTGTCCCTCCGCCGACAAACACCGTACGAATCTCTTCAGGAGGCAGCAGTTGGGCCGTCATTGCCATCTCCCGCTCCAAAGCATCCAGATACTCATCGACCGGCTGCCCCTTCAGCACGTACGAAGTGAAATCACAATAATGGCACTTGTTCGTACAAAAAGGGATATGAATATAAAGCGCCCGAGGCGCATGCGTAAGCATAGTTCTTGTCTTCCCTCCAATGCAGAGCTCCCTTGAAATAAAAACAAGGGAGCTCTTATGCTCCCTTTAAAATGCTTGTGAAGAGTTGGCCGGAGGCCAGTGATGGAATGGAGCAACGATAGTGGTCGCCTAGGCGAAATGATTTGCGTGGTCTTACCACGCTAAATCATTTGCGCCTTTGTAATCTGATTCCAACATATAAATGTCTTATATGATCCAAAAGGAATCAGAATTACAACAGCGAGCGGAATCCATCACTGGCAGCAGGCCTTCCCCTTCACAACTCAACTAGTCTTCGTCAATCTTCAACACAGCCATAAATGCTTCCTGCGGAACCTCTACGCTGCCCACCTGTTTCATGCGTTTCTTGCCTTCCTTCTGCTTATCAAGCAGCTTCCGTTTACGGCTGATGTCACCGCCGTAACACTTGGCAAGAACGTTCTTCCGCATCGCCTTAACCGTCTCACGCGCGATGACTTTGTTGCCGATTGACGCTTGTACAGGCACCTCGAACATTTGACGTGGGATAAGCTCCTTGAGCTTCTCGCAAATGATCCGGCCGCGGTTGTACGCACGATCGCGGTGAACGATAACGGACAGCGCATCGACCATCTCGTTGTTGAGCATGATGTCCATCTTCACGAGCTTCGATTGGCGGTAGCCGGATAGCTCGTAGTCGAACGATGCGTAGCCCTTCGTGCTCGATTTCAGTTGATCGAAGAAGTCGTAGACGATCTCGGACAACGGGATATCGTACGTCAGCGTTACGCGGTTCGTGTCCAGATACTCCATGTTTACGAATTCGCCGCGTTTGCCTTGGCAAAGCTCCATAATCGCGCCGACGAAATCGTTCGGAACGATAACCGCCGCTTTCACATATGGCTCTTCCACGTATTCGATCTTGCCGACTTCCGGATAGTTCGACGGGTTGTCGATCTCCAGCACTTCGCCATTGGTTAACGTAACGCGATAGACTACGCTTGGCGCCGTGGTGATAAGCGGAATGTTGAATTCACGCTCGATCCGTTCTTGAATAATTTCCATATGCAGGAGGCCAAGGAATCCGCAGCGGTAGCCGAAGCCAAGCGCTGTCGAGGATTCAGCCTCGTAACGAAGCGATGCATCATTAAGCTCAAGCTTCTCGAGCGCATCGCGAAGGTCGTTGTAATCTTGCGTTTCAATCGGATACAGACCGCAGAATACCATCGGGTTAATCTTACGGTAGCCCGGCAGCGCTTCAACTGCAGGCTTCTTCGCATCGGTAATCGTATCACCGACACGCGTATCCTTCACGTTCTTGATGCCCGCAACGACGAAACCTACGTCGCCGACAGCCAGTTCGCCTACAATCCCCATGCGCGGCATGAACGCGCCGACTTCGATAACCTCGAACTCTGCGCCTGTCGCCATGAAGCGGATTTTCTTGCCTGCTTTGATGCTGCCGTCCATGACACGCACGTACACGATAACGCCCTTGTACGGGTCGTAGTGCGAGTCGAAGATAAGTGCTTTCAGAGGCTCGTCCGGATCGCCGGTAGGCGCCGGCACTCTCGTAACGACCTGCTCCAAAATCTCTTTAATACCGATGCCGGCCTTCGCCGACGCCAGTACCGCGTCACTTGCATCCAGACCGATAACATCCTCGATTTCCTGCTTCACACGTTCAGGCTCTGCGCTCGGCAGATCGATTTTGTTAAGCACCGGGATAATCTCCAGGTTGTTGTCTAGTGCGAGATACACGTTCGCGAGGGTCTGTGCTTCAATCCCTTGCGCTGCGTCAACAACGAGAAGCGCGCCCTCGCATGCCGCAAGGCTTCGCGAAACTTCGTATGTGAAGTCGACGTGTCCCGGCGTATCGATCAAATTAAGGATATATTCTTCGCCGTCATCGGCTTTATAACCCAGTCGTACAGCTTGCAGCTTTATCGTAATGCCGCGTTCGCGCTCGAGATCCATTTGGTCGAGCACCTGCTCCTGCATTTCACGCGAGGAGAGCGCGCCGGTAAATTCAAGAATCCGGTCTGCCAGTGTTGATTTCCCATGATCAATATGGGCGATAATTGAAAAGTTTCTAATTCTCTTTTGCCGTTCACGTACGTCCGACATGCTTAACCCCCAGAGGAACCTTATTGCTAATCATTCTTGTTATTATATCAGTTTGCCTGAATACCATCAATCCGTTACCGATTCGAAAAATGAAACGACCATCCGGATCCCTTTCGACGAGATCGTTTGCAGCGCTCCAGCCGTGCCGTCTGCTACTTTATTGACCGTGGATTCGCTCTTCAGATCAGGAACTCCAGGCAGCCGCTTGTTCAGCTCCTCTTGCAGCTTAAGCTCGTACGCACGGCGTATCTCTTCATCCGTCCGTCCATGCTGAGCATCTGCAACCGTGCGGCGCTCAGGCACGATATAGATTTGATTTTCAGGCAGCTGCTCCTTCTGCGTCACGGTGCCGGATGAATCTGCAGGCAGCATCGTCGAAGTCATGCCCGCTTGCGGATTGACCGCTTCCGCGCCGCCCGCGCCATTAACCGGTCCATAAATACGCTCGATTCCGCTAGAAGCGAGATCGATACCGAACAGAATTACAAGCGCTGCTGCTCCTCCGACGATTGCCATTTTCAACGAATTCCGGCGCATAATCATTCTCACCTTTCCTAGTAGGGTATTAATTTATTTCGAAGTGGATACTTTCTCAGCATCCCAATAAATGTCCGAGATCACTTTGGCCAAAACGTCAATCGTGCGGTACGACTCCTTCAGCGTGTTGTCCACACCGCCGACTTCGATCAGCACGCTATGCGGGGACAGCGACTGATTATATTCGCCGTTGCCGCTTGCCTTCGTCTTGCCAAGCACGCCGCGCGAGAGGCCTGGATATTTCTTCTCGAGCTCTTCATGAATCTTGTTCGCGAGCGCTTCGTTCTGTTCCCAGTGCGGATTCGCAAGACCGATGACGAGGAACACTTGCGCATACGTAACGCCGTCAATGGTGACTGTCGTATTTTTCCGGCCGAGCGAGTCGCGGTGGATATCGAAGAAGTAGCTAAGGTTCTTGTCTTTCGCCATCGCGCTCACGACCGTTTGTTTCGAATATTTATAGGATAGGAGCCAATTGTAATTTTTAACCGTCGTCGAGTAATCTGTGGAGGATTGCAATGTTCCGATGCCGCCAGCCTTGAGCTGTGATGCGAGCCGTTTGCCTAAGAGTGTCACGTTCTTAGTCGGCGATTCCGCAAGCTTCTTGCTTGTAACTTCCGGGAACCATGATTCCCTATTGTGCGAGGAATAGATAAAGATGACGTTGCGTCCGCCTGTAGTCGGCTTGGCTGGCTCATCTGTCGTTGGCGTCTTGCCAGTGTCTGTCTCCGTCGTGCCTTTGTCAGGTACAGCAGGCGTATCATCTGTACTCGAATTATCTGCCGGTTCATCAGATGGCTTGTCAGCCGAATCATTAGACGAATCATCAGCCGTATCATCTGCCTTCCCGTTCGAACCGCCATCCTCTGTCAAATCTCCCGCCGGGTGATCCGGCCGATCCGAATCGCCGATTAAGCTGCCCGGATCCTCATCGCCTTCCGGCGGAACGATGTCGTGATCCTCTGACGTCGCACCGTTTCCTGTACCTGATCCAGATCGCAGGATGACGCTGCTCTCTCCGCCAAGCCCCGGATACTCGCTTGCCAGCAAACTAAGCGGGTCAGCAGGATTAATGTCTGTGAGCATTCTGAGGAGGAAGGTACTTACCTGCCTACCTGTGATGGACCACTTCTTGTTCTCTTCTCCATTGCCCGGCATCTCCATCGCCAGCATGTCCGAGAACAATCCGCTTGAAACCGAAGAGGTGAAGCCTCTCATCGAGGAGATCGGCGAGCTCGCCGTCTTCTCATGTATAATGACGCCAATTCCAACTACAAGAACAAGGATCATCGATCCGAGTGACAACAGGGCAAAGGTACGGGCCGTTACGAGCAGCTGACGCAAGCGAAGACTGCTCTTTCCAAGGTTAAACGTCATAATCAATCGCTTCATTTTGCTTCCTTACCTCCTAAATCCGTTATGGCGGGGATTCCCTTGAGCACGAGGCTAGTATCACTTTATGTAGGCGAATGATTTAATAGAACCGAAAGTTTAATAGAGTTCGAATGCAATTTACTAGAATTGCGAGTTTAATAGAGTCGCCTCTTCCCCTCGCAGCAAAAAAGCCCCACCCGCCATCTTGGCAGGTGGAGCTTCCATACAGCAGTTAAGCTGTGTCAGTGCGTATAAGCCGCTACGTTGTCCTTGTCGACGGCTTCGTGCAGTGCAGCGTTCAGGCCGCTCGCGACAATATTGGCGATATCCTCGATGAACTGGTCGATCTCCTTCGGGGTCACGAGCAAATCATGCCCGAGCGGGCCAAGCGCTTCGCGTACCAGCTGCAGCCGCTCGTTCTCGTCGATGGAATCGAGCAGTCCGAGGAATTTGCTGTCCGCATTATTGGCATGTTTCTTCAGATGCTCGCGCATCAGATCGATGCTGTTGCTCACAATCGTGGAAGCATAGAGCACCGTCGGAACACCGATCGCAATGACAGGCACGCCTAGTATCTCCTTCGTTAGCCCGCGCCGCTTGTTGCCGATACCCGAACCTGGGTGGATGCCGGTATCCGCTATTTGGATCGTCGTATTGACCCGCTCCAGCGCTTTGGAAGCAAGCGCGTCAATTGCAATTATCAGATCAGGCTTGGACCGGTCCACGATCCCTTGCACGATCTCGCTCGACTCGATGCCCGTAATGCCGAGGACGCCAGGCGCTACAGCACTCACGTTGCGGTAGCCTGGCGCAACCTCGTTCGGCATCAGCTCGAAGAAGTGCCGCGTCACAAGCGCGTTCTCCACGACGATTGGCCCGAGCGCATCGGGCGTCACGTTCCAGTTGCCGAGACCCACGATCAGCACTTTCGCCGTCTTGCTGACTCCGATCCGCTCCAAGAAAGTGGCAAACTCCTGCGCCAGCTTCGTTGCGACGCGATCTTGAAGGCCGGTGTCCTGCTTGCGCAGTTCGGGCACCTCGAAGGTAACGTAATGCCCGATCATTTTGCCCATAATCCGGGAGCCTTCCTCCGTTGTCACTTCCAAACGCGTTATCGTAATGCCGTCATCCTCCGAGACGTCCGACAAGACGCCTGGGACCGGTCCTTTTCCTCCGGATTCGGCTAATTCTTTCGCTTCCAGCGCCAAGTCAATGCCAGGGTTAAATTGCTGCAGATCAAGCTCGCTCATGTAATAAGGGCGCTCCTTCCATCGGTTTGTTATTATTGTGCGATGGGGCAGGATGAATTATTCGGCAATACCGCTTACAAACCGCGTTGGTACACATGGATTCATCGGTAAAGCGCTATTGCTTTTTGTCCTTGCCCATGATACAC
The DNA here is from genome assembly GCF_003386535.1 of Paenibacillus taihuensis. GTDB lineage: Bacteria > Bacillota > Bacilli > Paenibacillales > Paenibacillaceae > Paenibacillus_Z > Paenibacillus_Z taihuensis. Next base: position 186,746 of record NZ_QTTN01000002.1, read on the forward strand.
TATGTCAAGTTGTGTTGTTACAAAGGGTTTGCCCTTTTTACAGGAGGTGAATGCAATGCCAAACATTAAATCCGCTGTCAAACGCGTTAAGACTATCGAGAAGCGCCGCGCTTTGAACGCTTCGCAAAAATCAGCTCTTCGCACGGCCGTTAAAGCTGCTGACCTAGCTGTGGTTGCAACTGATGTAGATGCTGCTAAAGCAGCTCTGATCAATGCTACTAAGAAGCTGGACAAAGCTGTAACTAAAGGCCTGATTCATAAAAATGCAGCTGCTCGCAAGAAGTCGCGCCTGGCTAAAAAGCTGAACGCACTTAGCGCACAAGCATAATCGATCCATGAACAATTGAAAGTCCTGCTCCTCTCACGAGAAGCAGGACTTTTTTATTTGCTCGCCTTTATGCGGCGAGCGATAACAAGAACAGTTCCAAGCCCAGCGTCTTGTCGACGCGGCCGGTCTTCATGCTGTAATCAAGCTCGGCAAGCCGGCTCAGATGCTTGCCGAGCGTCTGCGCATTGAAGCGCTTCGCCTTCTCTGCAGCCAGCTTCACGGCATAGGGATGCAAGCCGAGCTGCCCCGCCATCTGCTGAGGCGAGTAATTGTGCTGCTCCAGCTCCTTCACTTGGAGCATGATGCGGAATTGCCTTGCAATGAGCGCAGCGATCTTGATCGGCTCCTCACGGCGCAGGAGCAGCTCTCCGTACAGCTTCAGCGCCCGCTCAACCTGCAGCGAAGCCATCGCGTCAATGAGCGCGAATACGTCTTCTTCGACCGTTGAAGCGATAAGCTGCTCTACATCCTCGCTGCTGATGCTGCCCCCGCTGCCCGCATGCAAACAGAGCTTGTCCACTTCATGCGCGAGCTGCTGCATGCTGGTGCCCGTTCTGGCGAGCAGAAGCTGCGCTGCGTCGCGGCTCATCGAGCGTCCCTGCTCCTCCGCCCGCTTCACGGTCCATTGCAGCAGCTCGTTCTCCTGCAGCTCCTGGAACGGTATGAGGGCGTCCAGCTCTTTCAGCTGCTTGACGACTTTACGGCGCTCGTCAAGCTTCTCGGCCATCACTTGAAAGACGATGACGCTCGTCTCGCAGGGCTGCTTCAAATAAGCGATGAGCGAATCAGTACTATGCTCAATCTTCGCTTCCTTCCCTTGCGCAGCAGCCAGCACAGAGCTGTCCCGAACAAGGACAAGCTTCCGCGATGCGAAGAACGGCATTGTATCTGCTTCTGCTACGACTTCCTCGACCGGAGTCTCCGATGTATCATATTTCACGATGCCAAGCTCCTGCTCGTCCGGCGGCAGCAGCCTTTCGGTTAATGCAGAAACGAACTGCCTCATCCGGTAACGGTCTTTCCCATATAGCACATAGACGGGGCGAAACTGCCCAGCTTTCCATTCCTTCTGCGCGTCCTTAAGCTCCATCTTGAACTCACTCCCCTTTGAACCAACACACTTACGATAGCGCCAATCGGCCAAAAACGCAACAAAGGGATGAAGACTGTTTCCAGCTTCATCCCTTTGTCCCCGAGCATCTATATAAACACCCGATCACAAACGGCCCATGGTACCGGTGTCGGATGGTCATACGATCGTCTTGGGGAGCGTATTTGACTGACTGCTTCCCTGCTTCTACAACATACGCAAACATCACGTCATGTGTGCATACGCCGGATTAATTTTTACTAGATTGTTCCTGTTCGGATGCGGACTTCACTTCGACGGCGAACATTCTCTTCGTGCCATCCGAGTCCTTCGTTTCATAAGTCAGCTCCTTGCTGTCCTTTGACCATTTCAAGTTCGCAATACCCGCGTGCTTCGTACCTTGGAAGACAAGTACACTATCCTGCACCGTATAGATCTCAATCCGATCCTGCACAATAAATGCTTGATATTGCTGATTCGGTGAGATTGGCGATGCAATGACGGTATTCGCCATATAATTGTTATCTAATTTCTTATCGTCGCTCGAGTTAGCCCCGCCAGCTTGGTTGTTAGATGCTTTACCGGCACCTGTGCTGTTTGTATTGCTGTCATTCGAAGCAATTGAGCTTGAATCGCTTGAACTCGCATTTGATCCCGCCGATGTACCACCATCGGATTTGCTATCCGAATTTGCGGCTGCTGTATCGCCGGATCCGCCGCTCTCTTCAACATTAGGCGCTGCTGCATTCGCAGTCGGCGCGATGTTAGTCGTATCGCTGAGCGCGAGCGGTGGCATCGTCTCCCCGTCCGGATCCACATTGCGCGATTCTTGATGGCTGTTCAGTTTTAACGCTTTTGACGTATTTGTCGTGCTATTCGACGTCGAATCGGTTGCTGCGCTTGTGTCTGCCGAATCGGCAGCACTTTCCGTCGTAACCGTATTCTGATTCGCCGCGCTATCATCTGCTGCTGATGAGTCGCTTGAATCCATACTGGAATTCGTTGATGACGTCGAATCCGCAACCGCTGCATCATCGGAAGCGACGAAGCTCTGATGGTTCGAGTTATTGTTGAACAGGAAGAACACAATAACAACAGCAGCGACCGCAGCAATGGCGCTGACCGAGTACCGGTTGGTCCACTTCCGTTTGTTAGCGCCTCTCTGAACGCCTTCGTCGATACGGTATACTTTTGCCGGTTCAGCCATAGTTGCATCTTCTTCTGCAGCTTCATCATGAAGATCAAGCTCTGCAAGACGAGGCAGTATCGCATCGACCAAGCTGTAGCTTGGCGTTACTTGCGGCAAATTCTCAAGTCCATCGTGAAGCAATTGAAGCCGATCCATCATCGCTGCACACTCTGGGCAATGCCTTGTATGAGTCATCAAGATTTCGGTCTCTTCGCCATTCAAGTCATCATCAAGTTGACGCTGCATATATTCTGTCACCTCTTGACAATTCATCCTCGGACACCCCCTCTCTGATAGTCATGCAAGTACGTTTGCAGCTGTTGTCTTGCCCGGAATAAATATGATTTCACCGTATTAAGCGGCAGATCCAGCGAATCTGCTATCTCGTTGTAGGAAAAATCCTGCAAGTACCGCAATACGACGACCGCCTTATGATGCTCGGGCAGCTTGTCAATCGCCTTGCGAATATCTTGCGCTGCGTAGGTAGAGAGCACCTCTCCCTCGACCGAAGTGTTATCCTGGAACACCATCTCATGCTCATCAATCGAGACAGTCGGCTTGTTCCGCCTGAATTTATCGATACATATATTCGTAACGATACGCTGCACCCAGGTTTTGAACTGTGCCTTCTCTTCATAGGTTCCAATCTTCGTATAAATTCGTATAAGTGCTTCTTGCGCCGCATCCATTGCGTCCTGCTCATTGCCAACAATATAGTAGGCTGTCCGATAGACGTGATTCTCAATCTCACGCAATAGAGTAATCAGAGCGTCGCCATCGCCGGCTTGCGCGGCTTTTATTAGGCCTGGCTCTACCACGGAGGATCCCCCCTCATGCACATTTATAGACGGAAAGGTTCGTTATAAAGTTGCAGTAATCTTTTATAAATTCTTTATAGAAATTTAAGTATACAGAATTTCTCAGAATTTTCTCAGAAATTCTCAGTAAAACTGCGGTTTTGCACCTATTGGCACACTACCTCAAAAGCATAGCAGAAAACAGAACAGCCGTACACCCTGCCAGGAATCTCCCAGTCGATGTACGGCATGCTGCGTTACTGTCTTAAATTCGAATTAATACTGAGCTTCCAAGTCGACGATGTTGCGGGCAGGCGCTCCTTGCTTACTATAATGTGCCAAATTATCCAAAATGATATCAAGAGCCCGATCCATATAAAGCGCTGTATCGCCAGCAATATGCGGCGTCACGATGACCTGCTCCAGCTTCCACAGCGGATGGTCCTGAGGCAGCGGCTCCTGCTCGAATACGTCAAGTCCCGCTCCGGCAATAACGCCGTTATGCAATGCATCGACAAGTGCAGCTGTATCCGTCGTTGCGCCTCTTCCAATATTAATGTAGCAAGCAGTGCGCTTCATCGCAGCGAACTCCGACTTACCGATCAGATGGCGCGTGTCGCTAGTGAGCGGCAAGCAGTTGATGACATAATCGCTTTGAGCCAGAACCTCGTGCAGCTTATCCATCGTATACATATGATCTACGAATTCAGCTGGCTCGCCGGATTTGCGTATCCCTAGCACATTCATGCTGAAGGCTTTGGCAATCTTCGCGGTCTCTAGACCGATCGCCCCAACACCGAGAATCGCAATTGTCTTGTGATGCGCTTCGCCCATTCCAGGCTCGCCCTGCCAAACGCCGGCTTGCTGGTTTCGTACATAAGCATGCACTTGGCGAGTCAAAGATAGGAGCATGGCAAATATCGATTCCGAGATTTGATACGGATGAACGCCAGAAGCGTTCGTTAACGTAACGCCCCGCTCCTTGATTCTATCGAGCGGAATGTGATCGACGCCTGCGCCGAGATTTTGTATCCATTTGAGTGACGAGCCTTCGGAATAGACGATTTTGAGCACATCTCTGTTGAAGCCCAAAATAATTTCGGCCTGCGCGAGCCGCTCTCTTGCCCCAGCCTGTTCCATGCTGCTAACATCTATGTAAGTCAATTCTGGAGCAGCCGCTTCTATTGCTCTAACCTGCGCTTCCTTGAATGGATGTACTGAAACAATCGTAGCCATCTTGTATACCTCCCTCCTTCATCGTGCACAAAGATTACCATTCACTGCCAGACAGTGTCAAACACCTTTTTTGATGTGAAAACATAAAAAACAATTGGACAACCTATTAAACCCGAGTATAATACTAGGTATATCGCCATCGAAAGGGGTTAGGCCATCATGAATCAGAACAGTCAGCAATGGAACCAGCGATGGGTTGACGATCATTTGGATATGTACAATTACGCTGTGCAAATCGGCGATATCGAATGGCAGCAGCAGCTGCTCATCGATATGCGAAACAAGGAACAGCTCCTTCGTGAGGAAGCTCTGAATGTAGCCAAGGAAGAGCTGTGGGAGCAGTTCAACACGGTTAATCATAAAATGATGGAGCTTATCGCCAGGCGCAAAGTTTGCGCAAGCTCTGATGAAGATATTACGATCAAGGAGCTCATCGAGGATCTGAAGCAGCAGCGGATCGAGCTGGCGAAACAGATCAAGAAGATTTGCTCATAGGTTACATAAGATTAAAATGCAGTCCCCGTTCACTAGTGCATGGGGATTTTTTGATGTGCGGATCTGCCTGTTTGCTGAAGATAGCGGTAAAGCTCCATCGTTATAGTTTACGTCTCTCAGACAGGTTGCCGTCAGAGCCGACACGGAATTGGATTTCGCCATCTAAGTCGGTGCGGTTGATATGAATGCCCGCCGCTTCAAGGCGATTAACTACTTGGTCGGCCGGATGGCCGTATATATTGTTGCGGCCGACTGAGATGACAGCTGTATGAGGCTGCCAGAATGCTAGCCATTGATCGGAGGTGGAAGTCTTACTGCCGTGATGCGAGATTTTCATGACGTCGATTGGCGTTGATATGGTGGTGTTAGTAGTGTTGGCAAAGGCTGAGTTCAGCCGCTTAAGCTCTGATAAAATCTGCTGTTCTTCCGCTACGTCTGCATCCCCTGTGAATAGGAACTGGCGGTCGTACAGTCGGAGAAGCAGTCCGACGCTGTGTCCATTCTGCTCGTCTACTTCGGGAATGCTGCTTGTAAGAGCTTCATCAGTGGGCAACGGTGTGTTAAGGATGGAGACGTTCGAATGCGAGTCGAGTCTCCAGCTAAGTCCCGCTTTTGCTTGATAAAGCGGGATGTTCTTATGAAGTGCTGCACGAAGCAGCGTGAGTGCATCAGTGGAGCTTTTGTACGATCCGTTCCAAAGTATCGCTTTTACCGGGATGTTTGTGAGGACAGCCAGCAGCCCTTTGATATGATCGCTGTCCAGATGCGATAGGACGAGCAAATCGATATGATGAACGCCTCTCTGCTGGAGAAGCGGAACGAGCAGCTTCTGCCCGACCTCGTAAGGATCTCTGCGCTGCCGCCATGCCTCGCGATTGCCGAACTGAACAGTCCCTCCGCCATCGATGAGTATGTGCTTGCCGCTAGCGGAACGAATTAGAATAGAGTCGCCTTGCCCGACATCTAGAAACTGAACATAACCGCGACGGTCGAAAAAATCCGGGTTGTATGCCCATAAGAGCAGAGCGGCTAATGATATTGAACCGAACAGGAGCTGCAGCTGGTTTATCCGCCTTCTGAAGCGAGAGCCTGCAGGTTCGAGTTGGATGAATGACGTAGAATGGCTCCCCGCTTCCTCGGTTGAAACGGTTATCTCTCGGTGATGAATTCGGTTCAGTGTCGAGAAAACGAGCAGCAAAGACCCGTAGCAAGATACTACCCACCAAAGCGGGGGCGTCGCCCAGATGAGCCGGAAGCTGCTCCAGCTGCTCAGCTTTGCAACGAATGCAAAGGTGAGCTCATTTCCAATTGCCGCTGTATGTGCCACGAGCATGCCTGCGGGATGCCACATGCTGTCCAGCAGCATGGATGCACCGCCGAGCGGCATGACAATGAAGCTGATAAACGGTACCAGGACGAGGTTCGCTGGCGTGGATAATAGATGCAGCGAATTGAAGTAGTACAAAGTGAGCGGCAGAGATACCGCCTGCGCCACGATCGTGACGGCTAGCAGATCCAGCAGCGCTGCCTGCCATTTGTGTTTGCCGCGAGGTAAGCAGCGGCGGATCGGCGTAACGCCGAAGATGAGACCCGCAGTGACGAGAAACGACAGCTGAAAGCCGACGTTTCCCAGCATATGCGGGTCCCACGCGAGCATCGCGAGCGCGGCGGCTGCAAGGAGATGCAGCCCGTCTTTTAGCTTGTGCATGCGCGCCGCAGCCAGGCCGAGCATCGCCATAATGCCGGAGCGGACCACCGACGGCGAGGCGCCAGCGAGGAGCACGTAGAGCGGCACGGCCGCAATGAGCAGCAGGAGCATGCGCTCTCTTGTCATGCGAAGCATGCGCAGCAGGCCGCCGAGCACATAGAGGAAGACAGCGACGTGCAAGCCCGAGATGGCCAGTATATGCGTAAGCCCCAGCTGCGCGAACTGGCGGTATAAGGCGGGATCGAGATCATCGGTTATGCCGATGACGAGGCCTTTCATGTACCCGGCCTGGATGCCCGGGTACAGGGCGTCCATACGCCTGCCGAGCGCATCGCGCACGGCATCCATGCCCTTCAGCAGCGCCGCGGCGTTATAGCGCGGCCCGGCGCTGGCGGTTAGCGCAGAGGCTCTGTCTGCGCTGAACAGCCAGTGGATGCGCTGGCTGTTCAAGTATCGGCGGTAGTCGAAGCCGCCGAAGTTGGTGGCAGCGGCAGGCGAAGCCAGCTCGCCAGCCGCGGTAACGCGCTGTCCGCGACGCCACTTGGCCGCGATCGCGAGCTCGCTCTCTTCCGCAAGCCGCACCTGCAGCTGCATGCGTTCACCGCCTAGCTCTCGCCGCTGCGCCTCGCTCGCAAGCTTAACCATGTCGACCTTCACCACCAGCTGTACAAGGTCTCCATCCACTTCCGGCGGTGCAGCGATAACGCCTGCTATCTGCGCCGGATAAGTGACAGAGCCCGTCGGGACAGCCTCCACCGCGGAGGCAAGCGCTGCCGGAAGTCCCGTCACATTGCGGGCATCTGCCCACATCCGCTGCCCTGCCGCACAAGCAAAGGCTGCCATGCAAGCGGCAGCCAACTGCCAAGATGCTTGGCGCATCAGCATCAGCGCCAGCAGTGCAGCCCAAACAGCCGCCCCCGCCAAGTAAGTGCCGGGGTTCGTTAAGCCCGCAGCGGCGCTGCTGCCGAGCACCCAGCACACCGTAAACCAAATAAGCGGCCTTCTCGCCATGCTCAGCCCCTCCTCTCTTCTACAAAACCCGACCAATTCACCTCATGTGTGGTAAACCGGTACCACTCTTCACCGGAATTCCGTCTTTTCCACCTCATGTGTGGTATCCAGTACCACTCTTTCCCGGAATTCCGTCTTTTCCACCTCATGTGTGGTATCCAGTACCACTCTTCACCGGAATTCCGTCTTTTCCACCTCATGTGTGGTATCCAGTACCACTCTTAACCGGAATTCCGTCTTTTCCACCTCATGTGCGGTATCCAATCCTAGTCTAACGGATGTCACGGCGCCTAATTGGCTCCTTAAGCCCATCTAAATTTTCTAACGGTTGTCAGCGAGCTTTATTTGGTGATTTCCCGCTGAGAATCGAGTATTTCGCACTAAATAGCCGCAGTCACAACCGTTACCATTTCAAAAGACGCGTTTTTCACGAAATAGCCGCTCAAACAACCGTTAGCGAATATGATGAATACCCCTAGAGGGTATGAGCCATGTTGAAAAATCTGCATCTCTGCCATTCCTGCTTATGCATCTGCTGAGATGTGGATTTCCAACAAAAAAACCTCCAACCTCACCTAACCCTCCCTCACTCGCGGGAAAGTCCAGATGCAGCCAGAGGTTCTTCCTCATTAAAGCTGTTATTGCCTAGGAAATAATGTTCATGCCCGCTTGAGCCGGGGGCTCGTAGGAGGCGAGATTGCGGAATGTAATTCCTTTTAATTGCATAAGTGCATTAACCTTATCACTGTCCTTCGAATACGCGCGGTGATAGACGATCTCGACGACGCCGCTGTTTGCCAGCATGTTCGCGCATGTCCAGCATGGCTGGTCTGTCACGTACACGGTCGAGCCTTCACGGTCGATCCGGTCGGTGAATAGCAGCAAATTCTGCTCCGCATGAATGGTCCGGATGCAGCGCTGCTTTTTGATCATTTTCTCTTTATCGCCATCAACCTGCATTTCGTATTCTTCCACGATCATGCAGCCGTCTTCGGAGCAATCCGAGACTCCCATCGGGGCGCCGTTATACGCGGTACCGAGCAGCTTCTTTCCTTGTACAAGGACAGTCCCGACATGCCTGCGCGGGCATCTGGATCGAGTCGATACCATATAAGCGATGTCCATAAAATAAGTATCCCAGTCTTTTCGCATGTTGTCTTGCATGTTCATAGCCATTTCTACTCGTCTTCCTCCCTGAGAGTTCTGCGCCAGCTTTTGCACATGTACGGGCTCCAAAACGTATGATCATTAGTAAGCTAATTCTTTCTATTGTCGCACAATCATGGCTGCAGAACAATGAAAGACTTCAGCTTCTCAAGCAGCTTCGGGCCAATTCCTTTGACGCGGAGCAAATCATCGGCACTATGATACAATCCGTTTTGTTCCCGATCTGCCATAATCGCCTTCGCTTTCGACGCGCCGATGCCCGGCAGAGCATCCAATTGCTCTACCGTTGCATGATTAATATCGACCTTACCATCAGATGAAACCGTCTCACCACCATCATCTTTCGCACTTGCACCAGTTGCACCAGCACTCACCCTCGCACTTGCACTCGCATTCGCACTCACCTTCGACCTCGTCTGCTGCCTCTTCTTTTCATCATTTTTAGCAGCATCTGCGCTACTATCCGCAACCTTCTCAATCGGCCCAATTGTTTGCTTCACCTGCTCATTCACTGCTGCCCAGCCAGGCTGTCCATCACGCTCCGGCCGATACAAAGCGGTGCACACCAGCGCGACAGCTGCAATGAGCAAACCAATAATCAACAGCTTCTGCGGATCTAGCTTCATCCTTGCTTGAGTTCTCATCGAACTACCTCCCCGGAGCGAACAAAATCTTTTATGCTCAATTCGGTCATGTTGGCCTTGCCGCCATGCATACCGTAGTAAGAGCGATAGATTGATCTACGTATGTTTTGTCTTGGAAACAAACTGTGCTGAATGCCGCGCCAAACGTATCCTACGGATACTACAGCGCCACAGGAGGGATTGCGATGAATGTCGGGTTTATCGGGATTGGGAGCATGGGCAGCTTGCTCATCGATACGTTTATCGGTTCGGGAGCGCTGAAGCCATCGCAAATTACCGCCAGCAACCGCACTTACTCAAAAGCAATGGCACTAGCCGACCGCCATCCCGGCCTGCAGGCTGTCCCTTCGAATCGTGATGCGGTCATCGATCAAGACGTTGTTTTTCTATGCATTAAGCCGATGGAATTTAAGAACGTACTGGACCAGATCCGGGATGTGGTCCTTCCTCACCAGCTAGTGATCTCGATTACAAGCCCCGTGCTGCTCGAGCAGCTTGAAGATGAATTGAATTGCAAAATCGCCAAAGTCATTCCGAGCATCACCAATAACATGTGCAGCGGCGTCACCTTGTGCATGTACGGCAATCGGATGACCGATGCCGACATCATCCGCCTTAATGGCCTGCTCTCCTATATCAGCGAGCCGCTTCAGATTGAAGAACAGCATCAGCGAGTCGTCTCTGACTTATCGAGCTGCGGTCCTGCCATTATGGCGTTCCTGCTGCAGCGATTCATCGATGCAGCCGTTGAGGAAACCGGCATCTCCCGCGATCAGGCAAGAGTCGTCGCCTCCGAGATGCTTCATGGTACCGGTCAGCTGCTCACGACAGGCGGCATGACGCCGGAGGAGCTGCAAGCCCGCGTATGTGTGCCGGGCGGTATCACGGCACAAGCGATTGCCTTGCTAAATCGAGAGCTCGATTGCGTGTTTAATCGACTGATCCGCGTCACCCACGCCAAATACGAAGAGGATCTGGAACGCGTATCCGTCTCACTATACGGCAAAGAGGTGAACGGCCCTTAGCGCATGCTTTGCGCCAAGAGGTCGTTCACCTCTTTTTTCATTCCATTATCTTAGAGCTCGTTAGTTGGCTGGCTCACTAGCCGACAACGATGTTTACGAGCTTGCCTTTTACAACGATGAGTTTGCGAACGGTTTTGCCGGCAATCGCTTCCGCGACTTTCTCCGACTCCTTCGCGATTCGCTCCATCTCAGCTTCGTCTGTATCGGCTGCGATCGAGATGCGATCGATGATCTTACCATTCACTTGCACGACGATTTCAACCTCTTGGTCAACCGTGAACTTCTCTTCATACGTTGGCCAAGCTGCATAAGTGAGCGAGTCGTTATGACCCAGCTTCGACCACAGCTCTTCCGCGATGTGCGGTGCAAGAGGTGCCAGCATCTGTACGAAGCTCTCCATCGCTTCACGCGGCAGCGATTCCGCTTTGTACGCGTCGTTGACGAAGATCATCAATTGGCTGATCGCCGTGTTGAAGCGCAGATTCTCGTAATCGTCCGTCACTTTCTTCACGGTGCGGTGCCATGTGCGCTTGAACGCCTCGGATCCGGCTGCATCTGCTCCGATCTTCTCGACCAACTCGCCATTGTCACCAATAAACAAGCGCCATACGCGGCCGAGGAAGCGGTACATGCCTTCTACGCCGTTCGTATTCCAAGGCTTCGTCGCTTCCAATGGTCCCATGAACATCTCGTACATCCGCAGCGTATCTGCGCCGTAAACGTTCACGATATCATCCGGATTGATGACATTGCCGCGAGACTTACTCATTTTCTCATTGTTCGTGCCAAGGATCATACCTTGGTTCACGAGCTTATAGAACGGCTCTTTCGTATCAACTACGCCGATATCATAGAGCACTTTGTGCCAGAAGCGCGCATACAGCAAGTGAAGAACCGCATGCTCGGCGCCGCCGATGTACAGGTCAACCGGCAGCCATTCCTTCTGCTTCTCTTTGGAGCACAGCTCCTGATCGTTATGCGGATCGATAAAGCGCAGATAGTACCAGCAGCTGCCCGCCCATTGCGGCATCGTGTTCGTCTCGCGGCGAGCTTTCATGCCCGTCTCAGGATCTACTGTTTCTACCCACTCTGTCACGTTCGCAAGTGGCGATTCGCCTGTGCCGGATGGTTTGATTTGATCCACGTCAGGCAAGAGCAGCGGCAATTGATCTACCGGAACCGGCTTCATTGTGCCGTCCTCCAAATGGAGAATCGGGATAGGCTCGCCCCAGTAACGTTGACGGCTGAACAGCCAGTCGCGCAGACGGTACGTCACTTTGCCTTGACCTTTGCCTTCTGCTTCCAGCCATTCGATCATACGTGCGATCGCTTCTTCGTTGCTCAATCCGTTCAAGAAGTCGGAGTTCACGTGTGCGCCGTCGCCGCTGTACGCTGCTTCGTTCACATCGCCGCCCGAAACGACTTCGATAATCGGCAGGTTGAACTGTTTTGCAAATTCCCAGTCGCGCTCGTCATGACCTGGAACCGCCATAATTGCACCAGTTCCATAGCCTGCAAGTACATAATCCGCGATCCAGATCGGCACAAGTGCGCCGTTAACCGGATTCACTGCATAAGCACCTGTGAATACGCCAGTCTTATCTTTGTTCAAGTCTGTACGCTCAAGATCGCTCTTCCGTGCAGCCGTCTCTTGGTAATCCTTAATCGCAGCGCGCTGCGAGTCTGTCGTAATCGCATCAACAAGCTCATGCTCAGGAGCAAGTACGCAGTAGGAAGCACCGAACAGCGTATCCGGACGTGTTGTGAACACAACGAGCGATGCGTCGTGGCCGTCGATTGCGAACGTCACTTCTGCACCCTTCGATTTGCCGATCCAGTTGCGCTGCATGTCTTTGATGCTCTCTGTCCAGTCCAGCTCTTCCAAGTCTTCGAGCAGACGCTCTGCATATTCCGTAATGCGAAGCACCCACTGGCGCATCGGCTTGCGGATAACCGGATGGTTGCCGCGCTCGCTGAGGCCGTTAATAACTTCCTCGTTCGCAAGAACAGTGCCAAGAGCCGGACACCAGTTCACCGGTACCTCAGCTACATAAGCAAGACCCTTATTGAACAGTTGGATAAAAATCCACTGCGTCCACTTGTAGTAATCCGGATCCGTCGTGCTGAACTCGCGGTCCCAATCGTACGAGAAGCCGAGCGACTTGATCTGACGGCGGAAGTTGTTGATGTTCTTGACCGTAATTTCACGCGGGTGCTCGCCTGTGTCCAGAGCGTGCTGCTCTGCCGGGAGGCCGAATGCGTCCCAGCCCATTGGGTGAAGGACGTTGTAGCCGCGCATTCTCTTATAACGCGATACGATATCTGTTGCTGTGTAGCCTTCCGGATGGCCTACGTGCAAGCCTGCGCCGGACGGATACGGGAACATGTCTAGTGCATAAAACTTCGGCTTCCCTGCATCCTCTGTCGTTTTGAACGTTTTGAACTCATCCCAATAACGCTGCCATTTCGGCTCAATAACGAGCGGGTTATAACCCTGCTGCTCTTGGCGCTCCTGTGTCATAACGATTGCCTCCCATTTCTCTATACAGACTTCTTTCTTGCGAGAAAATAAAAAAACTCCCGCCCCCAGCGTAATCGCTAGGGACGAGAGGTTTATGCTCCCGTGGTACCACCCTAGTTAGCAAGCGGTATTCTTTACCGTTGCTCACTCTATGCCCTTAACGCAGGCGAGACGGCACGCTTGATCGTCATGATGACGGTTCACGTGCGGCTCCAAGGCGAGTTCGCTTCACGCTGGTCCGGCTTGCACCTACCGCCGGCTCTCTGATCCAGTCGCTGCCGAAGCTACTGCTCCTCTTCAACACCATTTAGAAATAGATAGCTCGATTATAAATAAGCAGCTTATGCCATGTCAAGGAAAAGCGCCCCGAAACGACAGGTTCATCCTTTTATCGCTGCAAAAAACAGCCTTTCCGACTCATCCGCTGCCGGTTCCAGCTGGAAATCAGCAAAAAGTTCAACCTTGGAGAAGCCTGCACCTAGGAGCAATTCCTTCAGCCAAGCTGCATCGTAAGCACGCTGCACATGCGTTTCCTCGATGCGGGCGAAGCTTCCGCCTCGTCCTTCCTCGCGAGCAAAGATCGTCAATTGATGCTCGATTTCGACTCGTTCCTCATCAAGCTCGCACGTCCATATGTACGCCACGTCCGGCTCATCAAGGACGAATGGCTGCTCGCTCGCGTAACGCTCGATTGTCCTCGGTGAATGAACATCGAAGAGAAACACTCCTCCCGGCTTCAGCGCTTGATAAGTCGCTGAAATTGCCGAGGCAACATCTTCTTCTTCCGTTAAGTAATTCACGCAATCACAGAAGGAAATGACCGAGTCGACTTGCTCGCCAAGTCCCCACTCCGTCATGTCCTGCTGCAGCCACGTAATCGTTCCCTTCGGCTGCCCGCTGCTTCGCAGCGCATCGTCCCATTTGCTCTGGCCGATAGTCAGCATGTCCGATGACAAGTCTATCGCATAAACTTGATAGCCCTGTCTAGCAAGCGGGATTGCGATACTTCCGGTTCCGCAGCCGAGATCAACGACCGTACGCGGTGTCCCGTACCGCTCCCAGCAGCTTTGCGCAAATTGCAGCCACTGCGGATACGGCATATCCGCCATCAGCCGATCATAGACGGTGGCAAACTGCCGATAGGCTTCCATGTTAGTCCTCCTGCTCCTGCTTCTCAGCCGCAGCAGCCTGTTCGGTCAACTTCGTCCAGTTGCCATCCTGCGATATAACTCCATCGCGCATCAGCTTGCCCAGCGCGCGTTTGAAGGCGCTTTTGCTAATGCCGAATTTCTGCTTTATGATATCTGCAGAAGTGGCATCAGAGTAAGGCATCGAGCCGTTCGGACGCTCCTTCAGGAACGCGAGAATCCGGTCGGAATCTTCCACGCGGCCTACTTCCTTGCGCTGCTGCATCGATAGATTGACTCGTCCGTCTTCGCGAACGAAAGTCACTCTCGCTTTCACCCGCTCGCCGAGCCGCAGCAGTCTTGTCCGATCATCTGCGGGAATCAGGCCATATGCACCGAAACCGAGAACGCCCCCGTCGATCATGACGAACGAGCCGATCTTCAGCGTCTTCGTTACCCAGCCTTCCACCCATGTATTCTGCCAAGAGGTCGGAGCGTGAAAAGCAAGCTCAGCCAGCTCTTCCTCGAACGCTACCTTCGCTACGAGGCGGCCGATCTTGTCATGCGCGAGAATGACATGCACCTCGTCGCCGACCTTAGGACGCAGTTCCTTCAGCTCAGGCTGCTCGGACAATGGCAGCAGCAGCTGCCGTCCAAGCCCCATCTCAAGAAACGCTCCAATCTTAGGATGAATATCTGCAACCGCAAGTCTAGCCACTTCTCCTAGTTGGATAAGCGGCTTCTTCATCGTCGCGGCGATGCGGTCTTCCGAATCAAAAAACAGAAATACATCGTAGAATTGCCCGATCTGCGGGCGATGGCCGACGAGCTCGGTATAGTGCATAAGCACCTCTGTCTCGCCGTCTGTCATGAAGTAGCCGTAAGGCGATACTTCACGAGCCAGCTTCAGCTTCTGTGTCGTGCCTGCCACGAGACTCATGCTAATTCCACAACCTTCGCATCGGACCACAGACGTTCGATGTTGTAATATTCACGCTCATCGCGGTGGAATACGTGTACGACAACGTCGCCGATGTCGACAAGCACCCATCTGCATGTATCTGCGCCTTCGATGCCGCGCACGCGCGTGCCGCGTGCTTCCGCCTGCTTGCGAATTTCGGTCGTAATCGCCTGAACCTGCGTATCCGAATTACCATGGCAGATGACAAAATAATCCGCGACCAGCGAGATCCCTTTCAGGTCGAGCGCAACCACATTGTGCGCCTTCTTATCTTCCGCCGCTGCTACAACGGCTTGCAAAAGCTCCTCTGAATTTACTGTCATTACTCAGCCTCCCGTGTTTGTTGTATGAGATCATTCCGTGCTGCAACCGTCAGCGGATAGATCCGCTTTCCCTGCTGAAGCAAATATGAAATTGTGGAATCAAACCCTGCAATTAGTGCCTTCTCCACACTATACTCAGCTATTTCCCTTATTTTATGCACACCTGGAAAATCGCGGCCCGGCTCCATATAATCGGCGAGACAGACGATTTTGTCCATCAGCGTCATGCCTTCGCGGCCCGAGGTGTGATATCGGATTGCGTCCAGCACTTCAATATCATCGACGCCGTAATCGCGTGCTGCGACGAAAGCGCCTACTGGCGCGTGCCACAGCTCCTTGTCGTACTCGAGCAAGTCGCTCGGCAGCCCTTCCTCCCGGATAATCGTCTCCATCCGCGAGGTTGCCCAATACTTCGCCACATCGTGAAGAATCGCCGCCAGCTCTGCGCGAACCGGATCGCAGCCGAACCGCTCCGCAAGCAGCACCGACGTCTCCATAACGCCAAGCGTATGCGTCCATCTGCGCTCAGGCATTTCCGCCTTGACCGATGCCATCAGCTGCTCACGATTAAATTTCATACAGTTCATTCCTTCGAATAAACGAATAGACTTTCTCCGGTACGAGGAATCGAATGGAACGACCCTCTGCGATACGCTCCTTGATCACTGTCGAGGACAGCTCGAAGAGCGGCATTTTCACCACTGTCAGCTTGTCTTTGATGTACTCCGGAAGCTGGTCGACTTCCATGTCTTCACCGCCGCGTGTCACGCCGATGAAGCGCACCAACTTCGCAAGCTCCTCGATGTTGTGCCATTTCGGCAGATCGTTCACACGGTCCGAGCCGATGATGATGCTGAACTCTCGTCCTGGATACTGCTCGTTCAGCTCTTTGATTGTATCGATCGTGAAGCTGGTGCCTTCACGATCCAACTCGACATCCATGGCGCGAAAATGCGGCTGAAAGTCGATCGCCCGGTACACCATCTCAAGACGCGTAGGCCCGTCAGCAAGAGGTCCGTTTTCCTTAAGCGGCGGATGGCCGGCTGGAACAAACCAAACTTCGTCAAGACCGCAAGCTTCACGCGCCGATTCGGCGGCGAGCAGATGGCCATAATGGATCGGGTCGAACGTGCCGCCCATAAAACCGACTTTAATCAACGTAAATTCTCCTCTCGCTGCGAAAACAAATTACATTACAAAAAGCGTGTTTTCTGTGAAAAGTAGTGCTGCTTCGCTCCGTGATGTGCCTTGCGGCACGTAAACTCTCCAGGCACAATCACTGCGCTTGCGCGCTTTTTTTCCGAAAACGAGCATTAATGCTCAACACCAGAAACCTTTACGGCAGTTCAATCGTTTTATGGTCTTTGCTTTCTTTGTAAAGAACAATGGTCTTACCAATGACTTGAACCAGCTCGGAGCCCGATTCCTCAGCAACCCATTCGCCGACTTCTTTCGGGTCCTCGATGCTGTTGTTAAGCACGGAAATCTTGATCAGCTCGCGCACTTCGATGGCTTCCTCGATGTGACGGATCAGATTCTCGTTCTTGCCTTCCTTGCCCACTTGGAAAATCGGGTTCAGATGGTGCGCCAGCGCGCGCAGATGTCTTTTTTGTTTGCCTGTTAGCATGTGAAATTCCTTCTCTCGTCAAATTAGCTTTTGGACTGCTGCAGCGCTTCAAGCACGGTCTCCCGCATCGCTTCAACCGGTGCAGGCTGTCCCGTCCAATATTCAAAGGCGTATGCGCCTTGATAAATAAACATGCCAAGTCCGCCGTGAATCCGGCAGCCTCTGTCCCGTGCTTCCGCGAGGAAACGCGTCGTAAGCGGATTATAGATAAGATCGCTTGCGACCGAATCCGGCTTCAACCACGAGCTGTCGATC
The DNA here is from genome assembly GCF_003386535.1 of Paenibacillus taihuensis. Classification (GTDB taxonomy): domain Bacteria; phylum Bacillota; class Bacilli; order Paenibacillales; family Paenibacillaceae; genus Paenibacillus_Z; species Paenibacillus_Z taihuensis. The sequence goes on from NZ_QTTN01000002.1 coordinate 204,250, forward strand.
GGCGTATCTTCCACGTTCGGGAACATTCCGAGCGACGTTGTATTGATAATAATATCACTATTCCCGCATGCCGCTTGCAGTTCATCCTGACCGATCGCCCGGATGACCGGTACGAGGCCGCGGAATGCTTCTGCCAGCTCCTCAGCGCGGGCAACAGTGCGGTTCGAGATCGTAATGGAAGCGACGCCTTCGCGAGCGAGTGCATAGAAAATGCCTCTTGTTGCTCCGCCGGCGCCGATGATGAGCACATGAGAGCCTGCAAGATCAGACTTCGCTTCTTCCTTTAGCGACCGGACATAGCCGATGCCGTCTGTATTGTAGCCTTTCAAATGACCGTCTGTGTTCACAATCGTGTTGACCGCGCCAATCACTTGCGCGCTTTCGTCGATTTCATCGAGCAAAGGCATAATGTCAAGCTTATGCGGAATGGTCACGTTCACGCCGCGGATTCCCATCGCCCGAACGCCGGCTACGAAATCACTAAGCCGATCGGCTGTTATATGAAAAGCGGTATAGATGCCGTTAATCCCGCGTTCCCGGAACGCTCGATTCATCATTATCGGCGATTTGGAATGTCGGATCGGATCGCCGATAACGCTGTATAGCACCGTATGGCTGTCTACCTTGTTGCCCATCCTTTACGTTCACTCTCCCTTAAACATATGGATGACGTCAAACCAACTCTATCGTCTAGATCAGCGCATCACGCATGAGGACGCGAACGCCCTTCGGCACGTGAATATCAACCAGTGCGCCGCTTGCGCCATTCACGTGAATCCAGCCGAGACCGGAGATGAACAGGTCCGTCTCCGAATTGCGGCGTACGGTCAGGCGATGACGTGTCCATTCCGGCATCTCTTCCAACTGCTCCTTGGTCGGAGGCGCCAGCAGCTCGCCTTTATGATCGGCGTACAGCTCATCAGCCCGTTCCAGCTTCGTCCGGTGAATCTGCAGCGCATTGGAAACATAAAGGGTGAACGATTGACGGTCCCCTTCGATAAAATCAAACCGTGCAAGCGCGCCGACAAACAGCGTTTGTCCGCTGTTCAGCTGATACACGAGCGGTTTGATCCCTTTCTCCGGCAGCAATGCGCCAAGCACATCGCGCGGCACAATCTCCGTCATCCGATGCGAGTAGACGATTCCCGGCGTATCGATGATTTCTTTGCCGTCGTCAAGCGGAATATGAACCGCATCGAGCGTCGTTCCTGGGTAACGCGACGTCGTCAGCTCGCGCTCCAAGTCACTGTAGTCGCGAATAAGGCGGTTGATCAGCGTCGACTTGCCGACGTTAGTCGCGCCGACAACGTACACGTTGCGATTGCCGCGATGCTCGCCGATCGCTTCGATAACACGCTCGAAGCCAATGTTCCGCTTCGCCGAGCAGAGCACGATATCGACGACGCGCAAGCCTTGCGCCTTCGTCTGCTTCTGCACCCAGTTCAGCAGTCTGTTCGGATTGATGCCTTTCGGCAGCAGGTCGATCTTGTTCACAACGAGCAGCACCGGATTGTTACCGACAAAACGCTGCAAGCCGGAGATCAGGCTGCCTTCGAAATCGAACAGGTCGACAATATGGACGACCAAGCTATTCGTCGCCGCAATGCCGCCGAGCAGCTTCAAGAAGTCGTCCTGATCGATCGCGACCGAAGCCGCTTCGTTATAGTTTTTAATACGGAAGCAACGCTGGCATATTGCCGGCTCCTTCGCGAGCGCCGCTTGCGGGATGAAACCCGGCTTGTCCACCGTTTCAGTCTGCAGCTTAACGCCGCAGCCGGCACACGAGGTTCCTTGTTCTAGCTGGTTGGTCATGATTTTCGTTGTTCCTCCTCGGGCCAGAGCCCTTTTTTCCGGAGACTTCTCAGGGCGATTTTCTCCATAATACGGTTAACCTTCGTCATAATGCCTTCTTCCCTCGGTGCAACAGGCGCGACAAGAATGGTGAACAGCCCCATTCGATTGCCTCCCAGCACGTCGGTCATCATCTGATCGCCAATAACGGCGGTCTGCTCTGCTGGCAGTCCAAGCACTTCAAGCGCTCGATGAAAGGCACGGTTCGCGGGTTTACGAGCCGCATGAATAAACTTGATGTTCAGCGGGTCAGCGAATTTGGACACACGTGTCCGGTTATTATTCGATACAATAACGACCTTGAAGCCCATGTCTCGCACATCGTCCAGCCATTTCACGAGCTCTGGCGTGGCAAGCGGCACTCGCGCGCCTACGAGCGTATTATCAAGATCCGTAATAATGCCGCGCATCCCTTGCGCCTTCAACTTCTGCAGATCGATATCATAAATGGTATTGACGCGCATTTGCGGCAACAGCCGTTCAAACATAGTTTCGACTCCCCTGTTATCACTATCACGCAAACTATACCATAATAAGTGAATTTGTTGCAAAAAAAGCCGGCATAGATGCTTGACACACCTATGCCGGCTCTCATCGCCGCGCATTAACCTAAATGTTCACGGATTTTCTTCATCGTCAGCGTCACTTGATCAAGCTCTGCCTGCGACACTTGACTGCTGCTGTACATCGCTTTCTCGAACGCATACTGCACTTCGCGGAATTGCGGCTGCAACGAGGACAGCCGAGCCGACCAGCGTCCCATCGTCTCGCGAACCGTATCCGTCTCGTTGTAATCCAGCCCCTTCTTCCGGCAGAAACGGATGAGGCGGTTCGTCTCTCTTACAATGCGTTCATTGACCGTACCAGACCGGCCATCGAGCCATTGTCTGATACCTTGCACGACGCGGAACCTTAGAATAATGAATAGAAGAATGAGAGCTGCCGCAACGCTGGCTGCAGTCCAGATGATCCAAGGCTGAAGCTGAGAGCCTGCAGGCGCTGCCGTTTCGGTAATCGTGTCCGGCTCAATGACTGGAGCAGGTACTGGCTCCGGCGCTGTTTTGTCCTTCGGCATGGCGTACGGATAAGAAAATCCTGACGTCGCTTCAAAAGGCAGCCAGCCGTAACCGTTAAAATAAATTTCCACCCACGAGTGCGCATCCGCATTTCGTACGGTGTACGTCCCGGAACCGCTCGGGTTCACTTCGATGCTCGTATAGCCTTGCTGCCGCTGTATCTCCGGATCAACTGGCAGCGAGCCAGGCGAGTACCCCTTCACCCAACGGGAAGGAATCCCGATTTCACGGGCCATGACGGCAAGCGCCGTGGAGAAATAATCGCAGTATCCTTCGCGAACCTCGAACAAGAAAGAATCAACGAAATCCTCGCTCACCCGCTTGGAAACATCCGGCGTGTTCGTATACGTGTACGTCTTCTGCAAATAAGCGACGAGCAGCTGCATTTTATCGTAAGGCGTAGCACCTGTCTTCGTAATCTCTTGAGCAAGCGTCTTTACCCGCTCCGGTATGGTCGGAGGCAGCTCCATATACATCGGATCAATATCTGTACTCTTCTGTGAAGCCACCTCGCCGCGCAGCTTCTCCTCATCAAGAACAGGCACGTTGGACTTAATCGTATATTTCTTCGGATAGGTCGCAGAGCCAAACTTCATCAGACGAAGTTCCCATGCTTGCGAGAACCAGCTGAGGCCCGGCAAGTTCGCCTTGCCGTCTACCGATACGACGGAAGCGATCGGCCCTGCGCCGAACAGCACCGGATACTTCGTCTTGCTGACCATTTGCACCGTCTGTTCGACGAGCTCGGTCTCCGTCGTTGCTTCCGTGTACAGCGCTTTGAACTGCTGGCCGCTGGCAACAGGTCCATTGCCTTTCTCCAGCTTCTCGGGCACTGCCTCTAACCAGCCGGAACCGTTATAATACGATCTCGTCTCCCCGCGCCAATAGGCCTTCTGCGAAGTCGTTACCGTCATGACCGGCGAATAGTCGAATTCGAATCCGCCGCCAAGCGAAGCATCACTTCGGCTGTAGCCGGACTGGCTGCCTGCGCTGGTCTTCGACGCTGGTATCGTAATCGCCTTGTCGCCGATAAAGGAAGGCACCGTCTCGTTCCGCGCTTCCTTCCACGCTGTGTATGGGTCGGTTATCACCGGATGGATCGCCGGAACGAACAAGCCTGCGCCCATCACAAGCGTAATAATGATCAGCATCGGCAGGAACAGGCTGAGCGGATATTCCAGCAGCTGCGACCAATTCTCGGGATGCCGCTTCTGAAAGCTCGCGAAGTGGCTCGCAACGAGCCAGCCAAGCCCGATGAATACGCTCCAGGCGATTTCTTGCCACAGATGGATCGGCGTGAACAACGAATCCGCTGTCGCGAGCGTTAGAATGGCTGCGAGTACGACCGCCATAATCAATAGCCGCTTGTGGCGCATCAGCACAATAACATGAAAGGCTGCCCATATGCCAAGGCTGATCCAAATATACGGCTGGAGCTGATCGAGCTGCATCCCCAGCCAATCCATCCAGTCCAAAAGCTTGCGCTTCTCGCCGGCAAAAGGAATCCATTCATATCCCGAATACACGGCGTTTAACAACACGAGAATAAGGAGCTGAATCGTGCCCGACCAGATTTTGGACGGTATGAGCAAGCTGGTCACAACGACTGCGAACAGCACGCCGTTCACGATTGTAAAGGTTTCTTCCCACCAGTAATCTCCGAGGCAGCGTATCCATTCATAGATAAGAAGGGCGGATAACACAGCCGACAGCTTGCGATACACATCTGCGGACAACCATTTGAACGCTGCGCGACTAATTGCTGTCATCCTCGACCACTCTCCAATACGTCAGGCAGCTCTTGCAGCGTGCTGATGGTATGGACCATAATGCCGCTTCTTCGGAGCAGCCGCATCCATTCACCATTGCGAATATCGCTAACTTTGTTCCGCTCCTCGCCGCCTGGCTTCAAATGTATAAGCACAGGCACGACGCCGGTCCGGTTCAGCCATTCCATCGCGCGAACCGTATCTTCGCCTGTCTGCGGGCTGACGACCACGACGAACGAGCCTGCCTGCGTAATCGCGCCGGATTGGCGCAGCGCCCGGTACAACGGCTGGTCACCGTCGGCTTGGACGCGAACCATGTGCTTCATCATCAGCTCGCGCTGATCCGGCGACGACTTCGGCGCGAAGCCGTCCGTTCGCGAGCCGATCGAGACGAGGCCGACCGCCGTCGCCCGGCGGAAGCCGAACTCCAGCATCGACGCCGCTGCCGAGACGGCAAGCTCGAATTGCTCCGAATTCTCGTAAGCGCCGGCGTACCGGTCTAGCACGACAACCGTTCGAGGCAGCGACTCCCGCTCGAACTCCTTGGACTTCCACTGACCGGTCTTGGCGGTCGCATTCCAGTGGATGCGCGACAGCCGATCGCCGTAAATATATTCGCGGACGCCATTGATCTGCGTCGTTTCTTTCGCTGCAAGACGTGAAGCGGACGTCGAGTACGGACCTTTCGCGCCGCGCTTCAGCTGTTTCCACTGCCGAATCGCAATCGTGCGCGGATAGACGCTGAACGGCACGGACGACTCGAAGCTTCCTTTATGCTCGAACAGGCCGAAGATGTCGCGTGTAGAGCATTCCGTCGCTTCAAACCGGTACACCCCGCGCTCAAGCGGCGGCGTCGTGTATGCGATGGCGCCAGACCTGCGGTAGCTTGGCACGAACGATGCTTCGAAAGGCACCATTTTGCCATTCTGCGCAATGAGACGGTCGCGAACGAGCACATACGGGATTGGCCAGACGCCAGGAATTTGGACGGTAATTTGCACATCAAGCCGCGAGCCTGCCGACAGCGACTGCTCAGTTATTGAGCCTACCCCGCTGCTCAGCTTGCGGACGCCGCTCACGCCTGCGATTCCGCTCCATCGGCCGAACACCAAATAGATGAGCAGTACGTTAAAGATACAAAACAGCATGAATGAGGTTTTCCCGCCTTGGAAGAGCAGAAACAGAAGTGAAGAGATATAGATAAGACCGATCAGCCGCCAACGAAATAACGTCGCTTTAGCCGTAAGCATCGCATTTAACGCTCCATTCGAACTGGCACTTGCGTTTCACGGACAACGGCGCGGACAACATCTTCTGTCGTCAATCCGTTCATGCGAGATTCAGTATGCAGAATAATCCGGTGCGCGAGAACAGTAGCTGCCAGCTGCTTCACATCGTCAGGAATAACATAATCACGCTCTTGCAGGAACGCATTCGCTTTCGCCGCTGCCGTCAATGAGATCGCCGCGCGCGGACTTGCGCCGAGCTGTACGCCGCTATGCGCCCGTGTGCCGCGGATAATTCGGATAATATAATCCGCTACCGCCTCATCCAGGTGAACGTGTTTCACGGCCTCCATCATTTGCGCAACCTGCTCAATGGAGATCGCCGGCTCAAGCTTATCTGCCGGCGACGAGGCATTCGGCGAGATAATCATTTGCCGCTCTGTTGCCGCATCCGGATAGCCTAGCGATATTTTCATCATGAACCGGTCTAGCTGAGCTTCAGGCAAAGTATACGTGCCATCGAACTCAATCGGGTTCTGAGTCGCAATTAAGGTAAAAGGAATCGGAAGCTCGTAGGAATCGCCGTCCACGGTGACGTGGCGCTCCTCCATCGCTTCAAGCAGTGCAGATTGGGTCTTCGTCGTTGCTCGGTTAATCTCATCGACAAGAAGCAAATTCGCCATGACCGGACCTGGCCGGAACATGAACGCTTCATTCTTCGGATGATAGATGGCAACGCCTGTAATATCGGTAGGCAGGAGGTCGGGGTTACATTGGATACGGCGGAATTGGCCGCCAATCGTTCGAGCGAGCGCTTTAACCAGCTGCGTCTTGCCAGTGCCAGGGACATCCTCGATCAGGACATGCCCGCCTGCGAACAATGCAGTTAACAGCAATTCGATTTCGGCTTCTTTACCCAGGATGCAGCTGACGAGGTTGCGGCGAATTTCTGTAGATAAGCGATAGTTGGCTGTTCGGTTGTCCATGACATTTCCTCCCGGATGATAGTGGTAGGATCAAGTTTTATATTCTATTATTTTACAAAATATACAACTGCTCGTATAGCCTCATATCCGCCAAAAAAAATTGGAGAATCCCACAGGGACGCTCCAATTTGCGCCTACAGCGGCTTGATATGAAAGGTTGACATGACCGCGGCATGATCTGACGGCCACTCATTCTGTTCATGGCTGCCGAAGCCTAACGGCTTACCAGAAATAACGACCTCGGAAGCTGTTACAACCGCCCCGCTGCCGTGGTAATAAATAAAGTCAATTCGATCTTGAGGCTCATATGGATTGTCGCCCCATGGATGCTCAGGCGTATGCACCGTCGACCATGTGTTGCCTGGCATCGCTGCAGGATCAGGATGGATAACGCGGTATGAATCGTGGAATCCTGCTTCTTCTACCATCCCGCTAACCGGCCATTCAATGCTATAATCGTTATGCGACGCACGAGTTGCTTCGATCCAATCCAGGTGAGACGGGGCGTTGAAATCGCCCATGAGGAAGAGCGGTGTATTGGCGGACACTAGCGGCTCAAGCGCCTGGAGCACAGCTTCTATTTCCTTGCCGCGGACATCTCGTTCCATCGCGATAATTTCTTCAGCCGATTTCCCATCGAACAGTGCCCAATACGGCCCGTACGGATCGTAATATAGATGAGTGCTGACGGCAACGATCCGCTGTCCCGATGGCAGCTCAATGTGCGCACCAACAGTGCTTACTTCATCCAGATAGAACGACTCTGCAATCGGATATTTGCTAATGATGCTGCAATTTCCGCGGCCTTCGTTATTTTGACAGAAATGCCATCCCAGCTGCTTCGCGACCGCCTCCGCAGGGTCCGGCGTCTCCTGGAAGCCGACGATATCGGCGCCGGAGAACGTTACAGCTTGCGCAAGCTTCGATACACCGTCCTGAACAGCCTCGCCGCCAAGCCAAGTGTTAAGCGTCATGATTTTTACCTGATCCATCATCGTCATCCTCGTGCTCCCATCATACGAATGTGCTTGCCCCTAGTATAAGGACAAAGGAATTGATCCGTAAAGGAGATTGAACATGAACGTTGGTACTGGAAAAAAGGCAGCGTCAGAGTGGGTAAGCAATCATGCCAGCAAAGCACCGGGTTTCAAAGGCGCATACTTCAGCGGCTCCACGGTCGGAATGCCGGATGACGCCTTGCTGCCTGTAGGCTCCGACATCGATCTTATCGTAGTCATTGAAGATGCAGAGCCTCCGCTCAAGCTTGGCAAATTCGTCTACCAAGGTGCGCTGCTTGAAGTTACATACCTCTCTTGGCGCCAGCTCGCCTCATATGAGGAAGTTTTGACGAACTATCATCTCGCAGGCAGCTTCCGGATGAACACGATTATCGCCGACCCAACCGGGTACCTGAGCGAGCTTCACAAACAAGTGTCCTCCCGATTCGCGGAGGAATTCTGGGTGCTGCGTCGATGCGAGGATGTGGTGCACAAGATCACGAATGGGCTGCAGCAGCAGCTTCCCCCGTCCGCGCCTTTTCACGATCGCGTGAATGCCTGGTTATTCCCAACCGGAATAATGACGCATCTTCTGCTTGTGGCAGCGATGTGCAATCCGACGGTGCGGCGGAGGTATGCTGCCGTTCGAGAAGTGTTGGCGGCAAATGACCGTTTAAGTGTCCATGAGGAGCTGCTCGCTTTGCTCGGGTGCGAGCAAATGACTGCCGAGCGTGCGAGACAGCATGTTAACGCGCTCGGTGAAGTATTCGATATCGCGGCCTCCGTCGCGAAGACGCCTTTCTTCTTCAGCAGCGACATTACGGCGGACGCTCGCCAAATCGCGATCGACGGCTCCCTTGAGCTGATCGATTCCGGTTTACACCGGGAAGCTGTATTCTGGATCGCGGCTACTTTTGCCCGCTGCCACAATATTCTCTCTGCCGATGCACCGGAGGAAGTGCTGCAGCGATGCTTGCCTGCTTTTGACATGCTGCTCGCTGATCTTGGCGCTCGGACAGATGCAGATCGCCGGGAACGCGCAGATGCGGCAATTCGGTATTTGCCCAAGCTGCAGCAGACGGCGGAGCATATTTTAGCGGCGCAAATGAAAAAGACACTGGGACCGCAGCAATAAGCTCGCTGTAGTTCCAGTGTCTTCTGATTAGCCCTTCGGTCGGATAACAAGCGCCGCCAAGAAGGAGAAAATAATCGCAGCGGATATACCCGCGCTCGTAATGCTGAAGATCCCTGTAATGATCCCGATCCAGCCGTCCTTCTGCAGCTCCGTCAGCGCTCCGTGAAATAACGCATTGCCGAAGCTCGTAATCGGCACGGTAGCTCCTGCTCCGGCAATTTTGATCAGCGGATCATAGACGCCGATGCCGTCCAGAACCGCCCCGGCCACCACTAGCGCTGCCATCGTATGCGCAGGCGTTAGCTTGAACACGTCGAACATAAGCTGTCCAATGACGCAAATTCCACCGCCGACGATAAATGCCCACAAATAAATCATCGCTCTTATGCTCCCTTCCTTCGCTTATCCATGCAATGGGCTTTCCAGTGCGACTGCGTGCGCGATACATGGAATCGACTCGCCTTGCTGGAAAGACAGCGGAGAGAGCAGCGCTCCGGTCGCGCAGACGAGAATCCGCTTCAGCTCCCCTTGCTTCAATCGCTTGAGCAGATGGCCGTATGTAACGACAGCCGAGCAGCCGCAGCCGCTTCCTCCTGCCTGAACCTTCTGGTTCTGTACGTCGTAGATCATTAAGCCGCAATCGCCGAACACCGTATCTTCCATCGGCACGCCGTCCCGGTGCAGCAGATCCTTCGCGATCGCGTGTCCCACTGTCGCCAAGTCCCCGGTCACGATCAGATCGTAATCGCCAGGCGTCCTGCCCGTATCGTTAAAATGCATCGTCAGCGTATCGACCGCCGCCGGCGCCATCGCTGCGCCCATATTGAACGGATCGGTGATGCCGAGGTCGACGATTTTGCCGATTGTCGCGCATTCGACGATCGGCCCGTCGCCATCCTGGGCAACGACAGCCGCGCCGGCTCCGGTAACGGTATATTGCGCCGTCGGCGGCTTCTGCGAGCCATATTCCGTCGGATAGCGGAACTGCTTCTCCGCCGTGCAGTTATGGCTGCATGTGCCTGCAAGCACATAATCGGCGGACTTGGAGTTGACGATCAGCGAAGCGATCGCGAGCGACTCCATCGACGTCGAGCACGCGCCGAATACGCCGAGATAAGGAGCGCCGATCGTGCGGGCCGCGAAGCTGTTGCTGATGATTTGGTTCATCAGATCGCCGCCGACATAGAACTGCAGCTGCTGCTTGTTCACTTTGGCATATTGCAGCGCCATATCCGACGCCTGCTCGAGCAGAAGCCGCTCCGCCTTCTCCCAGCTCTTCTGCTGCATATCCAGCTCAGGATGGACAAGGTCGAAGTCCGCCGCGAGCGGACCTTCCCCTTCGTCAGGACCTACGACTGTCGCAGCGCCGATAATGACCGGACGCTGATCGAACCACCACGTTTGTTTGCCGCGCAGCATATCAGTGTCCTCCCTCGATACCGAGCACGAGATAAACGAGTGCGATTAGGAAAGCGGAGACGACGCCAAACACGATAACCGAGCCCGCGAGCTTGAACATGTTTGCGCCGACGCCAAGCACGAGCCCTTCCGCGCGGTGCTCGAGAGCTGCGGAGCACATCGAGTTGGCGAAGCCGGTTACAGGAACGGCGGTGCCTGCGCCTGCCCACTGCGCGATTTTGTCATAGACGCCGAAGCTCGTCAGAATGACGGAAATCAGGATAAGGACGGCAACCGTCGGATTGCTCGCATCCTGCTTCGACATGTTCAATCCGTACATGAACACTTCCTGTATGGCTTGCCCAAGCACGCAAATCAGCCCGCCAACAAGGAACGCTTTGGCGCAGTTGCCCGGTATGGAACGAGCCGGCTCGCGTGATTTGGCGAAGTTTTGGTATTCTTTAGGTGACATCGTCATCTTCTTGTATTTTGTCTGACCTGCGCTCTTAGTTGCGATGATGTACGCCTCCTCATAAATTCTCTTCAAGGAGTATGCGTCAATCGAGACACAATTATGCCAGTACTGGTCGGGGGCAGGAAGCGGTATCAAATATGCCTTTGGCAAGGGGAGGCGATTGAACTTTTTCCCATGTAGTCCACCAAACCAGCTACTTTCTCCATTTCCGCCGGATTTCCACCGATGTAGTCCACCAAACCAGCTACTTTCACAAGTTTCATCGCTTTTCCGCCAATGTAGATACCTGGAGGCTCTTCTTTGCTAGGATTCATCGCTATAACTATCATTTTGGGCTGTTTTCACGTGAAACGAGTTGGAAAACTGCCAAATAAACTCGCTGGCAACCGGCTTGAAAATAAAAAGGTCATTTCGAGCCAATTAGCCGTGCCACAACCGCCGTTAAATATTCTGAGTGCGTAGGAGCAATGAAAAACAGCCATCCCTGAGGATGGCCGCATTCATAACAGCAACGCAACAATGAGCAGAACGACGAGCAGGATGAAAAGAACGAGCGCCAGCAGCATGAAAATACTGCGGGCCGATTGCGCACTTCGCATAGGATGAAGCTCCTTTCAGCCAAGGATAGGCTCTTGTGCTATCCTATGCGGGCTTGTGCGGAATTGAGATTGTCCGATCGCAGAAGCCCTCCGTCTAACCGGATTCCCGGACGACCAGCTGCGCGCGGAGAATGATTTTCTCAGGGAGGGCTGACGGATGCTTCAGCTTCCGGGCGAACGCCTCAACCGCTCGAATGCCGAGCCATTCCTTCGCGAGGTCGACCGTTGTGAGCGGCACAACCGCGGACAAGCTCGGGGCTGTGTTGTCGATGCCGACGACGCGAACCTGTGACTGCAGCCCATGTTGACTCAGTAACAGCAATAGATGCAGCGCAATATCATCGTTGGCACAAATAAACCCCTCCGGCAGCTCTTGCTGCGAGACTGCTGCGTCCAGCCGCCGTTCCAGGGCGGGCTCCCAGCCTCGCGACATCGGAGCTTCACTGCCGCCGTAAGGGACTGTCCACTTCTTGAGCTGGAAGCTCTCGCTCCGGGCAGCCGCTTTCCCTTCATCCATCGCCAGCCGGCAGCCCCACCACCGTTCCTTGAAGCTGACGGCGAAGCTGTCGCGTCCGATGAACACGAGCGAGCGGCAGCCTTGCGACAGCAGATGATGGCACGCCATCCGACCTGCTTCGGTGTTCGCATGAAGCACCGCATCCGCGCCGATCATCGGCTCTTCATGGTCGACGAGCACGATCGGCAGACCGAAGCGATTGATCGTGAGCAATGTGCCGAGCGGACATTTGCCGGCAATAATAAACCCGGCTGCTCGGGTTGAGAGCCGATCCGGGGCGTCTGCAACCGCAACCGCAGTCGCACCTGTCCATATGGTCAGCTCGTCTTGTCCGAAGGTGAAAAACTCCGGCTGGAAGCCATGCATCCGGCAGCCAGCCTCCACCCCCTCCTTCACGCGCAGCCAGAAGTACGGCTCTTTCTCGTGGCGGATGTCGAGTCCGATGTAGATCACAGGAGGCTGCGACTCATGCACGTCTTCAGTTGCGGATTCACTTTCGACCACAGCTTCCGCTACCGCCTCATCATAGCTTAATGTCTTGCTCGAGTTAGTCCGAACCGTGTAGCCAAGCGCAGCGGCCAGAGCCAATACCTCTCTCCGTGTTGCCTCACTGACGCCCGGCTTCCCCGCAAGTGCCTGGGAGACCGTATATTTGGAGACGCCGAGCCGGTCGGCGAGCTGCTGCATTGATATTTTGCGACCCATAGAACAGTCCGTTCCCCCTTCGTCCTCATGCTGCTGAAATGCTTGACTTTCTTCTATTTTATCTCTAAAGTGTGCCTCGAATAAAGTATCATTGCACCTAACAAACCTAACAAAATGAAAATAACTTTCCTATCGAGAGGCTGTGGCATACTTAATGAGCAATTGGATTCTATTTTATGATGAAAGCTTCCCCTACGCTGGCGTTCGTCCCGACGCTGGCACACTTGCGACTTTGAGCGAAAGCTTCCTTATTGTCGGTGCAGACGAACTAGCTTCGCAGCTGCAAGATGCGGCTGTATATGTGCATTTGCACGGCTCGTTCTTCCCGAAAGACGCATGGCCTGCGATTATGGGTCATGTTAGTGCCGGCAAGGGCTTGATCACAGCTGGCGGCGCTCCATTCAAAACGCCTGTATACAACGATAATAACAACTGGATCGCCGAGCCGAACCAAACGGCATACCACCAGCAGCTGCATATTAATGAAGCGCTTGTCGTTTCCAGTGACGGCGTCAGCAGCTTGCAGCATCTGCGCGACATTCCGCTCTTCGCGGGTTACGAGTCGCTGTTTACGGTTGAACCGACATTCGGTCTCGCGCTGCATGTCACGCGTGCCGACGATCATCCGGGCGAAGGAGGTTCGGCTGGCCCGATCGACGCCCATATTTATCCGCTTCTGCGCGGCATCAGCGGCGACGGACTCGCGCGCGAATTGTCTGCGCCTGCAGTGCTGCTCGAGCATACGAAAGGCCCATTCAGCGGCGGCCGCTGGATGCTGATTAACCAGCCGCTTCGCAGCGCATTTTGGACCGGAGCAGGCGCAAAGGCGCTCGCGAAATGGGCTGCATTCGCAGAGCAAGGCGTAACCGAGCTGTGGCTGAAGCCGAATTACGGCTCCTATGAACTAGGCGAGCGCCCGGTATTTATGCTGCAAGGCCAGCAATTGCTTGCATCTCGCAACGGCGAGAAGAGCGCTTGGACATTCAAGCTGCGTGTCCTTAAATCGATCAAAAGCACGGTTAGCGAGCCTGCACCTAACTTTATCTATAAGGATACCGACTTCACAGAAGTATGGCGTTCCGATGTCGAACTGAACATCAGCCGCGAGCTGACGATTCAACGCTTAACTGCACCGCAGCCGGCTGAAGCTGGCTTCTACATTGTGGAATGTGAAGCAACCGCCGCTTCCGGCGATTACCGCCTGCTCCGCCAAGGCTTCTGGGGCATGGATCAAGAGCTGCTCACTTCGGGCGAGATGATTACGTGCGACCGGGATTATTTCTGGAAGAACGGCCGTCCGCTCCCGATCGTCGGCATGACGTACATGACAAGCGATGTGGCACGTAAATATCTGTTCCTGCCTAACGCAGCAGTATGGGATCGCGACATGGCGCAGATGAAACGCGCTGGCATTAACTCGATCCGTACCGGTATTTGGACCGCATATCGCAATGTTATGTTCGTTGACGGGCATCCGTACGAGGAAGTGCTTCGCGCCATCGACGCGTTCTTCCTCACTGCGAAGCGCCACGATCTCGAAGTGACGTTCAACTTCTTCGCTTTCACGCCGGAAGCTTGGGAAGGCGTCAATCCGTACCTCGATCCGCGCAGCGTAGAAGCACAGAAGCGGTTCATCGCTGCCATCGTCTCCAGACATGCCGCTTCGACGCATGTGCATTGGGACTTGATCAACGAGCCGTCGATGTTCGATCCGAAGCGGATCTTCAGCGGTCCGCGCTCCGCGCAGGACAAGTTCGAGAAAGCGCATTTTGTAAAATGGCTGCAGCAGCGCCATGGCTCGATCCGCGAGCTGCAAGAACGCTGGAATATGACATCCGCTGAGCTGCCGTCCTTCGATGCGGCGAAGCTGCCGGAAGCAGACGAAATCGGCTTCGGCACGACGAACATTGCTGTAAAACGCAGTGCGCCATGGCTCGATTACACGCTGTTCACAATGGACATGCACAACCTTTGGGCTTCGCAGCTCGTCGAAACCATCCGTTCGATCCAGCCGAAGCAGCTCGTTACGGTCGGTCAAGACGAAGGACTTGGCGCACAACGTCCATCGCCGTTCTTCTATGCCGAAGAGGTCGACTATACAACCGTTCACTCGTGGTGGCTGATGGACGATCTTGTATGGGATGGTATCTTCGCCAAAGCACCGAACAAACCGAACCTCATCCAGGAAACAGGCATTATGTACGTTGAAACGCCTGACGGCCGCGCGAAGCGGAGCGAGGAAGAGCTGCGCAACATCCTTGAGCGCAAGTACGCGTATGCCTTCTCGACCGGCGGCGCAGGTGCGGTGCAATGGATTTGGAACATCAACTTCTATATGAACAATATCAATGAATCGCATATCGGCGCACTTCGCGCAGACGGCACCGAGAAGCCGGAAGCGAACGTATCGTATGATTTCGGCTCCTTCATGGGTCAAATCCGCGACCTGTTCGTGGGCCGCAAGCTGGAGGAGGTCGCAGTCATCTTCCCGTACTCCAATGATTTCTCGAACCGCAAGCTCGCTAATGCGGCAACGACTCGCGCGATTCGGACGCTCTCTTACACGATGAACGTTCATGCGTTCGGCCTTGGCGAGTATCAGCTTGAGTCTCTTGCAGAGACCAAGCCGAAGCTCATCATCGTGCCAAGCGCGCATAACTTCAGCAGCGAAGCGCTGGAGAAGCTCACTTCGCATGTGAAGACACATGGCGGAACGCTGCTGTTCACCGGCCCGCTCTGCCTCGACGAGTACTGGCGTCCGGTTAGCGGACGCGTCGCTGAAGTCGGCGAGCACAGCATCAGCAACCTGCTGCGCGAGGAGCTCCTAGAGCTGGACGGCAAGCTGCTGCCGGTATCGTTCGGCGGCTCTCGCATCGCCGACAGCAACAAAGGCGTTCACGCTGCCTCGGGAAGCGACGCTGCGAAGCTTACTGAAGCTGCGCTTGGCGCAGGTCGCTTGCTCTGGTGCCCGCTGCCGCTTGAGCTGAACGAACGACTCGAGCCGCTGCAAGCGATATACGATTCGGCCCTGCAGCGAGCTGGCGTTGCCGCTGAGCTGGAATGGCTGCACGGCGGCGAGCTGCCTGGCGTATACGGGCGCAAGCTTGCATTTGAATCCGGCTCGCTGTACATCTTCGTCTCCGAATTCGGCTGCGATACGGCAATCGAGATTCGCGACCCGGAGACAGGCAAGCAATACGCATTCACGCTGCCGCAGGAGCGTACGGTCATGTTCGCAGCTGATGCACAAGGCGAGCTGCTCGCTGTATACCGTCCGCAGGAAGTCGCAATTGAAGTGAAATAATAAATAAAGAGGCAAGCAATTGGATGCATTACAGCAGCCCATTTGCTTGCCTCTCTTTTTCCTTGCCTTTTCCCTCTCTTTTTCCTTGCCTTTGTCCTTCTCTTTTCCTTACCTTCTTCTCTATTTCCCCTTGTTATGCGTCAATCCAAGTTGTTTTGCTCGCCGCATCCGACCGCTTGCCTTGTGGAAGGGTCATATCCGGTACGCCAAGGTAGATAAAGCCGAGCATTTTGTCCTGCGGACGAAGGCCGAAGCTTTCGTTCATAAGCGAATGGTAGCACGGCTCGCCTGTACGCCATACGGCTCCGAGGCCGAGTGCGTGAGTCGTGAGCAGCATATTTTGAACCGCGGCATGCACGGCTCCGAACTCTTCGATCTCAATAACGTCGTGGCGATCCGATGGAACGGCTGCGACAGCAATAACGACCGGCGAGCGGAACGCTTTCTTCCGCGCAGCTTCCGCTTTCTCGGCGTGCTCCGGCGCATTCGCGTCTTCCACGCCAGCAAGCGCAATACGCGCGAGGGCATCGCCAAGCTTGCCTCGGCCGTCGCCGCCAAGCACGAAGAACCGCCAAGGCTCGGTCAGCCTGTGATTCGGCGCCCATACCGCTGATTCAATAATTTGCTCAATCGTTTCTTTCGCAATCGGCTCCTGAGTCACTTTGCCAATACTTCTTCTCGTTCGAATTGCTTCTTGTATATTCATGATCTGCCTCCACAATGAGAAATATTATCATAGAATTATAGTATCATAATTTGGCCAAAAAAATGATCCGCTAGTGGCCTGTTGGACAACCGTCTATCAGCAGACGCAGCAAAAAACCGCCAATGAAGCTCTCAATAAGCTTCAATGACGGTTCTCTCTTAAACCCCTCGCACTACCCGGAATCCCTGGTCAGGGCCAAAACCATTCGCCTCGAACTTCCCCCGGAAGGCAGGCTCATCATTCGTAATATCCCCGATCCAGCCGCCGCCTTTTACAACCCGATACGATCCGCTTGCATTATCCATGCTGCCATCTCCGTACCAGTTCCAGCACCATTCCCTTACATTGCCTGACATATCATAAAGACCTAGCTCATTCGGTTTCTTGAGCCCGATCAATTTCGTTTGATTGTGATTGTTCTCGATACTCGGCCAGTTCCATGTGCCTGAGAGCCATTTATCGCCAGCGTTCCGCCAATACCAGGCGACATCGTCCGCATTATTGCTTCCGCTATACGTGTAATTACGGCTCTGCTGACCGCCGCCAGCAGCATACTCCCATTCGGCTTCGGTCGGCAAACGGTAACCGTTCGCTCCCGTGCTCGCCGTCACGATCCATTTTACAGTATCATGCTCGCTCTTATTGTTCGGATCTATCGTATTCTTATCGATTTTGTAATAAGGCGTTAGCCCTTCTTTCTCGCTCCGTGCATTGCAGTACTCAATCGCGTCATACCAGCTGACCATCTCGACCGGCTGCTTGTTGCTCTTGAATTCGGAAGGATTGCCCCCCATAAGCTCGATCCACTCTTGCTGCGTAACCTCGTATTTGCCCATATAAAAGTCAGGTATCTTGACGCTCTTTCCATAGTAATTCGAATTCGTATTGAGAAAAGTACCGCCTTTAATAAGCACAAAGCTATCAGTCTCTACACGGCTATCATTCTTCTCCGGCATATCTTGCCCGCATGCGCTGACGACGCCCGTTATCGCTAATAGAAGGCCAATTAATATTAGCTTCCTCATTGATAGCCCTCCTTTGCACGACTTGCTTCTTAAGCTGGAAGGCCGACCGGCAGCATTACCGACCAGCCCCCCCTTGCTTGCGTTGATAGACTCGAAAGTCTTATATGACTTAAGCGATTACCATACCGTTACGTTCGAGCTGCCGCTCGATTGATAGCCTTCTGTTGCGAGAATCTGATAAGCCCAGCTGCTGCCTAGATTCATCCCTTTGCTCTTCCATGCATTGACGTGGTTGCTGAACGTAATCGCGACATTGCTTCCTGTAGGACGCTTGGACTGTCTTACGCTCCAGAACTGGGTGAAGGTTTGCGTGCCGTCGATGGAAGGCGCATTCGTTCTTGTCGTTGTATAAATATCATATGTACCGCCGTCGCTCGACACCGTGCCTTTGAACGTTCCTGTCGGTCTATATGTGCCCCATGTATCGACGACGTAATATTCGATGAGTGAGTTGCGAGTCCAGCCGTAAAGCGACAAGTAACCATTGCCGGATGGCGACCATACGCCTGCGTTGTAGTTGATTGTGCGCGATGCCGAGCCTGTATTCCAGCCTTTACCAACCACGAAGTTGCCGCTGTTCGTCCAGTTTACGCTGTAATTGCCGCCAGATCCGTTCGTGGCGTTGACGGTGCCGCCGCCGTCCGTCCAATTCTGCCAATAGTCAGTTGCTGCTGCATCGGATGTTGCTGCAAACATGCCCAAGCTCATTGAAGCTGCAAGAATCGTTAAACCGATCTTTTTATTCAACTTCATCATTGAATACCTCCAGGAAAGTGGAATTTGGCATTGCTTTTCGGAATCGCATTTCACTTCATACATTTTGTTAATAAATAACATTTTTAATGTGGTTAATCCTGATAACGCGGATAATACGCCCAGATATTCTCGTAATCACCTCCCGATGAAGTGATTGCTGCATGCAAGTCATTGGTTATCTCGCATAAGAAAATTATAGAAAGTAAGCGCATTCATCACAACGGAACAAACTATAGAGGAACCCTAACAATTTTAAGAAAGCGCATTCATTTGAGTCGAAAATAAAAATATCCCGCAGAACCGATTCACATTCGGTCCCACGAGATTGCTGCCAATTATGCCAGCCCTGCGGCTGTATATACTTTGTCGTAGCCTGCTTTGGAACGTGCGAGAAGCTCCTCCGGCGAGCCGGTCGGCGGCTCTGCTGTCAGAATTTCCTGCGTTACCGAGCCTTTGTAGCCGATACGGTTCAGCGCTGCCAAGAAGCCAGCGAGGTCGATCACTCCCTCGCCCGGATACAATCTGCCGTTGTCGCGAGCCTCTTCAGCTGGCACATCCGGCGCGTCATTAATGTGGACATGCACGATTTGCTCCGGCTTTAGCGCTTCAATATCTGCAATCGTATGACCGTTCGTGTACCAGTGGTACGCGTCGAATAGCAGACCTACATTCGGCTCTCCAATGGCCGCGATCCAGTCGAGCGTCTCTTCCATCGTCCAGAGGAACGGATTCGCCCATACAGTGCGGAGGTGATGCGGGCCTACGAATTCAAGCCCGAGGCTAATGCCATATGCACCGAGAATTTGCGCGCAAGTGCGCAGTCTGCGCGTTGCAATTACGGCAAAATGCGCCGCTTTATAGTCCGTCGCCGGCAGCACGTATGTGCAGCAGCTCGTGCAGCCGAGCGCTGCTGCTGCTTTCGCGTCGTCAGCGAGCTTCGCCAGCCCTTCGCGGAATACCTCTTCCGAGCCGCGCCATTCCACCGATAACCCGATCGAGCCGATGCTAACCCCGCCGTTTTTCAGCAGCTCGCGTGCGCCTTCCACCCCATTGCGCTCGATCAATCCGCGCGCATCGATATCTACCGTTTGAAATCCGTATTGAGCTGCGGCCGAGATCAACGCTTCGTCGCTGCCGATACTGCCAAGTCCTGCACGGCTTAATCCTCTTAACATCTATTTGGTCGCCTCCAGAGCAAATATTTTGTTTTCGATTTCGGTTTCGTTTGATTTTATAGATTCCAATCCAGCTTCACTTCATGGCCAGTCCGCGAAGATTCATAGATCGCATCGAGCACGAGATTGTTCGTATAGCCGGTCAGCGCCGACGTAATCGGCTGCTTCCCTTCCTTAATACAGCTGAGGAAATGGCGGCTCAGACGCAGCCGTTCATGCTCGTCGTTCTCAGGCTTCGCAAGCGGAATTTCCATCGGCTTGTTGAACTTCTCCGTCAGCAACTTGCCGTTCGCCCCGCGGTAGCTCGCGCCGCCCTCTGTGCCCATCAGATGCACAAACGGCGTATTGTCCGTGTCCATATGAACCGCCCAGCTCACTTCGAGCGTCAGCGTGCTGCCGTCTTCCATCTTGATGAGCGCCGTTGCGAGATCCTCGACATCGTAGATGCCATCCCAATTCGGCTTGCCCCATGTGCCGATTCCTCTGCGCTTCGGTCCAAACTCGGCATAGGTCGCCCCGAACACGGACACCGGCTTCGGATTGCCCATCAAGTAGAGCGCCAGATCAAGCATATGGACGCCGATATCGATAAGCGGACCGCCGCCGGATTGATCCGAACGGGTAAACCAGGTTCCCCAGCCCGGGATTCCTTTTCGACGGTACCAGCCTGTCTTTGCCGTATAAATTCGGCCTAGCTCGCCGCGGTCGATCTGTTCCTTGATTTGCATCGGAACGGACTCCCAGCGCATCTGATGGCCGATCATGACGACTCGGTCGGATGCGTTCGCCGCCTTCAAAATCTGCTTCGCCGCTGCCGCGTTAATGCCCATCGGCTTCTCCAGCAGCACATGCTTGCCCGCCTCAATCGCCTGCACCGCAAGCTCCGCATGATACTGATTCGGCACGCCGATGATGACGGCGTCCACGTTCTCGCTTCTAATAAGCGCTTCCGGGGACGGCAGCACTTCCTTGATCCCATATTCCGCAGCACGCTGCTCAGCTAGCGGCAAATAAACATCCGTAATCGCTGTCAGTTCGCACAGCTCACCAAGCTGCGAGAACTGCGCCGCGTGAACGCTTCCAATATTACCTGCGCCGATAATTCCGATACGAACAGACATCTCGAAATACGCCTCCCAATCGATCAACTATTGCTCACAGTTCTATGATAAAGTAGTACATAGAAAAATGCCCTTCTCAAATTTCGAGAAACGTCTCATTTCTTCGGAGGCAATGGAACGAACATGACCTATTTTCCGGATTACTTGAAAACGTACCCAAACATGGACTCTGCATTCCCGCTTCATATCGGCATTCATCGACTTGAACACGGCTTCCGGGCGCACCGGCATGATTTTCTCGAGTTCTCGTTCGTCATCGAAGGCGAGGGCTGGGAAATCATCAACAATGTGAAGCATGAAATGCGGCCTGGCACATTCACATTCGTGCAGCCGTACCAGGTGCATGAGCTGTTCACCGAGCCTGGCAGCAAGCTTGTGCTGTACAACTGCATGTTCGGCATGGAGCTGCTTATGGAGCATGGCTCAGGAGATAGTCTTGCAGAGCTGATCGAGCCGAGTCAGCTGGATGCTTTTATGCATTACGACGGAGCTGCTAGGGAGCAAGTCGAGATTCTAATGCGAGATATGCTGCAGGAGTACGAGGGGAACGAACAGTGGCGGCGAACGATGCTCGCTGCAAGGCTCAAAGAGCTGCTCGTGCGCTTTGACCGCGAGCGGCGCAAGTATACTCCGGCGAGACCCGAGGAGGATAGTGCGGTTGTGGCGGTGGCTGCAGCAGCGCCGGTCCAGTCCGCGCGCGGTTCATCCGTCTGGCCGATTATCTACTATATTCACCGAAACTATCAGGACAACCTTACTTTGTCCGATCTGTCACAGCGTTTCGGCATGAGCGTTTCGCGCATAAGCGAAGTCATCAAAGAAACGACCGGGCAGACATTCGTGCATTTCGTCCACGATCTGCGGCTCCGGCATGCGAGCAGCCTGCTCGTGTCCACCGATTACAGCGTCGTCGATGTCGCGCTCGAGGTCGGGTTCGGCTCGTACAAAACGTTTGCGCGAATCTTCCGCGAACGCAAAGGAATGGTGCCGCTGGCGTATCGCAAGGCGAAGCGGACGCAAACGCGTACGGTAAAATAGGCGACCGCGCGATGCGGTCGCCTTTGTTTGCCTTTCTTAGTCTTTCTTGTGTCAGCGCTAAGGACACCAGTGTCGCTATCGGGCGGCCGGTATTGAGCATCTTCGCGACCCGACGGACACCAGCGACGTGTTTGCGGTAGAATTAGCCTCATTTTGTCGGGGAATTTCCAGTCCGTTACATTTTCATAGAATGCGAAAATTGACTCGATAGGGTCAATACGGTCCGTTAGCGCGGAAGCTCGGTGGTGGCTCCCTCAAGCTCCACTTATGTTGGAAAAATCCACTCATTTTTGCGGAAAAGGCCTCTTTTGACGGGCTATTTTGGAAAAATCCACTCATTTAAGCTTAGTTTGGGCGTATTAGCTCATTACTCCGAAAAATGAGTGGATAAATCCAATATAGCCGGCCAACTCGCCTGATATCTGGATATTAGAATGGAAATATCCATTATAGGCCGAGCATGTGAGTCGGGAGGGAGGCCGAGCCGGCTTCCTGGGGCTTCCGTGCTCCCGTGCTTCCGTGCTTCCGTGCTTCCCAGTTTCCGGGCTTCCGACACTACTACTCCCTAACCTACCTCTCCCCAATCCGATCCCGATACTCCTGCGGCGTCAGATCCGAGTACGCCTTGAACAGCTTGATGAAATGCGGCACGCCTTGGTAGCCCACCGCCTGCGCGATTTCGTAGATTCTCTTCTCGCCGCTGCGAAGCATGTAAGCCGCCAGCTCCATCCGGTACCGCTGGATATAATCGCTCAAGTTATTCCCCGTCTCCGCCCGATACACCCGCGACAAGTAAGCCGGATGCAGGCTCACATGCGCCGCAATCGTCTGCAGCGACAGGTTGTCGTTCAGATTCTGCTCGATGAAGGCATGAATCTTATCGACCAGCCCCACCTTCTGCTTCTCCGAGCCCTCCTCCGACTGCTCGCGCAGCGAGCGGAACATGCCGAATGCCCACTTCTCCAGCTGCCGAAGCGACGGCGCAGCCGGCATTAACCC
This sequence comes from Paenibacillus taihuensis, assembly GCF_003386535.1. GTDB lineage: Bacteria > Bacillota > Bacilli > Paenibacillales > Paenibacillaceae > Paenibacillus_Z > Paenibacillus_Z taihuensis. The sequence goes on from NZ_QTTN01000002.1 coordinate 227,109, forward strand.
TAGTGTTGCGCCGCCAAGCTCGCTCAGCAGCTTTCCCCTCTTGTGCGCCATGTACTGATACGCATTGGCGATCGAGAAATACGCTTCGTTCGCATGCTCCGGCGGATAATGCGCCTGCTTAAGCTCATCGAATATTTCGACCAGCTTCTTCTCAGCGCCAGCCCAATTGCCGGTATCAAGCAGATGGATCAGCAGCGGCGGCCGGTACAACGACGTCAGCGTTTCAATCCGGTTCTGATCCCGACTTTTATCCTCAATGCGTAATAACGCGCCTCGCTTCCCATCCTCAGCTTGCCTCATCCCTTTGATCGTCGACCTGTACAAGCCAGGCATACCTTCGGGGAAGCTCGCTCCGTTCATAGCAATGGCAACAGATAGATTATCATGCAGAAGCGCCTCCGCCTTCTTCTTGAACACTGCCGCAAGGTTCTCCAGCGCATACAGATCAAGCCCCGCCCCGCTCTCGCCTGCACTCCCTGCAAGAAACACGAGATACTCGTTCGAATCGCGGCACAGCCACAAGTGAAATGCGTCGTTAAACACTTCCTCCGCCATATTCGCAACCGCATATTCAATCAGCTCACGGTCCTTGTTCTCGTACTCTTGCAGCCTACCTTCCAAACGCACGATGAACAGCCCAACCTCCTGCTGCAACCCAAACGGTAAGCCGAGCAAAGTCAGCTTTCGTGCAAGCTCTGCAACCGGAATGCCATTATCCCGCAACAACCGAACCAACAGCTCGCTTCGAAGCGCGGGCAAGTTCTCCCTGAACGCATAAACGTCACGCTGCTGCTGCCGCTGCTGCTTCGTCTCGGAGGCGATTTCCTCTGTCAGCTGGCCTATCTTCTCCCGCAGTTGGTCCGGGTTGACCGGCTTCATCAGATAGCCTGACGTATTGTATGGCACGACGCTCTGCGCGTATTCGAAATCCGCATAGCCGGACAGCACAATGATTTTGACAGTACGATCCATCTCGCGAATATGCTTAATGAGCTCAATCCCGTTCATCTCCGGCATGCGGATATCTGTAATGACAATGTTGATGTTATGCTCACGAAACAGTTCAAGCGCTTCTTCGCCCGAAAATGCTTTGTGGATTGCCGTGATACCAAGCTCCTCCTTCGGCACGGTCGCAGCGATGCTGTCGACTTGCGAAGGAATATCGTCAACAATGAGCAGCTCAAGCATCTCTAGTCGCCTCCTTCCTTAATGACCAGCGTCACCTTCAGACCGCCCATGAAAGAGCGCTCAATAGACAGCCCCGATGCCTCGCCGAAAAAATGCTTCAACCGTTGGTGCACATTCCGCAGTCCCAAACTGCGATTCTCGCTAACCAGCTCATTCAGTCTGATCCTGAGCTGAGCCATTTGTTCGTCCGTCATGCCGATGCCGTTGTCATCAACCGCAATTTCATAGCCATCGTCAGTCTGATAGCCGGAGATAAGAACGTGGAACTCTCCTTTCTTGCTCTCCATGCCATGCACGACGGCGTTCTCGACAAGCGGCTGCAGCAGCAAACGTGGCATAAGAAGCTTCATCAGAGGCTCCTCCATATACTCTTCGTATTGCAGCCGCTCGGACTGCATCCGGTGAATTTCCAAGTAGTTACGAATCAGTTCCATCTCGTCCGCAAGAGAAGTAAGCTGCTGCTCCGTCCGCGTCGTATAGCGATAATATTGGCTCAGATGCTGCGTGAACGCCACGATCGCCTTCGTTCGATCCAGCTGTGCCATACTTTGAATGTAGGCAAAATTGTTATACAGAAAGTGAGGATTAATCTGCGCCTGGAGATGCTTCAGCGACGACTCCTTCGCACGGAGCTGCTCCGTGTACACTTTATCGATCAATGTCTGAATGTCGTTCGACATCAAGTTAAACTGCTCGATTAAATACGAGAATTCATTGTTCGGCCAGCGTTTGATCCGATGACCATACTCGCCTCTGCGAAGCATTCTAACAGCCCCGATCAAATCATAGATCGGCTTCTGCACATTGCGATACAATAGCGCCGCCATTGCAACACCAAGCGCAAGCAAGAGCAGCCCCGCTTCATAAAACTTGCGTTTGCTATGAGCAATAGGCTCGAGCACCTTTTTCATCGGCTGAAAATCAACCATGTACCACCCGAGCGTGGAAGAGAGCACATAATTGACGAGGTAAGGCTCGTTCCGATACGTCAGCTTAACCGAACCGTCCGCAGGCTCGGAATCGCTCGCTTGAATCCGGTTGAACTGCCCCGCCATCGCCTCAACTAACTTGGGATCAGCGCCATGCGGCATTATGGGCTCTGTTCCCGGACGGTACAGAAACGGCTGCCCGACGCTTCCCTGCATGAAACGGTCCAGCATATTGACGAGATTTTCCGATGAGAAGGTCACTTCGACGAACATATTCGGTTCGGTCGTCCGATTCGGCGACTCGAACGGTGTGATCAAATGCCGTACGAAAGCTCGTTCCACACCGCGTTCCGTGAATACGCGACGGTAATCCCAGCGTTCCTGGGACAGATGATCCGTGAAGTAAGTAAGATCGTACTGCTGCTTCGAATTCGTCGAGACTGCAAGATTGGAAAGCGGAGAATAGACGGTAAAATCATTGTCCCATTCGAAGGTCGTAGACTGCATATCGAGCTTCTGCAGCAGAAGCCGCTTCGATTCCAGGATGGAATAAGTAGGCTCGGCGGAAGAGCGGAACTGCAGCTGCACCGCATCCGGGTCCGTAGCAATGACGAAAGCGGCCCGCCATAAGCGGTCCGCCTCAACATTCATTTGCTCGACAAAAAAACGGATACGATTCATGTTCACCTGCAGCAGCTCCTGCTCCACGACGTCGGTGCTCGTCTTGTTGGACGAGTTGTACATCATGAAGATCGGAACGAGCATCAGAACGATGAGGATCATGCTCTTCGAAAATATATTCAGTTTAGCGCCTCTTCGAAATGGAATCACTCGAATCATCCCGTCTTTCTGTCGCACATTCTACTTAGGACTTCACGGAACCTAGCACGATCCCTTTAACGAAATATTTTTGCAGGAACGGATAGACAAGCAGAATCGGCAGCGCGCCGATGAAGATTTGAGCGGTCTTAATCGTTCGGCTGGAGAAATTCGCTATACTATCCGATGTTACACCGATCCGGGATAAATTGTCACTTACAATCATGGAGTGCAAATAACTGGACAATGGATAGCCATCAGGGTTCGACATATAGATAACGCCGTCAAACCACGAGTTCCAATGGAAAACCATCGTGAACAACGACAACGTTGCAATCGACGCCATCGATACGGGCAGATAGACGCTCCACAGCACTCTCAAGTGCCCCGCCCCGTCAATGTAAGCCGCTTCTTCCAGATCGACCGGAATGGTGCGGAAGAAGTTGAGCATCAGAATCATATTCCAGACGCTGACGGCTGTTGGCAATACGAGCGACCAGATCGAGTCGATCAGGTGAAGCTTCGTGATCAGAATGTAGGAAGGGATCAGACCTCCTGAGAAAAGCATCGTGAAGACGAATAACCACATATAAATTTGGCGCCCCGGAAACTTGAGGCTCGTCTTGGACAAGCTGTACGAGGCCATCGTGACAACAGCCATCGATACAATCGTCCCCAGCACGGTCCGCTCCGCGCCGATCCATAAGGAGCGGAGGAATTTCTCATTTCCCAGCGTCTTCACATAAGCATCCGTCGTGAAGCCTACCGGCCAGAAGTTGACGATATTCGCCGTTGCCGCAGCCCGCGAGCTGATGGAGACGGCAAAGATATGAATGAGCGGCAGAATGCAAAGCAAGCCGAGCAGACTCAGAAAGATCGTATTGGCAATCGTGAATACCTGATAGCTTCGAGTGCGGTAAAGCATGGCCTAAGCCTCCTTTAGAAAATCCGGTAATTGGCCCATTTGTAAGCCAATCTGTAGCTGATAATGATCAGAACCAGGCCAACGACGGACTTGAACACGCCAACCGCCGTTCCGAAGCTGAATTGCGCGTTGTTTAAGCCTTCCCGGTAAGCGAACGTATCGATAATATCCCCGTGCGAGTAGACGAGCGGGTTATAGATGTTCAATATTTGGTCGAAGCCTGCATCCAATATCCGGCCTAGCGACAGCGTGGCGACTACGATTACGATCGGCATCATGAGCGGAACCGTGATCGACATCACTTGCTGCCAGCGCGTTGCGCCATCTATTTCAGCAGCTTCATAGAGTGAAGGATCGATGCCGACGAGCGTTGCCAGGAAAATAATCGCGGAGAAGCCGAACTCCTTCCACACGTCGCTCACAATAACTGTAAATCGGAACCACTGACCGTTCCCAAGGAAGAAGATATCGTGAACTCCGAATGACTCCAGCACGCGGTTAACGATACCGCCCTCCGTGGAGAGAATGTCAATCAAGATGCCCCCTAGAATAACCCAGGACAAGAAGTGAGGCAGATAGACGAGCGTTTGGACGACTCTCTTGAAAACAACCTTCCGAACCTCATTTAGCAGCAGCGCGAAAACAATCGGGATGACCAAGTTGAATAGGAGCTTGAAAAAAGCGATGAGCAGCGTGTTCCAAATAATCTGTTTGCCATCTGGATAGGTGAACAGATAATGGAATTGGTCAAAGCCAACCCAAGGCGAATTCTTCATTCCGACCCAAGGCTGATAGTCTTCGAACGCGATAATAATGCCGGTCATTGGAATGTAAGAAAAGATGATGCACAGCACGATTGCCGGCAGCAGAAGCAGATGGAACGGCCACGTTTTTCTCCAGTACGATATCACTTCGCACCCTTCCTTTCATCGGAAAAACAAAAGGAGCAGCTGCAGCTGAAGGCTACCGCCGCCCCTGATGTCTATCATTCATGCGGTCATGCCAGGATAATTACTGGTTCTTCGCATACCAATCGTTAACTTCGTCCGTAATTTTCTGACCGCCGTTCGCGAGCCATTCCTTCACGAACTCGTCGAAATACTCAATCGGCTTCTCGCCGTAGATAATCTTCAGATAGGCTTCTGTCGCTAGCTTCTGGAGCAGCTGACCTTTGGACTTCATCGTCGGCGTTACCGGACCAGTGAAGTAGTTCTTGCCTTCGGTAATGCCTTGGTTAATCCGTACGCCTGCAGCTTCGATCTGCTTGCGCTTCATCGCCTTGACGTCAACTTCTCTCGATGTCAGTGCCTCTGCGTTCGGATCTGCGAGGAACTTCTTAACCGGTTCATCATTGGAGAACGGAACTGTCGTTACGCCGCCAGCAAGAATGTTCGTCGTCATAAAGCGCATATCCATCTTGCTGCCGTCTTTAAGCGGCCATTTGTCTTCCGGTACACCATTTTCCTTGAAATCGGCCTTAACGACCTTGCCGTCAACCGTTACATAGTCATAGCCTTCGAGGAAGCCGTTCTGCCAGCGCGTATCATAGTACGGATCGCCTTCCTGCTCCAAGCCCTTCGCGAACATTTTGTTGAAGTAGGCGAACCATGCTTCGATGTTCTTGAAGTCTTTGTTGAATACGGTGAAGCCTGCCGTAATCGGTTTTTCCGCACGGCCGAATTTGCCGTCTGGACCTGCAGGAAGCGGGAATGGCTCGAAGTCTGCCTTCGGATCCACCTTCGATGCATCGCTAAGCGGCCAGTCTCCCATCCAGAATGGTCCGAAGATGACGCCTGCCTTGCCGCTCGCGACAAGCTCGGATGTTTTCATCGGATCCTTGATGCCGGCTTCTTTATCGATATAACCTTTGCTCATCCAGTCTTTCATCGTCTCCAGATACTTCTTCGCATCCGGGTGGATCGCGCCGTAGCTCAGCTTGCCGTCCGCGCCTTTGTTCCAGAAGCTGCGAACGTCATACGTATTTATCATTTGGTCTGTAAGGGCGCCGACAATTGCGTCTGTCTGGCCCATCCACGTCCAAGGACCTTCTTTGAGCGGTACTGCGAGACCGACCGTGTCGTTCTTGCCGTTCTTGTCCGGATCGTTCTCCGTGAACTGCTTGATCACTTCCTGGAACTCAGCCAGCGTAGTCGGCGCCTTCAAGCCAAGGTTATCGAGCCAGTCCTTGCGCACCCACATGACCGTTCCTTCGTCACCCATGAAGAACGCTGGAATACCGTAGATATGGCCGTCCTTCTTAACCTCGCCCATCGCGTACGAGAACTTCTCCAGCATCTTCTTATATTCCGGATGCGCGTATTTCTCAATCGCATCATCGAGCGGCATCAGCTTATTCGCCGCCAGCATGCTTTGCAGAATATCGCCGGACGTTCCGAATACGTCAGGCAATTTGCCGCCGCTGGAAAGCAGGAGGCGCATCTTCGTATCGTAATCTTCCGACTTTGTAACGATAAAATCATACTTCACGTCAATGCCCATATTGTCTTTCATCCACTTCAGCATGGCGTTGTTTTCCATCGATTCGCCAGGCTTGAACGCATTGCCGCGGGAAGCGCCATCATCCACGACAGCCGATGTAATCGTAATCGGAGGATCGAATTTTTGTTTCCACATCTCAGTTGGCTTCGCACTGTTATTGGCGGCCGGAGCGTTTGAAACCGCAGCTTGGTTGTTGTTGGCTGTTGCCCCATTGTTACTGCTGTTGCTGTTACTGTTGCCGTTGTCTGAACAAGCGGCTAAAGTAGGCAGCATGCTTATAACGAGTGAAAGCGTTGCCAACTTTGTGTACTTTGCGTAACGTTTCATGTTATACCCCTCTTCTATTTGATTGTGGTACAAAACCGATTATAAGGAGCAAAATGGACAGTTGGAATAGTTCGTTTTTTACATTATAGCGTAAATTGTACATTTTGGTTTACGTTTTATTTTACAAACCATATACGAATCGATAAAATGCGCAAAATGTCATCCGTTTTGTCAAAACTACAGTTCGTCTGCCAGCATCCATTTCCACGTTTGTGCACAAAAAAAAGCGCCGCGTAGAACGCGGCACTCGGCTGTCGGATAATTGTACGCTTGAAGGGTATGAGGTGAAGCATAACTGCAAAAACCAATCTCTTCGCGGCTATTTTTGCCGCAATCCCTCCAGGAGGGCTAGATCACAGCCAGGCCGTTCTCTGATTCTAACGGTTATTGGGTGGTAAAGCGGCGAATCCGTGCAAAGAAGAGCCTCCAGGTATCTACATTGGCGGAAATGCGGCGAATCCGACCAAAGAAGAGCCCCCAGGTATCTACATTGGCGAAAATGCGGCGAATCCGTACAAAGAAGAGCATCCAGGTATCTACATTGGCGGAAATGCGGTGGAAATGGCGAAAGTAGCTGGTTTGAGGGACTACATTGACGGAAAAGCGGTGGAAATGGAGAAAGTAGCTGGTTTGATGGACTACATCGGTGGAAATCTGGCGGATATGGTAAAAGTAGCTGGTTTGATGGAGTACATCGGTGGTAAAGCGGCCCATTTTGAGCAGAAAATCACCAAATAGGCGCGCTGACAACCGTTATAGAAAATGGTGATGGCGGTTTGGAGCACTTTAGCCGCTGTCACAACCGTTAGCATCCCAAAAGCCGCACTTTTCACGAAATAGCCGCTCATACAACCGTTAGAGCAAACCGTTGATGCCCGGTAAGGCTAAGTTACGTAAACTTTGGCGCAAGGCGGCTGCTATACCCTGTGCAAGCTCTTGCCCTTCTCTTCTTTCACCTCGCGCCACATGCGTCGCCATTCTGCGCTTTCCGTCAGCACACTGTCCGGCTGCAATCGGCTCCGCACAACGAACGAAGGATGCACATCGCGGCCCGAAGGCGCGCCTGTCTTGTGGTAGCGCAGGTCGACCGACCATCTGACGATGTCCGACCGGTTGGATATGCCGCGGTGCGGCGTATACTTGTTCATGATCACGAGACCGCCCTTCGGGCACTCAGCCAAGATCGGCGCAACCTGCGGGAGCTTCTCTGGCACGATCGTCGTTCCGCCTTCGGCGTGGTGATTGATATACCCCCGTTTGAACACATGGGGCATCACTTCCATGCAGCCTGTCTCCGCAGTCGCATCGACAAGCGGCAGCCAGAACGTAATGATTTCCGACGCTTCGGAGTCAGGTGTAGTAACGGCGCAATCCTGATGCCACGGGACATTTTGAAAATAATCCGGTTCATCGGAGTATACCCGTTTCGCTGGCAGCTTCGTCCGGATATGCTGAATCGGATTGCAGCTCAGCTCGCTGCCAAGGAGACATTCGGCAACATCGAGCAAATTCGGATTGCCTAGAAACCGGAATATCGCTTCGCCGAGATAACCGTTAATGTCGAAGCCCCGGCCGATCTCCCGGCACTGGGCATGCAGCAGCATGTACCGCCGCTCGAACGGTTCGTCCTCGTGGAGATCAGGCAGCTTCCCCCCTGCATGGAGCGCTCGCGCACGCGCGTCAATTTCCGCTGACAATTCATCGATGACTGGCTGTAAATCCTCGTTCGTGAATACATTCGGTACGATTAGATAGCCTTCTGTCTGATAGCTGATGATTTGCTCGATGGATAAACGCATACCGCTAGCTCCCACCTTTTCTCCAGCAAAATATTAGATTTTCGCTACTTGCACGCGTCCAGAGAAGAACGTCGCCCCTCTGCCCATATCCGCCACACGGTCCGGCGTCAGCGCATTGACGAGCGCTTTGCCATCCTTGCCGTCTGCCCATAGTCCTTGCATAACCACAACGCCGGAGAGAACATCGTCGCCGACCGCTGCAGTCAGTTCGCAGTCTCCGCGGTCATTCCACACTTTTATCGCATCGCCGTCCCCAATGCTGAGGCTCGCTGCGTCTTCACGATTCATATGCAGCTTCGGCGTCTTCTCGAGCTTCACATGCTTCTCGTTGTTCGAGAATGTGGAGTTGAGGAAGTTATGATTCGCCGTCGGGATGAACAGGAACGGATACGGACCGTCATCGACAAGCGGCGAATACGTCGGCATCGGTGGATAGCCTTTGCGCTCCATTTGCGCCGAATACAGCTCGATCAGGCCGCTCGGCGTGCGCAGCTTGCCTGACAGCAGCGGCTTCACATTCGCCTTGATGAAGCCGTGCTCCTTCAACCCTTCAAGCGTAATCGCTTCGATATTGCGATTGTTCGGATTGTTCAGCGCCTGCTCGATCATCGCTTCATCCGAATCACGAAGCGCTTCTTCCTCATAACCCATCGCTGCCGCAAGCAGACGGAACACATCGTTGTTCGACTTGCTCTCGCCATATGGCGCAGCAACCGGCTCCTGGAGGTGCACATAATGATGCCAATACGACAGGTACAAGTCCGTATTCTCCAAATTCGACGTCGCCGGCAGCACGATATCCGCATACGTTGCCGTTTCAGTCAGGAACAGATCATGCACGACGGTAAACAAGTCTTCGCGCGCAAGCCCTTCTCTTACTTTCGTTGCGTTCGGAGCGACAACCGCCGGGTTCGCGTTGAACACATAGAGCGACTTGAGGGGCTTGCCTTCAGGTTCCATTAGCGCGCTGCCAAGCAGATTCATATTGATCTCCTGCGCGCCGCTATTCGTGCGCAGATTCGGACGTTCAAGCGCCGGCTTGTTGATCATCAAGTAGCCGCCGTTGCCTTTGATCGCGCCCCCTCCGCGTTTCAGCCACTGGCCAGTCAGCGCTGGCAAGCAGGCGATCGCGCGCGTCGTCATGCCGCCGTTATCGTGATGCTGCGGTCCGTTGCCGATGCGGATAAACGCCGATTCCGCTCTGCCGTACATGCGCGCAAGCTTATAAATATCGTCCACCGGCACACCTGTAATCGACGAGACAAGCTCAGGCGTGTACGATTTCACATGCTCTCGCAGCTGCTCATGACCGACTGTGTATTCCGCCATGAATGCTTCATCCGCGAAGCCTTCCGCGAACAAAACATGCATCACGCCAAGCGCCAGCGCTGCATCCGTACCTGGCAGGATTGGAATGAACCAGTCTGCCCACCGAGCCGTCCGGTTGCGGTGCACGTCAATGACGACGACTTGCGCGCCTTGCTTGCGCGCCTTCTCGGAAATCGTCACTTGGTGCATATTGGTACTCACTGCGTTAATGCCCCACATGATGTGAAGCTTCGCATGAACCGTTTCCTCCGGATCGGTCCCGAAGCTGCCGCCCATGGTGTAGCCGTAGCCTTCCGTACCCGCCGCTTCGCAGATGGAATAGATCAGCTTGCTCGTGCCCATCCGGTTGAACAACCGGCGGCCCATTCCTTCCGTGCCGATCCGGCCCATATTACCATAGAAGCTGTACGGAAGAATGGCTTCCGGTCCTTCTTCCGCAATGATCTGCTTCCAATTAGCAGCGATTGTGCAAATCGCTTCATCCCAGCTGATGCGCTCAAACTGTGCGCTGCCTTTCGGACCTACCCGCTTCAGCGGATATTGCAGCCGCTTCTCGTCATATATACGTTCCGTCATATTGCGGACCTTATTGCAAATTGCCCCTTGCGTTACCGGGTGATCCGGATCGCCTTCAATGCGCACGATGCGGCCGTTCTCCTTGTGAACGAGCAGTCCGCATTGGTCGGGACAATCGAGTGAACATACCGATGGAAAAATGCCATTAAACTCTGTTGTATAAGCCATGAATGAGTACGCTCCTTCCAAAAACAACGCCATACTCACTTATTATACAGGGGCTTACACAATTACGCGATGTCTGCTACGGCGGGCGGCCACTATCGGACTGAGCTGCCTCCATCGACAACGAGCGTCTGTCCGGTAATCTGGCTGCTCATATTCGATGCCATAAAAAGCACCGCGTCCGCGATATCCTCGCCCGTCTGAAGCCGTCCAAGACCGAAACGGCTCATCGTTGCAGCAATATTCGCTTCATCCATGCCCACCGACTTCCAGCGTGCAACTTCGCCTTCCGAAGCGATCCAGCCAGGCTGCACGCAATTGACCCGAATGCGATGCTGGGCCAATGATTTAGCGAGATTGCGGGTCAATGTAACGAGGCCGCCTTTGGAGACGGCATAGGCAAGCGTCGCTGCTTCCCCCGCATTCGCATGGTTAGAACCGATATTAATAATCGCGCCGCTGCTGCGATCGATCATGCCGGGCACAACCGTCTGGCACATCATGAACGTGCCTTTGAGATTGACGTCCAGCACATGATCCCAGAACGCCTCATCCATCTGCAGCATGTCGCTTCTTGGGAAGATGCCGGCATTGTTGACTAGGATGTCGACTGGACCAAAGAGGCGCACCGTCTCCGCAACAAGCGCCTCGACATCGCTTCTTAAGGAAATATCGCACCTGACAAAATAAATCTGCGCCGCGTAGCCTTCCTCGCCCAGCTCCCGCGCTGTCGCAGCGCCGATCTCTTCCACATCAGCGATGACCACCCGTGCGCCGCATTGCAGAAATTTGAGGGCAATTGCTCTGCCGATGCCTCTCGCCCCGCCGGTCACGATGACGGTCTTCTGCTGTATATCGGTGAGCGGCGCGGTCATGACCGGAGCGACTCCTTCCGGGCTGCCGCCTCATACGCGAATGCCGGAATTTGGGTCGCGAACTTGCCGCCGCTGATGTCGATCATCGTGCCCGTGATGTAGCCCGCGAGATCCGATGCCAGGAAGCAGATCAAATTGGCGATATCTTCCTTGTTGCCCCAGCGGCGAAGTGTCAGCGTATCGAGCAACCGGTTCTGGCGCTCCTCGGTTTGTTCAGCGAAGTGGTTCATATCCGTAGGAATCATACCGGGCGAGTAGCAGTTGACGGTGACGTTATAAGGACCGAGCTCCCCGGCGAGTACGCGCGTGAACTGCTTAACCGCCGCCTTCGAGGAGGCGTATGCCGCACTGCCGTAAGCCGGAACAATCGCTGCAAAAGAAGCCGCGTTCAAGATCCGTCCTGAACGCTGCTCCCTCATAATCGGCGCAACAGCTTGACACATGAGAAACGTGCCCTTCAAGTTAATGTCCATGTTGGCATCCCATATCTCTTCCTTCAGCTCCTCGACGATGCCGCCGCTCGCCACGCCTGCGTTGTTGACGAGAATATCGATGCTTCCAAACCGGCTGCGCACCTCTTCCACGACCTCCGCGATCCGCTTCGCATCGCGGACATCGCATACAAACTGCGCGCCGGGAAGCTGCTCCGCGGCGAACGCTTGCCCGAGGTCTTCAAGCTGCTCCGCGCGAATATCCGTGCCGATCGTGATGACGCCTTCCTTCGCCAGGGTCATTGCGATATGCCGCCCGATGCCTCGGCCAGCACCTGTGACGATGGCTACTTTGCCCTTCAAATCGATAATCATGAAACCGCCTCCGATGGATTCGATTGGTTCGATGGAATCGATAGGTTCGTCTGGTTGGCGGTGGACATCAGCTGGTGGACATATGCAATGCTGCTCATGAGCTGAGCTTGTTCATAGGCGATGACAGCGTCGACGGATTCCCCGCGTTCATGCGGCGTTTGCCACTGTGCGCCGGCCGGCTTCGCTTGCTGCTGGACGAATCGCATAACCTGCGCAAGCTGCTGTGCGCTGCGCGGCGGATATTCCGGCCAATAATCGTCTGCGAGCACACGGACATGCCGCGCTTCGAGTGCGCCGATTTCGATGGACATGGTGAGCTGCCCCGATGCAGGGGCGCTCGTGCGGAATACATCCATAAGCGCCGGGAAGTCGACTGCGCCTTGTCCGATCGGGCAGCGGACGAGCCTGTACCCTTCATCGGTCGGGTGGATCCAATAATCCTTGAGATGAACATTCTTCAGATACGGGGCAATTCGCCTAGCAAAATCAACCGGTTCCTCCGCAGTCGCGAGCGGGTTGCCGGTATCAAGCGTAAGGCCGATATGGTGCGAACTGATCGACTCGCACAGCCAGATCAGCTCCTCGGAAGCGAGGTCCTGATGATTCTCGATAGCGATGGTTACTCCTGCCTGCTCTGCAATCGCCGTCGCTTCCGCAAGTCCCTCTCGCACCTTGGCGAGAAATGGCTGCCAGCCGCCAGCCATATGACGGCGGTCGCCGCCGAGCATCGCCCCGCCCGCTACCGTCCGGACGACGCTTGCTCCAACGCTTTTCGCAAGTGCAATCGCTTCGCCAAGACGTTCTGGATCGAAGCCGCCTTCTGCGACAACAAGATAGAGCTCATGCTCTCTCGCAAATCTAATAATCGCCTGCTGATCCGCCTTCGCGAGCAGTCCCGCCGGCAGCTCCGCTCCTTGCAAGCCTGACTGAACGGCTTGGTACAGGACAGCTTCCGCCGTCATCGGCGCAGCTGTCGAGCGCGGATGCAGCCCCATTGCGTAGGTCGTGCCGAACATCGATAAGCCAAAACGCATCGTGCTCTCCCCTTTCGCATCCATGGACTTTCTTGCCTATTTTGCCGTCCAGCCGCCGTCTACGGTTAATGTCGATCCGGTCATAAAGCTCGATGCGTCGGAGGCGAGGAACAGCGTCGGTCCCGCAATCTCCTCCGGGTTCCCCCATCTTCCAAGCGCGATGGAGTCGACGAAGAGCCGGTTCGCCTCCGGATTGTTGATGACGACCGTATTCAGCTCCGTCGCAATCGGGCCTGGACATAGCGCATTGACCGTGATGTTGAAGGGAGCCAGTTCCAGTGCGAGCACGCGGGTCAGCTGAATGACGCCGCCTTTGCTTGCACAGTAGGCGCTTCGCTCCGGCAACCCTACCAACCCTAGCATCGACGCGACGTTGATGATACGCCCCGAACGCTGTTCCTTCATTATTGGCGTCACAGCACGCGCGCATAGGAATGGAGCTTTCAGATTCGTCCCCATCACTTGATCCCAGCTCGACTCGTCGTAGCTCTCGATTGGTTTGCGGATATTGATGCCTGCATTGTTGATGAGAATATCGATTCGTCCATAACGGTCCTTCACCGTTTGAACAACCTGCTCGACCTGAGCCGCATCGGTCAGCTCTGCCTCGAGGCCAATTAGTTCCCGCCCTGTTGCTGCAGAGAGCTGTGCAGCCGTTTCGGCTGCTCGCGCCTCCGAGCGGCTCGTAATGACGACCGCTGCCCCCGCTTCCGCCAGCGTCTGCGCCATCACAATGCCGAGTCCGCCGGTGCCGCCTGTTATAATTGCGACTTTTCCGCTTAATTGAAATAGCTCGTTTGCTGCCATTGTTCGATCAACCGCTCCTCTCCTTATTGTGAGGGAATGCGCTTTCATGTTACCATTCGGGTAACCGGTATGGATTTACATAAAGGAGATTGTTTTTTGGACTTTTCCGAAAAATATTCATAGAGGCGGTGTTCAGACGTTGACCACTTCATTCTCTCCTGCCGTTCGAAAGACGACACTTCGCGAGTTATCCCCTGTCATCCACTGGGCTCAGCAGCATAATCGGACGCCAGCGTTCAAATGGAACCGCCGCATCTATGATTTCCAACTGCTCTACGTGAAGCATGGCGAGCTTCGTGCCACGATCGAAGGAGAACCGGCGATGAAGGTGCGAGCCGGAAGCCTTCTCATTCTGCCGCCATGGCGCCATCACCGAATTGAGATTATGACGGAGCCGTATGCGGAGCTGCTCGGCGTTCATTTTGACTTTTTCGAAATGCCGGAGGTGACGCATTCGATCCTCATTGACGAGCAGGCGCCGAACGTGGCGTTGTTAAGCCATATCCCCTACTTGCAAGACAAACCGATCTTCACCGAGCTTGTATACAACACGGTCTCGCCCAAAATCATCTCTTTGTTCGAGAACATCGTCCAGGAGTGGAGCGAAAGGCAGCAGGGCTACGAGGTGATATGCAAGGGGCTGCTGGTCCACCTGATAACGCTGCTCGTGCGGCATCAGAACGAAGGCCGCAGTCTGGCGCATCCGAAATACGAGGTGCAGCTGCTTCAGCTCGCAGAGGAAATTCGCACGGACTTCAGCCGCCGCTGGACGAGCACCGAGATGGCCAAATATCTGCTCGTACACGAGGATTATATGAGCAGGCAGTTCAAGGCGATGATGGGCATCGGACCAAACAAGTTCGTGCAATCGGTGCGCCATCAGGAGGCGAAGCGGCTGCTGCGGGAGACGGACCAGACGATCGAGTCCATCTCGGCGGCGGTCGGCTATGAGGACTTTCATTATTTCAGTCGCATTTTTAAGCGGTGGGAGGGTATCTCGGCGATGCAGTTTCGGAAGCTCTCGCGATTGATATAAGGTTGGTTGGCTGCTACCGCTGCGCAATCAAATGTTCTTCCGATCGCTGTTGTACTTGGATTTCTTGATCAACATTTATAATGTTGAAATCCAAGTACAAAGGCGACCGCTACCGCACAAACCGTCAACGCGAGGTATTATCGCGTGCGGTTTGGTGCATGACTTCTCCAGAATCATTTGACCGCTCCGCTCTACGCCAACCAAACATACATACAATAATAGAGCTTCCTCCACAAACAAAAATACCGCCCCTCAATAATCAAGGGGCGGTTACCGTTAATGCTTCGGCTCCGCGGCGGGGTAGCCGATTAGTTCTTTGCGCAGCAGCCGCTGTGCTTTGGCGGATAGCTGGTCGTACGTTTCCTGCGGGATTTGGATCGAGCCTGTGCGCGGGCCGTTCGCGGAATAGATGAGGGCGATATTCGGACGATGTTTGTCCGAATGGTTCGGCGTGCCGCGATGCCATACTCTATCATCCCGAATGAGGATTGAGCCTGCCGGCATTAACATTTTGATATGGTGCATATGCTCCGCCAGCTTCGGCTTGCTGAACGCGTTCGGCGCGTACCAGCTGTCCGGATGCAGATGCGTCCCGCCCGGCCACACTTCCATTGGCCCGTTGTTCTCCGTTACATCGACGAGCGGATAGTTGACGACAAGGTTCGCGATCGGCAAGTTCGCATCATAACGATTGCCGTAACGCGAGGACGTGTCCGCATGAACAGGCTGCTTGTTCTTGCCGCCCGGCATCGACGTATTCGTCGCAAAATACGTCATTAAGCAGTCTTCACCAAGAATCTGATCGATGATCTCCGTCACGATCGGGTTCGCAATGACCGCTTCTTGGCAGAACGGCTTGATGAACGGCAGATAGAGCCGCACGTGGTTCGTGCCATCGTTGAAGCCATTGCCCGGATTCAATATCTCTTCGCGATGCTCCTCGAAATACGGATCCAATATGTCCACGTAGCTGTTGAACAGTTCCTCCACCTTTGCCCTCGGCAGCACTTCCTCAAACAGCACGTATCCGTTCACTTTGATCAGCTGTACAGCCAGCTCCAGCGTTTCCGGCGATAAACGCCCGCTTGCCAGCTCTTCGGCGCTAAGTCTCATCGTAAGCTCATCCTCCCTATCCTGTTTCGATTATGGAATAATCTCTTCAAATCGGAACAGCTTCTTCGCTCTCTCACTGAGCGACTCATACGACTCAATCGGCATCCGCACCTTGGATTCGGTATTGAACCAGGAACGGAAATAGACGAGCGCCATGTTCGGGCGCGCGGCATCCGAGCGGTTAGGCGTTCCCCGGTGCCACATCCGGATATCCCGAAGCAGCAGCGAGCCCGCTGGCATAAGCACAGGCTCCGAATGCATCACAGGCGCAAGCGCTTGCAAGTTATCGACCCGATTGGCATTCTCCGGCATCAAGTGCGTGCCCCCTGGCCAAATCTCAAGCGGACCGTTGTCCTCCCGGAAATCGACGAGCGGGATATTCAGCACGATGCCCGTCGCAGGCAATATAACCGACGACTCCGGGTACATCGCTTGGAGATCGGAGTGAACGAGCTGATAATCCGACCCTGGCAGCGGCGTATCGGATGCAAAATATCGGCATGTGCAGTTCGCGCCAAGCAGCGCTTCAACAACAGGCAGCACGAACGGATTCTCAATAATGTCGGCATCATTGAACGGCTGGGCGAAGGGCAAATTCATCTGTGTCCGATTCTTGCCCCGGTTCAGCGGATTGTTCGCAATATGGATCGCGAATACTTCCATAAATCTCTTATGCAGCTCTTGTACCTTTGCATGCCCAAGCACATCTTCGAACACGACATAACCGTTCACTTTAATCTGCTCTACCGCGAACTCTATCGTCTCCGGCTTCAGCGACCGGCTTTCCAATTCTTCGGCACTCAGCTTCAACGCCGCTTCATCTCCCTCACTTAAACGTTTAGGACGTTGTCCATAAGCAAGTGGATTCTAGCTGCCTTTATTTTAAACTTTTCGTACTCTCCCGAATGATCAGCTCATTGTCCAGCACGACATTATGATTGATTTCCTTGCCTTCGAGCATCTCGATAAGCAGCTTCGCCGCCGCCCATCCCATATCGTATTTGTTCTGGTGAATGGTCGTCAGCTTCGGCACGCAGTACGATGACAGAATAATGTCGTCATAGCCGATAACGGATACGGAATCGGGCACCTTTCTGCCCCGCTTCTCCAGCGCTCGCATCGCGCCAAGCGCCATCAAATCACTGGAGCAGAACACCGCCGTTACGCCCGGATGTTCCTCCAATATCCGCAGCATCGCCCGCTCGCCGCCGTCCTCGGAGAACTCCCCGTCCCATATTTTCGACTCATCATATGCAATTCCGTTCTCCGCAAGCGCTTTCTTGAAACCTTTCAATCGCTGCTCGCTCACATGCGCTGCCGGGTATCCGTTAATCATCGCAATATGGGTATGGCCCCAGTCGATCAAATGCTGAACGGCTTTGCGAACCCCCTCGACATTGTCTGTCGTCACGTTGCCCAAATGCTCGTTCGAGAACGGAATATCAATAAGCACGCAAGGGAATTTCGACTTCTCGATAACCTCCTCGAGGTACGGGTCATCCACGCGAAGCCCGAAGATGATCGCTCCATCGACGTTGCGCTCCTGGCACAAATTATAATACGACTTGATCCGCTGCTTGGACGGACTCGTGCTGAAGAGCAGAATGTCATAATTCATTTCATTCGCTCGCTCATTGATCCCAATCAGGATGTCGAATGCAAGGGTATCCTTCCCGCCCGTATATTTCAGCTCTGAGAAAATAACGCCGATCGTGTTCGTCTTGCTGGACACCAGGCTTCGCGCGACCGCATTCGGCCAATAGTCAAGCTCGTCTGCGATCGTCTTGATTTTCTCCTTCGTTTCCTTGCTCACATCGTCATAGCCGTTCAGCGCCCTGGACACCGTTGTCGTCGATACTCCGGCAATCTTCGCAATATCTTTAATCGTCGCCAATACGATCCACCTGCCAAAGTATGTAGTGTTCTTCTAAGGACGAAAGAGCTTAATCAACCTTTGACCCCGCCGCTGACTACGCTTTGCTGCACCTGCTCTTGCGCCACCATATACAAAATGATACTTGGCAGTGTGACAAGCGTCAATGCTGCAAACAGCTGCGTGTAGTTGTAGGAAAACTGCTCCGTGAAGAACTGCAGCGCAACCGGAAGTGTCCGGTTCTGCGCCGAGGACGTCAGCATGAAGCCGTAGAAGAATTCATTCCAGTTGCCAAGGAACATCAGAATGCCCGCTGTCGACAATCCTGCTTTTGCAAGCGGCAGATTGATATAGAAGAACACTTGCCAGAAGTTCGCCGACTCCATATAGGCGGCTTCGTCAAGCTCCCTCGGAATGGATAGGAACGTTGCGCGCAGAATGAACAGCGATACCGCAAGACCAGCAGAGATATACACAACGATGAGCGCAAGTCTCGTATCGTACAGCCCCGTCTCGTTAATGAGCGAGAAGATCGGCTGCGCCGTCGCGTGGCCCGGGATCAGAAGCGTCACCGAGAACAGTACAAACAGAATGTGTTTGCCCTTGAAATCGAACTTCGCGAACGAATAAGCTGCAAGCGCATAGAACAGAAGTGCTACGAGAGTCGAGCTTACGGAGATGACAACCGAGTTCACCGTATTGCTTAAGAAATTGTTCATTTTGAACACCGAGTAGTAGGCATGGAAGTCAATGCCGGTCGGGAGAGCAAACGGCTTGTTCAATATCGCCTTGTTCGACTTAAAGGACGAGATGACAATCCAGAGAAGAGGCACAATCGATATGCAAACGGTAAAGAGAAGCACCAAATAGCTGAACAGTCCGATAATGCCGCGTTTCAAAAAATCTGCCTTTGCCTTCATCAGCAGGATCACCACCTATCAGTTGTATACGCTTTTGTTCATCCGGAACACCTTCGTCGTAATGGCAAGAACGCCGATGCCGAGAATAATCATGATCGTCGCGACCGCATTGGCATAACCGAATTGATAGTTAACAATGCCGTCGTAGAGCATGACCGAGATATTGTACGTCGAGTTGCCCGGTCCGCCCTTCGTCGTCAGGAAGATCGCCTCGAACATCGTAATCCGCGCAATGATGGACAGAATGACGGAAGTTCCTAGAGAGCCGCGGATGAGCGGAAGGTTGATGCGCCAGTGGATCTGGCCTTCTGTCGCGCCGTCGATCTTAGCCGCCTCGTGCAATTCCTTCGGAATCGCCATCAGGTCGGACAAGACGAGCAGCGTCACGATTACCGCATAGAACACCCAAGTTAAGCTGATCGCGGAGAACGCGTATTTCATATCGAAGAACCAGTTCGTATGGAAGTTCGTGAAGCCGAGCTTCCGGATGAAGTTATTCAACAGACCCATCTGATCGTTGAAAATAAACCGGTAAATTATCGCCCATGCCGATACGGCAATAACGTTCGGAATCATAAATACGCCGCGCACGAACCGCCAGCCGAACGGGCGCCTGTAAATAATGAACGCCACGAGCGCGCCGAACGGCACATGGATGAAAGTGGCGATCATCGACCATTTGAACAGGTTGATCAAGGATACCGTCAGCGAGTTATCGTCTGTAAAGATCATCTTATAGTTGTCGAACCCGGTAAACTTCGGCGCATTAAAGCCATTCCACTCGGTAAAGCCGGTCGTAAACACCGTTATGATCGGCACGAGGTAGAACGTAAGAAATACGAGCAAGGTCGGCAATATAAACAGGTACACCCACAATTTGTTGTATTTGAACATGACGGACGAAAGGCCCCCTTTCCGTAAAGAGCGTCAGTTAACTAGCCTGCTCGGTGAAAATAAGAACAAGAAGCGCAGGTAGCGTCAGCTATGCGCTTCTTGCAGTTACTTGCTGTTCATGCGGCTTACTTCTTGAACTTCTCCGCCGTGTCGGTCATTGCTTTACAGAACTGTTCCGGCGTCATGTCATTCGTAGCCAGAAGCGGCAGGTTCTTCGCGAACAGGTCGGCTACGGATTGCGGCACGATGTCGTAGATCAAACGGTTGAGCGTCTTCATTTTCGCGCCGACTTCATCATTCAACTGTCTCATGATCGGGTTCAGCTTCGCCTTGGAATCATCCGGCATTGGCATCTTAGGCGCGAAGCCGCCTTCCGCGACAAGGAATGCATTCAGCTCTTCAGGCGAGTAAATGAATTTGAAGTATTCGATCAAACCATCGATTTGCTCTTGCGGCGTACCTGTCGGAATGGAGTACCAGTAGCCGTCAGCCGAGCCGAGTGCAACGCCGTTCGGGTAGATCGTTGCGCCGACTTTGTCTGCAAAGCCTTCTGCTGCTTTATCCGTGTTGCTGAAATCGCCGACCATCCATGGGCCGTTCGCGATTGCAGCCGTATTCTCACTGAAGAATTCGTTCGCTGCGATCGAGTATGTCGCGCCTAGAGCGGACTTCGTCGTGTAATCCTGAAGCAGCTTCTGAACCTTCGTGAAGGTGTTCACCCAAAGCGGCGAGTTGAAGTTCGTTACGATATCGCCCTTCGTAAGAATTTGCTGGCCTTCCGGATCAGAAGCGATCATGGCGGAAGCAAGCAGCATCGTCGTCCAGCCGTTCTCGCCTGTCATTAAGGAAAGAGGCGTAACGCCGGCAGCCTTCAATTTGTCCAGGTCGCTGAAGAAGCCGTCCCATGTATCGGAGAAACCAGTCAGGCCTGCTTTTTGCATCAGCTCTTTGTTGTAGTACATACCGATTGGACGTTCGAATGCGAGCGGCAGAGAAACGATTTTGCCGTTCTTGTCCGTGTTATATTTCACAGAATCATCGATGAGGACGTTTTTGATTTCTGGACTGTTGTCGATGTAAGGCTTGAGGTCAACAAAGTCGCCGTTGTTGATCATAATGTCGGCAAGCTCTTTGTCGACTTCAATGAGTGGAGGAAGCTTCTTTTGCTGGTAGAGCAGCTTGATCTTCTTCGAGTATTCGTCTTGGACGATTTCTTCGATTTCGATCTTGTACTTGCCAGCGTACTTCTTGTTGAAGCGTTCAATCTGAGGAAGGAAGAAGATTGCACCTACGTTATTGCCTGTTTTATAGCTTGGGAATTTAATAACCACTTCTTTGCCGCTGCCTGCATTGTTCGAACCGCTGTTCGCTGCGTTCGAGCTGCTGTCATCCGTTGCCGTGCCGCTATCGCCGCTGTTACCACTATTGCTGCTATTGCCGTTGCTGCTGGAGTTGCCGCTGCTGTTGTTTCCATTGTTACTGCCGCATGCAGCGAGCGAGAGAACGAGCATCAAAGCGACCAATATGAAACTAATTTTTTTCACAGATAAACCTCCCCCAATGTTTAGCATAGCTCTCCTAGTCTGAACTAAGGTGCGATTGCAATTGTGGTACCGGTTACATACTGATGAACAAAAAAAGTGGAACTTTCGATTCCCCTCCCCTTATGCGTAAATGGTACTGCCCCTTTTCTATCCGAAACGTTTAAGTACGGCTTGCGACTTCATTATAAATCGCCTTGGAAGCGATTACAAGGATTATTTTATTCAACGTTTGAGCAGAGCCTTAAGACCTATTCGATCTGCAAAATGACGTCTTCGTATAAGTTATGATTGTCGTCTTGCCTTATCTTAATAAACTCACTTTTTTCTAATAAAGTGCCGTTGGCCTGTGCACAGGTAGATAGGCTTTCTTCGCGATATCTCCAATACCAATCATTCCAATTTCTCATAAGATCTCCTCTCGCTGCATCATGCATTTGCTCTTCCTGCTCGGCTTTATTAACCAACTCGCAGTTGTCATGGCAAATCCACACCTGGATTTACGTGTTCCCTACTCGTAACCAAATCGGACGGACGGAATAAAATGCGCATATAGGTTCTGGGGAATGAAACGGGCGGCAGAGACCTCCGCGACTAGATCCTGATTGTCCCGTAAAAGGAGCGTATGTCCATGTCCATCTTACTGACCGGAGGAGCAGGCTTTATCGGCAGTCACACCTGTGTGGAACTGCTCGATGAAGGCTACGATATAATCGTAGTCGACAATCTTTCCAACAGCAGCGCGAAATCATTGGAACACGTGCATCAAATTGCTGGCAAACCGCTCAAATTTTATCATGTCGATCTGTTGGACCGTGAAAGGCTTGAGAATGTGTTCGCCGAGAATAAGATTGATGCCGTCATTCATTTTGCAGGCTTTAAGTCGGTGAGCGAATCGGTCAAACATCCTCTCAGCTACTACCATAACAATATAACGGGAACGCTGGTCCTTACTGAGATCATGCAGAACCATCAAGTGAAAAAAATGGTATTCAGTTCATCGGCAACGGTGTACGGTTACTCAGAGCGCATGCCGATCAAGGAGGATGAGCCTCTCAAGGCTACCAATCCCTATGGGCGAACCAAGCTGATGATTGAAGAACTTCTGCGTGACCTTGCAGCTTCAGATCCATCATGGAGCATCACCTTGCTTCGTTACTTCAACCCAACGGGAGCGCATCCAAGCGGGCTCATTGGAGAGGATCCGAAGGGCATACCGACTAATATCATGCCGTACATCACCCAAGTTGCGGTTGGCAAGCTGCAGAAGCTGAGTATCTTTGGCAGCGATTATCCGACGGTAGACGGAACCGGCATCCGCGATTATATTCACGTGGTCGATCTGGCCAAAGGCCATGTGAAGGCCTTGAAAAATGTGCTCGCTTCGCCAGGCATTACAGCCTACAATCTGGGAACGGGAAAAGGATACAGCGTGCTTGAGCTCGTTCGCGCGTTTGAGAAGGCATCCGGCAAGAAGGTGCCCTATCAACTGGTCGGACGGCGGCATGGGGATGTAGCCGTCAGTTATGCTGACCCGCAGAGGGCCATGCAAGAGCTGGACTGGAAGGCAGAGAAAAGCTTAGATGACATTTGCGCGGATGCATGGCGCTGGCAGTCATGCAATCCGAGAGGCTATTCAAATTAATCGTATGTAATTTCAGGCAGCCTCATGGCTGCCTCTTTCCTTTGGGCCCACAGCTATAACGTCTCATTTCTCCGAGACCAAGAAATCGTGTTTGCAAGTCCTTCCTCCAATGAGATTGATGGAGAGTAGCCCAATATGGCACCCGAGCGCGTTAAATCCGGGATCCTGGCCGGCATGTCTTCATACCCTTTCCCGTATGCTTGTTCATAGGACACGAAATGAATAGGGGATTGCGAGTTCGTCATGCTTATGATCATGCGTGCCAATTCGAGCACTGTAGTCGGTCGATTGGATCCGATATTGAATGCGAGTCCGTCCGCTTCCCTGCCAAGAGCGCTAATCGTCCCTTTTACCGTATCCTCTACATAGGTAAAGCAGCGGGATTGAGACCCGTCTCCATGTACTTGGAGAGGTTCTCCCCTAAGCGCGGCACGAATAAAGCGGGGGATTACCATTCCGTACTGCGAATTCGACTGTCTGGGGCCATAAGCGTTAAAGTAACGAAGCACAGTGACCGGCAACCCTCTGTCGGCATAAGCAAAGCATAAATGCTCGTCAACGGATTTAGCCGTTGCATAGCACCACCGATGGATGGAAGGCGCTCCGTACACTCGGTCCGATGTTTCCGAGAACGGGAGAATTGTATTTTTACCATATATTTCGGATGTAGAAGCGAAGATAACCTTGACCCCTCTCCGAAAGGCCAACTCTAAGACATGCCTCGTTCCGTCAATATTTCCTTCGATGACTTTTATGGGATCTTCTACCGTGTTTTTCACGCCAAGGACGGCCGATAAATGGAACACGGCTTCCGCTTGATCCATGCATTGCTTCAGCACGCGGCGGTTTAATACGGATCCGTGTACGAAGGTATGGTTTTCATGGGCGAGCACTTCCTGCAAAAACTCTCTCCGACCGGCTGACAAATCATCTAAGGTGATGACTTTGTGCCCCTGCAGCAGCAGCGCCGACACCAGATGGGATCCGATGAACCCGGCACCTCCGGTTACTAGAATATTCATAGATGCAAATCACCTCCAAGCTCACTCTTCATAGTAAGACAATATTCGATTTGTCCTTCACACAATCAGTCGCATTTCGTAAATCCACAATCAGCTTGGCATGCTGAGCGAGCTCTTCATAATTAATTGTGGAATGGTCCGTAAGAATCAGCAGACAGTCTTTCTCGTTTACGTTTTCAGCGGTAAGAGCACTTCTTTCCAACTTCGTTCCCGCAATAGAAAGTTCGGTTATATAAGGATCGAAGAAACTTACTTGAGCCCCCTGCTGCATCAACCGTTCAATAACTTTCAATGCCATGGACTCACGCACATCGTTGACATCCTTTTTATACGTTACGCCAACCGCCATAATACTGCATTGATCCAGTGAAAGCGGGAACATGCTCTTGGCAGTCCGTGCCACAATATATTCGGGCATTCCTTCGTTCACTTGATGACTAAGCTCTATGAAAGGCATCTTGATGCCGTATTGGTTCGCCTTCCAAAGCAAATACATGGGGTCAACCGGGATGCAGTGTCCGCCTACGCCGGGCCCGGGGTAATAGGCCATGAAGCCGTATGGTTTCGTGCCGGCTGCATTAATGACCTCCCATAGATTAATCTCCATGGTGTCACAGAACTTCACTAAATCGTTCATGAACGAGATATTTATGAAACGCTGACAGTTTTCAACCAGCTTCGTTAACTCCGCCGTTCTTGGATTAGAGACAGGGACCACTTGATCGAATACCGAGGCATAAATGCGCTTTGCTTGTTGTGTGCATTCAGTGGTGACGCCTCCGAGCACCTTAGGAATTGATTTTAGATCGGATGCTTTTTGACCGGGGTTAATTCGTTCAGGAGAATAAGCCAGGTATACATCTTTTCCTACTCGTAAACCACGCTGTTCGATGATAGGCTTCAGTTCTTCCTCCGTCGTTCCCGGATAGGTGGAGCTCTCCAAAACAATCAATTGTCCCTCCCGCAAATAGGGAACCGCCTGTCTCATCGCCTGGAAAACAAAAGTTAAGTCGGGCATAAATTCCTCAGTGGTCGGTGTCGGCACGCATAGAATTACGCAGTCTGCCTCAGGAATAGATTCGTATGAAACGCCAACATGAAATTTACCGCCAGCAAACATTTCTTTCAGGTCCATGCTCGTCATGTCAGATAGGTATGGCTGCATTCTTTGAAGCTTCTGAATTTTACTTTCGCTGGAATCGACACCAAAAACAGTGTGGCCTTTTTCCAGAAAAAGTCGGGCCAGCGGCAGCCCAACATATCCGAGCCCGATGATGGCGATTTTAAAGCTTTCCTTAGGCCGCATCAATTTCCCCTCCTAATCGATCACTCCTAGCAATATCGTACGCATTGATAGATCTGAAAGTCCTAGATAGGTGCCTCTCTTCATTAAAATGGGAGATCGCCCCTGTCCCAATCCGATATTTTTGAATACGGGTAAATGTCCATTTCGGGATACCATGTCGAGACATAAACATGTAAAGACTTGAGACTGAAAGGAGGTTTGTCATGCGCATCCTCATTGCCACCTATTGGGGACTTCCATCATTAGGAGGATTGGATCAATACGTACGGCAGTTAAAGCGAGGATTGGAAGCACGGGGTCATGAAGTAGATATTTTCTGCAAAGCGCCTGATGATTCCGGTTATCAAATGCTCAACAAAGGCTTGTTTTTAAGTAAAAGCAGCGTTCAGCCCATGATCTCCGCCAAAGCGGATACTTGCTTCGCCAAGCACCTCCCTGGACTTGATCAACGAATCAAAGATATGGAGATCGACAAATATTGCTATGAGGCTGCCGCCGCTTATCTCTGCCCGCAGCCTTATGACATTATTCATACGCAGGATGTGGTTTCAGCCCGGGCATTCACCCGTATCGGCCATTCACAGTCAGCACGTGTTTCCACTATACACGGATGCCTCGCAACCGAAAGCCTTGCAAGATTTCGTATGGATGGATGGCTGAACGACAATTATCGCAGCACCCCGCTCTGGCACTACTATGGTCTCATCGAGCATTTCGGTATTATACAGAATCATGAAACCATCATGCCAACGGGATGGCTTAAAGGTATATACAGCCAGGAATATCAAGTCCCGGCGGATCGAATGACGATCGTCCCTTACGGAATGGATATTGAGGAATTCCTGAATGAAATGAACCAACCTTCCGTGACTCCACACGCCGGTGAGAAGAAGATTATTTTATGCTCAGCCCGTTTCGACCCTGTCAAAGGACATGTTCATTTACTTGGCGCGCTATCACAATTAAAGAATGTCAGAGACGATTGGGTTTGCTGGCTTGCGGGGGAAGGAGCGCTGGAAGAAAGACTGCGGGAGCAGGTTGCAGCTTTCGGACTTCAAAACGATGTCGTCTTTCTCGGGAAACGCGGTGACATTCCGGCACTGCTTAAAAAGTCGGATGTTGTCGTACTTCCGAGCCTGCAGGATAACCACCCGTTCGCCATTATGGAAGCCCAGGTCGCCGGCAAACCGCTAATCGCTTCCAATGCGGGAGGCATTCCGGAAATGGTCACCCAAGAGTCGACAGGACTGATCTTCCCTGCCGGGAACGATCATGATCTATTCCGTAATCTGTTAAACCTTCTCAACAATGAATGGCTTCGCAGCTGGCTTAGCGAACAATCCCAGGCTTGGAGCCAGCGTTATTGGTCGCTTCCCGTGATGATCGATAGAATTGCAGCTGTATATGAGCTAGCGCTACAAAAAAGTCGGAGATAAGATCATGGCCTGAAACGCGTGCGGCTTGCTTGGTCGGCTGACCTATGAATGGGACAGCGATAACGAAGCAAGCCGCGCTTTCTTGCCATAGGCGAGGCTTGTCCGTATCATGGTTCGCTCCCAAGCCCTCCTATAGAATTAGGAGGGCTTGGTACTGGATCAACGCCGATCTGCGGCTCTTCGGAGTGATTTGACTATGCGAGCAGCAGTCCTCCTCTTCCCTCTTTTTCGCCGCCCTCTCCTTTTTTTTCGGAAAGGAAACGATGACGGGTGGTCATGATGAATTTCCAACCCCGAAGGATATAAAAAGAGTCTTTGTTCCGAGACGACATGAACAGCAGACCAGCGGAATCCGCATAACTGGAATGCTTTCGGAGAAACGATAGGTCGCTTCGTCCCCCGCTGGATAAAATACACGAGAGGAGTTTTATTCCCCCTATACAGCCGGTTAGGCCTCAAGGGCCTAACATGAGCGGCATTTCTTTGTAATCTGGCCATCGTCGCCAGAGGCCCGAGTTCGCGGAAGAAAGAGGCCAATCTATCCCGGTAGGATTCTATGCCGAATACCTGTCGAACACGTTCGACGTCTACGCCTGCCGTCTCCTGAAGACCCTCCCCTACCTTACTGCACAAACCGCTGATATCTCCCTTTTCTACCAGCATGTTCTCCTGACCTGCCGCCGATAAAACCTCTTGCAATCCCCCCGAACGATAGGCCACGGTCACTTTCCCGAATAACAAGGCTTCGAGCGCGATCATGCCGAACCCTTCATCGACTAAGCTCGGAACCACAACCATATCCACAAGAGAGTACACGGACTCTATGTTTTTTTGAAATCGGACAAACCGGAAGCGGTCACGGAACTCAGACTGCTGGACCAGTGACATGCAGTAACTTTCATAGTCGACATTACCCAAAGGGCTAGCGATGCAAAGGAAACAGAGATCCTGACGTTGAGCACAGAGACTTAAGGACATCAAGAGAAAATGGTCAAGGCCTTTTTCCCACTGCATGCCTGCCGAAATATAACCGATCAGATACCGGTGTGCAGGAAGCCCCCTTGACAGGTCCTCGTTCGCTGGATAATGCTGCTCCCAGCCCCGTTCGCTAACAGGAGCGGTCGGCGGAAGCAGCATCTGTTTCCCGTCGAGCGCGATCCCTCTAAACAAGGCAAGCGAATGGTGGGATATCCCAACAATAAGATCGGAATAGCGATTGATAAAATGAGCGGATTGCAGAGCAGTTTCATGCGGATAAATGATCTCCTGAATGATCCAAACGACCGGTATTCCGAGCTCCTTGGCTGCCATCGCGGGCAGCGCGTTCACACAGCTGTTCACGATGACGATATCGGGTCTGCGCAGCTGGAGCAATTGAATAAGCCCGGCATGCCTAGATTCGGCCAAGATATTGGCTTCCGTGCTTGCAAGCTCGCCATCAGGACGGTAGAGATTCCAAAGTACAGGGAACGGTTCGATTAGAGTCAAAATGCCGTTCGCCTCGGCCTCGCCTTTTAAGAGCCCCTCCTGGGGAACGACCAACGTACAATCCGCATGAAACGAAAGCTCCCTCACCAGCAATGACAAGTATTTTTCCGCTCCTGTAATGAAACCATCTCCGCAGAGATGCGAAAACAGCATAACCTTCAAGCGTGATTCGCCGGTGCCCATCAGTTGAACGTTCATATGATCCTCTCCTGGTCAGACTTGAATGATTCTGCCCGTACCAGCGCTTGCGCTATGCCGCCGGTCTCCTCCGCATATAAATGCCATGCTGCTAGAATATGCACTCTATTCTGATGGCTAGTGGACATATACCTTTCCGCTGCTAAAAATGGCGGATGCCTGCACCAAGAAAGCCGTTACACGCTTCCATTCTGCGATCTTTGTTCCGGGTAGCGTCGGTAATAATATAATACCTCGGGCAGGTTATCCACCGAGTACCCCTGCAGCACGTAACGTCTAATGAAATAGTAATCCTCCGCTACTGTCATCTTCCCGCGGGGGTATCTTTCCAGGCCTCCAAGAAGGTCGAATAGCGTGCCCCGCATCATCAGCGTTCCATGACATACGCAATGCCCGCCCGACATATACTCGCCCGCTATGGTTTGATAGCCGAACTTGATGAATTCAGCATGATAGGGGCTGTCGAAGCTTCCATCATTGAACCACGCCAGCGCGGTGCCGCACAGACAAAAATTCAAATTGTTTTGCAGAAAAGCAACCTGTTTCTCGATACGCTGCGGATGAGAAACGTCATCTGCAGCATGCGTAGCAATAAACTCGCCTCTAGCCAGAAAGTAGCCTGTCGTATAGGCGCCGGAATACCCGATATTATGGGGAAGAACATGATAGACAAATCGGTTGTCCTTGATAACGGGATGGTTTCTGCGTTTTTCCATCCATTTCTTCACGACAATATCCGTCGCATCCGTAGAACCGTCGTTCACAACAATTATTTCAATATGAGGATAGGTTTGATGAATTAGGCTCTCCAAGGCTTCTTCAATATGCCGTGCAGAATTATAGGCGCCTATGACAACGCTGGCGAGTTGGGGGACTCTATGAAATGTCACAAATCATCAGCTCCCTTATCATTCTGGTTGTATTTAACGAGTTGTTCGATTACATACTGCTGTTGTTCATCGGTAATGAAAGGATGCACTGGCAGCGCCAGCGCCCTCCTCGCGACACGCTCGGAGACGGGAAGGTCTCCCTCCTTATAGCCAAGCGAATTCATGGCCTGCTGCAGATGGAGCGGACATGGATAATAACGCGCTGCCGAGATTCCTTTCTGCTCCAAATGGAGCATTAGCCGGGCGGGATCCGCATTCTGTACCACGTACAAATGATAAACGTGTCCGATATCCGCATCGCAATAGGGGAGCGTCAAGTTCCCGAGATGCGACAGCTGGTTCGTATACTGTTCAGCCAGCTGCTGACGCCGGCCGTTCCAAGCTGCCAGCTTCTGCATTTTGATTCGCAGCATTACGGCTTGAATTTCATCAAGCCGACTGTTAAAGCCGACGGCCTCATGATAATATTTGCGTTTCCCCATGCCATGAAAGGCAAGAACCCTAATCCGCTCAGCAATCGCTTCATCGTTAGTCGTAACCATCCCCCCGTCACCGTAGCCGCCGAGATTTTTGGTCGGATAGAAGGAGATGCAAGCCGCATGGCCCAAGCTTCCGACCGGCTTGCCTTTATAAGTCGCCCCTATAGCCTGACAGGCATCCTCGATGATGTAGAGCGAATAGCGAGCGGCTAGCTCTGAGAAAGCATCCATATCAGCCGGCTGCCCAAAAATGTGCACTGGAATGATCGCTTTGGTCCGATTCGTCACTTTTGCCTCCACTTTGGACGGAGACAAATTATACGTTCGTTCATCGATATCTGCAAAGACAGGGGTTGCCCCGACGCGGACGATGGCTTCGGCGGTCGCGAAAAAAGTGAACGGCGACGTTATGACCTCATCCCCCGTTCCCACACCGCACGCCATTAAGGCGAGAATGAGCGAATCCGTTCCATTGGCTGTGGAAACCGCATATCGGGTCTGCACAAGCCGGGCTATCTCATTTTCAAAATTACGAACTTCGGTCCCCCCCACATAAACCCCTTTATCCAGAACATCGGCGATCGATTCTCGGATTCGCTCCGTTAAAGCTCGATACTCTGCCTGCGGGTCGAACAAGGGAATACGATTCATATCGATCGTGCTCCTTCCACGATTACTTTGCCGGCACCCCTTTTACAGTGGCCCCGTCCGGCACATCTTTCGTCACGACGGTTCCTGCACCCACGATCGCCCCCGCGCCGATCACGACACCCGGCAGCAACGTCGCGTTATTGCCGATTCTCGCTCCGGTCTTAATATGAGGACCTTTCAATGCGATCAGCGTCGGCTCCATATATTTGTCGTTCGAGGTAGATACCTCAGGGCCGATAAACACTTGGTCTTCTATGACCATATCCGCCGTTATATAAGCGCCAGTCTGAATAACGCACCTGTTCCCGATTGTTGTCCTACATTCGATCGTGGCACTTCGGCCTATGACGGTTGAATGACCGACCATCGTTCGCTCCCTAATACTGGCCAGATCGCCAACCATTACGTCCTCTCCCAGCCGGCTGCCGGCATAGACGACGGCGTCGTTGCCGATTCTGGATCCGGACCCGATTTCCAAATGTGCCTGTTCCGATACCGAATGAATGACTCGCGAGTTCGTGAATGGCTGACAACCGAGAATTGTACCGCACCCAACGGTGACGCCATCGGCGATTACCGTACCTTTCAATATGACGCTGTTATGGCCGATCCGAACTCCGCTGCCAATCTTAACGCCAGACTCGATTACCACGTGATATCCAAGGACGACCCCCTCACCAAGGACGACATCCTCCGCTATCGCGACCCTAACCCCGTATTCACGATCCATTATCAGTTTCCTTTCGTTCTCAATATGACATCTGTAATCTGACCGGTAACTTCCATTGCAAGAAGACCGTCTTCACCAGTGACGCGAGGAACGGTATTACTAGCGATGCTATCCAGAAAATCAATCAACTGCATCCTGAGCGGCTCCTGAATCGGCAAGACGAATTTTTCGATCATATTTTGCTGCATATAATTCGAATTGGCAATTGGCTGAGAAAAATGGGTCGAACGAGTGACAATTATTTTTTTATCCAGCAGGTCCGCTTGAATGAACGCGCTTCTGGTGACGATCCGGACCATTCGCACCTTCTCTTCGGTAATATAGCTAGCCGTGACTTGGGCCATAAGTCCATTCTCCATACGCAGCAGCGCTGCGGCATGGCGGATGGTATTCTGTTCGAGATATCCCATTGCTTGAACGGCTGATGTTCTAGACCGCAGCAAATAATGGAGGATATAAATATCGTGGATCATCAAATCCTCCACGACATTGACATGTTTCCATCTCAGCTCGTACGGACTCATGCGATGGATGTCGAGCGCAATGACCTCCTCCCCTTCCAGTATTTTGCAAAGCGCTTTTATAGTGGAATTGTACAGCTCGATATGTCCGACCTGTAGTTTGATCCCGGCTTCTGACGATCGCCGTATAAGCTCACGGCCTTCTGCCAAAGACGATGCAAGCGGCTTTTCCATCAGCATATGGACACCTTTTGCCAGACAAGCCAGGCCGATTTCGTAATGAACCGGTGTCGGAACCGCAATCGACACCGCGTCAACCACATCGAGCAGTTCGTATAAACTGCCGTAAGCTGTCGTCTGGTATTTGCCGGCGATGCTTTGAGCCCGCTTCATATCGGCATCATAGATACCGGACAACGTGCAGTACCCAGGTATTGAAGCGTACACCCGTACATGATTCTCCCCCATGGCGCCTGCCCCGATCACGCCTACCCTCACGAATGATGCCCCTCTCTCTCGAAGTCGCGGCAGAAATACATAAATTCAAACCACTTCTTTGAAATCGCCTCGGGTGTAAATCGTTTGCTTGCTTTGAGCGCCAATTTAGAAAGCGTCTGCCTATAGGCTTCGTTAGTCAGCAGTTCCTGCAAGGCAACGGCGTATTTGTCTAATGCGTCCGGAAGCCACCAGTAAGGAGGCGAGCCCCAGTTTACGTCATAGAGAAGCCGCTGGCTGGAAGCAATTTCATAAATGCCGCCTACGGCAGACGCGATAACCGGCACGCCGCAAGTCATCGCTTCGAGGATTTGATTCGGGCAATTCTCGTCCTTGCTGCCGCAAACCATGATATGCCATTTACTTATAATCTCCGCCATATGCGGATGAGGGACGCCTGTCTTGATCGTCAGATTGGGAGGGTGATCGTTCAACCATCCATGCTGATTGCTCGACGCATTTGAGAGTACCATCTCAAACCGAATAGCAGGAAACTTCCGTGCCAGGAATGGCATGACCTCTGGCCCCTTCAGCAAACCATTTAAATCATGTCCGATCCATCCGACCACGATTTCGTTTGCTTTGGTCCGAGGGTAGAAGAGTTCGCTGTCGACCATACCGGGAATCACGTGAATCAGATGTGCTGGATAGCCGTGCTGCTTGATAACGATCTGCCGATGGTATTCCGAGCAAACAACCATCGGCACGTAACCTCTTAACGGCAGATTCTGGTCGAAGTTAGGTCCCGTGCTCCATCTCGTTCCTTGGCTAAGCTGGAAATCCGGCGTATAGTTCTGGACAAAGTGATTCCACCAGCCGGGAGCCTGCTTCTCGACAATCTGCACGGTGCTTGGATAGATCGGCACTTGTCCAGGATTAGGAGCAAACGCCACCATCAAATCAGAGGGACAAAACCGCGGCAGCCACTTGGCTCGCATATTGGCATCCGTACTCGGGCCTGACATCGAAGGTACGAAATTATCTATGAGAATTTTAAAGCGAAACATATAGAACCCCCTTATCAATTTTGCGCTCGACAAGATCATTACCGAATACGGAATGCCCTTCTTCAAGAAACCAACTTTGCTAGGGCAATCCTGCGTATCCAAGGCAGATAATGGCGATTGAGTCTTTCTCATCTTATGGCTGATAGTATTAAAGAGTTCTAGTCTGCTGCCTGAAGTCTCAAGAAATCGTATAGATTCATAGCGAAACTGAAAAAACGATTGCAAACGGGCTTTTGTCCCTTTCGGAATGCCAAGATGACACATACACTTGTAAGGACATGAGACTAGAAAGGCAGGTTACCTATGCGCATTCTGCTTGCCACCTATTGGGGGCTTCCTTCTGTTGGTGGATTGGAGAAATATGTGCTGCAGCTGAAGAGGGGATTGGAAGCACGGGGACATGAAGTGGATATTTTCTGCAGAATGCCTGATGAGTCCGGTTTTCAACTTCTGAACAAGGGCTGGGTATTGGCTAAAAGCTTCATTCAGCCCCTGATATCGGCCAAAGCGGATACTTACTTCGCCAATCATCTCCCCGGGCTTGATCATGAAGTCAAATCCATGGAAATCGATAAATATTGCTATGAGGCTGCCGCAGCTTATTTCATGCCGGCAAACTATGACGTTATCCATACGCAGGACGTAATTTCCGCCAGGGCATTTGCTCGGATCCGCAGCGCTCATACGGCACTCGTATCTACGATCCACGGATGCCTCTCGACCGAAAGTCTTGCCAGGCATCAAGCGGATGGTATCACTCACGACGCTTTTAGTAAAACTCCGCTCTGGTACTACTACGGTCTAATCGAGCACATCGGTGTTATGCAGAACCATGAAACCATTACGCCGACAGAGTGGCTTAAAGCGATCATGAGCCGGGATTTTCGCGTCCCGGACGATCGGATGACAACAGTCCCGAACGGAATGGATATCGGGGATTTCTTGCTTAAAATGAACGAACCGATCCTTACGCCCGACGCCGGCGGAAAGAAGGTCATTCTATGCTCGGCCCGTTTCGATCCGGTCAAGGGGCATTTCCACTTACTTCGGGCTCTAGTCCGCTTAAAGCAGGCCCGAAACGATTGGGTGTGCTGGCTGGCGGGAAATGGACAATTGGAAGGAAGGATGAGGGAGCAGGCTGCAGCTTACGGGCTTCAGAACGAAGTCGTGTTCTTGGGAAACCGCCAGGACATTCCGGCTCTACTAAACAAGTCGGATATATTCGTGCTTCCGAGCTTACAGGATAATCACCCTTACGCCATTATGGAAGCTCAAGTTGCCGGGAAAGCATTGGTTGTGTCGGGCGCTGGCGGCATCCCGGAAATGGTGGAACATGAGAAGACCGGCTTGATCTTCCCTGCAGGGAACGAACAGGATCTATACGGTCATCTGCTTTCCGTTCTCAGCGAGGACGACCTTAGACGGCGGCTTGGGGAACAGTCTAAAGCGTTTGGCTTTCAGCGGTGGTCTCTTCCCGCGATGACCGAGAGAATCTTAGCGATTTACGAAAGAGCACTTCAAAAGAGATGGAGGTAACCTTCATGGCCGCGCGAAAAAAAAGTAAACCCGGAAAATCGAAGAGAAGGATATCCCGGGGGCGACGACGCAAGAGCAAGAGCACGAACAGAAAAACAAGGCGTCCCCTGCGTCTCGGAAGGAAGAGGCTGAGGAGGAGGCTGAGGAGGAATCGCCGCTTCGCTTCCTACGTCTCCGCTAACAGATATAACCGCTTCTTTCTTTCGCCCCAACGAACGATTCGTTTAAATGTGGAGCGCCGGATATGGGACCGCATCGCTGCCGGACTCCCCCCGTCCTACCTGGCGCCTGATATTGATTTCGTGCAGCATATGAAACTGTTTTCTCCCAATCTTTAATTCTCCCTGACCGGTTTCGGATACGATCTTCTCAAGCCATTCGGAGCCGGTCAACCAATATTCCGCAGACTTGTCCATCCTTCATCATCATCCGCCTTGGCGCCCCCTAGCAAATAGGAGGGTGCAAGATTAGACGGATTTTTTCAGCAGCCTTTTGCGCGTTTTATATCTTTGTGCCGGTTTTCCTTTGTAAACCTGTTTTCCTTTGCGATTCTTTCTACCCTTTCTCTTCCCGTTCCCCTTCCTTATTACTCGGCCCAAAGGAGGATAGGATAGATGGTCGTTCCGGATTGCCGACCCGACAGGGTATGCGAAGAGCCTTGGCTCCGACACAACAACTACATCGGACAAACTGAAGCCGCAGAGCCTGAAGGCTTCAGGCGAAGCGAATGGCCGTTTCGTACCCAGTTCCAGAAGATACGCGGACGGAGTTAGATGCCCCCTATATAACCGGCCTGGCTTTAAAGGCCTAATACGGTCGGCAGTTTTGTGCATAACGGCCTTTGCCGCCAAAAGACGGAGCATGCTCATAAAAGAGCCTAATCTGACCCGATAGGCTTCCGTTCCGAAGCTCTGCTTTACCCGATCGACATCCACGGCTGCGGACTCCGAATGAAGCCCTTCTATTACTTTGCTGGCTAACCCGCCGATATCGCCCTTATCCACCAGCATGCTCTCCTGGCCTACCGCCGTTAAAACTTCTGCCAATCCTCCCGAACGATAGGCAACCGTTTTTTTCCCGAATAACAAAGCCTCAAGAGCGATCATGCCGAACCCCTCATCGATTAAACTCGGAACCACAAGTACATCTATGAGGGGGTAAATGCTCTCGATGTCGGGCTGAAAGCCCAGCATCCGGAAGCGGTCTCGGTATTCCGACTGTTCGACCAGTTTCCGGCAGTATTGTTCATAATCGGCATCACCGGCAGGACTTGCGATACAAAGAAAACAAAGATCCCGCTGCTCCGCGCAAAGCTTGAAGGCCATGAGCAGAAAATGTTCCAAGCCCTTCTCCTTCTGCATGCCGGCTGAGATATAGCCGATCAAATGCTTGTGATCGGGGAATCCGAATCTCTTCTTTAACTCCTCATTCGTTCGGACCCACGGCAGCGAGTTTTCCTCGCAAACCGGATTGGACGGAGGATGAAGCAGGAGCTTCTCATCCGGCACGATTCCTCGGAACATGAAGAGTGAATGATTGGAGACGCCTACGATAAAGTCGGCATACCGATTGATAAAATGAACGGATTGCGGGGCTGCCGCATGATCTTGTATGATCTCGTTGATCAACCAAACAACCGGAATCCCTAGCGCTTTAGCCGCCATGGCGGGCAGCGCGTTCACGCAGGTATTCACAATGACGATGTCGGGTCTGTATTGCTGAAGCAATTGAATAAGCATGGCATGCTTTCCTTCGGCTAAGATGGAAGCTTCCGTCCGCTCCAGCTCACCATCAGGATGATAGATGGACCATAGTAAAGAGAACGGTTCGATCACGGTTCGAATGCCGTCTGCCATGGCTTCCCTCTTCAACATACCGTCCTCGGGCACAACCAAGGTGCATTCCGCCTGGGGAGAGATCTCCTTCGCCAGCATTGACAAATATTTTTCCGCACCGGTAATGAACCGCCCGCCGCAGATGTGCGAGAACAGCATCACCTTTAAGCGGGTTTCACCGGCTTCTTTTCCTGGGGAATCAAGGACGGAGAAACGTTTCTTGTCTGATAATTTCTTTCTACGCTTACGCCTTCCGATTCTTTTCGCAGGAGCCGTTTTACTCATGAGTTCCACTCCTTATGCCGCATCCAGCGACCGTTTCGGGTATGCCTCCTGCATCGGACACCATGACTGCTTTTTGTCTCCCTTTCCGGTACGGATTCTATAATCTCATCTGTTGGCAAAGATGCTTAAGGTCAGGTATCGAAACGCAGATGTTGTCAAGACCCGCCCAATACCACGGAAGCCCTTCATAACGGGGAGGCCGGGAGCCGATTCCTGTGTAGGCAACATGCTGCAGCCCTCCGTAATCGCATATACGCTTAATATCATGGACAATGAAATTGGGAGAGAAAAATTCAAGCACCTTGGTCTGTGGGCTGCAGAAGGTCAGATTCGTCAACGCGCTTCCGGTAGGCGAAATCACATAGGCGGCTTCCGAGAACAGCTTGATTTGTTCTTTGACCGGCAAGCGCTCCGGATAGATGATCTCAAACCCAAACGATTGCAGGACCCCGATGACCTCCTCTTCATTCGTTAAGGTTCTTCCGACCGAGTGCCCGCGGCTTATATACAATCTTCTTGAAGGTCTTGGCTCCTGAGAAAGAAACTGGCTTCTTAAGAAATGATAGATCCATTCCTGCCCGAATCCGATTGATGGCGCGATTAGCCGTTCAGCCTCGATATGAGTTTGCTTGTTGCTGTAAATCAAACGATCAGCTGTGATGCCAAGCATCTCCAGCGTCTCATACTGAAAGGGCTGCAACTGTTCACTCAAGATGTATTTATCTACAGGTATCCCGGTGCACGAAAGCAGATAGATACGTGGAAGGACGTCATACATCCAATGATAGTAGTTGGATGAGCCGATTTTCGTCAGGACGGCAATATTTCCAGGCACATACTCGACTGGCGGTAACGTTTGAGTGAGAAAAATCGGATGTTTGTGAGGATCATTGCTCCAATCATACGAGACTTCCCAAATCAACACATTGTTAGGAGAAATCACGGTTCCGCTATCACCGTACACCCTGCCCCGGGGAATCGTAGCTACAAAGGTTGGACACTTGGCATTCACGGCAACCTCGCAGTATACATCCGATAATGCGTAACCCGAGCTGACGGCCCAATCTTTCATCCAATAATAATAATCCGTTGGCCTGTTAATCAGACGGAATCCCACCTCTCAGATTTAGACTTGGATGTTGGTAGGTTCCATACTGTTCCGTCGTGATTAACCGTTCGATGCATTCCGCTAAATCAAGCGTACTCATAGGGGAGTCGACTTGATCGCTGGCCAACTTGATCGTCTCCTGATTCTCGGCGAGCGAGCGTACAATGAAATGCCGGGGACAAACCGCCTTCACGAACTGCTCCCCCAGCAGCTTCGATTGGCCGTAGATATTGAGCTTGGTTCGATCCAATTCGCTATAATCTGTACTGAAATGAACCAGCTTTGCACCGGCTGACTCCGCGGCAATTGCCAAATGGCTGACTCCGAGCGCATTGATCCGGTAAGCTTCCTCAGCAGCCTCCTCGGCGAAACCTACCTTGGAATAGGCCTCCGCATTAATAACAACGTCTGGCTTCATAGCGCCAATACGCTTCTGCACAGCTCGCAAGTCACAAATATCGAGCTCCTGCCGGGTATAAACCGTGCATGCATACGATGGTCCGAGAACACGGAGCAAGTCTCGTCCGAGCTGTCCATCGGCACCTGTGATTATGATATTCATGCGTTTCCTTCCTCCTAATCTCGGAAGCTCCCTGACAGCCGAAGTCCGGCATCGAGCAGCAACTGCTGCGTTCCAGCGTCTGTCCACCATCCCGATAGAATTCGATATCCCAGCCTCACGAACGGTTCCGCAAGCTTCCTGTGCCGCCGGCTAAGATGATTCCTCTCAACTGCGCAACTCCTTCTCTCTCGAGATATAAATCTGAGATAATACCATGCTGCTATGATATGCATCCCTGTCGGATGACTAATGGACGATTACCTCCACCGTTCAAAATTGGCTCTTGCCCAACCCAAAAGCGCAAGGATTCGAATGAAAGAAGCGGCTGCCCGTAGGCAGCCGCTTCTTAGGACAGGGATCTTGATCCCGAAAGATATTAGATTAGGGATGTATTACCATAGAGTGCAATCAGAGCTTGGCCCATTCTCTAGTAAATAGGCATGAAACGATAACATCTGATAGATTCGCTACATAGAATATATAGATTCTACAAGAAAAGAGGTTGAGATAATATGTCAGATTCAAGAGGCAGCAATGGTTCGCGCGGCTCCAACGGTTCCCGCGGTTCGAATGGTTCCCGGGGCTCCAACGGTTCCCGCGGCTCCAACGGTTCCCAGGGCTCCAACGGTTCCCGCGGCTCCAACGGTTCCCGCGGCTCCAACGGTTCCCACGGCTCCAATGGTTCCCGCGGTTCCAACGGTTCCCACGGCTCCAATGGTTCCCGCGGTTCCAACGGCTCGCGTGGTTCCAATGGTTCCCGCGGCTCCAATGGCTCCCGCGGAAACTAACGATTGCAGTTACCTGATCACCTTTTCGAGCACAAAAAATAAAAGCTGCCGGTGTTTTTGCAGCTTTTTTTGCATACCGATATTCCAACCTGATCGCACCAGAAGGCACTTCAATTTCGAGCTTGCAGTACGCTGCCGCGATTCACTCGGAGGCATTACCATTTTTAATACTTTCGCTAATTACAGACACAACCAGCTGTGCCAGCGGAATGATTAAACCGAATGTGATCGCATAGAATGGCCAGATTTCAGCTGCGAACACTCTAAAGTAAACGATATTGGGATAAACGACGATGGATAACACAACTAATAAAATGGCTAATGGAATGATTAGAGGACGAGAGGTTCTCAATCGAAACAGCTGTGCCATGCCATGCACGGAAGCATAGAAGCAGATGGCCAGCTTATAGAATATAGTCACAAACCAAATAATGGCCACAAGGACCTCGATGCGCTGGAGAAACTCCCCGACTTGAATTTTTTTGGCTAGCGTATAGCTTGGGAAGGTATGTCTGGCCGTGAAATCCCAACCAAGGACGAACACGCACAGCACGGTCACAATAATGATGACGAAGCCTCCGAGCAAGGAGCCTTTGACAAAAGCCGATCCATACCCCTTGGGCTGGTTAACGGAAGGGAATATCATGAGGAAAACGACAAGCTCCATATAAGGAATGCTGAGAACGGATAAGCTTCCATGAATAATGCCTTTCACACCTGATTCGAACGTAGGCTGAATCCGGTCGAATTCAATTTGCGGGAGCAGGAACACGATTAGCACGGTAATCAGCAGCGCAACCCATGGCAGGAAGACCTCCGCCGAACGAGCGATAACTTCAAGCCCTAAGCTTATGCCCATCACGACAGCGACCACGAATAGGGTATGCACGACTTGGATCGGCGTCTTAGTATGGATAATTGTCGCAGATTTATCTTCCCGTTCTGTATCATCAGCCCCGACTTCCTTTCCAACCATTAATTGAAAACCGACAGAATGGCATTGCTCATCGGCTTGTACACCGCGGTAATCCAATCCAGCGGGTTAGGGATGGGCCAATGCCGTTTCTGGGCAACGCAGAGCATCAGGCTGAATGCAAGAAGCAACGAGAACATCCATAACTCCTTGAACTGTCTCGCGCGCCTCAGTTTCGGATATTCATA
The DNA here is from genome assembly GCF_003386535.1 of Paenibacillus taihuensis. Classification (GTDB taxonomy): domain Bacteria; phylum Bacillota; class Bacilli; order Paenibacillales; family Paenibacillaceae; genus Paenibacillus_Z; species Paenibacillus_Z taihuensis. The sequence continues at coordinate 267,647 of NZ_QTTN01000002.1, forward strand.
ATAAGCAGCTCCCGCCGCTGCGATAATCGCTATCCAGAGCAACTCAATCCCCCTCCATTCGTTCGAGGAACGATTCCACAACCGAACCTGTACGGCGGATTTTCGCATAGACCTTCACATGCACGGGCATGCGGACGAACTCGTCGTCCCAGTGATCCTTAAGACGGTTCCATGCTCTATAATCCGCGCGATGAATCGCCGCACCGAAGCCGAACACATCCGACTTGTAGAACTTCGCCCGCTTCACGGAAGATACGATCGTCGACTTGATTTCATCTCTTAATTCTTTCTCAAGCAAGGCAATTGCCTTATTCTCGCCGAGCGGCATGCCGCATTCTACTTCCCCGATATTCCCTTCCACACGGACGCTAACTTGCACCTCAGGATGTCCGTTTACGAACTTCCCTTTCAGTTTATGAGTCGTATGGATAAGCTCAATATTCAGCGAACCGCCAGTCTGACAAGGTAGCCGAACAATCGTGCTTTGTATGTTGCCAAGAATGTAGTTGTAGCCTTTGCTCTGTTCGCCATTGAACCAGCCCACGAGCCGATCCTTATGGAATACGGCAAGACCTTCATATCTCAATACGGTCTGCGGACTTACCAGGCGCACGTTGGCCTGGGACTGGCCATGCTCTGGATTGCCGATAATATGAATCCCGGCCAGCACGGGGTCCTTGCCTTTGTCAACCAAATCATAAATCAATTCATGCAAATCGATCTTGGCAGTGACGCCCCAATTGCGCTCCGCAGCTTCAAGAGAAGAAAACAATTTATCAGCCGGGATTTTGGCCAACGGGGTTAACACTCGCAGTACATCTTTTGCCGTTGCTTTTTTTGCGACGATGATATAGAAGTCTGTTCGTAATTCATGGTCTCTGGACAGGCCATCCAGCACTTTAGCAATTCCTTCGCGCGCCAAGTCTTCTCCAATAACAAGAATGCGCAGATGGGAAGCGTATATTTTTCTTGGGGTCGTCGTGGTCATTTGGCGAATGGATTCGAAGATCGTACGTCCTCTTGATTCCTGTACGGTGATGACGGGCGAACGTCCGCTTCCTTTTGCAGCTGCGATTTCCGACGGATTAATGAGTTGAACCGAGACACTATATTGCTTCTCGTTCTTGTCAAATCCAAAAGCCGTTGCAATGGAAAGCTCATTGAGTTCTTTACGGTTCCAGCAGCCCGTTAACATCAAGCTCGCTGCCAGGACAAGTGCGCATAACAACCCTTTACGCATCAACATGGTTTACACTTCCTCGTACGGTTTGCTATGGCTGCGGAGGTTGCTTTTGCTGCCGTTTACGATCCTGATGACTAACTATGTGCGGACGGGTAAGAAGCATCCATTGGGGCAATCGAATCATATTGTCCTTCTGGTCTTCCTTGATGAAAGGCGCGAACGGCGCCAAATAAGGAACCCCGAACGATTGCAGACTGCTTAAATGCAGCACGAGAATAATTGTGCCTACCAGAATGCCGAATAAGCCAAAGGAAGCGGCAAGCATCATGAAGAAGAAACGGATCATGCGAATCGAGATCCCCATGTTGTACGAAGGTATGACGAAATTCGAAATCGCCGTAATCGAGACGACGATGACCATCGCCGGACCTACTAACCCCGCATCAACTGCCGCTTGGCCGATGACCAGTGCTCCTACGATCGACACCGCTTGTCCAACCGTCCTCGGCATCCGCACCCCGGCCTCTCTTAATATCTCGAAGGTTACTTCCATCAGGAGCGCTTCGATAAATGCGGGAAAGGGAATGCCTTCCCGCTGTGCCACAATGTTGATCAGCAGTTGGGTCGGTATCATCTCTTGATGGAACGTTGTAATCGCAATGTACGCGCCTGGTCCGAACATGGCGATAAATAAGCAAACATACCGAAGCAGCCGAAGAAGCGTACCGATATCCGCACGTTGATAATAGTCCTCCGCCGTCTGAATGAAGTGGGTAAACAACGCAGGTACAACGAGCACGAATGGCGTGCCGTCGACGAGAATGGCGACACGTCCCTCCAGAAGACCGCCGGCAACCGTATCCGGGCGCTCCGTGTTATAGATCGTCGGAAACGGCGACATCGCCTTATCTTGAATAAATTCCTCGATATAACCGCTCTCCAGAATCGCGTCCGTATCAATCCGGTCCAGCCGGGAACGAACCTCTTCCACAACCTTCTCGTCTGCTATCCCTTGAATGTACATGATGGCCACATCCGTGTGTGTCACAGTGCCCACCTGTCTTGTTTCCAACCATAGACTAGGATCCTTGATTTTGCGACGGATCAGTGCGGTATTCGTTCGCAGCGTTTCGGAGAACCCTTCCCGCGGTCCTCTTACGACAGATTGAGAATTAGGCTCGGTTACGCCCCTATCCTTCCACTCATTGGTCGCGGCTGCGATCCCCTCCGCGTAGCCGTCCACAAGAACGATGGTTTCGCCGGATAGAATGGCTTGGCAGAGTTCTTCGAAATCGTAGAGGCTGGAAATGTCCCCGCTCCTGAGCATAAACGATCGAATCCAATGCAAAGGAGAGGTCTCTGACGAGAGCTGCGGAAGCGTCTGGGTATCACTGAAGTTAACAAGCAGCGATTCCAACAATTCTTTCACATTCGCAAGCCCGTCTATATATACGATCGCAGCTGGGTGAGCCTGCAGCGGAGTGATCACTGTAAAACTGCGAATAACAAGATCCGTGCTGTTGCCTAGTTTCGATCGAATAAGGCCCAATGTTGCTTCAAGCTCGGGATGCAAAGCTTCCGTTGTCACAGAGTTTCCGTTATGCTGCAAATTCATCACCTGGTCCAATTACTTTTTACCATCATTTCCATAAAGCGGAGGTTTCAGAATCACGACCGCAGGAAAAAGCCGCACGGTCCATGACATGGACCGGTGCGGCTTTTCGATTTAAACCGATTATACGATTATGGAGCAGGATCGCCGCCAAGCAGTCTTCTCAGATAATGATAGCGGTCTACCTTGATAAAGCTGCAGCCGGGAATCAATGTATGTTTGCGCAGCTGGATAGATAAATCATTGAGCATGCGATTTAATGTCTGTTTTGCCAAGCTCAATATTCTTCTCGTTAATCTCAATGACAGTCATTGAAGCTAATAAAGGAAAGTGAAGATCGACTCGGAAATAGCTTCGTTTATTCTCATACGGGTATTGCTCCTGCTCATTTTCATTCATTAACGGCACTAGAGTACCTTTTTCCAGCAAGCTTGCAAATTGTGCGGCAGGAATAGGTTTACTAAATAAATAGCCTTGAACCAGATCGCACTTTAATCGTTTGAGAATATGAAGCTGTTCCGCGGTTTCAACCCCTTCCGCAACGACAGACATATTCATATGCTGAGCGAGTTGAATAATCGTTTGGATAATCACATTATCGTCATTGTCCCGATGCAAATCTTGTATGAAAGACTTATCGATCTTCAGAATGTTAATTGTACGTTTAAACCGTTTCAAGTAGGAAAGGGAAGAGTAGCCTGTCCCGAAGTCATCGAGCGAAATTTTAATGCCAAGCTTGCTTAAGATATGGAGTATTGTCATAACGGAATCTGCATTTTCTAATAGGGAGCCTTCCGTAATTTCAATCTCCAAGTACTGCGGATCTAATTCGCTATCGGATAAAGCTTGCTGAATATCATGAATGATAACTCTGGATAGAAACTCTTTGGCAGAGACGTTAATCAAAATCGGAATTGGCCTGAGACCGGATTGCTGCCATTTCTTATTCTGCTGGCATACGGTTTGCTTAACCCACTGACCAAGAGGAATAATTAAGCCAGTCTCCTCCGATATCGGCAGAAACTCATCTGGCGGGACAAGCCCCCATTCATTGAAAAGCTTATAGGTCTGTATATTCATGGACGCCGTATAGATTTGATAGTTGTTCTTTCCCAGCTCTTTAGCGCGGTAAAGAGCGGAGTCCGCATTTTTCATCAGCGTAGAGGAATCCTCACCATCATTAGGATGAATGCTGATCCCAGCGCTGGTTGTAATAAACAGCTCATACTGTTCAATAATAAAGGGTTCTTGGAACTTCTCAATAATTCGTTTGGCAACCTCAGTCGCACAGTTAAGATCTCGTATACTCGGGAGAATAACGGTAAATTCATCTCCGCCCATTCTGGCCACAAGATCCGTTTCCCTGATCTGCTCCTGCAAGCGCTTGGCAATGGAGATCAGCAGTTGGTCTCCTACTGCATGACCTAATGAATCATTGATGGATTTGAAACGGTCCATGTCCAAATAAACGAGAGCGAACGATTGTCCGGAAGACTTCGATTTCTCCAACGTTTGCGTGAGAAACCTTTCAAACATTCTTCGATTAGGAAGCTCAGTCAAGGAGTCGTGGTAGGCTAGAAAAGCATTCATTCGCTCCGCTCGTTTTCACTCGGTTACATCAAGAATAGAACCAATGACGGCAGGCGTACCTTGATAGATGATCATCTACGATGCGGCGAAGTCGGTTGATCCGGATATCACGATCATCTATTACGGCATTCATTCGCTCATGCGCAGCGTGTCCGATCTGGTCAATCTCGATGATCTTGGCGATGCGGGAGACAGCGCCGAGCACGAAGCGGCAGGTCACAATCAGCGCTGTTTAATCGCTGGCCGCAAGGCATGGCATGGCGGTCAACACGTCGACCGGGTACTATTGGGATACCCTCGGCGACATCCTGCTCCATACGGCCGTCGTCGGCGTGAACGGACTTACGCTCGGCGAAACCGATAACGACGGGAAGCGCATCACGCAGCCGGACATCAACCGCTGGGCGGCCCTGCAAGCTTGGCGCAGACGCACCTGCGGCTGGAAGCCGCTCTGGCTCGAAGCCGAACTCGGAAGCAGCAAAAGCGAGCCGAAGCTGGTGTCATGGGGACGTTTGGAGGCGTTAAGCGAAGGCCAGCCACAACAGTTGACCGCGCTCGCTCTGCAAAATAACCGATCGGAACCGATTCAATATGACGACATTGCCATTCCCGTTGCATTCACGGGCAGCTGGGCGTTAATAGCTCAGGATGATGCCGATTTAGCGGTATCGTCCTCCTTCGCCTGCATTCCGTTCGCCGCCGGCGAGCTGCGATTGGAACGTGCTTATCGGCAGGTGCATGCGTATGGCGTCGTAGACGGCAAGCTTACTTGCCTTCGCACGATGAAACCGGACGAATTGCCGGATGGGAAGTTCGTTGTGACGGCAAGCGATTTGTCTTCGATTGCCGGGTATTTGTTCGAATAAATGATTCAAGCCGTGTCATCCGCCAACTGCGGACACACGGTTTTTTTGTCTGACTTGCGCAGCCTGCATTCATTATTGTTTCGGCCACTTTGGTCTCCAATATGGCGGTCGGCATGATCCCGTCTATTTGATCGATTTGGCCTGTTGTTCTAGAATTGAATCATGTATTCAATGAACGGGTAAGGAGGATACAAATGATCCATCTTGATCAGCATACCTATCAGGCTGCTTTTGCAGGGGAAAGCATTCAACTTTTGCCCAAGGAATTTGCGCTGTTTCGTTTTCTCTATGAGAATGCAGGACGGTCATTTTCACGGGATGAGTTATTGGAAGCCGTCTGGCCGCTTGAAGCGCCCAGCGACCGGACCGTAGATGATCACATTTACCGCGTACGCAAAAAAATGGCCAAATGGTCGCATCTGCTCCGCGTGGAGACAATTCGGGGACAAGGCTATAAACTAATACGCCATGCCAAGAAGCAGCAAGATAGTCCGCTCCTCGAGGATGAACAATTCGCTGTTGACATTAACCGGATACTCTCCAAATATCATGGACTCGGAATGGGCGCAGCGATGCAACTGCTGGCGACACACCGAGACATCCTAAGCTTGCCGGGCGATCCTTATTACGATACCTATCTTCACTTTGTACGTGGCGATTTCGAATGGATACTCACGACGGACAGCATCAATTATTGGCAGAAGCTTTCCTATGCGGCATTTATCCATGCGACCATCCAGTTGCAACCGCAAGCATCTCTGCGCTACTTTGAAAGATTAATCACCGAAGGCGACATGCTATCGCGGGAATGGCAGTATGATCTGCGAATAAATGTTATTTTCCATTTATTGAAATCCGGCATGCTTGTGAAGGCACAACAAGAGTTAGACGCCATCAGACAGAACATCGCCGATCTGAATTCTCCCAGCTTCACCGCGAACTTTCTGATAAAGGAGATTCATCTACAGTTGCAGGAAGGTCAAATGGATGCTGCGGCTTTCACGATACAGGAGTGTGAAAATCTGCTTGCCCAACATCCGATTCAACGAGAACGGGGGGCGCTTCTTGTGGTAAAAGCGCTCTTCCTGTATCAGCAAGGCAGCATCGCCTCTGCGAGACAAACGCTTGATGAAGGGATGGAAACAACGCGACATACCCAATTTATCCCACATCTGCTCACCAACTTGAACACGGCCCTTCTGTATCTTAGAACGCACGTGCGCGACGAGACCTATCGTTTAAAATATGAGCGGCAATGGGACTTGCTGGCGATACAGTACCGCTTCGACGAGCTATTGGTTAAAGCGGAGCATTTGCTTGTAAACCTGCTCTGATCATCCTCTGACATTCCCCTGATACGATACTTGCAATGATTCGTAACAGGAGGCCTTCATATGTTAAAGAACAATCGTTCGTTCGCAAAGATGTTCATCGCCTACGGTCTGTCAGCACTCGGCGACTATTTTGATTTCATGGCCGTCGCTATTCTCTTGGGATTAATCTGGAAGGCAGACGCAATGACCGTCGCTCTAATGCCGCTCTCTTTCGCTGTGCCAAGCATTCTATTCAGCCAACTGGCCGGGATTCTGGCGGACAGGTGGAACAAGCGGAATCTGATGATTGCCACCGATCTGATTCGTGCCTGTATTACAGTCATGCTGATCTTCGCGCCGAATGCAGCGGTGCTGATCGGTCTGATCGCGCTTCGATCCACCGCTCGCGTTTTCCACTATCCGGCTCAACAGGCGATGACGCGGGGCGTAGTCGAACCCGACCAACTCTTGCAGGCGACCTCGCTCAACGGAGCCGTCTTTCAACTCTCTAAAGTGCTAGGTCCTCTGCTTGGCGTAACCGTGGCCACTGTCTTCTCTCCATCTAGCTGCATGGCGGTTAATGCGGCCAGCTTCGTGCTTTCCGCCTGTTTGCTCCTGCTCATCCCCTCTAAGCATGGACGCATTGCCGCAGCTGAAGCGATATCTAAGGAACCCTTTCAGCTTCGCACGGCGTGGCGGCATGGCTGGCGGATTCTCTTGCAAAGCAGCACCTTGCGGGTAAGCCTCATTTTCTGCTTAATCGGGCTATCCGGCATCCAAATGATCGATGCCCAGATTTCTGTTCTATTGCGGGATGTAGCCCCGCACCGACCCGAATTGATCGGTTGGCTCGTGACCGCGATCGGAGCGGGCGGTCTTGCGAGCGTCACCTGGCTGCGCCGGTTCAAACAGCTTTCGGCGTATGGCTGGCTGCTGGGAGGCGGGGTGACGCTCATCGGTATTATGTTTGCCGTTGCGGGGATGTTTCGGCAGGATACCCCGCTCTGCTTCATCCTGTTCACATCCTTCATCGGAGGCATCGGCACCGGCTTTACCTCGGCAGGCATGAACTATATCCTGCAGAAAGAAACGCCTTCCGAGGCAATCGGCAGGGTCAGCGGTATTTATGATTCCTTGAGCAGCGTCATCTTCGTGATCGCACCGCTCATTGGCGGAGCCTTAATCGAACAATGGGGCGCTTCTTTTACTTTCTTGTTTGTAGGGATCATTGTCGGGAGCGTTGGTATGATTGGCGTCGTTCTGCAGCGTTTGTTATGGAGAACGACAACGTCTGATGAGAGTACCTCTTCTTATGTGGCCTAATTCTTCTTGGCTTCACAGGGTAGGTTGTAAATCTCGTCGGTAATTATGAATAACTGGAGATACCCAGTTATTCAATTGCGATTGCGGCATTTTGAGGCTGTCCCAAAAGCCATAACGCTTTTGGGCAGCCCCTCATTGTTTTCAAATCTGTAAAAAACAAAGAAACCTATCCTTGGTAAAATGGAGGTACCACCCAACCATCTTCGAAAGGAAGGTTTCTATGTACATTCAATATACCATGGACCAACTAACACTGCCAATGGATCTAACTGAGGACATTCCCCCAAACCACCTCGTTCGTGTCGTCAACGACGCCGTTAACCGTTTAAGCGATCACATTTTTGCTAGCGCTTATCCCGGCGGCGGTCGAGATAGTTATCACCCTAAGATGCTGACCAAAGTCATCGTTTACGCATACTCGCAGCGCATCTACTCCTCTCGCCAAATTGCCAAAGCCGTACGTCCAGTTGGAGCATTACTTTGTGGACGGGACGAAGATTGAGGCTAATGCCAATCGCTACACTTTTGTTTGGGGAAAGGCCGTTGTGAAGCAGAAGGCGAAGCTGCAGGAGAACGTACAGACCTTGTTCGCCTCCATTGAAGAGTTGGAACGTCAGGAAGAGCAGAAGCATCGCGGTCGAGATCTTCCCGAACTGGGCGAGGCCGCGCAAATCTCCAGCGAGAAGCTCGAAGAAGCCGTCAAACGGTTGGAGGCTGAACTGCAAGAGAAACCCAAGGACAAGCCGCTCAAAAAAGCGGTACGTACCATTCGCAAAGACTTCCTTCCCCGTCTGCAAAAATATGAAGCCCAGCAGGAGATTTTAGGAAATCGGAATAGCTTCAGTAAGACAGACCCCGATGCGACGTTCATGCGGATGAAAGAAGATCATATGCGCAATGGTCAGCTTAAGCCAGGCTACAATGTGCAAATCGGTACGGAAAACCAGTTCATCGTGGGATATAGCCTGCATCAACGCCCGACGGATACGCGCTGCTTGAAGCCCCACTTGGAGAAGCTAAAAACCTCCCTTGGCAAGCTGCCGGCAACGGTCATCGCGGATGCGGGGTATGGCGGGGAAGAGAACTACGCGTATTTAGAAACCGAGCAAATCGAAGCGTTGGTAAAATACAACACGTATCATAAGGAAAAATTAAAGCAGTGGCAGAAGGATATCAGTAAAATCGACAATTGGCGGTACGACGAGACCGAGGACACGTGGACGTGCGCAGCCAAGCAGAAGCTCTACTTCGTGCGAGAGAGCAAAGAAACCACAGAAACCGGCTATGAGATCATCCACCGCCACTACCGCAGCGCCAATTGCGAAGGGTGTCCGCTTGTACGAAGGCGAACGGAAATCGAGAGATAACAATCAGTCCGGAGTACCTTCGTTATAAAAACCAAGCGCGCGAGAAACTTCGAAGCGAAGAAGGCTATGCGCTGTCGGTTCGGAGAATGATTGAACCGGAGAGCGTATTTGGACAACTAAAGAACAACCGGGGAGTCCGGCGATTTCTGCTTCGTGGCTTGCCAAAGGTAAGCCTGGAGGTCGGGTGGCTTTCGCTTGCCCATAATCTGCTCAAGAAAACAGCTTTGGACCAAAAACGGAAAATGGCGGCGCAGGGATAACCTCCCAAACGCCGCCATTTGTTTATTTTATACAATTTTTGCACTGCAGGACCGCTCTACAACGTGAGTTGACTTACTTTTGGGACAGCCTCTTAACGTTACGCCTTGAAAACTGGATACGAACCTTTGCGAAGTTCTTGCTTGATTAACTTGTTTAGGATAAGCCCTCGACCGATTAGTATTCGTCAGCTCCACACATTGCTGCGCTTCCACCTCGAACCTATCAACCTGATCGTCTTTCAGGGGTCTTACTAATTGGGAAATCTCATCTTGAGGGGGGCTTCACGCTTAGATGCTTTCAGCGCTTATCCCGTCCGCACTTGGCTACCCAGCTATGCTCCTGGCGGAACAACTGGTACACCAGCGGTGCGTCCATCCCGGTCCTCTCGTACTAAGGACAGCTCCTCTCAAATTTCCTGCGCCCACGACAGATA
>NZ_QTTN01000003.1 GCF_003386535.1 Paenibacillus taihuensis
AAACGATTCCGAGATCTCGATGGTTGGATAAGAAGAAGACTCCGGTCGGTACAGCTGCGAAGCTGGAGGAAGATAAGGAAACTTCATCGAGAGATGCGCAAACGAGGATGGGATAGAGAACTGCCGGGGTTACGAATGACCGCTTGGCGCAGCTCCTACTCGACGTATGCGCAGTATGCGATGCCAAACAAGTGGTTTGAAGAAATCGGTCTAAGTAGTTTGTCCTCGATCCAAAAAGACCTTCATCCCCAACGGGGATAATCATGGAGGAGCCGGATGCGATGACCCGCACGTCCGGATCTGTGAGAGGCCCATGCAATTGCGCATGGGCCTACTCGATTTTGAATGATCCAGAGGACTACCCAAGATCGGGGACTTCCTGCAACGTTACCTGAGGTTCATTCATGCCATGCAGCTCGAAAATAATAAGTTCATTCGCGCCTTCACGGAGCAGAGGCGCTGGAACATACAGCGTTTTTTGCGGACCAATTTCCCAGTAGCGTCCGAGATTAAAGCCGTTCACGAAAGCGACGCCTTTGGTCCAACCCTCCATGTTCAAGAACGTGTCGGCTAGCTCATCCACCTCGAAAGTCCCCTTATAGAACGTCGGTTCCGGTACCGGGTCGCCGCCGAAATCAATCGGTTCGAAAACAAGCGAAGTCAAATCATCGAGCGGCAGCGGATGGATCGTCCAATCGTAGAGGAACTGCCGCTCATGTCTAACGCCTTCCGTAATTCCTTTGGGATCCTTCATCATCCAGCCATAGTTCACGCGACCGAGATTCTCGACCAAGATGCTTAGCGAAGCGCCCTCGCGCGGAATTTCGACTGCAACGTCATGCTCCTCAGCTGTAAGCGATAACGAATGATTATTGCGTTCAATGACACCTTGATACACATTATCCATGAATACTAACGCCCGGTCGCGAACTTCCTGCACAGTAACTTTGCTGCGAGGTCTTGGTCCGCTGATGCGCGTCGTGTAAAGAATAAAACCGTAATCCTGACCTAGCTTCTCCATCGTCTCTGGATAGACGCTCTGTACCGGAACGGAGAGAAGTTCAAGGGAGTCGAACAGACGAGCTTGCTCAGTTAGTTGAACGGTACCGTAATTGTGTTTCGGAATCGGTGTCGGAAGCAGAGCCTTTGGCACATCCGAATACTTCGAAATTACGTCACGGATGGCCAGGTACTTGTCCGTAATATCACCTGATTCGCTTAGGAGCGCGTTGTAATCGTAGCTCGTTACCGTCGGTTCGTATTTATCAAAGAAGTTGGCGCCGTTATAGAATCCGAAGTTCGTGCCGCCTTGGAACATATAGAAGTTGACGGAAGCGCCAGACTTCAAGATCCGATCTAGAACATCGGCCACATCGTCATAACCCCGAACATGATGCTCCTCGCCCCAATGGTCGAACCAGCCGTTCCAATATTCCATGCACACTAGCGGATTGTTCGGCTCGTACTCGCCAAGCTTCTCGAACGATTCTTCCGGCCGGGAGCCGAAATTTGCCGTTGCGAGTGCGCCCGGAATCGTGCCGCCTTGCAGCATATGATCCTCCGGCCCGTCGGAAGTGAAGAGAAGCACATCAACGCCGCGGCGAAGCAAGCCTTGACGCAAGTATTCCAAGTAATTCTTGTCATTGCCATAGCTGCCGTATTCATTCTCTACCTGCATGGCGATAATAGGTCCGCCATTCGTATCCAGAAGCGGGAGCAGCAATGGAATAAGCACGTCGTAGTAGGCATCAACATGGTCAAGATACGGCTTATAGTTGCAGCGCAGCTTCATGCCGTCCTCGGCCAGCAGCCAGGAAGGAAGTCCGCCGAACTCCCATTCCGCGCAAATATACGGGCTTGGACGCACGATAACATGCAAATCCAGTTCAGCCGCGATCTCGATGAACCGGACGATATCCGCTGCACCGGTAAAGCAGAATTGGCCTTTCTTCGGCTCATGGATGTTCCAAGCGATATACGTTTCTACGGTATTGAAGCCGCACGCCTTCAGCTTGAGCAGGCGATCTCTCCAGTATTCAGGGACGACGCGGAAGTAGTGAATAGCGCCGGAAATCATTTGGAACGGACGATCATTTACTAAGAAATTACGACCTTCTACCGTGAACTTTGCCATGTGAGCATCCCATCCTATCTTTGGAATAACAATTTAATTGGTATTCTAAATCAAAAAAATGAGTACTTCAATCAAAATATTTACTCCTACAATCGCCATGCTATAATGATTCATAAAATTTACCCCAAGGCGAGGCAGGTCCAATATGCGAACCAGAGTGTATCCATGGAAGTTATCCACCGTACTCAAATTTGTCCTCATCTTCATGATTTCAGTGCCGATTATTCTGATCAGCGGGACGATATTGAAGGTCTACAAACATGACCTCATCTCGCAAACGACAGACCGAACGATGCAGACGTTACGGGCTGTCACTTATTCCGAAGAGCAAGAAATCAATAAAACGATCAACTTTACAGCGCTAATCGGAATGGATCGCGACGTGCTAAATAAAGCGACATTGGTGGAGAAGGGCGATAACGGCTCAAGGTTCGATTATAAGAATGAACTCGTGAAGATGCTCGATAATTACGGCGCATCGACCTCGGGACATTTGCAATCCATTACCTTCTTCTACAAGAATCAAGGCGCTTTCTCCTACTTGAAGGATTTGAAGAATAACGAGCAGTCCGTGCGAGATGCGGCGTGGTACAAGTCGGCGCTCTCCGACAAGGATCGCGTTCATTTCATCGGCCAGCAGCAGGCTGTGCTCTATGGCGATACAGGGGAAATTCGAATCGCAGCGGCCATATCGCCTAGCTACATGCAGATGATGCATAACATCGAGATGATCTATGTCGTGTTCAGCAATGATGCGTTCGAGAAAATATTGTGGCAGGACATTTATCGCGGGGCTTTCTCGTTTCGCATAGCAGACCAAGACGGGCAAGTTATTGCCACCAGCTACAACGTGAACAATATCGGTCGAGTGGGGCCGCAGCTGCTGCACAAAATCTCCTTATCCAAGGAAGGTCACTTCGATCACACGTCTAGCGGCAACCAATCGCTCGTCGCCTACTCGACGGTTGAGAATGCGGGATGGAAAGTGATTTATCAGATCCCGTATGACCAGTTGACCACGAAGTACGATCAAATCTCAAGGTACGTCGTTTGGGGCACGCTTGCGGTCATGATTATGATTTCGGCGATATCGCTGCTGCTCATTCATGGCGTGACCAGACCGCTTCAATTGCTGGTCGTGAAGATGTCGCGTGTCATGGACGGGAAGCTGAACACGAAGATCGAAGCCTCCGGCTTTGCGGAAACGGTCATTTTGGGACGTACCTTCAATCATATGATGGAGCAGATTCTGCTGCTCATTAAGCAGAAAGAGGATCAGGAGCGGGAGAAACGCGTGGCGGAATTTGCGGCGCTTCAGTCGCAGATCAATCCGCATTTCTTGATCAATACGCTTAACTCGATCAAGCTCATGGCGGTCATCAGCAAGGTGGACAACATCCGGAATATGACGCAAGCGCTCATGAGATTGGTCTCATCGTCCTTTAATCGCGGCGGAAGCGAGACGCTGTTAGGCGAAGAAATCGAGAACTTGAAGCATTACCTGTACATCATGCAGACGCGGTACGGGAATGCGCTTGAAGTGGAGTGGAAGGTACAAGAAGAAGCGAATTCGCTCTATATCCTGAAGCTGCTGCTTCAACCGATATTGGAGAATTGCATCCTGCACGGCCTGTCCGACCCAAGCCGAATCGGCCAAATCGAAATCGAAATTGAGATCCTGGAGGGCGTGCTTCGGATTCAAATCTCGGATAACGGGATCGGAATGACGGCGGAGCGGCTGGAACAGATTCTCTCCGAGGACCGGAGCGGGGCATTCAGCGGCATGGGAGTCGCAAACGTGCATCGCAGAATTCAGCTCCATTACGGCAGCGAATACGGCGTGAAGCTGGAACCGAACCAGCCATCCGGCATTAAGGTCATGCTCGCGATTCCGGCTATTTATCACAGCTTCGAGTCCGCTCAGGAGCAAAAACTTGATTCATAAAAGATCAATTTTGTACAAAAACGATCATTTGTAAGCCTTTTCAGTTCCATTAAGATAAGAGCAGACAGACAAAGAAAATCCTAACTACAATTTTTTAATGGAGGGTCAGACGCAATGAGCAAAAAGAAATGGTTAAGTTCGATGCTTGCGATTGGATTGATTACGACCGGTATATTGTCGGGCTGCGGCAAGGATTCCGCCGAGAATGCGAACCAAGGCGCCGCGGAGAACAACACGGCGACAACGACGAACAATACGGAAACAGCGGCATCGGCCGATCCGGTCAAGCTGAAGCTTGCCATCTGGGACGCGAAGGCGGACATCGATTTCTGGACGGAAAAGGCGAAAGAATATTCCGCTCAGAAGCCGAATGTCACGATCGAAGTGGAGAAGGTGCCGGATAACAGCGGGCAATACTTGAAAGTCCGCTTGGCAGCAAACGATATGCCGGATCTCTTCTACCTGAAGCCGGCTGCTTTCCAGGTTTACAAGGAAACGATGCTGCCGCTGGATGATCTGCAAGCCACGGCAACGAATAAATTCGCAACGAAGATCGACGGCAAAGTGCTTGGGCTCCCGCTGGTATCTTTCTCGGAATTTGTCTACTATCACCCAAGCATCTTCAAAGCGTTGAACCTTGAAGTGCCGAAGACGCTGCCGCAATTTCTGGATGTCATGGCCAAGCTTAAAGCAGATGGCCAATATACGCCGCTTTCCATTGGCGGCAAGGACGACTGGACATTCTACCCGTTCATGGAATTCGGTCCGCATCTGATGTCGGGCGACGAAGATTACATGGCTAATCTGGCGAAGAACAAAGCGCCGTTCGGTGCGGGCAGCACGTTCGATCAAGTCGCGAACCTGCTCAAGGAAATCTCGGACAAGAAATATGCCGGACCTGATGCGCTTTCGATCTCGTTCGATCAATCGACGCAGCAATTCGAAGCTGGCAAAGCTGCGATGATCGCACTTGGCCAATGGTACTATCCGAGCTATATGGACAAAGTGAAATCGGACGAGGATCTCGGCGCATTCCCGCTGCCATTCCGCGCCGACGAGAGCCAGCCGCTCACCTCGATGACGCTGTCTGATATGAACGTAGGCATTAACAAGGATTCCAAGAACACCGAAGAAGCGAAAGCGTTCCTGGAGTGGATGTTCAGCAAGGACGTGTACCAATCGTACATTAACACGATGCAGCAGTCCTCGACGATCGACGGCGTAACGGTAGACAACCCGTTCTTCAACAAATGGACGCAGCAATATCCGTTCACTCCGTTCATCTACAATGCAACGGATGCCGGCTTTGCGAAAGTAAGCAGCGCTGCGCAATACGATACGCACAAGATTGCACAAAGTATTTTTGCAGGCAAGTCTATCGGTGATCTCGAGAAAGAATTGAACGATAAGTGGGGCAAAGCAGTCGATTCGAACCAGTAAGACGAACAAGTAAAAACCAAACAAGTAAAACCAAACCAGTAAAACATAAAGGCGGTCATTCATCGGATGACCGCACTTTATTTATCAGGGAGGGTATTATGTCGAAATCATCGAAGAGAAAGATCAGCTTCATGCTTGCGCTATTGCTCGTTAGCTCGTCTTTTCCGGTTAGCGGCGCTTTTCAGCTGGGCAGCGACACTGCAATGGCATCGCCTGATCAAGAACCTGCTTCTCCTGCCAGCAGCTATACGAATAACATGGAAGACGGCTCCGATGCGAGCCTCATGGATGTAGACGGCGTCCCATCCGATACCTCGATTGGCAGCACGGCTTCGTACGCCGGGATGAACGGCCAGCTTCTTGGTGCTCGGAACCCGGACGGCGGCAACGAAATTTTTTATTTTGGCGAGATGCCTGATGTGGCGAACGGTACGTTCGAAGCGAATATCAATATCGATGGAGGCATCGCGGAGCAATTCGGCATCATTACCAGATACAAGGACTTATCGCATTATTCGCTTATTGCGCGGGATCAGAATGGCTGGATATGGGATGGATTTAACGGCGGCGGCGAGGTGTACGGCGACTACTCCAATCCAACAGCCAAGCTTGAAGCGGGAAGAACCTATGCGCTGAAGGTTGCCTTTAATGAGGACACGTACGAAGTGTATTTGGATGGCGATCTGATTTACTCGCAAACGTCAGACGATGCGCTGCCGACTGAAGCGGGTAAAATCGGATTCCGATCCTATTACAGCGCGAAAACGATTCATATTGACGATGTAAAGGTGACAGACAACGACAGCGGTCAAGTTGTTTATACGCGAGACTTTAACAGCGACGCGACACCTGGCCTCAATATGGCATCTGCGAACGCGGCCGTCCCGACGTATTCCTTCCAAACCGCTGTACCGGGATTGTCGGGGAAGATCGCGAAGCTTACCACGACGAGCGGAACAAGCCAAGTTGTCGATACGGCCTCTCCGCTTGTGAGCAACGGCTCCTATAGCGCGAAATTCCAATTGGATGGCGACTATTCGTACGCAGGCCTCATGTTCAGGTACAAAGACGCGAACAACTGGAGCGCTGTGCAAAACGATAGCGACGGCTCATGGAAGCTCGTCGGCAAAGCTGACGGCAATGATGTAAGCGCTGACTTAACGAGCGATGCTCAGCCTCTTGCTTTGGGAACCGTCCATGATGTTTCCATCGACTACGCGGGTGATCTCTACACGCTGACGGTTGACGGAAGCGAACTTTACTCAGGCACGGAGACGGGATTCTCTTTGTTAGGTGGACGGAGCGGCTTCGAAGCTGGATCAGCTAGCACAGGAACGGCTTACTTCGATGATTTGTCCGTGAGCTATCAAGATGGTGACGTCTACATCCCGCCACAAGAAACGACGTATCTTCGTAATTATGACGATGGCGTTACAGGCGTGTGGAACAAGACAGATGGCACGCCGCTTACTCCGGCTCCAGCAATTGCTGACAATAAACTTGTCATCAATAACTTTTTTGCGGATGTTTATGACCAGAGCTCTCTCCCCATGCAAGACGGAACATATACCGTGAAGTTCAGAACAGATGGCAAGGCCGGCCGTTTAGGCTTTATATTCAGATATTTCTCGCCAAGCAAGCCGTTCGCCTCTATTTATTATGATAATTCAGGACATTGGGGCTGGCAGACCGATGCCGCTCATTACGGTGATTTTACGAGCTCCGGGCCTGATATTGTCGCGGACACAGATTATACGTTGAAGATCAAGTATATCGGTCAATCCGTTAAAGTGTGGTTGAACGATGTACTGGCTTTCAGCGGCAGCGCGGATTTCCCGGTAGGGGCTGGCAGAGTAGGGATCAAGAGCTGGAACTACCCGAAGAAGGTGATCATCAGCCAGCTTTCGCAACAAATTTATGTAGCGCCGACTCCGCCGACACCTACAGCTGTAGAGCCGATTACAATCTCATCGGACAAACTGAGCGTAAGCATGGATAACCGTTTCCCGGCTGTTCGGAGCTACACGTGGCTTGGCAGTGAAGTATCGGACGAGCTGCAAGCGCAAAGCGATTTCTTATACGCAGTCAATATCAACGGCAATGACAGCATTGCAACGGTAAACAGCGCCGCGAAGACGGCGGAGAATACGATTGTTTACAATTTGGATGTTCCGGTCGTGGACGATAACACGGAAGCAGCGGTCGGGAACGTGAATATGGACGTCACATTTACGGTTAACGGCAGCATAGTCGATATGAAGACCCATATTAACAGCGAGCCCGAAGGCTACAAAACAAGAAGCGTCGCCTTCCCGAACCAGAAGCTCGTCTCCGTATCCAGCGCCAATCCGGATGCGCAAGGCGCTGCGGCATGGGTTACCGGAGCATGGAATGTGATGAATGACGAATTCTACACGAACGATGCTGCCTTCGGAACAAATCTGCAGAGCCAAACGCCAGGCAGCCGATTGAGAACGTACGGTTTCGTCAGCGACGGCAAGCTGGCAGCAACCATCATGAATGATGTTGTGGAGACAGCCTCTAAAGTGATGATGAACATTGAGACAGAAGGCGACGAAGAGAACAAACAGCTCTCCATGTGGAACGGAGCTTGGACAGTCAGAGGGGACATCGACGATGATGCGCTCTTCCCGCCGCTCTTCGATTTCTCTTCCAAAATCATGATTTCGCCTGACGCCAACAACGACGGCACAGCAGACTGGAAAGATGCTGCCATTGCCTTCCGGGATGTTTGGTCGCAGGATCTTCACCCAGGCGCAGATGAAATCAACAACTATGTGTCCTATATCGCGATGAATTTCAACAGCTTAACCCAGAATCCGTATTTGCGGACGCTCGATAACGCGAAGAAACTGTATAACCTTTACGACGGCTTTGGACAGCTGATCCTCGAGAAGGGGTACGAGGCGGAAGGGCATGACGACAGCCACCCGGATGTCGCAGGGCATTTCGGCATTCGCGAAGGCGGTCTGAAAGACTTCAATGCGCTGGTCGACGAAGGGCTGAAATACAATGTGAAGGTCGGCGTTCATACCAATATTGATGCTCAGGACCCGGATGCCTACTACGCGAAGCCCGAGAATTGGTCGAGCAATAGCTCCAACTATGATTGGGTCGACCCTACGTACCCGACCGATCGTTCGAAAGACATAACGAGCGGGGAGCTGGAGCGAAGATATACACAGCTGAAGCAGGAAGTTCCTAACCTTGCGATGGTTTACGATGATGTTTACAGCGGTGCAGGCTGGCACGCGAATCAATTCGCTGACCTGATTCAGAACAAGCTGGGCTTCTGGTTCGGGACAGAATTCTCCGGACCAATGGAGCAGAATGTCATCTGGACCCACTGGGGTACGGACCCTTACTACCCGAGCCAGACGCCAGGCAGCTTGATAATTCGGTTCATCAAGAATCAGTATCAAGATACATTCCAAGCGCCAAGCCCATACACCAGCGTATTGCTGCGAGGCATGCTTCAAGCGGGAGTTGGAACCTGGCAGGGCAGAACGGATATCCAGAACGGCATTGATTTGTTCTATAACAACAACCTGCTAACGAAGTACATGCAGCATTTCCCGATTGAAGATATACAGCGCGATAGTGCCGGCATCGACAGCAAAATCGTATTCGGCGGCGGCGTCGTTGCGCAGATGGATGAGTATCATGCAAGTCCGAGTGACGAGAACTATCTCGTCGGGACGGCATCCCTGACGAAGAACGGCAAAACGATTGCCAAATACGATGTTCTGGATCATAAGGACCAGGGCGATACAGGTACAGGGCAGCTGGATGTCATCAACCAGAAGAGCCAGCTCTTCTTGCCTTGGGACCCGCAGAACGAAAGCAAGATTTACTACTGGAACCCGAAAGGCGGTTCTACGACTTGGGATTTGCCGGATAGCTGGAGCGGACTTGCGACAGTAGAGATGTACAAGCTTACCGACACCGGACGCGTATGGGATCGTACGCTGAACGTGATGGGCGACCAGGTGACCATTGACGATACAACGATTGGCGTTCCCTATGTGGTCTACAAATCGAAGACAGCCGAGCAGCAAGCAGATGTTCAGCAAGCAGGCGACTTTGGGGTTGGCGGTCCGCTTAAGGATCCGGGCTTCGACAGCGGCGCATTCGCATCATGGAACAAGACGTCCGCATCGAACGCTTCCGCATCGAACGTATCCGTGGAGCACGACTACTTGAAGAATAGCTTCCTCAAGATTACAGGCGGAGAGGATGCGACAGTCTCACAAACCGTAACGGGGCTAAAACCAGGCAAGACGTATACAGCCTCTGTCTGGGTGGATATCAATAACGGTCCAAATCAAGACGATGATGATACTGCGCCGAGCACATCAGAGCGCAATGTATCGATCAGCGTCCAGAACTACGGCGGCCCTGCTGTGATGAACACGATCGACAGTTCCCAAATTATGAATTTGGAGGAGCCGAGCAAGTTTAAGAATACGTACTATCAGAGATTGAAAGTCGATTTTACGGCAGACGCATTGGGTAAAGCCGATATCGTATTGAAAGCAGATGCTGCCGAGGACTCGACTTCGAACGTATGGTTTGACGACGTTAAGCTGTGGGAGAACCCTGGAGTAACGAACTTCGGCTCTCATTACTTCTATGAGGATTTCGAGAACGTGTCAGAAGGCTATGGACCGTTCATGTTCCAAGCGGCATGGAGCGGCAATCAGACCCATCTGGCCGAGAAGGCAAGCGATGCGAAGAAAGCTGCCGACCCGAATATTACGCAGCCGATGACATACGCATTCGACGGCAATTTCTCGCTGAAATCCAACGAGCAGGACTACATCAATAATCCGGCTACGCCTTTAGTTTCCGAGATCCTTGGCACCGTGCCGTCAACGCTTAAGCTTCTGCCTCATAAATCGTACAAGGTCGGATTAAAGTATCAAGTGAATAAGGGCGGACTATATCAGCTGTCAGCCAAATCAAGATCGGGCGGACCTACGGTGAGCGCGCTCTTGTCGGAGCAGACGGGAGCCGGTATTTCCAATATTCCTGATTTCACGCTTCCGACGATTCGTTCTACGGGAACGGCCGAGGTCGAGCTTGAATTCAACACAGGCGACTACAGCGACTATTACTTAGCGATTGAGTCCGTGAAGGCAACGGCTCAGCCGAACCTGTCGGCCATTGATGTCGTTATGGTTGTCGATGATTTGTACGTGGACGATCTATCGACGCAAGGCTCTAGCGGCAATACGGGAGGTAATTCAGGAGGGAATACAGGAGGCAATACAGGCGGCGGCTCCGGTGCTTCGGGTACAACGAATGAAGAAATTCAGCTGCATGTTACGGGGGATGGCGCTCCTGAGTCAGAGGTAACGGTGGATAAGAACACGAACCAGATTATCGTCGACTTCTCCAAGAATGCCAACGGCGATATTGCTGCTGCATTTAGCGCGAAGGAATTGCTCGCTGCCGCAGCCTTGAATCAAGACGCGCAGGTGCTGCTGGTGAACAAGGACTTCCAATATCCGCTTTCTCTTGACGTGCTGACCCATATTAGCGGACTGAACGACTTTATTGCTGCGAACCAAACAACGCTCAGTGACTTGAAGCTTACGCTTTCTGTCCACAAATTAGACAGTGAAACCGTTCTGAACGGCAGCGGCATGCCTGTCAATCATGATGCCGTCTCCTCTCCTTTCGAGGTCAACCTCGTGCTTTCAGCACCGAACGGCAAAGCATACAAGGTTGAGGATTTCGATGGGCTCCGTTCATTCTTCATTAAGATCGACAACAGCTTCAAGGGTCAGCCGTTGTCGGCCTTGGTCATGGAGAAGAGCGCGCAAGGAAACCTAATCGGAACAAGTACAAGAACGGTCAAGCAAGTTGTAATCGATGGTCAGTTATATGCAGAAGTGCATACGGCGACGCACAGCATATACACGATCATCACTAGCAAAGGTACTGTCTTTAAAGATTTGGATAAAGCGAAGTGGGCGAAGGACTCCATTGAAGAGGCTGCGGCGAGATTGTTGGTTGCAGGCAGAGGCAACGGCATCTATGCCCCTGCCGCTCGAATCTCGCGTGCCGAATATGTGACCATGCTGGTTAACGCTCTGGGTCTGGCTGCAACCGATGTAAGCGGAATTAAGCTTCCTTACTCCGATGTAGCGGCGAAGCCTGGCGTATGGCCATACAATCAGCTGGCAATTGCTTATAAGATCGGGCTTCTGAACTTTGTATCCGGTTCGAAGCTGCTGCCGAATCAACCGATCACGAGAGCAGAGATCGTTCAAGCGACAGCGGCATTCGCGGCCTATGTGAATAAGGCTGCCGTCACTGAAGCGGATAATTCCGTATTGTCTTCATTCTCGGATGCTGCGTCCGTAAACGCGGCTTCCAGAGCGGCATTTGCTTGGAGCGTAGCAAACCAAGTCATGCTGGGCATTAAAGATACGGCAACAGGCGCGATTACCTTATCGCCGAATGCCTCTTCCAATCGCGCTCAGGCAGCAGCCATATTACTGCGCGCATGTAAAGCTGTTGGATTGATCTAAAGCGTTGGCTTTCTAATAGGGCAGATCGGAGCGTTTCGCTCTGATCTGCCCTATTGTTACTTCATAAAAGATCAAGTTTTGCCCAAGATGCATCATTTGTAAGCTCTTTCATTTCACTTAAGATAGGAGTAGATACAGCTAAACCAACAGGGGGAATGAGATTGTGAACAACCTGCTCCAACAACGAATCATCATCTTTTCTTTTCTATTTATCCCGGTCACATTAATGCTGCTTTTCTTAATCTATCCGACGATCCAGCTGTTTCATTACAGCTTTACCGATTGGAACGGCTACAGCAAGACCATGTCCTGGGTTGGCTTCGACAATTACAAGAAATTGTTCTTTGATTTCCCGGATGCTTGGAAAGCCATTCGCAACAATGGGCTGTATTTTCTCATCCACACCATCGCCATTCCGATGGAGCTGATGACCGCGGTTTTGCTGAATCGCACCTTGAGAGGAAGCTCGTTCTTCCGTTTCACAGTACTGATGCCGTACATCATTAACGGGGTTGCGGTAGGTTACATGTTCAGTTATTTCTACAACCCGATCAACGGGCCGCTCAATGGTCTGCTGCATGCGCTTGGCATGGACGCTTTGGTTCATGGCTGGCTAAGCGATCTTCACATTGTCAATTACTCGCTCGTTGCCGTTTCTCTATGGCGGTTCTGCGGCGTTCATGTCATCTTGTTCCTGGCAGGCTTGCAGTCGGTCCCTGCGGATCTATACGAGGCAGCGCAATTAGACGGCGCAGGGTTCTGGAAGCAGCTGCGCTATGTGACGATGCCCGGAATCAGGCGCGTAATCGAAATCATTCTCTTCCTGAATGTTTCCGGCGCGCTGCTTCAGTATGATATTCCATACGTGATGACGGGCGGCGGCCCGGGAACGGCAAGCAGCACCTTCGGGCTGTTCTCTCTTCAAACGGCCTTCACGTTTAATAATTACGGTCTTGCATCATCGATGGCCGTTAGTTTGCTTCTATTAATTATCGTTTTCTCGAGCTTGCAGAATTGGATCATTAAAGACAGGAGTGAGAAATAATGTCGCAGGCTTCATTGAAGAGAAACAGCGTCCTGAGCGGCACTGCTTACTACGGCAATTTTATATTGATGACGGTCATTGTGTTTATTCCCATTCTGCTCGTCGTTTTCGGATCGTTCAAGACGAACCAGGAGCTTGGAGCGACTTCGCCATTCTCGCTGCCTTCGAATTGGCTGAACTTCGATAATTATGTCAACGCCTATCATGACGGCGGGATGCTGCGCGGACTTAAGAATACCGTGCTGCTCGTCGCGGGCAGCCTGCTCGGAAACGTCCTGCTAGGCACGATGACCGCGTATATTCTCAACCGGTTCGATTTTAAACTGAAGAAAGTCGTCATTGCGCTCTTCCTGCTTGCGATGATCATTCCGTCCTACACGACCGAAATCGCTAGGTTCCAGCTCATCCATGGCTTGCATTTATACAATTCGCTTGGCGCTCCGACGATGATTTATATTGGCACAGATATTATGCAAATCTACGTGTACATGCAGTTTCTGGAGAAAATATCGCAGCAGCTGGATGAGAGTGCCATGCTGGACGGCGCATCGTATTTTCGTATATTTCGGTCGATCATTTTCCCGCTGCTTCTTCCGGCGACTGCGACGCTGGGTATATTAAAGAGCGTTACCATCATGAATGATATTTACGTGCAGAACCTGTACATGCCAAGCAAGGAGCTGGCGACATTGCCGACCTCGCTCATGAGCTTCGTCAGTGAACGGAGCTCCGACTTGTCAGAACTTTGCGCAGGCATTATGCTGGTCCTATTGCCGAGCATCATCTTTTATATCGTGTTTCAACGCTATATTTTCAAAGGATTGATGGACGGCGCAGTAAAGGGATAGCGGCATAATGTTGGAATACGGAGGATCCCTTGATGTTCAAAATGATGATTGTGGACGACGAGCCGTTAGTTCGGCTGGCGCTGCACCAAATGGTAGATTGGGACAAACTTGGAATACGCATTGTTTGTGAAGCCGGGAACGGCGAGGATGCGCTGCTGCTTCTTGAACAGATGCCGGACATTGACATCATGCTGATGGACATCGAGATGCCTCGAATGAATGGCATCGAACTGCTCAGGACGGTAGCCGGCAGTGGACGGTCCCGTCAATTGGCAACGGTCGTGCTTAGCGCCTATAACAATTACAGCTATGTTCGCGAAGCGTTCCTGCTTGGCGCTGTCGACTATGTGGTGAAAACGAACATGGATGAAGAGCATATAACGCCGGTCTTTACGAAGGTTGTTGAAACGATGAGCCGTGCTAGCAAGGATATGACAATATCCATTCCGGCTGATCATTCAGAGGCGAATGCAATTCCAGGAAAAGAACGGGATGCCATTATCCAAATGCTTCTGTCCGGCGACGAAGAGCAAGAACGGCTGGCTTTCGGTCACTTGTCGGCAGATGATCTGCTAAAAAGCGGATTTCATCAGATGGTGCTTGTGCTGCGAACGTCAGGGAATGCGGAGCTTCCCGATCGGTCCGGACTGATCAAGCAAACAATGCGGACCATTCTGGCTTCGATGTCCATAACGAGCGAAATTTATTATAAAGGCAATAACGAGTATGTGCTGCTGTGCTCCTTCTCTGATGACCGGAGTTCACTAAGCATTAGCGGGAAGATACATTCCTTCTTCGCGACCGTCAAGACTAGGCTTAAAGAGTATGCGAATGTATCGGCTGCGATGAGTGGAAGCGGGTTAGGCATCGGCAAGAAGCAGTCGTGGTATAAGCTCTATCGGCAGGCAAGCTGTGCAATAATGAAGCTTTATTATGAAGGATACGGGACTTTCCTTGAATATGACAGGACAATGGAGCAAGCAAGCAAATTGGAAATTCGCAATAAAGCGCTGTTTGATCAGCTAGAGTCGCTTCGAAAGGCGCTTTCGGAGGCGATGCAACAAGTTGGCGAAACCAATTTACTGGATATTCTGGCGAGAATCAAGCAGCTTTTGAGCACCACGCGCGTCGCAGATCCGGAACAAATCATGGCGTGGTTCGTGGACATCATCTGGCAAACGGGCGGCATGTTGTATGCCAGGGGAATTCGGTGGTCCCAAATTCAAGGGTATGTGCAGGATCCGGTTGAGTCTATGAAGCAGCTGGAAACGCTTGATCAGACCATGGGCTGGCTGCAAGCACTTCTGCTGAACGTTCATCGCACTCTGCAACAAGGCCTTAAGGAATCTTCCAAGCCCGTATATAGTATACTCGTGACGAAAGTAAAGAAATTTCTGGAAGAGCATTATCGGGATGATATCAGCCAAAGCGCGGTCAGCGAGGTCGTCGGTGTAAGCGAAACCTATATTAGCAAGCAGTTCTCCAAGGAAGTCGGCTGCAGCTTCATGCACTATTTGACGCAGCTTCGAATAGAGGAAGCGAAGAAATTGTTGAAATCGGGCTACAAAATTGCCGAGGTTTCGGAGAAGGTCGGCTATTCGAATCATGAGCATTTCAGCCGAATCTTCAAGAAGATCACGGGAATTAATCCGAAGACGTATCGGGAAAGCATATAGTTATGCTGAACGAGAAGGGCCTTATTCTGCTGCGGATAAGGTCTTATTATTTGTCAAAGAAATCATTTAAATGGAAGAAGTTAGAATACAATATTATGATTCAAACTCGTTGAAAAGGCTTAATATTACGATGCTTTTCCGGAAATCTGCAGCTCCATGAGGAGGAGAATGGGAAGGCTGCGGCAATCTTATCAGAGGGGGTTGACAGCACAATATGAAAGCGCTACTATTAACCCATAAAAGTTGTCGAATTCAAAATAGGAACGTTCCCAAAAATAACAATTTGATTTGTTAGATAGGGTGAACGAGCAGTAGTGTAACTGAAAGCTAAACGGAATTTATTTTTTTGTCAGCTTTTAGGAACGTTCCCAAAACGACGATTTTTATTGAACAACGATGTAGGTTCGATAGGAAGAGAAGAAGTGAAAAGTATTTACGCATTTTTGGGAACGTTCCCAAAGTTGTTGCAAAATGCTACATTGCGAGCATCATCGCAGCATGACCGCTTCAATGGAGAATTCGAAATTGCAATTTATCAGCAATATTGGGAACGTTCTCAGAGTTAGCTGTATCGTACATGTGAAGTTTTTGGTAAAATGGGAACGTTCCCAAAATTTATTGAAAAGGAAACATGGGGAAACGATAACAGGAAAAGTGAGTGATGGTTTGTGGGTCCGACGATTCATGATGTAGCTAGATTGGCAGGAACTTCAAAGAGCACCGTATCCCGATATTTGAATGGACAGCAGGTTAAGAAAGCGACGGAGGAAGCGCTCGAGAAAGCGATCAAGGAGCTCAACTTTCACCGTAATGCCAATGCGCGCAGGCTTGTCCTCGACCGGACGAATATCATCGCCGTCGTCGTCGACAATATCTCCAATATATTCTATTCCGGCATTATCCGCGGAATTGAAAGCGTTGCGAATATGAAAGGGTACAACTGTATCTTTCTAAGCTGGACTTCCAACTACGAGGATGAGATTTCATTCTTGAACTTGCTCTACGAAGGTCAGGTGGACGGAGTCATACTTGTAAGCTTCCAGAAGCGGGCGAAAGAAGATTTGGAACGCATTCGCGAATCCCAATATCCAATCGTGCTCATCGGCGACCATGGCGATATGGAAGATATCTTCGCCGTCGACGTAGATAACGCTGCTGGCGTTTCCGAGCTCGTGACCTACTTGCACAGTCTCGGCCACCGTGACATCGCATACATTTCCGGACCTGTTCACGCTGCAGCAAACAAACACAGATTCAAAGGGTACTTAAAGTCGATGGAAGCGCTCGGGCTGAACTACAATGCCGACTGGGTAGTCGAGTCGGATTGGAGCAATCAAGGCGGTTACCAAGCGATGAAGCAGCTTCTTCAGCGGCAGTCGGGCTTCACGGCTGTTATCGCATCGAACGACGAGACGGCGATTGGAGCGCTTCGTGCGGTTCAAGAGAGCGGCATGAACGTGCCGAAGAACATGTCCGTTGTCGGCTATGACAACATCACCATTTCGGAATGGGTGTACCCGTCCCTGACAACCGTCAGCCAGCCGTTTCATCAGATCGGCCAGAAAGCGGCGCAAGGCTTGTTTCAGAAGATCGAGGGTGCTGATGACGCAGCGGAGAATACGCATTATCTGCTCAAGCCTAATCTGATCATTCGGGATTCGTGTGGAAAAATATAGAGAGAGGTGAGGGAGAATGGGATCGAAAATTAACAAATCGTATTACGGTTATTTTTTCATCGCTCCGTTTTTTATCGGGTTTGCCGTATTCGGTTTGGCACCGATCTTGTATACCTTGTACTTAAGTTTTATGAAGTGGGACGGCTTCAATGCTCCCGTGTATGTCGGATTCGCGAACTATACCCGGCTGCTGCATGACAGCTTCTTCTACCAATCCATCTGGAACACGCTGCTCATCTGGGT
Source organism: Paenibacillus taihuensis (assembly GCF_003386535.1). Lineage (GTDB taxonomy): Bacteria > Bacillota > Bacilli > Paenibacillales > Paenibacillaceae > Paenibacillus_Z > Paenibacillus_Z taihuensis. Next base: position 17,568 of record NZ_QTTN01000003.1, read on the forward strand.
ACTCTCGAATACGCCGCAGCTCATTCTTGCTCTGCTGCTGGCGCTCATTCTGAATGAGAAATTCATTCGCGGCAAGCACTTTTTCAGGGCTGTATACTTCTTCCCGCAAATCATTACGCCGGTCACGCTCGGTGTTATCTTCAGTCTCATGTTCGACTGGCAAACAGGCAGCATTAACAAAATTCTGATGTATCTCGGCATCGTCCATGATCCGGTGAACTGGTTCAACAGCCCTTGGTGGTCACGGCTCATTGCATCCGCCGTTATCTGTTGGCAGTACTTCGGTTTTAATATGATCGTCTTTATCGCTGGCTTGCAGTCGATTTCGAATGAAGTGTACGAAGCGGCTTCGATCGATGGCGCAACGAAGAAGCAGACGGCACTTCACATTACGCTTCCGCTCCTCAGACCCGTGTTCTTGTTCGTATTCATTACATCGGTTATCGGCGGTCTGCAGCTATTCGATGCTCCGCTCATGCTGGGCGATGGTCCAGGAAACACATCGCGGACGATGGTCATGTACTTGTACGAGACAGCATTCAAAAACTTCGATTACAGTTACGGCGCAGCGGTCGCTTACGGCATCTTCATCGTCGTCATGTTCTTCACGGCAATTACCGCAAGAGCCTCGAAGCTGAAGGATTAAGGAGGCGAAGCACATGGCTAAAGTTCTTACAAGAGGGATTCTATATCTGTTTCTAATTATCGTAGCGGCTACTTGCTTGATTCCGTTCTATAGCATGATCATCACTTCGACGCATACCAATTCGGATATTGCTCGGAAGCTGCTGCTTCTGCCAGGCGACCAATTCGTTGATAACTACAACCGCCTTAAAGATACGGTCAACATCTGGAGAGGCTTCGGCAATACGCTGTTCATTACAGTGATCTCGACATTGATTAACGTCTATTTCGCGGCGCTAGCCGGTTACGGTTTCTCGAAATACGACTTTAAGTACCGTGGCGTCTTATTCCTGGTCGTCCTTGGTACGATGATGATTCCGGGGCAGCTCGGTATCATCGGCTTCTTCAAACTCGTTAACTCGTTGAACATGCTTAACACGTATTGGCCGCTTATCCTGCCATCGATCCACAATGCCTTCGGGATCTTCCTGATGCGTCAATTCGCGGATTCCTCGGTTCCGACGGAAATCATTGAATCGGGCCGGATGGATGGCTACGGCGAGCTGCAGATCTTCAACCGGATCGTATTGCCGATTATGGCACCGGCTCTGGCGACCTTAGGCATCTTCGCCTTCATTGGCAAATGGAACGACTTCCTGACGCCGATGATCGTGCTCTTCGACAATAACCTGCAGACGCTGCCTGTTATGATCGCGAGCTTGAAGTCGCAATTCACGTCCGATTTTGGCGCGCAATATGTCGGTATTGTTATCTCGGTTGTACCGGTTCTCGTCTTCTTCTCTTTCATGTCGAAACGGATAATCGATGGCGTTGCTGCAGGTGCAGTCAAAGGTTAACAGCCACTTCAGACTCTATTGAAAGAGGTGATGCGTTCTCACGGGCAAGACGATCGATGACGGTGATGTAGTTGTTTATGCAAGTTTCATTCGACGCAAATATTGCAGGTTCTACAATGACCAAAGGGGAGAACAGAAATGAAAACAACAACAAAAAAATGGTTGACGACAGCTACCTCGGTTGTCCTGGCTGCTGGCTTGCTCGCAGGCTGCGGCACTAGCAACAATAACAACACGACGAACACCGGCGATACAAACGCTGGAGGAAATAACGCAACAACGAACACTGGCACGAACAATGGCGGTACACAAGCATTGTCCGGCAAGCTCGTCATTTGGACGTTCTTCGACCAAGTAAAAGATATGGCTGAGCAATTCCATGCCAAAAACCCTGGCGTTACAGTTGACGTGAAAATGTTCCCAGGCGATCAATATCAAACAAAGCTGCTGACAGCATTGCAATCCGGCAAAGACGTTCCTGATATCTTTGACCTCGAGCGAGGCTACATCGGCAAATTCATCGACTCCCAGTTCCTGACTGACCTGTCTGCTAAGGGCGGGGACGATCTGGTGAAGGACTACATTCCTTATGTACAAGCACTTGGCCGTTCGACTGACGGCAAGCTGAAAGCAATCTCTGATCACTCTTCGCCAGGCGGCTTCTGGTACCAGAAAGATATTGCGAAGAAATATCTCGGCACGGATGACCCGGACAAAATCAGCGATATGGTTAGCTCGTGGGACAAAATCATCGAGCTTGGCAAGAAAGTGGCAGCAGACAGCGGCGGCAAAGAGCATCTGATCCAAAACGCCGGCGACCTGTTCGACATCGAAGCGTACAACACACAGCCTTGGGTGAAAGACGGCAAGCTGACGATCGATCCGAAATGGCAAACTGTTTATGAAAATCAGCTCAAAATCCGTGCAAACAACGTTGACGCCAAGCTTCCGTTCATGTCCGCAGGCTGGGGCAACGCGCTTAACGATGGCAGCGTCGTTCTGACTTCGATGCCGGCATGGGCAGGCTTCATGATCGATAACAAAGACAACAAAGCAAACGGCAAGTTCGGTGTTGCAAAAACGCCTGAAGGCTTCTATGTAGGCGGTACGTACCGCGGTATCTACAGCAAGTCCCCTAACCAGGATCTGGCTTATGAATTCATCAAGTACATCGCTGGCACAGAATGGCAGCAGCACAACCTGGAGAAAACAGGAAACATGCCTGGTAACGGCGCAGTATACGAGGCAAACCTGGATACGTACAAATCTCCGTTCTTCGGCGAGCAGAACATCCTGAAGCCTTACTACGAATCCGTTAAAGCAATGCCAGCAATTCAACCGGACAAGTACGGCGAAGATATCCTGAGCAAGTGGAGAAAAGCAGCCGGCGACGGAATTGCGAACAACTCCAGCTACGACGATGTTGTAGCGGCATTCAAGAAAGAAGTTAAGAACACGTTCCCTGAAGTTTCGGTAGACTAATCGACAAAACAGACAGATAGAGGCGCGACTGCTTCTCGCATGGGAGGCAGTCGCCATTTTTGGAAGGAGAAACGGGCCGATGAGCAGCATTCATGAATATATAAATCAACTCCGAATCATCGACGGGCATGAACATCTGGCGACCCCGCAAATTCGAAAGAGAGAGAACCATGACTTTTTCTCGCTAATGCATTACTTGGATTCCGATTTGGTGACATCGGGCATGAAGCGCGGTGCTCTTGACCGTAGAAACGGCTCTGAAGAAGAACGCGCGGCGATCTTCCTGAAGTATTGGGAGCGTACAAGCAACACGACGTATGCGCGCATGTTCCGCACAGCTATGCAGGACTTATATGGCTTCAATGATTGGTCGGTAGCTGGCGTTCTTGATGTCAACGAGAAAGTTAAGGCGGCAACGCATAATCCGGACTGGTATAACCACGTGCTGTACGAGAAATCGGGAATCGACCTTGCCTTCACGCTTATCCAAACGACGAAGCTGGAATATGACCTCTTCAGACCTATTATGTTTATGGACTTTACCTTTAAATTACGAAATCGGAAGGATATCCACGATGTCGAACGCGCGGCTGGCGTGAACGTTCATACGTTCGCCGGCTACTTGGAAGCGGTGGATGCCTTATTGCATAGATTCAAATCGGAAGGCATGGTAGCAACGAAGCTGGGCCACGCCTATTGGCGCTCATTGGGATGCACGAAGCCGACGTATCAGGAAGCGGAATCGGTGTTCAACAAGCTGCTTACTCGTACGCTCGAGGACGGATATTCCCAAGCGCAAACGGAAGACCTGCAGGATTACCTGATCCATTACGTGATTCAGCGTTCCATCGCTTATGATCTGCCGATTCAAATTCATACCGGACATCATGAAACGAGCGTATCAAGCAATGGTAATCTAATTCCAAATTCCAATGCGACGCTGCTGCTTCCGCTGCTCGCTGAGTACCAGGATGCGAAATTCGTGCTGCTGCACTGCAGCTTTCCCTACCATGAAACGTACTTAAGCATCGCGAAAAATTACCCGAACGTCTATGCAGACTTTACATGGATGTACATTATTTCGCCGACGGCAGCCAAGCAGATTCTGCATCAAATGATCGAAATGGTGCCGCAGTCGAAAATTCAAGGGTTCGGCGGCGATTACAATTATATTGAAGGCACGTATGCGCACTTGAAGCTTGCGCGCGGCATCATCGCGGACACGCTCTCCGAGAAGATCGCGGAAGGCGCGATGAAGGAATCGGATGCGATGCGGTTCGCGGACAAGATTTTCCGGGACAACCTTATCGATATCTACCAGCTGGACCTTAAAAAATTGTAATGATTCGAGGTGTTTATAAATGGGATGGACAACGGAGCAAAGCGGCGGTGGATTTACGCTTCGAATTTATGAACCAGGCAAGGAAGGCGGTACGTCTTATATGCAATTCAGCCGCCTTCTTGGCATATGGAATGCCGAAGGTACGGAGATTGGAGAGCTTCCGATTAAGGAAGCTGTCCGGATGGAAGACGGAACGCTTCGCCTGAGCGGAGCGTCCGAGCTGTTCGAGGCGGATGCGGTATTCACGCCAGCTGCTGACGCCGAAGGCGTGTACGACGTAACACTCAAGGCGGTATATAAAGGGACTGCGCCGGGATCATACGGACTGACATTCGGGTGCGAGCTTATCGGTCCTGGGCGGCCAGACTGGATGATCCCCGGTGCATTTTACAAGGAGAACCGGTTTGAGAAGAACCTGCGCAAGTATCCGCGTTACGATTACAGAGGCGGCAACCATGATGAAATGGTATCCGATTACTGGTCGTTCCGGTCGGACCGCGCGGCGCTGCCGGTTGTGTTCGCATGGAACGACGAAGCATGCGGAGCGTTGTGCACGGATGAAATGTCGGAGATCGGCTTAACGGGTCTCGGTTTCAGAGGAAATGAAGCGGGCACGTCCATTTGGCTGCAATTCCCGTACCGCGAGGAGCCTGTTACATTCGTAGGCGATGCAATCCCGAAACCGGCGGATATAGTAACAGCCAAGTTTGAAATCGGACAGCAAGTGACGCTGAAGCTGAATGTGTACGCGGCAAGCGCCGACCCGCATGCCTACGATCCATTCGTCCGTCGCATGTACAAAGTGCATGAGGCAGAACACCAGCCCAATCCTTGGATGGGGCTTGAGAAAGCGGCTGAGCTAACGGCCCATGGTCTATACACTTGGCACTATGACAAGAACGAAGGCATCCTGAACGAGACGGCTGCATTCGACCGTGAATTTAATAATAACGTCAAAGGGATGGGTGACCGTCCCCATATGCATGTCGGCTGGGTAAGCGGCGCTCCTTATGCTTACGCGCTGCTGGCGTACGGCAGAAAGAATGACAATGCGGACTATAGCGAAGCCGGCGCTGCGGTGCTGGACAAGATTGCGGGCGGTCTCTCGCCGAGCGGGATCTTCTGGGCATCATGGGTAGCCGGCAAAGGCTGGACGGCCGGATGGAATCCGAAGTCCGACTGGCTGCAAGCACGAACCATCGCGGAAGCGACGTTGTTCATGACGCGGGCGGTCGCATTCGAACGTGAACGCGGCATTTCGCATCCGGACTGGGAAGCTGCTGTTCGATCCAACCTGGACTATGCAGCAAGCCATCAACGTGAGGACGGTAACTTCGGTTCGTATTACAACTGTCAGAGCGGATTCGTCGAGGAATGGGACGGCGCAGGCGGCATGCTATGGATTGCCGCATTGCTTGAAGGAGCTGCGGTGTTCGGTGAAGAAAGATATTCAGGTGCAGCGGTAAAAGCTGGAAGCTACTATGAAACGTTCATTCTGAATGAATACATTTACGGCGCTCCGGAAGACGTACATTTGACGCCAACTTCCGAGGATGCTTATAACGCGGTTGCATCTTATGTTCATCTCTATGAATTCGACCGCGATCCGAAATGGCTGAAGCTCGCTTCAAGCGCGGCGGATTGGATGATGACCTTCCGCTGGACATACAACTTGGAATTCCCGCGTCATACGCTGCTTGCGCAGTATGATTTCCGTTCGCGCGGCGCCGATCAGGCGTCGACTTCGAATCAACATCTGCATAACTACGGCTTGTTCTGCGTGCCGGAAATGCTGCGGTTGTGGACGTATACGCAGGATCCATATTATCTAGACCGTACGAGAGATCATATCGCCTGCTTCCTGCAGTTTATTGCTAGAGAAGACGGGGACTTCAACGCTTATAAAGGAATGGTGACCGAACGGTTCTACAATACGAACTGCTTCCAGCCGAAGGGCATGATGCTGACGTTGTCGCATTCCTGGTGTATCGGACTTATTTTATTCGCCGCTCAAGAGGCGCAGGCCTATGCGAGCGACTTGCGGCTGTAAGTTGCGGTTATAAGTTAGACCGTATATAGCCCTGACATGATCCTAATTGGAGGCTCCCGTTATGAAACTTGCTGGCATTGATATTGGCACGACATCGATCGGCATCGTTATCGTTTCATCCGAATCGGGCAAGACAGAGCTTGTCGCAATAAAAGCCAATGATGCGCAGCTTCCAAGCGAACGCAGCTGGGAAAGGGCGCAGAATCCGGAGCGAATCGTCGAGATTGTGAGAGAGCTAATCTCAGGGTGCGGGCCGGCGTGGAGCGACGTATCTGCGATCGGTGTTTCTTGCCAAATGCATGGCATGCTATATGTGGACCGAAGCGGTCGCAGTGTGAGTCCGCTGTTCACGTGGCAGGACGGGCGCGGGGATTTAATGAAGCCGGATTCGGCTGATACTTATGCGGATCATTTAAGTAAGCTAACTAGGCATCCGATGAGCAGCGGCTTCGGGTTGACGACGCACTACTACAACGTCTTGAACGATGAAGTACCCGCGGATGCAGCTGCGCTGTGCTCGATTGGCGACTATGTTGCCATGCAGCTTACGGGAACGGCGATTCCGCTCATCGACGCATCCAATGCGGCAAGCTTCGGCTTGTTCTCGAACAAGCTGGCTGATTTCGATGCAGATGCGGTTGCCCGCTCGGGAATGAATGCGGCAATCCTTCCGCCTGTGTGCGCCGGTACCGGTATTGCCGGTATAACACCGGACGGCAAGCAGGTAGCATGCGCCATTGGCGACAATCAGGCGAGCTTTATCGGCTCGGTGCCGGACCTCATCGGGACGATGCTCCTTAATATTGGGACGGGCTCACAGATGTCTGCTTATACGGAGGAGCTCGAGGAGATCCCGGGGTTAGAGACACGGCCGTTTCCGGGAGGAGGCTTCCTGCTTGTAGGCGCGCCGCTCAGCGGCGGCAAGTCGTACGCGCTGCTGGAGCAATTTTTCAAGTCCGTGTGCCTCGCGTTCGGCGGGGGGACTGAAGCTAAGGATCAGCATCTGTATGAACGGATGAATGCGCTGGCTGAAGAAGTGCTTAATTCCCCGCTGAATGCTGGACTCGGTCAGCTCCGGGTCGGGACGCAGTTTTACGGCACACGCCAAGATCCGTTCGAGCGCGGGCATATTGCCGGGCTCAGCGCGGATAATTTCACACCCGGCTATCTAGCTGCGGGCGTACTTACAGGCATCGTGGACGAGCTGATGGGCTTCGTCCATCTGCTGCCAGAGAACCTGCGCGCCTCCTTGAACAAGGCGGCAGGGGCAGGCAATGGCATTCGCAGAAACGCCGTCATGCAGCGGCTGCTGCGTGAGCGGTTGAAGTTGCCGCTGCATCTTGCGGAGGCGAAGGAGGAAGCGTGTTTCGGCGCTGCTATCTATGCGGCAGCGGCAGCCGGAGCGTTCCCCGATATACACGCGGCGATGGCCGCAATGAAGAGAGGATGATGGAGCATGGAAGAAAGCCGGAATACGGATTGGTCCAAGTATAAGCTAGCGATCATCCATACGACGCCTTTGACGGTCGAGTCGCTGAAGAATCTCGCGCTTTCGCTGATGCCCGGCCTTGAAATCGTCAACCTCGTCGACGATTCCATCCTGCCGCAGCTGGCGAAGAATGGCGCTCGCGTCGAAGAAGTGCGTGGTCGCTGGAGCGAGTACGCGAAGATTGCGGAGGGACTCGGCGCTGATTGCATATTGAACGCCTGTTCCTCAATCGGCGAATTATGCGCGCAGGTGCAGCCGGACATTGCCGTTCCGATCGTTCGGATCGACGAAGCGGTCGCGGAATATGCCGTAAGCACGGCATCCACGATCGGCGTCGCGGCAACGCTCGCGACAACGCTAGAGCCGACGCAGCGCCAGCTGCGCGAGAAGGCGGAGCAGGCGGGCAGGGAAGTTGAGCTCGTTCCGGTTGTGGCATCAACCGCGTATCAGCTGCTGCTGGCAGGCGATAAAGACGGCCACGACAACGAGCTGGCGGAGACGCTTCGCAAGCTGGCGGCATCAACCGATGTTGTTGTATTGGCACAGGCATCCATGGCGCGTGTCGTGGAGCGTTTCTCGCCGGATGAGCGGAAGCTGTTCCTGACAAGCCCGGAGCTTGGAATGAATCGTGTGAGAGAAAAGATTACGAACGTGAACGTTTAGCCGTTCCCCACTTCTAACGGTTGTCACAGCGCCTAAATTGCTCCAAATGTCCAATTTATTTTTCTAACGGTTGTCAGCGAGCCAATTTGGCTATTTTAAGCCAATAATCGGCCAATTCGAAGTAAATAGCCGCTGGCACAACGGTTCCAATTTCAAAAGCTGCTTTTTTTCAAGAAATAGCCGCTCAGGCAACCGTTAGAGCTGGGTTTTCAAATAAAAATAGAGATTACGGATAGCTGAGAGGAGAAGATTTACATGTTGCAGAAACAAAAATTCCAAAATGTGATTACGCTTAAGAAAGCGCTCGAGGTGGCAGAGGCTGGCCGTTTCGCTATCGGTTCGTTCTCGCCGCGTTACACGCCGATGATCGCAGCTGTGCTTCAAGCCGGCGTGCAGGCGAAATCGCCGCTGATCGTGCAAATTTCGCATAAAGAGCTGATCCGCTACGGCATTACGCCAGCGGAATTCGGCGATGAGTTCTATCACCAAATCGGCGCGCTGAACATTACCGTTCCGGTTGTTCTTCACCTTGACCATACGAAGGAGCTTCCTACAATTGCTGAAGCGATCGATGCGGGCTTCACATCCGTCATGATCGATGCATCGGAGAAGCCTTTTGACGATAACGTGAAAGATAGCAAAGAAGTTGTTGAATATGCGCATGCGAAGGGCGTATCCGTAGAGGCGGAGCTTGGCATGATCGGAACAACGGACTTTGTTGAGACAGACAAAGATGAAGAGCTTTACACAGATCCGCAGGAAGCGGCGGAATTCGTTCGCTTGACTGGCGTCGATGCACTCGCGGTCTCCTGCGGAACGGCACATGGCGTCTATAATGTAAAACAACCGAAGATCGATTACGCGCGTCTGTCCGCAATTCGCGCGCTGACTCCCGTTCATCTCGTTCTGCACGGCGGTTCGGGCGTACCGTCCGAGATGATGCAGCAAGCGTTCCGCCTGCCTGAAGGCGGCGTAAGCAAAGTGAACATCGCGACAGACCTTGAACTGGCGCTGCTGGCTGCTCTTGGCCGCGAAGAACGGATGAGCAACGCGGAATGCCAGGCGCTCTCGCCAGAGCGACTTGCGCTCGGACGCGCAGCCGTCACTCGCACTGTAATCGATAAAATGGAAAGCTTCGTATGCAGCGCAGGCGAAGCGTCGCGTTTCGTACTGTAGGCACTTCATGACTCAGCTTCATCCGAGTCACTGGCTAGAATGGTCAGTCGATTATATGGAATAACTGGAAATATCCAGTTATTCGTAACGAGTTAGGAAACAACCAACCTCAACAACAACGATATTAGGAGCTGAACATACATCTATGAAAGATAAGAAGCTGTATATGATCGGTAATGCCCATCTGGACCCGGTGTGGCTGTGGCAATGGCAGGAAGGATTCCAAGAAGCGAAAGCGACATTCCGTTCCGCACTCGACCGGATGAAGGAATCCGAAGATTTCATCTTCACATCCAGCTCGGCAGCGATGTACGAATGGGTCGAGAATAACGATCCTGGCATGTTCAAGGAAATTCAGGCGCGCGTGGCTGAAGGCCGCTGGAACATCGTCGGCGGCTGGTGGATTCAGCCGGACTGCAACATTCCGAGCGGCGAATCGTTCGTTCGCCAAGGTCTGTATGGCCAGCACTATTTCAAAGAAAAATTCGGCGTAACGGCAAAAGTCGGCTACAACGTAGACAGCTTCGGACATAACGGCATGCTGCCGCAAATCCTCAAGAAGAGCGGCATGGATTACTATGTCATGATGCGCCCGATGCCGAACGAGAAGGGCCTGCCAGGCCGGACGTTCTGGTGGCAGTCCGATGACGGCTCCAAAGTGCTGACATTCCGCATTATGTTCGAATATTTGTCCTGGGGCAAAGACCTGGAGAACCACGTGCGCCGCACCCTCGGCGAGTTCAAGGAACCGCTGAACGAGCTGATGATGTTCTACGGCGTCGGCAACCACGGCGGCGGACCAACGAAGGAGAACATCTCGAGTATCCGCAGAATGAACAGCGAGACGGATCTGCCGCAGCTGGAGTTCTCCACGCCTGACCGTTATTTCGACGATATGGTCAAATCCGGCATCCAGTTCCCGGTCGTCCATGACGATCTTCAGCACCATGCAAGCGGCTGCTATGCGGCGCATTCCGGCATCAAGCAATGGAACCGCCAAGCGGAGAACCGTCTGATCGCGGCGGAGAAATTCTCTGCGCTCGCAGCGTGGATTACGGGTCAGCCGTATCCGGCGGAGCTCGGCCGTGCATGGAAGAACGTACTGTTCAACCAGTTCCATGACATTCTCGCAGGGACAAGCCTGGAATCGGCTTATGAAGACGCGCGCTACCTGTTCGGCGAAGCGATGGCAATCGCAGATCGTTCGCTCAACTACGCGGTTCAATCGCTGTCGTGGAACATCGGCATCGAACAGGATGAATCCATGCATCCGATCGTCGTGTTCAACCCGCATGCTTGGCAGAGCAAAGTCAATGTGGAGCTGGAAATCGGCGGCATGAAAGACACGAGCGTGCTGCTCGACGAAGCCGGCAATCCAGTGCCGTTCCAGACGGTGAAGTCGCACGCATCGGCACGCGGCCGTTACCGCCTCAGCTTCATGGCGGATTTGCCGCCGCTCGGCTATCGGATGTACAAGCTTGTTAAGGAGTCCGCTTCGATCAAGCCGGTCGGCGAGCCGATCATGGCGAGCGATCTCGTGATGGAGAACAGCCTCATCCGCCTTGAATTTGATAAAACAACAGGCTTCATTAAGAGCCTGAAAGATAAGAAGCTGAACTTTGAAGTGCTGAAGAACGGCGCGCGTCCAGTGGTAATCGAGGACAAATCCGATACATGGAGTCACGATGTGCTTCATTTCAACGGACCATCGGAAACGTTCGCAGCGACGAAGGTTCACCGCATCGAGCATGGCCCGGTTAAATCGGTCATTCGCGTTGTAAGTGAATACGGCAGCTCGAAGCTGGTACAGGATTTTGCGATGTATCCAGATAGCAAGCAAATCGACGTACATGTGACTGTGGACTGGCGCGAGAAGTTCAAGATGCTGAAGCTCTTCTTCCCGGTTAACGTCATCTTCAGCAAGCAAACGTACGAAATTCCTTACGGCTCGATCGAGCGCGAGCATAATGGCGAGGAAGAACCGGGCCAGAACTGGGTGGACTACTCGGGTATGGTGCAAGAAACAAACGAGATGTACGGTCTCAGCGTCATGAACGATGCGAAGTACAGCTACAGCATGCATACGAAGGAAATCGCGCTGACCGTGCTGCGCAGCCCGATCTATGCGCACCACGTGCCATATGAGCCGGATCCGCAAGGCGAGTACTCGTTCATCGACCAAGGCATTCAGCAGTTCAATTATTCGCTGCTGCCGCATGAAGGAACTTGGGAACAAGCAGGCACAGTGCGCCGTGCATCGGAGCTGAACTGCAAGCCGGTGGCGGTTATCGAGACATTCCATGAAGGCAAGCTGCCGCAATCCGATTCGTATGTTTCCGTCGACAAGGACAACATCATCGTGAGCGCAGTCAAGAAAGCCGAAGATAACGACGATCTGATCGTCCGCGTCTACGAAACGAATAAATGCGCGACATCGGCTGAGATTCGTCTGCCGAAGTGGAACCGCGTTATCCGCGCGGACTTCAAGCCGTCGGATATCAAGACGTTCCGCGTGCCGGCGAATGCCGACCTTCCTGTAACAGAGACAAGCATGCTCGAATGGGAGCTGGAGTAGATGACGAAGCTGGAGGAGACGGTTTCCGAGCTCCGCGCGGCTGGCAAGTATATGATGGACAACGGCCTTGCGTGGGGAAATGCAGGCAATATCAGTGCGCGGCTGAAGGAAGAAGGCCGCTTCCTGATCACGGCGACCGGAACTTTCTTGGGAGAGCTTGGCGAAGATGACTTCGCCGAGTGCTCCCTTGTTTCCGGAGGACAAGCGGCGGTGGCGGGCGCTAATGGCAAGAAGCCTTCGAAGGAAGTGCCGATGCATGCGGCGGTATACGCATCGCGGCCGGAGATTGGCGCGGTGCTTCATGCATCGCCATTTTACAGTACGATGTTTGCATGCGCGTCCGAGGAAATTCCTTCGGGGCTGTTCGTTGAAACGATGTATTACTTGGAACGCATTGAACGAGTGGGCTATTATCATCCCGGAACGCCGGACTTAGGCGAGGCGGTGCGAGAGAAGGCGAAGCTCGCGAATGTGCTTCTTCTAGAGAATCACGGCGTACTGGTCTATGACGTGAATATCAAAGAAGCGCGCATGTCGATGCAAACGTTAGAAATGGCTTGCCGAATGATCGTTCAAGCGAGAAGTGCAGGCATTACGCTGAACAAATTGAATACATCTACTGAGCGTGATTTCCTGGAGCGCTCCGGTTACCGGCCGAGAAGGAAGTGGGAGCTATGAACGGTATCGTTGCGGATGATATTACGGGCGCGAACGACATCGGCATTATGTATGCCAAAGCCGGCTTGCGGACGGATGTCTATACGCTGGATGCGTGGAATCCCGAAGCAGTCGCGGCTGATCGTCCCGATGTGCTTATTATCGATACGAACTCCCGGCTAGACCAGCCTGAAGAGGCGTACCGCAAAGTAAAACTAGCCACTGAGACGCTTCGCGAGGCGGGCTGCGTGAAGTTCATCAACAAAACCTGCTCTGTCTTCCGAGGCAACATCGGTTCGGAGTTTGATGCGATGCTGGATGAGCTGGGTGCTTCCTTCGCTGTCGTCGTGCTTGGCTTTCCGAAGAACGGCCGTACGACGCTCGGCGGCGTACATTATGTACGCGGTCAGCTGCTGGAGGAGTCGGAGTTCCGGCGCGATCCTGTTCATCCGATGACGGAATCGAACTTGGTTTCTATTCTGCAAAAGCAGACGGAGCGCAGTGTCGGCTTGCTGCCGATCGAGATCGTCGAACGTGGAGCAGCTGCAGTGCGTGCGGAGATCGAACGGCAGCGTTCGATCTGCTCCTACTTGATCGTCGATGTTCGCGATCAGGATTCGCTTCGGATCATTGCTGAAGCGGTGCAGGATGAGCCGATTTTGTGCGGCAGCTCTGCACTGTCGGAGGAGTCGGCGGTACTGCTTGCTTCGAAATCCGAGGCCGGCGTGGTCGCAAGTAACGCTGAGACTCATGGCGACGGTGGCCGATCCGGTGTGCTTTGCGCCGCGGGCAGCTTGATGCCGCAGACAGCGGCACAGATTGCTTTTGCTAAAGAAAGCGGTATTGAAGCGTTCGAACTGGATTCGCTGCTGCTGCTCGAAGCCGAGGAGAAGGAATCGCATGTTGCCTCGCTTATTGAGCAGGCGTGCTCGGTGCTCACCGCGGGACGCGACTGCCTCGTGCATGCCTCCAACGAACCGGAGAAAGTTGCGGAAACGAAGCGGAGAGCAGCAGCTCTAGGCAGCGGCAATACCGATGTATCGCGCCTCGTATCCGAGGCGCTGTCCTCGGTCATTGCAAGAATCGTGGAAGGGACCGGTCAGCGCAAGCTGCTCATTGCCGGCGGCGAGACATCGGCAGCTGTTTGCGAAGCACTCGGCGTAGGCGGTCTTCGGCTGCTGCGAGAGATTGAACCTGGCTTGCCGTCCTGTCTAGCAATTGGCGGGACACCGTATTTGCTGGTGCTTAAGTCCGGCAGCTTCGGCAGCGAGCCGTTCTTCGTCAAAGCGATTGAACATCTCAAGGAACTTTAGAAACTTTAGATGTAAGGGGAGAGTGATAGCATGAGCGCAGTATTTAGCGGTCTTTTTCATAAATATCCGGATCTGGAGCCGTGCAGAGAGCAGATTCAGGCTGCATTTGATGCAATGAAGGCTTCTTTCGATAAAGGTGGCAAAATGCTGCTCGCAGGTAACGGCGGCAGTGCTGCGGACTGCGAGCATGTCGTTGGCGAGCTCATGAAGGGCTTCATGTCGAAGCGTAAGCTTCCGGCAGCGGAGCGCGAGAAAATGCTCATTCATGGCGATGAGGAAGGGGGCTATATCGCCGACCATCTGCAAGGTGCGCTGCCGGCGATTTCCCTCGTCAGCCATACCGCGCTGGCGACGGCGTTTATTAACGATGTTGCAGCGGATATGGTTTTTGCGCAGCAGGTCTATGGCTACGGAAGACAAGAGGATATGCTGGTTGTATTCAGCACGTCCGGCAATTCCGCGAATGTCGTGCGCGCGGTTCAAGTCGCGAAGTCGCTCGGACTGACGACGATCGCGTTCACTGGCAAGGGCGGCGGCCGCCTGAAGGAGCTGTGCGACATTACGGTTCGCGTGCCGTATGACAGCACGCCGGACATTCAGGAGAGGCATCTTCCGATCTATCATGTGCTGTGCATGATGCTCGAGGAGGCTTTTTTTGCATGAGCATGCTCCTTGGAGGGTTTGATATCGGCGGCACGAAGTGCGCTGCCGTTCTCGGAAATGCCACCGAAGGTCAAATCAATATCATCGGGAAGCGCAGCTTCCCGACTCCGGCGACGCCGGAGGAGACCATTCGCCAATTCATCGCAGCGATGGACGAGCTTGTGGCTCAGGCTGGACAAGAAGGCGCAGGCCCGCTGCAAGCGATCGGCATCAGCTGCGGCGGACCGCTCGACAGCCGCAAAGGACTCGTGCTTTCGCCGCCGAACTTGCCCGGCTGGGATGGCATTGATGTTGTATCGCCGCTTCGCGAGCGCTTCAGCGTTCCTGTGGCGCTGCAAAATGACGCCAATGCTTGCGCGCTGGCCGAATGGCGCTGGGGTGCTGGACGCGGCGTCTCGAACATGGTGTTTCTAACGTTTGGAACGGGCATGGGCGCTGGACTTATTTTGGATGGCAGATTGTATGCAGGCATTTCCGATATGGCGGGTGAAGTTGGCCACATGCGGCTTGAGCATGAAGGCCCGGTCGGCTATGGCAAAGCAGGCTCGTTCGAAGGGTTCTGCAGCGGCGGCGGGATTGCAAGGCTTGGGCGTGCAATGGCGGAGAAGCATCAGCAAGAGGGCGGCACAACTGCGATTTGCAGCGATGCATCCGAGCTAGATGCGATTTCGGCTAAAAGCGTGTTCGATGCGGCAAATGCAGGCGATGCGCTGGCGCTTGAAGTGGTTCAGATCGTCGGCCGCAAATTGGGAAGAGGGCTGTCGCTGCTCGTCGATGTGCTGAATCCCGAGCGCATTGTCATCGGCAGTATCTATGCCAGACAGGAGCAGCTGCTTCGCCCGATCGTCATGGAGGAGCTTCGCCAAGAGGCGCTTTCGCTGTCACTCACAGCTTGTGAAATCGTGCCGTCTGGGCTCGGCGAGTCTGTCGGCGATGCGGCTAGCTTGTCGGTTGCGCTGCATGCGCTGGAATAGGATCAAAGGTCGATCAAAGGTCAGGAATTGATTATATATACAAGATTAGGCAATAGGAGCTGGGGAGCAATGATGAAGTTCGATGAGCAAGCGGTCTTCGGCCCGCTGCAGGTAGCAGTAAAGCTGGATGGGCAAAAGGAGCCGGAGGCGCTTGCGCCGACTGGCGTGGAGCAAGAAACGGATGGGCAGCGTTCGGCAGTCGTTTATCGTTTCGCGAATGAAGCGGAGACGGTTCGGGCAGCAGTGCGCGTAACGACGGATGAGAACGGAGTCGTGCTTGCGGCTGTCGAGGCGGAAACGGTGAACGATAATGGGTTCAGCAAGCAGCGTACTTTTGCAGCGGAGCATGGCGTGATCGTGATGGTGCGTCCGCAGGAAACGATTGAAGGGCTGATGGCGAACTACCAGCACAAGGATTGGTGGACACGTCCCTATTTCAATACGAATACGGCTCAGCTTCCAGAACGGACACAGTCGATCGTTTGGAAAACAGAAAGCGGCTTCTACAACCTGCTTCCGGTCGTCGGTGCCGTATATCGGACTGACGCTGCGGGTACGGAAGGCGGCTTCGCGCTTCGTCTATCGTCTTATGAGAGCGGACATACGCGCTTCCAGACGCTCGCTTTCGTGCTGTCGGCTGGACAAGATCCATACAAGCTCGTGAAGCTGAATGTTGATGCGGCGCTGAAAGAGCTTGATTATCCGACACTTGCGCGCAGCAGCAAGAAGTATCCGGAGATGCTCGACACGCTCGGCTGGTGCAGCTGGGATGCGTTCTACCATAAGGTCGACGAGGCTGGCCTGCTAACGAAGGCTGAGGAGCTGCAGTCGCTCGGCTTGCCAGTTGGCTGGGTCATGATCGATGACGGCTGGTCGGAAACAAAGGACGGCAAGCTAGTCCAATTCGACGCAGAGCCTAATAAGTTCCCAGGCGGTCTGAAGCGGGCCGTATCCGCGCTCAAGGAGCAATACGGCATTAAGCATGTCGGCGTATGGCATACGATTGCCGGCTATTGGGGCGGCATTCATGAGGAGAGCGAGATTGCGAAGCAGAACCGTGGGTCGCTGTATCAAGTGCCGCGCGGCAACTTGATCCCTTATCCGGAAGCGGGCCGCGGCTTCGGCTTCTGGAATGCATGGCATGGCTACTTGCGCCGTCAAGGCGTTGATTTTGTCAAAGTGGACAGCCAAGCAGCGGTGCTGAACTACTTGAAGGAACGCAAGTCGATCGGCGAAGCGGCTGCTGCGGCTCATGAAGCGCTGGAAGCATCCGTTGCGTTGCATTTCAACAAGACCATTATCAACTGCATGGGGATGGCGGGCGAAAATGTATGGCATCGTCCGGTATCGTCGGTTTCCCGTAACAGTGACGACTTCGTCCCTCAAGAGAAACGCGGCTTCCCGGAGCATGCACTGCAGAACGGCTATAACTCCTACTACCATGGCGTGTTCTATTGGGGCGACTGGGATATGTACTGGACGAGCAACCACGATGATAAGCAGAACGCTGTGCTGCGTTCGATCAGCGGCGGTCCGATCTATATCAGTGACGCTCCAGGCAATACGAATGCAGACAATGTGTGGCCGCTCATTTATTCGGACGGCACGATCATTCGCTGCGATGATACAGCAAACCCGACACCGGATTGCCTGCTTGTCGATCCAGCTGAGCAGCAAGTACCAATGAAGCTGTGGAATACGGCTGGCGGCGCAGGTATCGTTGCTGCGTTCCATATTCATACGGGAAGCGGAGCTGTTTCCGGTTCGATTGGTCCGTCTGATGTTCCGGGGCTTGCAGGCGAAGAGTTCGCGGTATACGAGCACTTCACGGGCGCATGCTCGTTCATGGGTGCGGAGCAGCGCGAAGCCTTCGTTCTTGAAGAAGGCGGCTATGATCTCTATGTAATCGTGCCTGTAACTGGCGGCGTTGCGCCGATCGGTCTGGCGGATAAATATATCTCGCCTGCATCGATTGTGAGCAGTGTTTCTGCTGGCGGGTCGACGGTCGTGACGTTGCGTGAAGGCGGACGTTTTGCCTTTGCCGCGAAACAGCAGCCTGTCCGTGCAACTGTTGATGGTGTAGAGGCAGAAGTCAAACGCGTGAATGACAACGTTTATGAAATCGACGGCGGAATGGCGAGACGTGCGGTCCGAATCGAAATCGTAACGGCTTAAGAATGGATTCAAATAGCTCAAGTTGGCAGCCGACTTTATAGGGGAGGAGCGGTACGGATGAAGAAGCTGACTATTGACCGCGCGGCAGTATCGGTGCTTGGTGAGGCCGATGCTGTCGTCATCGGCGGCTCGCTCGCAGGCATCGCATGCGCGCTTGAGCTTGCTAACGCGGGCAGACGTGTGTGGCTCGTTGAGCCGCGCACGTATCTGGGCGGAAGCGTGACTGCTTCGCTGCGGCCTTGGATTACGGTGCCCGTGAAAGGGAAGCTTCCCGCGATTATAGGGAAGGTGCTCGACGGGCAGCAGGTAGAAGGTCAACAGGCAGAAGGAGAGAGCAGTGCTGCTCTTTATCCCGACCGGCTAAAACGGACGCTTGAGGATGTACTACAGGAAGGAGGCGTACAGCTGCTGTACGCCTCTCTTCCTGTTGGCATCGAGAAGCGGGACGGAAGAACGGTCGGGGTCGTAATTGCGAACAAATCAGGCCGGCAGCTGATCAAGAGTCCGCTGCTGATGGATACGACTGAAACGGCGCTCGCAGCTTTGCTGAGCGGTGAGGATGTCGCCAGTTATGCGCCTGGCGAAGAAGCGTTGTATTATCGGACGCTGGAGTTTGTCGGCGTTGACGGTGATCTATTTGCGGGGCAGGCTATGCTTCCGGTTCCAGCAGACATTGGACTGGAAGGCGGCAGCGTTCGGCTGCGCCAAGGCTATCGCGGCGCGGGGCACTGGCTTCTTGAGTTCGCGCTGAAGCTGACAAGCGCGAATACGCTTGAAGTTAACCGAGAGCGCGAGGTAGAGGCACGCAAGGCGGGAATGCGACTGGCTGTTCATTTGATGCAGCAGGAGTTTGCTTTCCGCAAGGCTGTGCTAAGTACATCATCGCATGAGCTGTACGGACCGTTTCCGCTTGATGGCGGCAGCGCGTTCTCAGGGGATTGGCTTGATGCTGCCAAGACGGGAACGAATGGCGTATGGTCACTGTATCGCGCCGTTTATAAACACGGCTGCGCGGAGCTGCTTGACCCGATCGGCGCGGCTGCAGCTGGTGAGCAGTTAGGACGTATGCTGGTAGGTGAGCTGGCTGAGGCAGAAGAGGCAAAAGATGCAGCTTCTGCGGGCGATGGCAGAAGTGCCGTAGATCGCGGGCAGCAAGAAGGTCAGCTGGAGTTAGGACAACGTCCCGAAGGTGCTGTGACTGTGCGCATCCCAACGCTTGCCGGAGAGATGACCGGCTTCCCTGCTGTTGAAGCTGCCGCTGCAGATGTGCCGATATTCGGCGCCGTTGACGTACTCGTCGCTGGAGGCGGCTCGAGCGGCGCTTGCGCTTCCTTCACGGCAGCCGGCGAAGGCGTCCGCACCGCACTGATTGATCTCAATCCCGGTTTAGGCGGGACGGGGACATTCGGCGGCGTGGACAGCTACTGGTTCGGCCGCAAGGCGGGCTTTGCCGCGCGTATCCAGGACGCCGTTCTGGCGCAGCAGAGCGAGCTTCGCTATAAAGGCCACAAGTGGAACATCGAGGCGAAGATGCATGCGCTTCTCGAAGAAGCATCCCGCAGCGGCGTGCAGCTGTTCTTGAACGCAATCACGTTCGGCGTGCTGATGCAGGGCAAACAGGTGAAAGGTGCAGTCGTCGCCACGCGATGGGGACCGGTCGCCCTGACTGCAGGAGCCGTTATCGATGCAACGGGAGACGGTGACCTTGCAGCTTTTGCAGGTGCGGATTATGTATACGGGTCGGAAAGAGACCACACCGTTATGTGGTACTCGCTGGCCCAATATACGGCGCCGGACAAAATCCAGAACAATTTTACGAGCATGGTAGATATTTCGAACGTGCTTGATTATACGAGGGCGATTCTCGCTGGGCGCCGGCGTGGATCGGAATGTCACGATCATGGTACTTATATCGCCACCCGCGAAAGCCGGCATGTCAAAGGCGACGTCGTCATGAAGCTGTCCGATCAGCTGCTGCACCGCAAGTGGCCGGACACGATCAATGTGCATTTCAGCAATCACGATGTGAAAGGCGTCAGCGGGGCGGATTGGGTCAACATCGGCCTCATTCCGCCGAATCTTGAAATCGAGATTCCATACCGCATGCTGCTGCCTGAGGGGCTGGACGGAATTCTCGTTGCGGGTAAGGCTGTATCCGCTACCCATGATGCGCTGCCAGCCATTCGGATGCAGGCGGATCTTGAAAATCTCGGCGCCGCTGCAGCGCTGGCTGCAGTGCAGGCGGTTCGTACCGGTTCGGTGCTGCGGTCGATCGATATTGCGTCGCTGCAGCAGAGGCTTGCCGATGAAGGGCTGATCCCGATCGGAACCGCCGAGCGGAAGCTGAAGCCGCGAGCGTACAGCGATGCCGATCTTGAACGGCTCGTTGCATCGATTGAAGCAGAGCAGCCGCTATACGAGTATTCGAACATGCGGATGAATGAAATCTACGCGGCTCCGATTCCGTTTGTCGAGATCTGCTCCGTTGGACCACGCATCGTTCCGTTTCTGGTTCGCGCGCTTGAACAGGCAGAAGGGCTGCGGCGCATCCACTTGGCGCAAGCGCTGGCGATGATCGGCTCGGACGAAGCAGTACCGGTGCTTGTCGATCTGATTATGGAGCATCTTTCTGGCGAGAAGCTGCCGGTGAGAACAGCTGACATTATGTACGTTCAGCTGCCGCCGGATCATGGCGCAATGCCGGACGCGGCTTTCTTACTGTACTCGCTTGCCCAGACCAAGGACAAGCGGAGCATCGCTGTGTGGAACCGTATCACGGAGCTGCTGCATCCGGAAGAGGATGATTTTAAAGATACGTGGCAGGGGCTTTACTATTACATCGATGCGGTCTGCCAAGGCGCGGAGCGTCTAGGTGATCCGGCGGCAGTGCCGGTCATGGAGGCGATTCGCCGGATTCCGCTGCTGCGCGATCAACAGTGTCTGCACAGCTACCAGCCGGATTATTTCCGGGAACGGCGTGCGATGCTCGAATTGGCGGCAGCCCGTGCGCTTGCTGCATGCGGCAGTCCGGAAGGCTACGAGGTGTTGATCGGTTATTTGTCCGATGTGCGCTCGCTGCTTGCCCGGCAGGCGTTGCTGCTGCTTCGCCGCTTGAGCGGAATGACTTATGGCTTGGACCCGGCACAGTGGACAGCATGGCTTGCCGACTCGCGAACGCTGCCGCAGCCGCGTTCCATCGATCTCCGGCTTGATGTGGAGACGGACAGCGAAACGATTTTGCGTGAAATCCTATAAACGGGGAAGGGAAGATATGCTGCTCGCCATCGATATTGGCACGACGAATTTGAAAGCTGGCCTGTTCCGGGCGGACGGCACTCCCGTCGCTCAAGCGGAGCGGCCGAATACGAAGACAACTGGTCCTGCCGGGATTGTCGTGTATGATCCTGAGGAGCTGTGGGCTGCAGCTGCAGGGATGATCCGCGAAGTGACCGCAGCTGGCGCCGGGGATGCTGAGTCCGCAGCTGTGCGGGCCATCGGCATTACGAGCATGGCAGAGAGCGGGCTGCTGTTGGATCTGCAGAGCGGGAAGCCGCGCACGCCGATTATTCCGTGGTTCGAAGCATGCTCGATTCCGCAGGCAGAACGGATTCTGCGGGAGATTGATGCGAAGGAGCAATTCAATCGGACCGGCTTGCATCCCTCGTTCAAGCATGGATTGCCGAAGCTGCTCTGGCTGAAGGAGCATGCGCCGGAAGCGTTCGACGGAGGCGAGCTCAAGTGGCTGTCGGTATCGGCGTATATCGCTTATCGACTGACTGGCAGCGCGGCTGAAGATGAGACGCTCGCGGCCCGGACGTTCGCCTATCGAATCGACCGCCGAGAGTGGGCTGTTCCTCTTATTCGCCATTTTGGCCTTGAGCCAGAGCTGTTCCCCCGCGTTGTGCCCCCAGGCGGCGCTATTGGCACGGTATTGCCAGAGGCAGCGGCGGGGTTAGGGCTCAGCAGAGACAGCGTTGTCTGTCTGGCCGGACATGATCATGTCGCAGCTTCGCTTGCCTGCTCCTCCGGTGGGGACGATGTATATAATTCGATGGGCACCGCAGAGACGCTGGTCGGCGCCTTCCCGGAACGGGATCTGCGGCAGGCAGACTACGAGTCTGGACTATCGTTCGGGCGGCACGCTCTTCCAGGCAGAATGTTCTGGATGGGAGGCCACTCGTCGTCGGGCGGTTCCGTCGAATGGCTGCGCAATATGATCGGCGATGATTGCTTAAGCTACGCCGATATGCTGCAGTTGCTGGAACAGGCAGCGGCAGGACCTACGGGGATCGTCTACTTCCCGTATCTCACCGGCAGCGGCGCGCCGTTCTCGAACCCGCTGGCCAAAGCCGCATTCATCGGCTTGACGGCGAAGCATGGCAAAGGCGAGCTGCTCAAAGCGGTGCTCGAGGGGAATGCCTGTCAGCTGGAGCTCATGCGCGAGCGGGCGGAATCGATCACCGGATGCGTGATCGAGCGGATGAATGTCGTTGGCGGAGGCGCGAAGAACAACATATGGCTGCAAATCAAGGCTGATGTGTCTGGCGTGGAATTGACTGTACCGGAAACAGGTGAAGCAACGCTGCTAGGCGCAGCCCTGTCCGCAGCCGTAGGCTCCGGCATCTATGGTTCGTATGAAGAAGCGATACAATGTGTCGGCCGGTGTGCTAGGAGAAAATATGTACCTGATCCGGTTCGACATGCGGCGTACAAGCGATTTTATAAGGAGAGCTTCATGGCGCTCCTGGGTCCGATATCGGAATATTACGAGGGCATTTCACACCACCGATAAAAGTAAAAAAAGGATGATCCAACTTGGGATCATCCTCTTTGTTATTACGAGAGCATCGCTGTCGAGAAATCCGCCTTGATCTACAACAAACTACGAACGTACTCGATCGAGCGCCGAAAGTCCTCACTCATCGAGCGTTCCGGAGTCATGCTGTCTGGGTGCCACAGCTCGAGACCCAGCCATCCGGAGTAACCGGAAGCATGGATAGCTGCGAGGAGAGCTGGGAAATTCACATCACCTTCGAGCAAATCCTCCGTTGGCGTGGAGCCGTGCCCATTCCGGAAGTGGTACGCATAGATCCGCTCCGGGAAGTCGCGTACCCAGGCGATCGGGTCTTGTCCGGCAGCGATCGCCCAGCCGGTATCTACGCAGAGGCCAAGCGAGGCATCGGCATATTCGAGCACAGAACGCAGGTCGCCGTCGGCATGCCAACTGTCGGCCGCATGGTTGTGCATCGCTGTACGCAGACCGAACCTGGATCGGATCAACTCCGCGATTCGAGTCATATTTTCACCTTGGCGCTTGAAGTCGTCCTCCGTTTTGTCCGCGCCGCCTTCGTGCGAGCCTTGCGTGCGGTCAGCGTTAAGCAATAACACGTCGCCGCCCGCAGCGGCAAGTCTCTCCGCCCAAGGGAGCACGCTCCGGTCGACATCAAGCTTGGCAAAATCATGGTGAAGCTGTATCCCGATGTAGGAAGCGGAAACCTGCAGTCCATATGACCGGGCGATGGCTAGCTTCTCTGGCGCAGCGTCCGTCTCCACAGCTTCCGCTCCGGCTTCGGCGCATGCGCGGTACAGCTTATGCCAGTCGTACTCGATGCCTTCGCGTTTGAAGCGTTCCATCCAACCGTACAGCGCAGTGGAAAATCCTTTGATCGGATGGCTCATGCCTGCCCCTCCTCATCGGCAGGATGGATGCTCGTGAGCTGGCTCTGACCTGTGCTCGCACTCCCGTAGACGGATTGCAGATGGCGGAAATGGTCAACTGCGCGGTCGCCGACATTCGCAAGCGACGAGAGACCGCGAACCTTCCGATGGAAATGGACGAGCGGATGGTCCATGATCGTGTACGGACTGCGAGGAGGGAGCGGCACTTCTTCCTCGACCACTTGTCCATCACGGTCAAAACGAATATAAACTGGCTGCCTCGAGTCAAAAGGTGTCCACTTGACCGAGCCGCGCGTGCCTTCGATTTCGACTTTGACGTATTCGTCTCCGTGCGTACACGATGCCCGCTCGTAATGAACGGAAACCGGTCTCGGGCCACTAATTCCGCCACGGAAGGTCATCATTGCACCGACATGAGTTTCCACGTCAAACTTCGTGTCCGCCGGATCGACCGCCGTCTCTGGCTTGCCGAGCCAAGCGCCTGCTACCTCAACCGTTTCGGGCTGCAGCATGTCATGCATCATCGCGATATCGTAAGGACCCCAGTCCATCATGACGCCGCCGCCGCTTCTTGCGCTGTCCAGGAACCATCGGCTGTTCGCTTGATATTCGATGCCGGACCGGCTGCGCGCCCACTTGTTGACCCACGTCACATGATAGATGTCGCCAAGCTGGCCGGAACGAATGATTTGTTTTACGGTTTCGTTGTGGTGCATGCCTTTGAAGCGTACGCTGCAGCAGCCGAGGAGCTTGCCGGCTTTACGGGCAGCCTCGAGCATAAGCTCCGCTTCTTCGTTATTCATCGCAAGCGGCTTCTCGCAAAGCACGTGACGGCCGGATTGCAAACCGAGCAGAGTTGGTTCCAAATGTGCAAAAGGCGGCGTCCCCACAATGACAATATCATCGTCTTGCGGAGGCTCTGCGTTCAACATGTCGCTTGCATTTGTATAAGACGGAACGCCAGGGAATTGCTCCAGAAATTCAGCCATTGCGGCTGGATTAGGATCAGCCACGCGAAGCTCGATCTCTTCGCCGAGTTTCGCAGCTGTTTCAGCATGTGTCCGGGAAATGACGCCGGCGCCAATTAAATAGATTCTCATCGGGATAAACGCCTCCTTATATTCACCCACATCCTAGCACAGCGAACCTCTTGATTCTCGCCGGAACAGGGGGAATACTTGTCATTTTGTCCGCTTATTTCGAACTTGGTATAATGAACGTGTTCAGGTGGTGAGAAGATGATTGTCGATGAGCTGAAATTAACGAGATCGTATGCATTTTGCCGAGTCTGGGGGTCTGCGGAGGAGCATGTCCTTCATGTGCATGACTGCCTGGAGATCGGCGTGCTGCTTAAGCATCATCTCGAGTATCGTTTCGGTGACCGCACGTATAAAGGCAAGCCGGGAGACGTATTCTTATGCAGGCCGTTCGAGCCGCACTGGAGCTTCGCCGAGCCGAATGAGCCGCCGTATGAGAGCATCCTTGTCTTGTTCATGCCTTCTGCGCTTAAGGGGATGCCGGATTGGAACCGGCTGCTGCTTCCCTTTTACACGAATGAAGAGGTTCCGCCTTATATTCCGGGGGATTCTCCATATGCGGGGGCCATCTGCAAAGCTGCCGAGGAAGCGGCTCTGGCACAGGAACAGCAGGCGAGCAACTGGATGACGCGGCAGTACATGCATTTAATTGATATTTTGCTGCAGGTATCTGACTTTGCGGCAAGCTACGCACCGAGCGGCGTTGATCAACAACGACCGGCAATTCGTTTAGATATTATGGATGCCATCGGCTATTTGCTGCAGCATTATACGGAGCCTGTTGACGGGACGGTGCTGCTGGATCGGAGCCATTCGGGGAAGACGAAGTTTTTTCATGAATTTCGAGCGCTGACAGGGCTTTCGCCGAATGAATTCCTGAATCGGCTGCGGGTGCAGCATGCGATGGATTTGCTCAGAACGACTTCGAGTCCGATAATCGATATCGCGGAAAGCAGCGGCTTCGGCTCGCTCAGCGCATTCAATAAGCAGTTTAAGCAGTATACGGAAGCTTCGCCTCGGGAGTATCGGGCGCGGATGACGTCGGATTAACGTGAAAAAGCCCCGTAAGGTCAACGTTTCGTCGACTTTGCGGGGCATTTCTTTGATGTAACAGTGGTGCCAATAAAATTAAGTCTTCGACTTCAGCCAGCCAGAAAGATTGGAGATTTCGGCATCGGTGAGCTGGCCTTTGAATGCTGGCATGCCTCCGCCGCCGTTTTGGATTTGTGTTGAAATTTCATCTAGTGATTTCGTGCCGCCGATTTTCTGCAAATTCGGTCCAACGCCGCCGGATAAGTCAGTCGCATGGCAGCTGACGCAATTCGCTTTGTACACGGTTTCTGCAGCAGACGCATCGACTGTACCCGCCGCTGGATTATTATTGGTTCCTGTGTTCGTACTCGGCGTATTCGTGGATGTATTCCCGCCGTTCGTAGTACCAGTATTGCTCGAATTGTTGTTATTACCGCCGCAAGCGCTTATCGATAGTGCCAGCGTAAGTCCCGCAGCAGATACCATCAACCATTTGGATTTCACTTTCATCTTCGTATATCCACCTCATTCTTGGTCTTATTTTCATACGTTTCCCCCAATCCTCACGCCATATGCGGGCATAGTCCGAGCCAATCGAACGAATAACCTCACACGAGATGGACAATCTAACCATGTGACTTGAAAAATATAACAGGCGTGCAGCCGGAATCGAGGTGAGCGCAGCTGGACATCAACGAAGATGTCGTGAGGCACTTGACGGAGCTGAGGCGAAGATTGCTTATTGTATCTGCCTGCTTCCTAGTGTCCATGTGCGGCGGCCTTTATTTGTCGCCCCGCATTTTGAAGTACATTAAATCGAGCTCGGCAGCTGCATCGGTAGAGTGGAACGTGTTCTCGTTCACGGACGGCTTGTTCATCTACTTACGGTGCGCTTTCTTGCTGGCGATTCTGTTCTCGCTGCCGGTGCTTCTCTATCAGACCTGGGCGTTCGTAAGACCAGGCCTCACATCCAAGGAGGCAAAAGGAACGCTTGCTTACGTGCCGTTCTCGTTCTTCTTGTTCCTCGGAGGCGTATCGTTCAGCTACTTCCTCGTGTTCCCGATGATGCTCCGCTTCATGATGCAGATGAATCACACGATCGGGGCGACGGAAACATACGGCATTGACAAGTACTTTGTCTTTCTGTTCAGCGTCGTCTTCCCGCTGGGCGTCGCGTTCGAGATGCCGCTGGTCATGCTGTTCCTGACAAGGCTTGGCTTGCTGACACCGGAGCGGCTGAAGACATCGCGCAAATACGCATACGTCGGCTTGGCTGTAGTCGGCGCCTGCATTTCGCCGCCGGATTTTGTCTCGCATCTGTCCGTGACAGTGCCGCTGCTCTTGCTGTTCGAGATTAGCGCGTTTCTGTCGAACCGTTTCGCACGGCGGCAAGCCGCGTCGGGATATCCATACCGAAGCCCAGACCCAGGTCCCGCATAAAATCACGATTGCAAAAGGAGAATGCATATGTTCAACAACATCGGTGTTTCAGGGTTAATCATTATTTTGCTCATCGCGCTCATTGTGTTCGGACCGGCCAAGCTGCCGATGCTGGGCCGCGCCTTCGGCGACACACTGCGCGAATTCCGCAGCTCGACCCGCGGAATTGTGGAGGAAGATACGCAGACGATGCAAGCGCCGGCTCCGGCACCGAATCCGGCTCCGATTGAGCTGGAGAGTAAGGATGGTCAGAAGCTGCTGTAGGATAGGCGGCGGTGGTTGAGTAGACAAGGTGTGAGGTTGAGTGGATAGGTGGAGCAGCAGCCTTAGGGTTGCTGCTTTTTTTTCTGTGCACAATACAACCCCGAATGGTGTCTGAAAGCGGGGAAAGCCTATCTCGGAGGAGATAAATTAAAGTAACAATGCTGTTTCGGGAGCCGAGAGTTCCCGAAAGGCTCTCTCGGCGTCGAATACACGCCAAAAGCATGCCGAGAGAGCCGAAAAG
Source organism: Paenibacillus taihuensis (assembly GCF_003386535.1). Taxonomy (GTDB): domain Bacteria; phylum Bacillota; class Bacilli; order Paenibacillales; family Paenibacillaceae; genus Paenibacillus_Z; species Paenibacillus_Z taihuensis. The sequence goes on from NZ_QTTN01000003.1 coordinate 45,301, forward strand.
GATCTCTCAGCGCCTGAATTAAAGTAACAATGCTGTTTCGGGAGCCGAGAGTTCCCGAAAGGCTCTCTCGGCGTCGAAAACGCGCCGAAAGCATGCCGAGAGAGCCGAAAAGGATCTCTCAGCGCCTGAATTAAAGTAACAATGCTGTTTCGGGAGCCGAGAGTTCCCGAAAGGCTCTCTCGGCGTCGAATACACGCCAAAAGCATGCCGAGAGAGCCGAAAAGGATCTCTCAGCGCCTGAATTAAAGTAGCAATGCTGTTTCGGGAGCCGAGAGTTCCCGAAAGGCTCTCTCGGCGTCGAAAACGCGCCGAAAGCATGCTGAGAGAGCCGAAAAGGATCTCTCAGCGCCTGAATTAAAGTAACAATGCTGATTCGGGAGCCAAGAGTTCCCGAAAGGCTCTCTCGGCGTCGAATACACGCCAAAAGCATGCCGAGAGAGCCGAAAAGGATCTCTCAGCGCCGGGATCTAAGCAACCATCAAGTTTCAGTGAGGCGAGAGCTAATCTCGATAAGTAGTTCACCGGTTAACGTTGTACCCGCGGATTTTATGAACGCCTTCCCCAGCAGGGAGCAACTTTTTCTTAATGGTCATCCGATGAAGTACCTGATAAGTAACTTTTTTTGAGAGCTGCAGCAGCTCCATCACATCACGAGGGCGAAGCGGGCGGTCTAGTCGTAATGCATGGCGGAGAATCTCGGCTTCGATGATATCGTCGATGCTGCCGTTCGACGACCGGCTGCCGCCGAGCCAGCAGCCCATGAATTGCTGCAGCATTTGTTCGCACATCCGCGGCCGATCGCTGACGTCGTCGTAGGCGAAGCGGAGGATTTGCCAACCGTCATGCGAAGTCCAGGAAGCGCGAACCGTCCTTGAAGTCTGCTGCCTCATACTCTGCTTGAAGCTGGTCGAAGCTTCGAAAAGCGGGATACCACACCTGCTGTAAAAACATTTTCTCTGCATGACCATGCCCCTCCGTGAGCCGATGTCGCCTATCCCCTTGAGCGCTGCTAAGTTGCTCTCCGAACCATTGCTGATATGCCATCTGAAAGTTCATTCACACTACTCCCCTCGCTAACTAAATAAAAACCGCCCCATCCGGAACACGTCGTGTCCGAAAAGAGCGGTGTGTGCTTCACAACCGTATGAATTTGATTCAAAGATATCATAAGTACTGGAAATTGAAAAGTAGTTGGTGGAGCGGGAGCTATCTTGGGAACGGGTGAAGTAGGATCACAGATTGCGGTTTAGGAAAGGGTTTCCGAGCGGGTAAGTTGAGGGTTTGCAGGAAAGTGGGGGAGGAGAGTAGGGAAAGGGTGAAGGTAAGCGGGAAGTTGAAGGGAAATGTAACTAGGTTGGGGGAGCAACTGGAACAAGAGTAGATTTGGTGTAAGTAGGTGTTTCTGGTGATAGTGCTAGGTGAGATTAGGCTTATACTGTAGAAGCAATTAAGGGCCCTATCCAATAAAGGATAGAGCCCTTTTTCGCCCAAGTGAAAACTCACTCAAACAAGCAAGCCGCCTTTCTTCCGGTAGTTCAATATCCCTTCAGCCGTCCGGTAAGCGAGCGCGCCGACGGTGTTGGTCGGGTTGTAGCCGGCGTTCTGAGGGAAGGAGCTTGCGCCGACGACGAATACATTCTCCGCGTCCCACATTTGGCAGTAGTTGTTGACCGCCGAGCTTCCGGCATCGGCCCCCATAATGACACCGCCTGTATTGTGAGTCGACTGGTACGTCATGATCTCGTACGGGCCTAGCTCCTTCAGGTAGTCGATTTTGTCTGCGCCCATTTCCTTCATAATATCCGAGCATTTGAGCGCTAGAAATTTCGCCAGCTCCCGGTCCTGTTCCTCGAAGTCGAACGTAATCCGGATCAGCGGGTCGCCGAACGCATCCTTGTAGGTCGGATCAAGGTCCAAGTAATGATGCTGGTAAGACATCGAAGAGCCTTGCGTGCCGATGCTGAGCGTCTGGTTCGCATATTTGATGGAATTCGCCTTAAACTCCTTGCCCCACGTCGCAGTGCCCGAAGGAACGGGGTTGTTCTGAATCGGCCTTGCTCCCGCTTGAGCCAGCGTAATAACGCCGCCGTGGATAAAGTTCAGGCCGCTATGGTCAAAGTTGTCGCCATTATAGTCATCGAGCGAAACGCCAAGCGCGCCAGCACCAGCGTAGGTATTAAACTGCTCCTTCTCGAAGAAGCCCGCCGCGCCGCCTTTGACAACTTGATACGCATAGTTTTTACCAATGGCGCCTCTGCCGGTGGAAGGGTCGTACGCCTTGCCGAGCCCGGAGAGAAGGAGCAGCCGCGTATTGTTGAACACATAGCTCGCAACGACGACAATATCGGCAGGCTGAATAATTTCTTCGCCTGTCGTTACGTCGATATACATGACGCCGGTCGCTTTGCCGTTCTTATGTATGACCCGTCTCACATCGGAATGGCTGCGAATCTCGAACTTGCCGGTTTTGTTCGCGACAGGGATGACCGTGACGACGGGATCGGCCTTCGCGCCATACTCGCAGCCGAAGCGCTCGCAGTAGCCGCAATATTGACAGGCGACGCGGGCGATGCCATCCGGATTCGTATAATTTTCCGACAAGTTGGCGGATGGCAGAGGATAAGGATGGAGCTTGAGCTTCGTCGTCACATCCGTGAACTTCTGCAGCGAAGGAGATTGCTTCATCGGAGGCGTCGGATACGGATTGGTTCTTTTGCCGCCGAGCGGGTTCGGAGATCCGGAGATGCCAGCCGTCTTCTCGAACTTGTCGTAATACGGCTCCATCTCATCATACGTAATGCCCCAGTCCTGAATGGACATGCCGGCTGGAAGCTTGTTTTTGCCATATCGTTCAATCGTTTTGCTGCGAATTTGAAAATCATACGGCAAGAAGCGGTACGTATGCCCGTTCCAGTGGACGCCAGAGCCGCCAAGCCCAGTGCCAATCAAGAATGAGCCGTAAGAGCGCATCGGCAGGGCGCGGACCTTCTCATTGCTGCGGAACGTGATCGTTTCCTTCGATAAGTCTTGGAACAGCTCATAACGGAGCGCATAGCGCAGTTCATCATGAACCATGAAATAATCCTCGGTTTTCCGTTCCTTCCCGCGCTCAAGGCCAACGACGTTAAGCCCGGCCTTCGTGAGCTCGGCTGCGATAATGCCGCCTGACCAGCCGACGCCGGCGATCACGACATCTGTTTTCGGTAATGTTTTTGCCATAGCTGACTCCTTTCCTTTGCTAAGCTAATGTGCGGCCAAGTGATCCTGCAGGCTGCTTGGCTCAAGCTTCGTAAATCCTTTATCGATCGATGCAGCATAGCCCATCTGGTTGCCCGGGTAGCTGCGCATCCGCCAGCCGCCCATATTGATATTGCCGCCGTATAGCGGATCGCTGTATGCGCCTTCGAGCGTATTGGAGCGAAGCGTTTTGAAGAAGCCGCTTGCTGAAATTGTGGTCAGCTTCGCCGTGTCGGACTCGAAGTCCTTAAGCACAGCATCCATTTCTTCCGGCGCAAGGGAAGGGAAGCTCTTCTGGTACTTGCTGTTGCTGTAGTTGTCCATCTCGCGAAGGCCGATCTCGTAGATTTCGCGCCGCTTCAGCCGGCCTTGGTAGCCCTGCTCCTTCTCCCCGGAATAGAAAGGCGGGCTCATATAATCGCGCGCATTGAAGCCGTAATCGCCGGCCAGCTGATGATCGATGAAGAACGCAACGCCAAGCGTTTTGGCGCCAGGGCCGTTCTCATCCTCCGGAAAGATGCGCTCTGCCGCGCTTTCGACGATTCGGAACTGCTCTTGCGTGAAGAACATCAAAGCACGGTTATAGTTGCGTGCTTCCTCCGTGGTACCGCCTGCGTTCGTCGCCGGCTTTCCAGTGTTCGTGTTGTTGCTGCTTTCGTTGTTATTCGTTTTATTGCCGCAGCCGATGAGCGAGGCTAGAGCGCCGCCGACAACCAAGGTGCCTAGCGTATAGCCGGTCGTCTTCAGAAATTTACGGCGCGAATTGCTGTCGATCGACTCCTCGGAAACGGATTGCTCAGTGGACATAGGGTCTTGTGACTGTTCGGACAGGTGATCTTGATCGGTTTGAGTCAACAGTTGTCCCTCCTGAAAATGGTTTTCCTGAACGTACGGTTATTATTTTCCAAGCGAGCATGAATATTCATTTCGAGGGCAAGGATATGCTAACGACAACAACGAGCCTTACGCAGGGAGGTTTTTTCAGTGAAATCGAAATTAATGATCGTGTCAGCAGCAGGCGCGCTGCTTCTTCTAGGCGGCTGTGCGACTGCAAAAACGGAAGTGAAACAGCAGAGTGCAAATGCGGCGCATAAACTCCACGAGGCGGCGGCAAGAGATCCTTATGTGATCCCGTCTGCTCACGGCGTAAAAACGATGACGACGAACCGTCAAGGCAGCACGACGAACGGAATGGGCACGACGGTGTACAGCATGATCGGCAGCTCAGGACTGCATTCCACGGGATTCTCTGCGCATCTGGAATCGCGGCTGAGCGGCGTCGGCATCTCCGACGTGCGCGTGTTTGTTTTCGATGATACGGTTGTGCTTGCGACGGACAAGCGGACCCCGAATGCTTCGCAGTACGACGATGTGCAGCGGAAGCTGCTTAGCCCGAATGAAGGGATCTCAGGCAAAGGCTCCACTCCTGGCCATGGCCTCGGCGGAATGTCGGGAACGGATACGTCAAGCCATGATAACCTGACGCTGGCTGCGGACAAGATTCAAGAGTTTATGGGCGGGAAGGTCAAAGTCTACACTGTGGAAAGCGCGAAGGCGGTCCAGACGATCGAGCAAATCCGGGCAGACGCGACAGCGGACAAGCTTGCACCGGCGAAGCTTGCCGGAGAAATTCAGTCCCTGCTGCAAATCGTAGAGAGTCAGGGACATTAACGATCAACGATTAACGCTCAGCGCTCAATAATGCACGAGATTGAAGTCCACGCACTACGTGGGCTTTTTTTGCTATGACCGTTTACACAAAGCATATATTGCGTTCATATAATCCGAAATCAGCTTTTATATAATGGGGTGGTTGGTCTGAAATAAGCGAAAACGATGAGTAGGGTGGTAGTTCACATCTTAAAGAAGCATGATTTGCACGACTGCCGTTCACTGTATGATTTGATGGTGGATCCAGCGGTTTTTCCATTCGTCCGTCACAAAAGCCAATCCTACGAACAGTATCTTTTCACTACCAAACAGCTCATCGTGGAAGAAGAATCGCAAGGGACATGTATTTCTAGAACGATCGTGAACGAGCAGGCTGCGCCCATCGGCACGATTCAGCTCTATAACATTACGGACCGAACAGGCTTTCTGGCAACCTGGATTGGTGCACCTTATTTCGGCCAAGGGTATAATGGGCGGGCGAAAGAGGATTTCTTCAGCGAGCTCTTTCTTGAAAACGGAATCGAGACGGTCTACTTGAAGGTCCGCAAGCAAAATATCCGCTCGAAGAAGGCGGTAGAGAAGCTCTCGTATGTTCAGCTAGCTAATGAGAGGAAGCCTCAAGTCTATCAGTCGATTAACGAGTCTGAGCCGATCTATGATCTCTATCAAGTGGAGCGGGCAGCCTTCTTAGCTAGCCGCGCTCGAACGAAAGTCATGGAATGCCGGATGACAAGAGGCTGGTCCGATTGCCGAATTCACCGTCAATATGCGGCGGGTGAAGAGCACTCGTCCTTACATCCTTGGTAAGGTCAAAAATGGAAAGTGTTAACAAGAGGAGAAATGGCTGGATGGGGCGAATAGTTGGGTAATCATTTCCGCGAGGGTGGAGAACTCAATTGGCGCAAATTTTGCAGAGCATCATGGGCAACTTTATGTTTATTTGCATTCCATCCATTCTTTATTTCGTATTCTGGACGAAGTATGGCGAGAAAGCTGGCAAGATGCAGAAGCTCGTACTACTTCTATTCTTAGGGATAACCTTGGTCCTGTGCATGACCTTTCCTTATGATTATGAATCACGATACCGGCTGGATTTCAGACTTATTCCGCTAGTGCTCGGTGTATTGTACGGCGGTCCTTGGGTTGGAGGCGCGCTTCTTGCTATTCTGGCTGCCTACCGCTGCATGATCGGCATCAATGATGGTACATATTTTTCGGTTTTATCGGCTGCTATTACTTACCTCAGTCTGATCCTCATTATGAAGAAAGTCCGATTGAATAACCGCAAAAAACTATTTGTCGCACTTATCGGATCTGCTGTATTATTTCCAGTCTCGCTGCAAGTGACGTGGGTTAGTCTGCACTATATCGAACTGAGAGATACGCTGCGTCTTACGATATTCAAAGTTATTGAATTCTCCGCCATCTGGGTAACCGTCTATCTCGTCGAGCTGTTTTGCAATCACATTCGAATTCGGATGGAGCTGCAAGAGATCGAGAAGATGAGGGTCATTAGCCAGATTGCAGCTAGTGTATCGCACGAAATTCGTAACCCGCTCACGACAGTGAAAGGTTTATTGCAATTGTTCAAGGAGAAGGAGCTTCCGGCGGATAAGCGTGCGAACTTGACCGATGTTGCGCTGCATGAGCTGACTACGGCGATTAATATCATTAGCGATTATCTCACCTTTGCCAAGCCGCAAATTGCCAAAATGACGCCGCTCGATCTGTCCACGGAGCTGCAGCAGGTAGTGAGTGTATTGACGCCATATGCCAACATGCAGCAAGTGGCGCTTACGATTGATGTTGACTCCAATCAGCCGATTCTCGGCGACAGCCAGCAGTTCCGCCAAAGTCTCATCAATCTCGTCAAGAACTGTATCGAAGCCTCGTCCAATGGGAAAGTCGATCTCACCGTGGTTATGAGAAAGGGAGCCGTCGTCATCCGCATACAGGATACGGGCTGCGGCATGACCGAGGATCAGATTGGCCGGCTCGGCACGCCTTATTACTCCACGAAGGAGAAGGGAACAGGTCTCGGCACGATGGTCGCATTCAGCATCATTCGGGCGATGAACGGGACGATCCATGTGGAGAGCGAAGTGAATAAGGGGAGTTTGTTCGAGATTTCGTTCCCGATTGAGGATAGTGCGTAGCGAAAGCGATTCAAGAAATAGTGAAGCAGGCGAAGCGAACTTCGGCCTGTTTTTTTTGTTGAATTGATAGATTTTAGTATATGTTATATAACTCTTTATGTATTATACGTTGATAGACCTCATTTCATATAATTATAGAGATAATCTATAATTGATAACCCTTAACCGAGCGATCCATGCAGACCCTTCGGACGGAACGGGATCATAATCAATTGCAGCTCGTTCAAGCGCACAGCAACGCCATTCAGCAATTTATAAATCAGAAGATCAGTCTGGTTGACAATACGATTCAAGCGCATCCTGAATTCCAGCAAAGCCAAGCCGGGCAGATTCTGCCGGTATTGAAGGAGTTGAAATCAAGCTTCGACGATATTGAACTCTTTTCTTTCGTAAACCCGGATGGTTTCATCCAGCAAACAGACGGAGTTACGATGGACGGCTCCGCTTTCAACAACATTAAACAAGTGAAGGCGTCCAAGAAGACCGCCGTTTCCGATATCATCACGCAGGAGAATACCGGAAAGCCGATTATCATTATCGATATACCGATTTTGAAGACAGATGGGGATATTGCAGGTGAAATTCAAGCTGTTCTCGATCCCTCCCAAATCATTGGCCTTATTGAGAATATCCATTACGGGGAGAGCGGCTACGGCTTCTTGGTTGGCCGGGACGGTACCATTCTCATTCACCGAGACAAGAAGCTAATCGGGAAAAATATGGATTCTTATATCCGTTCCGCGAATATGCTGAAGAACCAGATCAACCAAGGTGCGACAGGCAATGCCGAATACGCACTTGCGGACGGGACTTCGACTCAAGCTGCTTATACGAGTGTAGGAGACATCGGCTGGCACCTGATTATCGCTGCTCCGGCCAAAGAAGTGCTGCAGCAGCAAAATGCAGCCATTCGCAATTCAATCGTCATTATTCTGGTATCTTGTTTATTTATAATTCTGATTGCTTATTTGATCGGTTCGTATGTGCTCAAGCCGCTGCTTCTTATCTCAGCTTCCATGCGCAGGGCGGCAGCGGGAGACTTCACCGTCCAGAAGCTGGCTACGCGTAATCAGGATGAAGTCAGTCAGCTGTCGGAATCCCTCAACGGAATGATCGATAATTTGCGCTCCCTTATTGGGGACGTCATACATACAACGGAGAATGTCGCCGGGTCGGTCGAGCAAATATCGCTTGCGACGGACGAGATTGCGCAAGGAAACAGCTATCAAGCGGAGTCTTCGCAAAGAATGGCCGATCTGTTCCAATCGCTTACCGTTTCGATCCAGTCGGTAGCCAATAAAGCCGGCGAAGCTTCGGCGCTGGTCAAGGAGTCCGTGGAACTCGCGAACGCATGGCGGGGAGATCGTCAGCGATTCTATTCTGGGCATGGATCAAATTAGTTATCAGATGAGCTTGCTGGAGTCGGACTCGCAGCGAATAGGCGAGATTATTGATGTCATTGAAGGATTGTCCGAGCAGACGAATTTGCTTGCATTGAATGCTGCGATCGAAGCGGCAAGAGCAGGGGAACAAGGCCGCGGCTTCGCCGTAGTTGCCGAAGAAGTACGCAAGCTCGCGGAACGCAGCAGTCAAGCTTCCAAAGAAATATCCCAAATCGTTCGCATCATGCAAACCAATACCGATAAGAGCATTCGGCTGGTATCGGACGGGGTGATCTGCGGCATCCGCGGAACAGACGGCGGCCACCTCGCAATCGCTGGCTCATCTGGCGAATCAGCTGCACAGCTCTGTGAAGATATTTAAATTGTAATTGCAAGGTTTCGGCTTCTCATAGATAAAGGAGCTGAAACCTTCCAGATTGGAATCCAGGCGTGGCGTACAGCGGCAGCGGCGGCGGACGTGACGGCAGGAAGCTCGTATAAGGAGGGGAAAGCGATGAGTCGAATTCGGTTTGGTATTGTAGGGAGCGGCTGGCGGACGGATTTCTATCTGCGTATTGCAAAAGCATTGCCGGAGCGCTTCGAAGTAAGCGGCGTTGTCGTGCGGAATGAGGAGAAGGCGAGGAAGCTGACCGAGGAGTGGCAGGTGCCGGTTTATCGAAGCGTCGCCTCGCTGGTCGAGGAAGGCAAGCCGGCTTTTGTCGTGACGAGCGTACCGTGGGCTGCGAACCCGGGCGTGATGGAGGAGCTGGTCAGCTATGAAATGCCGGTGCTATCGGAGACGCCTCCGGCACCGGACTTGGACGCGCTGATCCAGCTGAACGAGAAGCTTGGCAGCGCCCGCATTCAGGTGGCGGAGCAATACGCGTTCCAGCCGATCCATGCGGCGCGTATCGCCATTGCCGGGTCGGGCAAGCTTGGCACAGTGATGCAGGCGCAAGTCTCGGTCGCGCACGGCTATCACGGCATCAGCCTGCTGCGCAAGCTGCTCAGCGTCACGTCCGAGAACGTGCGGATTCAGGCGTACCGATTCGCATCGCCAATCGTGAAAGGGCCGGGCAGAAATGGCGATCCGGATCGCGATGAGCAGACACAATCGGAGCAAATGATCGCTTCGCTCGATTTTGAAGGGAAGCTGGCGATGTATGATTTTACAGGCGATCAGTATTTCTCGTGGATTCGTTCCCCACGCGTATTGGTGCGGGGCGAACTCGGCGAGATCAACAACCGGGAAGTTCGGTATTTGAAAGACTATCTAACGCCGGTTGAGCTGGAGCTGCGCCGGTTGAATGCCGGAGAAGACGGCAATCTGGAGGGCTATTACCATAAAGGGATTTTGGCGGGCGAGGAGTGGGTATACCGCAATCCGTTCGTGCCGGGAAGGCTCAGTGACGATGAGATTGCCATTGCAACCTGCCTCGCGAAGATGGACGAATATGCGGCTGGCGGACCGAGCTTCTACAGCTTGGCGGAAGCGTCGCAGGACCATTACATCAGTCTGATGATGAACGAGTCGCTTCGCACCGGCGCGCCTGTGCAGACGGAGACGCAGCCTTGGTGGAAATAGAAATTGTAGCAAAGAAGGAGCCAACCTACCATCGGTAGATTGGCTCTTTTGCATCGACTACGAGAGATAGAACTGGAAGTCGGGCGCAATGCTCAGCTTCCCGTCCATCACTGTAACGGATTGTGAATATTTCACACTGAAGCCGGTATCGAAAAATTGATCATAACGCACACTGTAAGTCCCATCGGGCAAGTAGCAATCAAACTTTCCATCTAAGACCCAAGCCGAGTACTCTTGGTTGTTTCCGTAGAAATTAATGTAACCGCCGGTGAGAGGACCGCCTTCATTGCTGCTCGCCGTGCCATGAATATTGACTACAGGCTTCGTCCAAGTCAAATCAGTCTGCAATTGGTCGCTGCTGATCGTGAAATTCCGGTCAATGATAAATTGCTGCCGAGTGGTGGAGTCATAATAGGAAGACCACTGGTACTGTCCATCCGGCAAGTAGAACGAATAAGCTCCGCCTGGGGCGCCCTCTACAAAGCAGCTCTCCTGCTCGCCATTCTCGCCAATCGAACACCCGCTGAAATTGCCGTAGATTTCTTTGGACTCGCTTGCGACTTGACCTGTCACGTTAGGCCGATGCGCGATAAGATCGAGCGAAGAGACCGTCCCGTCCTCGCTAATCGTGAACGGATGATAAATATCATAGTTATCGTAAACACCTGACTCTATGGTCAGGTAGTTGAAGATATACGAGCCTTGCTCGTAGAAATCAAGATAGCCGATCCCGCCTCGAATAGTTACGGACACCGAGCCGTGCGAAGTGTAGAAAGTAGCACTGGCCCTCGCGATCGGCACTCCATTAGGATCATGGAGTGTAACCTTCAATCCGCTCTGCGAAGGAGATAGCTTCGTAAATACGGTCTGCCCTGCTTTCACCTGCAATGGCTCTACTTGGGCGACCTTCTGTTCCAGGTCTCCCGCACTAGGGAGGTAGCTGACGAATTTATAGCTGCCTAATGCTACGCTAATGCGGTAAAAGGCGTTCCGCAGCGTTGCTTCCAACGTCTCGCCGGAGTCGGTATTCACCAGTTTCACATACCCGTCCTTAACCGCGGCACCGTCCAAATCTACCGCATACCCGTATAAGACAGCTTGTTCACCTGGTGTACGAAGCAGCACTTGATGGGCTGAGGGCTGATACAGCACATCGTAGCCAAAAGCATTGGCGATGAATCGAATCGGTACGAAAGTGATCCCTTTAACGAGTATCGGAGGAGTAGTAACCGTCACACGCTCTCCGTTTATGGTAACAACCGATTGGCCCAGCTCCATGCTAAGCTCGATGCCGGAACGGTGAATAACGATGTGCTGGCCGGAGAAGCTCACCGTTGCTCCAAAGTGCTCCATTGCGGCCCGAAGCGGAAGATAGACGTTGTTATTTTGGATAATGGGACTTGCGCTAATGGCTGTTCCGTCGATCGTGAGCGTGAGTCCTTGCTGCTGTTTATCAGCTGCGGCTGCGGAAGCCGGGGCTGCGAGCATTAGCAAGAGACAAATGCAGATGAACCACTTCATGATGTGTACCCCTCTCTATTAAATTACAAATATTACTAGAAGCTATTATCTCGAAAGGCAGGCCTGCTGGCAATAACGATTTGTCGGAATCGTGGAATCGCCATCTGAGCAATCGCCTCACTAACCTCAAGTTTACCAGCTACAGTCAAAGTGCGTACTTCTCAAAGCTAGCGCTTTCACGTATGATTCGATCTAGATAGATTCGAAAGGGTGATAGGGATGGAGTATCGCGTACTTGGCCGTTCTGGATTGAAGGTTAGCGAAATAAGCTTGGGCTGTTGGGCAATCGGCGGTCCGTCCTGGCGGGATGGCAATCCGGTCGGCTGGTCCGGCAATAATGACGAGGAATCGATCGCCGGTCTGCGGCGTGCTTTTGAACTGGGGATTAACCATCTGGATACGGCAGACGTATATGGCGACGGCCACTCGGAGCGGGTAATCGGCAGGTTTCTGAAGGAAGTTCCGCGCGATCAAGTCGTGATCGCCTCCAAGGTCGGCTGGTTCCGGGGCACATCGCCGAATGCGATGCAGCCGATCCATATCCGTCACCAGCTGGAGCAGTCGCTGATGAATCTGGGCACGGATTACTTGGATCTGCACTACTTCCATAATACAAACTTCGGTCCGGATGACCTTTATTTAGAAGAAGCGGCGGACATGATGCGCCAGCTGCAGCAGGAGGGCAAGGTACGCGTCATTGGCCAATCCGGCTACAGCTACAAGGATCTCATGCGCGTCGCTCCGGTTACGCGTCCGGACGTGCTGCAATTCCATTACAACGCGTTCGGCAATGAATTCGACAAGCCAGAGACGAATCTCTTCCAGTGGGCGGACGAGAACAACGTCGGCATGGTGCTGTTCGGGCCGCTCGCGCAAGGGCTGCTGCTCGATAAGTTCGACCCGGAGAATCCGCCGCAATTCGGCGAAGGCGACATTCGCGCGGAGAACAGCGGCTTCACGAGAGAAGGCCTGCTGCAGCTGCGCAGCAAACTCCAGCCGATCAAAGCGCGTTTCGGCGCAGATACGCAAGATTTGATCCGCATCATGCTCCAGTTCGCACTGGCGCAATCCCCGAACGCATGCGTCATTCCGGGATTCAAGAACGCACGCCAAGTGGAATCAAATGCAGCCGGAGCGGGCAAGCCGCTCACGCAGGAAGACGTTGCATTCATTAGAGAAGCGCTGCGCTAATCGTTTCGCGAGCAGCTTGGAGCCAGGGAGACTGTCCTTTCGGACAGTCTTTTTTGTTATACACAACCAGAGATTGGAGTGCTATGATGAATTTGGAAGCGATTTCTATCCGTGGATTTTCGTCAAAAGGAGTTTCTAGATTCATATGGATTATGCAAAATTAAGCAAGGAAGTTTCTTACGCGCTTCGGCATGCTCCGTGGGAGTATGAGCTGGAGATGGACGATGAGGGCTGGGTAAGCGTCGATCAGCTGCTTCATGCACTGCGGGCAGATTCCAAGTGGGAGTCGCTACTGGGGCAGGATTTTGAGCGTATGCTGGCGGCAGCGGAGAAGAAGCGGTTTGAAATTTCAAACGGACGCATCCGCGCGTTCTATGGCCATTCCGTGCCTGACAAAATCAACAAGACAGCCGGCAATCCCCCTGCAACCCTGTATCATGGGACGGCGAGACATACGCTTGAACACATTGTGAAGCAAGGCTTGAAGCCGATGAACAGACAATACGTCCATTGCTCTGAGGACCAAGAAACAGCGTTAACGGTAGGCAAACGCAGAGATGCGAAGCCGGTTCTTCTCAAGATTGATGCAGCACGAGCAAGCGCGGAAGGTGTTCCATTCTATCATGGCAATCATAACATCTGGCTCGCGGACGCCATTTCCCCAAACTATATTTCGATTGATGAAAGGGGCAGCCTGAACGAATATGACAGCTTCTAATCCAGCATTTGAACTCCGCATGATCAGCTCATTAGCCAAAGTGTTCTCCGATGAGGAGCTCGGCGCACAGGCGCATGAGCGAGCGACTGCACTTGCGAATGAAACGTTTGCCTTCCAGGTTGCATATCGTTCGAAGCATCTGATGAAAGGCATTCATGTCAGCGTTAAATCCGAGCTGAGTGATGAAGCAGTCTCCATACGATCAGTAGGCCTCGTTCCTTCGGAGCTGCCTGTCTACGGGGATCATGATGAGCATGTTTTGCGCGCGACGCCAGGGCTGTTCCCGGACCCTCTCTTCGAGATCGATGCCAATGAAGGCCTTACAGCATTCCCGAATCAGTGGCGTGCAATCTGGGTGACTGTGGATTTGAAGCAGCTGCAGGAGCAAGTGATCGGCAGCCATTCCATTGAACTGACATTCGAGACAGGACGGGGAGAACAGTTGGGATCAGCTTCGTTCGCGCTGGATGTACTGCCTGCGTCGCTGCCGAAGCAGACGCTGGTGCATACGGAATGGTTCCACACCGACTGTATATCGACACATTACGGAATTCCGGCTTTCAGCGAAAAGCATTGGGAGCTTATCGAGAAGTTTATTCAGACCGCGACGAAGCATGGCATCAATATGATACTGACTCCTGTATTTACGCCTCCGCTCGATACGGCGGTAGGGGGCGAACGTCCGACGGTACAGCTGGTTGAGGTCGAAGTGCTCGGAGACGGCACGTACAAATTCGGGTTCGATAAGCTTGGACGTTGGGTGGAATTGTGCAAAAGGCAAGGCGTCGAGTACTTCGAAATCTCGCATCTGTTCACGCAGTGGGGAGCGAAGCATGCGCCGAAGATTATCGCGACCACGGCAGATGGGCAAGAGAAGCAGATTTTCGGCTGGGATACGGATGCGTCAGGCGAGGCGTACCGCGCGTTCATCGCACAGTTCCTGTCTGAGCTCGTGGCGTGGATCAAGCAGAACAACCTGCAGCAAAGCTGCTACTTCCACGTCTCCGACGAACCGTCGCTTGATCATATGGAATCGTATAGCAGCGCGAGCGGCATGGTGAGCGAGATTTTGCAAGAGTTCCCGGTTATTGATGCGCTCTCGGACTATGCGTTCTATGAGAAGGGGCTCGTGAAGAAGCCGATTCCGGCGAACAATCACATTGAGCCGTTTCTTGAAAATGGGGTCGAGGGGCTGTGGACGTACTACTGCTGCGGCCAGTACAAAGAAGTGTCGAACCGGTTCTTCGCCATGCCTTCCGCGCGCAACCGGATACTCGGCATCCAGCTCTACAAGTTCCAAATCGAGGGTTTTCTCCACTGGGGCTATAATTTCTGGTATGCGCAATATTCGACCAGACCCATTGATCCGTATCGGAACACGGATGCGAATTATGCTTTTGTCTCCGGCGATGCGTTCTTGGTCTACCCGGGCGAGGATGCGCCTGTGGAGTCGATCCGGCTTGAGGTGTTCTATGAGGCGCTTCAAGATCTGCGTGCGCTGCAGCTGATGGAGCAGTTGTATGGCAGAGAATATGTACTGGCTGGCTTGGAGGATGGGCTCGATCAACCAATTACGTTCAGCCAATATCCGCGTGAGGCAGAGTGGCTGCTCGCGAAGCGCGAGTGGGTAAATGAGCAAATTCGGGCGGCAGTGGCGAAATAAATAGAACAGGATAGGATAACTGGAGCCCTTGCACATGATGGTGACGTGCAGGGGCTTTGCCATGTTGCTGAGCGCGCGCGATCAGGTGTACACTTGTAGCAAAATATTCGGCGGCAGGAGGATGATCTTGTGACGTTGCAGCAACTGAGATACATCATTGAAGTCGCGAATCGCGGCTCGATTAATGAGGCGGCGAAGCGGCTGTTTATCTCGCAGCCGAGTCTATCGAACGCGATCAAGGAGCTCGAGGCCGAGATCCAGATTACGATATTCGAGCGGACGAACAAAGGCATCTCGCTCTCCAAAGCAGGCGCGGACTTCCTCGGCTACGCCCGCCAAGTGGTGGAGCAGGCGGATTTACTGGAGAGTCGGTATAAGAACGCGAAGCCGGCGCCGCAGCATTTTGCCGTATCGACACAGCACTATGCATTCGCAGTGAACGCGTTCGTAAACCTTGTAAAGGAATACGGCCAAGCGGAGTACGAGTTCGCGCTGCGAGAGACGAAGACGCATGAGATTATTGAGGATGTCCGCACACAGCGCAGCGAGATTGGCATCTTGTACGTAAATGAGTTCAACCGGGCGGTTATGAGCCGATTGCTGCGGGATGCGAATCTGATATTTACGAGCTTGTTTACTGCGAAGGCGCATGTGTTCGTGAGCATCTACAACCCGCTGGCGAAGCAGAAGTCGGTGTCGCTGGAGCAGTTGAAGGACTACCCGTATTTGCACTTTGAGCAGGGGGAGTATAACTCGTTCCATTTTGCGGAAGAAATCTTGAGCACGCGCGAGCATCCGAAGAGCATTCGTGTCAACGATCGCGCGACGTTGTTCAACCTGTTGATCGGCTTGAACGGGTACACGATTTCGACGGGCGTGCTGAGCGCGGACTTGAACGGGAATGAGATTATTCCGGTTCCGCTGGAGAGCGAAGAGACGCTGCAGGTCGGCTGGATTTGCCATCGCAATGCGGCTTTGTCGAAGCTGGCGCTGGAGTACGTGGAGGCATTGAAGGCTGCGGTAGCTGATGCGAGGTGAGTGGGTGCTGGCGCGATATGGCAGGACCGGTGCTGACATGGTTATAGTTTTTGGCTATATCAGAGGATAGGTTTTAGGCGTTACTTGATAGCTGGTGCGGCGTGGTATCTTTTCCTTATCAACTTGTTACGAGAGTTTGAGAGGAGAGAGAGCGGCATGTTAAGCGCAAGTTTGGGATATCCCCGCATCGGTGCGAACCGGGAATGGAAGAAAGCATTGGAGAAATATTGGGCAGGCGGCATTACCGAAAGTGAGCTTCACGCAGAACTGCGCGAGATTCGACTGGGCAACTTGAAGGTGCAGCAGTCCTATGGCATTGATGTGATACCGGTCGGTGATTTCACGTACTACGATCACATCCTTGATACAGCGGTTATGTTCGGACTCGTTCCTCAGCGGTTCGGCTGGGATGGAGTTAATGTGGATCTGCCGCTCTACTTCGCGATGGCGCGCGGGAACAAGGGTGCTGCTGCATGCGAGATGACCAAATGGTTCAACACCAACTACCACTACATCGTGCCTGAGCTCAAAGGACTTACGCCGAAGCTGACGCGGAATCGCCTCGTCGATGCCTACCGTGAAGGCAATCAGGAGCTCGGCATTAAGGGCCGGCCGGTACTCGTTGGTTTGTATACGTTCTTGAAGCTGTCCAAAGGCTACACGCCAGAGGAGCTGCCAGGTTGGATCGACGCGCTGCTCCCGTTGTACGGGCAGGTGCTTCGCGAGCTTGCCGAGGAAGGCGCGGCTTGGGTGCAGATCGATGAACCGATTCTATCGACGACGCTTGAGGCGGATGACCTTGTGCATATTGCACGCATTTACGCGGAGCTGGGAAGATTGGCGCCGGGGATTCGGATCTTGGTGCAGACGTATTTTGAGGCGGTCGATCATTATGCGGAGGTTGTGAAGCTGCCGGTCGACGGCATTGGGCTGGACTTCGTTCACGATGGCGGCGGTCGGAATTTGCAGGCTTTGGAGGCGCATGGCTTCCCTGCAGACAAGGTGCTGGGTGCGGGGATTATTGACGGGCGCGGCATTTGGCGGGTGGATCTGCATGAGCGATTCGATCTGCTGGGACGTCTGCGTCAGGTTGTCTCGGATGAGCGGCTGATCGTTCAGCCGTCGAACAGCTTGCTGCATGTGCCCGTCAGCGCGGAGCGGGAAGCGGCGCTTGACCCGGCGCTGCGCGGCGCGCTCGCGTTCGCGAATGAGAAACTCGAGGAGCTGGCGCTGCTCGTGCGAGGGGCGAAGCACGGCATCGAGTCGATTACCGAAGAGTGCGTCGCCTCGGTGTGGAATCGGGAAGAGCTTGGCCGCATTCGCGGCGGCGCGGCTAGTGGGGCTGCGGGCGTTTCAGCTTTGGGGCCGGAACAGTTCGCAAGGCCGAGCGCGTTCGCGGAGCGGCTGGCGAAGCAGCAGCAGCGCTGGCAGCTGCCGCTCTTGCCGACGACGACGATCGGCAGCTTCCCGCAGACGCCGGAGGTGCGCAGCGCGAGGTTCAAGTGGCGCAAAGGCGAATGGAGCGCCGAGCGGTACGAGCAGTTCATTCAGGCTGAGATTCAGTCGTGGATCGAGATCCAGACGAAGCTGGGGCTAGATGTATTCGTGCATGGCGAGTTCGAGCGTACGGACATGGTGGAATTCTTCGGCGAGAAGCTGGCAGGGTTCGCTTTCACGGCAGGAGGATGGGTGCAATCGTATGGCTCGCGCTGCGTGAAGCCGCCGATTATCTACGGCGATGTGGCGTTCACGGCGCAGATGACGGTGCAGGAGACGGTGTATGCGCAGTCGTTGACCGGGAAGCCTGTGAAAGGGATGCTGACGGGGCCGATTACGATTCTGAACTGGTCGTTCGTGCGGGATGACCTGTCCCGTGAGGAAGTCGCGTACCAGATCGCGCTGGCGATTCGCAAGGAAGTCGAAGCGCTCGAAGCGGCTGGCATCGGCATGATCCAAGTCGATGAGCCGGCGATTCGTGAGGGGCTGCCTTTGAAACGCGAGAACTGGCCGGTGTACTTGAACTGGGCTGTGCGCGCATTCCGTCTCGCAACGTCGACGGTGCAAGACGTGACGCAGATTCACACGCATATGTGCTACAGCGAGTTCGGCGAAATTATGGAGGCGATTCATGCGCTCGACGCCGACGTTATCTCGATCGAGACGTCGCGCAGCCACGGCGAACTGATCTCGAGCTTCGAGGAACGCACGTACGACAAAGGCATCGGCCTTGGCGTGTACGACATCCACAGTCCGCGCGTGCCAACGGTGGACGAGATGAGCGGCATGATCGACCGGGCGCTGCGCGTGCTTGCGCCGGAGCAGTTCTGGATCAACCCCGACTGCGGCCTCAAGACGCGCAAGGCGGAAGAAACGATTGCCGCGCTGCGCAACATGATCGAAGCGACGGTGCAAGCGAGAGCGAAGTATGGCGCGGCTGCTGTGAAGCAGTAGGGAATTGGGCCACATGCCGGGGGATTTTCACCGGCATGTGGTTTTTTTGTGCAGCGCTGTGCGGTAATGCTAAGAAACTGCAGCTGGTTACTATTGCGTTCGCTCGGCACCTTGGCTTCTCTCACAACCGTCTCGCCTCGCCAGCTTACACGGCTAACGGGCCTAGCCGAGTTGAGAGTGGAAGGTGGAGGGGGCGGTTAGTGTAGGCGTGCTGGTCGTGGATCGATGCGAGAAGACTTGTCTTAGGCTGTGTGAGGAGGAGGTAAGTTGACATAATCTGCCGGCATAATTTTCTCTCGCACCTCTTTTCACATCTATCGTTATTTGATATTTTAAAAGTCTGGCAAACTAATGACTGAAATTGGATGGGATGGGATCTCGTGAGATTAAGTGCAGAAGAGTTGGCATCCGGCAAGCTGAAGCCGGAAACCACCGAGCTGGCTGTGCAGCTCATTCGCATTAATGGGTATGTGCTGTTCGAAGAAGTATTGCCGAGAACGCAAGTGGATCAGCTGAACTGCCATATGAGCGACAAGCTGGCGAACTTTATGACCAAGAATAACTTCACTCTTGAAGAAGGCTTCCATGACGGAACGAACCACATCGGTCTCTATTTGCCGTTCGAGAAACCGTTCTGCGAGGAATCGATTATCGCGAATCCGTTCGTGCTTCCAATTGTCGAGCAGATTCTGGGCTCTGATTGCCTGCTTACATATTTTGCTTCTAACACCTCGATGCCGAAAGGCACGAAGCCGCAAAAGGTTCACGCCGATATGGGCGCAAGATTCGGCGACCAGTGCGAAGCGAATTTGCCGATTACGAACTTGATTGTCAACTATCCGCTCGTCGATGTCACGCTTGAGAACGGTCCGATGGAAGTATGGCCAGGCGGCACGCATTTACATCCGGACAAATGGTACAGCTCGAACGCGCACGACAAATCCGTCTTAGCAGAGCATATGCACTCGTTCAAAGCGGTCATGCCAGCAGGCTCCATCATGATCCGCGACGATCGGATGTGGCACCGAGGTACGCCGAACGGCTCCGATCAGCCGAGAACGAATATTGCGATGATTTACTCGCTCGCAGCGGCCATTCACCGGCCGGGCGACATCCAAATTCCGCAGGAAACCTACGACGCGTTCACGGAACGGACGAAACGTCTCGTTCGCAATGAGCGAATCGGCGTTCCTGTTATCGAATCCTAAGTTGAGACAGACAGGAGGCTTTACCGAATGGTAGAGCCTTTTTTTATTTGTTAAAAGCATGCAAGCACTTCTGGCAAATGCACGCCTTCCCCTTCAAATCCTTCGGCACGAGATCGATGAGCTCCTTCGGAAACTTTTCCTTGTAGCACCAGCATGATGCATTCCCTTCGCACCGGTTCGCTTGCTGGCAGAGCGTACACTCCGACGCATCTACATAAATCGGTTCAAGCTCGCTCAAGTTGCTCCCCTCCTAATTTCCAATCTAGTAATGCTGTACTAAAAGTATACACGCATTCTTAAACGTGGGGGATCTGTATCTTGGGGAGGGAAGGGGGAGCTACTCTGGGAGCTATAGCGGCAACATGGGGCATAAGTTTGAGGGGTAGCCAGTACCCTTCATAGACGTGGCCCATTTGCCTATAGTGGAAAAATCCACTCATTTAGCGGGATTTCGGCGGTTTTGAGACGCTATAGTGGAAATATCCACTCATTTTGGCGAGAAAATGTTTCAATGAGCCTTTTCACGGAAAAATCAGTGGATTTATCCCATATAGCCAGCCAAATCAGCGAAAAAGCCCCGTCTATAGTGGAGAAATCCACTATAGACCACTCAACGCCGCTTGCCCAACGCAAGACCATAACAAGCTGATTTTCCAACCCAAGTCAATCCACACTTTTATATTGTTAACAATATATTTTTTACAATATTCTATTGCAAACGCATTCATGATCGCCTATACTGAGGTTCATAAAGCCGCCGAAACGTTTCGACTAAAGGTGATTCCGCAGCGATTACTTCGTCTAGCGGCCTTCCCGAAGCGGCCCGGAATGACCCGGAAAGACCCGGAAAGACCCGAAATGACCCGAAATGACCCGGAATGACCCGAAACAACCGAATTACTGTATCGTGAGGTTACTTAACCTCTTAGGCGAATCGGTGAAACGATGCGCGATCCGTGATCTAGAGACGTTCTGCCAGCGCTCAAACAGCACTCAAACAGCGGTCAAGCAACACTCGAGAGTCTCTCTCGCACAGTTTCGCAAACGCTCTCAATTTTCGGCTATCAACGCGATCATCGCATCAGCTATCATTCGCAGAGCAAGCAGCCAACTGCTGCGGAACCAATCAATTCATCCATCATCCTGCAATCCGAACTTTCTTCCTAGGCTGCGAAGCCGTCCGAAGAGGAGCCTGTTATATGTATTATCCGAAACGTTTTGGAAGCATCAAGTTAGCAGTCAGCTTGTATCTTACCTGGGGGTGAAAAGCGTATGAATACGAAGAAAAAGTGGTGGACGAGGTCTAGACGCGAAGCTTTGGACGGTTACGTCTTTATGAGCCCTGCGATTCTCGGCCTCTTGTTCTTTATGCTCGGTCCCATCGCAGCATCCGCTTACTTCAGCTTTACGGAGTATGACATCTTGAGCTCGCCGAAATGGGTCGGTCTGGACAACTACATCGAGCTGTTCCACGATTCGCTGTTCTGGCAATCGCTGAAGGTGACGCTCACGTATTCCGTCGTCAGTGTTCCGCTCAACTTAGTCGTTTCCTTGCTGCTCGCCTTACTGTTGAACAAGAATATTAAAGGGATTTTCGTCTTCCGCACGATTTTCTACTTGCCGGCCGTTATGTCGGGGGTAGCGGTAGCGCTGCTGTGGAAGTGGATTTTCAACCCGGATTTCGGTCTCATCAACTGGGCGATCGGCCTGATCGGCTTCGAAGGGCCAAAATGGTTCATCGAAGAGAACTGGGCTCTCCCGCCAATCATCATCATGGGGCTATGGGGCGTAGGTGGCAGCATGCTTGTCTACCTCGCCGGTTTGCAAGGAATCCCGACGGATCTATACGAAGCGGCAGAGATAGACGGTGCGAACAAGCGCAAGCAGTTCCGCCATATTACGATTCCGATGCTGTCGCCAGTTATATTCTTCAACCTCATCACGGGCATTATCGGCGCGCTGCAGGTGTTTACGGAAGGCTTCATCATGACGGCAGGCGGCCCGAACAACGCGACATTGTTCAGCGTGCTGTACCTGTACCGCAACGCCTTCGACTACCTGAACATGGGCTACGCGTCCGCACTCGCTTGGGTGCTGTTCCTCATCATTCTCGCGTTTACGCTGATCGTCTTTAAATCATCACCGATGTGGGTCTTCTACGAAGGGAATAGGAGGAGCGCAAAATGAATACGAGTACGGCTACAAGAAGCGAAGCGCCTGTTCGCAGACAGATGTCGAGGAGCCAGTCGGAGCTGCTGTCCAAAGTGTTCAGCTATGTACTGCTAGTCCTGGGCTCCATCGTTATCCTCGTTCCTTTTGCATGGATGATCTCCACTTCGCTCAAGAAGAAGGCGGACGTGTACGTCTTCCCGCCGCAGTGGATTCCATCGCCGCCGCAATGGCACAACTACAAGGAAGCATTCACGACCTTCCCATTCGCGCATTATACGTGGAACTCGATCATCATCGTCGTACTCGTTATGGCAGGGACGCTCTTCTCGTGCTCCTTCTCCGCTTACGGCTTCTCAAGGCTGCAAGCGCCGGGTCGCAACCTGATATTCATGGTGCTGCTCGCAACGATGATGCTGCCAAGCGCCGTTACGATGGTGCCGATCTACCTGTTCTTCAACAAGCTCGGCTGGGTCAACACGTTCAAACCGCTCATCATTCCGGCCTGGTTCGGTACGGCGTTCTACATCTTCATGATGCGCCAGTTCTTCATGGGCATCCCGTACGAGCTTGAAGATTCCGCGCGGATCGACGGCTGTACCACGTACGGCATCTGGGCTAAAATCATGGTTCCGCTCAGCAAGCCTGTGCTCGTAACGGTCGGCGTGTTCACCTTCATGGGCACTTGGAATGATTTTATGACACCGCTTATTTATTTGACGGACGAGGATAAGCGCACGCTGGCTCTAGCGCTCTCTTACTTCCAAGGCTCTGCACGCAGCGCACCGGATCTTCACCTGCTCATGGCCGCTTCGCTGTATGCGATCGCACCATGCGTAACTCTGTACTTCCTTTGCCAGCGCATCTTCGTCAAGGGAATGGTTTTCACCGGCGTTAAAGGTTAACCACCATAAAACGTAATATACAGAAAAGAGGGATTGGGTATGTTTAAAAAGGGCAAAGCAGCATTGGCGTTAGCTTCGACCATGGCATTATCCTCTATATTGTATGGATGCGGCAGCAGTTCTTCAGATAATGGCGGCAGCGCGAGCAAGGACGAGAAGGTGGAGCTTAACTTCATCCGCTGGTCGAACGGCCCTGCGCTCGATAATGAAGAGAAAGATAAAGTGAAACGATTTAACGATTCACACCCGAACATTCAGGTCAAAATGACGCTGCTCCCATGGGACGAAACGTTCAAGAAGATCGAGATGTCTCTGGCGTCGAATTCCCCTGTAGACCTGTTCTACTGGGACGTGCCGGCGTATGCATGGTACAAGAAGGGGCTTATGAAGAACCTGCAGCCTTACTTCGACCGCGATCTGAAGATGAGCGACTACGACGAGAAACTGTTCGAGCCGTTCAAGTTTGACGGCAGCAACATGTACGTCGCGCCTGAAAACTATCAAACGCTCGTGCTCTACTATAATAAAGATTTGTTCGACAAAGCAGGCGTCGCGTATCCAAGCGAGAATTGGAACTGGAACGACTACCTGGAAGCAGCGAAGAAGCTGACGATTACGAAGGACGGCAAAACAACGCAGTTCGGCACGACGATGTCGCTTGGCGCATGGTGGGGCTGGATGGCGCTGAGCCAAGAGCAGGGCGGCGCGCTCGCTCCGAACATTCACGATCCGGAGAAGCTGACGTTCAACACGCCTGAAACGAAGAACGCCCTTCAATACTTGCAAGACTTGATCTACAAGTATCACGTAGCTCCGGATGCAGCGCAATCCAGCGCGCTCGGCGGCGACTTCCTGACAGGCAAGATCGCGATGTACGTCGGCGGCGACTGGGATCTCGGCAACCTGAAGGACAAGAAGGATCTGAAGTGGGATCTAGCCCCAATGCCGAAGTGGGATGATAAGCGAGTCGTTCCATACTGGGTTGGCGGTTATGCGATGACGGAGAAGTCGAAGCACCCGGATCAAGCATGGGAATTCATAAAGTGGACGATGACCGATAACCAGGAAACGCTCGCGAAGCAGCAATCGTGGATTCCGGTGAATAAGAGCGCACTCGCGAAGGTGGAGACGCCTGCATGGGCTCCGGCCGGCTACCAAACGGCTCGCTTCGATTGGATGAAATACGGGAATATCGGCGACCTGTACCACCTGAAATGGCGTGAAGCGCAAGATAAAGCGATCTCGCCGATTACAGACCAAATCTTCGCCAACAAAATTTCGGTGGACGACGCGCTGAAGAAAATGGATGAGCAGGTAAACGAGATCATTTCGAAGAAATAGCATTTAAGGGCTGCGCGGTAAAGTGGGATTTCTGCTTTAAAGCGCGGCCCTTGCTTCTAGCGAATGAATGCTAGGTTAGGTTTGCAGAGGAGGAATGGAAGTGGATTTGCTCAGCTTGATCGAGAGCTATAATTTCGCTGTATGTATCAATGGTGTTGGCGTGGACAACACATCACAAGGGATCGCCCTTGATCGGACAGAGGAGCGTACGATTGATGCTGGGATGAAGCATTCGACAGCTACTTTCCACTACGTGCCGGCATCGATTGTCATTGAGAGCCATCAGGTTCGCTATACAGACACGACACTTGTAGAGCGTTGGGTGACGATTCGAAATGATGGTGCTGAGCCGGTAACAATCGGACGCATTGATTCGTTCTCGCTGAAACTCCCGACTGGCGAATGGAAACTAATGCATTATACGAGCGATTGGGGCACGGAGTTTGAGCCGGTCGTTGAGCCTCTTGCCGGAGAATCTGTCCTACTGGAAACGCGTTTCGGCCGTTCGTCCAAAGGAATGCACCCGTGGATGTCACTCTTCGGACAGGCTGGCGAAGTGCTGACGATGTCGCCGATGTGGTCGGGGAACTGGCAGCTGCGCTGCGAGTACAACGATGGTGATGGCGGTTATGAGGTGAACGGCGGATTAAGCGATTGGGAGTTTTCGAAGACGCTCGCTCCGGGAGAGGCGATGGAGAGCGTTCATGTTGCCATCGCTTCAGGCAGCGGCGGGGATTTGAACAGCACGTCGATTGCTTTTGCCAGAGTCGGCAGGAAATATTGGTATCCGCATAATGAGTTCTCCCGCTCGATGCCGATGGAATGGAATCATTGGTGGAGCTACGAGGATAAAGCGATTAATGAAGACGTATTCCGAGCGAATGCGGATGAGGCAGCCAAGCTCGGACTCGATATCTGCACGCTCGATGCCGGCTGGTTCGGACCTTCTGAGGAAGCGTCGGAGTGGTATGAGATGCGCGGCGATTGGGCGATGGTGAACGAGAAGCGGTTCCCGAGCGGCATTCGCGCCGTGTCGGACCATGTGCACGGCCTCGGCTTGAAGTTCGGATTATGGTGCGAAATCGAGGCGGTAGGCAAATCCGCGGCTTTGTCGGAGAAGAACCCCACTTACGTAGCGCGCAGAGATGGTGAATCACTCGGATATCTTTGTTTTGGCAATCCCGAGGTACGTCAGTGGGCGTTCGATATGCTGGATGGGCTGATAACGGGCTACAACAGCCAGTGGATTAAGCTCGACTTCAACCTCGATCCGCAGGCAGGCTGCAATTGCACCGATCACGGGCATGGCGCTGGCGACGGACTGTTCGAGCACTATAACGGCTATTACCGTGTGCTGCGGGACATTCGCGAGAAGCATCCGGAAGTTATTCTCGAGAACTGTTCTTCGGGCGGTCTGCGTATCGACCTCGGTATCATGCAGAAGACGCATACGACGTTCCTCAGCGATCCGGACTATCCGGAACACAGCTTGCAGGCGTTCTGGGGCGCGACGACGATGCTGGCGCCGGACGTCTGCTTGCATTGGAGCTATTCGGAGTGGTGCGGAGACAATCCGTTTCAGCAGTTTAAGGCGGCCGACAGCAGCGTGAAGCCGCATCAGTTCGACTACTATACGCGCATCGCGATGCTGCGCGGCTTCGGCATTTCGCAGAAGCTGCCGGAAATGCCGGAATGGATGAAGGCGCGGCTTGCCCATCACGTAGATGTTTATAAGTCGGATGTGAAGCCTTTTGTGCTGGAGGCGGATCTGTACCGTTTGACCGGGCAGCCAGGGCGCGGCGGCACAGGCGACCGTTGGTCGGCTTTCCAGTACAGCATGCCAAGCGGGGATGCGGATTTGGTCTTTGTCTTTCGCTTACCTGGCGGCGAAGCGTCGCGTGCGATTAGGCTGCAGGCACTGGATGCAGAGGCAGTGTATGAGCTGACATGGCTGTCTGGCGACGAGCAGAAAGTAGTGGAGATTGCTGGCAGTGTCTTATTGAAAGACGGCATTATTTTTGATAGCTTAGATGTGGAAGACTCTGCACTTATAAGGTTGAAGATGCTCTCGTAGACTACTATTCAGATGGAGGTCTTGGTAATGAAATTAGGAATTATTGCTGACGCGTTAGCGGAGCGTTTCTATGAAGCGCAGGCGAAAGGGTTACAGTTTCTCGAGTTCTGCATCAATGTGGAGAAGGACGTCGAAGCATTCGCGGCGAGCGTTCCCGAACTGAAGCAAGCAAGCGAGAAGTCCGGCGTGGGCGTCGCTTCCATCGGCCGCTGGGGCTCCGAGCGCATCAACGCGCAAGGCGTGAACGCGGAAGAATTGGAGAAATCGCGCAAGCTGATCGACGCGGCTGCCGAGCTTGGCTGCCCGAACTTCGTGTGCGGCATTAACTACGTAGAAGAGCTGTCCTACTTCGACAATGTGAAGCTGGCGATCGAATTCTTGAGTGCAGTGCTTGAGTACGGCGCGTCCAAAGGCGTAGCCGTCTCTACATACAACTGCAGCTGGAACAACTTCGTCGATAACGATGGCGCTTGGCGGATCATTCACGGCCATCTGCCGCAGCTCGGCATCAAGTACGATCCGTCGCACTCCCGTTACGCGGGCCGCGATTATTTGAAGGAAGCGCGTGATTGGGGCGGTAAGTTCCGCCATGTTCATATCAAAGGCTCGGTCATCATCGACGGCGAGCGCTTCGACGATCCGCCGGCTGGCATGGACCAGACGGATTGGGGCACTTTCATGGCTGTGCTGTACGGCAAAGGCTATGAAGGCGGACTCTCGATCGAGCCGCACTCCCATGTGTGGCAGGGCGAGCTTGGCGACCGCGGCGTTCAATTCACGATTGACTACATGCGCAAGTTGATTCTCTAGTTCGGAAGGCGCTCCTAAGCTGCAGGCAATTGCGGCTGGGGGCGCTTTTTTAGATCGATGGAACTGGGTATAATAGGTAAAATGAGGAAAAGGGAAGGGGGAGTCGCGGGATGAAGGGAAGAGTGGTGGCGGAGACAAGGGCAGCGGTTAGGGCAAAGACAAAAGGAAGAGCAAAGCAGCTGTTGTCTCGATTAGGGTTGGTCGCGCTGTTGCTGGCTGTTGGGCTTGGCTCGGATTTTCGCTACACATCGGTATCTGCGGCTCCTGCTTCATTTGCGGCGCTGCAGAGCGAGCTTGAAGTACAGCTGCAGGCGCACTCGGCTAAGCTATCTGCGGACTACTCCGGTGACCGTGATCAGTTGAGCAGCGGGATCGATCAGCTTACTCGCGATGTCATGGCATCGGATGACTATATGAAATACATCGTGGACTCTTACATCTATAGGGTGCGCAGCTGGGGCGCTGCCGCGAAGATTAGCGTCAATATCCAATATCGCGAATCTGCGGCTCAGACGGAAGAAGTCGAGCGGCGAGTGGCAGAGCTGCTGCCTGCAATTGTGAGTGCAGGCATGACGCCGGAGCAAAAGATCCGTGCCATCCACGACTGGATCGTCACCCACGTGCGCTATGACGAATCGCTGCAGCACTATACCGCGTATGAAGCGCTGGAGGATGGAACAGCAGTGTGCCAAGGCTACGCGCTTCTAGCCTATCGGATGCTGGAGGACGCCGGCATCGATGTGCGCATCGTCGAAGGAACCGTCTCCTCTGGCAGCCATGTTTGGAACATGGTGCGGCTCGGCTCAGAATGGTACCACCTCGACGTCACTTGGGACGACCCGGTGCCGGATCGTGCGGGACAGGTGAGTAATTCGTATTATTTGAAGAGTAACGCACAGATGCGTGTGGATCACCAGTGGGATGCTTCGGCGTATCCGGCTACCCAAAACCTCTAGCTTCCGTTTTTGTCATGCGGGACTGGAGGTTTTTTTGGTATGTTATGGAATAGGGAATGTATTGGGGGGATGCTTGTGCGCGGTCAATTGCTTGGCGTGGGGAATACGGCGAGTGTGTATGAGTGGGGACAATCGGATGTGATTAAGATTTTTCATGATGCTAGTGTCGCGCATTACGAGGCGGAGAAAGAGGCTCGGAACGCTGTGGCGATAGATCGGCTGACTGGTGTTCGGGCGCCTAAGTTCAAGGGCTTGACGGTGTACGAGGGGAGTACGTGCCTCATCTACGAGAAGGCGGAAGGACCGACGATGCTGAGTCAGATCGAGGCGAACGAGAGCAGTGTTGAGCACTATGCGAAGCTGCTGGCGGACCTTCAGGTTGAGCTGCATACGGTTAAGCTGGACGCTGCTCCGAACATGAAGCGGGAAATGGAGAACAGCATTCGGCGGGTTGGTGAGCTGAGTGATGCGGAGAAGGAGAAGCTGGCTTCGAGACTGACTAGGCTACCAGAAGGCGCGGCGCTGTGCCACTATGATTTTCATCCTGGCAACATCATTCTGACGGCGGACGGACCAATGATTATCGACTGGATCAACGCTCTCGTCGGGCATCCGGCGGCAGATGTGGCGCGAACTTACATGCTGCTCGCGGGCAGCGACGTTCCCGAAGGAGCACCGGATTGGGTGAGCTCGCGAGGACACCGAGGGATATTTGCTGAGGCGTATGCGAATGCGTACTTCGAGCGCTCCGGAGTGATGGGGATGCAGGATGTGGAGGCTTGGCTGGCTCCGACTTTGGCGGTGCGGGTTAGTGAGATGGGTGCAGGAGCGGGGAGGCAGGCATTGTTGGCGGAGGTGCGGAGGGTTCTGGGAGAGTCATGAATAATGGTCTAGTGGACTACATTCAATGAAAATACGGTGAAAGCTCCAATGAAGCTGGTTTGGTGGACTACATAGGGAGAAAATCCGTAGAAACGCTGAAAGGTAGCTGGTTTAGTGGACTACATCTGTCGAATAGTGGCGGTTTGAGAGAAAGAGAGTACTGTAGGGATACACATTGGCGGAAAAACGGTGAAATGAGAGAAAGAGAGTACTGTAGGGATACACATTGATGAAAAAACGGCGAAATGAGCGAAAGAGTGTACCCTAGGGATACACATTAAATCGACTACAAACTGGTAGACACAAATAAGGGCAGCGGAGTCACGGACTCGCTGCCCTTCATGTTAGTTGCCTTCTTTCCCGTCGCGGTTACGCGAGGTAATCTGCTGCCAGACGGAGCCGGCAGCTTCTTCGCCGCGCTCGATGCGCTCGAGCGCGATGCGCGCTTGCAGGCTGACCTCGAATTCCGGGTCAGCCGCTGCCGCGCGAAGCGCCTCGACGGCGGACTCGTCGCCGGCTTCGTACAAGAAGCGCGCTGCGCGCCACCGCACCAGTTTGTTGCGGTCGCCTAGCGCTTCGATCATGGGCGCGATCGCTGCCGGATCGCCCAGATCGGACAGCGTGTCGCCGGCGGTGCGGCGCACGGAAGCCGACGCGTCGCGGAGCGCCGCGAACAGCAGCGGCATCGCCTCCGGCAGCCGCAGCTCGCCAAGATAGACGACGGCCAGTCTCCGGATGGAGACGTTGTCGTCTTCAAGTGCTTTGGCGAGCAGCGGCAGCATCGCCGGCTCCGGCGCTGTGCGCGAGAGCGCCTCGTAACGCACGCTCCACTTCGGCGATGCAAGCCGCTCCGCGAGCTGCGCCGCGGACAGCGGCGCCGGCCGCACAGCCGCCGCGGCCGCTCCCGCGGCGCCGCCCTCCCCGGCGCCCTCCGCGCCAAGCGCGAGCGCTGCCGCGACAAGGGCATCCAGCCGCTCCTGCGGATACGCGGCTGTCAATTCCCGCACGAGCTCCGCGGCAATCTCGTCGGGCTCGCCGTAACGGACGCCGAGCTCCTCCAGCTTCCGCTCGCGGATCATCGAAGCGGCGGCGGCCTTCGTCACCGCCTCCGTGAAAGCCGCGGGCATCGCGGCGCGCGATTCGCCGCCCGGCGTGCGCACGCGCAGCTGCATCGGGATCCCCCGATACAGCTGCACGAACGTATGCGCCTCGCCGAACGCTTCGCCCGCGCCTAGCGAATCACTTACTCCGCCGCTGCCATCTTCGCCAAGCACCCGTCGAGCCGCGTCCAAAATCGCCGCCCAGTCCGCCCCCGGCTTCCGGTCAAGCGCGATAAAATCCGCCGTGCGGAACAAACCCCGCACGCCATCAATGCCAAGCAGGCTGCGCAGCGGTTCCGGCGCGCCAGCCGCATCCGCAACCGCGAAGCTGAACCGCTGGCCTGCGGGAAGCTTCACATCGACATTGAGCTTCATCGAGTTCGGGCTTGGCGTCGGCTCAATTCCTGTCAGTTTCATTTTGCATTCCCCCTATTTGTCCCCAATTGACGTACCTCATATGTATAAGTGTAAACGATCTACCAGCCACTCCACAAATCGCCTGAATCACCGTTGATCCTCGTTTGCTTTCACGAATTAAGCTTGGTATCTTTGATAGAGAGACATTACATAGAGAGAATGTCGAACGATACTGCTGGTCCATTAAGCTCATTATCAACTAAAAAACTTCATGATCAGCAGCTATGCCACTTGGGAGATGATAGCGATGCGGTATGAGAACCTGGATACAACTGCAGTGCCACGTACGTTTAAGGAAGTGCGGCAATGGCGCCGCGAGCGCTCTGGCAAAATGAAACAGAAAGACTATTCCTACACCGTTCCCGTCGTGGAGCCGGACCTTCAGTTCCTGCATGCGAACAGAACGGTCCCGTCCTTGACCTGGATCGGTCATTCGACGTTCTTGATCCAACACTCGGGCCTTAATATTATAACGGACCCGATCTGGGCCGAACAGCTCGCATACCAGCGGCGAATGGTGAAGCCGGGCATCGCGATAACGGATGTGCCGCCAATTGACATCGTTCTTATTTCACATTCTCATTATGATCATTTGAATATCAAATCACTCAAGCAGCTGTCCGACAACAAAACCTTAATCGTGCCTGTCGGTCTCGCAGATAAACTGCGGCGCAAAGGCTTCTCGTCCATCATCGAGCTCGATTGGTGGGAACAGGCAACGATCGGCGGCGTTACGTTTACGTTTGTACCTTCGCAGCATTGGACGCGCCGTACGCTAACAGATATGAACACGTCCCACTGGGGAGGTTTCGTCGTCGAGCGTGAGGATGAGCCAACGTTTTATTTTGCAGGAGACAGCGGTTATTTCGAAGGGTTCAAGGAGATCGGCCGCCGCTTCCAGATCGATATCGCGCTCATGCCAATCGGTGCTTATGAACCGGAATGGTTCATGGGTCCGCAGCATGTGACGCCGGAGGAGGCGTTGCAAGCTTTTCTCGATGTGCGCGCACGATTGTTCGTGCCGATGCACTACGGATCATACCGGCTAGCTGACGATACGCCTCAAGAAGCACTCGACCGCCTTCATGCAGAACAACGCAGACTGAAGCTCCCGAACGAGTCGCTGATGGTCCTGCCCCATGGTGAAACTAGGCGTTTTTAATAATAACTACTAAGCAACCGCTCCCGGAATTATGCTATAATGGAGTGATGATTAAGAATGATTAGTGAAGGACGGGATTAAGTCTAATGATAAGTACAAGCGGCATCACGCTTCGATATGGTAAGCGTGCGCTATTTGAAGACGTTAATATTAAGTTTACGCCAGGCAACTGCTACGGCCTCATCGGCGCGAACGGCGCCGGCAAATCGACATTTCTGAAGATCCTCTCCGGCGAAGTGGAGCAATCGCACGGCGAAGTTCACATCACGCCGGGCGAGCGTCTCGCGGTCCTGAAGCAGAACCATTACGAATACGATAATTTCCTCGTGCTCGAGACGGTTATTATGGGCCATAAGAAGCTTTACGAAGTCATGAAAGAGAAAGACGCGATCTATGCCAAAGCGGAATTTACCGACGAAGACGGCATGCGCGCAGGCGAGCTGGAAGCGGAATTCGCAGATATGAACGGCTGGGAAGCGGAATCCGAAGCAGCTGGCATGCTGAACGGTCTTGGCATTCCGCCGGAGCTGCACGACAAG
The DNA here is from genome assembly GCF_003386535.1 of Paenibacillus taihuensis. GTDB lineage: Bacteria > Bacillota > Bacilli > Paenibacillales > Paenibacillaceae > Paenibacillus_Z > Paenibacillus_Z taihuensis. Next base: position 77,477 of record NZ_QTTN01000003.1, read on the forward strand.
CAAATGTCGGAGCTGTCCGGTAACGAGAAAGTTCGCGTGTTGCTCGCGCAAGCCTTGTTCGGCAACCCGCAGATTCTTCTGCTCGATGAGCCTACCAACCATCTTGACATGCAATCGATCGAGTGGCTGGAGAACTTCCTTGGCGGCTACGAAGGTACCGTTATCGTCGTATCTCACGATCGTCACTTCTTGAACCAAGTTTGTACGCATATCGCGGACATCGACTTCGGCAAGATCCAGATGTATGTCGGTAACTACGACTTCTGGTACGAGTCGAGCCAATTGGCGCTTACGCTCATGCGTGACGCCAACAAGAAGAAGGAAGACAAGATCAAGGAATTGCAAGCGTTCATCCAACGTTTCAGCGCCAACAAATCCAAGTCCAAGCAAGCGACTTCCCGTAAGAAGCTTCTTGACAAGATCTCGCTGGACGACATTCGCCCATCCAACCGGAAATACCCGTTCATCAACTTCAAGCCTGAGCGTGAAGCGGGCAAGCAATTGCTGCTGATGGAAGGTCTGACGAAGGCGGTTGACGGCGTAAACCTGATCGATAACTGGACGCTTGCCATTAACAAAGGCGACAAGATCGCTCTTGTCGGTCCAAACACATTGCCGAAGACAATCTTCATGCAGCTTCTTATGGGTGAGATTGAGCCGGATGCGGGTACGTTCTCATGGGGCGTAACAACGACGCAAGCTTACTTCCCTAAGGACAACGCCCAATACTTCGATGGCGTTGAGCTAAACCTTGTCGACTGGCTGCGCCAATACTCCAAGGATCAAGACGAGAGCTTTATTCGCGGCTTCCTTGGCCGCATGCTGTTCTCGGGCGACGAAGCGCTGAAGAAAGCTAGCGTATTGTCCGGTGGCGAGAAAGTGCGCTGCATGCTCTCCAAGATGATGCTGTCCGGCTCGAACGTTCTCCTCATGGACGAACCGACGAACCACTTGGACCTCGAGTCCATCACGGCGCTCAACAACGGCTTGATCGACTTCGACGGCACGATGATCTTCACATCGCATGACCATCAATTCGTTCAAACGATCGCCAACCGTATTATCGAAATTACGCCAAACGGCGTTATCGACCGCATTATGACGTACGATGAATACCTTGAGAATGCTGAAGTCAAAGCACTTCGCGAGCGTATGTATCCAGCGGAATAATCGGCATAGCACGTTTATCATGAAGGGCTGCACTCCACGGAGTGCGGTCCTTTTTTGCGTTTCCCCTGGTTCTTTCGCCCCTATCGGCCTCATAAACTAGAACAGGAAGATGCAGGCCTGCTAGCCATATCGCGTGGTCCGCGTGGTTCGTGACCAGGCACATCCGTTTATGTTAAAATGGTAGTAACGACACAATTAGACGAAATCTTTGAAGGAGTCGATCATAGATGTCATTTTTCGATAAAGTGAAGCAAGGGGCTTCCGATGCGGCGAAGAAGGCGCAGCAGACGGTAGAAATTACGAAGCTTAAAGCTCAAATCAGCGGCAAAGAGAAAGAGATTGAGAAGGTGTACACCGCTATCGGTGCAGCGGTATACCGCGGCCATCAAGAGAAGGATTTTGCCATTACGGAGCAGGAGGTAGCGAATGCCTGCCATCAGGTCGACGAGCTGAATGAAGAGATCGGCGTCCTCGAAGAGCGCATCAAGGCGATCCGTTTCGAGAAAACATGCACATGCGGCAAAGTTGTTGCGCTTGATGCGAAATTCTGTCCGGATTGCGGCAGCTCGCTTGCAGAGGAACCTCCGAAGGCGGAGACAACTGTCGGCGAGATCGTCGTCATCTGCAGCCACTGCAAGACGGAGAACGAGCTCAATTCGAAGTTCTGTATTTCTTGCGGCAACGGCCTATCCGCTGCGGGCAATACGTTCGAATAACATTTTACACATGAAGCAGTCTTGGGCAGCCGTTAGCGGCCGTTACCCGGGGCTGCTTTTTTATTGGCGGACAACTGCCGCTACCGAATACAATCACCTCTCATACTATAACTAGCATAATCGGGAGTAGAAGGAGGATCGGGAGTGGCCCACGAAACATTTGATTTTCGCATCTTAAAGATCATTAAGGATCATATGAAGGAAACAGACAGCTTGCTCGATATTGGGAGCGGTCCGTGCGTCATGCTCGATAATCTGGATTTTTTTCAATTCGATCATCGCATTGGATATTCATAGACCGTACCTTCTCAATCGGGTGACGAAGTCGCCGCATAGTATACCGATTATTTCCAATGCGCTTTCCATTGGCCAGCTATTCGTTCCGAAGTCGTTCTCGGCGGTATCTTTCTTCGATTCGCTGGAGCATTTCTCGAAGCTCGATGGGATTAAGGTGCTCAGAGAAGCAGAGTATATCGCGCGAAAGCATATCATCATTTATACCCCGCGCGGGTATTTTCCCCAGGAAGGTATCGACCATTCCGGGCTTAATGGTGAGCAGTATCAGGCACATCACAGCGGCTGGGAAGTGGAGGAGTTTCAAGCTCTGGGCTATGAGGTAATTATATTAAAGGGACAGCATAATCGGCTCAATCCGGCTTTTGTCCGCGCGTTCGGCGCGGATCACGAGCCTGTCGATGCGCTGCTCGCCATTAAGACGATGTAAGCGTTCAAAAAGTGTTCACTTCCCAAGTGCTTTATTCGTTGACAAATGGATATATATAGTAATGGCTTTTTGTAAAGCGAAAATGCTCACTTGGGAGGCGTATGGCAATGCTCGTACCGGTGGAATCGAAGCAAATTGCGTTCTGTTCGTATGATGAGGGCGAGTCGTCACTGTATTTGTATTACCACACTGGAGATGTCGCCATTTTCTCATCGATTGGCAAGAGTGACTATCAATCTATCATTGATTCCCCGAACCGATACGATACGCTAATGATGATCATGAAGAAGAGCCATACCGATTCCGTGAATGGATTCGGGCTTCCAGGAGCTTAAGCAGGAAGATTGTCGTTTGCAGGTAATTGGAAACATTTACATGATGAGGATACTTTGGTCATAAAATAGTACTTTTGGCATTATTGTAGGACCGGATGTAAATGGCATGTAAATGATGAAACGGTACGGTTTAGCCTGAGGATATGAGCGTTTTTACGTATAAAGACGTCCCGATTGGGGAGCGTCTTTTTTGCTATGCTGGCGCATGACGATGGGGCTTCCGGTCTAGGGCGGCATCCGACAAATGAGACAAGCGGACGATATGTCAGGTGTGGGTGTGTACGTACAATTGTTACAGGGCCAAAGAGCCTACAGTACAGAAAAGCACCCATTACTTGAGGAGGAAGTCAACCATCATGAAAAAGATTACAGCAGCGTTACTTGTCTTCATTTTAGCCGCTCTGCTCGTCATCCCTGCCGCAATGGCCGCAGTAGGAACATCGCCGGTCGTCGGCGAGATCCAGTCCAGTGTAAGCTTCCGCAGCCAGCCGTCCACATCGTCCACCGTCTATAAGTATCTGAAGTCAGGCGACAACGTCGTCATTCTCGAAGAAGTGAACGCATACTGGTACAAAGTACAGGACATGTACGGCTCGATCGGTTATGTATCCTCCTCTGAAAAATATATCGATATTATCTATAACGCTACAATCGCAGCATCGGTAAACTTCCGCACGGCGCCATCGACTGATGGTTCGAAGATCCGTCTTCTGAGCAAAGGCGAGTCGGTGCTCATCACGGGCCAACCGAACAGGGCATGGTTCGCAGTGACAGATTCGAATGGCAAGAAGGGCTACGTGAGCTCGCAAGAACAATACATAACGACGGGTCCGGCATTCTCGATGCCAGAAGGTGCAGCCGCGCCATCGACACCGTCGACACCTGCGACACCGTCTGAATCCGTGACGATCGAGAACATTATCGCTACAGGCATGAAGTACTGGGGCACACCGTACGAGTTCGGCTCCGACCGCAACACAACAGCAACGTTCGACTGCTCGGACTTCGTTCGTCAAGCATTCCGCGAGGGCGCGGGCATTACACTGCCAGCGGATTCCCGCAAGCAAGGCGACTACGTAAAGGCGAACGGTCCTGTGAAGACAGACTGGCACCAGCTGAAGCGTGGCGATCTGATGTTCTTCATGGAATACAAAGGCTCCAAAGCTTCGTCGTATGACGGCGTGAACAAATCGACGGAGACGATCACGCACGTTGGGATCTACCTCGGCAACGGCCAAATCTTGCACACGTACTCCACGGAGTCCGGCGGCGTGCGCACAAGCGACATCGCAAATACACAGTGGGATTACCGCTTCCTGTTTGGCGGCAGCGCACTGTAAGTCATATGAATTAAGGTCTAGGAAAAAAATGAACCCCGTCTCCACGGATATCAAGTTGGAGACAGGGTTCATTTTTTTTATAAAGTTTGAGTCTTATTCCAAGGTTCCAAATAGTTCACGCAGGTAATCTCTACGCCCATGCAGTATGCGGTGAATAAAGACAGTCCCTTGAAAGATTCGGTAGTAAACCAAATATGGATGTACCACAATAAAACGATAACCTCGTTGTACAAGGGAGTAATCATCTTCAGAAAGCACAGCTCCCATTTCAGGGAAGTCTGCCAGAGCAGATATTTTCTCATCAAGGTTCCGCAATAAATTTTCTGCAGCAGGTACATCATCGTTAGAGATATAGGAGAATATTTCATCCATATCATCAACTGCTGCTGGTGAATACTTAATCTTATTCTTTGGCGGCATCTATCTTCCTCCGCACTCTCGCCATTACCTGTTCATGGTCAAGTAATGGTTCTCCCTCTGCGATCTGCTTTTCTGCTACTAAAAGCTTAGATTGAAGCTTTATTCGAGCCTCCATTCGTCTATAGGCTTCGTGACTCATTACGACTAAATCAGCTTCCCCGTTCCGAGTTATAACCACAGGTTCATCAATTTCATGGCAATATTTAGAAAATCCATTATAGTCCTGGCGAATTGAAGTGGAAGGCTTAATATTCATTCGTCTCAGCTCCTTGCATAACATTATTCTGACTATATTATATCATTTAACTGATCGGTGTTGCTACTTGTCGCATGTAATGTCTAAGGTTGTTGGCGTTCGAATCTGGTGTTTCTTTCCGTAAAGTCGGAATATCGCAAGCAGAAAGTCGTCATTTTAGTATGCTGGGCGAGGCGGCTATTACTACAATAAAGATAGATTGCAAACGCTTTAGCACCTCTATGCATGCTGTTTGTTGGCGAAGGCAAAGTTAAAGAACTGGGAGGCATTGGGCATGGATGAAAAGTACCTTTCACTAGTAGAAGCGCTGAGCACGAAAGCTGTGATAAGCGAGCGAGACGGCTACAGCTTCGTCGTCAAACCGATTCCGGACTCTGAGGCGCGCGGAGAGCTTGATCCGCGCGTGTACGAGGTTCAAGTGAAGACGGCGGAGAAGTTCGCTGGCGGCTCTCCGTTTCAGATCGATCCTACGGATATGCTGGGTTTCGCAGCCGCGATGCGCTCATTCATGGGCTGGGACAACGACGATGTGACGGATGGCACCATTGCAACCGTTCAGCGATCGATTGAATCCGGCGAGGATGGCGTGCAAATTCCAATCCGCATCTATACTCCGCAAGGGGAAGCGAAGCGGCCGGCGATTGTGTTCTTTCATGGCGGCGGCTTCATCGGCGGTACGCTCGATGTCGTCGAGAATCCATGCAAATGTCTCTCCGCTTATGCAGATGCCGTGGTAGTTTCCGTTGATTACCGATTAGCTCCTGAGCATCCTTTCCCAGCCGGGCTGAATGATTGCTTCGCAGCTGTACGCTGGGTGCACGAGAATGCAGAGGCGCTGGGCGTCAATCCAGAGCAAATTGCAGTGGCAGGGGACAGTGCAGGTGGCAATATGGCGGCTGTCTGTTCATTGATGGACCGGGATCAAGGAACGGGATTCATCCGGTTCCAAGCGCTGATCTATCCGACCGTTAACATGGGGGCGCTGGATAGCGGAGACCCGCCTTGGACGGTTGAAGCTTACGATATCCGCAAGCATCATGAGTTCATAATGCCAGGTCTTATGGCGATGAAAGGCGACGCTTCAAGTCCTATCTTGAACATGTACTTGCAGGGCAAGGCTGAACCGTCCAATCCATACTTGGCACCGCTGCTTGGCGACGTAACCGGCTTGCCGGAAGCGCTGATCATTACGGCGGAATACGACTTCCTGCGGCTGGAGGACGAGGCGTACGCAAGAAAGCTCGCTCGAAGCGGCGTGAAGACGACGCTCATTCAATATAATGGCGTGGACCATGCGTTCATGGACAAGTCAGGGCTCTACCCGCAAGCGGAAGATTGCATGAAAGAAATCGGCGCGGCATTCCGCCGTGTAATCGAATAGACGTAGGAAGGTGAACCGACGATGAGCGACTCTGTGAAAACAAATGCATCTGCAGACATCCAGTATGTAACGAACGGCAATGGTCCGACTTTGGGCTTCTCGGCTGCATCCGGGGTTCGGATTATTGAAGAGGATGGCTTGAAATTTAAAGACCTGAGCAAAGACGGCAAGCTGCATCCATATGTGGATTGGCGGCTTCCAGCCGAGCAGCGGGCGAAGGATCTGGCAGCGCGAATGTCCATCGAGCAAATCGCCGGCCTCATGCTGTACAGCCCGCACCAAGCGGTTCCGGGAACATTCGGCTTCACTCCCGCGACGTATGACGGCAAGCCGTATGCGGAAAGCGGCGCTGACGCTGCGGAGCTGACGGATCAGCAGCATGCTTTCCTGACGGAAGGGCATCTCCGTCACATTCTCGTTACTGCCGTATCGAGCCCGGCAGACTCTGCGCGGTGGAACAATAATTTGCAAGCGGTGGCGGAAGCATCGGCGCTGGGCATTCCGGTCAATATCAGCACCGATCCGCGCCATAGCGCGGATGCGAGCACAGAATATAACGCAGGCTCCGGCGGTACCATCTCGATGTGGCCGGAAGCGCTTGGGCTGGCTGCGACGTTCGACCCTGCCGTTGCTGGGAGCTTCGGCGAAGTTGCCGCGAAGGAATACCGCGCACTTGGCATCGCCACAGCGTTGTCGCCGCAGGTGGATATCGCGACAGATCCGCGGTGGAGCCGGTTCAACGGCACATTCGGCGAAGACCCGTGGCTGTCGGCCGATATGGCGAAAGGGTATATCGACGGCTTCCAAACGACGGAAGGAGACAAGGCGGAGGACGGCTGGGGAACAGACAGCGTCAATGCGATGGTCAAGCACTGGCCGGGCGGCGGTTCGGGCGAGGGCGGACGCGACGCTCACTTCGGGTACGGGAAGTATGCCGTCTATCCAGGCGACAACTTCAAGGATCACTTGATTCCGTTCACGCACGGTGCGTTCAACTTAAAAGGCGGAACAGGGAAAGCTTCCGCGGTGATGCCGTATTACACGATCTCGAAGCATGACGGACAAGAGGTCGCGAATTCATACAGCGATTATTTGATCACAGACCTGCTTCGCGGAAAGTATGGTTACGAAGGCGTCGTCTGCACCGACTGGGGCATTACGGATGACGAGCCGAACCCGATCGAGCGCCTCTTCCCGGGCGGACGCAGCTGGGGAATGGAGACAGGCTTCACAGTAGCAGAGCGCCACTACAGAATCATCATGGCAGGTGTCGATCAGTTCGGCGGCAACAGCGAAATCGCTCCTATTCTGGAAGCGTACCGGATCGGTGCTTCGGAGCATGGCGAATCGTATATGCGGGCACGTTTCGAACAGTCGGCGGTCCGGCTGCTCAGCAACCTGTTCCGGGTAGGTTTGTTCGAGAATCCGTACTTGCAGCCTGAAGAGAGCGAGCGCATCGTCGGCAGCCCTGAGTTCGTCACTGCAGGCTATGAGGCTCAGGTCAAATCTCTCGTTATGCTTAAGAACAAGAGCAATGTGCTTCCGCTTCCGAAGCAGAAGAAGGTCTATATCCCGCAGCGGCATACGCCGGCAGGCATCAGCTGGTTCGGGTTCCCGTTCCCGGAGAAGACGGAATATCCGATCAATCTGGACATAGCGGGCAAGTTCTTCGAGGTCACGCATGATCCTTCGGAAGCGGACTTCGCAATCGTCGCCATTCGCGGCGCGGATTCCGGCAGCGGCTACGATCCGGAAGACAAGAAGGCGGGAGGCACCGGTTACGTGCCGATCAGCCTGCAATATAACGCGTACACGGCTGAGTATGCGCGAGCGGAAAGCCTTGCCGGAGACTCGCGGGAAACAGATACGCTGAACCGCTCTTACAAAGGCAAGACCGTAACCGCGCACAACGCAGGCGATCTCCAGCTCGTGCTCGATACGCGCGCAGCAATGGGAGACAAGCCTGTCATCGTCACGCTGAGCCTGACGAAGCCGACTGTCTGCCGCGAATTCGAGCCGTTAGCAGATGCGATCGTGGTCAACTTCGGCGTATCCGACCAAGCGCTGCTCGATGTGTTGACTGGCGCTGCCGAGCCTTCCGGTCTGCTGCCGATGCAGCTTCCGGCGAATATGCGTACCGTTGAAGAACAGCTCGAAGATGTGCCGCATGACATGGAAGTGCACGTCGATTCCGAAGGCAACGGCTACGACTTCGCATTCGGCTTGAACTGGTCGGGCATCATTGCCGACGAACGGACGGAACGGTACAAACGCGTTCACGGATAACAACCAACACTTGGCAACTGCACAGGCACTCGGTCATTCCCTGACCGGAGTGCCTTTTTGCAACAGAATTGGTAGTATAGAAGGATTAATGGCTGAACTAAAAGCCCATGTATAGCGGAGAGTGAATCCAGGATATCGAAACTACAACAGCGATCGGAACAATGATCCGCACGCGCAGCGGTTGCTAGGGGCGCCTATAGTTTATCAATCCAATCGTTCAACAAGGAGGGAAAGCAGCATGAGAACGGTGTATACGTGGCTGAACTCCTTGCGCGTCAAGCTGTTTGCGACCATTCTGCTGTTCATGGTTCCGCTTATTGTCATCATTACGATTAACGATTACTATTCCGCGCAGGTGGTTCGCAATCAGGTGGCGCAGTCGAACAAGAATCTGCTTAATCTGTACATGAACCAGATCGACTCCAGCATGAGCGATGTGGACAATTATCTGTTCAACCTGTCGGAGCGGAACACCGACCTGCTGCAGCTGGAAGCGCCGAAAGAAGTCAACGATTCGATCTACTCGCTAGCGAAGATACGACTGTACAACGAACTGTCTAGCGAAATCGAGTACTACAAGAGCGCGGATGTCTTCTTTATCTACTCCACCGTCAACGATGACCTGCTTACAGTTGGCCGCAACAATTACGGTGCTACATTTGAAGATCGCAGCGCGATTCAGGTCGATATTGGGCAATTTCTGAAATCCGATTTGAGCGGAGTCAATTTTGAGCGGTGGCATGTGTGGGAGTCGAAGAACGGCTATTATTTGTATCATCTGATCAAGACCGGCACCGTCTATCTCGGCGCTTGGGTTCGGGTGGACAGGCTGATGATTCCGTTCAACTTCATGAACTTTGGCAAAGACGGGTTTGCGCTTCTGGCGACGAACAAGCTTGCGCCGATGCAGTTAGAGGAGAAGGTGGCGAGCGAAGGAATAGACCTCCGCTATACCGACAGCACCTTTGTCAGATCAGGCACCTCCAAGCCGTTTCTCGTCATGGGAGAGCCGTCGGCACAAGGAGATTTCAATCTCATCGCCGTGCTGCCGGAGAGCGAAGTCTTGGAGAAGCTTCCGTATTTGCAGCGAATCTCATCGGTCATTACGACGCTGGCTTGTATCTTCTTGCTCTTGTTCATGTTCATTATGCGAAGGGTGTTTTTGCAGCCGATCGGGCGTATTATCTCGGCGATGCGCAAGCTGAAGGACGGCAATTGGCAGTCCTCCCTGAAGCCGTATTCCACATCATCGGAGTTTCAAATCCTGAACGAAACGTTCAATGGCATGATTACCGAGATTCGCGATCTGAAAATCAACGTGTACGAGGAGAAGCTGAATCACCAGCGGGCGGAGCTGATGCATCTGCAGCTGCAGATCAATCCCCATTTCTTCCTCAATACGCTCAATATCATATATAACCTGGCTACGGTGAAGGATTTTGCCGTCATCCAGGAAATGACCAAGAACTTGGTCGCGTACTTCCGGTTCATGTTCCGCAGCAACTCGTATGTGGTCACGCTGCAGGAAGAATTGGCTCATACACGCAGCTATTTGCGCATTCAACAGCTCCGGTTTCCGGATCACCTCACGTACAACGTCGAAGCTGAGGAGGAGTTGCTTGGTCTAAGCATTCCGCCGCTGGTCATTCAGACGATTGTGGAGAACTCCATTAAGCATGCTTTTAACATGGAAGAAGTCATGGAAATTCACGTTCGGGTAACCGCGGACAGAGCTTCATCCCCGATGCAGCTCCATATCCTCATTATGGACTCTGGCCCCGGCTATCCCGAGGACGTGCTGCAGAAGCTGCAGAACAACGAAGAGATGATCAGCGATGCAGGCGAGAATATCGGCATCTGGAATATTAAACGCAGACTGAAGCTGCTGTATCCGGGCAAATCACAAATTTCGTTCTGGAACGAGCCGGGGCAAGGAGCCGCTGTTCGCATTCAGATCCCGATAGACGAGAAGGAGTTGTAGGACGATGTATCGAGCATTAATCGTAGATGATGAGGCGCATGCGGTGAGAGGGTTAGTAGCAGGCGTTCGGTGGGATAGGCTGGACATCGTCGACGTGCGTACGGCGCATAGCCTTCGACAGGCGGTAGATATTTTTGAAACGGAAACGATCGACCTCATGGTTTGCGATATTGAGATGCCGCAGGGCTCAGGTCTGGAGCTGCTTGAATGGGTTCGGGAGCATCGGCCGCAGACGGAGACGATCTTCCTCACTTGTCATTCGGAATTCTACTATACGAAGAGAGCGATTCAGTTAAGCAGCTTCGATTATTTGCTCAAGCCGGTGGATTATGAGGATATGGAGAACGTTATCGTCAAGGCGCTTGGCAAAATCAAAGATTCGAAGGATCGGCAAATTTCGGAGGAGATGCTGAAAGGCGTTGTTCGAAAATTCGAGTCGCATCGCCCGCTGCGTATCGAGCGATTCTGGAGAGAATTGGTTGAACAGACGGTTCCTTCCATTCCGGCTAAGATTAATGAGCTTTCGGCAGAGCTCAATGTACCTTATACGGAGACGATGAAGTTCTGTCCGATCTTTATCCGTGTCCGCAAATGGCATAAGCAGCTCTCCCAGCGAGAGCAGCGAATTATGACGTATGCGCTTCGTAATGCCGCGGAAGAGAAGGTTGCGGGCATGAGCTCGGAGGGTGGCGTGCTGCCTGTCGATTTCGGAGCGCTGCTCGTCCTGCTGCCCGATCCGACGCGTGATCAACTCCTGGCGCTGAAGAACGTTTGTCAAGAATATATTGAAAGCTGTAACCGTTACTTCAATTGCAATCTCTGCGTTTATATTGGCGATCTGTCCTATACACACGAAGTCGTTGGCTCGCTTGCTCAGCTGAGGAAGGCGGATACGGACAACGTTACGATTTCCAACGAAGTGCTCGTGCTCCGCGACGTTCCGAAGGAAGTGCAGACGCTCCCTCCATTGCCGCTCAAGGAATGGGGGGAATGGCTGATGAATGGCTCGAAGGATCGGCTAACGGCTGATTTCCAGCGCTACATGAGCGACTTGAGGGCGAATAAGCTCCAGCTGGATGCTGCGAGCCTGCGCCTTATTTATCAAGATTTTCTGCAAATGCTTTTTTATGTGCTGCAATACAAAGGGCTGCAGGCGAAGGATGTTTTCGCGGAAAAGATGTTGACGGACAAGCCGGAGGAAGTGCTCGATTCGGTTGAATCATTCACGGAGTGGGCGCTTTACTTTATTGAGGTTGCGATCAGCCGGCTGCACTCCGCGCATCGGAGCTTAACGGTCGTCGAATGCGTCAAGCAATTCGTCGCAGAGAAGCTGGGCGAGCAGGATCTGTCCCGAGAAGACATTGCGAGCTACGTTTACTTGAATCCGGATTACTTAAGCCGGTTGTTCAAGAAGGAGACGAAGATGTCGATATCGGACTATCTTCAGCTGCAGCGTATCGAGTATGCCAAAGGGCTGCTGGAGCGATCGGAGCAGTCGGTCAGCGACATTGCGGTGGCTGCGGGTTATTCGAATTTGTCGTATTTCTCGACGATTTTCAAGAAAGAAACCGGCTGTTCGCCGTCCGATTATAGGAAGCTTTATAAAACTTGCTAGAGATACGCAAATGGAAGTCGGAAAAGTATAAAAAGGAAGTCGGTTTTTTGGTGAGTTGCTCGGTCGTATAGCTCTTACAATAGGTTTACCGGATTGAATGCGGTTACATGGTAGAAGTTGATTCAACCGGGGGTCTGTTGTAATCAATACGAATGTGGAGGGAATGACATGCAAAAGAGGTTTCAAACATCAATGCTTGCCTTATCCATTATTCTGGTGCTCTCGTTGCTATTGAGCGCTTGCGGCGGTTCAAGCAACAAGGACAACGCAGCGTCTGGCAGCAATGCAGCTGCTAGCAATAACGCTGCCGGTTCCGCGAACTCCGGTAATGAAAAGACACTCGAGCTTAAAGTCGCATTTCTCGGTATTGGAACATTCAAGGATGTAGCGGACGTTCAAGATGCAATCAGCAAGATTACGAAAGAGAAGCTCAATGCAACCGTAAAGCTTGTGCCGATCGATCCGGCAGCATGGCAGCAGCAAATCAACCTGCAGCTCGCGGGCAACGAACCGCTTGATTTGCTCGTAACTTCGTCTGCTTTCAACTACAGCACGCAAGCAGCGAAGAATCAGCTCGTTGTGCTCGACGATTTGCTTGAGAAATATGGACAAGGCATCAAAGATACGATGCCTGAAGCGATCTTCAACGGTACGAAGATCAACGGCAAAATCTACGGCGTTCCAAGCGTACGCGACACGGCAGCGGACTATGGCTTCATCGCCCGCAAAGATTTGCTGGACAAGTACAGCATCGACCTCAGCACAGTAAAGTCGTATGCGGATCTTGAGCCCATTCTCAAAACGATTAAAGACAGCGAGCCAGGCGTAAGCCCGATCGTGCAGCGTTCGTCCACGCTGGGCATTGCGACTGAAATGATTACAAGCCAATTCGACGTCCTCGGCGACAGCCTTGGCGTGCTTAACCTGAACAACAATGACACGAAAGTGGTCAATCTGTTCGATACGCAAGAGTACAAGGATTCACTGGCATTGACGAGAAAATGGTACCAAGCCGGCTATATCATGAAGGATGCAGCAACGACGCAAGAAGGCAACAACGCGCTTATTAAAGCAGGCAAGGGCTTCGGCTACTTCTCCAATATGAAGCCAGGCTTTGAAGCGCAAGAGTCCGGCATTGACGGCCATGAAATGGCAGCTGTCCGTTTGACGAAGCCGGTATCCGGCTCTGCATCTGCGAACATCTTCATGATTTCGATTCCGCGCAATACGCAGGATGAGAACCGTGCGATGCAGCTGATGAATCTGATGTATACGAACGCTGATATTGTCAACTTGCTGGACAACGGCGTTGAAGGCAAACATTATGTTGCCGGCGCTAATGGCCAAATTAGATCGGTTGGCGCTGATAGCGGCTGGGTGTTCAACCAATGGGAAGTGGGCAATAACGCCCTTGCGAAAGTATGGGAAGGCACAGCTCCGGATGTTTGGGAGCAAATGAAGAAGTTTAACGAATCGTCCATCGTTTCGCCTGCGCTTGGCTTCTCCTTCGACAGCTCTGCCGTGAAGACGGAAATCGCTGCGGCAACGAACGTGATTAACCAATACCGCGCTGGTCTTGATTCCGGCAGCATTGATCCAGCTATGGTTGCAGACTTCAATGATAAGCTTAAAGCGGCTGGTCTCGACAAAATTATCGCGGAGAAACAGAAGCAGCTGGACGCGTTCATCGCGGCTGGAGCTGGCAAATAAACCGAACATCCGAATGCCTCTTGGCAGCAGTTTATGGATGGCGAAGGCACCCGATGGGGTGCCTTTGCTTTACCCTCCGAGCCTTCTAGCAATCTCGCAAATGAGGTCGGAATATCTAAACTGCCAGGTCGTGATTTTGGTGAGTGGGCCAAGTCCGCTCGTTTTACAATGAGGGTATACAACATAAGAAATGAGGTTTAGCCATGACACAGAAAGGTTGGAGCGTCGCGCTCAAGAGAATGATGCGGTACCGTGCGCTGTTTCTGATGGTATTGCCTGGACTTGCCTATCTCGTCATCAACAACTACTTGCCGATGGTTGGGGTCGTAATCGCGTTCAAGAACATCGATTACTCGCACAAGGGGTTGTTCGGCCTCATCTACTACAGCGATTGGATCGGGCTGCAGAACTTCAAGTATTTGTTCCAAACGAATGATGCATTCGTTATAACCAGAAATACGCTGCTGTACAACGGGGGCTTCATTCTTATCAATACGGCGGTTGCAATCACGCTTGCCATACTGCTGAACGAAGTGCGCAACAAGCTTGCTTCGCGTTTCTATCAGAGCCTTGTGCTCTTGCCATACTTGATCTCCATGGTTATCGTCGGCTATCTCGTGCTCTCGCTTCTAAACGTAGAGAATGGCTTCGTGAACAAACATGTTCTCCCGTTCTTCGGCATGCATCCGCTCGAATGGTATAGCGAGTCGAAGTATTGGCCTTACATCCTAACGATCGTTAACCTGTGGAAGAACATCGGTTACTTCTGCATCATCTTCCTGGCTTCGATTATTGGCATTGATCATGAGTACTACGAAGCTGCAACGATTGACGGAGCGAGCAAATGGCAGCAGATCAAGCAAATCACGATTCCGCTGATCGCTCCGACGATTACGGTCATGACGCTGCTGGCAATCGGCCGCATTTTCTACTCCGACTTCGGCTTGTTCTACCAAGTACCGCTGAACTCCGGACCGCTGCAGCCGACGACGGACGTTATCGATACGTACGTTTACCGCGGACTCATGACGCTCGGTGACATCGGAATGTCATCCGCAGCAGGCGTCTATCAGTCGATTGTCGGCTTTATATTGGTAATCTTCTCGAACTACATCGTCAGACGCCGGAACCGCGATCAGGCATTGTTCTAAACGTAAAGGAGTGACGACATCCGTGAAAACGAATCAAATGAACCAATCGGTTGTTCATATTCTGCTTATCCTTTTATCGGCTGCGTGTCTGTTCCCGTTCCTGCTGCTCGTCGCAGCTTCCTTCACGGACGAGGCGTCCATCGTAAAAGACGGCTATAATCTGATTCCTCCCCAATTCAGCATGGCTGCTTACACGTACTTGTGGGATCAGGCAGCGGCCATGACTCACGCATACGGCATCACGATCATGATTACCGTGGTCGGCACGTTCTCAGGCCTCTTGATCTCTTCGCTGCTGGCGTATCCGCTGTCCCGCAGAGATATGCCGCTCGGAGGCATCATCGCATTCATCGTATTCTTCACGCTGCTGTTCAACGGCGGTTTGGTTCCTTCATACCTTGTCTATACAGAGCTCTTCCACATGAAGAACATCCTGCTGGCGCTCATCGTGCCCGGATTGCTTACGAACGGTTTCTATATCATGCTAATCCGCTCGTTCTTCATGACTTCGATTCCGGTGCCGATTATCGAATCCGCTTACATTGACGGCGCCGGCGAGTTCAAGATCTTCTATCGGATCGTGCTCTCGCTCTCGCTGCCGATACTCGCAACGATCGGTCTGATGCTCGCGATCTCGTACTGGAACGACTGGTTCAACGGTCTGATCTACATTACGGAGCCGAAGCTCTACAGCATTCAGAACCTGCTGAACCGGATGCTCAGCAATATCCAATTCCTGCAGCAGAACAATCTGGGCGGCAAAGCATCCGAAGCGACAGCTACGCTCCCAATGAACTCTGTCCGCATGGCGATGGCGGTCATCGGCATTCTGCCAATCATCTGCATCTATCCATTCTTCCAGCGCTACTTCGTTAAGGGCTTGACGATTGGTGCAGTCAAAGGCTAATGAAGCGAGGGGGAGACGGCTATGTTCGGCATTTATGAATTGCGCTGCGATTACCGGATCAATCCGATCGGGCTCGGCGCACGAATTCCGCGGCTAAGCTGGAAGCTGCAATCGGATCGGAGAGGAACGGTACAGTCGGCATACCGGCTTCAGGTTTCGCTCGGCGAGCAGTTCGACTCCATTGTGTGGGATTCGGAGGTCGTGCGCAGCGAGCAATCGGTTCACGTTGAGCCGCAGGAGCTGGCGATTCTTCCGCGCACCCGCTACTACTATCGCGTCGAAGCATGGAACGAAGCGGGCGAAGGATCTGGTTGGTCCGAGACGGCGTTCTGGGAGACAGGGCTGACGGATGCGGGCAAATGGGATGCGGATTGGATCGCCGCTCCAGAGAAAATCGGCGGCGATGTGTTTCCTGAGGCAGTGCCGATGCTTCGCAGAGACTTCGCGATAGACGGCATCGTGACGTCAGCTCGAATCTACGCGACGGCACTTGGTATCTATGAGTTGGAGCTGAATGGGCAAAGGGTAGGCGATAGTTATTTCTCGCCTGGCTGGACGAGCTACGATCATCGGCTGCAGGTTCAAACCTACGAGGTGACGGAGCTGCTGCAGAGCGGCGACAATGCGATCGGCGCACAGCTCGCGAACGGTTGGTACAGAGGCTACCTAGGCTGGGATGGCCATCGCGAGCTGTACGGCAGCCAGACCGCGCTGCTGCTTCAGCTTCATATCGAGCTGGCTGACGGACGAAGCATCGTCATTGCTTCGGATGACAGCTGGCGGGCGGCGACAGGTCCGATCCTCATGTCCGAGCTGTATCATGGCGAGACCTACGATGCGAATTTGGAGAAGGAAGGCTGGAGCCAGGCTGGCTTTGACGGCTCTGATTGGCTGCCTGTTAAGCTCATAGAGCACTCGAAGTCGATTCTCATTCCGCAAGAGAACGTACCTGTGCGCAAGATTGAGGAGCTTGCTCCGATTGCGATTTTGCACACGCCAAGCGGCGATACCGTCCTCGACATGGGACAGAACATGGTCGGCTGGGTGCGCTTCACCGTGCGCGGAGACGAGGGACAGACCGTTATGCTGCGCCATGCTGAAGTGCTGGATAAGGAAGGCAATTTCTATAACGGCAACATTCGTGCAGCGAAACAGCTTATCACGTATACGAAGAAAAGCAATGAACCCGAGACGTTCGAGCCGCGATTCACGTTCCAAGGCTTCCGCTATGTTCAGCTGAGCGGGTTCGGTGAATCGGTCCGGCCGGACGATTTCATCGGCGTGGTACTCCATTCCGACATGCAGATGACTGGCAGCTTTGCCTGCTCGGAGCCGCTTGTGAACCAGCTTCAGCACAACATTACATGGGGGCTGAAGGGGAACTTCCTAGACGTTCCCACCGACTGCCCGCAGCGGGATGAACGGCTTGGCTGGACAGGAGACGCGCAAGTATTCGCGCGCACAGCCGGATACTTGGCGAATGTGGCGCCATTCTTCGGCAAGTGGCTCGGTGATTTAAGCGCGGATCAGGACCCGGATGGCGGCGTGCCGTTCGTCGTGCCGAACATGCTGGAGAAGAAGCCGAGCTTGCAAAATTTCGGCAGGCCGGTGAATTCGGCAGCTTGGGGAGATGCGGCGGTCATCGTCCCGTGGACGGTTTATCAATGCTATGGCGATAAGCGGATTCTTGAGGATCAATATGAGAGCATGCGCGCATGGGTCGAATATATACGGGGGCAAGGCGGTACCGAGTCGCTATGGGATACGGGGTTTCATTTTGCCGATTGGCTTGCTCTGGACGGTCCTGATCCGAATAGTCCCATCGGCGGAACGGACATGCATTATGTCGCGACAGCGTACTTCTCGTACTCGACGTCAATTGTACAGAAAACGGCAGATCTGCTTGGCCGATGGGATGACGCTCGCGATTACGCCAGCTTGTACGACGCGATTCGCAGCAGCTTCGAGGCCAAATATGTGCAGCCATCCGGAGAGATGACTATACCAACGCAGACCGCTCAGGTGATCGGGTTGTATTTCGGCCTGCTGCATGGCGATGCCAGAGAGAAGGCGATAAGCAAGCTGATGGAGCTGCTCGAAGAGAGCGACCACCATCTGAAAACCGGCTTCGTCGGCACGCCTTACTTGAATTTCGCGCTAAGCGAGAATGGGCAGAATGACGAAGCTTACAAGCTGCTGCTTCAGCAGGATTATCCTTCATGGCTGTATCAGGTGACCAAAGGCGCAACGACGATCTGGGAGCATTGGGACGGCATTAAGCAAGACGGCAGCTTCTGGAGCGATTCGATGAACTCGTTCAATCATTATGCCTATGGTGCGATCGGCGATTGGCTGTATCGGAACGTAGCAGGTATTCACATGGTTGAAGATCAGCCAGGGTACAAGCAAATTCGTATCCAGCCCCAGCCGGGACCTGGCCTGACATGGGCGGAAGGTAAGCTCGAGACGATGTACGGCACGCTTATCTCACGATGGAGCAGGGAGCAGTTTGGCAGCGGTGGTGGTATGGAAGTTACCGTCGTCATCCCGCCGAACACACGGGCGGAAATTGTGTTGCCCGGATCGGCGTCCATAGAGGACATAACAGAAAGCGGCATTGCTCTGGCTGACGCTGAGGGCATTCAGAATATCGAACTAACAACGGCAGGCCTTAAGTTGCTTGCAGCATCAGGCGACTATCGGTTCGTCTATCAAACACTTTCTTAAGGAGGAACGGAACAAGTGATATTCGACGCAGCATCAAAATTCGGGCATGTGTTGAAGCACCCGGAAGCGCGAGCGCTGTTATTTCGTCTAGATCCAACACTTGCGGGTTCAGACTTCTTCCTTCAGTTCCGCAAGCTTGGAACGTTCGGGTCCTATCTCGATTCCCTCTCAGCGGAAGTGAGAGAGACGATCCTTCGCGAGCTGGAGAATATCGAGCCCATAGCTGAATCTCCTGAGCCAGTACCACAATCGACTTACGAGAGCGAGACGGTTGGCACGGGTTCGGCAGCGATCTCCTCCCCGGCGACGGTCGAGCGCTGGGGCGTGTTTGAACTGGCGCTGAAAGGACCGAGCCATGGCAATCCGTTCGTAGAAGTCAGGCTGAGCGCGCAGTTCACTTGTGATGGCAGGACACACGAAGCGCTTGGATTCTATGATGGTGAGGGTAAGTACCTGAGCCGATTCATACCGGATACGGAGGGGGAGTGGAGCTTCCGTACGAGCAGCAATGCCCGTTCCCTTGATGGCATCGAAGGGACGTTCTCGGCAACTGCGCCAGCGGCAGGCAATCGCGGCCCAGTTTCCGTAACGAATACTTTCCACTTCAGTTACGCGGACGGTACGCCATACATTCCGGTTGGAACGACTTGTTATGTATGGACGCATCAAGGTGACGAGCTGGAAGAGCTGACTATGAAGACGCTGGCCGCTTCGCCATTTAACAAGATTCGGATGTGCGTTTTTCCGAAAGCTTATCTGTATAACCAGAATGAGCCGGAGCGTTATCCGTTCGAAGGTTTGCAAGAGGGAGGCTGGGACTATACCAGGTTTAATCCGGCTTTCTTCCAGCATCTTGAGAAGCGGATCGCAGAGCTCGGCAGCTTAGGTATCGAAGCGGATCTCATTCTGTTCCACGCCTATGACCGCTGGGGATTCTCGGAGATGGGACGGGAAGCAGATGATCGTTACTTGCGCTACATCACGGCAAGGCTGTCTGCATATCGCCATATCTGGTGGTCGCTCGCCAACGAGTACGATTTGATGTGGGAGAAAGAGACGGAGGATTGGGAGAGGTTCGCAAGCATCGTGACAGAGAACGATCCGCACGGACATCTAATCTCCATCCATAACTGCAATCCGTTCTACGACTACTCCCGGCCTTGGATTACCCACTGCAGCATTCAACGTCAGGACGTCTACCGGACGGCCGAGTATACGGACGAATGGCGACAGAAATGGAACAAACCCGTCGTTATCGACGAGTGCGCATACGAGGGCAACGTAGAGACGGGCTGGGGCAACATTAGCGGCGAGGAAATGACGAGACGCTTCTGGGAAGGCGCGGTTCGCGGAGGCTATGTGGGTCATGGCGAGACGTACCTGCATCCGGACGATATTTTGTGGTGGGCAAAAGGCGGCGAGCTTCACGGCACGAGCCCTGCTAGAATCGCCTTTTTGCGGCGAATCATGGAGGAAGGTCCGAAGCAAGGCATCAATCCGCTGCCGAAAGGTCCGATGGATTGGGATGTGCCGATCGGCGGCGTTGCCGGCGAATACATGCTCTATTACTTTGGCTTCAACCGTCCTGGTTTCCGCGTGTTCCACATGCAGCCTGGCGTCCGTTACACCGTCGATGTGATTGATACGTGGAATATGACGATTGAGCCTGCCGAAGGAACGTTCGAAGGCAGCTTCCGGATCGAGCTTCCTGGTCGCGAGTATATCGTGGTGAGGATCGTTAAAGTCGACTAACGTGCGCGAGAGTAGAAGCATGTAGAAGCGCGAGAGTAAGAGAAAGAAACCCGACATGGTGTCGGGTTTCAGGCTGTCGAGAAAGTCTCAGTGAGTTGGTTCAACGATTCGCGGCGGAGTGGTTCACTCATGTGACTCGCATAGGGCACCGGTGCTATGTTGGATTTCTCCACTCAAATATCTAGGTATTAGGTCATTTCTGGGGGGGTGTTGGATTTTTCCATTATAGCTTGACTGTTTCCGCCTAAACCGTACTCCTTGTTGGATTTATCCATCATCGCCCTCTTTCTCGACAAGCTGGATGGTACCCAATACCCTACATAAGCCGAATTCCGCTCGAAAACAGGAAAGAGAAGCACCCAGTACCCTACATTCGGCGAATTCCGCCCGAAAACAGCAAAGAGAAGCACCCAGTACCCTACATTCGGCGAATTCCGCCCGAAAACAGCAAAGAGGAGCACCCAGTACCCTACATTCGGCGAATTCCGCTCGAAAACAGCAAAGAGGAGCACCCAGTACCCTACATTCGGCGAATTCCGCTCGAAAGCAGCAAAGAGAAGAAGAGGAAACGACAAGAGACGATTGAGCGAAGCTTCGCGGATGCTAGAGAGCTCCACGGGTTTCGCTATTACCGTTTGCGGGGGCTGTGGAATGCGACGGAACAAGAGGCTTAAGCCCCTCGACCTCGCTTATATTGAGGGTAAGAACAGGAAAAGAAACCCATGTCTGCGTAAAAGACATGGGTTTCTGTCTTTGTGGGGACAACGGCAGCATAACGGACTACAGAGACGCTTCGGACGCAAAGAGTCCGTTAGAGTCTGGTTAGGGCTATTATGCGGTGAGTAAGAGCGTCTGAGTCCGATAGAATCGTGCGGCGGTGACGGCGACGGCTATTTCACAGCATGAAGCTCCCTAATCCGGCTCTTAATCCTACGCAGAATATCCAGGAACTCTCGTTCGCATACGGATGAGCACATCGTTGTCCGGAGTCTGCTGCGGCATGTCGAAGAAATTGAGCAGCGTGCCTGAGATGGAGAAAGCAGCGGCATAGCGGTCCGGCGGATTGAGCGCAGTCTTCAAAACGCCGAAGCCGCCCATCGAGAAGCCGGCGATGAAGCGATCTTCACGTCTCGAGGATAGACGGAACATCGACTCGACGCGCTGCGGCAGTTCGTGAGCCACGTAGGTCCAGTAGTTTCCTTAAAGCGAATCGGTACAAAAGCTGTTGCTCGCAGCAGGCATAACGACGGCGAGAGGGGTAGGCACATCCCACTTTAATAAATGCTCAATGATCGTGTACCGCATGAACAAGCTGTTTCCTTCGCTGTATCCGTGAAGCAAGTATAGCGTCGGCCAGCCATGCTCCGGCGGCGGACTAAAATGTCCACGCACACTTGATACCCCAATGACGTCGACAAAAACTCATGTTTTAAGTAATTTCATAACCGACTTTGTAGTTTCAGTTTACAGACTTTCCATCATCGACATTAAAAAAAAGCCGTCACTGCATCAGCTGCAGGACGGCACGCGAACATTCCATCGGGTTGTATTGTTGATTGCGTTTATTCATCAGGTCCATCCGGTGCTGCACAGATGTGTACGGCTCCTGGATGATCGTAAACCACTTGTCGATCGTCTCGGTGGATTCAAGCATTTCGCCGAAGCCGCTCGCGACGAAATATTCGCAGTTCACTTCTTCTTGTCCCGGAATCGGCTCGTAGAACAGCATCGGAATGCCTTTGCTCAGACCTTCCGTGCAAGTCATGCCGCCAGGCTTCGTAATAAGCAGATCGGAGAGATCCATCAGCTTGTTAATCTCTTTCGTAAAGCCGAGCACTTTAATGTTCCGGTGCTGGAAGTTCGGATCCGCGAGCATTCGCTCCCGCGCCTTATCGTTGTTGCCGACGCAGTAGATAAGCTGGACGGAATCACGGTAGCGCGTCATATACGAGAGCAGATCGTCGCTGTACATAATCCCCCAGCCGCCGCCCATAATAAGGACGGTTGGCAGTGCTTTCAGATCGAACTGCGCTTGCAGCTCCGAGCGGTCATGCGTTTGCCAGAAGTTCGGATGCACCGGAATGCCGGTCACCTGGATTCGGCTCGCCGGAATGCCGCGATCGGTCAACTTCTTCTTCACGTCTGCAGTCGACACTAAGTATTTGGTCACTTCAGAGCTCGTCCAAGTGCCGTGCGCGTCGTAGTCCGTAATGAGCGTATAGAGCGGAACATTAAGACCGAGCCGCTTCAAGCGCGCCACAACGGCGTTCGGAACGGGATGCGTACAGACGATAAGGTCAGGCTTCAGCTGTGCAATCACTTGGGCTGTATGTTTATAGAACAAACGGTGCAGTGCAAGCTGCGTAAAACGGTTTAATGATTTCTTATATTGTCTGCGATAAAGCGTGCCGAGAAGTTTCGGCTGCTTGGTAACGGTTTTGCGATAGGCGGATACAATTAATGGCCCAATAACCGGATTGAGAAAATTGCCCAGCTCGAACACTCGGGTTTGAATATGGGGATCAAGCGAACGCAGCCCGACTGCTAGTGCATATGCAGCTTGGGTATGTCCGGATCCGAACCCTTCGGAAAGGAGCAACACTCGTTTTTTACGCATTTCTTCACCTGCTTCTCTAACCGGATCAACAACCTAAAATAATGGCTCCTACTCAATATTACGATGCATCAGAACACAACACAAGATTGGAATTAGCACTTGCAGTTGCCCAGCGCCTTAAACTATCCTAAAAAATAGAAGAAATGCGCCTTGAAGCAAACGAAATGAGATAGGAGTGGTTGAAACATGCAGCAGCAAGAAAAATGGATCCCGGAGTTGGGTACAGTTGTAGCGTTTACCAATAAAACAGGTCAATATGCAGGGGAAGTCATGGAAACGAACGGTCCTCGCGCGCTTCTGAAGGTGCTGGCCGTCTTGAAGCATCCAGAACAGGGCGATCTGCACAATCCGTACAATCCGGACGTGCCAATGTTCCACGAGCGCAGAGCGCTAAGCTATACGGAGAAAACGAATGTACCATACAGCGATATCAGACCATTCCGCGGAGAAGTGCCTGACTACAAAGAATCGCTCCAGGCAGCGGTTCAAGCCGAGATCGAGGCCATTGACCGACTGAAGCGCTGGGCAGAACGCAGTCTTGCACAGCTGGAGCAGCTGGCGAAGGACTATAAGTAGAATGAGCCAAGGAGGCTGCCATTCATGAATAAGCAAATACTCGCGCGGGAGATATACGCAGCATCGAAGTTGTCGGGCGAGTTCACACTGCGGTCCGGCCAGCAGTCGGATACTTATTTTGACAAGTACAGGTTTGAAGCGAATCCTCGTCTGCTGAGCGCGATTGCAGCGGAGCTGTCCTCGCGGATTCCGGTCGGCACCGATGTGCTGGCAGGGCTTGAAATGGGCGGGATTGCGATTGCGACGGCGCTGTCACTGCACACGGGCATTTCGGCTGCTTTTGTCCGGAAGCAAGCGAAGGCCTACGGAACGCGCAAGATCGCTGAAGGCGCAGAAGTGCGCGGTCAGAAGGTATGTGTCATTGAAGACGTCGTAACAACTGGCGGCCAGATTCTCCAAAGTGTAAAAGAGCTGCGGGAAGCCGGGGCGATTGTGCAGGATGTTGTTTGCGTCATTGAACGTCATCCAGATGGACGAGCTAACCTGGAGGCTGCTGGTCTGAAGCTTTATGCACTGCTTACAATGGATGAGCTTGTGAATGCGAGTAAATGAATGGTACGAGGAACAGAATAAGTTGCGAAACTGACCGAGTGACCATATTGTATTTTTAGTCAGTTTTTGATAATATAAGTGTCATCGGAGTTCATGAAGGAGGCTGGGGCATTTATGGAACAGAAGAAGCCGGTCGATCGCAGGCTGCAGATTGTTGAAGCGGCGGCGAAATCGTTCGCAATGTTCGGTTACAAAGCGACGACGATGGAGCTGGTATCCAAAATCGCTGCAGTCGGCAAAGGCACCATCTATACGTTTTTCGCCACGAAGGAAGACTTGTTCAGCGAAATCATCGGTCATCTTTGCGCAGAGCTTCGGGTGCTTGCAGAACGCGTCATTGACCGGGAGCGAAATTTCTTCGACAACCTGGCCTCCGTGCTGCATGAACTGCTGTTATTCCGCGAGAAGCATGAGTTGATTGTGAAGCTTTCGCAGGAGGTTCGCGACATCGGCACGCCGATGGCGAAGGACGGTATTGCGAAGATGGAAACGGCTATTCACGGGTTCATCCAGAATGAAGTCGAGCTTGCAGTTAAGAAAGGCGAGCTCCGGGCAATAGACCCTGCGTTGACTGCATTCATCATGCTCCGCATGTATGTTGCGCTTAGCGCGGAGTGGAACAAACACCGGGAGCCGCTGACACGCGAGCAGATCGCTGCTTATTTTACTTCGCTTTTGCGTGATGGGATTGCGGCGGGGTAGTCATTCAAGAAAACCATGAAGTTCAATTTCGAGAAAAGTCTAAGTACAATTTCATGAAAACCAAGATGTTCAATAAAGAAAGCGGCGATTGCTGCTTCTTTTTTTGAGATTGAATGACCAATTGTCCAATTCGGTCAGTTGTTCAAAATTATAAAATTGAAAGGTGTGAGGAAAGTGAAGGCTTTATCGTTTACGGGCAAAGAATTTGTGCGCATCATGCGCAACCGGAAGCTGATTATTTCGATCATCGGCGTCATGTTCATACCGATCATGTATAGCGGCATGCTGATCGGATCGTTCTGGGATCCATACGGCAAGCTGAACGAGCTGCCGGTCGCCGTCGTGAACGAGGATGCAGGCGCGCAGTTCAAAGGCAAGGATCTCGCAGTCGGCAGCGACCTCGTGAAGGAATTGAAGGAGAACAAGGAGTTCAAGTGGGAGTTTGTGAATCGAACCGATGCAAAGCAAGGGCTTCAAGACGGCAAGTACTATTATGCCGTTGAAATTCCGGATAATTTCTCGAAGCAGGCCACGACGCTGCTGGATGAGAAACCGCAGCCGGCGGCGCTCACGTACATGTCCAACGACAGCGGGAACTACTTGGCTGCGAAGATTGGACAGAGCGCGATTGCGAAGCTGCAGACGGAAATTTCGCAGCAAGTCACGAAGGCTTACGCGGAGGCGGTCTTCGCGAACATCGGCGATGCGACAGCTGGCATCGCCAAAGCAAGCGGCGGCGCGAGCCAGCTGAGCAGCGGCGCTGCGGATGCGAACTCGGGCGCTGCGCAGCTGCGCGATAACGTCGCGAAGCTGGCGAGCAGCACGCAGCAGCTGGCAGGCGGCGTAGCGACGCTTGACCAAGGCGCGGAGCAGCTTGCGAAGGGCACCGCGCAGGTGAGCGATGGCACGGCGGCATTGTCCGCCGGCCTTGGCAAGCTTGACGCCGCTGGCGCGAAGCTCAGCGGCGGCGCTGATGCGGCAGCCTCGGCCGGGGCGAAGCTGGCCGAGGGGCTCGCTTCGGCGAAGCAGGGCAGCGCGCAGCTGGCCGGCGCAGCCGCGAAGCTGTCGGCGGCGCTCGAAGCGTACGCCGCCGCGCACCCCGATGCAGCGCAGGATGCGGCGCTGCAAGGACTTGTCGGCGCAGCCCGCGAGGTATCCGCGGGCGCGGCCGGGCTCTCCGGCGGCAGCGCGCAGCTGGCCGCCGGCGGCACGGAGCTGCAGCGCGGGCAGAGCCAGCTGCAGCAAGGTCTTGCGCAGCTGCAGCAGGGACTCGCTGCAGCAAGCGACAGCGGCGCCAAGCTCGCAGCTGGCGCGCATAGTGCCGCGGCAGGCGCCGCGAAGCTGGCGGACGGCACAGCCGCCGCAGGCCGCGGTGCGGCGCAGCTGTCGGGCGGAGCCGGCAAGCTGGCAAGCGGCTCCGCCGAGCTCGCGAGCGGCACAGCGAAGCTAGCTAGCGGCTCCGCCGAGCTGTCGACGAAGCTCAGCGACGCCGCAGGCGAAACCGGGGGCATCATCGGAACCGATGCCCTGTACGACATGTTCGCGAAGCCTGTACAAGTCGAGGAAGTGAAACTGACCGAAGTGCCGAACTATGGCACCGGCTTCACCCCGTACTTCCTGTCGCTCGGTCTGTTCGTCGGCGCATTGCTCTCTACGACGGTAATGCCGATGCGCGAGACAGGATCGCGGCCAAGCTCCGGCTGGAGCTGGTTCGTCAGCAAGCTGTCACTCTTCGCCATCGTCGGCCTCGTTCAAGCGACAATTGCCGATCTCATCTTGATTTACGGCATCGGCTTGCATGTGAACCACATGGGCGCATTCATCGGGATGTCGCTGCTCGCAAGCTTCACATTCATGATGATTATCCAGTTCCTTGTTACATTGCTGGATAATCCGGGCCGCTTCGTCTCCGTTATGCTGCTCATCCTGCAGCTGACAGGCAGCGCCGGCACGTATCCGTCCGAGCTTGTACCTTCGTGGCTGCAGCACGTCAGTGCATGGCTGCCAATGACTTACACGATCAAAGCGTTCCGCGAGATCGTCACAGGCAACGAGCTTGTGATCACCGGCAATATGGCGCTCCACGTGGCGCTGTTCGGAGTCATCTCTGCCGCACTCACGCTGCTCGTGTTCACCATGATGCACCGCAAAGAGAAACGCCAAGCAGCATCGCCAGTCGAGCTGACCGCATAACAAATAAGGGCAAGGCTTTCAAGCAGTTCAACCAAACTGCGCGAAGCCTTGCCCTTTATTTTTTGCCTCTAGCTCTATATGGGATAAATCCAGCACAGGAGAGGTCAAAACCGCATTCCTGCTTCCTATGTTGGATTTATCCCATCATTTTCACGTAGAACAAGCAAATTCGGCCTAAATTGCCAAGAATGAATAGATTTATCCAATATAGCCCCGTCAGATCACCGTATTCTCGAAAAATGAATGGATTTATCCAATATAGCCCGTGGAGGGAAGCCGAAACCTTGGCCTGTCTGTCCGGTTTACTGTACCTGCCAGTCAGCTAGCCCGTTAATCGGTTTGGCGGATTGGTTGCCTCTCTGCCGCCAACGATTATCCCCGAATAAACACCGTCGCGATCGGCTTCCGGTACACGACCTTATACCCGAGTCCCTTCGATAGCGCTGCGAGCGGCAAATAAGTGACGGAGTTGCTGCCGACCTGCTGCAAGTAAGCAGGTGTTTCGAGCGGCATCGATTGGCCGTTCACTTTCATCGTCGTTGCGCCAATTGTGAAGGAGACTTTGTTGCTGCCGGACGTTACGGTTGCGGTGCGCGTCTTGTTATCCCAAGCAAGGTTCGCGTGGAGTGCATTCGCGATGTCCCGCATGGGCAGGAACGTCGTGTTGTTCTTAAGAACAGGCTTATTTATACCCGCTAGATCCGTGCCATTCACCACAACACGAAGCGGTGCGCCAGTCTGAAGCGGTGCCGGATCGCGGTACTCGCCCCAGATGCCGTCAGCGAACTGGCGGCCCATCACGTCATAACCGGACTGCTTCGGATGAATGTCTCTTCGGAGTATGTAGGTATATGCAAATTCATTGCCAAGGAAAGGCTTAGATACGTCAACCAGACGTACATCGGAGCCTTCCTTCTGCAGCTTCGCTGCAAGCTCTTCGTCCATTGACTTCAGCTTGTCGACGCCGTCCGTCAATACCTTATACTGATCTTCCGTAACGGCCTTGTTCAGTATTGAAGGCGCTGGCACAGGCAAATACTGATCCGCGAACACAATCGTCGCTTTCGGATTCAGGTTCAGAATCGAACGCAGCGAAGACTCTAGCGTAGGAATATAACTGTCCAAATGGCTGTCCAGTCGTGTCCGCAGTTGATCCGCGCTCAGCGACTCTTCTTTTATTTCATCGAATAAGGACAGGAAGTCATTGCCGCCAATCGTCATGACAACAAGATCGGCTTTCTTCAGGTCATTGCTTAGTTGCGTCGAAGACTTGGCAACGATGTCTTCTGTAGTCGGGTACTTCGATAAGCCTGGCTGGATTTGCTCCGCCGTCACTGTTTTGCCTGCTGTCACGGAATCGAGAAGTTCTTTTAACCCGGAAGATTTCAGAGCTATAATGCCATAATTATTTAGGTCAGCGTCAGTGTGATAGAGGGCTTGCTCGTAGATGCGATCCACATAGCCATACGGGATCGAATTGACCGTCATGCCAAGCTCGTAGCCTGCTGTGAGCGAGTCGCCAACGGCCACAATATGCAGCGGCTGATTGAGTTTCGCTTGCGGTGACGCTGGCGCTGCGTACAGAACCGGCGAGGCTTTTACTGGTCCAACTGCCTGTACAGGTGCGGATGCAGGCGCATCTGCATATGATCCATAGACCCCGGCTGAACCTAGAAGAACAGCTGCTGCGGTTATCGAGACCGCCCACTTCGGAACTTTCCTATAATTACTAAACAATAAAAACACATCCTTTTGATTATTTATGCGTTAGAATAGATGTACAATTTTCTGAGAATTTTTCAGATTGCTGCTGTGATGTGCTAAAGAACTCTTATCGAATCCATAAAAATATTAAATTGATATTCATTATGGTGTGATGGTACAATCAAATAATAACAAAATTCGTACACCCGCTGTTTCACCAGAAGGATGCTGAAGAGCACGGCATGCTGTACAGCCGCCTCAGCGTCTTTTTTTCGAATCATATCAGAATGTATAGTTTCATAATTATCCATCTCTGAATGATCTGCGCACAAAACGCTTCTGCCTATGCAGATAGGCAAGGTCGTTTTTGCTCGACAGACACGCTTGTTTTGGCCTTATGCGGTAACCGCGTGTACACCTTCATTCTACGCGATAGCGCGCTGGAATTGAAGCCGGATTCCATGAATAAGAATCCATTCCTCCGTTTATTTAAAAATTTCTCATAGAAAGGTTGCATCCAAGTGAAAGAGAACCAGTTAGGATTGCCGCCGAAGCAAGGTCTATACGATCCGCAATTTGAGAAAGACGCTTGCGGAATGGGCTTTGTGGCTAACATCAAGGGAATTAAATCACACACGATCATCCAACAGGCACTCACGGTGCTTGAGAACATGGAGCATCGCGGTGGCCAAGGCAGCGAGCCTAACACAGGGGATGGAGCCGGGATCTTATTGCAAATTCCGCATGCTTTCTTTGCCCGTGAAATGAAAGAGCTCGGTGTAGAATTGCCAGCAAACGGCGACTATGCAGTTGGTATGCTTTTCTTGTCCCAGGACGAGAGCATTCGCAGCAAGCATGAGCGCGAGCTGGAGGCGATCATCCGTGAGGAAGGTCAAACATTGCTCGGCTGGCGTACCGTTCCAACGAACGACGAGAAGCTTGGACATTCTGCGAAGTCGGTTAAACCGTTCGTTCGCCAAGTGTTCATCGGGAAGAGTGCAGAGCTGAAAGATGAGCTCTCCTTCGAACGTAAAATCTACGTCATTCGTAAACGTGCGGAGATTGCGATTCGCTATTCCGGCGCTGAAGGCGCCGATAGCTTCTATTTCTCCAGTATGTCCAGCAAAAAAATCGTGTATAAAGGGATGCTTACAACAGAGCAAGTCCGTTCCTTCTACGTCGAGCTCAATGACGAGACGATGGAAACGGCGCTCGCGCTCGTTCACTCCCGTTTCTCCACGAACACGTTCCCAAGCTGGGAGCGCGCGCATCCATACCGTTATCTCATTCACAACGGTGAGATCAACACGCTTCGCGGTAACGTGAACTGGATGCATGCTCGTCAAACGCTGTTCGCATCGGAATTGTTCGGTGAAGATTTGGCGAAGATCAAGCCAATCATCAATCCAGACGGCTCTGACACGGCGATGTTTGACAACACGCTGGAATTTCTCTATCTCTCCGGCCGTTCGTTGCCGCATGTGGCAATGATGATGGTGCCTGAGCCTTGGTCTAACCACGAAGGCATGAGCGATGAGAAGCGTGCATTCTATGAATACCACAGCTGTTTGATGGAGCCGTGGGACGGACCAGCCGCTATGGCGTTCACCGATGGTACTCAAATCGGTGCGATTCTTGACCGGAACGGCCTTCGCCCAGCTCGTTACTATGTAACGAAGGACGATGTGATCATTCTCGGTTCCGAAGCAGGTACCGTTCACGTTGACCCAGAGAACATCCTATATAAAGACCGCCTTCGTCCAGGCCGTATGCTGCTTGTTGATACGCAAGCTGGCCGCATCGTTTCGGATGAAGAGGTGAAAGCGCAAATCGCTTCGGAGCACCCCTACCAAGAGTGGCTTGATGAGCATCTCGTAGGTTTGGATGAGCTTCCGGATGCACCGGAATTGCCAGAGCCGAGCCACGAAACGGTAGAACAGCGCCAGCAGGCGTTCGGCTATACGTTCGAGGATCTGCGCAAAGTGCTTGAGCCAATGGCAGGCAGCGGCGTTGAGCCGATCGCTTCCATGGGTTATGACGCGCCGCTTGCGATTCTATCGGAGCGCCCGCAGCGTCTGTTCAACTACTTTAAGCAAATGTTCGCACAAGTAACGAACCCGCCGATTGACGCGATTCGTGAAGAGATCATTACGGCGACTGGCACGACGCTTGGACCTGAGCGCAACCTGCTGAACCCAGAGCCAGAGAGCTGCCGCCATATCAAGCTGGCAACGCCGGTATTGTCGAACGAAGAGTTCGCGAAGCTGCGCCACATTCGCCGTCCGGGCTACAAGTCCATCACGCTTCCAACGCTGTTCGCAGCGGACAAAGGCGAAGAAGGCTTGCGTTTTGCCCTGAAGCAAATGTGCGAAGCGGCAGACCGCGTTATTGCGAAAGGTCATAATATCCTTATTCTTTCTGACCGCGGCGTAGACCGTGAGAACGCGGCAATCCCGTCGCTGCTCGCCGTATCTGCCCTGCATCACCATCTGATCCGCGAAGGCACACGGACGAAAGTAAGCATCCTGCTCGAATCCGGCGAGCCGCGTGAAGTGCATCACTTTGCACTATTGCTCGGTTACGGCGTAAGCGCAGTGAACCCGTACTTGGCGTTCGAAACGCTTGATGACATGATCCGCCAAGGCATGCTGCGCGGCGTGAAGCATGATAAAGCGGTGAAGAACTTCATTAAAGCAGCTACGAAGGGCGTCGTTAAGATCCTGTCCAAGATGGGTATCTCCACGATCCAATCGTACCGCGGCGCACAAATTTTCGAGGCGGTTGGTCTGAAGGAAGAGGTTGTTGATCAATACTTCACTTGGACAGCGACTCGTATCGGCGGTATCGGCCTTGACGTGATTACCGAAGAGACGCTCAAGCATCACAACCGTGCATTCTCCGAGCAAGAGGGCCGCGAGAGAGAGCTTGATTCCGGCGGTGAATACCAATGGCGTAAAGACGGCGAAGATCACTTGTTCAGCCCGCAGACGATTCATACGCTGCAAATGGCTTCCCGTAACAACGACTACAAGCTGTATAAGAAATTCTCTGCACTCGTGCAGGGTGAAGATAAGAAGCATCTGACGCTTCGCTCGCTGCTCGAGTTCAACTACGACGCTCAGCCAGTGCCACTGGATGAAGTGGAGTCGGTTGAATCGATCGTGAAACGCTTCAAAACTGGCGCGATGTCGTACGGCTCGATCAGTAAAGAAGCGCATGAGTCGCTCGCAATTGCGATGAACCGCATCGGCGGCAGATCCAATACAGGCGAGGGCGGCGAAGATCCGGCCCGTTACATCCCGGATGCGAACGGCGATTCCCGCCGCAGCGCGATCAAGCAAGTTGCTTCCGGCCGTTTCGGCGTAACGAGCAACTACCTGGTCAATGCCGATGAAATTCAAATCAAGATGGCGCAAGGCGCGAAGCCAGGCGAAGGCGGCCAGCTGCCAGGACGTAAAGTATACCCTTGGGTTGCCGAAGTTCGCGGTTCGACGCCAGGCGTAGGTCTCATCTCGCCTCCACCGCATCACGATATTTATTCGATCGAAGATTTGGCTGAGCTCATTTATGATCTCAAGAACGCGAACCGTCGCGCTCGTATCAACGTGAAGCTCGTATCCGAAGTCGGTGTCGGAACAATCGCTGCCGGTGTAGCGAAGGGCCGCGCAGACGTTATCCTCGTCAGCGGTTATGACGGCGGTACCGGTGCTTCTCCGCTTGCATCGATCCGCCATGCGGGTATGCCGTGGGAGCTGGGCCTCGTTGAAACGCATCAAACGCTGATGCTCAACAACCTCCGTGACCGCGTCGTTGTTGAAACAGACGGCAAGATCATGAACGGCCGCGACCTTGCGATCGCAGCATTGCTAGGCGCAGAAGAATATGGCTTCTCGACAGCTCCGCTTGTCGTGCTTGGCTGTATCATGATGCGTGTCTGCCAATTGGATACTTGTCCGGTAGGCGTGGCGACACAGAACCCGGATCTTCGCAAGAAGTTCATGGGCGATCCAAGCCACGTAGCCAACTACATGCTGTTCGTAGCGCAAGAGCTGCGTGAAATTATGGCTGAGCTTGGTTTCCGTACGATTGGGGAGATGGTCGGCCGCGTTGACCGCCTGAAGACCAAATCGCTGATCGAGCATTACAAGCTCAAAGGCGTTGATCTGACGCCATTGCTGCATCAAGTGGAATTGCCGGAAGGCTCTGCGCGCTTCTGCACGCAAGAGCAGGATCATAAGCTGGAAGAAACGCTTGATATGCAGAAGCTGCTGCCGCTTGCACAGCCTGCGATCGAATCCGGCGAGAAAGTCCGCGCAAC
The DNA here is from genome assembly GCF_003386535.1 of Paenibacillus taihuensis. Lineage (GTDB taxonomy): Bacteria > Bacillota > Bacilli > Paenibacillales > Paenibacillaceae > Paenibacillus_Z > Paenibacillus_Z taihuensis. The sequence goes on from NZ_QTTN01000003.1 coordinate 110,610, forward strand.
ATTGCCGATTACGAATGTGAACCGCGTTGTCGGTACAATCGTCGGCAGTGAAGTGACTCGCGCTTACGGTGCGAAGGGCTTGCCTGAAGATACGATTTCGTTCCACTTTGTCGGCTCTGCCGGCCAAAGCTTCGGCGCATTCGTACCGAAGGGCATTACGCTCTCGCTTGAAGGCGACTCCAATGACTATGTCGGTAAAGGTCTCTCCGGCGGTAAAATCATTGTTGCTCCGTCTCCGAAGGCGACTTTCAAGCCAGAAGAGAACGTCATTATCGGTAACACCGCATTCTACGGTGCAACGGGCGGCGACGCGTACATCAGCGGTATCGCAGGTGAGCGCTTTGCAGTACGTAACTCCGGCGTGAATGTCGTTGTCGAAGGCGTTGGCGACCACGGCTGTGAGTATATGACAGGCGGACGCGTTGCTATCCTTGGCGGCACTGGCCGTAACTTCGCGGCAGGTATGTCCGGCGGCGTCGCGTACGTGCTTGATGAAGCAGGCGATTTCTACAAGCATTGCAACATCGAGATGGTGCTTCTGGAGCGCGTAGAGGAACAGCGTGATTCGGATGAATTACAGTCCATGATTCAGCGCCATGTGGATTACACGGGCAGTGAAATCGGCAAACGACTGCTGTCCGATTGGGAAGCGTCCAAAGAGAAATTCGTCAAAGTCATCCCGAAAGACTACAAGCGGATGCTGCAGCAAATCGAGAAGATGGAGCAATCCGGCCTGGCTGGAGATGAAGCGCTTCTCGCAGCTTTCGAAGCGAATATGAAAGAACTCGCGCGTGTAGGCGGGAACTGAATACGTTAGTATGACAAAAGAAGCCGTGCAGCGAGTCATTTCGCTGCCGGCTTCTTTTTGTGTCATAAAGTTTACGAAACGGTATTATAATTTACCAATAATCGACAATAATAGAAGCGCCATGTGAGATTAGTCGCACATCCTTCGACACCCTTTTTGGAATGGAATGGATATAATGAGAACAGACAAGTACAGAAGAGAGAAAAAATAAAGGATTCGGTCAATCGATTGGAGTGGTGGTCGGGAAAGCTAGGGGAAGACGTTCGGCAAAAGGTTCACTATAATTAGAGGGAGTAGGAACCGCGGGATGAGAAAAATAGAAGATCAGAAACAAGAGGTACATAACACCTCGCAGGCAGCCATAGAATTGGACGTACGCACCATTTTGGAGCAGCTTGGTATCGATCTTGCGAATTGGCCTGCAGACTTGCCGCCATTACAAAAATAAATATACGAAACGAAAACCATAGTCGGTTAACGACTATGGTTTTAATTATTTCAAATCCATTATTTCATATTCCGTTCCGCACGCACGAAGGCAATGAAGCGGCGAGCCTCTTCAGGCGAGAGCTTCTGGCCATCGATTGTTAGAGCGAAGCGGCTTAGCAGATCTTCTTCGGAAAGCTCCAGTTGATCCACAAAATCACGTACTGGCGTGTCGACAGTTACATGAGGAGAGTTCGTCCGGCCGACCAAGAAATCGACAGTTACTTTAAACAAGTCGGCAAACTTTGATAACGTTTCCGTATCCGGCTCACGTCGGTTTTTCTCGTAATGGGATAGTGCCGCGCGTGATATACCGAGCAGCCCCGCTGTCTGTTCCTGCGTCCAGCCCCGATCGTCTCTCAGTTTGGAAATCCGATTACCAATGCCCATATTTCTCCTCCTGATTCGAGATATACAACAATAATAATACGAATTGTAAACAAATGCATGCAAAGATACAAAATGTCACGAGTCGAAAAATAAAAGAATTGACATGTTACATAATGTATCTTAATGTATAAAGTGTATCAGTTACAAATTGTATCATTTGATACGAAACGAATTGAATCGTTTAATACAACTGTTTCTAATTTTACCCCAAATTGGAATGTCTGAAACCGGTCCAAAATAATTTTACTGTATAGGAGTAGATTGGTCATGAGGCTGATGGTGACTGGCGGAGCAGGGTTTGTTGGAAGCAACTTCATTCGGTATATGCTTGATCGCTATCCAGACTATACGATCGTGAATTACGACCAGCTTACTTGCGTGGACAAGCTCATTCACTTATCAGATCTGTTCAGCCATGACCGTCATAAATTCGTACAAGGTGATATATGCGATAGCGCGCTTGTGTGCGAGACGATTAAGTGGTTCGGAATAGACGCTGTCATTAACTTCGCTGCTGAGACGAATGCAGCTTCAACCGCGGAGGATACCGAGCTTCTAGCACGAACAAACGTATTCGGCACGCAAGTTCTGCTTGATGCCTGCCGTATGCAGCAGGTAAAACGATTCGTGCAAATCTCAACAGGCGAGGTGTACGGCTCGCTTGACGGACCTGGCTATTTTACAGAAGCAAGCAAGCTTGCTCCGACCAATTTGTATGCTTCGAGCAAGGCGGAGGCAGATCTGCTCGTCCTAGCTGCGGGTGATATTACTCACGGACTCCATGTAAACGTTGCACGCTCGGCATGCTGCTATGGTCCGTTTCACTATCAAGAACATTCGTTTATTCCGCGACTCATTACAAGCGCAATATATAATGAGTCACTTCCGGATACTCGCGATGGCCGCCATGCCCATGATTGGCTGCATGTGATGGACCATGCGTCAGCGATCGACCTGGTGCTGCATGATGGCAAGGCCGGAGAGGTGTATAACATCGGAAGCTATAATGAACGCCGCCAATCGGATGTAGCTGAGCTAATCCTCGGACTGCTCGAAAAGCCGGCAGTTCGCTTACCAAATAAGACAAGTGTAGAAGCTACACAACAAATACATCAAACACAGCAAACATATCGAATCAACACGATGGATCCTTCCAAACTCGCCGCGCTAGGCTGGAGACCTAAGTATACGTTCGAGCTAGGGATCGTAGAAACGGTTGCCTGGTTTGAACATAATCATGCGCAGTGGCAGCAGCTGATGGAAGTGAGATCGAAGGAATTAAAGGTATAAAACAAGCCCCCCGTTCATAAAGTGAAATAGCTTTTTTGGACAGGGGTGGTTCATAAATGAGCAGACAGCGAAGAGGCGGTTTACCGGGGATGAAGCTGCTGCTTGGCGCAGTCATCGTGCTAGTCGTGTGGCTCAGCTGGCGGAACTTTTCCGGGCTGTTTGGGTCAGGAGATGACGAGCAGGCGCAAGCGGCGGTGGAACAGTTCTATGAATATGAGCAGCAGGGGGATTACGGCAGCGCTTGGGAGCTGTTCCATCCCGAGATGCAGCAGCGCTTCAATAAGGCGGAGTACATACAGAATCGTGCTCATATCTTGATGCAGGACTTCGGCGTGAATACGTTCGATGTACATATTGGCAGCCCCACGCGCATTGCCGATTGGAAAATGAGCGCGGATGCCGCACCGATTCCGCTCGTCTACGAGTTCCATGTGGAGGAATCCTTCCACAGCGAGTATGGCAACTTCACTATCAACCAGCCTTGCTTTGCGGCATATGAATCCGGCAAGTGGAAGGTGCTCTGGTCCTATGAGCAAACACATGCAGGAAGTTCTCAGAATACGCATTAATGCTATGGATGCAAGTGATCGATTCGATTCCAGTTGAAATGAGGCATTGACGTGGAAAAGTCGAGCGAGAAGCAGCCGCGCGAGCATATTCGAATTCGGCTACGAGATGGCGCGCATGCGGAAGTGTCCATATGTAATGTGGATGGCGAGGGAGCGGATTCCGGCGCGTCCGTGGTGCTGCTTCACAATATGAGCCCTACCGGGCTGCGTTTCCAGAGCCATCTGCGTTTTCCCGTCAGCAAGAGCTATCTGCTGCAATTCTCGATTACGCTGGACGAATGGCAGTTCTGTCTGCTCGGACATGTGGTATGGCGCCGGAAGGAAGACAATTTCTACGTATATGGCTGCTCTTTCATCCCGGATGACGGCATTCGCAAAGCGATTGTGTGCGCCTTACTGGCTAAGCTTCAGACAATGAGTCCAAGACAGGTGCGTATACATGAGCTGTATCGCAAGATGACCTATAAGAAAGAAGCGGAAATCAGCCGGCTGGATGTTAAAGGATAGAAGAGGAGTGATAAGCTTGCTAAATAAAGATCAGTTTCATTGCGTAGCTTGCGGCTGCATGCTGCCAAGATATGAAGCCGAGAGAGTGTTTCTGACCGGGTTCTACCGGGTCATTTACCCGCTTGGCTGGTGCAAATCCTGCTGCAGGCCGCCGGAGCAGCGGAATATGCGCATGGACACTGTCGCACTATCAATGCTGGAGTCGAATGAACAGCTGCTGCAGTATGTCTAAACATCTGCTAAAGCACTAAGCAAAAACTTCCAATCGCTTCCTGACTTCGGTATACTGGTGTTGGTGCGGGGCATCTATGGTTTACCGTTCCCGCATGCAGCGCTTTGCCAAACAGGGGGTATTAGAAGTGCACAGTTCATTCGACTCGATCGAGCAGCCGATCGTCAGACTGCAGCAAGTGACGAAGACGATTGGCAGGCGTACAATTATCGACGGCTTAACGCTTGATTTGCCTCGTGCGGAAGTGTTCGGCTTCCTCGGTCCCAACGGTTCGGGCAAGACGACCACCATTCGTATGATGGTCGGACTTATGTCGCTGACCAAGGGCGACGTTCTTATTGAAGGTCATAGCATTCGGACCGATTATGAGCAAGCGATTCGCCACGTTGGCGCCATCGTAGAAAACCCGGAAATGTACAAATATTTGACGGGCTTCCAGAACCTGCTTCACTTCTCGCGGATGGTGCCCGGCATTACGAGACAGCGCATCGATGAAGTCGTCGAGCTCGTTGGCCTGAAGAGCCGCATCAACGACAAAGTGAAGACGTACTCGCTCGGCATGCGCCAGCGGCTTGGCGTGGCGCAAGCGATTATGCATAAGCCGACGCTGCTCATTCTGGACGAGCCTACGAACGGGCTTGATCCTGCGGGCATTCGCGAGCTCCGAGATTACCTGAGGAAGCTGGCGAAGGAAGAGGGCATAACGGTATTCGTATCGAGCCATCTGCTGAGCGAGATGGAGCTCATGTGCGACCGTGTTGCCATTATTCAAGCCGGCAAGCTTATCGACGTGCGCAGCATCCGTTCGGATAAGCCGCTCGGCGAAGAATCGAGCCAGGTGCTGTTCGAGGTCGATCAGCCGGACAAAGCGGTGCTGCTGCTCGCAGAGCATGGCGCTGAGAGGGAAGAGGACGCTGCGCTGGTGCGGGCTGACCGCGAGACAATTGCGCAAATTAATGCATCGCTTGTTGCAGCGGGCATTAAAGTATACGGCATTCGCGTCCTGAACAAATCTCTGGAGGATCAATTCCTGGAGATGACGGGAGGTGAGCAGGTTGTTTGATTTTTTGCAGCTTGTCCGTAATGAGAATATGAAGATTTACCGCCGAATCGGCACTTGGATTATGCTCGGTATTATTCTGTTGCTCGTCATCGTGTCCAGCTCATTGACGAGGTGGCTGTCCGAGAAGGAAACGATGTGGACCGTCATGAATGGCATCGACCAGCTGATGTACTATTTGATTACGATCTTTACCGTCGTCATATCAGCGGAGAGCGTGGCTGGGGAGTTCTCGTCCGGCACGATTAAGCTGCTGCTCATCCGGCCGTGGAGTCGGAGCAAGATTCTGCTGTCGAAGTACATTTCACTGCTCCTGTTTGCTCTCGTGCAAACCTTGCTGATGTTCGTCTCGTCATTTGTGCTGAACCTCATCTTGTTCGGCTACAACGACAGCGCAACAGCTAACGAGGCGCTCGGCGTGTTGAACAGTGCGCATCCGTTCTTCTATATGATTCAAGCGTATGTGCTCGATTACATTGGACTTATTATGATCGTGACATTCAGCTTCATGCTGTCGACGATCTTCCGCAGCGGGGGACTTGCGATCGGTCTGTCCATGTTCATCTACTTCTTCGGGCTTATCGCCAGCGGCATCCTCATGTCGCTCAAGTATAAGTGGGTCGAATACCTGCTGTTCCTGCACCTGAATTTGAAGCAATATTTGCAGAGCTCGGAAATCGCGCACCATATGACGCTCGGTTTCTCGCTCGCTGTATTAGCCGGCTACTATATCATCTTCATTGGCGTTACGTGGCTGATCTTCAATAAGCGGGACGTAGCGACCTAGCACATAAGAAAGGAGCCTTGCCGGATTTGGGAAAGCCGGTTCGAGGCTCCTTTTGTGCTGCTTACCCCGCTTGCCGGGCTTTCTCCTTCGCTTGCTGCTGCGCCTGCTGCCCGGTTGACGCTTCGTTCTCCGGCAGTTGCCTCGTACGCGGCTCGGTCTGGCGCTCCATCCGGCAATTGCCGTTGTAGATGCCGCCGTCCTGGATCAGCATCGTATGCGCCAGCACATTGCCGAACAGCTGTCCGGATGCTGTAATCGTAAGCCGGCCCTTCACGACGATATCGCCATGAACCCTGCCGGCAATTGTGAGATCTTGGGCCGTAATGCTCGAACGCGCCACGCCATATTCGCCGATAATGACCTCGCCCTTGCATTCGATATCGCCCCGATATTCGCCTTCAATCCTTATGCTGTGCTCGCAAATCAGCTTCCCTTCGACATGAGTGCCGTGTCCGATAAGGGTTTCAGCCGATGCGCTCCGCTTTGCTTCTCTGAACATTGCAGCTTTTCACCCGCCTTCTCTCACGGTTACGTGCATAATGCTATTTATTCTTAGAAGCTTAGAAACATGCCAACTAACCCTGCTAAAGATGTATACCCCTCTTAGGGGTTGTGAAAGCTAGTGGTACGTTATCGGGGAGGAAATGGGGGAATTCTACAATGATTTGGCTGCTTGCCGCACTTCTCATCTTTATTTTTCAAATCGCGACGATACTCATTCTGGAATACCGCCATCCGGCAAAATCGCTTGCTTGGCTGCTCATACTGTTCGTACTGCCGATTATCGGCTTCGTGATGTACTACTTCCTCGCGCAAGAGTATCAGCGGCGAAGAAGGATTCGAAAGCGAGGCATCTATATGTCGGATACGCTCCGCAGAGCGCTGCTTCGCTGCAAGCTTATTCACCGGCAAAGCGATATGCAGGGCAACCGCTTCGAACAGCAAGAGAGGCTCTATCACATTTTGCAAAATCTTTCGGTTTCCCCGATTACCGGCTGCAACGAATCGACCGTACTGGCGAACGGGGAAGCGACATATTCAGCGATGTTCGAAGCGATTGCGGAGGCGAAGCATCATGTGCATGTCGAGTCGTATACGATCAGGGACGACCGGATTGGACGGCAGCTGAAGGAGCTGCTGATAGAGCGGGCAAGAGCCGGCGTAGAAGTGCGCGTTATCTATGACGGGATCGGCAGTGTGGAGTTAAACGACAACTATGTGGAGGAGCTCCTTCGGGCAGGCGTAGAGATGCAATGCTTCCTGTCGCCGCGCATTGCCTTCTTCGAGAAACGGATGAACTTCCGCAATCATCGCAAAATCATCGTCGTTGACGGTCTCGTCGGCTTTGTCGGAGGGATCAACTTCGGCGAGGAATATGTCGGCGGCAATCCGAAGCTGGGCTTCTGGCGGGATACGCATCTGCGGCTTCGGGGCGATGCCGTTTATTTTCTGCAGGAAGTGTTCATGTACGATTGGTGGTATACGTCGAAGAAGAAGCTGACGGGCGCTGCGTACTTGCCCGAGCATTCGTGCGAGAGCATGGAGCAGGTGCAAATCGTGCAGAGCGGTCCCAATATGCGGGACGATGCGATTCTGGAATATGTGTTTGCGGCGGTGTCTGCCGGGAAGTCGCGGATCTATATTACAACGCCGTATTTCATACCGGATGCGAGCATCCTGATGGCTTTAAGGACTGCGGCGCTCGGCGGCGTGGATGTCCGGGTCATTATTCCGTATGTGCCCGATACGAAGTTCGTGCTGATGGCGTCCCTATCCTATGTGGAAGAGATGCTTGCCGTAGGTGTACGGATCTATCGGTATAGGGCTGGATTCGTGCATGCGAAGGTGGTGATCGTCGACAAGCTGCTCGCTTCGGTCGGCACAGCTAACATGGATATGCGGAGCTTCTACAGTAACTTCGAAATTAATGCGCTGCTGTTTGATGAGGCGGCGATCGAGCGGTTAACGGCGGACTTTATGGACGATTTGTCCAATTGCGTTGAGGTTAGTCTTTCGGAGTTCCGCAAACGACCGATGAAGCAGAAGGTAGGAGAGGCTGCGGCACGGATGTTGTCGCCGTTGTTGTAACGAGGGGGGCTGAGAGATCGGAAAGGATCTCTCAGCAATTCAGCAATTTAGCAATTCAATACGGAAAGCTCACACCTTCAGCAGCGACGCGCGATCCAGAGCAACGATGGATGCGAGCGGATGGTCGCGGCCTGTTATAAGATGATGCAGAATATGCGAGCCCATCATGCTGTAGACAGTACCGTTGCCTCCGTAGCCGAGGCAGTAGTAGATGCCAGGAGTATGGGGATCTGCCCCGATGAAAGGCAGCTCGTCGCGCGATAAGGCGAAGGTGGCATTCCACTCGTAGTCGATCGACGCTTGGATAGTAGGGAATAGTCCTTCAATGAAGCCGAGCACCTTCTCGGATTCCTTTCGAAGCGCGCTCTCGCTGGTCAGCAGCACCTTCGATTCATCATCCCCTCCACCTGCAATCATCCGCTTGTCTTCCAGAAAACGCATGTAGGAATAGGGCCGTGCCGTTTCCCAGAACAAGTATCGACTGAACATCTCGTACAGCTCCGGCTGAGGGCTTGTCACAATCGCATAGGTGCGATTCATCACTGACTTCACGAGCTTGCCGCGCAGTTCTTCCGGCTCGTAACCAACGGCATAGATGACATGCTTCGCCCGAACCTCGTACCCTGTCGAACTTTTAAGTATATGCCAGCCTCTGCTGCTGTCTCTGTTTCCTGGATTAGAACGTTTGGCGGTGCTTAGCTCCGTCTGCTCGAAGACGGCTAGCCCGAACCGTTTGGCAGCTGAATCGATCAGGCTGTGCACGAACCGAGATGGATTAACAGACGCATCGCCATGCGTCACAATTGCACCGGGCTTACGGAACGAGAACCGGGCAGCGATTTCTTCCGGCTCCAAGTATTCGACCTCGAACTGATGCTGTTTTAACAGCTTATACTCACGCTTCAGTCTAGGTACGTCCTGCTCTGTACTCGCGAAGTACAGGCTGCTCCTGCTTGCGAATTCGGAGCTTGTCCCTAGCTCGGCTGCCAGCTCGCCGAGCTGCTCGACCGCTTGTTTGCAGCCTTTGTAGAATTGGACCGCGGCTCCTTCGCCTATCTGATCCGCCAAGTCGCACAGCATAATATCGTTGCAATATTGGAGCAAGCCCGTGTTCGCGAGTGAGCTGCCTGAGCCAATTTGACCTCGTTCGAACAGTGCCGTCGTAAGTCCGCTGCGGGACAGAATGTAGCCGCATATGGCCCCCGACATACCACCGCCGATAATGGCAACATCCGTCGTAATCGCCTCAGCTAGCTGAGGGTAGACTGCTGGCTGCTGCGGCTTCATCGTTTCGGGCCAATAGAGATGCCCTTCGTGCAGATGTTTCATGATGACAATCATGCCTCCTCCTGCCTACTATGCCCCAATTTGACACAAAAAAAGAGGAGATCGTAAGGATCTCCTCCGCTAACATGTATCTAATCTTGAATCGGATCGGGCACAAGCCCTTCCTCCAGCAGCTGGCTGTTCGTCTTCATGGCTTGCATGTCTGCGCCAAGTTGCTGCATGTCTTGGAAGTCGTGAACCATTGAGCCGTTCAGCACTTCCTTTATTGCTTTCGTTCTGCGTCCAGCACCGCCTGGGATCGGATTTTCCATGATCATCAACTCCTTGGTATACTAGGGTATGAGAGGAGACAAGCTTCTTGTTACATACTTGATCGGCTTGCAAGTATATAACCATTTTTATCCCGCATTGAAACGATGGACAGGTGACAAGCAGCAAGAATAGGCTGTAACATAGCCGAAGCACATACATGATGGAAAAGGTCGGATGATGATTGAATACTGCAAAAAGTAATACGGTGACAGACAAAAATCCGGCGGTAATCGACGTACTGGGCGTCCCGCTCGTCCTGACGACTAGAGGCGCATTCGTTGAAAATGTTCACAGCGGCCATGCAGCCGTCGTTTCCGCTGACGGGAAGCTGCTCGCGCATGCCGGGGACGCGAATATTCTTAATTTCCTGCGGTCCACGGCGAAGCCGATTCAAGCATTGCCGAGCCTATTAGGCGGCGTGCTCGAAGCTTATGGACTTTGCGATGACGCGATCGCATTAATGTGTGCCTCGCATCAAGGCACGCCTGAACATATCGCGGTGCTCGAGCGGATGCTGGCGCTAACCGGCGTGCTGGAGGAGCAGCTTGCGTTCGGCGCCGCGCTGCCGGCGAATGCGCAGGCGCGCGATGCGCTGCTCGCGCGCGGAGGAAGCCCGCGCAAGCTGTACCATGTGTGCGCAGGCAAGCATATCGGCATGCTCGCGCTGTGCAAGCTGCGCGGCTGGCCGATGGAGACGTATACGCAGCCGGAGCATCCGCTGCAGCAGGAACTGCTGCGCATCGTCGCAGCGATCGCGGACGTGCAGCCGGAAGCCGTCGAGACGGCGATCGACGGCTGCGGCTTGCCGGTGTTCGCGCTGCCGCTGTGGCGCCTCGCGCTCATCTATGCGCGCTTCGCTGCCTGGGGCAGCGGTGAAGAGGCGGCGGGGGAACTCGCCGCAATCGGCGCAGCGGCCAGGCGGATCGCCGCTGCGATGGCCAGCCATCCGGCCCTCGTGGAGGGGCCGGACCGGCTGGCGAGCGTCATGCTCGGCCGCGGCGACGGGAACGTCGTCGCGAAGAGCGGGGCGCAGGGCGTCTTCGTCTTCGCCCTGCGCAAGGAGCGCCTCGCGGCTTGCATCAAGCTCGCCGACGGCAGCGAAGCGGCTTGGCCGGAGGCGGTGTGCGCCGTGCTCGAGCAGCTGAAGCTCGGCGGCGAGCTCGCCAGCCGCATCCGCAGCGAGATCTCGCCGGAGCTGCGCAACGATGCCGGGCAGCTGGTCGGCTGCCGCGAAGCGTGCGTGACGCTGGAGCGGGATTAATTATGAAGCGCCAAGTGGAGGCATAGCATAGCCCGCAGCTTGGCGCTTCTTTTATGGAGAGGAGATCGATCAAAAGCATGAGGACATTGGTTCCGGATCATTTCAACTCGAGTATGGTGGATTTGTACGGCTTGCGGGTAGAAGCATGGGTGCAGTCGCTTTCCGATCTGATTGCCCGCTGCGAGGAGCAGTTCGGCATTACTTTGGAAGCGCCGTTCGATAATTTGTCTTACAACTATATTGCGCATGGCACGACTCAGGAGGGCAAGCCGATCGTGCTCAAGATTGCTTTCTTGAAGGACGAGCTCGCACAGGAAATACGTGCGATGAAAGCTTTTGCCGGCAGAGGAGCCGTCCAGGTGCTCGAGTGGGAGGACGAGCTTGGCGCTGCAGTGCTCGAACGTGCGATTCCCGGCACGCGGTTGTCCACAATAGAGGACGACAAGAAAGCGACTGAGATTTTCTGCCAAGTATCGGAGCGGCTTCGTTGTCCGTTTGAAGGAGAAGCGAGCCATTTCATGACGATGCGGAGATGGTTCGAAGCCATAGCCCGCTATCGCAGCCGCTTCAGCCAAGCTGGCGAAGGAGGGCCGTTGCCTGAGCATTGGCTTACAGGAGCTGAACAAACATTGGAGGAGCTTCTCGCATCCACTACGGAAACGGTGCTGATTCACGGAGACCTGCATCATGAAAATATTTTAAGGCAAGGGGAGGACGAGTGGGCTGTTATCGATCCGAAAGGGATCGTTGGCGACGTTCATTTCGAGACGCTGCAATACTTGCTTAATCATAAAGAACGTGGCGGCGACCCGGACGCCGTCTTGCGCCGACGCGTCGCGATCATGACAGAGCGGCTCGGTCTTGACCCGCGCCGCATTGCGCGGTGGGGCATCGCCCGCGGCGTGCTCGAAGCATGCTGGACGATTGAAGACGGCGGGGACAACTGGCAGGAAGGCATCGAAATATCGGAGCGGTTCGCGAAGCTGATGGTCTAGTGGACTCGCCATATCGCCATATCTCTATATCTCTATATCTCCATATCTACATGTGTCCATTCACAGCAGCTTCATTGCCTCGCGATAGGCTGTAGGCGACTGCCCGTAGAGGCGTCGGAATTGCTTGGAGAAGTAGAGCGGGTCCTGGAAGCCGACGGACGCCGCGATCTGCTCGATCGTCAGCTCCAGCCGTTCGCGCAGCAGCAGATGCGCCTTGTCGATGCGCAGCTTGAGCAGGAACGTCACCGGCGTAATGCCGGTCTGCTGCTTGAATATGCGCGACAGATAGGCGCGGTTATAGCCAAGCGTCTCCGCCATGTTCTCGATCGAGATGGGCTCGGCGTACTGCGTCGACAAGTAGCGGATGACCTGGCTCGTCAGCATTTCGCTGTCCGAGCCGCGCTGCTGCGACGCGGCGTCCTCGCCATGCTGCGCGGAGCCGAATTCGGCGAACAGCAGGTGCAAGTAGCCGGTCGCGCGCAAGCTTGTCGCAGGCCCGCCGATCCGGAAGGAACGCTGGATGCTGTGAAACAGCACGCCGATGCGCGGATTCTTCCCGGTGTCGATGATCGGGACCACGGTATCCAGCCCCGCACCGGCGACGAGTCCAGCCGCGCGCGCGCCCTCGAACGCAATCCAGCGGTATCGCCAAGGATTGTCTTCGCTCGAGGCGTAGCTGATCAGCTGGTCGGGATGAATGAGGAAGGTTTGCCCTGCCTGCAGCTCATGCACGGCTCCGGCGTACGTGAACGTCCCCGTACCGGATAAGATATGGTGCATGAGATAGAAGTCATATACTTTCGGTCCGATGACGTGACTCGGCTTCGTCTGGCTCTCGCCAGAGAACAACACATATATATCACCATGTTCATCCGGCACGGGATTGGACAGCACGGAGTAGGTCGGAATAAGCTCCATAAGGCTGAACTCCTTCGTTTACGACATCTGAATGTTACTGGTAATTGTAGCATAAAACGCAGCGCTAGCGCTTCATGAAGTCACAAAATTCCATGCTTACTGCACATCATGCCATTTTGCAAAACCGTTTCATCCGCTATACTGAACCTAGAATCATTCAACTACAATACGAAAGAGAGTGGTATGAATTCATGGCTAACATCGAACAATTGACGAATCAGTTTCTGAACATATACGGGGAGTCAGCGGAGCCAATCGCTGTATTCCATGCGCCGGGTCGCGTTAATCTGATCGGCGAGCATACGGATTACAACGGCGGTTACGTTTTCCCGGCTGCACTCACTTTCGGCACGACTCTCTTGATCCGCAAGCGTGAAGACAATCAACTCGGCCTCGCATCGACGAACTTCGAAGCAACGAGCAAGCATTTGCCGATTTCGCCGATTGTTTATGATGAAGCGGATGATTGGATGAACTATCCGAAAGGGATTGTGAATGAGCTTCAGCAGCGCGGCGTAACGTTCGCGAGCGGCTTCGACCTGCTGTATCACGGTGAAATTCCGAATGGCGCGGGATTGTCGTCCTCGGCTTCCATCGAAGTCGTAACAGCTTACGCGCTGCTTACGGTGTCAGGTCTTGCAACAGACACTGTTCAAATCGCGCTTCTGTCGCAGAAGTCGGAGAATGAGTTCAACGGCGTCAAATGCGGCATCATGGACCAGTTCGCGGTGGCGAACGGCAAGAAGGATCACGCGATTCTGCTGATGTGCGACACGCTCGAATACGACCTCGTTCCATTCAAGTCCGGTGACTACCAGCTCGTTATCGGCAACACGAACAAGCGCCGCGGACTGGTGGATTCGAAGTACAATGAACGCCGCAGCCAATGCGAGCAGGCTGTTCAAGATTTGCAGGCTGCTTTCCCTGAAGTGACGCTGCTCGGTCAGCTGTCTGTAGAGCAGTTCAACGCAAACCAGCATCTTATTCAGGACGAAGTGGTACTGAAGCGCGCGAAGCACGTTATTGAAGAGATCGACCGCGTTCTGCAATCGATCAAGGTGCTGAAGGAGAATGATCTGGACGCATTCGGCCAGCTCATGAACGCTTCCCACGACTCGCTGCGCGACCTGTACGAAGTAACGGGCGACGAGCTTGACGCGATGGTAGCGGCAGCGCGCACAGTGCCAGGCGTACTCGGCTCCCGCATGACAGGCGCAGGCTTCGGCGGTTGTACAGTATCGCTTGTACACAAGGACAGCATCGAGACATTCAAGGCAGAAGTTGGACGTCAATATACAGCAGCAACAGGACTGACAGCAGACTTCTACGTTTGCACGATCGGCAATGGCGTAGAGCGACTGTCTTAATGATACAAATTAAACAATAGAGAGGGAGAGAAACTATGGCAGTTCTAGTAACAGGGGGCGCGGGCTATATCGGCTCGCATGCAGTAGCGGCATTGCTGGAGCGCGGCGAAGAAATCGTTATCGTCGACAACCTGCAGCAGGGACATAGAGATGCGGTGCTTGGCGGCAAGCTGTACGTCGGGGATTTGCGTGACGGCGAGTTTCTGGACACGGTTTTTGGCGAGAACAGCATCGACGCGGTCATCCATTTTGCGGCGAATTCGCTTGTTGGCGAGAGCATGAAGGACCCGGGCAAATATTATCACAACAACGTGTACGGCACGCTGTGCTTGCTGGAGAAAATGAACCAGTACGAAGTGAAGAGGATTGTGTTCTCGTCCACGGCAGCTACGTACGGCGAACCGGAGAATGTGCCGATTCACGAGAATGACCGGACATTGCCGACGAACACGTATGGCGAAACGAAGCTCGCGATGGAAAAAATGATGAAATGGTTCGACGCCGCATCCGGCATCAAGTATGTATCGCTCCGTTATTTCAATGCGGCAGGCGCGCATGCGAGCGGCAAAATCGGCGAGGATCACAATCCGGAGACGCATCTTGTGCCGCTTATTCTGCAAACTGCACTGGGTCAGCGCAGCCACATCTCCGTCTTCGGGGATGATTATCCGACGGAGGACGGCACTTGCGTCCGCGACTATATTCACGTCAGCGATTTGGCAGACGCGCACGTGCTGGCGGTTGATCGCCTCCGCAGTGGCGGAGACAGTGCGATCTACAATCTGGGCAACGGTACGGGCTTCTCCGTGAAGCAAGTGATCGACATTGCTCGTCAGGTTACCGGCCGCGAGATCCCGGCTGCTATTGAAGCGCGCCGCGCAGGCGACCCTGCGGTGCTGGTCGCTTCTTCGGATCGCGCGCGTACCGAGCTTGGCTGGAGCCCTTCCCGCAACAAACTTGAAGATATCATTGGCAGCGCGTGGGCATGGCATCAAGCGAATCCGACGGGCTACAACAAGCAATAGAGCGTGAAGCTGCAAAGAGAGGAGCATTTCAGATGACTGAACAGAATAAAGTACCGAGCACGGAGGATGTGCTCATTCTAATCGAACGGCTCGTGCAATTTGCAGCGCAGCGCGGCATGCTCGCTTCAACGCTTGATGAATACGGCGCACGCAATGCGCTGCTTGATCTATTCCGTTTGACGGAAGCGTACGGCGGTCCGGTACCGGAGGAGCGTCTGGAGAGTGCCGGAACCTTGCTTGAGCCGCTGCTCGATTACGGCTCATCGATTGGATTAATCCAAGACAATACGCTTACCTTCCGCGATCTGCTTGATTCGCGCATTATGGGACTGCTCATGCCACGTCCGTCCGAGACGGCTGCACAGTTCAAGCGCACGGCCGAGCAAGAGGGCGTCAAGAAGGCGACGGATGATTTCTACCGGCTTAACATTGATTCGAACTACATTCGGATGGACCGGATTGCCAAGAACCAATATTGGCAGCATGAGACCGATTATGGCAAGCTGGAGATTACGATCAATCTCTCCAAGCCGGAGAAGGATCCGAAGGAAATCGCGCTGCTGAAGACGATGGCGCCGAGCCATTATCCCAAATGTCTGCTTTGCCCGGACAACGTCGGTTATGCCGGTCGCGCGGATCATCCCGGCCGCCAAAACTTGCGTATCGTTCCGCTGGAGCTGCAAGGAGATGCTTGGTATTTCCAGTACTCGCCGTATGTGTACTATAACGAGCACAGCATTGTGTTCCACAGCAAGCATGTGCCGATGCGGATTTCACGGGATTCATTCGCGCGTCTGCTCGATTTCGTCGATGCATTCCCGCACTATTTTATCGGTTCGAATGCGGATTTGCCGATAGTCGGCGGCTCGATTCTGAACCATGATCATTTTCAGGCAGGCCGCCATGTATTCCCGATGGAGCTGGCGCCAACTGAGCAGACGTTCGTTGATCCATCCGTACCAGGCTTAACGTTCAGTACGGTAGCTTGGCCAATGTCCGTTGTTCGGCTCAGCGGGTCTGACAAAGCGGCTGTTCTTAAGGCAGCAGGCCATATCCTTGACTCATGGCGCGAATACAGCGACGCGGATGCTAACATTGGGGCATTCACCGAGAAGGACGGAGAGCGTATTCCGCACAATACGATCACGCCGATCGCGCGTCTGCGTGACGACGGGCAGTATGAGATGGATCTGGTGCTGCGCAACAACCGTACCAACGATGAATTCCCGGATGGCATTTTCCACCCGCATCCGCATCTGCACCATATCAAGAAAGAGAACATCGGCCTCATTGAGGTGATGGGTCTTGCGGTGCTGCCAGGCAGGCTCAAATCCGAACTGGAACAGATTGCGGCACTGCTGACTGGTGAAGCTGCGTACGACAGTACTGCGGTGCGAAGCGGCGTGCTTGGCAAGCATGCGGATTGGATCGAGTCGTTGGTTGCGGAGCATGGCGGAACGCTGAAGAAGGAGCAAGCCGAAGCGCTGTTGACGGGTGAAGTCGGCGGCAAGTTTCTTGAAGTGCTGAAGGACGCGGGCGTCTATAAGCGTACGGCGGAAGGTCAGGAAGCCTTCTTCAGATTCTTGAAATCGATCGGATTAACAAAGGCGTAATAATCGTAAAATAAGAAGCTTTTCTCCTGTTAAGTAAAATTAAACAATAGGGAGAAAGGCTTCTTTTTTGTCCATTTCGTGATATTTCACAAATACATCACATTTTTATTGGTATAATTTAATATAAAAAAAAGGAACTTTAGAAGTTACGTCGAAAATAATTATGTAAAGCAAAATAACGATAACTGGGGGGACATTCACATGCCGATTCCTATTATTCCAATCGATGCCTTCTTAGCGCTGTCGAGTGATGAGCAAGTTGAAAAGCTGAAGCAGTGGAAGATGGATTACACGCTGAAAGATATCCGAGATGCTTGGGGTTTTAAGCACTCCGCTCAATATTACATGCTGCTGAAGAAACTTCGGATTTATGAGCGTGTCGTGAATAAATCGGATAAATTTTCGCCGGAGCAGCTGATGTCGGCAAGATTAGGCGCAGATGCCTATACATCTGCCGGCTATGCCTTACATGAGCGTTCGGTTCCTGCAGATCAATTCGGCTATGAGTTGAATGTAACGCTGAACGGACCAGAGCTTGCAGATAAACTGGAGCGACTGGCTCACTTTCTAAAAGGTGAACATAAAGCGGTTACAATTAAGATGTCGATCTCCGCATCCCGTGCGGTGCCGGCGGCGTCCTCCGAATCGGATATCGAAGAGCAATAGCCATAATAAATAAAACCGAGCGCCAGCAGCGCTCGGTTTTATTTATGTACGGATGATCATAGACGTGGATGATTACTTCTCCCGCAGCTGTCCAAGCTCGGAGACGATGGCTTCTACTTCGCTGATGCTGAATTTATCTTTGCTCGCTACGATCTCGTATACATCCTTCAGATCCTCATAGCTGTCCAGGCTGAAGTTGGATGCTTGCATTGCAGCGCCTGATGCCATGCGCAGCTTGTTCTTGATCGTATCGATCATGAATTCGATGTTGGCTTGATTCGGTTCTGCCAAGTTTCTCATTCGGGTATTCCTCCTTACGTATCTTAGATAGCTTGAACGTATTGTATCATGCCTGCTGCTGCGTTTGCTATGGCATATCATACAAGGTTATTTGAAGCTTCCGGATGATTTCGGGTACAATGAGGAACGAGAGCAGGTAGAGGAGATTTTGTACAGATGGGCAATGGGGCTAAGCTGCGAAAATATCGGCATTCGGATCCGGTCAGCCGGGAACGTGTAACGATTGAAGGTGTATGTGGTCTGCTTCGCGAAGCGGCCGCGCAGTTCCCGAATCGGGAGAACGTCGCATTCGTCTGCATTGGGACGGACTGCTCGACAGGAGACTCGTTCGGCCCTTGGGTCGGCACGATGCTTGCGGAAGCGGGATTCCCGCATGTAATCGGTACGCTGGCGCATCCGTGCGACTCAGACCGCTATGAGGCGCTTACGGCAGCGATCCCGCGTGAACGTACAATCGTTGCGGTTGACGCGAGCTTAGGGAAGAAGGATGAGACGCCGAGCTACATCATTGCAAGGGGGCCGCTCTATCCAGCCCAGGCTGTCGGGAAGCGGCTTCAGCCAATCGGGGACTATAGCATTGCAGGCATTGTTGCTCCGAGCAGTGTGAAGCCTTATTGGGCGATCCAGCACGCATCCTTATATGAAGTGATGGGTATGGCACGTGCCGTTGCAGATAGGATTATTGAGGCTTGGCAGGAATCGTAATCGTTCGATTTTATGATAAAAAGGATGTGTCTTCAGATGACAACGAAACAGCTTTCTTTGGCGAATGAGCAGGTTCAATTACCGAATGGGCAGCAGCTAGCTTACTATGATTCCGGTGCTGGGGAGCAAGCGAAGCCAGTCATCGTTCTGCTGCACGGCTTCTGCGGAAGCTCTGCATATTGGGAGGAAGTCGTACCGGCGCTTGAGAAGCACGGTCGTGTACTCGTTCCGGATCTTCGCGGCCATGGCCGAAGCTCAGCTCCGGATGAATCGCCATATGCGATGGATGAGTTTGCTGCGGATCTGCATGCACTGCTGGAGAAACTGAACATCGAGCGCATCCGTTTGTTTGGCCATTCGCTTGGCGGTTATATTTCGCTCGCGTTCGCCGAGCAGCATGCTGAGAAGCTGGCATCGTTCAGTCTGGTCCACTCGACAGCGAAGCCGGACAGCGAGGAAGCGAAGGGCAATCGGGATAAGGCGGCGGGAGCGCTGCAGGAGAATGGCATTCGTCCTTTCGTCGAAGGACTTGTGCCGAAGCTGTTCTCGCCTGCGCATCGGGATTCCATGAAGCAAGCCGTGACTCACATCACGGAGATTGGCTACGAGGCTTCAGCTTCCGCAGCTGCAGCGACTGCGCTTGGGATGAAGGCCCGGCCAGATCGTACGGCGGTTCTCGAGCAGCTGGACATGCCGATTCTGCTCGTTGCAGGCTCCGAGGATGCAGTCATCGCGCCAGCGAATACGTTTACCATTGATGGCCCGCTTGTAACGCAGGTACTGTTGGAAGGTTCGGGCCATATGAGTATGGCAGAATCGCCGGCCGAGCTGGCTGAAGCGCTGATTGCTTTTATAAACGAGATTTAGCTCCACGGAGAGGAGAGGGTCCTGTTGTTTCAAAGAGATTATTTCATGCGCATGATTGAGCAAATGAGCGAAGTCGCCGGTCAAGTGATGGGTCTGCGTCAGCAGCGCAAGCAGGAGGAAGCGCTTCTCGTCATCGATGAGCTGCTCGACCGCAAGTTTCGGATGAACAGCAAAGTCATTAAGCAGCTGTCGGACGCCGATCTGGTGCGGATTATGACCTTGCACGGTGTCGTCGAAACGGCGAATTTGCACGCCATTGCGCTGCTAATAAAGGAAGAATCGGAAATATTGAACGAGCTTGGCCGGACGGATCAAGTTTTTGCATTGCAGCTGAAGGCGTTCCATCTGTTCATGCGTCTTTCGCTGCTGGACGCGCCGGCCATGCTGCGGACGCCTTCCGAGGAAGCGGCGGAAATGGCCGCGAAGCTCGATGTTTATGAGCTTCCGGAAGCGACGAGGCTGCTTATGTACGAGTGGCATGAAGGCGACGGGCGTTATGATGAAGCCGAGAATGTGCTGTATGAGCTGCTTGAAGACGGTGTGTTGATTCCGGAGGACGCCGTTGATTTCTATCGCAGATTGCTGCTGCTGCCGGATGAATCGTTAATCGCCGGCGGGCTGCCGCGCGATGAAGTGGCCGAAGGCTTGGAGCAAGCTGCAAGAAAGACCGAAGTGAACTAGGAGCTGAACATAGGAAGATGGATCAAATGGAACAATGGCAGCAGGATGTAACGGAATGGGTGCGCGAACGGCAGCTGCGACAGGCGACTTTCAGCCAGCAGCGGCGCAAGGACGGGGATGTCCCTGCCAAGACTGTGATCAGGCCGATTGAGCTGAGAGGCGAGCTGCACTATCAGTTTCAATATTATGTCGGCAATAAAGTGACGCATGAGAATGTGCCGCAGACGGATGCGGCTGACCGTATGATTACGTGGCTTGAGCAGAATTACCGTCAAGCGCTCATTAAGACGAATGCGGCGGATGTGCAGCTGCTGTTCTCCAAGAAGGGCAAAGCAACTGTGCTGACGAAGCCTTCAACCGTGAAGGCGGAGCCGGAATCGCTTGCTCATAACCGGCAGAAGCAGCGCGTCGTACAAGAAGGCGAAGCAGCCCCGTTCCTTGTTGAGCTTGGCATTATGACGAAGGATGGCAATGTAGCAGCGAAGAAGCAGGATAAATTCCGCCAAATCAATCGCTTCCTCGAAATGGTGACCGATGTGCTGCCCTATTTGCCGGAGGACCGTGAAATTACGATCGTCGATTTTGGCTGCGGCAAATCGTATTTGACGTTTGCCCTCTATCATTTGCTTGCGGTGAAACAGCAGCGGAAAATCTCCGTCGTTGGGCTTGATCTGAAAGCGGACGTAATTGCCTTCTGCCAGGAGCTTGCGAACAAGCTCGGCTATGACCGTCTTCGCTTCCAGGTGGGCGATATCGCGCAGTATAAGGATCAGTCGGAAGTCGATATGGTCGTGACGCTCCATGCTTGCGATACGGCTACGGACGCAGCGCTTGTGAAAGCAGTGGAGTGGGGTGCTTCCGTCATCCTGTCGGTCCCTTGCTGCCAGCATGAGCTGTTCCGCCAAATCGAGAATGAAGCGATGTCGCCGCTCCTGTCGCACGGCTTGCTGAAGGAGCGTTTCTCCGCGCTTGCAACGGATGCAATCCGCTCACAGCTGCTCGAAGTGCTCGGATACCGAACACAGCTGCTTGAATTTATCGATCCGGAGCATACGCCGAAAAATATGCTCATTCGAGCTGTTCGGACAAGGGGGGGGATTGCGACAGCCGATCAAACCCGTAAATGGCAGGAATATGTCGTGTTCCGGGATATGCTGAGAGTATCGCCATATTTAGAGCGGGCGCTAGGTGAGCGCTTGCCGCAGTAATGAAGTTATTGTCGAACAAATAATGGGTATGATAGAATAAATCTGCATCTATGCTATTTGTCCCGAGCCTTTTTACATAGAAAACATTTTTTTTCTGATTTGGGTGGAGAATATGGGACTGATGACCGGGTTTGATATTAGCCTATTCATATTTTTGTTGGTAACTTTCATCTATGTCTTTACATTCAACGTCATAACGACGCAGCATAAGGTTTATTTGCTGTTCCACTTCTTCATGATGTTCTGGCCGATTTGCCAAGTCGGTGTCCACACAACAGATAATCCAAACCTCCAGATTATATTCATTAATACTTCCTTTGTCTGTTTATCGATGCTTGGCTTTGGGTGGCTTCTGTTTACTAAGTTTTTAGTGAACGCTGCCTATCGGCCAAGCCGTAAGTTTTTAGCGTACATGGTTTTGCCTTCTTTGATCATGTCGGTTTTTGTCGTATGGAATCCGGCAGAGCTATTCATGCGGCCGGTTGACGGGAGTTACACCGAGCGAATTTATGGCCCGATCTTTTGGGTGCTCGCTGCGCTGCTAATCTCTTATTATGTGATTTCTGTCCGAATGCTGCTGGGAACTTACCGTTTACGTAAAGCGCAGCAGGAAGACCGGGTCAGCATCGTCAACGCGCTGATCGGCATCATTATCCTCGTATCGCTGTCTTTGCTGGACATGGTCGTGAATGTCGTGCTTGATCCATGGCTGCCGGTTATACCGGGACTTACTTCGCTTGGCATCGTCACGTCGAATCTCTATTTTGTATTTGCGCTGCAGCGGAACCGTACGCTCGACCTCGTCAAAATCGCGCACCAGGACGTTGTCGATACGCTCTCTGTCGGCGTCATTGTACTGGACGAGCACGATCAGGTCATCGAGATGAACCGGATTATGAGTCCATTCTTTCGTATTCGCGTCGGCGAGAAGCTGAATATGGCGAAGCTGCTTGCAGGCTATTCGACTGACGCAGCAAGTGAAGAATCGTTCTTGCACATGTATCAGCATCAGCCTTCAAAACGGATTCAGACGGAAATTGTCATCGAACATGACAAGCTGCAGACGAAATTCTTCTCCCTGCATGTTGCTCCGGTTATCGTGGGCGGGCGCCGAATCGGCAGAGTGATAACGTTCCAGGACATTACGGAGCTGAAGTCGCTTATCTTGAAATCGCAGGAGCATAATTCCTCGCTTCAGGAGCGGAACCGTGCCCTCATTTACATGCAGGACGAGCTGTTCCAAGCGAATCGCAAGCTGGAGCAGATGGCGATTACGGACAGCTTAACTGGCTGTTTTAACCGCAGATATCTCATGCAGCAGCTCGAACATGAGGTATTAACGAATTTAAGATACAAGATTCCTTTTGCACTCATCCTCTTTGATATCGATTTATTCAAGCAAGTGAATGATACGTATGGGCATATTGTCGGCGACGAAGTCATTCGACGCACGGCTGAAGCGGTTCGTTCATCGCTGCGGCGAACCGATATATTGGCACGTTACGGCGGCGAAGAGTTTACGCTCTACATGCCGCACACGACAAGGGAACATGCGGAGATGCTTGCGCAGCGCGTCCGTGAAGCGGTAGAGGGGAATTTCATTCAGCTCGGACGAGGCCGTTCTCCTATTTCGGTCACGGTCAGTATGGGTATGATAGCAGTGGAAGAACCGTTCCATCAGCAGTATGATGACATTAAGGAATATTTGAAGGAATTGTTCTTGAAAGCAGATTCAGCGCTATATCGCGCGAAGGATGACGGACGTAACCGGGTTGTCAATCTGTAACGAACGAGGGGGCAAGCAAGTGTCGCATCATGGACGGAATACCGCGCTGGCCATTGCTACAGGATTAACTGCCGCAGCAGGCGGCTTAAGTGTACTGGCAAGTCATGCACATATGCTGCTCCCTGTCGTTATTGGCGTCTCTGCTTTTGCGACGGCGATATTTTCTTTCGGATTGTTTCTTGGAACCAAGTATGACCGCCTCAAGTTTGAGGCGACAATGGATAGTGTGACGGATGTGTATAATCGTCGCTTTATAGAGGCCAACTTCAAGATGCTGCTGCGGCAGGCCGAGCGCAAACGGAAAAGAATGACCGTGATGATGCTCGATGTGAATGATTTCAAGGAAGTTAATGATCGCTACGGTCATATGCAAGGTGACAAGGTTCTTGCTGCTATTGCAGAGGGGCTGAAGCAATGCGGTGATCGAGGCGAGATTACCGGACGTTGGGGCGGCGATGAATTTATTATGATTTGCCCTTATGCCGATGAGAAACATGTGGAAAGACTATTGAATCAAATTCATGAACAGCTTCAAAGCATTTCGCTCAAGACTAGCCTACGGTTGTCGGTTTCAGTCGGACATGCTGCGTATCCGGAACACGGCACAGATCTATGCCAGCTTACGCAAAGCGCAGATAAACGGATGTATGCCGACAAATATTTGCGCAAGAAGCAAGCGACCGAGCCGACAGCGTTGCAAGCGTAATATGCAGTAAGCGATAAAAGGCGGGAACAACGATGAGAAAAGTTCACATTAACTCGGTTAAACCCGGGGAAAAGCTTGCCCGCCCAATTCACCAAGAGAACGGGAACATTTTGCTTGGAGTCGGGGTAGAGCTAAGTCAGCGCTTTATTGATCGGCTGGCTGGACTTGGGATCGACATGCTTTTTATCGATGACCCGCTCACAGAAGGATTAGAGCCAACGACGGCAATCCGAGACGCAACGCAGAAATCCGCATCGGATACGATTTACAAAACGATGACTTCACTCATGGACCAGCCAGTTATAAAAGGCCGGGCGATTGCCCCGGACCTTGGACGGAATTTCCGCAAAGTTTTCGGCGACATCATGCAGGACCTCGTTCGCCGCGAAGATATAATGGTCAGCTTAACGAACATCCATGTGGCGGACAGCTACTTGTTCCAGCACTCGCTGAACGTAGCTATTCTGGCGGGCATCATGGGGCTTGCGAAAGGCTACAATCGCAATCAGCTTGAAGAGCTTGGCATGGGCGCTCTGCTGTTTGATATCGGGATGACGCAAGTGCCGAAAGAAATTGTGATGAAGTCGGGTGCCCTTACCGACAAAGAACGTCTGCTCATGGAAAAGCATACGGAAGACGGCTTCAATCTGATTCGTGTCAACCATGATATTTCTCTGCTGTCAGCGCACTGCGCACTTCAGCATCACGAGCGTTATGACGGTTCCGGTTATCCGCGCAAGCTGAAGGGTGACGGCATTCATGAATATGCTCAGATTGTTGCGATTGCGGACGTATACGACGCGCTAACTTCGCCAAGGCCACACCGGAAACGCCATACGCCCTCAGAGGCGATCGAGTTTCTGTTTGCAGCAGGCAATACGTACTTCAACATCGATCTGATTAAACTGTTCTGCAAACATATTTCGATCTATCCGGTAGCGACAACCGTCATGCTCAGCACAGGACAAATTGCAGTTGTCGTTCGCAATGATCAGCTCGCGGTAAGTCGTCCGGTCGTAAGAGTGATTCGGGAAGCGAACGGCTCGGCGCCTGCTGAAGCTTATGAGATCGATTTGAAGAACGAACAGAATTTGATGATTACAAAGGAGCTGTAACGGGGAAGGGGGAACATCAATAATGGCAAGCTTAAACCATCGAGCCAAAGATCACTTCAACACGGGTAAACCAACCTTTTCCACCAAAGCGCTCCTTCATAGTCGTACAGTCGTTGAGAAAGAAGGGTATGTATCGACAGGCATACTCGCTCATGCGGAAGGCGACATGATGGAAATCGAAATGACGGAGTTCAAAAACTTTGAACTCGGCGATCCGGTTAGCATGACCATATACTCTCCCGTGGGCATTCACCGGCTGCAGTCGACCGTAATCGCGAAGGCAGAGGGTTCGCTCGCAGTTATTTTCCCCGTACGTTCGCTTGAAGGGCTGGATGAGAAGCGCGAATCGCCCCGTATCGCTGTAATGGCGAACGGGAACATCGTGCGGACACTCTCGAGAATGGTAAAGACGAGTGAAGGCGAAGCGTTGGTGGAAGCTGAGGATCGTCTCGATATTTCGGTCCGCAATATTAGCGACTCGGGTATCGGTTTTGTTTTTTCGGGCGGCAGCGCGGATCTTAAGAGGGGCGAGGCTTTAAAAGTATCCCTGCAGCTCGGCTTCAACTTCGAATGCGGCCTGGACATTATCCGGGTAGAGGATCAGGGAGACGGGAAATTCTACGGTGCACGATTCCATGCTTTGAATGAGCAGCAGCGGCGGGCGTTAAGAGCCTATTTGCTCCGAGCGCAGGTCGAGGCTTATTTCAGGCTTAAGCAAGATAAGGCGGATAAGGCTTCCAAGAAGCGTTGATGATATGCCTAGGTGATGCATTGAATCATTGAATGATTGAAAGAATGATTCAATGAATGATTAAATGATAGATGGAATGAATGAGAAGACGCAGGTCGGATGTTTGGCATCCGGGGTGTCTTTTTTTTTATCTCGAGGAAAGTGCTACAATTGGTTAATAAAGGAAGAAATTGGCGGACCAATCAGGGGGAGTGTGGCTATGAGAAATGTTGGCTTACCGGTGCTAATGGCGTTGCTTGCGGCCTGCGTCCTGTCTGGCTGCGCGTACCGATATGGAATGTTTTTCGATACGGATTTCTTCC
This sequence comes from Paenibacillus taihuensis, assembly GCF_003386535.1. Taxonomy (GTDB): domain Bacteria; phylum Bacillota; class Bacilli; order Paenibacillales; family Paenibacillaceae; genus Paenibacillus_Z; species Paenibacillus_Z taihuensis. The sequence continues at coordinate 136,692 of NZ_QTTN01000003.1, forward strand.
GCTGGGAATGGCTTATTATTGCCGGCAGCTCTCTCGATGTCGTTGTTCATTGGATATGGATGCCGAAGACTGAACGGACGCTTACTCCGGCATATGGGCTGCTGTTCATCGCGCTTCTATATGTGCTGGCGTTGGTGCACCATCCCGCTTCCGTTCTTAGCAGTATGGAACAAGCGCTTCGCTGGACGGCATATGGAGCTTTCATGAGTGCATTATTGTGCTGGTTCGGTAGTGAGCGGCTTCGTGTCTATCTGGCGGCGGCCTTACATGCCTCTGGTTTGTTTGTTATTATTGGCGCTCTGGCCGGCTGGATGGGACTTGTCACATTTCCCGATATTGTGCTGATTACAAGCGACTCACGGCTATCTGCAGTCGGCAGCAGGCTCGCGGGCTTCATGCAATACCCGAACTTTCTGGGAGCGGTTGCGGGAGCCTACTTGTTATGGTTCCTCATCCACACTGTACGGACCCGCCGGGTCATGACGTTGGTCGTCGCTTCGGCAGGTATTGTTCCCGCTGCACTCGTACTGCTGCTCACGGAGTCCCGCGGGGCTTGGCTTGTGACGGTGGCGGGGTGGCTGGTGGGATGGTGGTTGGTTGGAGGAGGGGGAGAGATAGGAAGGGCGAACGTAAGGGAGACAGCACAGGCAATGGGAGCGGGAGAGAATGGGAGTACGGCGGACATAACTGCATGGACCGTATCGAGACTTGTTGTTAACCGGATGGCTTGGCTGCTCTGCAGCGGTTGGATGTTGGTTTGTGCGGTGTTTGCATATCGGTTGATCGTTGGGAGCGGTATGCGCGGTGAGCATGCGACGGCTAGGATTGGGGAGATTGCGTGGCTCGTTGTAATCTCCGCAGCTGCGGTCGGCGGGTTTGTTGCCTGGCGATCATTATTGATGCATGCCCCGGCGAAGTACCTTAGAACTGGCGCATGGGGTGGTTTGTTGGTAGGGCTGTCTTGTGTGGCGCTGCTTCTGCCCTCTATGCTTCGTGGCCGATTGAGCGGAGGGTATGAGACAGCTGGAGCGCGGGGGCTGTTCTATCACGATGCGTGGACACTTATTCGGCGTGCCCCGCTGCTGGGGAGAGGCGGAGAGAGCTGGCGCATGCTGTTTACTCAGGTGCAGTCGCAGCCTTATGTCGGCAATGAGGTGCATAGCGGGTACTTGGAGCTTGCGCTGGATCTAGGCATCCTTGGTTTGATCGTATTTGCCGTGATTGGGATTGTTCTCTTAAAGCGAGTGTGGCAGGCGGATCGAATCGTGCTCGTCCCGATTGGCGTGCTGCTGCTTCATGCGGCGGTCGACTTCGACATGTCGTTCGGCTATTATTGGCTGCTGCTGGTTGGTTTTGTGGTGTATGGGATGGGGAGCGAGCGCGAGCGGGTTGCGATAGCGAGATTGTGGCGGCGGCTAGGTTTGCTGGCCGCCGCGGCTTGGCTTGCCGCCGCCGCCGTGCTCGGCGTGCGGTTCGATCGCGCCGTGCAGTACCGCGAGGCCGCCTCTGCAGCCTCGGGTAGTGCGCAAGCAGCATTAGCCGCGCTACGCGCGGGGCTCGATGCGAATCCGTATTGGACGCGGATTCGCATCGAGCTGGCAGAGCTGGCACCGCCGCCGGAACGGGCGGTGCTGCTCGCGGCCGGGCTGCGGTATGAGCCGCAGTCCGTGCCGCTGCTGTGGGCGCTCGGCCAATTGGCGGCCGAGCGGAGTGATGTGCAAGGCGCAGCGCACTATATGTGCCTTGCACTGCGCTACGACCGCTTCAGTCTGGAGCATCAGACTGAAGCGGTCGTGACGATGTCGCAGCTCGCCGTCGGGATGCGAGCTGCGGGGCGCCTCGATGACGCGAGGGTGGCCGCGGATTCGGCCGTCACCTTCTTCGCAGCGTACGAGGCGCAAGAGCAACAAGCGCTCGGCGTGAACAGCCGCAAATTTGCGGTCACGCCAGCAGCGCAAGCAGCAGCGGAGCAAAGCCGCCGGCTGCTGCTCCAATTCGGCTCTCCGGCGGGGAAAGCGCCGGTCGAGGAGCCTATCGCTGACTCGAGTGCTACGCAAGCAGCAATTTTCACCCCATAGCTCACTCATCCACTTTGTGATAAAGTGGAAATTAAGACGAAGAACGTCCGAAAGCCAGCGATGGCAGTCGGACGTTCTTTTTTTTATTTTCAAAAGGAGGATGAGAAGCAATGAGTACATTTGAACAGCGGCATAGCTTGTTTATGGAACAGCATGCAGCAGACCGCTTCGGTGAGAGAAAAGGCAGGTTGCTGAGAGGACATCAATTTGCAGAGAAGTTATTTTTGCAAAATGTATGGTGGCCGGTGTTTGGTTCCTTCGAGCAATTGCATCCGGAGTTCGAGGTGTATGATTGGAACCGCAAGTCAATGTTTCTTGATTTTGCTTTTGTAACATCAATCTGCCGATTCGGGATCGAAGTCGATGGCTATCAAAGCCATGTCAAAGAAATGGATAGAGAGAAATTCAGCTATGCCTTGAATCGCGACACCTTTCTCACAGGACTAGGCTGGAAAATGCTCCATTTCTCTTTCGACGACATCCAAAGTCGCCCCGAGATTTGCCGAACGTTACTGCAGTTGGCGATTAGTCCGTATTTGTTGAGAAGTGACAGCATTCAATCTACAACCCGAATAGAAAAAGATATCCTTCGCCTTGCTTGGAAGCTTGGCCGTTCGCTTCGGCCGAAGGATGTTCGAGATGAGTTCGGCTTCGATTACCGGACAATAAGGAAGCATCTTGCCTCATTGATGGAGAAACAGTTTCTCGAACCCGCCTCCCGAGGACGCGTGATACGGAAATTTACTCTGAAGCAAGGGGCGCTCGAGCATATCGTTGGATAAATCGTCGACTAACTAATAGCCAGCTGGGACTCCCACTTCTCACGTGTAATGGATTTTTCCACCATAGAAAGCCATTTTCGGGCAAAACAGCGATCTATATTGGATATTTCCATTCATTTTGTCTGAAGATCACCCATTTCAGCACGTTTGCCGAAAAATGAGTGGATTTATCCAACATAGCCCCGCATTTTCTCGTTTTTGGGCTGAAATGAGTGGATTTATCCATTATAGCTTCGGTAGGCGGGAGGTTTAGAGGGTTGGATGGCCGGAGGGTGGGATGGGAGGTTTAGAGGGTTGGATGGCCGGAGGGTGGGATGGGAGGTTCAGAAGGCCGGGAGTCTGGGAGTTTCGGGTTTTGGGTGGCCAATCAGTTGAGTGGTTTTGAAATAAAGCTTAGAAGGTAGCAAAGTAGAGGAATGGTGTTGGAAGCGCAGCAAAGGCAGACGGCTTGGGTTTAAGGGTTCCCTTAAAGGATCTCCCACCACCCCCCACACCAAAAATAGGCTAATCACCTCCATGGTTTGTCCACTCTATTAAAGGGGCTCTAGCATATGATGATAGCAAAACCCGAAAGGAGTGATCATTTATGGCTACTAAACGCGTAAAACCATTACTTTACAATCCAGCAAGTACGGGTCGAGTCATTCGCAAGTCGGTACAAAAAAGCTGCTGCAATACTCCAAGCGGCGGCTCCAGCTCCAATCCAACATTTAACCGCCTTACAGTTGTATGGGTTAACCGGAACGGCGTTCCGTTCGATACGACGGGCTTCTTCGCACGGTTATTCCGGAACGGCGTGTTGGTCTCGACAGCTTCCTTCGACAGCTTCGGCGTTGTACGTTTCAACAATATCGGAACGCCGACTAATGTCTCCTACACTATCCGTACCTTCAATGCAAACGGAGTATTATTCCGTACTCGCACGATCCCGCGCGGGGTCGCAGCGTATGCCATCATTGGCTAACAGACAGCATATCCCTCATTTATGACAACAGCAGCACGGCTCTTTGGGAGAGCTTGTGCTGCTGTTCCTTTTTTCGATGACCGTATCCCGCAGCCTCATCCGCCAAAAGCATCGCGGAACGCTGCGCACAGCTTCGCTTGATCGACTTCCCATAATGCGGCGATTTCGGCGCTCACATTCTCGTCCCACCAGTCGGACAGCAGCTTCCGGTTGCTGGCGTTCTCATGAATGAAGTGGAGACTGAACGTCACTTTCTCCAAGTACAGCTTCTCAGCTTGCTCAATCTTCTCTTTCGGGATATAGACACCGAGTCTTTTCACCGTACGGTACAGCTCATTCTGGCAGGCGCGTCTAACCTTGCGTGCGCTCGGATAAGCCGAATTATGCTTCGGGGCAGCGGATTTCATCGTCACCGACTCCTCTCTTACCCCTATATATGCGTCCCGAGTCGGACTGGTCACAAGTCCCCCTACTGCACCACGATATACCCGATCATCGGACCGCCGTTAGCGAGGGAGGTATGCGTAAGACAGAGGATAGGGTATGTCCCTTTTTGCTCCGCAGTGAAGTGCACCGTCGTCGTTTGGCCTTTATTGATCTCACCTTTAACCCCAAGCTCGTGGATGACAAAAGGATGCGATTTCCCGTTCACCCCCGTAATCCGCAGCTCGACATGCTCGCCTTTGTTCACGACAATCGTGCCCGGATCGAATCTGTACACCTCAAGCTCTTTGCCATCGTCGGTCTTCGTCTTGAACTCGCCGGTTACAAGCTGAATGACCCTTGTCCCTTGTGCATCTGCAAGCGTGGCCCTCGATTGGTTCCATCTCAGCGCAAAAGCGGCCGTGATCATCACCATCACCACGAGGAAAAACAGCCACAGCTGTTTTCTGCTAATGACAAAAATATTTGACATAACCGCCCACCAGCTTTCACAGAATATGATAGCTAGTCTATGCATAGGTTTAGGCAGCAATGACTTTGCTTTAAAGCAGGTTTGCAAGTGTGCTAGAATACCGTAAGAAGCCATTACAAATTTTTAGTTGGATTGGAGTTGGATTGCCTGAGCTTATTTCATGAAATCGTAGACAAGCTGCTGCATTGGATTGAGGGACTTGGCTATTTTGGCATTATGATCGGCCTCATGGTTGAAGTTATTCCGAGCGAGATTGTGCTGGGGTACGCCGGCTACTTGGTGTATGAGGGCAAAATTACATATCTGGGCGCATTCCTATTCGGCACGATTGGCGCGGTGGCGCAGCAATGGATTTTGTACGCGATTGGCCGCTTCGCAGGCCGTCCGTTCTTCGAGAAATACGGCAAGTTTATCAAAATCAAACCGAAGCATCTCGACATCGCCGAGCAATGGTTCCTCCGCTATGGAGCAGGCATCGTGTTTACAGCGCGGTTCGTTCCGGTTATGCGTCAAGTTATCTCGATACCAGCAGGCATGGCCAAAATGTCGTTCAGCTTGTTTACGCTGCTGACGACGCTGGCGTCAATTCCGTGGGTGCTGCTCTTCGTATACTTGGGCAAAACAGCAGGCGAGAACTGGGAGAATATCGACGAGAAGGCGGCGCCGTACATTCAGCCTGCGATTTTGATCGCAATTGCACTGCTGATCGTTTACGTACTGTACAAAGTGATAAAACGCAAGGGCAAGACGATCTAACGGGATCTAACGGGGAATCGGCGGTATTTGTGCAGAGGGCAAGCCGTTTGATACAATTGGATATTATAAGCAATCCATCCATTTAGAAAAGAGGGGGATAACGATGGCGAAGAATGTGGCGAATAAATTGGGTAAGGGTATTAGCCCGCAGCAATTCATCGATACGATGACAAAGAATCAAGAAAATTTTCTCGACTGGGGCAACCGTTTCGAGTGGACGAATGCAGATGACCGCGAGTTTTTCGAGTCGATCGCTAACCGCGACGACCTGCGCTGCCTGATTCTGATGGCAGACTGGTGCGGCGATGTTGTCCGCAACATCCCGGTCGTGTTCAAAGCGCTTGAGCTGACTCAGATGCCTGTTGATGTTCTTATTATGGAAGAGCATTTGGATACGATGGACGAGTTTCTAACGATGGGCGGCCGTTCTGTTCCTGTCGTCATTCTCGCTGACACCGGCGGTCACGTGCTTGGCCAGTGGGGACCGCGTCCTGCACATGTACAAGAGGTTATGATCGCGTTCAAACAAGCGAATCCGGACCGCGAAGCAGCGGATTACCAAGAGAATATTACTGTTGCGCGTCAAGAAATGGGTCGTCGTTATGGTGAAGGTACGGCGTATCAGCAAGTAATTATCGAAGAGCTGCGCAAGCTGATCGCTTCGGTCTAATCCTGACATGTTCAAGATAGAATCGTTCACGCTCGGCCCCTTGCAAACGAACTGCTACCTTCTCACCGAGGAAACCGGCCAGCGTGCATTTATAGTGGATCCGGGAATGGGACCGAAGCGTCTCGTTGAGCGGATCAAAGAGCGCGGCTTGACGATTGAGGCGATCGTGCTGACGCATGCGCATTTTGACCATATGGCAGGCGTCGACGAGGTTCGTCGCAATTTCGGCTGTCCCGTCTATTTGCATGATGCGGAAGCGGACTGGCTGACGGATGCCCGCAAGAACGGCTCTGCACGCTGGGAGGATGTAACGCCGCCGCTGACGACGGAGCCAGCTGAATATGCGCTGTCCGAAGGTCAGCAGCTCCAGCTAATCGGCCATACATTCCGCGTTATGCACACGCCGGGACATTCGCCGGGCAGCGTGAGCTTGCTATGCGGAGAGCATCTGCTGAGCGGTGACGTCCTGTTCCGTCAGTCGGTTGGGCGTACCGACCTGCCAGGCGGCAAAGAACGCGATCTGTACGATTCGATTCGTACGAAGCTTTACAAGCTTGACCCTGGCGTTCGTGTCTATCCCGGACATGGTCCGCAGACGACAATCGGTTATGAAATGGCAAACAATCCTTTTGTGCCGGCTTAATAAGCCGGCCTTACTTATTCCATGAGCTGATGGAGGAATCAATCGCGTGTCAGATACAAAGACGAAAGTTCAAGTAGAGGAATTAGAAGCCGGTCCCGGTTCCAAAGCAGAGCTGACTCCAGAGGAGCAAGCAGCTGAGCAGGAACGCATCATAAAACGTGTATCCACGGAACTGAGCCTGCCGCTTGGCAAAGTGAAAGCTGCGGTGTCGCTGCTAGACGAAGGCAATACGATTCCGTTCATTGCCCGTTATCGGAAGGAAATGACAGGGGAACTGGATGAGAATGAGCTGCGGAACATCGAAGAGAAGCTGAATTATATGCGCAATCTCGAAACTCGCAAGCGTGAAGTTATTCGTATTATTGATGAGCAGGGGAAGCTGACAGTAGAGCTGCGCCAAGCGATTATCGCGTCGGTGAAATTGCAGGAAGTCGAAGATTTATATCGGCCTTACCGCCAGAAGCGCAAGACCCGTGCCAGCGTCGCCAAGGAACGCGGGCTGGAGCCGCTTGCGCAGTGGCTGCTCTCGCAGCCGCGTCAAGGCGATCCTGCAATAGAAGCAGCACGTTACATAGATGCCGAGAAGGGCGTAGCCTCGGCGGAAGAAGCGCTGCAAGGCGCGATGGATATTATCGCGGAGCAGCTCGCGGACGATGCGAAGATCCGCGCGTGGGTGCGCCGTTATACGTTCGACCAAGGGCTCGTACGTACGGAGGCGAAGGATGCGGCGCAGGAATCGGTATACGAGATGTACTACTCCTACCAAGAGCCGCTGAAGAAGCTGCCGCCGCACCGTACGCTTGCGATCAACCGCGGCGAGCGGGAGGAAGTACTGCGCGTGTCGCTAGACATCGCATCTGAGAAGATCCACGATTACATGGATCGCTCATTGATCCGTCCGGGGACAGCGCAAGGAATTAAGTCGCTGCTGCTGCAGACGATCGAGGATGCTTATAAAAGACTGCTCGCGCCTTCCATTGACCGCGAGGTGCGCGGTGAGCTGACGGAGAAGGCAGAGGAGCATGCGATCGGCATCTTCTCGGCGAATTTGCGCAACCTGCTGCTGCAGCCGCCGGTTCGCGGCAATGTCGTTCTAGGCGTTGACCCGGCCTTCCGTACAGGCTGTAAGCTGGCAGTCGTCGATGAGACGGGCAAACTGCTCGAAGTAGCTGTATCCTACCCGACGCCGCCGAACAATAAGGTTGCGGAAGCGGAGAAGCTGATCAACGGCCTTATCGATCGCTATAAAGTTGAACTGATCGTCATTGGTAACGGCACAGCTTCTCGCGAGACGGAGCAATTCATCGCCGAGCTGATTAAGGGCCGCAAATCGAGAGGCGCACAAGGCGCTGCTGAGCTGAAATATATTATCGTCAACGAAGCGGGAGCGAGCGTGTATTCGGCTTCCAAGCTTGCAGCCGAGGAGTTTCCGAAGCTCGACGTTGCAGAGCGCAGCGCTGTGTCGATTGCCCGCCGGCTGCAGGACCCGCTTGCCGAGCTCGTGAAGATAGAGCCGAAGGCGATTGGCGTCGGCCAGTACCAGCATGACGTCAGCCAGAAGCGGCTCGAGGAAACGCTTGGGGGCGTCGTTGAGTCCGCCGTTAACCACGTCGGCGTGGACGTGAATACGGCATCTCCGTCACTGCTCTCGTACGTAGCTGGCATCAACGCGACGACGGCGAAGAATATTGTGAAATTCCGCGACGAGAATGGCAAATTCAGCGATCGGAAGATGCTGCAGAAGGTGCCCCGTCTCGGCGCGAAGACGTATGAGCAGTGCATCGGCTTCATCCGGATTCCGGAGAGCAGCAACCCGCTTGACCGGACGCCGATTCACCCGGAATCGTATTCGGTCGTCGACAAGCTCTGCAGCTTGATCGGCCTCAAGCTGACAGCGCTCGGCACGGACGCCTTCCGCTCCGCGCTGGAGTCGATCCAGACCGAGCAGATCGCCGCTCAGCTTGGCGTTGGCGTCCCGACGCTGCGCGACATCACCGATAGCCTGCTGCGCCCGGGCAGAGACCCGCGTGAAGAGCTGCCTGCTCCGATCTTCCATACCGATGTGCTGAGCATCGAGGATTTGACGCCGGGCATGGAGCTGCACGGAACGGTGCGCAACGTAATCGATTTCGGCGCTTTCGTCGATATCGGCATCAAGAACGATGGGCTTGTCCATATCTCGCAGCTAAGCAACAAATTCGTGAAGCATCCGATGGACGTCGTATCCGTTGGCGATACCGTTACCGTATGGGTGCTGAGCGTTGATCTGAAGAAGGGACGCGTCAGCCTAACGATGCGCAAGCCGGAATAGCCTTTCCGAGCATTAAGCATATAAAAAGGGTGTTATCTTCGAGCAGTCACTTGTAAAGCAAAGTCACTGCAAAGAGATAGCACCCTTTTTTCGATTGCATTCTTATAGAGTTGCAGAGTCATCATCAGGACGATTACTTGTACGGTAGAAGTACCAGCAATCGTTCAAGAGACGAATTTGCCTGCGGTCCTTCTTCAGAAAAGCGCGCATAAGTTGGTTGCACAGCCATTGCGGCATAGCTTCGCCCTCCTTCCAGCTATCACTCGTTGTGTTAACTAGCTTATGAGAGCGGGCGAATGTCCGTGCAGGTCCCAATTACAAAAACATGCATTTCTTGCAAAAAGCGACGATTAGTTGTCGAGTTCTTCCTCGTACCATTGCTCTAATTGCGCTTGCAGCGCGCGAATTTCTGTAAGCAGCGAGATAAGCGGGTATGATTTCTCTTCGATGGAGGAGAAGTCTTTCTCCAGCTCGTTCATGTAATCAAGCCCGGAATGAATCGTGATCGACTTGTCGTGCAGCTCTACATCCGCGCATTCTGCGATTGCGTAAGGAAGGACAGGCACATGAGCGGCTGTCAGCTTGTCGATCTCTTTATGAAGGCGCAAATTAAGCGCGCTTAGTTGATAGGCGTGCGAGGCAGGCATCTCAATGAAGGAGACGTCTTGTCCATTCTTCATCACGATATAACGCATTGCTGGCATATGATTATTTCCCCCTATAATCTGCAATTGCTAAATGGTGAGTCAACTATTGTTTCCTCAAACCAATTAGCGTTACCGATGAATTCCTAATACCTCTTGACAGTGTAGCGTATTCGTCCTTTAAAATTCAAGTATTACGCGGTAACTTTAATCAAGGAGAATCATCCAATGCAGGATCATCAGTTGCAGGAATGGGTAGAGCGGGTATCGCTGCAATCCTTCGGCATACCTTTTCGCCACAAAGCTACGTTTAACGGAAGATTGAAATCGACCGGCGGCCGGTATTTTACAAAGTCGCATAATATCGAGATTAGTCCGCATCAGCTTCGTAATTATGGGGAAGAGGAAACGGAGAAAATCATCAAGCATGAGCTATGCCATTATCATTTGCATATATTGAAGCGGGGATACCAGCACCGCGATGCGGATTTCAAGCAGCTGCTCGCCAAGGTAGGCGGAACACGCTATTGCAAGTCGCTTCCTGAAGGGGAGAAACGGAAGACGGAGCCGTATCGATTCAAGCTTGTTTGCCGCAGCTGCGGTATGGAATACTTGCGCAAACGGAAGACGGATCCGAGAAGATACGCGTGCGGAAGATGCCGCGGACAATTATTGCTTTATATGCTTGACTTCAAATCTAAGACGTGATAAATTATTTCTTGTCACTCAAACAAAACGTAACAATATTCCCTGATAGCTCAGTTGGTAGAGCACTCGACTGTTAATCGAGTTGTCACAGGTTCGAGTCCTGTTCGGGGAGCCATTCTCTTGGAGAAGTACCCAAGTGGCTCAAGGGGACCCTCTGCTAAGGGGTTAGACTGCGTAAGTGGTGCGAGGGTTCGAATCCCTCCTTCTCCGCCATTTTTATGAAGTGGCACTTAGCAATTATTTATTCTTCAATCTTGACTAAGCTGCGAGATTGCAAGAGGCAGCAAGGCCCGTTGGTCAAGTGGTTAAGACACCTCCCTTTCACGGAGGTAACAGGGGTTCGAGTCCCCTACGGGTCACCAGTTTAATGACTTGATATGGATACACATATCACTCCGCGGTCGTGGTGGAACGGCAGACACACCATCTTGAGGGGGTGGCGCCCACAAGGCGTGAGGGTTCAAATCCCTCCGACCGCACCATACTTATCAATGACAATCCTTGCAAATGCAAGGGTTTTTTATTTGTGTTTCCAGCTAGTGATCATCTCATCTCATTTACTTCTTAATGAATGAACGGCGGACCGCCGTAGTTTGTGCTTCGTGCACGGCTGCGTCGGTCTGCCGTTTTTGTATTTAGACCATTTCTTTTATTTTTGTTAAAGCGGTTTAATGATTCCATGTACCCAAATGCCGGGAAAATTCGGGCAAATCTCTGTGAGAAATGTCGTGATTTCATCGTTTTTTGCGAAATTTACAATTTCTATGGAACGCGATAAAACCATTTTTACATAACCCGTTTATTGTTGTTTTGGGATCGGACAAGCTTCAATTGCTCGCTCTCCATTGAACCAATAACGCAAACAGAAAGAGAGGCAATGGCAATTTGGCAACCATCGACGATGTCGCGAAGGCATCTGGCGTATCCAAAGGCACGGTTTCAAGTGTGTTCAGCAAGAAGCGGTCAATCAGCAAGGAGGTCACCGAGCGGGTGCTCGCGGCGGCTCGTTCGTTGAATTACAGGCCGAATTACTGGGCGAGAAGCTTGGCTAACCGTTCTACTCGTATTCTAGGCTTGAATATTCGCGGCGAATCATTCAAGTTTGGTCAGTTTCATCTTTCGCTGCTGAATGGTGTCCTGCGTATTTGCTATGAGCATGGCTATAGGCTGCTCGTCAATACGCTGTCTCCCTCTTATCTCAATCAAGTCGAAAATATCGCATCGGATCCGATTGACGGTGAAATTCTTCTCGATCCTATGGAAGGGGATGCCCGCATAGAGGATCGGCTTCGAAGCGGCATACCGATCGTGATCATCGGTCGGCCGCCGGAGCCGTACGAGAAAGCGGGGCTCGTGCCGAAGAAGGAGCTGCTGGTGTGCAAGCCGCAGCAAGAAGCGCCTTCGCATAGCTTCGGTTATCGATCGGCTCTGGAGATGCTGACGGCATCACCGCAGATAACGGCCATTATCGTCGATACCGACATGATGGCGCTCGGCGTCTACAAGGCGGCGGAGCAGCTCGGTTTGAGCATACCAGAGCAGTTATCGGTTATTGCCTTCAGCGACAATTCGGTGCTCTCCCCGGAATTTACGCCGCCGCTGAGCGGTGTCAGGCTGAACGCAGATCGGCTCGGAACTGAAGCAATCCAGCTTCTGCTGGAGCAGATGAACGCCTCTGAGAAAAGCGCCAAGCGAGTGCTGATCCCGGCAGAGCTCGTCATTCGCGGATCCTGCGCCGTACCGATGATTATGCATAAATAAAGCAAGTTGTTCTCATGAGCCTTATTGTTTTAGTTAACTGATTCTTTGCCAAATTCATGTTCATTTCAGGAGGGTATTCATTCATGAAAAAAGTTCTGCTAACCATGTCTACAATTGCCGTTGCAGGAACAATGATTTTGACGGGCTGCGGCTCGGAGACCAAAGGCAATGATGCGGCGAATACGCCGACTAATACGCAATCGAACAATGCTGCAGCGAATACAAGCACAGGCAGCTCTTCGAACGAGACAGCGAACGCACCGGCAGGGGATATGAAGCTGCGTATCCTCGATGCAAATGTCGGCGGCAAGACGCCGGAAGAGAATACGCAATTCGAAGCGGAGATCAAGCGTCTGACAGGCATAGAAGCAACGCTTGAGAAGCCAGCGAGCGATTATGACCAGAAGGTGCTGACAGCGCTCAGCTCCGGCGAGAAATACGACCTGATTGAGCTCAGTGATCTGGGCACGCTGGCTACGTTCGTGGATCAAGGCGTGTTGACGGATCTGACTGATTTCGTGACGAAATCATCCGTACTTTCCGATCCGACAGTCATCCCGACGAAGGAATGGGATCAGTTGAAGGACAAGGACGGCAAGATCGTAGCGGTGTTCAGCAAATTCCAGGGCGGAACAATGCCGATTGTGCGCAAGGACTGGCTAGACAAGCTCAATCTTAAGGAGCCGAAGACGCTCGACGACTATTACAACGTGCTGAAGGCGTTCAAGGAGAAGGATCCGGACGGCAACGGCAAGAATGACACGTACGGCCTTAGCACCTCGGATCTTTATGACATCCAGGGCTTCATGAGCTCGGCAGGCCTTAAATACCGCTACGTCATGAAGGATGGCAAACGCACGATTCCATACGCGACTGAAGCGGCTGTTCCGATGTACGAGTGGTTCGCGAAGCTGGTGAAGGAAGGAATCATGGATCCGAACTTTGTCACGAACGATACAGGAAAAATGCGCAATTTGTTCCTTACTGACCGCGTCGGCATGGTGACCTATTGGGATGCATGGGTAGGCATGTTCAATAACATGCGCACACAAGAGGATCCGAATACGAAATTCCAAGCGGAAGCATTGAATGGCATTGCAGGTGCGGACGGCAAGGTGCTCCTTCGCCGCGGAGATCCAGACTTCTGGATCATTCCAGCTAATGCCGAGCATCCGGACGCCGCGAAGAAATTCCTCGAGTTCTGGCATACAGAGCCGGGCATCACGCTTGGCAGCCTTGGTATCGAGAAGGTGGATTACTCGAAATCCGGCGACACATACATGCTGACGGATATGGGTAAGGAGCACAACAGCGACCATGGCGTGCCATTCTGGTACAACGAGAATGTGAAGGCGCCATTCGGCAAACTGCCAGGCGTTCAGGCTGCGCAGGACATCGTCAAGCAGAATGCAACGCTCGAGCTTTCGCTGCCAGGCTGGGAAGATGCAGAGAAAATTGTCAAGAACTATGCGCTTAAAGCGATGTCTGGTCAAATGGACGCCGCTGAAGCTGTCAAGAAGATGCATGACGAGCTGATGAGCAAAAATTTGATCGACGAATAGAACAGGCTGGGGAATCGGATAAGCAGGGGAGCTTACTTCCCCTGCTTGCCCTTTTTTTACCGAGAAGCAGCGATTTCTAACATAGAAGGACGTGTTAACAGGCATGAAAGTGTTGAAACGTTATGGCGCGCTCTACGTTATGATGGCGCCGGTCATTGCGTATTTTCTAGTTTTCGCTTACTACCCGCTCGTGAAAGGATTGCAGACCAGCTTTCAGAATTACAGGCTGATGGGCGACCGCCCTTATGTCGGCTTTACGAATTACAGCGATGTGCTGCATGATTCGACGTTCTGGGATGCCATGGTCAACACGCTCGTAATCGGCGGAGGCATTCTCTTGTTCAGCTTTGCCGCACCGCTCGTGATCGCCTTATCGCTGAATGAAGTGCTGAGGACATGGTATAAGAAGATCGCGCAGATGATTCTGTACGTGCCGCATCTGCTCTCCTGGGTAGTCGTCGGCGGCATCTGGATTTTCTTATTATCGCCGGACAGCGGGCTTGTAAATATGGTGCTTGTCCATGTCTTCCATCGGACACCGTTTAATTTCTTGGCGGACGCCTCCTGGGCGCGATGGATTATGATTTTGCTCGCGACGTGGAAGGAGATGGGCTACACCTGCATTCTGTTCCTTGCCGGTATTGTATCGATCAATCCTTCGTTGTACGAAGCGGCGCGCATGGACGGGGCGACGCGCTGGCAGCAGCTGATTCGCGTTACCTTGCCGCAGCTCGGCAACACGATGAAAGTCGTCTTTCTGCTCAATACGCTCGGAATTTTACGGATATTCGACGAAGTATTCGTGCTGCGCAACCCGACGATTGCCACTAAGGTGGACGTGCTCATGATGTACACGTTTCAGAAAGGCATTCTCGACATTAAGCTTGGGCCGGCATCGGCGGCCAGTTTCTTCGTACTGCTATTAACTCTTGCGCTGACGCTCGTTGTACGGCGAGTGACGCGATTTGACGAGGTGTAACGATATGTCCGATCGATTCGAACGGCTCGGCTGGAAGAATAAAACGTTCGACACGCTGAACGCCTTGTTCTTGCTCGCGCTTATGCTGACTATGTTGATCCCATTTATTAATGTGCTTGCGCTTTCCTTCTCATCCGGCGTCGCTTCCATGCAGCCCGACATCGTGCTGTGGCCGAAAGCATTCAGTGCCGAGGGATATTCCATCGTATGGAAAAGCCTCGATATTTGGCGGCCGCTCATGAACAGCGTTATTGTGACCGTGATCGGCACGGCGCTTCATGTTATGCTTTCGAGTCTTGCAGGTTACGTGTTTATCTATCCCCGACTGCCGGGGAGAAAAATTATGCTGACGTTTGTATTAATCACGATGATGGTGCCGCAGGAGGCGATCATGATTCCGCTCTATGTGGTCAATAAAGATCTGCATCTCATCAACACGCTGACAGCGCTCGTGCTGTCCGGTCTGGTGTCCGGCTTCTCGATATTGCTCATGCGCAGCTTCTTCTTGAACGTGCCTTATGAAATGGCGGAATCGGCCAAAATTGACGGTGCAGGTGAATTTCGCATTTTTCTGACGATGTATATGCGGCTTGCTGCCGCGGGCTTGGCGACCGTTGTCCTGTTCGAATTCGTCGGACGATGGAATATGTTCACGGCGCCGGTCATGTTTATCAACGACACCATGAAATATACGCTTCAAGTTGCGCTGAAAGCGATGATTATCGATACGAACAGCAATTCCGGTACGTACATGATTACGACGAATGTGCGCATGGCAGGCATCATTATTAGTATCATTCCGCTGATGGCGGTTTACCCGTTTGTCCAGAAGTATTTTATGAAAGGCATCCTGCTTGGAGCAAGCAAAGAATAGTAGGAGGGGAAACAATATGGAAACGGAAACTCACGAAGAAGGTTGCAAGCACAGACTGGTGCTGCGGCGCTGGATCGGCAAGGAAGAAGAGCGTACGTATCTGGAGGTTCCCTTCTTAATCGATGGCGAAGTGGAGCGCATTGATATTTCGTACCGATATGAGAGAGGAGGCGAGGAAGCGGCTGTTGTTGACATCGGCCTGCGATCGCCTGATCGGATCGTCGGCTGGAGCGGAGGTGCCCGCGATACTTTCTTCCTCGGGAAGGAGAAGGCGACTCCAGGTTATCTGTGCGGATCAATTGTGAATGGCGAATGGTCGGTACTGCTCGGAGCATACAAAATCCCTTCGAGTGGATTAGAGGTTGTCGTTGAAGTGGAGCTATCGCTAAGAAGAGGACGCTGGATGAAAGGCGACCTTCATATGCACAGCGTGCACAGCGACGGAAGTTACACGATCGAACAGGCTAAGCAATCATGCAGGGAGCGCGGTCTTGAATTTATGGCGCTGACCGATCATAACACGATTTCGCAGAACCAGGCGGCGCTTGCGCCTGACGAGCAGCTGCTCATTATTCCGGGCGTTGAGCTGACAAGCTATTACGGTCACGCGAACGTTTTCGGTGCACCGGAGACGCTGCGCGATTTCCGTATTGTATCGGCTGATCAGGCCGCTGAGGTGCTTGCGGATACACGCGAGCGTGGCGGCTTTGTGTCCTTGAACCATCCGTTCTGTCCGGCTTGTCCGTGGGAGCTCGGTTTCGGCGAGCAGTACGACGCCATTGAAGTGTGGAATGGTCCGTGGCGCGCGTTGAATGAACAAGCCGTTGCTTGGTGGCAGGGGCAGTTGGAGCACGGCCGTCGCATCGTCGCGCTGGGCGGAAGCGATACACACCGCATCGACCGCTTTGTCAAACACGGCCGTCCGACCGCTTCCGTATGGACGGAATCTGACTCGGTATCCGGACTCTTGGAAGGTATTCGCCTCGGCCGTGTCGTCTTGTCATTCGATCCTGATGAGACATGCATGAATATGACGTCAGGCAAGTATGGCATCGGCGACTTCATTCCGTCTGATGAGCTTGAAGCAGTCTCAGGAGTACCTCTGACGATAGACATTTACGGCGCAAGAGGCGATCGAGTCGCTTTATGGTCGGATCGCGGCATCGAAGCGGTCTGGGATATCGGCATCGGCATAACGGAGTCTGGCGAACAGCGGGAATGGGAGCGTTTCGCGGGCGAAGATGGCGAATGGACAATCCAGCGGGAAATCGCCGCTCTCCTCGCCATCGAAGCCGAGGAGCAAAGCGCATGCGGAGGGCAAGAGGTTGCGGCTAGTGCGATTGCGGGTAACGCGGTTCCAGTTCCGGTTCCGCTGCCTGTGGATGCGGAGAACGGGCATGTCCGTATTTCGTTCCAAGGATCGGCCGATCGGTTGTTTTACCGGCTGGAGGCACGCCGGTATGTGGATGGGGTGAATGTTTCCGTCATGACCTGCTTGACGAACCCGATTTATCTCGGCGGAGCGAATAACTAGTATGGGAAGCATTATGGCCGCGCATATCGCGCGGCTTTCCTTGTACTTCGCATGATTGATCCGTATTTAATTTTAATTATAAAAAGTGCTTGCATTTTGTTTCTGGGCGGGATATAATAATTTTCGTTGCTTCAAACAAGCTGTCGAAATAAGTCGAAGTTAGGCCCGTTGGTCAAGTGGTTAAGACACCTCCCTTTCACGGAGGTAACAGGGGTTCGAGTCCCCTACGGGTCACCATTTACCTCATTATTATGAGCCATTAGCTCAGTTGGTAGAGCACCTGACTTTTAATCAGGGTGTCGTAGGTTCGAGTCCTACATGGCTCACTTTCATCTTCTTGATATGGACAATCACATATCACTTCGCGGTCGTGGTGGAACGGCAGACACACCATCTTGAGGGGGTGGCGCCTTATGGGCGTGAGGGTTCAAATCCCTCCGACCGCATTCCTGAAGTCAAGAACCTGAAATTCCTTAGTAAAGGGATTTCGGGTTTTTTATTATGTTCAGAAGTTTCGGATGCTGGTAAAGGCGTCAATCTGCCTCGTGGCGCAGCTACTGAAAGCGTAGTAATATTTTGTAGCAAGTTGACACGGTATGTGATATATATAATACATAAGCCTTAGGTACTATCTGGAAGAGCTTCCATATGTTAATCGGGGGATTGTCGAAATGCCAGAGGATTCGAAGAAGGATGGTCGAATGCTGGTGCTGGATGATGTTGCAACTACGATACTCAACAATGCGCTGATTGACTTCTATTTGGAGAAACGTAATTTTCACGCGATTCAATGTTTGCAGGAGCAAACGAAGCAGCAGTCGGGATGCTGCAAGGAAGTGATGGAATGGGCGCTGGACGATCAGTATGGCGACTATTACATTCCGGAGCAGGCGATGCGGGATATTAAATCGCAGATCAATGCGCTAGCGGCAACGCCTGGGGCGGTCTATATCGCCGATCCGCTTTACTTCATGGACTTGATGCGCGAACGATTCGTGAAGGCTTATCTAGAGGTCGAAGGGAACCGGTATCATTTTGTCCCGTATCATTAGTAAGCAATAGAAGTGAGTGAAAATCCTCTCTAGTGCAGAGAGGATTTTTTATGTCAAATATGGGCAAACAACATCCATACGTCCTGATCCAGAAAGGAATTATCGACTCGCGATGCTTAGAAATGTCATTAGAAAGCTATCCCCGGGCAGAATCATTATTCTTGCTTATGTGCTTGGGATTATCGTCTTTACGCTGCTGCTTAAGCTGCCCATCAGTTTGAAGCCGGGCGTGAAGCTTCCGCTAATTGATGCGCTGTTCACCGCCGCTAGCGCCGTAAGCGTCACGGGGCTGACGACGATTGGGACAAGCGATACGTTCAGCGTATTCGGAATCTTCATGCTGATGGCCGCCTTCCAATTCGGCGGCGTTGGCATTATGACGCTAGGCAGCTTCTATTGGTTAATGATGGGGCAGAACATCGGCTTGCTCGAGCGAAAGCTGATCATGATCGACCAGAACCGGAACCAGCTTGCCGGGCTTGTAAGTCTGATGAAGGTGGTCCTTGTGCTGACACTAACGATTGAGCTTATGGGCACGTTGCTATTCGGCTTCTATTTCTACGCGATCGGATATACGGATTCGCTGCCGTATGCGCTGTTCAATGGGATGTTCCACACGGTGTCTGCGTTCACGAATGCGGGCTTCGATCTATTCGGCGACTCGCTGCTGCGCTATTCGAAGGATTATTTTGTCCAAAGTTTCACGATGCTGTTAATTATTCTTGGTGCGATTGGGTTTCCGGTCATGGCGGAACTGTGGGAATTCGTACGCAGCCGCCGGATGAAGAACAAGCGGTTCCGGTTCTCGCTTTTTACGAAGGTAACGCTGTCTGCGCACGGCATTCTGCTGCTCCTTGGCGCAATCATCATATGGCTAACTGAAGCGGGGCATTCGTTCGCTCATATGTCATTCCATCGGCAGTTGATGAGTTCTCTCTTCACATCCGTCACATCCCGCAGCGCAGGACTGACCATCGTCGATGTATCGTCGCTCCATCATGCTTCGCTGCTGCTTATCTCGGGTCTGATGTTCCTCGGCGCGAGCCCTTCCAGCATGGGCGGTGGGATTCGGACAACGACGATCGCTATTATCGCGCTGGTCATCATTGCTTTTGCCAGGGGCGAGCGGGTGCCGCGGGCGTATAACCGTTCCATCAGCATGGAGGATGTGATCAAGAGCTTCGTGTTCTTCTCGCTTGCCGTGCTGCTCGTGCTCATCGGTATTTTTGCCGTGTTCCTATCGGAGGCGCATCAGTTTGATTTGACGGCGGTTCTGTTCGAGGTGACGTCGGCTTTCGGCACATGCGGACTGTCGACCGGCATTACCGGCTCGCTCCATCTGGGCAGCAAAATCACGCTGATCATCCTGATGTTCATCGGCCGCATCGGCATGTTTCTGTTCATCTCGCTGTTCAGCACTGGCAAGAGGAAGCCGGATATCCGCTATCCGGAGGAGAAGCTCATCATTGGCTGAAACGCTTGTCGAATGTAGTTTGTAAGGGCGAAGGAACTCGCTTATAATACGCTAAGAGTATGTGTTGTCACTATCATGAAGGGATGGACTTGGCGTGAAATCATTGTATCATGTACTTGGCGCGAAGCAGTTTGACCGGGAGGAGCTTGAGCAGCTGTTCAGTTCGGCGAAGGCGATGGAGGTTGTTGCAGGCGAGGGCGGAACGCAGCGCTTCCCGAACAAAATTATGAGCACGCTGTTCTTCGAAGCGAGCACCCGTACGCGGTTCTCATTCGAATCGGCGATGCACCGGCTCGGCGGGCGTGTAATCGGCACCGAGAATGCAAGCCAATTCTCGTCTGCCATTAAAGGCGAGACGCTTGAAGACATGATCCGGATTATTTCCGGTTATAGCGATCTGATCGTTATGCGGCATACGGATATCGGCGCAGCGAAACGGGCGGCAGCGGTATCAACAGTGCCTGTCATTAACGCAGGGGACGGCTCCGGAGAGCATCCGACGCAAGCGCTGCTCGATCTGTACACGATCGAGAAGGAGTTCGGCGGCATCGACGGTGCGCACATCGCGATGATCGGTGACCTGACCTACGGCCGGACGGTACACTCGTTAAGCTATCTGCTTGCGAACTACCGAAATGTACATATATCCTTCATCTCGCCGGACAATGTACGGATACCGACATATGTGAAGCAGTACTTGGATGAGAAAAGCGTCTCATACGAGGAGACGACGGATCTTGCGGGTATTGCGAAGACGGCTGACGTGTTCTACCAGACGCGGATTCAGAAGGAGCGCTTCCCATCGCCAGAGGAGTATGCGAAGGCAGAGGGCAAATATATTATTGACCGTAATCTGCTGGATGCGATGAAGGACAAGGCGATGATTCTTCATCCGCTGCCGCGTGCCGGCGAAATTCACCCTGATGTGGACCAGGATCCGCGGGCGGCGTATTTCCGTCAAGCCGTGAATGGGCTGTATATTCGGATGGCGCTGATTGAGAAGTGCTTCACGTAGAAGTGGATATGAAAAAGCCTCAGGCTTCCAACCGGCATTAGCTGGTTGTTAGAGCCTGAGGCTTTTTTTTTCTTATTGCTTCGTCAGTACAATCGGGCCGTCTTCCGTAATCGCAATCGTATGCTCATACTGAGCGGAGAGCCCGCCGTCGATCGTGCGCGCGGTCCAGCCGTCGCTGTCGATCTTGCTCTGCCATGCGCCGGTGTTCAGCATTGGCTCGATGGTCATAACCATGCCGGCCTTCAGACGAATGCCGCGGCCAGCTGGGCCGTAGTGCGGCACTTGCGGCTCTTCGTGCATGTCGCGACCGATGCCGTGGCCGATGAATTCGCGGACGACCGAGAAGCCTTGCGCTTCCGCATACTTCTGAATCGCGTTCGACACATCGCCCATCCGGTTGCCGACGACGGCTTGCTCGATGCCTTTATACATCGATTCCTCGGTCACCTTCAGCAGCTTGCTCGCTTGCTCGGAGACGTTGCCGACCGGATAGGACCATGCGGAGTCAGCCAGCCAGCCGTTCAAATTGACGACCATATCGATCGTAACAATGTCGCCATCCTTCAGCGGCGTCGCCGACGGGAAGCCGTGGCAGATCACGTCGTTGACGGAAGCGCATGTTGCGTACGCGTAGCCTTTGTAGCCTTTCTGCTCAGGCGTCGCGCCATGCTTGGCGAGAAACTTCTCGACGAATTGGTCAATTTCATTCGTTGTAATGCCCGGTTTGATCATGCCCGCGATTTCGCGGTGGCAAGCGGCTAGAATCTCGCCTGCTTTGCGCATATTTTCGATTTCTTCTTTAGTTTTGATAATAATCATACTACACCTCTTTAATGGTCCATTATAGAGAAAAAAAAGGGCTACGTAAAGAAACGAGCACGGTTAGGATATAGAAGTCTTGTCTCACTTTTGCCATAATAAAGCTATGCCGCTAGAGCTTTGGGAAAGGGGAGCTTGCATGAAAGGATTTGGCATTTACAAGTCAAAGAAGTACTTGCAGCGCGTACTCATCTCTATTATGTTATCGATGGTTATCGTTCTCATCGCGCTTACCCTCGTCAACACCTACGTGCTGGAGCAATCGGTCCGGCGCAATCAGGAGCAGTCCAACCTGAAGGTGCTGTCGCAAATTCAATATAATCTCTCTTACATGAACGAAATCATCAGCCATTTATCCAACTATGTGAACAAGGACAATCAGATCGCTGCCATGCTGTTTGACCAGAAGCTGCCGAAAATGGACTGGATTCGCGGCTACAATCGACTGTCGAGCTACATGGACAGTTCATCCTTCCTGCATTCCATCGCTGTATACAACCACACGCAAAATGAAATTTACGCCACATCGACTGCATTTCTACTCGACGACGGGAAAACAAAAGCAAAAATCCGCAATTGGCTATTCGATCCGAACGAGCCCCACTCCACATCACGATTAATTCCTGTCAGTCTGGAACGAGATGACGGGCAGATCGACGTCTTTGCTTACCTCGTCACGAATTCTTTGAAACCGTTCTCAAGGTCGGAATCCGCCATCATTCTCTACATCAAGTCCGACTGGGTGTTCAACAGCTTGAAGAAGATGGATGCGGTCAGCAGCAAGGAGGGCGGAGAGATCTATATTGCCGATCAAAACGGCCAGCTCTATTCCTCGGATCTGAATCAAGCGTCTGCGAACGCGGCGGAGAAGGAGCAGATCAAGCAGCTTGTCGCCGAAGATAAAACCGCGAGTAACAAGACATCCGGCTTCACCGTCGGACAGATCGATGGCCAGAAGAAGCTCGTGTCCTATATGGATGACGGCGTCCGCAACTGGACAATCATCTACGTCCAGTCGTATGACAAGATGATGAAGGATGTCAGAGCGACGCGTATGAAGTCGATCGTCATCGCAGTCGTCTTCTTGCTGATCGCCATCGGCATCTCGATCTGGCTGTCTTACAAGCTCTATACGCCCATCGAGCGGATGCTGCGGCGCATTCGGCTTCAGCAGCCTGATAAGCAAGGCGGGGGCGGGGTCCAAGCGGCATATGAGGGCGATGAATTCCATCTCATGAGCGATAACTATATGCGTCTGAGCCATAAGCTGCAGGAGATTAGCTCGGAGCAGATCGTGAACAAGTATTATTTGCGCAAGTTTCTGACGGATAGCAGCTTATTTACGCATCATGATATGTTGGAGCTTATTCAGAAGCATGGGCTGCATATATCCGTGTCGGATGAAATTGTCGTGTGCGTGCTGAGGATCGATAATTACGCGTCATTCGACCGCAATACGACCGGCACGGCGAAGAAGATGTACAGCTTCGCGATCGTCAATATTGCTCAGGAGATTATGTCGCGAGCCTATCCTTGCGAGGTGGTAGAGGTGCGCGGCGATCATGTCGTTCTGATCGTCTCGAGAGGCGCCGAAGATGAGCATGTCATCTTCGAGCAGGTCGTGCCGCTTATTAGCGAAATTCAGCAGACGATTGAGCACTACTACAGCGTGTCGCTCTCCTGTGGCGTCAGCGATCCGTTCCTGCAGTTCCCGTATATCTCGACGGCATATAATCAGGCATTGCAGCTCTGTATGTACAAAATCATCGTCGGCAACAAAGCGATCATCACCTCGGATCAAGTGCAGCCGAACTTGACGAACAAGCAGACGGCTATTCCCGATCTGATCGAGCGGAGGCTGACCGAGGCGCTGAAGAAGGGCCAGATGTCCGAGGCGGGCAGCGAGCTGGAGAAGGCGTTCAGCGTCCTAGCCAATTTTCAGTATGACGATATGCTTCGTGCGGTGTCCAACCTCGCTTGGGCGATGAAGAATGCGGCAGCCGAAATTGCGAACAATCGCGTCATTAAGCTCGATGTCGATCTGGAATATGCGACCCATATGACGCAGGAGAAAGAGTCGCTCGAAGAGATGTATATTACGCTGCTCTCGCTATGCGCGAAGATCTGTGAAGGGCAGCGGCCAGCCAGCATGGAACGCAACGATATGATTCTGGAGACGATCAAAGAGCTCATTGAACAGAAGTATGCAGACATTAATTTGAGCCAGCAGTCGATCGCTTCAACGGTCAAGCTCACCTCCGCATATATTGGCAAGCTGTTCAAGGACAGCACAGGCGTCTCGATTACGGAATATATGAACGATGTGCGCCTCCGGCATGCGCAAGAGCTGCTCGAGAATGACGATTATACCGTCATCGAGGTGATGGAGAAGTGCGGCTACGGGAATCCGAGCTACTTCTTCCGCTTGTTCAAAGGGAAGTTCGGAAGCACGCCGAAGGAATATCGGATGAAGAAATCCATCTCATAACGGGGCACTTAAAGGTTTAAGGGGCCGCCGATTCTCACATTATCCAGTGGGGACGGCGGTTTTTTTGCATTTATATACACTAATTCGAACATTTTACATGCGATTGCTGCAGCTTTTCGAAAATCGTATTGTAGCCGGGTTTGGCGAGGCCGTGGCAAGATGTGAATCAGAAGGAGGCGGTCATCTGTTATGAAATTAGGGTCTCGGACCGGGAGATGGTTTAAGAGGGAATGGATCTATTTTCGCAAAAATCGAGAACTGCTCGTGCTGGCGCTCCCGGGAATTCTGTACAAGCTCGTTATCAGCTACTTCCCGATGGTCGGCTTAATTCTCGCATTCAAGTTTTTCAGGTACGACCAAGGCATCTTCGGAAGCCGCTGGGTGGGGTTCGACAATTTCACGTTTCTATTTAAATCTCAGGATGCGCTGCGCATCATACGCAACACACTGCTCTACAACTTCGCTTACATCACATTGGGCACCGTTGTAGCGCTTGTCTTCGCCCTGCTTCTTAATGAATTGTCGGGCCGCATGGTGAAGATCTACCAGACGACGATGTTTCTGCCGTATTTCATCTCGCTCGTGCTCGTGGGGTATATCACGTACGCCTTCCTTGAGCATAAGAGCGGTTATCTGAACAATGTTCTTCAAAACTTCGGCTTCGAGCCGCATAAATGGTATTTCGAGACGAAGCCTTGGATCTTCATCTTGCCA
Organism: Paenibacillus taihuensis; assembly: GCF_003386535.1. Taxonomy (GTDB): domain Bacteria; phylum Bacillota; class Bacilli; order Paenibacillales; family Paenibacillaceae; genus Paenibacillus_Z; species Paenibacillus_Z taihuensis. The sequence continues at coordinate 161,436 of NZ_QTTN01000003.1, forward strand.
TTAGTTTCGATATGGAAAGGCGTCGGCTTCTCAACACTGGTCTACTACGCCGGCATCCTTGGCATTAACAGCGAGTATTACGAAGCTGCAAAGCTGGACGGAGCGTCCCGGCCGCAGATGATGATGCGAATCACGCTGCCGCTGCTCAAGCCGCTCGTCATTATCCTGTTTATCCTGGGACTTGGCGGTATCTTCAGAGGCGACTTCGGTCTCCATTATTTTGTGCCGAACAATGTAGGGATGAACTTTGCGACGACAGACATTATCGACACCTATGTCTACCGTGCACTGACGAAGCTTGGCGACATCAACTCCGCCGCAGCTGTCGGATTCCTGCAATCCGTAGTCGGCCTCGTGACGATCGTCTCGGCGAACTATCTGGTGCGCAGAGTCGATAAGGAAAGCTCTCTATTCTAGGAGGAATGCAAGCTATGCCGCTGACTAAGCTGGATCGAAGCGCCAACTACTTCATTAACGCCTTCTTCATCATCGTATGCGCGCTCATCACATTGCCTTTCTTGCTCGTCATTGCCGTATCGATTACGTCGGAGGACAGCCTCGTTCAATATGGATACCGGTTCATTCCCCATTCGATAAGCTTCGAGGCGTTCCGGATCATATTCATAGAACCGAGCATTATGCTTAAAGGCTATGGCGTTACCATTCTAATTACGGTGATCGGAACGGTTATTGCCATGTTCCTGACCGCGCTGACCGCGTACCCGATTTCACGGCGGGACTTCCGCTACCAGCGTCCGATCACGTTCTATGTGTTCTTCACGATGCTGTTCAACGGCGGTCTGGTCCCGTTCTATATCATGATGACCCAGTATTTTCACCTCAAGAACACGCTCGCCGCGCTCATCATTCCGCTCTTGCTCAGCCCTTACAATATCCTCATCATGAAAGGCTTTCTTGACAAAATCTCGATGGAAATCATCGAATCCGCCAAGATGGATGGAGCAACCGAGAAACGAATTTTCCTGCAAATGATTTTGCCGCTGTCGACGCCTGCGCTGGCCACGCTCGGACTGTTCATCTCCTTCGCTTATTGGAATGACTGGTTCACGGCGCTGCTGTTCATCGACAATGACAAATATGTGCCGCTGCAGCTGCTGCTCGTACGCATCCTCTCGCAAATCGAGTTTCTGGCGAATTCGCCTCTAGCCGAAGCGGCAGATAAGCTGCAGTACGCGAACTTCCCGACGCTGTCCGTCCGGATGGCGATGGCGATTCTGGCCGGGGGGCCGATGCTGATCATCTTCCCGTTCTTCCAGAAATATTTTGTCCGGGGCATTACGGTTGGTTCGCTGAAGGGCTAATGACGTCAGGCTGGATTATTAAAGGAGGTGATGTGCGAGCCGCGATTGTTTGTACTTGATTAAATAAAAGGTATGGGGTTAACTAAAATGAGAGGTGTGTCGTCCATGAAATTGAAAGTATCCGGGGCTATCTACAAACTATGTCTTGTCCTGTTATGTTTCGGCATCATCGCAGCCTGCTCCAGCAACAACAACAGTGGCACAAACAACGCCAATAAGGCCGACAATACAGCAGACACGACGTCGAATACGACGAACGCAGCTGCAGATACGACCAATAATGCGGCTACAGACACAACGACAGAGCCTGCCAAGGAAGAGCTTCCTGAAGTGAAGCTGACGTTCTACTATCCAAGCAACCCGCCAGGTCCGGATCAGCAGGCCGTGAACGATGAAGTCAACAAGTATCTGAAAGAGAAAATCAACGCAACCGTAGATTTGAAACCGCTCTCCTTCGATGAATACGATCCGAAAATGAACACGATCATGGCTTCCGGCGAAGAGTTCGATATCGCATGGGCGTCGAGATCCTGGCTCCTCAGCTATCAAGCGAATATCGATAAAGGCGCATTCCTTGAGCTGACGGACGATATGATCAACAAGTATGCCAAAGAAGCTCGTGCCAATGTGCCGGATAAGTTCTGGCCGGACATGAAAGCGAACGACGGCAAAGTATACGGCTTCCCTGTGTATCAAGTTGCAGCGAAGACGAAGAGCTTGGTTATCCAGAAGCGTTTTGCCGATAAATACAACCTCGACATCAGCTCCATCCATACGTACAAGGACATCGAGCCGTTCTTGAAACAAATCCATGACAATGAGCCAGGCGTCGTTCCGTTCGGTCTCGGCCAAAACTCATGGGGATTCTTTACAGATCCGAGCTGGGTGGGTACAGACGGTCTCGCTGTTTCCTACAAGAAAGACGATCCGAACTATACAATTCTGACGGCTGAACAGCAAATCAACGAGAAGAAAGACTACTACAATACGCTGCACAAATGGTACGAAGCGGGCTACATCAACGAAGATGCTCCGATCTTGAAAAACTTCGGCGATCTGAAGAAGAAGGGCAATGTGGCGGTCGGCATCGAGTTCACGACGAAGCCAGGCGGCGAGCTTGACGAAATGAACAACAACGGCGGCAAAGAAGTTGTATACGCACCAATCTCCGACACGTATTTCACAGGTATCTCCAGCGCCATGCAGATCATCAGCAAAACATCGAAAAATCCGGAGCGCGCGCTGATGTTCATGAACCTGCTGAGCACAGATAAATATCTGTACAACCTGATCTGCTACGGTATCGAAGGCAAGCACTATACGAAGAAGGACGAGAACTACATCGAGCCGATCAAAGATTCCGGCTATGCACCGAACGTGGACTGGGTATTCGGCGACCAGTTTAACGCTTACCTGAAAGCACCGCAAACGGCAGACGTATGGCAGAAGACGATTGATCTGAACAACAATGCGATGGTAGCCGCTTCGTACGGCTTCTCGATCAACCAAGATCCGATCAAGTCGGAGCTTGCGAACACGGCTGCGGTCAACAACGAGTATGGTCCTGCACTGGAGACAGGTGCGGTTGATCCGGCTGAGATTATGCCGAAATACATCGAGAAGCTGAAGGCTGCAGGCCAAGACAAGATCGACCAAGAGATTCAGAAGCAATGGGATGAGTGGCTGAAGAAGCAAGGCCTGAAATAAGCTTGTGATAAGTTAGGGATAGGCTTATGATGCGAAGGAGGCACAGGTTGCGGAAAGCGCGCCTGTGTCTCTTTTTTCATTCGGGGAGGGAATGAAGGGATGGAGCTTTATGTGTCGTGTGTAAGTGGCAACGACGGGGATCACGGTGCTGCTGCCTCGAATGCGGTGCGTACGATAGGCCGAGCGCAGGAGCTGGTGCGCGCGAAGCTTGCTGAGGGATATGCGGAGAGCATCACGGTGTGGATTGGCGGCGGCGTATATGAGCTGAGTGCGCCGCTGAGGTTTGATGGGCGCGATGGGTTCGCAGAAGCGGTCGAACGTTCTGTCACTTATCGCAGCGTACCTGGGGAAGAGGTTTGCATTGCTGGCGGTAAGATGGTGGACGGTGCGTCGTGGGAGCCGTATCATGGTGGGAATTACCGGGTTCGGTTGGAAGGAAGCGGAGCGGATACAGGAGTGGCGGCGGTTCAAACGCTCTATGAGAATGGCGTTCGCGCGGTGAAAGCCCGCTGGCCGAAAGTGGGATACAATGCGGCTGCCGGAAAGGCGGAACGCGATGACAGGCGCGGCTTCAAGTTCGGGGAAGGCGACCTGCCTGATTTTGCGCTTGATGCCGGTGCTCAGATCCATATTTGGCCCGGCGAGGGTGAGTGGATCTGGTTCACGGAGACGAAGACGATCGGGGAAATCGATAGGGACGCGAAGGAAATCTCATTCGCTGAGCCTGCCCCGTGGGGAATCGACCGCGGCTCCCGCTACCGGATTCAAGGAGCGCTGCAACTGCTGACCGAGCCAGGCGAATTCTACTGTGATGAAGCAGAGGGCATGCTCTATTATTATCCGAGGCAGCTGCCGATTGCCGAGCAGTCGATTGTCGTGCCGACGGTCCGGCGGGTGATCGAGCTATGCGGGGAATCGGTGGAACGTCCGGTAAGCGGCATCCGGCTGGAAGGGCTGACCATCGCGTATTCGGACTGCGCGCAGCAGTATCGCATGCCCTCCGAGAACTGTGAGCAGAAGGAGAGTCGCGACGGGCTGATCTACATGGAGAATGCAGTAGGGAATGCGGTTCGCGGCTGCCGAATCCAGCAAAGCGGCTTCAGCGGAGTCGTGCTGAATGGATACTGCCAGCATAATACGATCGCGGATAACCTGATTGAGCATCTGGGCTATAACGGCGTGTATGTGCTGGGCTTCGCTCCGGGTGAAGGTGATTTTGCAAGTGCGGCTGAGGCGGATGTGAGCAAGTTTAATCTTATTACGAATAATCTCATTCGTTACGGCGGTGAGCTGATCGGTCACGGTAGCGGGCTTCAGCTCTATCAGAGCGGCTCGAACGAAGTTTCCAATAATGAAATTCACGGGATGCCGCGCTATGGTATTTCGCTGAAAGGGCTCCGTTATGGCGCAATGGAAGAGTCCTATTATGGGACGAAGGTGACTTTGGACAATCACTATGATTTTACTCATACGCGGAACAACGTCATTACACGCAATAACGTGTGGGATGTGATGAAGGACAGCCAGGATGGCGGCATGATCGAGTCGTGGGGGCCGGGCGTCGGCAATCAAATTACGTATAACCGGTTCCATCACAGCGGCATTTATTTCTCCTTCGGCTTCTGTATCTATTTGGACGATGCCTCTGATCATTACGTGGTATCGCATAACGTGGTTCACGACTTGTTCAGCGCGGGGAGCGGGACGCTGTGGTTCGTTATATTCTCCAAAGGAATCGGCAATCGCATCGAGAACAATTTGCTCGTTCGCAATGGAGCGAATGCGGCGTTCGGCACGCAGGAGATGGCTGGCGAAGCGAACCGCGATATTACGTTTGTCCGCAATATCGCTTACGAGTCGGGGGAGCAGCTGTACCACTTCGTTAACTTTGATGACCGGAGGCTGCAGGAGGCGGACTATAATCTGTTCTGCAACGGCGAGAGCTTGCCGACTGTGACGGGCATCTATAATGACGATAAGCGTGGCCATCGTCCGATCCCGTGGGAGGAATGGCGTGCGCAATTGGATGGGCGCTATGATTCCCATACTCTGCAAGCGGATCCGCTGCTCTCGTTCGAGAAAGACAGCGACGGCGCGCTCCAGATCGAGCTGCGGCCGGAATCGCCGGCTTTCGGGCTAGGCTGGGAGCCGATCGATATGAGCCGTATCGGGCTGACGGCGTCGTTTCCTTGGGCGAGAGAGTAGCTGGAGTGAGTGAGTGTGTGAAAATCCTAGAAATCCTCGAACTCGGGTTCGAGGATTTTTTGTGGCGGTTGGGGATTTCGGCACCTGGGAGGTTAGGCAGAGAGGCTGGTGTGATGGACTATGCCGATGTAACAGTAAAAGAGTACTCCAGGTATCTACATTGGCGGAAAATCGGTGGAATGAGCAAAAGAGAGTATCCCAGGTATCTACATTGGAGGAAAACCGGTGGAATGAGCAAAAGAGAGTACCCCAGGTATCTACACTGGTCGAGTAATAGTGAAAAGGCGGGTAAAGGGGAAGAAGTTGGTTTGGTGGACTACATTGGTGGGCAAGCGGGGGGATGAGGGGAGGAAGCTGGTTTGGTGGACTAGTTAGTAAGAAAGAAAGGTACGTGGTACCCCTCTTCAGCAGAAAATTGGCAAAAAAGCCAGAAGAGAGGTACGTACTACCTCTCTTCAGCAGAAAATTGGCAAAAAAGCCAGAAGAGAGGTACGTACTACCTCTCTTCTTCAGAAACTCGGCGAAAACGTCAAAAGAGGGGCACTACGTACCCCTCTTACTTGAAGTTTCCGATGAGCTGGCCTGAACTGCTGAGCTAGCTTCGTGGAGGTTTCTTCTGCTCCCGAAGCTTCTTCATAATTTTGCGTCCGGTCGGCGTCGTTGCGAGGCCGCCACCGGCCGTTTCTCGATGGATCTCCGGCATCGCGGAGCCGACCTCGAGCATCACTTGTATCACTTCGTCCGATGGGATGACGCTGCGGACCCCTGCGAGTGCCATATCCGCGGCAGCCAGCGCGGACACTGCGCCGAAGCCATTGCGCACGATGCACGGAATCTCGACGAGTCCGCCGACCGGATCGCAGATGAGGCCGAGCGTGTTCTTGAGCGCGAGTCCTACCGCGTGAATCGCCTGGACGGGCGTACCGCCGCGCAGCTCGACGAGCGCGCCTGCCGCCATGCCGATGGCGGAGCCGACTTCGGCTTGGCAGCCGCCTTCCGCGCCGGAGACGAAGGAATTGTTCGCGATGACGAAGCCAATCGCCCCGGCTGCGAACAAGCCGTAGACGAGGTGTTCGTCATCCCAGCCGAATCGCTCCTGACTGCTGACGAACACGCCAGGGATGATGCCGCAGGAACCGGCAGTCGGCGTCGCGATGATGCGGCCCATCGAGGCGTTCACCTCGGAGACGGCAAGCGCATACGCCATCGCGTTGCTCGCGTGTTCGCCGAGGCATGCCTCCTGCTGCTGCCGGTGGGCGACGACGCGCTGCGCATCAAGGCCGGTCAACCCGCTCCGCGACGTCGTATTCTCATGCAGCCCGCGCTGCACGGCCTCTTTCATAACGTCGTAATAAGCGGCCATTTTGCTGAATTCGTCCTGCTGCGATCTGCCGGATTCTGCGCTTTGCTCCTCAAGCATCAGCTTGCCGATGGACAAGCCGCGTTCCGCACAAAGCACGCCGAGCTCGGCCAGCGTTCGAAATTTCATCGCATCCGCCTCCTCTTCTAATTAGAATTGAGATAGATCAATCTTGGATATATGCTGCACATGATCGATCGTTTGGAGTGCGGGAATGAGCGAGTCAGGCAGCATATCATCGAGCTCCAGCACGGTCAGCGCTTGACCGCTTCTTCCTTTGCGGTCGACCGACATATATCCGATGTTGACGCGCTCGGACTTCAGCATAGAGGTGACATCCGCGATGATGCCGGTCCTGTCCTCGTGCAGTATGACGAGAGTTGGATAGTCTCCGGTAATCTTCACCCTAAACTCATTCACGCTTACAATTTCGATATTGCCGCCGCCGATAGACGTTCCGACGAGCGATAGCTTTCTAGCCTCAGGCTCGCTCGTCTCGAGTAGCAGCTTCACCGTATTCGGGTGCGAGAACAGCCCTTTTCCTTGCCCGAAAATCACATCCATCCCTTGTTCCCCGGCGACGGAGAGTGCATTAGGGATCCGGATATCGTCGGTAGCGAATCCTAATAGGCCGCTCACAATGGCGATATCCGTGCCATGCCCTTGATAAGTCGCCGCGAAAGAACCGTAGAACAAGATTTCTGCCCGCTTCGGCACAGCGCCGAGCAGCTGATGCGCTACAAGACCGATACGAACCGCTCCCGCCGTATGCGAGCTGGACGGCCCGACCATCGATGGACCAATGATGGAGAACACATCTTTAAAACGCACGCTTCCGCCGACCTCCCGACTATTTTGTCATAGTGTTGCCCAAGCCTGGTTCCTCAACTCATTATTGGATGCGGTAGACAGCGGGGGATACGCCATACTTCTGCCGGAAGACGCGGTAAAAGTACGAGTAGCTGCCGAAGCCGCAAGTTTCGGCGATTTGTTCGAGCGTCATCGTGCTGTACTTGATTCGTTCGATGGCCATGGATAACCGGACATTTTGGGTATACTGTATGATGGTCATGGCATAGCATTCCTTGAACAGGTGGACGGTGCGCGAGACGCTTAAGCCCACGTGATTCGCAATGTCAGAGACGGTGAAGGGATCGGCGGCATGTTCGTCGATAAAATTCTTCATGCGGGTTGCGATGAATGACTTGCCCTGCAGGGCGGATTGCGTCGATATTGCACGGTCAAGGCCGAGGCATAGCGCGCGGAGCAAATAGTCGGCCAGTTCCGTATCTTCCGCTTCGAAGCGCCGCTTCTCCAGGATGAGAGCTTGCCAAATCGACAGCCAGCGCTCATCGGGAACGACCTTTACTTTGCGCGGACGGTCCTTACGGCTCCACCATTCATCGAGCCAGCTGCCGCGGCAGATGACATAGTAGTCGCCGCTCTTAACGCCGCTTTCAGCTTCATTGGTATCGGCATCGTTATGAGGTGAGATTACATTCAAATGATAGGCATCGCCAGGCCTGAAAAGCAGCAGGTCCCCGGCTTCGATGCGCTGCATTCGTCCGTCCACGAGCGCCTCGCAGGTACCCTCGGTTTGCAAGCGGAAGAGATAGGCGCGCAGGCTGCCGTGATTCGTAATTTGGAATGGCTGTGTATGATACGAGTAGCTACAGCTCATAACTTCGGTTAACACGCTGTCCACCTCATTTTGCAGCAAAATAGTACATGTTATTGTTATATAATACATCTCGTCAGCACTCAAATTCTACTATAATGAGTGTCATATTGGTAAACTTGAGAAGCTATGCGTTTCACTAGGGCGCAAGCTACATACCTCCCGAAAGGAAGAGATTAAACGTGAAAATCGGTTTGCAACTGTTCACAGTACGTGATGACTTGGCTAAAGACTTCAAAGGCACGCTTCGTCAAGTAGCGGCTATGGGCTATGAAGGCGTTGAATTTGCTGGCTATGGCGACATTCCTGCAGAAGAAATGAAGGCATTGCTCGATGAGCTTGGTATCGAAGCTTTCGGCAGCCATATTGGCTTGCAGCAGCTTGAATCGAATATCGAAGGCGAAATCGCGTATCTGAAAACAATCGGCGCGACTTATGCGATCCTTCCATGGGTTTCCCCTGAGATGGTTGCTGGCGGCGAAGCGTTCTGGCGTGAGCTGATCACGAAGCTGGAGCAATTCGGCAAGAAATTCCATGAAGCAGGCCTCGAATTCTGCTATCATAACCACGACTTCGAATTCGCACTGAAGATCGATGGCGAGTTCGTATTTGACGCCATGTACACGAAAGTACCTGCTGATCTGCTCAAAGTTGAAATGGATATCGGCTGGGTTCAATACTCCGGCGTAGATCCACTTGCATATATCGCGAAGTATGCTGGCCGTCTGCCGCTGCTTCACTTGAAGGACTTCCGCAAAGGCCACCCAGGCGAGCAAATCGACACGGTCGAGCTTGGCCAAGGCGACCTTGCACTGAACGATATTATTGCTGCAGCTGACAAAGCAAACGTGCAATGGATCGTTGTCGAGCAAGACAGATGTGCAAACCCGCCGCTTGAATCGGTACAAACAAGCATCAACTGGCTCCGTGAGAACGGCCACAAAGCATAACCATTATTATTGAATAAGGGAGATATACGCCATCATGAGTAAAGTAAGAGTAGCCGTTGTAGGCTGCGGCGCGATCGCAATCCGCCGTCACATTCCTGAATATGCAGTAAATCCAAACGTCCAGTTCGTCGCTTTCGTTGACCCAGTAATCGAGCGCGCACAAGAGCTGGCGGAGAAATACGACGCAGAAGCTTTTGCAAGCTATGAGGAAATGCTGAGCAAAATTAAGCCAGACGCAGTTAGCGTATGCACGCCGAACTATCTTCATGCTCCAGTAACAATCGCTGCAGCGAACGCGGGCGCACACGTTCTGGTTGAGAAGCCAATGGCTTCGACAGACGAAGAAGCAGCTGCAATGATCGAAGCTGCAAGCAAGAACGGTGTATACCTGATGGTTGGCCACAACCAACGTCTGATGCCTCCTCACGTGAAGGCAAAAGAAATTCTTAAGAACGGTTCGCTTGGCCGCGTTCTTACATTCCGTACGTCGTTCGGCCACCCAGGTCCGGAAGGCTGGAGCGTAGACGGCAAAGGCAGCTGGTTCTTCCGCAAGCCGGAAGCAATCATGGGCGCGATGGGTGACCTCGGCGTGCATAAATCCGACTTGATCCGCTACCTGCTTGACGATGAAGTTGCTCAAGTTACGGGCTTCATCGGCACGCTGGACAAAGAAGGTACAGACGTAGACGATAACGCAACTTGCCTTCTTCGCATGAAGAGCGGCGCAATCGGTACGCTTGTTGCTAGCTGGACGTACTACAAAGGCGAAGACAACAGCACAGTGTTCTGGTGCGAGAACGGCGTTATGAAGATCGGTACGGATCCAAGAGACCAAATCATCGTTGAACTGCGCAACGGCACAGTTGAGCGTTACAACGTTGGTGCCATCAGCACGAACGACAAGCAAGAAACGAGCGGCGTTGTTGACGCGTTCATCGACTCCATCGTTACGAAAACAAAGCCAAGCATCTCCGGCGAAGAAGGCCGCAAATCGCTGGCCGTTATCCTTGCAGCGTTCGAATCGCAAGCTACTGGCAAAGTAATCAGCCTGTAATAGGGCACCTAGATAAGACCTCCAGTTCTGCCGGATAAGGCGGAGCTGGAGTTTTTTATTGTCGCCGAAGTGTTATTGCTGTATGCTATAGCGATTATTCGTTTTATATATTTTTCCAATAGCGCTCGCTGTGCTATCGTTACTTAAAAATAGCCCAATCGAGGTGGAGTACGCATATGACGTCGATCTATGATTTTCAACTGAATAACATTAATGGCAGCCCAGTTGCATTATCCGCATACCGCGGCAAGGTTCTTCTCATTGTGAACACAGCCAGCAAGTGCGGCTATTCACGTCAATTACCAGGTCTTCAGAAGCTCTACGAAAGCTACCGCGAGCAAGGATTGGAAGTGCTTGGTTTTCCGTGCAACCAATTCAACGCCAAAGAGCCAGGGAACAGCTTGGAAGTGAGGGAATATTGCGAGCAGAACTTTGGCGTAACGTTTCCGCTGTTTGAGAAGGTGGAGGTTAGAGGTGGAGAGGCGCATCCCTTATTCGTCTATTTGACGGAGCAGGCTCCATTCCGCGGGTTCGATACTGAAACTTCGGAAGGGCAGAAGATGGACAGCTTCGTGCGTGACAAGTATTCGAATTATTACGCTGGCGACGGAGTGAAGTGGAATTTCACCAAGTTTCTAATCGCGCGAGACGGTCAGGTGTATGGGCGCTACGAGACAACGACGGATCCGCTGGAGTTAGGGGCGATTATTCAATCGTTGCTTTAATAAGTGCAATAGTGGATGAAAAAAGCGATTTCGCGAGCTGAGAGACGGATTTGGATCTCTCGCGGCGAGAAATCGCGGATATGAGCGGGCCGCGCTGCTGAGAGATCCAAATCAGCACTCTCAGCAGCGGAAAAGGCAATCCGTCGAGCTGAGAGACCGAATTTGGATCTCTCGCGCCGAGAACCGCCCGATAAGAGCGGACCGCTCTGCTGAGAGATCCAAATCAGCATTCTCAGCAGCAAAAAAGGCGATCCGTAAAGCTGAGAGATCGGATTTGGATCTCTCGCGCAAAGAGATCCGCCTTCCGAAGAAGGCGGTCCACTCAACATCCTCATTTAAAAAACAAAAAATGCGTCGGCAGCGGCCGCAGCGTCCCGTCCGAAGGATGGTTGATGACGCGGCCGTTGAAGATGAGCGACGATGAGCCGCCGCCGTCGAGGTTGTAGCCGTCCATTGCGCCAAACCGCTCCAGCAAGTACTGCATCTCCGTAAGCGTAGCGCCTGAACTGCCGGCTTCATCTCGCCCGTCGATAACGAGGAAGAGCAGCTGGTTATCCTTGTAGTTGGCGATGACGGTACGCGGCGCGCGGGAAGGGCTGGTCAGCCACTTCTGCGGGATCGGCATCGGAACGCCGTTCTTCATCAGCACAGGAACGAAGGAAGCGCCGAACTTCAGATTCTTCTCATCGAGCTCGCTGCGGTCGGTCATTTTGCCGCCAATGAGCTTCAAACTATCGTTGAGCCCAACGAAGAACAAATCCTTCTCCGACGGATGAAACCCTCCGACATATTTGCCGTTCAGCATCGTTGTGCTGAGCGGATAGCGTTTGCCATCGGAGTCGGCGAATCCGCCGGCGTTTACGCCTGCGATTGCATTGTACCGGCGTACGGCGGACAATGTCGTCTCTGCGCTGCCGTACTTGTCATTGCCCAGCACCATTTTCATCCCATTCTCGGACTTCAGCTTTACCTTAAGCGCATAGCCGCTGAATTTTTCCGCACGAATGGTGAACAGCTGCGCCGTCAGCTTGTCCGATTGCACCTGCTGCACCGGCGAACCGATCTTGCGGGTAATTCGGCGGTCGTAAATGAGTGACGGACGTCCAAGCTGCGAGTAGGTTAAAGTGACGACACCGTTCATTTTCTCATTCACCGCAAGATAGAGCTTCACATTCTTCTTAATGGATGAGGCGGTATGTATCGCTAGCTGCTTCGCTTGATCAAGGCCGCTAATGACCGAAGTGCTCTGCGCGGGAACAGCAGCGAGCGGAGTCGTATCCTTCGGAAAAGCCGCGTCCGTCAGCTCGAACGTGAGGTTCGAATTCAAGAGCCATATGAGCATGCCGATAAAAGGGGCCAGCGACGCTAGCATGAGACGGTTTAATTGTTTGACGGTCATTATTTGAGCACATCCAAACTTTTCTTCAGCTCATTCAGCTGCTTCTTCACATCGGCAATTTGGCTGTACAGCTTGTTGCTGTTATCGGTCTTGCTGCTCATATTGTCCTTGGAGAACTCGAGAAGCTCATTGATCGCATCAACTTTGCCTTGAATTGTAGTGAGTTCGCCGTTAAAGTTCGTCGTCAGCTCCTCCAGCTGCTTCTTATAATCGGCCTGCATCGCGGATATCTGCTGGGCGGTCTGCTGGTTGACTTGATCGGTCAAGTTCTGCTTGAGCTTGCCCGTATACCAGATCGTTCCCAGCACGCCGGAGCCGATGAGAAGGACCCAAATGAAGAGAAATAGCGGTAAGGATAATCCTTTCTTGCGTGTCTGTCTGCTCCGCTCATAGCTGGCAGCGGATCTTGTTTCATAGCCTGTGTCTGTATGCATAAGCAATCAATCTCCTATTTCGGTAAGCACTTTGACCTCTATTTTAACATACTAGATTCATAGAATAGAAGAAGAGCCCCCTCTGCATATGCAGAAGGAGCTCTTTCGTTTTTGTAAATGCTAGGCGTTCTTGTTGTAAAGCACCGGATTTTTAGGAGATGCGGCCAGCTCGCCCGGCTTGATGCCTGGGAACCAGCTATTGAGATCGCTTCTGCGTGCATTGCTGTCTGGCTCGGCAACGATCATGTCATCCGCGATATAGATGATCGTCATCACTTCGCGCATCCGATTCGTTGGATTGCCTGGCGCGCTGTGAATCGTCCAGCCGGCGTGGAAGGTTGCGTCGCCTGCTTCCATTGCGCCATAATTCGTCGTCGGCAGCCCTTTGCCAGTGACATAAGAACCGATCGTCTTATGCGATTCATCGGAAATATCTTGACGGCTCAAGTAGCCGCTTTGGTACGATTCGTCAACGAATGTCATCGAGCCGATTTCCTCGGAGATCGGTACGAGCGGCATCCACAGTGTAATTGATTTGTCGGTGCTAAGCGGCCAGTAAGTCTGGTCTTGGTGCCAAGGCGTATGACCGCCGCCAGGCTCTTTGAACAACGCTTGGTCATGGTACATGCGCACGCCGTCTACACCCATCAGTTCTGCAGCGATTTTGGCAAAACGCTTCGCGAATGCGAAACGCTTCGCAGACTCGCTCATTTCCCACAAGTTCGTAATTTGTATGAAAGCTTTGCCGTACGTATCGCGCTCTTCAACAGGCTTCGTTTGGTAATTATGCTCACGCACTACGCCTTCGATAATCGGCTCGTAAACGTCCACTTCTTCAGGCTTAAGCACATTCTTCAGAAAAATATGACCGTTCTTCTGAAACGACGCGATTTGCTCAGGGGAGAGCTCATAAGCCTCATCCAAAGTTGGCAATTGAGCCAGGTTTACATGCTGTTCCATTCATAAACGCTCCTTTATTTCATGATCGCTTGCCTTATGCCCCTATTATAGCGTCTGCCCGGCACCGCTTTCTTTGTTCCGATATCTTATCCTTTTTGTCAAAAACGACTGTGTTTATTACAATAGGGGTAGCATGATTGCCAGGAGGGAAACGGCCAGATGATGTATTTATCCGAAATGATGGCGAAGCGGCCCATCGTTCCCTTTATACGGGAGGGCAACTTTGCGGTACGAAAGCCGTGGACGAATGCAGAGCGCAGGCTGCTTGATTATTTGATCGTGTATTTTCAGGAAGGGTCATGCGTATTCACGGTCGATGGTGTGCCTTATGAATTCGGAAGCGGTGAGTTTTGTCTAATCCAACCAGGCAGCTTGAATTTTCTCGAAGGGAAGACGAACACGATCACGCCTTTCGTCCATCTGGATTTCTTCTTTGACGAGCTGAGGGAGGAGCGGTTCCCGACAAGAGGCGGACAGACGGACATTAGCGCATACGCGTATCTGATGCAGCCGAGGGTTAACGATTTCAACGGTATCGACATTCCGGTCAAGCTGTCGCCGAAGAAGCCGATCGTAATGCGCGATAAATTTATTGAGATGGTCAAATGCTGGCAGCATCGTGATCCGCTCAACCAGCTGCGTGCGCAATCGCTCGCGACTGATATCATCCTGACGATATTGGAGGATCATACGGACCTGAAGGAAGCTGAGAAAACAGCGCCTCAGCCGCTCAATTGGATTACATCGTTCTTCTCTTTCAATCTCTCCGAGCCTCTGACCGTGAATGAGATGGCGAAGCGGGCGAACTTATCTCCCTCGCGATTCAGTGCCAAATTCCGTGAGCAGTTCGGCGTTCCGCCGCATCGTTACTTGCTGGAGCTGCGTATCGCTCATGCGAAGGACTTGCTTGCGACATCCGAGCTGCGTCTTGAGGAGATCGCAGAGTACTGCGGCTTTGCGGACATTCATCATTTTACGAAGGCGTTCAAGAAGATGGCTGATGTATCGCCTGGCGCTTACCGAAAACAAACGAGCATTGACCGGTAGAGTCGGTTCAATGCTCACTTGTTGGTTATTACAGATGCTTACGGACGTCTAAACTGCTGTGTCCAATACGGGTTCATGCTGCCGCCTTGGGCATAACCGACACCAAGCTGCGTGAAGTTCGGGCTAAGAATGTTGGCTTTGTGTCCAGGGGAGTTCATCCAAGCCGTCATAACTTCTTGAACGCTCTTCTGACCAGCAGCGATATTCTCGCCGGCATACGAATAGCTGATGCCGAATTGCTTCATCATATCGAATGGGCTGCCATACGTTGGTGAATCATGCGAGAAGTAGTTTTTGTCGCGCATATCGTTGGACTTCGCTTGTGCGCTCTTCGTCAGCGGATCATACAGCGTCAGCGCCGACAAGCCAGCTTTGGCACGCTCTGCATTGACCTGCTGCAAAATTTGCTGTGCAATGGACGCGTTGCCGCCAGCACCGGCATTACCTGTGTTTGCGGTGTTGCCAGTGTTACCTGTGTTGCCAGTCGTTGTGCCTGTACTATTGCCTGTGCCAGTGCCAGTGCCGGTATTACCAGTCGGGTAGCCATAATTGCCACCTGTGCCAGTACCGTAGTTATTGCCAGTATTGCCAGTCGTTGTGCCGGGCGCGCCTTGTCTCAATTGACTGTTCAGCCATTGATACCATTGGCTATTGTTCATGTTGCCAAGGTTGCCTAAGTTACCAAGATTGCCAAGGTTACCAACGTTACCGTTGTTGTACGCAGTCGCGTTGTAACGATTGTCGTTGCCGAGCGGTGTAACGCCATTATACGAATAGCCGCGATACGTGTTGTTGTACGTAGTGCCATACATGTCATTGCGGTACGTGCGGTTGTTCAGCGGCAGCAGATTGTCTGCTGTGTTCACTGTCTTCCGCTCCAGGTACCTTACGCCATTGCCTGCTTTGTTCTCCAGATATCTTACATCATGGCCTGCTCTGTTTCCCAAATACTTGACTTCGTTGCCTGCGCGGTTTGCCGCTTTGTAACCGTTATTCGGTCCCGGTCCGGACACCGCATTGTAAATCAGAACACCTACGCCGAGCGCTAAACAAATACCTAATAAAGTCCCAAAAAATCTTCTCATTTTGGCTGAAACAGCTCCTTTCACACCAACTAATATGTTCAGCGGCGGAAGGAGCTATGCGATCAGGAAACGAGGCAATATCAAGCAAATTGCTCAATAATAAGAACGTCGCAGCCGGCTAATGGAACTTGGCCGGAGACAGCTGTACCCGTGATCAGATCGACGCCGGCGAACTCGCCCAGCTCGACGGTTACTTCGGCAGCATTATGGTTCAGTACGAATAAATAAGAACGTCCCTCGCGGCTGCGCAGCGACACTTCAACACCTGGCTGCTTACCAGGAAGCGGCTTAATGTTGCTGCTGTCGCAAAGTGCGCCAAGGAAGCCTTGGAGGAAGTCGGCATCCGGGCTTGATGCTACATACCATGCTTCGCCGCTGCCAAACCGGTTGCGAGTCAGCACGGGCATTCCTTTATAGAAGTCATCGCCGTATTCGGCAAGCACTTCCGCGCCTTCAGAGTGGATGAGATCGCACAGAATCGAGCATTTGTATTCGCCTTGCAGATTGCCAAGCGAATCCTTCATTACGATACGATTGTGATGGCCAGGGAACAGCGCGTCGATTTCCTCGGCCCAAATGCCCAGCAGTCCCCGAAGCTCGCCAGGATATCCGCCTAATGTGACGATATCGTTCTCATTCACGATACCGCTGAAGAAGGTCGTCACGAATTTGCCGCCTGCTGCGACATAAGCTTCAATTCGAGCAGCCATGCCTGGTTTCACCATGTACATCACAGGGGCAAGAACGATGGCATAAGGGCTAAGGTCCTCTTCGAAGGAAACGATATCGACCTGATGGCCTTGCTCATACAAGGCCCGGTAATAGTTGTGGATTTCATCCACATATTTGAGGTCGATCGTAGGGCCGCTCGAATACTCGATCGCCCAGCGGTTCTCCCAATCATACATAATGGCGATGCGGCTAGGCAGGCGCGAGCCGAGCAGCTTCGTATCAAGGCTATCGAGCTCCCTGCCAAGCTGTGCGCATTCGCGGAATACGCGTGTATGCTCGTGGCCGACATGTTCGATGAGCGCGCCGTGATACTTCTCGCAAGCCCCCACGGAACGGCGCAGCTGGAAGAACATAACGCTGTCCGAGCCATGCGCAACCGCTTGATAGCTCCACAGACGCATAATGCCAGGCCGCTTCAACGTATTGTAAGCCTGCCAATTCTGTTGGCTCGGCGTCTGCTCCATGAGCAGGAACGGAGCGCCGCTCTTCAAACCGCGCATTAGATCATGCGTCATCGCGGTGAAGCTTGTGGGCGTGTCCATGGAAGGATAGTTGTCCCATGCGATGATGTCCATGTGCTTCGCCCATTTGAAATAGTCGAGCCCTTTAAATGTACCCATTAGATTCGTTGTAACGGGTAGATCTGGCGTTTGGGCTTTAATCGCATCATATTCCAGCTTGTAACACTCAAGCAGACTGTCGGAATTGAAGCGGGTATAGTCAAGCGAGATGCCTTGGAAGCAGGTACGGTCTGACGACCACTGCTCGGACAGAGCGTTAGGGAGTACGATTTCGTCCCATTCATAGAAGGTATGGCCCCAGAAGCGCGTGTTCCACTGCTCATTCAACTTGTCCAGCGTCCCGTATTTGGCGCGCAGCCATTCGCGGAAAGCTGTTTCGCAGCGGTCGCAATAGCATTCGCCGCCATACTCATTGGAAACATGCCACAGCAGCAGGGCCGGATGGTCTTTGTAGCGCTCGGCGAGCTTGGCAGCCAGCTGGGTGGAGAGGCTGCGGTATAACGGGCTGTTCGGACAGGAGTTGTGGCGACCGCCGAACTTGCGCTGCCTGCCGTTAAAATCCGTGCGCAGCACTTCAGGATATTTGCGCGCCATCCAAGCCGGATGCGCACCTGTGCTTGTAGCCAGACACGCATAGATGCCGTTCTTATGCAGCATGTCCATAATGCGGTCGAGCGTCTCGAAATGGTAGGTATCTTCATTCGGCTGGAGCATCGCCCAGGAAAATACATTAACTGTTGCAATATTCATTCCCGCAAGCGGAATGAGGCGCATATCCTCAGGCCAAATGCTCTCGTCCCACTGTTCCGGGTTATAGTCGCCGCCATATAACATTTTGGGCAATTTCGTCGTATCCATCTGCACGAATCTCCTTCGGTAAATGTGATGATAATAGCTTTATTTTATGGTAAGATTCGAGTAAGAGATATATAAAATAGTTTAGGCAGGATATCATAATATGGAACAGCTTATCGAGCGGAAGGGATTTATCATAAACGGGCAGCATCAGAACCGGTTTATGTTCAAAAGCGGCGAATTCGAGCTGCCGCTCTATATGGATAGCATTGGCTTTAACCCAGATCAGGAGACGGTTGACCGGACGAAAGGATATCCGTACTTCCACTGGCTGCAAACCTTAGATGGCGAAGGGGAATTCGAGCTGAGCGGCAGACGCTACACGCTGCCTCCCGGTCATGGCTCGCTGCTCTTTCCAGGAGTGCCGCATTTCTATACGGCCAAAGGCGGCAAGAAGTGGTCGACGCTATACATAACATTCGGCGGCGTATTGGCAGCTTCGATGCTGGCATCCCTTGGCATTCGGCATACCGAATGGCTGCACTGGGAGGAAGATGCGCCGATTACGTCGCAGCTCATTGCGATGATCAAACAGGCACAGCATGACGAGGATCGGACGGGGCTTAATGCATCGGCGCAGCTGTACCGATTTCTGACGATGATCAAGATTTATGGGCAAAAAGGCGGCCGTTCGTCGGTGTTCCAGCATTTGGAGAAGCTGGATCCTTTGCTTGGATGGCTGGATGTAAACTACGGCGATCCCGATATCAGCCTGACGGATATGGCGGAGAAGCTTGCCATCAGTCCTCGTTACCTGAACTCGCTGTTCAGACAAGCGTTCGGCATTACGGCATACGCCTACCTGATTAAGCTGCGCATTATTAAGTCCAAAGAAATGATGAGCCTTGGCGACAGCACGCGATCGATCAAAGAAATTGCGATGCTGTCAGGATACCGGGATTCCAGCCATTTTATCGCGGCATTCGGCAAGACGGAAGGAATAACGCCCGAGCAGTTCCGCAAGCTGCACGGCTTAATATCAAGCTGAACGGAGCGAATAGAGAGCGATGGAAACGAAACAATGTACAGCATGCGGACAAGAGAAGCCGCAGTCTGCTTTCACGAAGCGGGCAGGCAAGAGCGGCCGGCGCGGAACATGCCGCTCCTGTATGCGACGACGGAAGCGGGAAACGACAGCGGTCGATTCGCTGTTTCATGCGGATTCAGGCTCGGCGGCGGAAGCTTCGGCGTCGGGGTCAGGGTTGACAGTAGCGGTTGCTGTGGCTGTGGGACAAGCATCCACAGCAGAGACGCGAGCCGCAGTTGCTGTCACCAACACCGAAACGGCAAGCGCGGCAAGCGCCGCATCCGAGACGTCGCCGCCTTCGCGAACGCGCAAGCGAAAGCGCAAACGCCGCCGCGGGCGTTACAATAAAGCGGCAAGGCTCCGCAAGCAGCAGGATACGGACCAACCTGCTGAGGTGTCAGAGGCACAGACTCCGGTTCGTCCGCCAGACCGCGTCATTAAGCAGATTCAAGGCTCCTTCACATTCGCGACCTCCGTGCTGAATGACAGGGGAAGAGGGCATATCCGGCTGCGCGGTTACCGGGAAACAGGGAAGCGCTGGTCGACGGTCATCCCGACGGAGATGGCGGTTCGCATGGTAGAAGAAGGCGCGGCAGGCATTATTAATTCGGGCATGATCCATAAGCTGTATACGAAGAGCGATTTCCGTCTGCTTATTTTGCAGCGAGATGATTACATTTGCCGGTACTGCGGGAAGTTCGGCGACACGATTGACCATGTCATGCCGAAGTCGAAGGGCGGGTTGTCGTCGCCAGCCAACTGCGTATGTGCTTGCTCGGAATGCAATCTCAAGAAGGCCGATAAATTAGACTTTGTTAATAATGATGATTTTTAGCGGGTTTCAGCCCGATTGCCAATATTTAGCTCATGAAAACCGAATAACTCCCGTGTTAGTATGAGTGGCGTCGGGGCGCCCGGCATACAACATTTGTAAACGAGGAGGATTTTTCATGAAGATGCAACCATTTCGTATAGGTGTCGCTAGTGTTCTCGCAGCAAGCTTAATCGCGCTTGGAGGAGGAGCAGCCCTGCAGAAGGCAGAAGCAGCCTCCGTGAACACTTCCGTCTCATATAAAGTGACAAACACGGACACGATGTACAAAATCGCGAAGAAATACGGTATCAGCCTGAACTCACTCATTGCGGCTAACCCGTCCATCAAGAACCCGAACATTATCTGGGCAGGCATGATCGTGAAGGTGCCTGTGACGACTTCTGGATCTGGCTCGACGACGACTACACCGACTACGAGCACGACGGACAAGTCCACTTTTGCAGCTCAAGTTGTAACGCTTGTCAACCAAGAACGCGCTAAGGCAGGCCTGTCGGCACTGAAGTCCGATACGCTGCTGACGAAGGTCGCGCTGGATAAAGCAAAGGATATGTATACGAACAACTATTTCGACCATAACTCGCCAACATACGGTTCTCCGTTTGACATGATGCGTGCTTACGGCGTTACTTACTCCTATGCAGGTGAAAATATCGCGAAAGGGCAGCGTACTCCAGCGGAAGTCATGACGGCATGGATGAACAGCGCAGGTCACAAAGCGAATATTCTAGGCAGCCACTATAACAAAATCGGCGTTGCGTATTACAACGGCGAATGGGTACAAGAATTTACATCATAATTGAAGAAGCAGCACATCGTAAGCGGCCAACAGGCCGCTTTTTTGTCTACATAAGTCGTATTGTCGGCTGCATGAGAGAAATTTAATTCTTCATGAAGGCGCAGGGATTGGACGGTTAAAGGCGAAAACGTTACGTAACGAATATGTGTACTCGGAGGTCCCCAATGCGACGTAAGGCGATCTACTGCAACATGACGTTAGCTGATCGAACGAAGAGGAAATTCATGTCGAGAAATGTGGAGCGCGAAATGGCGATGCCGTATTCCATTGCGCACAGCTACCAGCGCTTAATTAAATATTTGCCTGAGCCGATTTTTGTTCATGACGGAATGGTTGTGCTGTTTGCCAATCAAGCGGGACTTCGGTTGCTAGGCATGAGCGAGCTTTCCGAAATTAATGAAGAAAGCGGAGCTTGACCGGATCAACTCCATCGTGCAGGAATTTATGGCGCTTGCGAAGCCGCAGGCGAGCCAATTCCGCGTTCATGATTTGAACCGGATCATCGGCAGTGTACTGACGCTCCTGGAGACGCAGGCGATCCTGAAAGATGTGCAAATCATTCCGCAGCTCGACTCGGACGTGACGGAGTTGTTCTGCGACGAGAACCAGCTGAAGCAGGTGTTCGTCAATGTGCTCAAGAATGCGATCGAGGCGATGCCGAGCGGAGGAATCATCACCATTACGCTGACGAATGTGGATGCGCAGCATATTGCCGTGTCGATTGTCGATGAAGGGACGGGAATTCCGGAAGATCAGCTGCCGAAGCTTGGCGGGCCGTTCTTCACGACGAAGGACAGCGGGACGGGGCTGGGTCTTATGATTTGCTACCGGATTATTGAAGCTCATCAAGGTAAAATGGACATTAAGAGCGTGCCGGGTATTGGGACGACGGTATCGATCAGACTGCCGCGAAATCTGTGATTTTACGGTGCTTT
Organism: Paenibacillus taihuensis; assembly: GCF_003386535.1. GTDB lineage: Bacteria > Bacillota > Bacilli > Paenibacillales > Paenibacillaceae > Paenibacillus_Z > Paenibacillus_Z taihuensis. Next base: position 183,063 of record NZ_QTTN01000003.1, read on the forward strand.
GGCGGTGTTGGATGCATTTACCGGTAGGATTACATAGGTCAACATGATATCCTTTAACGCGAGCCGAAACGAAACGTACGGGGGATTTTTTAGAGCAGATGAATCACATCTCGTCTATGCTCGCCGGTTAACTTATTGCCGGTCAATGCGCTGTCGCAGCGCTGGGGTGAATCGCTTGGCGAACAAGCGTAGGGTGGAACTCCTTTCGTCCGAATCCGACAACTAACCTCGTAGGCCGCATGCGATGCATCGTCTTATTTGCATCGTAATGACGGAATATATCTCTTGGTCACCCAAGGTGTATGTCCGTAAAATTAAAGGAGGAAGTTCATATTGAAACAGAAGCACTCATTCTGGAAGAAGAGCGCGCTGCTTGTTGCACTTAGCGTTGCGGTTTTCACGCATGCCGGCGCAGCACATGCAGAATCCAAGTACACGGCGACGGACAAGGATACGTTCTGGACAATGTCACAGAAATTCGGCGTATCGCTCGAGCAGCTGCTTAAAGCGAATCCGATGGTTGACCCATCGAATGTGTACAAAGGACTCACGATCGTTATTCCAACAACAGTGTCAGTCGCGAACTTGAAGCAGGACGCGCCGCAGCCGATCGCACAAGACGCGAAGCAGAAACAGGCTGCAGGTGAGACGGCAAAGCCGGAGGCAGCTGCGAAAGCGCTTGTTAAGGCCGAGAAAGCGGAGAAGACTGCGAATGCGGCTGAGCCGAAGAAGGCGCCTCAAGCGGAACCAGCAAAGAAAGCGACGAAGAAAGCTGCAAGCAAGAAGTCTTCGACGAAATCGTCTGCAGCGAAGAGACAAGCAAAGCAAAATGAAATTACGGTTGGCGGCAAAGAGTACGGCATCTCCGATGTCGTAAAAGTGAAAGCAAGCGCGTATACGGCAGATCCATCGGAGAACGGCTGGGGAGCGGTCGACTACTTCGGCAATCCGCTGAAGCTCGGTACGATTGCAGTTGATCCAAACGTTATTCCGCTTGGGAGCAAGCTGTACATTACGGGCTACGACCATGATGGATTGCCAGTCGGCGGCATGATCGGTATTGCCTCCGATATGGGAAGTGCCATCAAGGGCGAGCGTATCGACATCTTCGTTCCGCAATCGAAGGCTGATGCAAGCGACTTCGGTTTCCAATCTGTAAAAGTATTTGTTCTTAACTAAAGAGAAACCCGCGTTCTGCACATTGAACGTCGGGTTTCTTTTTTTGCATAAGCTCGCTGTCTGCGTTCAGCGGCTCTGCCATTTGCGCCCTGCAGGCTTGTTCAGAAGCTCCGGCAGCGTGACGATCTGATAGCCCTTGCTGCGCAGCAGCTTAATAAGCCGTGGGAGCGCATTAATGGTGCCGGACAAGTCCTGACCCTCGCCGCCGCCAGCGTGCTGCAGAATGATGGAGCCGGGCTGCAGCGTCCGTTTAATGTTGATGAGAATGCTGTTGCTGTCGAGACTTTTCCAATCGACGGAATCGGTATCCCAGTTCACTACGACGTACCCCCGGCTGCGCAGCCATTCGACTTGGTGCGGCAGGATTTCGCCGTATGGCGGACGAACGAACTTAGGACTGTACCCGATCATAGGCCGGATGATCCGATCGGCCTTCACGATTTGCTGTTCGAAGGCGTAGCGCGAAATGCGGGAGAATACAGCGTGATTATAAGAGTGATTGCCGATGATATGGCCCTCTCTGGCAATCCGCTGCACGAGCGCAGGATGCGCGGCCGCCCGCTGGCCGACGACGAAGAAGGTCGCACGCACTTTGTAGCGGGCAAGCGTCTCAAGCACCTGCGGCGTAAAGCGTGGATCTGGCACGTCGTCAAACGTGAGCGCTACTCTCCGTGAGCCGCGCGGACCCCAGATCACGAAGGAGCCAGGATACATGCGCTGAAGCGTGACCCAAGACATCCCGTTCGCGCGGCTCCGTTTCTTCTTCTTCAGCTGCTGACCGCTGGTGAAGGAGGGTTCCACAGCTCCATGCGACGGTGCGGATGAAGATACTTGCCATTGCCACGTACTGCCGGGATTCGTCTCGCCTTCTTCGGCGTGATCGGATCGTGGAGGCGGGCTCGCCGAAACTGCGGCTCCGTCACCTTGAACGACATCCATGCCGCTTGCCCATATGATCCAGGTTAGCAGGAGCAACATTGCTTTGCGGGCTCTGCGCGTTTTTCCCATGGACCTTCCTCCCCGTCAGACAGACTTAAAACATTCGATTTCATTGTGCCCGATCCGCCTTTGATCATGCATGAGGCGCAACTTCGTACTTTACAGCGGGCAGGCTCAACACGTAACATGAAAGGGAATAATGGTGAAGAGGAGACCGTACTTATGCCAACAATCGATATGCCCTTGCATGAATTGAAAACGTATTCAGGCACTAATCCGCGCCCGTCCGACTTCGACGACTATTGGGAGCGCGCTCTTGACGAGATGCGCCAGGTTGACGCAGCCATCGAACTTGTTCCGAGCTCCTTCCAGACGCCAACGGCAGAATGCTTTGATCTTTATTTCACAGGCGTGAGAGGCGCACGCATCCATGCCAAATACGCGCGTCCGCGCCATTCGAACGGACCGCATCCAGCGGTTGTCCAATTCCACGGCTACACGGGCAACGCCGGAGATTGGCAGGATCGGCTGATCTATGTATCGCTCGGCTTCTCCGTCTTCGCGATGGATTGCCGCGGCCAAGGCGGCGGTTCCGAGGACAGAGGCGGCGTCAGAGGCAATACGCATCACGGTCATATTATCCGCGGCTTGGACGACGCTCCAGACCAGCTGTTGTTCCGTCATATTTTCCTCGATACTGCACAGCTTGCAGGCATCGCCATGGATATGCCAGAAGTTGACCCGGAGCGCGTCTATGCGATGGGCGGCTCGCAGGGCGGCGCTCTGACGATTGCCTGCGCAGCGCTTGAGCCCCGTATTGCGAAGCTCGCGCCTGTATTCCCATTCCTGAGCGACTACCGCCGCGTCTGGGATATGGACCTCGACAAGGACGCTTACTCGGAGCTGAGAACGTTCTTTCGTCACTTCGATCCGCAGCATAAGCGCGAGGAAGAGATTTTCACAAGACTCGGTTACATCGATATTCAATACTTGGCGAACCGTATTAAGGGAGACGTTCTAATGGCTGTCGGCCTGATGGATACCATCTGCCCGCCGTCGTCCCAGTTCGCTGCCTATAACAAAATTACGGCGCCGAAAGCGCTTGAAATTTATCCGGATTTTGGACATGAACATCTGCCGGGCTTTAATGACAGAACGATTCAATTTTTCTTGGGAGAATAGAGGGGGATACGAAGGATGCGTCTTACGAGCAAAGATAAGCTAGTCATGATCGGCGATTCGATCACGGACTGCGATCGTGCAAGACCGGTTGGCGAAGGGCTGTTTGGAGCGATTGGCAAGGGGTACGTGAGCGTCGTGGATGCGCTGCTATCCTCGACCTACCCAGAGCTCGGCATTCGTGTCGTGAATATGGGGACGAGCGGCAACACGGTACTGGACTTGAAGGACCGCTGGCAGACGGATGTCATTGCTCTGAAGCCGGATTGGCTGTCCATTATGATCGGTACGAACGACGTGTGGCGTCAATACGACAGCCCGACGATTCCGGAGCAGCATGTCTACCTGGAGCAGTATGAGGCGACGCTGGATCAGCTCGTCACGGAGGTGCTGCCTTCGGTAAAAGGTATCGTGCTTATGACGCCATTCTACATCGAGCCGAATACGCAAGACTTGATGCGTGCAGAGATGGATCGTTACGGCGCGGCTGTGAAGCGGATTGCCGAGAAGCATAACACCTTGTTCGTGGATACGCAGGCTGCGTTCAATCAAGTGCTGGAGCATCTGTATTCCGGCACGATCGCATGGGACCGCGTTCATCCGAACCATACCGGACATGCGGTGCTTGCACGCGCGTTTCTGCAAGTGATCGGCTACGATTACAATAAAGGGTTATAAAAGAGAAGAGACCTTCTTTGCCAATCATGGCAGGGAGGTCTCTCTTCTTTTCAATGCTATTGCCAATCCTCGATGACGAGCTTGCCGATCATCGTACCAGACTCCAGCTTCGCATGGGCTGCCCGCAGGTTCGCTGCGTTGATCGGCGAAAGCCGCTCGTTCAGCGTCGACCACAGAGCGCCCTCATCAACAAGTTGCGAGACCTCGCTTAATATCCGATGCTGCTCGATCATATCGGCAGTCTCGAACATCGAACGCGTAAACATAAACTCCCACACGAACGTTACGCTCTTGCTCTTGAGCAGGTGCAGCGGCACCGGCTCAGTCGTATCGACGATGGAGCAGATCGCGCCTTGCGGAGCAATCGCTTCTGCCATGCTGAGGAAATGCGCTGTCGTCGCATTCGTGCATAGGATGTAGTCAACGAAACGTAAGCCGATTGCTTCGAGCTGCGGCATCCATGGCTTGTGGTGATTAATGATGTGATCCGCGCCGTGATCAATCGCCCATGACTTTGAGCTTGCCCGCGATGCGCTTCCGATGACAGTCAGCCCCGCCAACTTCGCGAGCTGCATCGCGATCGAACCGACACCGCCCGCCGCGCCGACGACCAGTATCGTTTTGCCGGCATTCGCTGCTTTATCAATCGCGATGTGCAGCCTGTCATGCAGTGCTTCCCACGCTGTGACCGACGTTAGCGGAAGTGCAGCCGCTTCGGCGTAATTCAGGGAAGCAGGCATTCGTGCAGCGATCCGCTCATCGACCAGCTGATACTCGCTGTTGCAGCCTTGGCGTGTCACGCTGCCAGAATAGTACACGCGGTCCCCCGGCTGGAGCAGTTCGCATGCTGGACCAACGGCTTCAACAGTGCCTGACGCATCCCAGCCGAGAATACGAGGCGTCGATTCAACCTTGTCCTTCGGCGCACGCTGCTTCGTATCGATCGGATTCACCGAGATTGCCTCGACTTTGACCAGGATATCTCGGCCAGCAGGGGCACCAGGCTTCTCCACCTCGATATCCATCAAGCTATCTTCCCTCGTGATCGGGAGGTAGTGCGTGAGTCCGACTGCTCGCATGAATGGTGTCATATGTATTGGTTCCTCCTGGCTTCTTAAGCATGAATGAGATCATTATAGCAAAAAAATCCTCCATCCGAGCCCAGCAATGGAGGATGGAGGATATCGTATTAGACCTTGAAAATCGACATCGTGCGCTGCAGCTGCATGACGATCTGCTGCATCTTCTCGGTTTCCGTAACAACCGCTTGAACGGAGCCCATTTGCTCGTTCATCGATGCGGACACTTGCTCCGTGCCTGCTGCCGATTGCTGCGTAATCGCCGAGATATTCTGAATCGCTCCGGAAATTTTGCGAGCGCCTTCCATCATCTGATCGCTCTCCGAAGAGAACTCCGCGATTTGCTCGGTGATGAACTGTACGCTTGTGACGAGCTCCGTGAAGACGAGCTCCGAATCGCGCAGCATTTTCATTTGCAGCTGAACGACTTCTTCGTTCACTTTAATATTCTGAATCGCTTGCTTGACGCCTTGATCGATGCTGCGTACGAGGGTATGGATTTCCTTCGTCGAAGCGGTCGACTCTTCCGCCAGCTTGCGGACTTCCTGTGCAACGACCGCGAAGCCGCGTCCGTGCTCGCCTGCGCGGGCTGCTTCGATCGACGCATTCAGCGACAGCAGGTTCGTCTGCTCTGCGAGATCAGAGATCGTGCGCGTAATCGCCGAGATGCCGTCTGCCTTGCGGGCCAGCTCTTCAATCGCTTCCGCTACTTGCTGAGTTGCCTCGACGTTGCGGGACATACCCGCTGCCTGGCTCTCTACCGCTTGGCGTCCGCGTTCTACGAGCGAGATCGTTTGCTCGGAGCGCTTGTTCATTTCTTTCGTCGAGTGCGCGTATGTCGTTACTTTATTCTCAATGTCGCGAATAGAGTCCGCCATGTCGCTGACATCCTCGGAGATCGTATTCGCGCCAGTCGCAAGCTCGCCGGCAGAAGTAGCTACCTGCTCCATAACCTGCTTCAAGTTTATGTTCTTATCAAAGATGCTGCGGCTCGTATCGTTTACGACTCTTGCGATGTTGGATGTTTCCTTCAGGATCTCGCGCAGCTTGTCCACCATGCTGTTGAAGGAATGGCCGAGCTCGCCCAGCGATGCGGAAGAAGAGACGTCTACTTTCTGCGTGAAGTCACCTTTCGCAATGCCGAACGCGATGGAGGTCATCTCGTCGATAGATGATGTAAGCGCTGTCTCGATCACACGTACGAGAGGGAAGGTTACTGCTGCTGCAATCACAATGATGACAAGGCCGAGTATAAGGCTGCCGCCGGTCAGCAGCAGTCCAAGAATGAGCGCAATTGCGAAGATCGCGACAATCGTGTAGCAGCCGGTCAAAAGCTTGTTTCGAATCGACATAGAATGGAACCATTGCATCGTGGAAAGCGCCCCTTTATTTGGAATACCACTATTATATCACCGCCTTTAGGTTTGTCTATATTCGTCTCCACAGAACGAACTATGTCGAAAGGCGTAAACGCGCATAGAAGCCAGATGTCGAATGGACTATTTCGATTGTAAGGTTTTTGTAATTTGTTGTTGATGTCTATTATTTAATGGCATATAATGGGTCCGTAGGCGGGTATCACCTATATTATATGAAGATGGAGGCGGACAAGGATGAATTTGGATGCAATGCCGTTAAGTCGTCAAGTGGATTTCGTCTTTAAACAACTAGAAGAGGAGCTTCTTCATTCGTTGGCAGGTACTGTAATCATACAAATTCGCAATAACATCGTTGGCAAGTACGGCGTTCGCCACAATCCAATTGAGAGCAGGAATGGCGAAATCGGGGAAGCCGAACAAGGCATGACCAGAGAGCAGGCCTTGGCTTTTCGCAAGATGGCTGTCGATTCGATTCGCTTGAAGCGCAATTGGACGCATGGTGAAATTTCGTATGATTTCTCGGTTCGTTCAGGCACAGGCGCGTGGTCGGCAAGCATTTCTTTTGAAAGTAACTACAATATGGCAGCAGGGATGTTCCGCTATACACCGAAGTACGAACAGCACGCATTGCGAGAAACACCATAATATACATAACGAAAAAAGCTGCCCGTTTGCGGGGCAGCTTTTTCTATCGTTCAGGCGCTTGATTAGCGAGCGGATCTGCCTGCAAGAGACTGCTCCGCGATTTGAACGAGTCTACGTGTGATGTTGCCTCCGATCGAACCTGCGTCACGAGTCATCATGTCGCCATAATAACCGTCTGCAGGGAACGAGATACCGAGCTCTCTCGCAACTTCGTACTTCATTTGGTCGAGCGCTGCGCTTGCTCCTGGTACGACTAATTGATTGCTGCTAGCCATAGTTATCACCTCCAGCAAATTTGTCACGGAAGAAACAACGTATTTGTCTTTCTCGTGTATATCAACCCGCCGTTTCTTCTTGAGCTTAGTATGGTTGCTATGGCGGTTTCTATACGAAAACGGATTCAGCTAGCGCAATGTAATTTTTCCCAGTTTTTCAAAATAGAAAGCCAAGCGCAAGCGGCAGCAGGAACAAGCTGTAAATGCCGATATTCGCGAGTAATGAAGAAGAGGGCTCATGGTTGCAATCGCAGGCGGCAGCCGTCACGCCATGCCATTCCTGCAAGGCGGAATGGAGCTGATAAATGGCGGTTGCGAACAGTCCAATCGCAGACAGCTTCACATAGACAGCCAAGTTCGGCTCGACATATAGAACAAGCGTATGCGTTCGAACGAGGAAAATAATATAGAGCCCGAAGCCGGCCAATATGCCGCTCCGAATCAGATGGTGGACGATCGCTCTGCGCTGTACTGTGGAAAGCATCCGCATGGCTTATTTGACCTCCCTTTTTTCAAAGATGGAAGAAGAGCTTCTCCGTAAGGATCGAAAGTGTCCAGACGCTGACAACCAGCACAAGCACAATGCCAACCACGACTCTGCTGCGGAAAGTGGAGAACAGCATGAGCAAGCTCTTCAAATCGACCATCGGCCCGAAGACGAGGAAGGCGAGCAGCGCGCCGGGACCGAAGATGCCGTGAAACGATGAAGCGACGAAAGCATCCGAGGTGGAACAAAGCGACAGCACGAAGGCTGCCCCCATCATGAATAGATTAGCGATTCCGGGATGTCCGCCGATCGACAGCAGTACATCCTGTTTCACGATGGATTGTACGAGCGCTGTGATGAAGGCGCCGATGATGAGGTATTTGCCGATATCAAAAAATTCATCAGAAGCATGAGTGAACGTAGCCTGAATACGGCCACGGATGCCGTCATTCAAGCTGCCGTAATTGTAGTTGTGGCCATAATCGGATTCGCTTGAGCGGCCAGAGAACGAATGGATGCCGAGTTTGAGCGGATTGCGCTTCATGAACCGGTACATGAGCAGTCCGAGCAGCACGCAGACGACTAGTGCAAGTCCCATTCGTGAATAAGCCATTCTGGTATCGGATTGAAAAGCGCTGAATGTGGAAGTAAAAACAACGGGATTGATAATCGGCCCGGCGAAAATAAAAACCATTCCGATATACGGCGGCATCCCTTTGCGAATGAGTCTTCGTACAACGGGAATCATGCCGCATTCGCATAGAGGCAGCAGCAAGCCGAGCAAGCTGCCGAACAGGACGCCTGCAATTGGATTGCGAGGCGTAATTCTAGCGATCATCGAGTCGGATACGAATACTTGCAGCAGTGCCGAGACAAGGACGCCGAGCAGAATGAACGGGAACGCTTCAACGATAATGCTTATAAAAATATGCTGAAAGTCATGCATGACTGACCACAAGTCTCCTCTCCTATGAAACAAGCGGCAATAACTGGCTGTATGGCTGCTGGCCAAGCTGATGGCGCTATGTAATAGGTTATGCGCCCAGTAGGCGGGGCAGGACAGCCTTGTTATTAAATTTATGAAGCTTGCCAAAAAAACATTGCCAACCTTTTGGTAAAGGAGTAGAATTCGCAATATATGATAATGATTCTCATTCTTATAACTGCTGGGAGAACTTGGTGATGAAGTGGAAATTGGGGAAAAGGACGGGAAGCGCGGCTACGCTGTCTGCTGTTCTTGCATGTTCTGTTGCGGTAACCGGCTGCGGCTCAGATGTACATGTGAAGGTAACTGACTATAATTTCGACACGGCAGGCAATATGTTTGCTTACGCGGAATTTGAGCTTTCGGGCGAGCCGCTCGCAGAATCGCTTGGTGCTGATCTGGACGTTCTGGATGCAGTCAAACCGGATTCGCCGACGGCGTTCGATTACATAGCTGGCATCGAGTCTTACGAGTATTCTGAGGAAGCGATGTATGAAGTGGTGGAGAAGTCCGGTCTCGGACTCCATCTCGTGAATGGTCCCGCCGTTGCGGAAGAAGCGCAGAAGGCTGGCGTAAAGAACAATGAGCTGCTGGCGTCCCGATTCGTGAAAATGGCGGACAGCGTAGGTCAGCCTGCGGAAGATATTCAGCAGCACATATATCCGACTTTTATTGAATACGCTGCAGGCGATCCGCGTTACACGCAGAAGCTTGCGACGGACAAATTCGCCGATGGCGAAGATGGCGCTTATATACCGAAGATTCAAGTGGATTTCGGCACGCTTCGCTGGGACCGCGACAAGATGAAGAAGCAGCTCGTTCCGGCGGCTTATGGCGGCACGATGCTGAAGCAGTCGCTTTGGGCCGGCGATTTTCTCGGCAACCTGCATGACGCGAAGAGCGACGAAGAGGTCGATGCTTTTACAGCAGCAGCCGGTCCAGAAGGCGATCAAGGGTTGAAGCTCGGCGTTAGTTCAAGCGACGGCATGCAAGGAATGATTTTGACAGAAGAAGTTTGGAATAAGCTCTTATTCGCACGTGATCATCTGTTCTACAATCCTTCGTCGAAGTCGCTTGGCACGCTGGCAGCAGGCGCATATTTGCCGCATGCGGTAGATGTAGAAGAGAACGGGGACAAGGACTTCCCGAATGTGAAAAGCATGAGCGTATCCGATGGACGCAGCTTGCTGCAGGATCAATGGCTGATGCTGTGGCCGGCGTCGGAATTCTTCGGCATGACGGACCAGCGGGCTGCGAATCCGAACCGCAATCCAGCGTTCGCGCGCGTATTTGACGGCGATCCATTCCCGGCTGCGCCGGCAGCGAACACGGATGCGGATCCATCGAACGATGTTGCATCCACTGATCCATACACGACGGCTCGCGATGTGCTGCTTGCCGTGTTCCATAACGTGAAGACGCGTCATTGGAACGATAAGGCAGGCGCATTCGTGACGGAGTCGGACGGCGATAGGCAAGGGACGACGGTCGACGCCTTCCAGTCGGGCTACACGATCGAGGCGCTGCGGATGTTCGAGCGGGCAATCGACGGTTTGCCGGTTGGCTATGCGAACGGCGATGCGGCGGAAGGCATGGGCACGGAGCAGGGAGCTGCGGCCAAATCGATGCTTGTGAAGCAGGCGGATTTCATCCTGCAGTCGTTGATTAATAAGGACGGGTTGGCGGTTGAGAGTTACGATACGGCCAAAGGCGAAGCTAGCACGAAGACGACGCTGCAAGCGCAAATCGGTGCGATCCGCGGTTTGACGTCGGCGTTCCTCGCGACGGAAGACGAGAAGTACCGCGATGCTGCGCGGAAGCTGTATGCGGCGATGGACGAGAAGCTGTGGGATGACGGCTTGAAAGCATACAAAACAAGCGGCAAAGATGCGAAGTATGATGCGCTCACCGTTGGCGGCGTGTCCGCTGTTCTTCGTCTTGCTCTGTCTAACTTGAAGAATACGAGCGATGATACCGACGCGCCGAAGTCGCTCGATCAGAGCGCGATTCAGGAACGCTATGTAACGTTCTTCCGCCAAGTGGTGGACGGTCCGATGCTTGAGGAGGGCATGCAGGCGAGCGAATTCTGGGATACCGGCGATGTGTACAAGGAAGGCGACGATTCCGGCAACACAGATGGCGACACGGTACCGCAGCTGCAGAAGGGACATGGTGAGTATGGCATTGCCCCAGTACTTCTACCGGTATCTGTCTCGAAATAAAAGCTTGCTTAGGCGTGGCCTTAAGTTGGCGGCGAGTGCAATGGCACTCGCCGTTTTGGCTGCAATCGCGGCAGGATGCGGATTCTTCGGTGATAAGGTAGAGTCGGCACCAGCACCGGTATCCGGCAGCAGCATTGTAGCATCGCCTGACGGGAAGCTGCTATATGTCGCGAACGGCGACACCAATACGGTGTCCGTCGTTGATGCAGCTGAGCGCAAAGTGGTGAAGGAGATCGCCGTCGGCAAGGAGCCGCGCGAGCTTGCGGTTTCCAAGGATGGGAAGACGTTGTACGTGACGTGCCGTTATGCCGGCAGCGTTGAGTGGGTTGATGTGGACGAGGGGCGCGTCATCGGAACGGCGAAGCCTGGTATTGAACCGTTCGGCATCGTGGCATCGCCGGACGGAGGACGGCTGTATGTGAGCAATTACCGCTCAGGGACTGTGTCTGTCATTGATGCGGCGACTCGCAAAGTGCTGCAGCAGGTGAAAGCTGGCGATAATCCGCGAGCTTTGGCCCTGACAGCAGATGGCGGGACTTTGTATGTGTCGGATTATCTAGGAGCGCGAACGATTCGGTTCCGCACGGATACGATGGAGCAGCTCGGCATCAGCCAGCTTGCGGCATCGCCGGATGTGAAGGATCAGAAGAAGAGCCAAGGCATCGCGAATACGGTCGAGCAGCTGCGGCTGACACCGGACGGCAAGTCGCTTTGGGAGGCGCATCTGCTCACGAATACGGATACGCCGATTCAGTTTGAGGAAGTGATTTTTCCGGCGCTGTCTGTGGTCGATGTGGGGAGCGGCGCGGAGGATACGAAGGTGCGCAAGGAGCTGTTTAAAGCGATGGATGTCAAAGACAAATTTGGCAAGACGACCATCGTCTCGAATCCGACCGACATCGTGTTCTCGCCGGATGGCAAGAAGGCGTATGCGCTCATGGGCGGCAGCGAGGATTTGCTGGTCTTCGATTTGAATCGAGGCGGCAGGGCGAGTCAGATGATTCACCATTTGCCGGGCGATTATCCGATCGGCATGGTGATGTCTACGGATGGGCGTGAGCTGTACATCCACAATTCGAACTCGCATGATTTGACGTATGTATCGCTGCCGGCGTCTGATGAGGACGGCGGTCGTGCGCAGGTGGACGGGAAGCCGCTGCGATTGATTGCGTCGGACCGGTTGAATGCGCAGCAGCGGCTCGGCAAGACGCTGTTCTACAGCGCGAATAGCGACGACAACCCGTTCGCGGGAAACAACTGGATGAGCTGCGCCTCCTGTCATTCTGACGGCGAGGTGGATATGCTGACGCTGACGACGGGTAAAGGACCGCGGAACGTGCCGAGCAACGTGCTCGCTTTCGAGACGGGGCTGTTCATGTGGGACGGCAGCCGCGATGATTTCACCGACTACATCCACACCGTTCAAGGCGAGATGGGCGGCTTGTCCGATGTGGATCCGGCTGAGCCAATGCCTGCGGATAAGCAGAAGCTGTTCGACGCGCTGGAGGCGTACATGCGGATGCCGGATGCTTTTCCGGTGCCGCAGAGCCCGTACCGGACGGCGGACGGCAAGCTTACTGCCGCGGCAGAGCGCGGCAAGGCGCTGTTCGAGGGCAAGGCGCAGTGCATCACTTGCCACGCGACAGACGCCTTGACAGACAGCGTCAAGGCGGTGGGCAAGGGCGGCAAGCTGACGACGGCGAATACCGACTATCTGCACGACGTCGGCACGGTGAGCAAGACGGACACCGACTACGCCGGCGACGCGCGCGGGAACTTCACCAACAAGCGCGTACGCGGGCTGTACGACACGCCAACGCTGCGCGGCATCTACGCCACCGCGCCATACCTCCACGACGGCAGCGCAGCCACGCTGGAGGACGTCATCAAGCGCGCAGGCGACGAGCACGGCCACACGTCCGAGCTGTCGGATATGGAAGTGCAGGATTTGGTCGCGTATTTGAAGCAGATTGAGTAGCATCGCAGCCGGGAGTCGAATTCGACTCCCGGCATTTTTTTTGGGTGGGCGGCGCACCAGCCACGTCGGCAGATGTGTGACCCACAGGGATACACATCCGGGGAAAAGTAGCTGAATCGGCCGATGTGTGACCCTCAGGGATACATATTCGGGAAAAAGTAGCTGATAGGGCTGAAGTGTGACCCTGAGGGATACACATTAAGGAAAAAGTAGCTGATTGGGCTGAAGTGTGACCCTGAGGGATACACATTAAGGAAAAAGTAGCTGAATCGTCTGAAGTGTGACCCTGAGGGATACACATTCGGGAAAAAATAGACGAGTCGTCTGAAGTGTGACCATCAGGGATACACATTAGTTGGAATGTGGCAGGTTTGGAGTAAAGTAGCTGGTCTGGTGGACTACATTAGTGGGAATGTGGTGGGATTGGAGTAAAGTAGCTGGTCTGCTGGACTACATCGGCGTAAAACAGGTAGGTGTGGGAGGAAGTAGCTGGTTTGCTGGACTGCATCGTCGAAAAATTGGCAGGTTGGTTGGAAGTAGCTGGTCTGTTGGACTACATTAGCTTGAAAATAGCAGGTTTGGTTGGAACTAGCTGGTCTGCTGGACTACATCGGCGTGAAACAGATGGGTTTAGTGGAAGGTAGCTGGTCTGCTGGACTACACGAGGGACGCTGAAAAAACTAACTAAGGGGTTCAACCTCGCATGAAAGTGTGTCCCGCAGGGACGAAAACGAGTATACGCTCGAAAGCATGCTACAGCGCCTCTGAAACAGTCCTCGTTATACCATACGGGTGTCCAGAGGGTGGTAACCCTCGGGGTCCCCCTTCTAGGGGGATTTAGGGGGTGGTAGTGAGATTTAGGGGGTGTCAGTCAGATTTTAAGGGGTGTCAGTGTGATTTAAAGTTTTTTAAAAAGGCGGGTATCGTCAAAGGGCGCCAGCCCTTGACAAATCCCCCGGAGGGAGTATACTGGTTGCAAATGCAATGACGGGAATAAGTAAGCTTGGATTGTACGCTCCAGAGAGCCGGTGGTTGGTGGAAACCGGTGCAAGCATCCGATGCCGAATGGGTCCCCGAGCCGCGATGAGGAAAGCCGCCTCCGAGAGGTCTGAGCCGTATACATCGCCGATTCGCTCCATGTTACGGAGTTTGGAGGTTTGCTTGAACTCTCAATAACGGCGCATACATAGCCCGTTGACGCGCAGTCAGGCAAACAAATTAGGGTGGCACCACGGTCCTCGTCCCTTGCGGCGGAGGGCCTTTTTTGCGTTCAAAAATGGATTTAGTTGAGGAGGAACTTACATGCCACGCGTACTATCCGGCATTCAGCCTAGCGGTCAGCTGACACTAGGCAACTACATCGGCGCTATTCAGAATTTCGTCAAGCTGCAAGAAACCCATGAGTGCTTCTTCATGGTCGTTGACCTGCATGCGATCACGGTTCCGCAGGAGCCGGCAGCGCTCCGCGAGCAGACCGAATCGGTAGCTGCACTCTTCATCGCAGCAGGCATTGATCCGGCCAGAGCGAGCGTATTCGCACAATCCCACGTATCCCCGCACGCGGAGCTCGGCTGGTTGTTTACGACGCTCGCGTACATGGGCGAGCTCGAGCGGATGACGCAGTTCAAGGACAAATCGAGCGGCAAAGACTCGGTCGGCGCTGGCCTGTTCGTCTACCCGACGCTGATGGCGGCAGATATCCTGCTGTACAATGCGGATCTCGTTCCAGTGGGCGACGACCAGAAGCAGCATCTGGAGCTGACACGCGACCTCGCGCAGCGGTTCAACCAACGCTACGGCGACATGTTCACGGTGCCGCAGCCGTACATTCCGAAGGTCGGCGCTCGCATCATGTCGCTCGATGACGGCACGAAGAAGATGAGCAAGAGCAATCCGAACCCGGGCAGCTACATCGCGCTGCTTGACCCGCCGGATGTCATCCGCAAGAAGATCAGCCGCGCGACAACGGACTCCGGCCGCGATGTGCAGTTTAACCCGGCGGAGAAGCCGGAGGTGAGCAACCTGATGAGCATCTATTCGCACTGCGCGGATATGACGCTGGACGAGATCGAGGCGCGTTACGCCGGCCAAGGCTACGGCGCATTCAAGAAGGATCTCGCAGAGGCGGTTGTCGCGAAGCTCGAGCCGCTGCAGAAGCGTTATGCGGAAATCCGCAGCACGGGCGAAATCCACGATATTCTAAAACAAGGCGCGGAGAACGTATCCGTCATTGCGCACCAAACGCTGCGTGAAGCGAAAGAGAGAATGGGCTTCCTTCTCCCTCGTTAATCGTGAGCTACCCGCACGAAGTCAAAAAGGAAGTATAGCTGCCAGCAGGGCGCCATACTTCCTTTTTTGCTTTACCGCGTTACCTCTTAATTTTTACCTCAAACCTGATCGTTTCCGTTACCGTTGCGACGACGCATTCTGGCTTTCACGATGAAGCCTGCGCCAATACTGCAGATCGTCAGTAGGAAAAACAGCACCGTAAGCCACCCGCTATAGCTGATGGAAATAGCTGTCGCACACATCAATAACACCGACAAAACCGCGAAAAACAAGGACATTGGCTTGGACATTTCTAACCCGTCTCCTTAACCTGATAAATTTCTTATGAACTTTAGCATATTCTTCTCGCAAACGAATCATAATAAGTTTGCAACACACCATCGTAAGAGTTGAAAGGAGAATTACTCACATGGCAGGACAACAATCTCGCAGCAGCAATACGCTGGTAGTACCGCAAGCAACAGCAGCACTTCAACAAATGAAGTTTGAGGCAGCGCAAGAGCTCGGTATTCAAATCCCTCAAGACGGTTACTACGGTAACGTTTCGACTCGTGATGCAGGTTCACTTGGTGGATACATCACGCGCAAACTTGTTCAAATCGCTGAACAACAACTGTCGGGTGGCTCTTCGTTCCGCTAAGCGGCACACAATAGTTTAAATTTCCAAAGAGTAATGGTCAGAAGCTCAAGGGCAGCCTTGAGCTTCTGCTTTGTTTTCCAACCATAAACCAAGAAAAAAACCTCTTCTATTGTGCAAGAAGAGGCTTCTTCAAGTCAATACGTATTCATTCTCAGCCGCTTCTGCAGCCGATCCTCGCTTAGCCAGCCGACGTAGGAGCCAAGTGTCTTAAACTCGGTATCCATGAGCAGCACGCCGACGAACGGATACTGCTTCCGATGCCTGTAACGGACATCCGACCAGCGCACTTCGTATCCCCACGGATGCTCCTGCACCTCTGCGCAAGCAAAGGAGGTGAAGTAGAGGAAGGCGCGAATCGAATGGTCGTTCTTGGACTTCTCGACTGCGGGATGATCGGAGCATTTGGCCCGGTCCATCCAGCGAAGCTTGCCGCCTCGGAAGTCGCCGATGAAGAAGGAGCCGTCTGCCCGACGTTTGACAACGTTCCAATCGTGAAGCGAAATCGTCGGGATCAATACATATTGATCGCCTTTCTCATGCACGGTATCGAGCCGAATCATCTGCTTGCCGAGCGCACGATGAACGACGGTTCGCCAGATGTAGTACACGATGAGAAAAGCGTACAGGGACGGAAAAATAATCGTTGGATCACCGATCCGCAGCGCCC
Source organism: Paenibacillus taihuensis (assembly GCF_003386535.1). Classification (GTDB taxonomy): domain Bacteria; phylum Bacillota; class Bacilli; order Paenibacillales; family Paenibacillaceae; genus Paenibacillus_Z; species Paenibacillus_Z taihuensis. The sequence continues at coordinate 199,684 of NZ_QTTN01000003.1, forward strand.
AGAGCACAATCGCGATAAGGTGGCTGACGAAGATGACCGGATCGAAGATGTGTATAATGTTCCAAGAGATCCATTTTTCCGTAAAGGGTCTGGCGGCTTGCGTACCGTACGTGTTGAACAGATCCGAGAACACATGGACGCAGACTGCAAGGAGTATCCAACCTCCGACATGCAGCCAAGGCAGGTTAAATCCGAAGATAAGCTCGAGTATGGCGGTGATCAGCACCGTCCAGATGAGAATGGCCGGTATCGAGTGTGACGCACCGCGATGATTGCGTATATACAAGGCATTGCTCTTGAGACGTAGCACTCCATCCAAGTCCGGGGCTTGTGAACCGACAACCGTACCGATTAATACGGCGGCATGCAGCGTCTGGTCTGCTGCGATTACAGGGTCAACCGAGGCTAGCCCCGCAAGTCCAAGTCCCATCACTAAATGCGTTCCGCTATCCATCTAAGGGGGACCTCCTCGTTGTAGTTAAACAAAGTGTGCGAATGCGGTTATACTCCATATATGTACGCTTAAGTATTTTCTGAATCGTGGGCGTTTATTACGAAATGTTCGTTCTGCGCAAATATAGGCGGAGCTGTTAATCGTTAGAGGGAGGATGAAACAACAAGATGTTTATCTGTTTTGTAGAGTATCACATCGCTCAGGCTTTCGAGGACCGGTATCGGAGCTGGATCGCGCAGAAGCAGCAGGAGTTTAAAGACGCATTTCAGCTATATGAAGGGACGGACCAGCCCTTACTCTTTGTCGAAGTATGGGAGGCAGCGACGGAAGAGAAAGCAGTCGGCATAAAAAAAGAACGCTGCGATGAGCGTTCTTCTTGGTATGAAATGACGGACTGGGTGCCTGGCGGCAGCGCCAAAGTCCATGCCTGGACATTCAAGCCGATTAGCGGCCCGTTGGGGCTGTAGCGGTAGGCGTAGCGGCCGTTGGCAGCATAGGCGTCGTATTTGAAATCGTCACACCGTTAAACGTATATTCGTAGTTGATTGGACCATCGAATGTAACGTAGTCGAGGTTCAATGTGAGCAGTAAGTAGCGCATGCCAGTCGACGGATCGCTGATGATGATGTGATCGCGGCCAGCCGCTTCGATAATGCCGCGGAATACTTTCGCATTCCATTCGCGGTTGTTCTCGTACGTCATATAGAATGTAGCCATTTTGCCGCGGTTCAGACGGAGGATGTTCTCCACGTAGGACTCCTCTGTAGCAGGAACCGTCACGACATTACCGCCCATCGGTGTTACAAAAGAACCGCTTGGTACCATTGGCGGCATTGCTTGAGCTTGAGCGCCTGCCACGAAAGGCGTTGGCACTGGAGCAGGCAGTGGAGTTGGCATAGGCATTGGCATTGCTTGCTGCTGTGGATAGTAGCCGTAGCCGCCAAATGCTGGACCTGTGCTTGCTGGACTTACCGCTGTTGGTTTGTACCCGTAACCGTTTGACATAAGAATGAATTCCTCACTTTCAAAAAATGTTTCATTTTAATGTTAATAAACCCGCGGGCATTCGTCAGGCTTCGGCACATAGAAGCAATGAGCCTTGAACTTGCCTTCGAACCTTTGGTCCCACCAAGTAGGCGGACAGCTGCCTGCCGGACGGAAGTACCATAATGCATTCGAAGAAGGCCATAGGCGCTCGCCGTTGATGACGCGTCTGGCAAGTGCAATCTCATTGTCTCTGGCAGCCTGATAGAAGTAGCCTTTCTGCGTAGCTTCGAATCCCCCTGGGCTTTGGAAAACCATCTGCTGAATGGTGCGGATATTCTTGAAATCGATACAGTTGCCGAGAACACGGTTGACGCCGACGTTGCCGACCATCAGCATGCCCTGGTTGCCTTCGCCTTCAGCTTCCGCGCGGAGAAGCCTAGCGAGCAGCTTAACTTCTTCAGAGTTTGATTTAATGGCTGCCATGTCTCTGACCGTCCACTTCCTTTCGCCCGTTTAGGCTAATAACCACATTGATAGTGTATTGAGAAGTGGGCAAAATGGTTCCAAAGGGTGTCAAATTCATGAACAGCACCCGCGAACATTGTCAACAGCTTCTTTTTTCGGTATGATTAAGAACGATTTTAACTCAGGTAAAATGGGCGAAATGAGGCTCATGCAGGAGTGGAACGGGGAGGCTCGCTGTGTTTAAAGAATATGTGGCCCTGACGAAACCGAAACTCATACGATTGAACGCTTTCGCTGCGTTCGGCGGGTTCTGGGTCGCTTCCAAATGGGATATTGATTGGGTGCTTATGATCTACATGCTGATTGGCTCGGCACTTGTTATGGCGGCAGCTTGTGTCATTAATAACTACTGGGATCGTGAACTGGACAAGAAGATGGAGCGGACGAAGAAACGCGCGCTGCCGGAGAATCGGTTGAAGCCTTCGAATGTGCTGATCTATGGCATTATTCTGGCGATTATCGGTTCGATCATCCTGTTCACACTTGTAAATCCGTTGACGGGCTGGCTCGGTCTGCTTGGTTTCTTCGTTTACGTCGTCATCTACACGATGTGGCTGAAACGGACTTCGACTTGGAGCACATCGATCGGCGGTATATCCGGTGCAATGCCTCCGGTTATCGGCTACTGCGCAGTAACAGGCACTGTCGATGAAGGCGCATGGATTCTGTTCGCGCTGTTGTTCCTGTGGCAGCCTGCTCACTTCTGGTCGCTGGCGATTCGCCGCGTGGATGAATACCGCGCTGCAGGTTTCCCGCTGCTGCCGGTTGTGAAGGGAATCAGCCGTACGAAGCTGCAAATGCTGCCGTACATTGTGCTGCTCATTCCGACAGGCATTCTCATGTTTACGTATGACTATGCCGGCTATGCATTCTTGATTATTTCGCTGCTTGGCAGCGTCCTATGGCTCGTACATACGCTGACAGGCATGCGGACGGCGGATACGAACAAATGGGCGAAGACGAATTTTATTATTTCGATTAACTACTTGATGCTTGTGTTTCTCGTTATGATTGTGGATACGAACGGAGCAGTGTAAGGAGGGCGCGGTAATGCCTGTAATACGGAAGTACGGTTTTGCCATTGCGGTACTGGCACTATGTGCGGTAATGGGGCTTTATCTATACCTATCGTCGTCGAAGGAAGCGAAGCCGAGCTTGGATCAGAACTTGAAGGCGCCGAGCTTCTCGCTGACGGATCTGGACGGTAACAATGTAACGCTTGAGAATACGAACGGTAAAGTGCGCGTCATCTATTTCTTCTATGCGAACTGCCCGGACATTTGTCCGCCGACTACCTACCTGATGACGCAGGTGCAGGACAAGCTGAAGGATAGCGGCAATTTCGGCAAAGACGTAGAGTTCCTGTCGATCACGTTCGATCCGAAGCGGGATACGACAGACGCAATGAAGCAATTCGCAAGCAAGTTCGATATTGATGCGAGCGGCTGGAAGTTCCTTCGTGAGGACAGCGAGGAAGACACCTCGAAGCTGATGAAGGATTTTGGACTCGGACTGGCGAAAGACCCAAGTACGAACCTGTTTACGCATACGGACACGATTACGTTCGTTGATAAGCAAGGCGTCGTACGCAAATATTTAACTGGCTCCATTGATGAGACACAGAACGCAGACAAGATTACGAAAGTCGTGGATGCACTGTTGGAAGAGTAGAGGATCGATCAAGTGGCCATTTTCTTATCTATATTATGGAACAACATTATCCCGCTTGCGGTCATGATTGCTATAGGCATCACGCTGCATCGGGTTTTTTCTTTAGATATCAAGACGTTATCGAAGCTGAACTTTTACCTGTTCTCGCCAGCCATCATTTTTAAGCTGCTGTATACGACCGAGGTTTCCCTTCAATCTGCACTGCATGTACTGTTGTTCTTCGTCGTGTTCATGCTGCTCCTCTATACGAGTGTGGAGATTGCCATCCGGGTGCGAGGGATAGAGAAGAGCAGGCGCGGGGCGATGCGCAACAGCGTATTGTTCTACAACAGTGCCAACTACGGCATTCCGCTCAATGAGCTCGTGTTCGCCTCAAATCCGTTTACGCTGTCGATTCAGGTGCTCATTATGATGCTGCAAGCGCTCCTCCCGAACACGTATGGGATATACAGCGTCAACGCGCATCGCATTAGCGGCAAGCAGATTCTGAAGACGATTGCGAAGCAGCCCGTTATCTATGCGATACCGCTCGGGTTTCTGATGCGCGGGTTTGGGGTGCCGATCCCCCATGCATTGCAGGTGCCGCTGGATTATGCGGCGAATGCGTTCATAGGCGTGGCGCTCATTACACTCGGCGTGCAGCTCGGCAGTATGAAGATCTCGCTGCGCAGCCTCATGCTAGGCGACGTGCTGCTCTCATGCAGTCTGCGGCTCCTTGGCGGACCGCTTCTCGCAAGCGCGGTCGTGTGGATGCTTGGGATCGATGGGCTAATGGCTAAAGCGCTCATCGTCTCGTCTTCAGTACCGACCTCGCTGTCAAGCGTGCTGCTCGCGGTCGAGTTTGACAACGAGCAGGAATTCGCTTCTCAAGCCGTGCTTGTTTCCACCTTGTTAAGTATTTTGACAGTCACGTTCGTGATCTATGTGATGGGCTAGCTGTTTCAGCAAAGCAAGAATCAGAATTAGAAATCATCTTCTTTACTCCATATGGCGGTGCTTTGAGGCGGGTACGTGATGTACTCCTCGAGGCCCGCTTTTTCTAATTGCTCGATGAGATAATCCTCAGGCGTCTTCTCGACCCCGGGATACCCGCGGCGTGTATGAATGTGCTCGGCGTCCGGAAAAGTATCGCGCAGCATGCCCCGGATTCGCTTGCCCGAAGCGTCATTGTCTGTGAAAATATAGGCTTGCCTGTCGCCGACCTGCCTGCGAAGCTTCTCCAGCTGCGTGGTCCCGGGAGTGCCCATCGTGCAGAAAATATCGACGTCATCGTTCAGCACGCGGCGCAGCCTGCTCCTGTCGTTCTTGCCTTCAACAATGATTGCGATGTCCATTCTGCATCACCTCTTGCTGTTATCATACCTTATTTTGCGCGCGATGATGACAGCCGGCGCTTATGCAAATACGAAAAACGGCCTGCCGAGGCCGGCAGACCGTTTATAGTCGTATTGGCGCAGATCATTATTACCAGCCGCCACAGCCGCAAATAACAATTACGAGCAGGATGAAGAGTACAAGGATCGCACCTGCAGAAGTGAAGCCGTGATGTCCTCCGCGTTCAGCATCTACGAAATTTGACATTGTGAATGTCACCCCTCTTTCGCAAGATGATAATCATAGGCGTTTGGAGCGCTGCTCTGATGTTAAAGCAACTTTGCCTCTTGCCACACTGTAATGTATGCCCCGGAATGATAACAGCCCTGTGCAATCACCCAGTTCTCGAAAAATGGGCACCAGAGCCGCCGGTCCGCGTCGTATAGGCGTAGAACGGCAATACGGACACCGCGATCATCAGCGCGAGGAAGGCAATGTAGTAGGGCGAGATATAATTGCGCAGCTGGCCTGCGAGCATAGGTCCCATAAACGCCCCGACGGAGAAGGCGACAGAGAGGAACGAGAAGGTGCGGCCGTACTTGGCGCCGCCGCTGCGCTCGATCAGAAGTGACGAGAGTGCAGGGAAGATGACGCCTTTGGCCATGCCGAGTATGAAGAGCATAATCATGAATGGCACAGGAACGCCCGCGGCAATTGCAAAATACGTGAGCGCCAGCATGAAGGCCCCCCATAGCGAGCGAAGAAACGGCGACAGCTTGTTCAGGAACAGCATGCTGAGCGTGAGCAGGGCGCCGAGGCTGACGATGGAGAACAGCAGCCCCGTCGTCATCATCGCTTCTTTGCTCGTTGCCATGAGCGGCAGCTCGAAGGAGAGGATGCCTTGCGCGCAGCTCATGGCGACCGGCAGCAGATAGATCAGCCACGGGATGGACTGTGGTTCATCAGTTACTTTTAGCTGCTTGCCTCGTTTGCCGCGCATGCCATGCTCATGCGCGTGCATATGCGCAGATAGCTGCGAGGCTAGCTCGGCAGACTGCGCCGTCACCGGGATATCGCGGATGAAGAACATCGCGCACGCTGCGGTGACGATCAGAATCAGGCCGAGCACGAAGAAGGCGGTCGTGAAGCCGATTTGCGCGACGAGATAGGCGCCGGCAGCCGGTGACACGACGGACGCGATCGTATGCACGAGGCCGTTGCCGGCCATCAGCTTGCCTTGCTTGATCCGGTCGGAGGTGATGCGCGCGAGCAGCGACATACAAGCCGGCGAGAGGAAGGCGAGCACGAATCCGCTGATCGAGCGCAGCGTCAGCAGCTGCCAAGGGTCCGTTACGCGCGACTGCAGCAGCAGAATCGCGCCGGCGGCGGCCAGGCTGAAGACGATGAACAGCCGGCTGCCGTATCGGTCGACGCTATATCCGGCAATGACGTTGCCGGGCAGATGCGTAATGGAATAGAGGCCCATCATCAGGCCGATGAAGGATGGTGCGGCTCCGATCGACACCGCGAACGGCGTTAGAATCGGATACTGGGCATGCAGATCGAAAAAGGCGACGAACAGGAACAAATACAGCCATATTGCAGTTCTCAGCTTGGTTCACTCCTTCTACCATGGGATTTCGCTTGTGATACCGTATGTTACTACTTGTACGCAGGGGACAAGCCTGATATGTCAGGCGCATGTCCTATGCAAACCTAGCAGGCGGCACCGTTTACGCACATAGGGTCATAGGGTATAATATTTTGTAATGAAACTTTTTGGCGGGTATAATGGAGGAGTGCGTGAGGATGAGCTTGGATTTCAATTATGATATGGACACGTGGATTCAATTTTTCAAAGACAAATGGCTGTTTCTCGTCGTTGCGCTAATCGTACTGTTCATCGTTCTTCGCATTGTGAAGACGGTCGTCAAGTGGCTCATCGTCGTCGCGATTCTAGCTGTTGTCGTTATCTATAGCGGTTATTCGCTGGATGATATCAAGTCGATCGGCACGAAGGTTGCGGACAGCGTGAAGCAAGAAGCCATTACGGCAATGGCTGGCGAAGCGGCTGAAGCGACATTCACGACGAACAGTGACGGGACGTTCACGGTTAAGACGAAGAACCTTGAATTGACCGGTACACCTGGCGATGGCGAAGTGCAGGTCAAGTTCCACGATACTTCTCTTGGAAAATGGAAGATTGACGATACGATACAAAGTTTAATTACTCAAGCGAAGAAAAACGTCTAGCGGGGCTCCCGAGCAATTGAAATGTCTGCTCTTGCGGACGAATGAAGGAGGGTTCATCATGCATAGCTGGGTTCTGCCGCTGCTCAAACCAGAACCGGTTGCGCTTATGGTGCTGCTCATCCTGCTTGTCTCTATCATTCAAGGTATGAGAAGAGGTGCACCTCGCAGCGCGAAGCACCTTTTCTTTTTTATTTGGCAGGCGGTGAGCGTCGTGCTGGCGCTTGTCATTGCAGGCAGAGGGGCTACGAAGCTGTCCCCGGTCATTCGTGACTACCTGGTGGAACGGCATATTGTTGTGCCGCAGGAGGAGCTGAGCTCCCTGAAGCAGCTGTGGTATACCTTCATTACGAGCTTGCGGGATTTCGAGCTGCTGCGATTCGGCGCCTTGTTTCTGCTCATCTACGCTATCACGAGGAGCTTGCTGCAATTCATAGAGCCGCTATTTGACGTGCTATATGATAGACTTGTTCATTCGGAGCAGGCAGCTGACCACCGGCGTACGCCGCAGCGTCCGCTCTCAGGTACGGCAAGCCGGGCGACTGGTGCACTGCTCGGCGCACTACTTGGAGCGGGACGGGCATTCCTGGTCATCGCGATTCTATTCGTCTACGTGTCGCTGCTGCCGGGGGCGAAAGGTGCTGATTCGATCCGGGCTTCGGCGTTGTACAAGAAGACCGCAGCAGAGATTCTGGATCCGGTCGCTGGCGATGTGCTGAAGCGCGGTCCGGTGTTCAGCGATGCGGTGCAGGCGGAGTTCCGCAAGGTGCTGCAGCGCAAGTATGAAGTGATCGATGCTGCGGTTCCGGCGAATATCGAGGAAGCAGCTGTGAAAGTAACCAAAAATGCGCACACTGATAAAGAGAAGGCAAGAGCGCTCTACGACTGGGTCGGCACGCGCATCGTCTATGATTGGGATAAGGCGAACAATTATGTGGATAATGGGATTTGGAAAGAACAGACGCCAGTTGAAACTTTTGATACCCGAAAAGGCGTCTGTATAGATGTGGCCAGATTGTATGCCATGATGGCGAGGTCAGTCGGGCTTGATGTGAAAGTTGTTACAGGGCTCGGCGTGACGGGAAGCGGCAATGGACCGCATGCTTGGAATGAAGTGAAGCTTGCCGATGAAGGCGGCAAGTGGATACCGCTCGATGCAACATGGGCGTCTTCCGGCGACTGGTTCAATCCGAAGGGCTTCTCGTCATCGCATATACAACAGGCTTGATAGGTGGAAAGCTTGGTCGTTCGGAGCAGGAGCTGGAGGCCGGCTTTGTCTTGATCGCAAGGAGAAGGGAGATTTACCGTGGTACAGCAAGACGATCCGCAGAAGCGGGAAATAACGAACCGGCGAAATTTTTCGTTCCGGCTCAACCTGTTCTTTTTTGTTACTTTTTTTGTGTTTAGCGTCCTTATCGTCCGTTTAGCCATTCTGCAGTTCGTAGAGGGCCCGTCCCTTCGGGAAGAGGAGGAGAAGCGGGGCTCGACGAATGTGCTTATCCCGCCAATTCGGGGCAATATTTATGATTCCGCCGGCAAAGCGATTGCTTACTCGACTTCGACGCAGTCGCTCTATTACAGCATTGAACCGGGAACGAAGAAAGAGGATTCCATCGAGACGGCAAGACAGCTTTATTATGTATTTCAGCAGTATGGCAATCCGGATGCGTCCATTTCGCTGGAGACGATCGTCAAGAATATGGACCTCGATTACAAGAAGAATACCGTATCGGTTCCGCGTCGGATCAAGAGCGGACTCTCCGAGAAGGAAATCGCGTATTTCATGGAGAATCGCGACCACTACAAAGGGATCGACATTGTGGAAGAGAGCATTCGTCACTATGACGATAGTAAGACGGCCGTCCAGCTGGTCGGTTACTTGAAGAAGTACGGCGGCGGTGCTGAGAACAATCTATACAAGGATCGCGGGAAGACTGATGATCCGCGGCTTAAATATTTGCAGACTGAAGATGTCGGCTTTGACGGTCTCGAGTACATCTACCAAGACATTCTTCGCGGCAAGAACGGCTTGAAGACTTACCCGGTGAACGCGGCAAGCCGCATCATCGGTCCGCCTGTCATCACGAAGCCGGAGAAGGGCGACAACATTTACTTGACCATCAATCGCGACGTACAGGAAGCGACCGAGCAGGCGATTATGGACCAGCTCCATTTCCTGCAGACGACGCCTGACCGCGAGCGGCATCGGGATAATGCGAAGACCGGCTACGCTGTAGCGATGGAGGTCAAGACGGGCAAAATTATCGCGATGGCGAGTATGCCCGACTACGATCCGAACATCTGGGAAGGCGGCAAAATCAGCAGCGACGACTACGACACCATTAGCAGCGTGCTGCAGAACGGTACGATCAGTCCGGTTATCGGACCGTATAAGGATCCGAAGGAACAGCGCAAGCATCCTTCATCCGTCGTGTTCCTAGGTTCCACGCAGAAGCCGCTGTCGATCCTGGTCGGTCTGAACGAGAAGCTGTTCACGACGAGCAGCACATACACCGATACCGGCTCGTTCTACTACGGTAAAGGCGCGTCGCGCAGACGGATCGGTAACTCGAAAGGGCATGCATACGGCACGCTGGATCCAGCATCTGCGATTGCCCATTCCTCCAACCCGTTCATGTCCAAAATGGTCGGGGATGCGCTGTACCGCAAAGATCCGGAGAACGGAGTCGATATCTGGGACAGCTATGTCAAGCAGTTCGGTCTTGGTGTTAGTACCGAGAGCGGCCTGCTTAATGAGAGCAAGGGCGTAATCGGTTACTTCCACGAGCGCGAAGCCGCGTCTTCACAGTCCGCGCTCATTCTGGCTTCCTTCGGCCAGATGGGACGCTATACAACGATGCAGCTGGCACAATACGCTGCTACGCTGGCGAGCCACGGCAAGCGGATGAAGCCGCAATTCGTGAAGGAGATTCGCGATGCGGACGGCAAGGTTGTGCAGACGTTCCAGCCGGAAGTGCTGAACACGATTAATTTTCCGGATGCGTATTGGAAAGAGATCGAGACGGGCATGCTCAACGTAAGTGTCACGGAGTTCAATAACGCGCCATATAAAGTGCTGCGCAAAACAGGTACGTCGCAGCAGCAAGTAAGCGGCGCTCTCGTAGAGAACGCGGTGTTTATCGCTTCCGCGCCTGCAGAGGACCCTGTTATCTCGGTAGCGGTCGTTGTTCCGGAGGGCGGCTTCGGTGCCTACGGCGCGGCTCCTATTGCGCGTAAAATGTTCGACGCGTATAACGACTACATCGGCTTCCACGGTGTGCCGCAGAAGCCGAAGACTCCGGTAACACCGCCTGCGAACGGTGCGGGGACTGGAACAGGCGCAGGTACGCCGGTTACGCCGCCTGTCGGTACCGGTACGACGAATACGAATACGGCGAATGCCAATGCGAATGCGAACACGAACACCGGCAAGGCAAAAACTCAATAGGACAAGTGTGGTCCATGGACCTCTCGTTGGAAAAGCAGTGACTTCGGTCACTGCTTTTTTGTGCTGCGCAGCTTCGAGCCTGTCGTATCGGAGCTGTAGTGGTGCTTGAGAGAGCAAATACGCTCTCTCAGCACCAAGAAACAGCAGAAAATGCATGCTCAGAGAGCAAATACGCTCTCTCGGAAGTGGAAACCGCCGAAATTGCGGCATCTTGACCGCTGAGAGTGCCAAATAAGCACTCTCAGCACCAAGAAACAGCGAAAATGCATGCTGAGAGAGCAAATACGCTCTCTCAGGGGGTAAAACCGCCGAAATTGGAGTCGGATTGCTGCTGAGAGAGCAAATATGCTTTCTCAGCTCCAGAAACAGCAGAAAATGCATGCTGAGAGAGCAAATACGCTCTCTCAGAGTGAAGTCCCAGCCCCAGCCCCAGCTCCAGCCCCAGCCCCAGCGCCACAGAGAGCAAATACGCTCTCTCAGAATCAGGAAGCCGCGTGCCTCCCCCCAAGCATTATTTTCACACATCATGTCCCAAAGTTGCACAGTGGAAACACTGTTGCATACGATAAACCAAGGCTAAGACAGCGTGTCATCTGCTGCACCAGGGAGGGATTAACGATGCGACGCCACAAGAAGCACGCCGCGCTCCGCCGGCTGCTGTATGCCATTCTTTTTCTGACGGGAACGATCATAGGCGTGTAAGCAGCGAAGGCAAGATGCTACACAAATTGCACAAGATTGAGTAGCGCGCATCCGCGTTTCTCTCACTATAATTAGAAGCGTACATGCCCGTCAGTTTGGATTCTCCCCGTAATGTGCTAAAATGAACGCTAGCTGGACTTGCAGCAAAGGTTACTTGTTAGGATAGGAGGCCATCATGGGATCGATCAAACTGGTAGCGCTTGATATGGACGGAACGCTGCTGAACGACAGGCAGGAGATTAGCAGCGAGAATGCGATGTGGATCCGCAAAGCACTGGATGCAGGCGTCATCGTCTGCTTCGCCACAGGACGCGGCTTTCAGAGCGCGGCGCCTTATGCGGAGCAGCTGAAGCTCGACACGCCGATGATTACAGTGAACGGCGGCGAAATTTGGCATCGTCCGCATGCGCTGCACAAACGTACGCTGATGTCGCCTGTCATGATGAAGCGGCTTCATGAGCTCGCGCTCTCGTATCCGGAATGCTGGTACTGGGCATACACGACGATGGATATTTTCAACAAAGAGAAATGGATAGAGCCCGCTTCCGATTACGACGCGCATCATTGGCTCAAATTCGGTTATTACACCGAGAACACCGAGATGCGTGACGCGATTTTGAAGGAGACAGCTTCCTGGGGCGGGCTTGAAATTACAAATTCATCGCCGTGGAACTTGGAGATGAATCCGGAAGGCGTGTCCAAAGCATCGGCAATCCACGAGCTGTGCTCGCTGCTTAACATCGACATGTCGCAGGTTGCCGCCATGGGCGACAGCTTGAACGACATTGCGATGATTCGCGAGGCAGGGCTTGGCGTGGCGATGGGCAATGCGCAAGATGAAGTGAAAGCAGCGGCAGACGTCGTAACCGTCACCAACGAGGAGCATGCCGTTATGCATCTGATTCGGGACTATGTGCTGAAAGGATGAGTGCATGAATGGAGATTGCGGGCTGGATTATCGTCGTCATCCTGTTTATCGTAGGCATGGGGGGCGCTATTTTTCCGATATTGCCGGGCGCGCTCGCTATTTATGCCGCTTTCTTCGTTTACGGTTTTTTTATTTCGTTCAGCCCGTTCGGCGTTTGGTTCTGGATCATCCAGACGCTCATCGTCGCGGTGCTGTTCCTCGCCGACTATGCGGTTAACGCTTGGGGCGTCAAGAAATTCGGCGGTTCACGGGCATCGATAATCGGCAGCACCATCGGTATCATGATCGGACCGTTCGTCATTCCGGCTTTTGGTTTGATTCTTGGACCGCTCCTTGGCGCCATTATCGGCGAGTTGTTCGTTGGCTCAAAGCTGGACGATGCGCTCAAGGCAGGCTTCGGGGCCGTAGTTGGCTTATTCACCAGCACGGTTGTGAAGTTTGTGCTTCAAGCGGCTATGATCATTCTTTTCTTTATTTGGATTTAACACTATTTTATCGGGAGGCAGTACAAAATGATTAAAGTAACAGTATGGAACGAGTTCCAGCACGAGAAAAGCAACGCTGAAGTTATCGCGGTTTATCCGAACGGTATCCACGAAGCAATCAAAGCGGGCATCGGAACAGACGGCTTCGAAGTTGGCACAGCGACTCTTGATCAGCCTGAACATGGTCTTACTGAAGAAGTGCTTGCGAATACAGACGTTCTGATCTGGTGGGGCCACATGGCACATGACAAGGTAGAAGATGAAATCGTTGAGCGTGTACATAAGCGCGTTATGAACGGCATGGGTCTTATCGTTCTTCACTCCGGTCATTTCTCCAAAATCTTCAAGAAGCTCATGGGAACAGGCTGCGACCTGAAATGGCGCGAAGCGAACGAGAGAGAGCGTATCTGGACCGTGAATCCGGCTCACCCGATTGCAGCCGGCATTCCGGAGTACTTCAACATCGAGCGCGAAGAAATGTACGGCGAGCACTTCGACATTCCGGCACCGGACGAGCTTATCTTCATCAGCTGGTTCGAAGGCGGCGAAGTATTCCGCAGCGGCTGCACATGGCACCGCGGTCAAGGCAAAGTGTTCTACTTCCGCCCAGGCCACGAGACATTCCCGACGTACCACAACGAAACGGTTCTTCAAGTCATTAAGAACGGTATCCGCTGGGCAGCTCCATCGGGCGCAGCAACGCCGGTTCGCGGTCACCACCAGCCGCTTGAGGAAATCAAAGCGAAGTAATATCGCGAGGCAGGGAGATTAGATAGGCATCATGGTAAAAAAAGACTCCTTGATTAAAGGCACGATCATTCTTGCAGCGGCGGCGCTGGTTGCCCGGTTTCTCGGGATTTTCCAGCGCATCCCGCTGGATTATATGACGGACAGTCACGGCGGCGGTTATTTTACCGTCGCTAATAATATTTATTTAATGCTTCTTATTGTAGCGACAGGCGGCATCCCGAGTGCGATCAGCAAAATGGTGTCCGAGCGCTATGCGCAAGGCCGTCCGGATGAGGCGAAGCGGATTTACAAGGCAGCGCTGATCTTCGGTTCCGTAACCGGCGTGCTCATTACGGTGCTCCTGCTCGTATTCGCTCCGTTCTATGCGACGCATGTCGCCGAGAAGCCGGGCGCTGATCTGGCTGTGCGGGCAATTGCGCCGGCGCTCTTGTTCTTCCCGATCATTGCGATGATGAGAGGCTACTTCCAAGGCCGGCAGTTGATGGCGGCAGGGGGCATCTCCCAGATCGTCGAGCAAATTCTCCGCGTGATTACCGCGGTCGGACTTGCTTACATCGTGCTGGCATGGGGCTGGGGACAGCGCTGGATTGCGGCTGCTGCCACGTTCGGCAGCGTATTCGGCAGCTTGGGCGCTTTCGCCGTCATGCTGTCGTACGCACGAAAGCTGCGCCGGCAGGATGCGCTGGACCGGTCGGCTGCTGACCGAACAGCAACGTCCGAGAAACGTTCCGTGCTATCGTTCAAAGCGATCTACAGAGAGCTGTTCAAAATTTCCGTTCCGATCGTAATTACTTCGATGACGGTGCAATTTATTTATTTCTTCGATACGTCATTCTTTATTAAGCTGACGCATGGGTATTACAACGCCGCAGATGCAGACCAAATGCTGGACTGGCTCGGCGTCAAAGCGCAGGCGCTGGCAGGCATTCCGCCTATCTTGGCGATCGCGCTAAGCCAATCGATGATTCCGGTTATTTCGGCCGCATACTCGGTTCGAAACATGAAGGAAGTCGAGCGCCAAGCTTCGCTCGTCATGCGCATCGTCGTATTCACAGGCGTACCGGCTTCGCTCATCATGACGGTCGCAGCTACTTCAATTACCGGTATGTTATTCGCGAACACGGGCGGTAGCCTTGCGGTTGCAGCACTGACGGCCGGGACGATTTTCCAAATTACGATGATGACGAGCAATACCATCCTGACGAGCATGAACAAGCCAACGATGCCAATGCGCCATGCGCTGATCGGGATTGTGGTGAAGGTTGTGACGAGTCTTGCGCTAGCGCCGCTGTTCGGTGTGTACGGCTTGATTTTGTCATCGACCATCTGCTTCATGACGATCGCTTCGCTTAACTTCCGGATGATCCGCAAGGAAATTACGCTCTCGATTCTCGGCACACGCTGGATCGGTTATGCGCTGACGATTGCGATCTCCTCGGGGCTAGGCTACCTCGTCGATTATGCATGCAGACACTACGTTACAGGCATTCCGGCCAAAGTGACGTTTGCCTTATCGTGTATCCTCACAGGGGGCGTGTCGCTCGGACTGTACGTCGCGCTGCTCATTCTGCTTCGCGTCATTACGGCTGCCGATGCAGCGCAATTCCCGGGACCGCTTCGCAAGCTGCTGAAACCGCTGATGCGAGTGGCTTCAAGGCAAACTAGCTAAATCTACCAAATTTATCCTCTTCGTGATAGAATAGACCACAAGTCGAATCTATCATGGAGAGGTGTTTTTATTTTGACTGATAAAAGATTTCGTTCAGCGAAGTGGATCGGGCTCCTCGTCTTAGCGCTTGTCCTGATCGTAACAGCAGGCTGTCAAGCACTGGGCGGCGTTGATTTCAATGCAATGCTCAAGCAGACGCTTAAGGTGACATCATATGAGAGCAACCAGAAGCTTGAAATGAAGCTGCTTGTGAACAATGATTCCTTGGCGGAGCTGCCGAAAGAAGAACAAGAACTATTCAACTTAATTTCTAATATCTCCGTACAGCTGGATAATACGAAGACGTCGAAGAACGGAGAGTTGTCGGCGGAAGGAAAGCTGTCGCTTGGCGAGAAGACGATCGGCTTCAAGCTTGCAATGGATCAGAAGCTCGTCTCGCTTAATCTGGACGGGGCGAAGAAGCCAATCGTTATTCATCTGCCGCAGCCGGAAGCAGGCGCAGCAGGTGCAGCAAGTACAACTGCCGCGTCTCAAGAGAGCTTGACCGAGACAGGTATGAAGATGCTTGATTCGATCAGCGGGTTCACAATCGATAATCTACCAAATCCAACGCATCTCTCTGTCGATGCTGGGCAGGATACAATTAACGGCGAATCCGTAATCGGGATGAAGATCCATGCCGAGCTGACGGGTACAGAGCTGCTGGACTGGATGAAGTCCTATATCGACGCGCTGCTGAAGGATCAAGAAGGTATGAAGTCGATGATTACCGGCGTGTACGAGGCGTTAGCGAGCCAAGCGGATGCGCTGCAATCATCGGGAGCGGCTGCAGAAGTCGAGAGCATCTTCGGTTCGCTGCCGGAGGAAGATGAATCGGCTAATCAGATTGACCAAGCGATTGCTGAGATAACAGACATGCTCACACAGGCAAGCGAAGAACTGAAGACGACGGACCCAGAGGATCAGAAAGTTGTTGATGGGATCTTCACCAAAGACACCTACGTGAAAGGTGACGTCTTCGTCGACAGCAAGCTTGATATCCGCAAATCGGTCATCGAAGCATCGATTAAGCCGGATCTGACTGCACTCGACGAAATGACTGCTGCTGATCAGGCAGCTGGTTCTGACGATGAAGATGCAATAAATGTCATTCAAGCTGATCGTTCGGACATCCCTTTTGAAGGCGTATGGTTCCGGATGACGACAGAGCGCTGGAACGTGAACGGTGACGTTGTACCGGTCAAGCCGGAAGCGCCAGCTGGAGCGTTCGATATGGATCAGGCGGGCAATATGCAGGGCTACGATGTGCTTCGCCAATTCGAGCCGAATTCGGTCGTCTATGGACTGCTCCACAACCAATTGCATATTAGTAAGCAAGCGGTAAGCTTGGATCTGAATTATAGTCGTCCGGCACCGATTCTGACGCCGGCAGGTGTGACGCTCGTTCCGATGCGTGCCGTAGCGGAGTCGCTTGGCGCGAAAATATCGAAGGATGCAAGCGGCAAGCTGCATGTCATTGACCCCGCGACGAACGGGGATATCGTTCTGAAGGTCGGCAGCAGCAGTGTGGTTGTGAACGGGAAGACGGAGAAATGGAGCTTCCCGCCAACGGTCGTGAACGGTACGACGTATGTGCCGGCGAGACCTTTCATAGCTGCATTGAAGGGCAGCCTAAGCTGGGAGAAGAGCTATTTCGGCGATGGGAATATGATTGTCATTACGCGCGAGCCCGTATAAGCTTGCAATCGTATCGTTTCGTATAGGTTTCAAGGTTTTGAAAGGAGAAGGAATATTGCGATGAATATAATTACGACAGATGAAGCGTTTCGCGAGGCGGTCGCAGGAGAAGGCGTTACGGTTGCGATCTTCAAAACAACGTGGTGCAAGGACTGCCACTACATTGAGCCGTTCATGCCAGAGATCGAAACGAATTACGCGGGCCGCATCCAGTTCGTCCAGATCGACCGCGATGATCTGCCCGATCTGTGCAGTGAGCTGAACATTCTCGGCATTCCAAGCTTCATCGCCTTCAAGCAAGGCCGCGAGCTGATCCGGTTTGTGAGCAAGCTCCGCAAGACGAGAGAAGAGATCGAGCAGTTCCTGGATCGCGCCATTCAAGTGGGAGAAGCGCTGCCAGGCTAATGCTTATAACGAATGGGGAAGCCCGCAAACGGCTGCAACATAGCCGCTTGCGGGCTTTCCGCCGCTTCATGTAAGGTTCACAAGTTGAACATGGTATTTGCAATATCAGTTCGTTATAATTGGAGATGATTCTTCTCGGAAGTTAGGTGATTATGTTGAATTATAGCCGATATCGCGTGCTTGTGACTGCAACTTGCATCGGCATGCTGCTCGTTCTGCTGGCTGGCGCGCTCGTGACCAAGACCGAATCAGGGAATGGCTGCGGCACGGATTGGCCGCTCTGCAACGGTAAATTTATTCCTGCTTATACACTCCAATCGATGATCGAATACAGCCATCGGTTCATTACCGGCATCGTCGGACTGCTTGTATTGGCGGCCTTCATTGCGACGCTAATGCTGTACCGTTCGCACAAAGAACCGGTCTTTTACGCTTCAGCAACTGGTTTCTTCACCGTGCTCCAAGCGGTGCTCGGTGCATTAGCCGTTAAGTATCCGACTTCACCTGCTGTTATGGCGCTTCATTTCGGCTTCTCGATTATGGCGTTCGCTTTTACGCTGCTGCTTGTGATGTGGACAAGAAGACTGAGGGATGGCCAGCCCATCATGGACAAGACTGCCCAGGGAATTCCGGCATCTGTGTATGTGTTCGCTCTCTCCATTCTTGTATACAGCTACATCGTCATTTATATTGGCGCGTATGTTCGTCACACCGTATCATCCGGCGGATGCATCGGCTGGCCGCTCTGTAATGGGGATCTAATTCCGACGATGGAAGGGGCGACGCGAATCGTCTTCATTCACCGCGTGGCTGCTGCAATCCTGTGGCTGTTGATCCTGCTGTTCTTCATCCATGTGAATCGTGTGCTCAAAGGCGAGGCGCATGTGAATATGCGGAAAACAGCGCTTATCGTGTTCATTCTTGTGTGCTGCCAGGTGCTGAGCGGTGCGCTGCTGACATGGACGCTCCGCAATAACGATTGGTTTATTTTTACGAGCATTTTGCACAACTTAATCATATCCGGCTTGTTCGGCATCCTATGCGATTTCATGATCCGAGCTTGGAAAAACGCGCGAAGGGCGGTTTAAGGCATGAGCTTCACAGATTTGCGCGGATTGATCGAGACGCTTCGGCGTGAAGGCGATCTTGCAGTTATTGATACTCCGGTTGATCCCTATTTGGAATTAGCCGAGATACATAGACGGGTTATCGATCAGGAAGGACCGGCGCTTCTGTTCACGAACGTGAAAGGAAGCCCGTTCCCCGTCGTGACGAACCTGTTCGGAACGATCAGAAGGGTTGACCTCGCATTCGGACCGCGTCCGGAGGCGTTCATGAAGCAAGTGGTCGGCGCGATGGACAAGCTGCTCCCGCCGACACCGAAGGCGCTCTGGGGGGAGCGTTCGCTCATCTGGGATGCGTTAAAAGTAGGTCTCAAAGAAGTACCGGCGTCCTCGGCACCGGTACTTGGCGTTTGCAGAGCAGAGCGCCCGCTGGAAGGGCTTCCGGCCGTAACGAGCTGGCAGCTGGACGGCGGACCTTTCATTACGCTCCCGCTTGTATATACGGAGCATCCGGAGCACCGCAAGCAGCATAACCTCGGCATGTATCGGATGCAGATTTTCGATCATTCGACAACAGGCATGCACTGGCAGATTCATAAAGGCGGCGGCTTCCACTATCACGAAGCGGAGAAGCGTAATGAAGCACTGCCCGTGTCCGTCTTCTTGGGCGGACCGCCGGCACTGATCGCTTCGGCGATTGCGCCCGTACCGGAGCATCTGCCGGAGCTGCTGCTCGCTTCGCTTATCACAGGCGGCAAGCTGCAGGTCGTGCAAGATCCGCGCGGCAGCCACCGGATTCCGGCGCAAGCCGAGTTCGTCTTGAGCGGCAGCGTAGCGCCACATGTACGACGTCCGGAAGGACCGTTCGGCGACCACTACGGCTACTATTCGTGGACGCATGACTTCCCCGTGTTCAACGTGAGCCATATGTGGCATCGCAAGGATGCGATCTACCCGGCGACGATCGTGGGCAAGCCTCGACAAGAGGATTACTACCTCGGCGACTTCCTGCAGCGTCTGCTCTCGCCGGCATTCCCAATGGCGATGCCTGGCGTGAAGGATCTGTGGACGTACGCGGAGACAGGCTTCCACGCACTGGCGGCTGCTGTTGTCCGCGAGAGCTATTCGCGTGAAGCGCTCGGAACGGCGTTCCGTATTCTCGGCGAAGGTCAGCTCACGTTGACCAAATATTTGATGATTACCGATCAACCGGTTGATCTGGCGAACTTCCCGCAGCTGATGGAGACGGTGCTGGAACGATTCAGACCCGATACGGATTTGTTTGTATTCGATAAGACATCTCATGATACACTGGATTATACGGGCGGCAAGCTGAACCACGGCAGTAAAGCCGTCATGCTTGGCGTTGGCGAGCCTGTGCGCGAGCTTCCGGCCGTGTACGAAGAGGGACTGATCGACGAGATTACCGGCATCAAGCCTTACTGCCGCGGCTGTCTTGTCGTATCCGGTGCAGCTTATGCGGATGAGCCGGAACTGCCGGTACGCCTCTTAAAGCGATTGCGCGAGAAGGGCACACGTTGGCCGCTCGTTATTTTGGCTGATGATGCCGAGATTGCAAACGCGCAGACGCCGTTCCTGTGGACGGTCTTTACCCGCTTTAACCCTGCAGACGATATCTATGCAGAGACAGCGCTTAAGCGCCATCACGTCGGCTATGAGCTACCGCTCGTCATCGATGCGCGGATGAAGCCGGGCTACCCGGATGAGCTGATCCCGCGCGAGGACATCGTGGAGCTCGTCGACAGCAAGTGGAAGACCTATTTTCAAGCGTAAACATCTCTAGCCATCACGAGGACATCATGCAGACATGACATCAGGAGGAATCGGACATGCTCAGAGTACTGTTTGGCGAACCGCCGCGTAAGACAGAGGGTAAGCTGCTTGAAGCGATGCAGGCGATGGAACGGTATGCGGAGCTGCTGAATAAGCAGATCGAGCAGGGGCGTGATCAGGATCATAAGCTGCGCAAGTACGAGATTTACACGCTCGGATTGATCGCGTCGCTCGATGAGCTCGAGGAAAGCCATTATGCGGCCAGCCATTACGCGGCCTTGATCAAGTCGGCGACGATTGAAGCGATGTCGCCTGAGGAACGGCTGAACTATAAACGCTACGTCTATTTCGACAAAAATACGTTCATTCGTCTGTTCTCCTTGCTCGATAAGCTTGGTACACTGATGAATGAGTATTTGGGACTGAAGACCGAGCGCGTGAAGCCTCATTTCTCATACTTCACTGTGCTTCGCAACATGCTGCATCGCAATCTGTATCCGGAGCTGAACTTGCCGCTGCAGGAGATGAAGGAGCAGAACAAGCCGTCGATGAATCGACTTCGCAAACGGCGCAACACGGAGATTCATTACATGAATTCCGAAATGCAGGACGATCTGCAGCAAAGTCATCAGGCATACTCCGAGCAGCATCAGCTCGAGAATATCGCGCTGCAGGTCGAGGATATGAAGCAAATGATGGACCTCGTGCTGGACACACTTAAGCTGACCTTTCATCATGCTTATCGCCAGATGAGAAAGTGATTGTTCTTAGGGGGAAAGCCTATGGAGCTGAAAGGCAAGACTGCACTAGTGACAGGCAGTGCGAAAGGGCTTGGCAAAATGACAGCGCAAACGCTCGCTCAGATGGGGTGCGACATTGTGCTGAATTATAAGTCGAGCGAGCAGGAGGCTCTTCAGCTCGCCTCGGAGATTGAACTGCAATACGGCGTCCGGGCAACCGCCATAGGCGCCGATATTGCCGTGCAGAGCGACGTGACGCGGCTTGCGGAGCAGGCGCTTGCATGGTCGCAAAACGGCAGCATTGAGATTCTTATCAACAATGCGGGGCCGTTCATCCGCGAGAGGCGGCTGTTCGCCGATTATACGGCGGACGAGATTATTGGACTCGTGAACGGCAATTTACTTGGCGTCATGCTGTTAGACCACCATCTGCTCCCTGGCATGCGGAAGCAGCAGTGGGGAAGAATTATTCACTTCGGCTTCGGCCACGCCGGAGAAGGGCGTGCCTGGCCGCAGAGGGCCGTCTA
Source organism: Paenibacillus taihuensis (assembly GCF_003386535.1). Classification (GTDB taxonomy): domain Bacteria; phylum Bacillota; class Bacilli; order Paenibacillales; family Paenibacillaceae; genus Paenibacillus_Z; species Paenibacillus_Z taihuensis. The sequence continues at coordinate 221,134 of NZ_QTTN01000003.1, forward strand.
TGCGAGCGCCAAGACCGGGCTTGTCTCGTTCACGAAGACGCTGGCGGTCGAAGAGGCGGGCAATGGCATTACGGTACATATGGTATGCCCAGGCGACATCCGCGGCGTGAATAAGGAACGGACGATCGCCGAGGTCGCCGGCGAGCTGGATGATGAATCGCCTCGCGGACGGCCAGGCAGCGGCGAGGACATCGCACGCGTCATCGCGTTCTTATGCTTGCCGCAGTCGGATTATCTCACAGGCAATATCGTTGACGTGACGGGTGGATTCGATCCGATCAAGACGTCCATCAAGTCCAGATAAACTCTATCTAAACTCTATCTAAACTCTAGTTCAAATCCAGTCAAACAACAAAAGAGTCTTGCCTCCCGCTGCATTGCAGCTTGGAAGGCAAGACTCTTTATTGTAAATCAGGATGATTAGAATACTTGCATAACCTCTTGTACGCCTTCGACTTCCTCAAGCAGTGCACGTTCGATACCTGCTTTAAGCGTAATCGTCGAGCTTGGGCAGCTTCCGCAAGCACCCATCAAACGAAGCTTAACGATGCCGTCCTCTACATCTACGAGTTCAACGTCGCCGCCATCGCGTTGCAAGAACGGGCGAAGCTTATCAAGTACGTCGAGCACCTCGTCGTACATTGTGCTTTGTGCATTTTCACTCATTGCAATCCACTCCTTTCTCCCCTATTATAGTACAAAGTGAATCAAATGAAAATGGATATCAACCAAGTAGGGCTAGGTGAAATATAAAGATGTTAAAACCAATGATAGAATTTTGTGCAAGCAATATGCATCACGGTACAGATCGACTAATGAAGAAGCTGGAGGCGAATCCAGATTTCGACGTCATCGAGTATGGCTGCTTAGGCAACTGCGGTGAATGCTATATGGTGCCATTCGGAATGGTCGACGGCATGATCATTGCTGCTGATACTGTAGATGAACTGGAAGAAGCAATTATGAAGGCCATTGAGAAACAAAAGGCGGAACGTGAAGCGCTCGATCGGCTCATTGACGATATGTAAAGCATGCCGCCGCAGCGGCTGAAGAGCCGGGTCTTCACGAACACATACTTCTTAGTTTAGCCAAAATGACGCTTCGACATCCAGAGCACGCCGCTCTTCATAACACGCGGGATGCGGCCCATCATCGGCGTTTTGCCCATGAGGCCGAAGCCGGACTTCTTGCCGAGCGAGCCGAGCACGCCTTTGAGCTTGATTTTGCCGAGCTTAGGCGTCTTGTCTGCCCAGATTGCGCGCATCACTTCAGCAACCTGCTCGCCTTGGCCTTCCGCAGCTTGTGCGCTTGGCGAGAATGGAAGGGAAGCACAGTCACCGACGATGAATACTTCGTTGTAATCAGGCAGTTGGTGATACTCGTTGATGATCAGACGGCCTTGGTTATCCTTCGGCAGATTCATGCGCTGTACGAGCGGTACTGGCTGAATGCCGGCTGTCCATACCGTAACATCCGACAGAATCGGCACTGAGTTGTTCAGATCGTACAGTGCGCCTTCCTCGAGCTTATGCAGCGAAACATGCCCGCGCATTTCCACTTCATGCTCGATAAACCACGAAGATACAAATTCCTGCAGCTTGCCAGGGAACGCGGACAGGATGCTTGGACCGCGGTCAATAATCCGAATGTTCAAATCCGGACGGCTCTCACGCAGCTCGGAAGCAACCTCAACGCCGCTAAGACCGCCGCCAACGATGTTTACTTGACCGTATGGCTTCACATCGTTAAGCGCCAGATACGTTCTGCGCGAGGAGGAGAAGGTTTGAATGCTGTGCGAGTACAATTCTGCGCCGTCGATGCCATGGTACTTATCCGTGCAGCCAAGTGCTACAACGAGCCACTCGTAATCAAGCGGATCTTGGCCAGCCATCTGTACTTGCTTCGCATCCAAGTCCACATCGGTTACTTCGCCGTACATGATGATGAGACGCGGATCGGATGGGAACGCAACGCGCAGCTCAACATCGGCGCTTGTTCCCGCAACGAGTGCATAGTACTCGGTCTTTAAACCTTGATAAGGCATACGGTCAATCAGTACAACGACTGTATCGTCAGGCAGTTCGCCCTCAAGCAGTTTGTGAGCAACAGTCAATCCTCCGTAACCGCCGCCCAAAATGACAAAACGTTTCATCGAAAATCCCAACTTTCTCTGTGTGCAGTAAGTTCTACGCTGCTTCTAAATTAAAAGTAGTATATGCCGGAGTGACCTCGACCATCAGTGCTTGTCCGGGCCGAGGCCATGGCAATACCTGCTTCTTATTCGTAAACTTTAACTTCGTTGTAAAATGTATCGCGCTCTACCGGAATACGGCCAGCACCTTTAATGAGCCAGATCAGATCCTCACGCGTGATGCCTTCTGGCGTAAGCGCGCCAGCTGCATGGCTGATCCGCTCTTTCACCATCGTACCGTGAACGTCGGAAGCGCCCATTGTAAGCGATACTTGGGTTAGCTGCGTGCCGATGTTGATGAAGTAAGCCTTAATGTGCTTGATATTATCAAGCATCAGACGGCTGATCGCGATTGCCTTCAAGTCATCGAACGCTGAGTTGCGGCGGCGAATGCTTGCTTTCGGGCTGATCGGCTGCATGGACAGCGGGATGAACACTTGGAAGCCGTTCGTCTCATCCTGCAGCTCACGGATTTGGAGCATGTGATCGATGCGGTCTTCTTTCTTCTCGACCGAGCCGTACAGCATTGTCGTATGCGTGCGCAGGCCGAGGTTATGCGCTGTGCGGTGCACTTCCAAGTATTGCGAGACGTCGGCTTTATCCACCTTCATCTTCTTGCGGTACTCGTCCGACAAAATTTCAGCGCCGCCGCCAGTGAGCGATACCAAGCCAACCTTCATCAGCTCTTGAATCACTTCGCCGTAGCTTAGGCCGCTGATGCGGGAGAAGAAGTCGATCTCAGCAGCTGTGTAAGCTTTGAGAGCCACCTGCGGGAAACGTTCATGCAACGCTTTGAGCGAATCCACGTAGTACTGGAATGGCACATGCGGGTTATGTCCGCCAACAATGTGGAACTCGCGCACGTCTGGGTGAATATGCTGCTCTACATAGGCGATCATTTCTTCGCCGCTCAGCGTATACGAGCCTTCCTGGCCTTGATCCTTGCGGAAGTTACAGAATGCGCAATGCGCCTCACAGACGTTGGTGAAGTAAAGGCTCATATTCTCGATAAAATACACTTTACGTCCGTTTTTCTGTAGGTTTACTTCATTAGCAAGCTGTCCGATCGTAAGCAGATCGTCAGTCTGATACAGAAACACACCGTCTTCGCGGTTCAAGCGCTCACCTGCGCGAACTTTCTCGACGATGGACTGCATTTGTTTTGCTTCTGTCGGTATTGCAATATTCATAACGGCTTCCTCCTAGTCCGCCGGGCACGCACTTAGGCCATGCTGAAGGGATGAGCGGCATCATTAAACGAATGAGCTGTTCATCCTGGAGCAATGGTCTTCGTACAAAACGAATCCGCCCGCATATGCATGGTTGGCGAAGACGTCTAGTTTCACGTCCGGTGTATGATTTTAAAGTGAATAAATTGAAATAAAACAACATTGTGAAAAAAATTACTTGCGCCGACCCTAAGAATCCAATTGACAATGACACACTTATTATAAACCTCATTATGAAGAGCGGCAACTATTAAGTCATGCCAACGTACCATGTCATTGGAAAGAGACCGGACTTAAGTCGGTTGGCATAACGAGAAAATACGTGGTACGCTAATTCAAAATGTCGAATGAAAAGAGGTTCATGAGATGGCAAACACCCATACATATTCACGCCGGGAAGAAGTAGCGAACGCCATTACGCACGGGCTTGGCGCGGCATTAAGTATCGCAGCGCTCGTGCTTCTTATTGTTTTTGCAGCGCTTAAAGGGAATGCTGAACATGTCGTCAGTTTCACGATTTACGGCTCGATGATGCTGCTGCTTTACGTCTCTTCAACGCTTGTACACAGCTTCCCGGAGGGGAAAGCGAAGAAGTTTTTTGAAATCATGGATCATTCCTGCATTTACCTGTTTATTGCGGGGACGTATACGCCAATCGTGCTTCATATGGTACAAGGAGCGGCAGGGTGGACGTTATTCGGCATCGTATGGGGACTCGCCTTGTGCGGCGTCGTATTCAAAATGTTCTACGCGTCCAAGTTTCTGTTTACGTCTACCTTATTGTACGTACTTATGGGCTGGATTATCGTATTTGCATGGGGACCGCTTCGTGATCATTTTGCTCCTGCCGGTCTTCATTTGCTGATCGGTGGCGGCGTGCTGTATACCGTAGGGACCATCTTCTATGTATGGCGCAGCTTTAAGTACCACCACGCTGTATGGCATATGTTCGTGCTCGGAGGTTCGGTTCTCCATTTCTTCGCCATTTTGCTGTACGTGCTGCCGCAATAAAGGGAATGCCACAATACCCGGGTTGTCCGTGTATTGAGTCCTCTTGCGAAGTGGAGTATAATTAACTTACGAATGTAAAGTGAGTCGCGCTCATGCAGCGTGTTAATATGCCCAGGGAGGGATTGCAATGATTACAATCAGCGATACAGCCAATGATAAAATAAAAGAAATGCTCGAAGCAGAGGAAGCACCGGATTTGTTCTTGCGCGTCGGCGTGAAAGAGGGCGGTTGCAGCGGCTTCTCGTACGGCATGGGCTTTGACGATGAAGTTGCAGATACGGACAAAGAGATGGAATTCAATGGCCTTAAAGTTGTCGTGGATAACGACAGCATCAAGTACCTGAACGGACTTATTATCGACTACAAAGAGTCCGCGATGGGCGGCGGTTTCACCATCGAGAACCCGAACGCTAGCGCCACTTGCGGCTGCGGCTCAAGCTTCCGTACAGCTACGGATGCAGGCAAGCCGAGCGCTGCTGGCGAGTGCTAATATACAGAATGAAAGCCCTGACCGTTACTCGGTTCAGGGCTTTTTTCTATTCAATCGTCGCGCCGTTGCTGCGGAGAAGCTCGGCTACCTTATCGTTCCCTTGCTCGACTGCGAGAGCCAATGCCGTTACGCCGCCTTCGATCTTGGCGTTCACCTCGGCTCCATGCTCAATCAGCAGGCTGATGAGTTCAAGGTTATCGTCATGGAATGCGGCGGTGTGCAAGCAAGTATGGCTGTTGCTATCAAATATCGTTGTCTGCGCTTGATGAGACAGAAGCAGTCTGATGACATCGAGGTTGCGCTCACCCGCGATCGCTGCATGCAATGCTGTGTTCGAAGGGATGTAAGAGAGCTTGGAATGCGATACGGCGTTCGGATTTGCGCCATGATTCAGCAGCACCTGTACGGCGCTTGTGTTTCCAAAATGCGCAGCATAACCGAGCGGCGTGAGCCCGTCCTCATTCTCTGCGTTCGCAAGATCCGGATAAGCATCCAAAATCTCGGTAAGCTGCTCAGCATCACCCGACTGCGCTGCTTGGAATACGGAATCAATTCGTTGTTTGAGCGTAAGCTCCATGTTTGGGCAAACCTCCATTTCGATTTTGATAACTCTTCCCATAGTTTTCGAAATGAAAGTTCGTTTTTCCTGCATATATATAAACGAAATGAAATGGAGGCGGTAGTGAAATGAAAGCGAACTGCGTTTTCTGCAAAATTATCGACAGACAACTTCCTGCAAAAGTCGAATTTGAGGATGAACACGTTATCGTATTTCACTGTAAAGACCCGAGTGCCCCTGTTCATTTGCTCGCTGTCCCGAAGAAGCACATTCCAACCTTAATGAAGCTAGAAGAAGCGGACCTGCCAGTTATGTCTCACATCCATAAGATTGCACAGATGATGTACCGTCAATTGAAGCTTGAGGGAATGAGCATGAATGTAAACTGCGAGGAAAAAGGCGGGCAGGACGTGTTTCACGTCCATTACCATATCAAGGGCTGGACATAATGAAAGTCGAATTAAACGGAGCCAACAATAAAAGGGCTGCAGAAGAGTGAACGATAGCTTCATCGTTCGAACTCTTCGCAGCCTTTTATCTTATTCCGCAGCAGCGATGGCGCGGATTTCTCCGAGCGTTGCTTCGTCGAGCGTAACATCGATGGCCGGAAGCACGCCGAGAATATGGCTCGGCTTCCTCACGCCGACGATCGCGCTCGTAAGCGCAGGATGCGCGAGATCGTACGCAATGGCAAGCTGCGGCAGCGTAATGTCGTAACGTGCAGCGACCAGCTTCAGCTTCTCCGCCTTGTCGACATTACTGCGCAAGCCTTCGCCCGTGTGTGCTTTGTTGCGAGAGCGCCAGTCATCCGGTCCGAAAGTTGTCTCGTATGTATAGTTGCCGGACAGTAATCCGGATGTGAGAGGGCTATAGGCAACGACGCCAATGCCGTTCGCTTGGCAGAACGGAAGCAGCTCTTTCTCCGCGGCAGGGCGCAGAATCGAATATGGCGGCTGCAGCGAGTCGACATGTCTTACAGTGAGCGATTGCTGGAGCTGCTCGACGTTGTAATTGCTCACGCCGACATAACGCACTTTGCCGTCTTGGACGAGCTTATCCATCGCGCGCATCGTCTCTTCAGCAGGCACTTCCGTATCCGGCCAATGCATCTGATACAGGTCGATATAGTCAGTGCCGAGACGCCTCAGCGACGCTTCTGCTTCGCGGAGGACGGATTCGTATGGTCCGGTGCGTGTGATGGCGCCATTCTCATCCCAGACCAGGCCGCACTTCGTGGCGATGACGACACGGTCCCGGTCGCCTCGCAGCGCTTGGCCGAGCACTTCTTCTGAATGACCCAGCCCATAGACGGCAGCCGTGTCATAGAACGTGATGCCTGCATCGAGTGCTGCGCGAACGCTCTCCGACGACATGTCGTCGTCCTGACTGCCCCAAGCGCTTGCCCAGCCTGCGCCTCCGATGGCCCAAGATCCGAAGCCAATGACGGAGATTTCAGGGCCGTTTTTGCCCAATTTACGGTATTTCATTCGGTGGAATCCTCCTTATACTGGCATTCACGTTTTATTATAATCAGGATGCTGCAGCCCAAACAACTTTGGTATACTATGAAATAAAAGCTAGATTTCGAGAGAAAAATAGAAAGGGTCGAGGAGATGCTTCAGAGAGCAGCCACAGCATTGCATGCCAGAATCAAGGAGAGCGGGGCGAAGGCGCCGTCTGTTCCCGTGATCGTATATGCACTCGAGATTGTATTGAATACAGTTTCCATTAGCTTGCTTGTACTAATTGTTGGCCTGTTGTCTGGAGAGATGCTCCGTACGGCAGAGCTGCTCGTGATATTTGCCCTCCTCCGGTTTATTTCAGGCGGCTACCATCTGCCTTCGAATGCGTACTGCATCGTTGTATCGACGATCGTACTGGCGACTCTTCCGCATATCAATCTGCCTGAGTCGGTCATGTTCGGCTTGACGGGGGCATCCTCGCTCATGATGATTATTTTTGCCCCGGCAAACTATGACCAGTATGCACGTATTTCACCGAAGCATTACCCTCTCATGAAGCTGCTTGCCTGCATCATCGTTGCATCGAACCTGCTGCTTCAATCGGACATGCTCGCGCTTGCTTTTACCGTTCAGGCCATACTGCTGCTAATCAAGAACAAGTCTGGTTCTGGGGCATAAGCTTAACTGAAGACTACAGTAATGAATTGATAGAGCCTTGCTGCACAGATACGAGAGACGTATCGGTCAGTCGGTCAGCAGGGCTTTTTTGTTCTGCTGTTGTGCTGCTTTCGTGCTGCTTTCGTGCTGCTTTCGTGCTGCTTTCGTGCTCCCAGCTGCATATTGCCCGGGCAATATCGTTCTATCGTTCTATCAGCCTATTAAATCAGGCGACTTGCCCCTTCCAATCATCCAAGAGACTCCTGTCTTTGAGGCATATGCTGTCTCATATAACGGTAAGAAAGCGAGGCTTGGCACATGGGTGATGAACAAGGAAGGCAGTTGGCCAGTAAGTGGGCGAAGACGGAGGCGCTGCTTTCCCATTCGGGTATCGCACCGCATATTCCGCCGACGCGGATGTTTACGAAAGCGAATTTGGGCAGCATGCTGAGTGCGCACGGCATGGTCGTCGTCAAGCCGGTTCGCGGTGCAGGCGGTCACGGCGTCATCAAGGTATCGAGAGACAATGGTACTTATGCGTACACGTACTACTCCAAGACGAACCGATTCGGCAGCTTCGATGCCATGTACCAGTCGCTTAGCAGGAAGAAAGGGGCACGCCGCTACCTGATTCAGAAAGGAATTCGTCTTGCTACGATCGGCGGCAGACCAATCGACTATCGCGTGAAATATGTCAAACAAGCGGACGGTCGTTGGGCGATTACGGCAATTGTCGGCAGACTGGCGAAACCTGGCTTGTTCGTGACGAATATTTGCCGCGGGGGGACGCTGCTGAGCGGGTCGGAAGGCATTCGCAGATCGTTCTCGAGCAGCGCCGTTGTGCCGAAGAAACGTCTGATGCGCCAGCTGACGCAAATGTCGACATCTGTGCTGGAGAGCCGTTTTCCGGGTATCGGGCAGCTAGGCTTTGACTTCGGAATCGATCGGAACGGGAAGATTTGGATCTTCGAAGTGAACACAAGGCCGCAATAATCTCTTCCAATATTTGATAGCTTAAGTTAATAGATTTATAGAGTACCATTAAAGTTTTTTATCATTTGTAGAACTTGTCGGCCTGTGTATAACTGCATCCACAATATCCTCATTGTATTTCCTCAATATTCGACGATTACTCACAACTTGCACACATGCTGTCCACACTGGGATGTGGATAATCGGAACGCTTGTTCCATCCTATTTGGACATGCTAAGATGAATTTGGAATTAAGAGGGAAAGGAGATGAGTAATATGGACCAGTTGTCCGACGAGCTGTTGCTTGATGCGTTCCAAACGGCAAACAAGTACAATCTAGATCAAGAATTTATCCAGCTGCTGAATGCCGAGATCAAGCGCAGGGACATTAACACAGAAGGGTTCCTCCACACAGCATAATCCTACTCCTCGTAACTTATGGCCATTTCGAAATATGTACCTCATAGGTAGCCACACAACTCGGACAATAGACTACATGACTGCAGCTATTCCCTACATTCGACGACCAAGAAGGAACCGTCTCGCTATTGGTAATTGTGTCAGGCTGATAAGGTGCATATGGACCGGTGAAATCATCAAGCCGTCCACAATCTTCAGTTTGTAAGGAGCATTTTGGACAAAGCGCGCAGAGCTGCTCCAAGCCATTGCAAATGGGACATAACATATAAAAAAGGGTACCCTCCTTTGCCACCTGTGATTGCTTCCTTAGATCGGCTAAAGTTTAGGATACCCTTTTTATTTTGAAATTCATCCGAAATAAATGGATTAGAGCTTCATGCTGCTGCTGTGACCAGGCGAGAGCTTCGCTGTTGGATCTACATACACCTTGGCATTGTTAATCGCAGTCGGCGCTTCGCCGAAACCGACGGCTATAAGCTTCAGCTTGCCTGGATAAGTCGTAATATCGCCTGCGGCAAATATGCCCGGCACGCTCGTTTCCATTCGGGAGTCGACGATAATCGAACCGTTGTCGATCTCAAGACCCCATTCCGCGATAGGCCCGAGGGAGGATACGAACCCGAAATTGACGATAACGGCATCAACGGGCAGCTCAATCTTCTCGGCCGTTTTCCCATGCTGCAAGGTGACGGAAGTAATCGTATCTGAGCCATTCAATGAGAGCAGCTCATACGGAGTCAGAATGTTTACTTTGGAGTTCATCAAGTTCTCGACACTGTGCTCGTGGGCACGGAATTTATCCCGCCGGTGCACAAGCGTGACGCTCGCTGCGATCGGCTCGAGCATCAGCGACCAATCTACTGCTGAATCGCCGCCGCCGCTTACAAGCACATGCTTGCCTTGGAATTGATTCAGATCATTAATGAAGTAATACAAATTACGCTTCTCAAACTTGGCTGCTTCGGCAAGCTCCAGACGGCGAGGCTCGAAGGCGCCTACGCCTGCTGTAATGATAACGGCTTTGGCATAGTGTACGGTTTTGTCGGTAATGATCTCAAAATCTCGTTCGTCCCGTTTGTTCACGGTAACGACCTTTTCTTCCAGATGAATCTCTGGCTTGAACATATCCATTTGCTTCTTCAACTGCTCAACGAGCTCGCTAGCAGTAACCTTTGGGAAACCGGCGACATCATAAATGTACTTCTCGGGATAAAGAGCGGCTAGCTGACCGCCCAGCTGAGGCATGCTTTCGATAATTTTAACGGACGCTTGGCGCATGCCGCCGTAGAAAGCGGCGAACATGCCGGCAGGGCCTCCGCCAATGATGACGATATCGACGGCTTGTGTTGGAGTAGCAGAACTAGACAAGAGTAACACCTCCAGAAGAGTTCAGGAATAATGTACAGGGGATAGAGGATCGACCACACAATTGGTTAAATCTTCTTGTACATTATATCGTTTCGACAAGCCCAGGGGAAACAAGAAAATTGGATGTTATTCTAAATATTTTCGTATATTTTACCCTTGAACTTTAATGAAAAAGTTTGTAAACTGTGAGGTATTAGTAGCGGTTTGTCGAAATAGACACAGACTTTTCATAAAAGCTTGATTCGGGTTACACACTAACATTATTCATCGTCTGTGTTTGTGTAATTTTTCACAAAGTTATGAAAAGAAAAAGAAATCACGAATGGATGGGATTCTGCGATGAGCAACATACCGAAAATAGTTATTTTAGGGGCCGGTTACGGCGGTGTATTGACAGCACTTCGTCTTCAGAAAGAACTGAACTACAACGAAGCTGATGTAACACTCGTGAATAAGCATGATTACCACTATTTCACGACACATCTTCACATGCCGGCTGCGGGCACAGATAAAACAGAAAACGCACGCGTTAGCATCTCCAAGCTGATTGACGAATTCAAAATCGATTTCGTTAAATCGACAGTCGTACAAATTCGTACCCAAGACAAGAAAGTCATTCTTGAAGACGGTACGCTTTCGTATGATTACCTCGTAATCGGCCTTGGCGGCGAGCCTGAAACTTTCGGTATCCCAGGTATGCTTGAATATGCGATGAACATTCGTTCCATTAACTCCGTTCGTTTGATTCGCGAACATATCGAATACCAATTCGCGCGCTTCAAACGTGAGCCACACCGTACAGATTACCTTACTTTCGTTGTCGGCGGCGCCGGCTTCACAGGTATCGAATTTGTCGGTGAACTCGCTGATCGTCTTCCAGAGCTTTGCAAGCAGAACGATGTCGATCCTTCGCTTGTTAAGCTATATAATATTGAAGCTGCTCCAACTGCGCTCCCTGGCTTTGATCCGGAGCTCGTTGAGTATGCGATGCAAGTTCTGACGAAGAAAGGCGTAACGTTCAAAATCGGCTGCCCGATCAAAGAATGTACTCCTGACGGCGTTATCGTTGGCGACAACGAAGAAATCAAAGCAGCTACAGTAATCTGGGCAGCTGGCGTACGCGGTAACCGCCTGATCGAAGAAGCGGGTATCGAAGTTATGCGCGGCCGTGTTAAAGTCGACGAGTCGCTTCGCGCTCCAGGCCACGAGAACATTTACGTTGTTGGCGACAACTCCCTGATGTTCAACCCAGAGGGTCGTCCGTACCCGCCAACTGCACAAATCGCGATGCAGCAAGGCGTCGTCTGTGCGCATAACCTGGTTGCTTCGATCCGTAACCAACCGCTTAAGAAGTTCGAATTCAAGAACAAAGGTACAGTTGCATCCCTTGGTAAAGGCGAAGCAATCGGTCTTGCATTCGGCAAGAAATATAAAGGCGGCGTAGCGGCATTGCTGAAAAAAGCGATCGACATCCGTTACCTGTACATCATCGGCGGTATTCCACTCGTTGTGAAAAAAGGTAAATTCCTATAATGCGCCACTGCAGCGTGCAGGTTAGAGGTTTGCTGACGCGCGAGGAGCTTGATCGCTACAATGCGCTGATGGAGGTTGGCTCTTTCTTGGAGTCGCAGAACCGTTACGACTTAGCATATACGGTGCAGAAGGAAGTGGATCTTCTCATTATGCCGGGCATTGAACGGCTGAAGGAGAAGGGCCGCGAGCGTGACCGTCAGACGGAAGCGTATTTGGAAGCGAAGCGTCTTCTCGAAGAAGATGACGACGAAGATTGAAATAATAAAAAAGCGGATGGAACGCCTGGAGAGACGTTTCATCCGCTTTTTTTAATTATTACAAAAACAGTGAAAATGTGGCCGGAGTGTCGGTATGGAGTTGGAACAGCGTCAGCGGTCGCCTTTGTAGGCGGATAGTCTTCATTAAACAAGTACAATCAAAATATCCGACTACAACAGCGAGTGGAAACCCATACCGACCGGAGGCTACCCTTTTCACTGAACCCCTAGATGCTGAACAGCTGTTGCAGCTTCTCATCCGTCATGCGATTGCCGACGTAGAAGTCGCCGAAGTCGCCGAAGCGCGCGCTTACTTCATCAAAACGCATTTCATAGACAAGCTTCTTGAATTGAAGCGCGTCTTCCGCGAACAGCGTAACGCCCCACTCCCAATTGTCGAAGCCAACGGAGCCTGTGATGATCTGTTTGACTTTGCCCGCATATTGGCGGCCGATCATGCCGTGGCTGCGCATCATCGTACGACGCTCGTCCATGCTGAGCATGTACCAGTTGTCATTGCCTTGGCGGCGCTTGTTCATCGGGTAGAAGCAGATGTGATTCCATTTTGGCAGGATCGGCTTCAATCTTGCGAGAATATCAGGGTTCTGCATCGGATCTGTGCCCGGAGGCGCCATGTAATTGCTCAATTCTACGATGCTGACGTACGAATGCGCCGGAATCGTGAACTGCGCGAATGTCGTCTTGTTGAACGCATTCTCAATGGCATTCAGCTCTTCCAATGTCTCGCGAAGATGCATCAGAACGAAGTCTGCCTTCTGTCCCACGATCGAGTAGAATGCTGTGCTGCCTTGTTTATTATCTTCAATGGATTGCCACTCAGCCAGGAAGGATTGAAGCTCGTCCAGTGCAGTTGCACGCTCTCCTTCGTCTGCCAATCTCCAAGCGGTCCAGTCAATGGCGCGGAAATCATGCAGGGCGTACCAGCCTTCCAGCGTTTGAGCTGCTTCACTCATCGGTATCTCTCCTCTATATGTGTAATTGTCGATTACATTGTAACGTAATGGTACAAAGGAGAGCAAATGACGGACTTGTGACAACAGCGGCGAATGAATTGACTTCCTCGAAGCCATCTACTACACTATTCGTAGCGAAAGGGGAATAGTGCTTCGTATGAACGGTGACGTTAATATTTTGCAGCTTATTATTGCAACGGTGTTGTTTTTTGTCATGGTGTTCGGGATCGGATTTATTTTGAACATGCTGCTCAAAACAACCTTTTTTCCGATTTATCTATATGTGCTGATAGGCATTCCAGCCTTCATCTGGCAGACCTGGGATAATACGAAGTCGTTCTCGGGCAACTTCACTGCTTTCACATTCGTTGATATTGTACCGGCAATTGGTGCGCTTATCGGCGCATACGTAAGCGGTGCGACGATTCGGGCATTACGGCGCGGCGGATACAAAATGTTCTAAGATGAAATTACAGACGGCAAGGCCATACTAAGGATCAAACGTAGAAAGCTGGCGATTGTGTTATGAAGCTGCAGCTTTCGAGGAGCCGAGGTGATGCGCAGTGCCGTTTTTTCTTTCGGGCTTGCATGTGGAACGAACAGGCAGGGAGAATGGAGGACCGCCTATATTGACGGTTCATCCGCCTGGCTTGTCCAGCCAGCTGTTCGTACCATTGGAGGAAAAGCTGACAGGTGACAGCGAGTTGATTCGATTCGATATTCGCGGGCATGGCAGCAGCAGTGCCGGTGATGGTAACCTGTCGCTCGCATTGATTGCAGAGGATATGCGGCTGCTGCTGGACGAGCTGGGCGAGGAAACCACTTATCTATGCTCGTACGGCTCGGGATCTTTTCCGCTGCTAACTGCTCTGCTCGCTTATCCGGAGCGGTTCAAAGGTGGTATCCTGATTAACGGAACAGCAGGCTATACCGATTTTGCAAGCCATGCGAGGCTGCAAGCGACCTTTGTTTCGAGCGTGCTTGCACCGAAGGATCCGATTGCTTACAAATCCGCGCAAAGTGAAGCAGGAAACAGAGCGGAGTTTCAATCGCTGTATGCCGATGTGTTGCAGGGCGATTCCGCCAAATGGCGGGAGTATACAACGGCATGCCTCGGCAGCCCGCTTAAGAAGCGGCTCAGCCAGATCAGGCAGCCGATGCTCATCATGTATGGCGCTGAAGATCGAGTCAGTCTGCGTTATGCCAGCGAGCTGAAAAGGCTGCCGAATCGCGAGTATTACGCGATAGAAGGGGCGAGCAAGCAGCTGCTGACGAGGCATCCGGAGACGATTGCTTTTATTATGTCGCAATGGATTGATAAACAGGAGCATCCGGAGCTTGCCGATACATTCGAGGAACGATCGGCGCTGCTGGAGGAGCTCGTCACACATGGAGCGGCTGAAGGACATCCTGAGGATTATCATTCCTTGCAGTAGTGTAGAGGTTTGGGGAGAAACGGAAGGATGGAAGTTCCCTCGAGAGGGGGAATTTTCTTTTTTTGCTGCGACTGATCCTATGGTAAACTAGTAGAAAGAATACATGGTAGATGGAGTCGAATGAAGATGCGGATCGGCAACTTGCACCAATTTACGGAGCATCATCGTTATTACACGTTTCGCGATTTTTCGTTAAGCGCAGTCGACCGTAAAATGATCGGATTGATCTATCAGCCTATGATTGGCGCGTTCGCCACAGGGCTGTACCAGCTGCTCTATCAGCAAACGGCTGATGATAGAGTCGGCTATTCGGAGCTTGAGCCGCAGCGGAAGCTGCTGCTTGGTCTGGGGCTTGAGATGGGCGAGCGCAGTAGGCAGGAGCTCGTGAACCACGCATCCCGCCTGGAAGCGGTCGGATTGCTGCAGGTATCGAAGCTAGGTGTGTCCGATAATGATGATGTTGTTTATGAATATGAACTGTTTAAGCCTTTGACGCCGGACGAGTTCTTCGGAAGCCCGCATCTGACGATGCTGCTGAGAGACAAAGTCGGCAAGCATTCCGTCATTGCGCTGCGGGAATGCTTCTATTCGAAGGAAGACGACGAGCTCGCTAGCGCAGAGCTGCAGCGCGAGAATATTACGGTGCCGTTCTACGAGCTGTTCCGTTTGAACACGCAGGGTATTGATCTGGAGCTGGAGCAGGCGCTGACCGAGGTAGCGCCTGCTAGGCAGCCGGCCCCTAAGCCGCAGCAGCTGGAGACAGCAGGCATTCAGTATGGCGATATTATTATGCGGTTCCCGCGCAACTCGGCGAACCGCAGTTACGTGGAGCGTCTGCGCGGAGATAATGAAGCGATCGCGCAGCTCAATTATGTCGCGTACAAGTACAATTTGGACGCGGCGGATTTGAGCCGGTTGCTCGATGAAGACAACATCTTCACGAGCAAAGGCGAGCTCCTCATTGATGAGCTGCAGCTGCGCGCGAATCAGATGTACCGTCAGGACCGCAAGCGCTCGGATGAGCGGCAGCGGATGTATGGCAGGATGAACGCGGCGAAGGCGGAGAGCCAGGCGGCGGATGACGGCAGCGATGATATGCCGGATGAAGTGGCGGTTCAGGCTGAATTTTATGTGGATGTGCCGGCGCAGCTTGCCGGGCGCTGCGACATCCATCAGTACAATATGCTGATGAGGAACGAGCCGCATACGCGGTTTATCGCACGCTTCTTCCCAGGGGCGGTGCCGGAATGGCTCATTCGCGTATTTGAAGTGATCGATCATAATTATCGTTTGCAAGGTGCAGTCATAAACGTACTTATTCATTATGTGCTTGGCATGAACGATGCGCAGCGCGTGACGAAGGCATTCATCGATACAGTCGCTTCAAACATGCTTATGAAGGGTATCGATTCCTATGAGAAGGCAGTCGGCTACGTTCGCGAGCAAGTGAAGGTGGAAGCGGACAAAGTGCAGCGTCGCGAAGGCGGAGCAGCTGCTGCTTCCTCGGCTGCGCCGAGAAGCGGCAGAGGAGGTTCCCAGCGCGGCGGCAGCGCTCGCAAGCCTGCGATACCGATTATGCCGGAGGCGCCAAGCGGTTCGCCGTTATCGGCTGAAGAGATGGAAGAGATCAGGCGGATGGCCCGCAAATTGGACGGCAAAACAACGTAAATTGAGGTGAAGCCCATATGGCGATGGAATCGTTAGGCGACCTGTTGAAGCGAATGCCTGGCGGCAGCAATGCGCTGCGACAAGCCGACAAGCTGATGGAAGAGCTGCTGGCTGACCCGCTGGTTGGTCTGCTTCGCAATAAATATCCGGAGCTCGACGATGCGACAATCCGGATTAATATGAACAAAATTTATCAATGCACCAAAGAATATCGGAACTGCTCGAATTGTCCGGGACTCGACGCATGTCCGAACGATTTTGAAGGGCATTATACGGAACTGTCCTGCGAACGCAGCGGCGAGCTTATTCAGTTGAATGAGCGCAAGGTGTCTTGCAAGAAGCTGCTCGCGAGACAAGGGGAGAGCAAGATTCGCAGCCGCATTCGCAGCTTCTACGTCGATGACCGTGCGCTGTCGCAAGGTTATTCTGCGGATGAGATCGTGACCAAGGACGTAGAGCGAATGAAAGCGGTCGGCCAAGTGATGCGCTACATCAGCATGACGAAGGAAAAAGGGCTGCAGCCAGAAGGTATGTTCCTGATGGGATCTTTCGGTACGGGCAAAACGTTCCTCATGTGTTATATGCTCCATGAACTCGCGAAGGCAGGGTATACAGGCGCGATTGTGTACATGCCGGAGTTTGTGGAAGACTTGAAGTCGCTCATGATGGAGCCGCTCAAGCTGAAGGAAACGGTCGACTTGATGAAAGAAACCGATCTGCTCATCTTCGACGATATCGGTGCGGAGAACTTGAATCCGTGGGTACGTGACCATGTACTTGGTTCGATTCTCAATTACCGGATGAACCGCAAGCCGACGTTCTATACGTCAAACTACGGACTTGATGCGCTGGAGCAGCACTTCAGCTTCACGAACAAGGACGGCGATGAGCTTCACAAAGGACAACGGTTGATGGACCGCGTTCGTCCTTATGTCGAGCTCGTGCATGTGACTGGCCATAATAAGCGAGGTCGCTAATTAGATTGTAGAAGCCTACCGTTCGGTCGAATGGTAGGCTTTTATATATTGACTCTAGTATCCTTCCCCCCATTGAGGTGGGGCTATATGGGATAAATCCAACGAGAAAGTAGACTTTAGGCAGAAAATGCATGCTACGTTGGATAAATCCACTCATTTTTACTGAAAATAGGCATAGTAGCCCTTTTGGTAATAAATGAGTGGAAAAATACATTATAGCTCTTAAAAAGACCTAATACCTGGATATTGGAGTGGATAAATCCAATATAGCAGCGATGTACTTTTGGTCGGCATCTTCTTCATTGTGAGAAGGTTCTCGACAATCAAATCAAAAGAAGCTCCCCAAGGTTTCCTTGGGGAGCTTCTTATTCTCAACAACTTACGCTTCAAACAGCAAATTATAAAGTACCTGTGCAGCTTCTGCGCGTGTCGTATGGTTGCCAGGGGCAAAGCTGTTGTTGCTTCCGATCATAAGTTTCTCGTGGATGACGGTTTGAACCGCAGCTTTCGCCCAGCTGCTGATTGCGCTCGCATCCTTGAACGATTGAAGGTCAGCCGCCGTACCGCTGCCTGCTTGACCACTCTGCTTTGCATAGACACGAGCGATGATCATCGCCAGTTCTTCGCGTGTAATCAGCTTACTCGGCTCAAACTTGTTCGCGCCGCTGCCCGTTACGATGCCGTTCTCGTAAGCAGCAGCAGCTGCGTCTGCGTACCATGAGCCAGCTTTTACATCGACAAATGGCGAAGCTGCCTTCGCGTTTAGACCAAGTGCACGAACGATCATCGTTACGAACTCGGCGCGGCTTACGTCCGCTCGAGGACCGAACGTCGTGTTCGTCATCCCTTGGACGACATGCTTCGCAGTCAATTCTGCAATGACATCAGCAGCCCAGTGCGTGCTCGGCACATCGGCATAATTCTTCGTGTAAGAGAATACGCCGTATTTGCTGAAGTGGCTGACCGCTGCTGTGATGGTATTTCCTTGCAGCGTGCCTCCGATATACTCGATTGTTCCTTGATCTCCGATGAAATAGATCCCTGAAAGGCGAGGATTCGCAGCAGCAGAAAGTTCAAGGGAAATCGTAACAGGCTCGGAGAATGTGCTCAGCTTGTTTACCGTGCCATCTTGAAGCTGAACACCTAATACGAGCTCGAGCACTTCGCCTTGTGGTGCAAGGCCTGCGCCTGCTTGACCTGCCGAGACGACGGATGCGCCGGCTTCCTCGTTGGACAGACGCTTGTATTGCAACGTAATATTCGCCTTGGAATCCGATCCTGCCAGCTTCGCAAGCGCGCTAAGAACGCCGCCCGGAAGGGTTACGACTCCGCTTGGGAGCTGAATTTGGAGCCCTTTCTCGCCGATGGTTCCCACAGCGGATGCCGGCAGCGAGATTGTGGCTTGAACCGCACTCGCTTTCTTTGCATCCAGTGTCGCTGCTCCGGCAGACGGAATTTGAATGTCCGAAGCTTCAAAATGGATGATGGAGGAATCTGCCGGGTTGGTTGGCGTATCGGGCGTGCTCACCGGCGGAGAAGGATAATAAGGTGGTGCTATTACGGCAAACGACTTTGTCGCAACGTCGCTGCCGGATCCGGCGATAACTTGATAATTGCTGTTTACGGCTGCATCGGACGGTACAGTAAACGAGGCGGAGTAGCGGCCTTCCGATGCCTTGACGATATCGAAGAACAAGATGGTGCCATCCGGATTCATTACCTTGATAATGACTTCGGATGCCGAAGTCGTGCCGCCAATGCTTACGGTCGACCCGGCAGTGACACTGGTTACATTATCGATCGTCGTACTTACGGCGGCTGCGGAAACGCTGGAAAACGCGGCGAACGGAATGGAAGGGGCGGCCAAACCGAGCGACAGCGTTAGAGCAAGCGACATTGTCAGCGCCTTATTCGTAATTGAGGTTCTCAAACTTGAAGCTCCTTTCAGCTAAGGCAGCCCGGACTTTGAGAAGTCCGGATATGCCTGACCTTTAGTTTACGGTGTTGAAATTGCAGCTGTTGCCGGGATGTTCGTAATACGTCCCTTTGTCGCGGCCGTAATCGTACCGCGGTTAAATGTTTTCAGTACATAGTTGTAGAAGGCGTCGATATCCGTGCTTCCGGCAATTTGATTCTTGCCTTGAATGAGGATGGTATAGTTGTCGCCGCCAGCAGCCATGAAGTTATTCACGACAGCCGTGTACTCTGCAGTATCGGAGATCGGCGTGCCGTCTTCTTTCGTCAAGGAAACGACGCGCTCTTCAATCGGCTTGTTGAAATCAGCTGTATACTTCAGACCGGAAATTTGAAGCGTCTTCGTCTGGTCCGGAGTAGCGCCCCATTGCTGCTGAAGCAGCGTCTTGATCTGAGCGCCTGTGAGCGTCATCTTCACGAGCTGGTTGCCGAACGGCTGAATACGGAACAGATCGGAATAGAGCACAGGGCCTTGCGGGATGTCGGCACGAATGCCGCCCGGATTCATGAAGGCAAAGTCGGATTGCATGGAATCCTTCATCGCATCGGCGATCAGGCTGCCCAGTGCATTCTCCTCCGTATAAGCGTTAGCCTTCGCAATGACGGCAGTCGTTGCGCCGACAGGCTGAGAAAGCTCAGGGTGTCTGCCCAGAGCAGCTTGGACAAGTGCAGCCGCCGCTGCGTCCGGCGTAACGCCGGCTTGCTTCACGTCCACGATGTTCGCTGTTTTCTTCACGATATCATGAGTAGCGGGGTCAATCTCAAGATCTACGTCCGCAAAAGCAGTGCCGTACGAGTAAGCTTGGAACACGAGCTTGTTGTCTACGACGCCGTTTACTTTCGCGTGGTTGTCGCCGGCGAAAATAACATCGACTTCATCATCAACCGCATTCGCCAGATCAGCAGCTTCGCCGGTAACCGTCGTGCCGGATTGCGTTGCAGGATCATGGGCAAGGACAACAATGGCTTTAACGCCTTGTGCTTTCAACTCTGCTACGGCAGCGTTGACGACCGGTGCTTGCTCAACAATGTTAACCGGCGCCAGCGCGGAAGGCGAAACCTTGCTTGGAGTCAGCATCGTTACGACGCCGACGAAGCCGATTTTCTCGCCGCCGAATTCTTCGACCACATATGGAGCAATGATAGGCTGGTTCGTTGCTTTATCGATAGCATTGGCATTGATGTAATCGATCTTCGATTTGGAATACACGATACTTGGATTAATAGGGTCCGGACCGCCGTTCAGTTGGGCCATAAGCGCCGGAACGCCTTGGTCAAACTCGTGGTTGCCGAGAGTTCCGACTTTGAAGCCCATCATTTCCAGGAAATCGAGCGTAGGCTTGTCCCGCTCAAGCGAAGAGACAGGCGAGCTTGCGCCGACTGCGTCGCCATTATGAACGAGCAGCGTATTCGCCGAGTTGATGCCTTTAAAGTCTTTCAGGTACGTGGCCAAGTAAGCTGCGCCGCCGACAACGTTCGTTCCGGCAAGCGTGGAATAGTCCAGCTGGCCATGGAAATCGTTGATGCCAAGCAGCTGTACCTTCACGTTGTTATTAGGGACAGGCGTCGATCCATCACCGCTAAGATCTAATTTATAGATGCCAAACTCATTGAGATCTGTACGTCCGGTGGACGTAATCTTCGGATTGGCGGACAGGTACTTATCTGCCGCCGGCGCGGTGGTGAACGTTACTTGTACGTTGTTGTTGATTGGAGCGATCGACCAGTTGTTATCGGCTGCCGGGTTGATTGTTCCTTGCTGCGTGATATAGTCCATCAGCACTTGGCGGTTCTCATCAGACGAGTCGAGCACTAGCGTCGAGCCTTTCACGCTGGGGAAGTTGCCGCCGCCGCTGACGCGGTAATTGTTGCTGACCACGATAAAGTCTTGATTCGGATCGATCGGCTGGCCGTTGTATTGAAGATTGATGATCCGGTTCGCCGCCGTGTTGTCAACCTTGCCGTCCGGCGTGTATTTCGCAGGCTGCGTGACGTCGATTTGATACGTTACACCGTCGATCACGTCGAAGTTAAAGACCGAGAATTTGGAATTGAGCAGCGATTGCTCATCTGTTTTGGTTGGATCGATCTGATTGAACATGCCTGCGGACATTTCCAGCCATTCTTTAATGACGGAGCCCTTTACTTTAATCGCCTTCAGCGTGTTGTCGTACAGATACAAGTCGCTTGCGTTTTTGATAGCCAGATCGCCTGTTTCGATGTTTGTGTAATCGGTGATGCCGTTGCGTCCGGCTTTGAACGGCGCGCCAACCGATAGAATCGGTAGGTTCTTGTCCGGCGAATTGTTCGCCGCTAACTGATTCTTGACGAACCATTCCTGCGCTTTCGTTACGATCTGAACCGATGGGTCGTCCTGTACAAGCGCGAAGTAGCTGTAAATAGGAGCCGAGGTTTGACCGATTGCTCCATTCGCATAATCGATCGTCGCCTCGTGTTCTGCTTTAATGGCTTCGACGATTGCCGGATCTGAATCGACCAGCGATTTCTTCAGTACGTTGTCATAGATATATTTGTTCGAGGCTTGCGAGTTTGTAACGGCCCACTTGCCGTTGGTTTTGTTCAGCGTCAGGTCGATGATACCGAGATTCGCACCGCCGTAGCCAGCTTGTACAGCTGCAACGCCGTTAATGGTACCCTTCGCGTTATCGACGCCCGGAAGCGGGTTGCCGCTTGCATCCTTGAAGAGCGGGTCAAGTGCGGTCACGCTCGCTGCAGGGAATACCTTGTGCGTATGCGAGAATGTAATCGCATCGATGCCTTCAACTTGGCTTAACGGATAGACCGCATCTTCCGCGCCTTTGCCTGCCACAGCCGAACCGTTGAAGCCGGAGTGAGTCAGAGCGACGACGATATCCGCGCCTTCAGCGCGCATTTGCGGAACGAACTTCTTGGCCGTGTCCACGATATCCTTCGTAATGACTTTGCCGTCCAGGTTTGCTTTGTCCCAATCCATGATTTGCGGAGTAACGAGTCCGAGGAAACCGATTTTTACCGTTTGCATCTGGTCATTCTCGTCCGTTACTTGCTTCTCGATAATTTGGTAAGGCTTGAACTTGTTAACGTCGTTGTCCGGATTGTTATCATGATCGTCTACATAGACGTTGGCATTGACATAAGGGAACTGCGCGTCATCAATCGCCTCGTCCAAATAATCCAGTCCATAATTGAATTCATGATTGCCGAAGGTTGCGATATCATAGCCCATCAAATCCATGGCTTTATAGGCAGGATGCACTTGTCCGTCTTGAAGCGGAGCAACCTTAGCCATGTACGTACCTAGCGGTGTTCCTTGGAGAAGGTCGCCGTTATCGACAAGAACGGCGTTCTTCACTTCGGAGCGGGCTTGCTTCACGAGTGTAGCCGTCTTCACAAGACCGACGTTATCCGCAGGCGCGCTCTTGTAATAATCGTAGTTCATGAAGTTCGTATGGACATCAGTCGTTTCCATAATACGCAGCTTCAGCGTTGATGCACCGCCGATTGCAATCGTCGCCGGATCCGCAAGGTTCGTTCCCACTTCTGTCAAAGAGCCGCTGTAGGAGTCGACTACGAACACTTTTACGGAAAAGTTGCTGCCTGTTTTATTGAAGTGGGCTGTGATTTTCTCGCTGCCCGTAATATTCTTCGTGACTGCAGCGATACCGACAGGAACAGTGCCATCGAATAGTTCGAAAATAACCGTTTCATCACCGGCATGTGCTGTAGAAGTAGGAGTAACGACAGCGCTGGCATTGACCCCGCCCCACGAATTGATAACGCCGTTCGTAATTGTAAAGGAACGTTCTAGTGCAGCAGGCGAAGCTAATGCATGAACAGGTGTTGTCATGTACGCTGTTGTCAGGAAGCCGGATAGTAGGGAAGCAGCGATTGCTGCCCGCGACATTTTCTGCCGAATAGAAGACATTTTTTAGTAAAACTCCTTTCAAATGGGTATGGAACTATAATAGCAACCAGTCTATTAAGGTGTGTTTAAGATATTGTACGGTTCCTGTAAAAAAGAAGAAATTTACCATCTATATGGGGGAAATGGGAGGTAATTAACTGGGTGCGAGTGGAAAATGAAACCTTATTGTACAAGCAGCAAACGCGCATCGTTTCTGGAGTTGACCGGTTTCCAAACTTGGTCAATTCTAATTTACGATTCCTCCATATAAATTGGGGTAAAATTACGGCTCCTATCCATGAACAGACCAAAAAAACCGCACATCGATTGTTGTGCGGTTGCTCGGAGAGCGCCAGAGAGCGCCGGAGAGCATGGCAAAAAAAGTAGAAATGGTGCTTCTCGGATTTATCTTTTTCGACAAATTTTTCATGGGATTAATACTATAATGAAAATAAAAATTTAAAAGTTTTAAGTTTTAGCTGACGGTTTCCGGTTTCTTTCATTACCAAAGGAGGAAGCTCATGTACTCTATGCTTATCGTTGACGACGAAAAATGGGTTCGGCAAGGGCTGAAGCAAACCATCGATTGGCAGGCACACGGGGTTGAGCTTTGGGGTGAAGCACAGAACGGAGAGGAAGCGTTTACATGGCTTTCGAGAAGCAGGCCGGATATTGTGATCACGGATATCAAGATGCCTGGCATGGACGGCTTAACTCTGCTTGAATACATAAATAAACAGAAGCTGCATACGAAAGTGATTATTATCAGCGGATATAGCGACTTCTCTTACGCCCAGAAAGCGGTCAAGTGCGGTGCATACGGTTATGTGCTGAAGCCGATCGAGGAACGCGAGCTGCTCGAGATCGTGCATCATTGCGTAGAAGATCTGGATAACGATCAGAAGCGGGTCAGCATCATCGAGGAGATGCAAGGACAGATTCGCGAGAGCATTCCGCTGGCCAGGCAGAGGTACCTCGAGCAATTATTGCGGGGTGAAAGCGAATCGAATGTCCGTGACGCGGAGACGATTCGGCGGGCACTGCAGCTGCCCTTGAATTCGGATGAGATGCAGGTTGCTGTCATTCGCGTATTCGACTGGGGCTATAAAGGCGAAGCGCGAAGCGGCAGAAGCGCGATGCTGCACGCGATTGGAGTCATCGCCGAGAAACGGTTTCAGGAGAAGGGGTATCGTTCCTTCTTCTGCAAATTAAGCGATGAAGATGGAGATGCTGCGCTCGTGTTCTTGCCTGAACACACCGTGGGCTTCGACAATAAGACTGTCGTTTCTTCGATCCTGATAGAAGTGCTGGAAGAGAGCAGACGAGCATTGGATATGACCGCCAGCATCGGACTCAGTCAGGCCATTGGATGGGAAAAGCTCGCAAGCGCGTATACCGAAGCTGTTTACGCATGCAGCTATTCGTTCTTCAAGGGGAAAGGAAAGCTCTATGACGGGCAGCAGCTTCCGCCGTATCCGGCTGCAAGCGATATTCCCACGGTGTGCCCGAGTCCGGAGTGGGACAACCGGGTCACGCATGCCATTAAGACCGGGGACAGCGAGTTAATCAGACAAACAGCAAGGGAACTGCAGCAGCATATCGAGGAAATCGCTCCGAAATTTGCTCCTTTGCATATCGTCCAGGCTCTTCGGATACTGCTCGCCAATCTGTTCTATAAACTCAAAGGCTGTCTCCATAAAGAGGAGACGGTTGAACGGAGCACACTTACGGAACTGCTTCCTTCGAGCTTCCAGCTGGAGGATCTAAGCAGTCAGCTTGCGTCGGAGTTAACGAAGTGGAGCTCCAGAATAAGGGAAACGGCCAGCCGCAGCAGGCTCGTTGAGCTGGGTCTCGAGTATATCGGGCAACATTTTACTCGCCAAATCACTTTGCAGGATGTATCGAATCACCTCTATGTGAATGCTTCCTACTTCAGCCGATTGTTCCATGAAGAGATGGGCGAGACGTTCGTTCGCTATGTGGCGGGATTACGCATTTCGAAAGCAAAGCAGCTCCTGAAAGGCACAACGAAGAAAATCTACGAAATCGCAGATGAGGTCGGCTATAGCGATTTTCGCCATTTTGTCAAAACGTTCAAAGAGCTCGTAGGTCTGACACCTACGCAATACCGGGATAGTATATAGCCGGAATAACAATGGGGCTGAGTGATCATGAGATTTTTGCAGCGCGAAGTATTTTGGAATTCAATCGGCGTTAAGGTGTTTGTGCTGTACTTCGTCTCGATGACTTTCACCGTCGCTGTAATGGGATTTCTCTCGTTCACGAAATCGACCTCCGTCATTCAATCCAATGCCGGGGCCATGGCGCTGCAGACGATCGAGCAGACGGAGAAGCGGCTGCAGATGATACTCGATGAGTACGATAACCGTTCGCAGGTCATCCTCGGTTACCAAGAGCTGCAGAAGGGGATCATCGGCAATTTCTCCGATTATTACGATCGCGTCAAAAATACGGGTACGATATCGAATTTCATCACGAATATGGTCAACTCCAAGAACGATACGGTCAGCATCAATATTATCGGCAAATATGATACGTCATACCGGTATTCCGTCATTACGTCAACAGGGTTTTCCGTACTGCCTGCAGCGGATCCGGCGTTATTCCAGCAGGAGTGGTGCCGTCAAATTATAGCGGCTGACGGGAAGGTGGTCAGGTTCGGCATCGGGTATTCCTTCATGCCGATCAATAGCCCGACGTATGAGAACAATCCGGTTTATGCCTTCGGAAGAGCGCTTAAGGACCTTCAAGGACGAGGCGAAATCATCGGCGTTCTGCTCTATGAAATCTATCCGAAAGAGCTTCAAAATATTTTACGCGAAATTGATTTCAGTACTTCGGGCAATACCTTCATCATGAAACGATCCGGCGAAATCATCGCTAATGATCCGGAGAAAGCGCTGCCCAGGGAGATGTCCGAGCTGTCGCTGCCTGATGCGCCTCAAGGAACTGACAAAGCACATATTCTTGGAAAGGATGAACTCGTCGTATACCGGGAGATGGAGGGGACCGATTGGATCTTGGTCGGGATGGTACCGATGAAGAATCTGTTTAAGGATACGATGCAGATCAAGACGTACACCCTCTATCTGGCGCTCATATTTGTCGTAGTGGCAATCATCTTGACCTATATTGCGGGACGCTTCGTTCACAAGCCCGTTTACACGCTGCTGTACTATATGAAGAAAGCACGGGAAGGGGATTTCGAGGCGAAGATCCCTAATCGGCGAAGCGATGAGTTCGGAGTATTATTCGATAGCTTCAATGTGATGCTGTACCGGATCAAGCAGCTCATCGATGAATTGTACGTTCAGCGGATTTTGAAGAAAGAAACGCAGTTAAAGATGCTTGCGTCGCAAATCAATGCCCATTTCATATACAACACATTGGATTCGATCCACTGGATTTCGCGCATTTACAAGATCGATACAATCAGCACCATGATTTTCGGTTTATCGAAATATTTGCGGTTAAGCTTAAGTGACGGCAGAGAGTTTGTAACGGTTGATGAAGCTGTCGAGCTGGTAGAGAGCTACTTATCGATTCAGAAGGCGAGATACGAAGACAAATTTACGGTCGACGTTACGGTGGACCCGTCCGTGCGACAAAACAAGGTGTTAAAGTTTCTGTTCCAGCCGCTTGTCGAAAATGCAATTTACCACGGCATCGAGAATTTGACCGGAACCGGCGAGATGCATATTTCCTGGAAGAAGGTCGAATCGCGCCTCGTATTCACGGTCAGAGATAACGGAGTGGGTATTAAGGCGGATGATCTTGAGAGGATCAGAAGCACGCTGGAGCAGACGGATATCAGTGAAAATTTCGCACTTCGGAATATCAATGCTCAGATCAAGCTGACTTACGGGACGGAATACGGTTTGACGCTGGAGAGCGAAGCGGGCATAGGAACTTGCGTCACCATGTCCATTCCTCTGAAGGATTAAAGAATATTAAAGGAGGTCCGCAGCATGGAGGTGAGATTAAGCTCTCGCTTTCTTATCGTTTTCCTGCTTGTTTGGCCTTTACTTGGCGGTTGTACCGACAAGCCCTTGAAGACTTCTGGAGGCGTTAGCTCCGCAGAAAGCCTGGAGAGCGGGAACGCTGAGGCGAATCCGGTGACGATCGACTTCTGGTTCGCGTTCGGAGGCGAATACAAGAAGGACTTCATGACGAATGTCGTTATTCCGTTCGAGAAGAAGTATCCGGGCATAAAGGTCAATATGACATTCGTAGGCACGACGGGAAACACGCAGGCTTCAGATAAGCTGCTCACTGCCATTGCAGCCTACGATCCGCCTGATGTCGCTTTGTTCGACCGGTTCCTGATCAGCTCCTGGGCTGACAAAGGAGCGCTAACGGATCTGACGGGCTATGTGGAAGCTTCCCAGATTAACCCTAGCGATTATTACGAAGCGACCTGGAAAGAAGTCCAATACAAGAACGGGGTATACGCACTGCCATGGGGGACGGATACCCGGGGGATGTATTACAATAAAACATTAATGAAAGAAGCGGGTCTTGATCCGGACAAGCCGCCGGCAACGATAGAAGAGCTCGACGCAATGGCCGCCAAGATGTTCAAGAAGAATGCCAACGGCAGTTATTCGCAGGTTGGATTTATTCCGTGGTTGAATCAAGGGTTTCTGTACACGCAGGGCTGGAATTGGGGCGGTCAATGGGAGAAAGACGGGGAGCTCGTGCCTAACGATCCGAAGCTCATCCAGGCTTTGGAATGGATGACCTGGTATGCGAAGACGTACAATATGCAGTCCTTGGACAGCTTCATGAACTTAACGGGACAATCCGGTATGAATGCTTTCATGACGGGCAAGGTTGGATTTGTATACGATGGCAACTGGCTCTTGAACGACCTAAGAAAATATACGACCAAATTCGAATGGGGCGTCGCTCCGATGCCGGCACCGAGCGGCCAGAAGCCCTCGACGTGGGCGGGGGGCTGGTCCTTCGTCATTCCGAAAGGCGCAAAGCATGAGAAGGAAGCTTGGGCATTTATCAAATTCGTCACAAGCAAAGAAGGCGTCTTGCAGTGGGCACGGCGACAAACGGAAAGCAATGATATTACCGCGATGCCTGCTGCGAATAAAGAGCTTCATTTGGAAGGGAACCCTAACCTCAAGGTGTTCTTGGATCAAATGCCGAAGGCGTACACGAGACCGGTTTCACCGGTTGAAGCCTTCTTGTGGAACGAAACGTTTCGAATACAGGATCTCGCGATTAATGGCAAAGGGACTCCGCAGGAATTGTTCAATCAGCTTAAGAGGAACGTGAATGCCGAATTGGCAAAGCTCCGGCAATAAATGGATGTGAATCTATAAGAGCCAAGGACCCGTGAACTGTGACCCACAAAGTAGACAGTTTATAAAAAAGGCATTTCCGTATTAAGCAGCTAGCAGATGGCTCCTGTACTCATCAGGAGTCATCTTTTTTAATGTCCATTGGAAGCGTTCAGAATTGTAAGACGTCATATACTCATTAACCCGTACGCGTAGTTCCGCAAGGGATTGACAGTCTTTGTACTCAAGTTCGTCTTTCATGTGACCGAAGAATGATTCCATAGAGGCATTATCCCAGCAGTTTCCTTTCCGAGACATGGATTGTTTAAATCCAGCCTCTGCAACGAGGAGGCGGATTTTAGGATGTGTGTAGTGCATACCTTGGTCAGAATGGAAGATCGCTTCAGGATG
>NZ_QTTN01000004.1 GCF_003386535.1 Paenibacillus taihuensis
GTTCATGTTTGTAGACATTTCCTGCGCTCAAGAGACGATGAACCCCCGTCTGATGTTGAAGCACTGATTCGAAGAAACGTTTTGCCGATTCGCCCGATTCGACCAGGGCAGCAGAATACGCGCAAAACACGCTATAAATCATCTGTAAGCTTCGTCTACAGAGTAGCATAAATCGGTTCGAATGAACATTTTTTAAGCGGATTGTCTATCCGCTTGTTTGCTGTACACTTTTTTCAGACTGCACCAAAAAAACAAACGGCACAGGGGTTTCCCTCATGCCATTTTGGATTCCATTTCTATTCTCGGTCAATGTCATTGAGTTAACTTAATGACATTGGCCAATGCTGGCTGCCGTTTCTTGATGTTAAATCCTGGTCTTAATATTTTTTCAATTCTCCGACACCACATTGTTTTTTGCTGTTCTGCAGTCTCTTAAGGAGAGTACGATAACCCGCGTATTACAGTAAGATCCGCTTGAAGCTCTTTTTGTTCCGGTATGACGTTCCCTTCACTATCAAGCCCGTTTAGTGAAAGAACAACATCTTCAAGATATAGCGTGGATACTTTAATTTGGATTTCGTAAGCACCTGCATCCAATACAGTCACCTTCTTCATATCTGCTGTATTCGGAGGCAATAAATACAGATAATGCGCGATTGTGATTTTGGGTCCCGCCGTGCTCGGAATAGCAAATCCAATAATTTCGATAATGGCGTTGTTTAAATAACTTTCATTCAACACGTTAACAGAAACGGACTTAGCCATACACACGTCATCTTCCATATTCATGATGATGCCGGTCGTTTGAACCCGTTGTTGTACCGGAGAGATCTGCGGAGCGAGGGTAATGAAGGTTGCGCTTGCATCCAAGCCGATTTGCGTGATGAGGGTGTTTGTTTGTGTATTGATGACTGCGATGAACGTACCGGCAACCGTTGCAAGTAATTTAGAGCCATCTGATGTAACCGCAAGTCTTGTTGGTGCACCGCCGATAAATACATCAGAGGGAGAAGATGTTGTTGTGTCTATTGCAATCAGACGTCCGAGAGAAGGACTTGAAACATAGTCTCGACTTCCATCCGGTGTAAGGGCTTGGACAGCAGCTAAAGTGCCGGAGATTGGAATCGTAATCACTACGGTATTGGATGCGATATCAATTACGGATACATTGTGACTGTCTTGATTCACGACATACACTTGAGTACCTAGAGAGTTCACGTCGACCTTTACAGGTCTAGTACCCACTGTAACCGTCGCAATTGCGGCACGCGTAATCGTGCTGAGGAATACAACTCTATTATCGGGTGTAGGGATCGTTCCAGGAGAAGCAGCAAAGACCAAACTGCCATCCGGAGTCAGCGCAAGATCTCCGGCTTGCAATGGCGACGGAAGAAGTATCGTGTCTATTACCGTATTCATGATCGTACTGAAAACGGCAACTTCCGGTCCAGTGTCAATGTAAAGGTAATTCGTATCCGGAGACAGCACCATGACGGATAAAGTTGAAGCTACTTTTACGGTTGAAAGTAATGTCTGTACAGCCGTATCAATGATAGAAATCGTACCACTGGTGTTCGCTACATAAGCGAGCCCGTTGGTAGGGTGAACGATAATCTGTTTGGGTTGGTTTGATTGGTTATCCGTTATCCCAAGATAAATAACTTCGACTATCATTTCGCTCGTTAAATCAAGCACTGCGACGGTACTGTTCATTTGGTTTGCCAGATATGCCATCTTAACATCCGGAGTAAGTGCAATCCAATTGGTGTTAAATCCAATAACAATCGTAGAAACAACAACATGGGTATCTACATCCACGATGGCAATTTTGCTATTCGATTGCGCTATATACGCGAAATTAGGCATTAATTCCCCCCCTATACTATAAAAAGCGGACATATTGTATTCTATGATGATCATGAAGGTATGATTGGACAACTAGCTGGGGAACGCCCTCCCTAAAGATAAGTTACATATATTCTTTTATGATTTTTTCTAAATCATTCTTAGCATGCAGCCCGATCATCATCGCAACTAAGCTACCCTCTTTGAATAGCTTCATAGTCGGAACGCTAATGACTTCTTGGTTAGACACCGTTTCAGGATTTTCGTCCACATTAAGCTTCGCAATCATGACATTGTCTCCCAAGTTCCTGTTAAGCTCCCGCAGCACCGAATCGGTCATCCCGCAACAACAATCCGTATAAAAACCAACAAGAACAAGTACTTTAGTACGCATTACCTTCTCTACAAAATCCCGGTCTGTCACCTCAATCAATGCCACTCACTTTAACCTCCTATTCTCTTCCTTAGCGAAAAAGGCTATACAATTAAGTTCTCTCATCATTTCAGTTACTTTATTTTCTTGCAATCTCATGAAGACATGCATCCGACAATTCCGCAACAGTCAGCGTTTTGTTGCTGGTTGACTTTTTAAAAAGATTCCTAAAGTAAAATACATATACCTGTATGGGTATATTGTGAATATAATTGATTTCTATTTTTACGTCAAATGTATCATCTTCTCATCATTTGGAGGATTCTGAAAATTTAATATTGGACCCGGTAATATAAAATAAAAAATCCGCGAAAAATCACGGATTTTCATGTATCTATATTCTGTTCCTCCGACAGTTGTCTAAGGACTAAAAACTGAACATTAATTTTATTAAAAGGATTAAAAACATTACATTCTTGTTGATCTAATAATACGGAACTACGGCTTTGCTTATGCAGCAGCTTACATTTTATACTACAATCAATGTTCCTGCCATCTTCTGATGACCGGACCCACAAAATACGGAACAATGGTACTCGAACTTGCCCGCTTTGTCTGCAGTAAATACGGCGCTACCATTCCCGTTAATGGTCACTTTATAAGCCGGAATGGTAAAGCCATGACCTCCGTCATCACTTTTCAGTGTAATTTTTACTTTGTCGCCTTTTTTTACGTGAATTTCTTTTTGATCATACTCGAAATCCTTTGCCATCAATTTGATTTCGACGGTTTGTCCAGCAGAAGTCGAAGATGCCGACTTTGATGGTGCTGTTGATGTCTGCTTAGTCGTAGACGTAGCTGAACTGCTCTGGTTCACTGAACTGCTCTGGTTCACTGCAGTGCTCTGATTCTCTGCGGTACTCTGGTTCTTTGAACTGCTTTGGTTCACTGAATTGCTCTGGTTCGCGGTAGAACCACATGCACTTAGCACGACAACGGTTGCTACCAGGGATGTAACTAAAAATATAAGTTTCTTTCTCATGGTTTCTCTCCTTTAATATCTATTTGTAATGCGAAGATAAGAGTATCAAATAATTATTAAGATTCTTTTAAAATCCTCCTTCTTATAATCTTTATCGATTGTTTACTAGGGACCATTAAACCACGATTTACGAGTTTAATTTCAACCGCTTTGCCGCTGCTCCCTCCTGTAAGCCTATGTGTCTGTGTGGAGCTTATTTTTGCATACTTATGTCTCAATATGAACTTGAATAGAAATCCGAAAACGCTAAGCAGCCCACACCTCCTAAACATCAAAGTGTGGGCTGCTTAGATCTACATTCCCTAGTGCGTGTTCAATTTACGATCCCAATTTCGGTTATCTTGAGAAGAATTTTGGGTAAAGGGAAATCCCTTCCAGGCTCAAAAAACTACGGCACGTCATACGCTAAGGTGTACTTAACTATTTGGAGGAGAGGTTGGTGTATCAAATGGGTTATCAAGTAGGATTAAGGGCAATGGGGGGACAAATGGGTATGCAAGGCGGGATGGCATTCACCAATATGTTTCTTATCCCTGATATTTCCAGAGCCATTATCGGCGAAGTTCATGCCTATCAGTTTTATCAAAGGTTAGCTGAATTAGCGCCTAATGAACAGGACCGGCAGACGATTTTACGTATTCAAAGGGACGAAGCCAAGCATTATCGTTGGTTTAGCACGATTTTAAGCAACCTAGGCGGACAACAACCGCAGATCCCAGCCGGTGAGTTGCCAATATCATTCCGAGATGGTGTCAGAACCGCAATTAACCATGAATTAGAAACGGCAGCGTTCTACCAAGATGTTGCATATAGAGCAACCGATCGCCCGATTGAAATGCATTTTACTCACGCTATGCATGACGAACAGCGTCACGCTTCATTGTTTCAATTGATGCTCAGCAGTTTATGATCTATTCTACAGATCCATCGGTTTACTTAATCGATCCTCATAGAAATCAAAATAAAACTTGCCATCCGTACCTCTCACAGCGTAAAAGACATCACTTATTGTATAACCAGTGTTACAGACGACCTCCTCAATTGCATGTGGCTCCATTTCGGCTATGCGCAAATTTTCGGGAATCAGCTTGCCCTCCATAATGAGTTCAATCGGATACTTTGATTTCATCGCAGGTGATGTTTCTGATGGCTTTTTGGGTTGCGTTTTCTGTTCAATTTTGGATAGTGACTGAAAATCCTTCAAAGTGAAATTCCGATACTCTTTCTTCTTTTGCACCGAGAGTTTGCCGTTAACCTCAAGGAGTGCGTATTGGACTTCGGCGATATCGAAAATATCTTTTTCACGAAGCATCTCATTTAGAGAATCCAACGTGTACTTGTTCTTCTTCATATTCTCCTCTAGCAGCTTCCCATCTTCAATCAGTACGCATGGTTTGCCAAATAACCACCGTTCGCTCTTACGGCTCTTTAAGGTTACAAATGAAATAAGCCAGGAGGTAACCGTAAACACGCATAAGGAGATCAGTAGATGGGATGTATTTATCTTATCATTAAAGGCCAAGTTCGCAGATATGGCGCCTAGAATGATAGCGGTAACGAATTCATGAATATTCATATTCGACAATGTTTGTTTTCCGATTAGTCTTGTAATAATCAATAGAAGCACAAAAGCGGCAATACTTCGAATCAAGATTAGAATATGCTCTGACATCGGATGATCCCTCCGTAAACAGTGTAGCCATATTTTGCTCATTAACTATTCGATTATTCTCACCTTTTGAGGTGTAGTGAATATGATGGCATGTGCCTACTATCTGCTGACCTTGGAGGAAAGTTATGAATTATGTGAATCCTTATTGGAGAGCTCCTTCTCTTGTTCCCGTCTGGCTCACCACCCCCCAGCAAGCAACTGAACTGATTAAGGAGTCTGTACAAGGAGAACGAAGTGACGAACTGTTTTATGATCAGTTGATCAAGATGGCTCCGAATGCACAGCAAGCAGCCATCATCGCCTCGATAAGAGACGATGAACGAGGGCATAATCGCATGTTTAGGCAAATGTACAAGGACTTAACCGGCTATGAAGTCACTGGGACATTGAACGAAGAAAATCCTATTGTGAACTCGTACATGGAAGGCTTGCAGAAAGCGTTCGATGGCGAATTGGCGGCGGTTGAGAAATATAGAAAGATCTGGTTTGGGCTTCCGAACGGTATCTATAAGGATACCTTGTACGGCATCATCTTGGATGAACAGAAGCATGCTGCTAAGTATAACAATCTGCTTTTGCGCAATATGAACACTAGGCTCTATCCTAGAACGTGGTCGTAAGAAATTAGTACTCAGAAAAAAATTAATGAGGGCATCAGGTTTTGTTTTATTATTTGTCCTCACTCAGAGATCCATAATCCAAATAATATAAGCCCGACGTTAGCAGATCGCCGGGCTTTGCATAGACGCATGCTTAGGATGCATGCAAGCTTGCGAAGAATGTGCATCTTCTTGTCTTTAAGAACCAGATGTTCAAGCCCGCACTGTGTGTCTAGAAGTATGTTGGGAGATTGCGCCCAATTTTGCCCATTTTCTGTGCAGATGATGTCCCTCAAATGAAAACCCGTGATTCTTTGGAGTCACGGGTTTTCATTTACAGCTGTCCAATTAATTGTCATCAATTGTCTATCAGTAAATTGTGAAATAAGCGATCCATCTCAAATCGTACTGAAGGTTAAACACTTCTCTATCTATCCGCCCCGGAATTCAGTCGCTGCTGCCCGTAATAACGTTGAAAACGTTTTATGGCGTTGCGTTTAATACCGCAGATAATGAAGCGGCAGCTTGGTATGTGCCTTCAACGCTTGGCACAGCAAGCTGCCATCATCGCCTCTATACGAGACGATGAACGGAGTCATAATCGTATGATTAGGTAAATGTACAAGGACCTAACCGGTCATGAAGTCACAGGGTCAATGAACGAAGAAAATCCTATCGTGAACTCGTACATGGATGCCTTGCAGCAAGCGTTCGATGGTGAATTAGCCGCGGTTGAGAGATATAGAAAGATCTGGTTTGGGCTCCGGTATCTATAAGGATACCTTGTACGGCATCAAAAAAAGAGAGACGAACATCGCCTCTCCAGAATTATTATTTCGAGATATTTCCTGCAGCATCACGTTTTACCTTCATTTTATTAGCCGGGATATAGCCTAAGTCGACAACGTCGCCGTTTTGAACTTCATCACTCATCATGT
This sequence comes from Paenibacillus taihuensis, assembly GCF_003386535.1. Taxonomy (GTDB): domain Bacteria; phylum Bacillota; class Bacilli; order Paenibacillales; family Paenibacillaceae; genus Paenibacillus_Z; species Paenibacillus_Z taihuensis. The sequence goes on from NZ_QTTN01000004.1 coordinate 6,470, forward strand.
AGTCCAAAAAAGCTTTTCCAGCTGCATCTGGCTCACCTTTGGTATACATATGCTCATAAGCCCATACTGGATAACTTCCATCCACGATGTTGTCTTCCTTTGCTTCGACACCTTCGTATTTGACTGTCTTAATGGAATCATCCAAATAAGAAAGTGCAAGATATCCAATTGCTCCAGGTGTTTCTGAAATGAGTTTCTTGACAGTACCCGATGAATCTTCTTGGATGGATCCTCTGATGTCCTCGACTTTTGTACCAAGCGCATACTTTTCGAATGTGGCGCGTGTTCCGGAGCTTGAAGGACGATTAACGATGGTAATCGCTTGATCATCAGCTCCAAGATCTTTCCAGTTCGTAATCTTACCCGAGAAAATATCGACCAATTGCTGTTTGGTCAGGTTATCTACGTTTATTTTTGGATTCACGACTGTGGCCATTGCAACGACTGCTACTTGATGATCGACGAGTTCCTTCGCTTTATCTGCCTCCAGCTTTTCTTCAGCAAAAACATCGGAGTTGCCGATTTGGGACTGCCCTTCGGATACTTGTGTTAAACCAGTACCGCTACCGCCACCTTGAACTTGAAGGGATACAGCTGGATTTTTCTCAAGAAATTTTTTCGATACTTGATCTACCAATGGTTGAAGAGCTGTAGAACCTGATGCCAATAATGTGCCTGTTAGATCCCCGGTATTCGATGAATTCGCTGTTGCTGCTGTACTGTTGGAAGTCGAGTTGTTTGTGGACGACTCGTTCCCTTGGTTGTTGCTTTTCCCGCAAGCTGCCAGGCTAAAAGCAACAAGTAGAGTCATCAGTAAAACCACGCTTTTCTTCATTTTTTAATTTCCCCTTCCCTATCCCACCTGTTTTTCGGACTTATTTAGTCTACTTGCTTAATATTATTCAGGTGTTTTAACCAGGTTAAGTTATTGTAAAGGAGAAAAGACGGATTATCGGCTTTTGACCATTGCTTCTTGTACTATTTTGTTGGTATTGTTGGTATCTCTGCTTGCTGCCTGCTCTTCCAATATGCAATGCTGCTAATTTTCTAAAACAATCTGGCAATCGCCTTCCCAGCAGCGTTAGATGCATGAAATAAAACATTAAATCAAGAAAATTTTGAAAAAAGAAGAGCCCGGCTATTGAGCCGGACTCACTTCATTAAACGTTTTTTGAGGTTAACGCGGTTTGTAAACTTTGTTGCGGAACAAGAATTTGTTTGACGCTTAAGCAGGTTCGGACAGGTTCGATGTTCCTGCGTAGCCTTTGCCGCTTTTCGATAGGGGTCCGCTTGCCGGATCTCTGCTACCAACTGGCCTTTCTTCATCAGTCGCCTTATCTTCTTATGGTTCATAATTACATGATCTTCGTGTTTGAAATGCATCTTGAGCACAAGAGCGTCAGCTTTTCGATTTAGCGCATGAAAGTGTTTGCGTAGCAGTTCCAGATCTTGCTGATCGGAAAGCTCCCGCTCTTGACGTGTCTCCTCTGCGCTAAGCCACCGATAATACCCACTACGACTAACACCCGCGAACATGCAAAGATATGAAGTTTGGTTTGATGACTCATGCTCTAGGCTGAAAATGGGCCTTAATCTGAGTCGCGACTTCCTTCGACGTGAGTCGGTGTTGTTAATATTCAAGTAGCGCTCATGCACAAGCTCGCCATCGACTTGAGTTCAGCCGGTGTTTCTCTACAGTAGCGAGCACAGAAGCTCGATTGTCATATGATTATGGAACAGCTTCAGTTCTGTGAACGCTCCAGCTGGTGTCCTACGGTCATTTTGCCGACTGCCATTGGGCCAAATAAGAGGACCAGCTTCCTCAATGCTCACCTTCCAATTGTTGGTATGCATCTTCTATTCGAGGTCCGGGCTGGCGTGGAATGGTTAGAGGGGACGGCGTGGTTTTCTCCCCATAATCGGAGAACGTATTTTCATTTTAAATATCAGCTTGGACGCCGTTTACTCCGTGAGTAAAAAAGCCATTTGAACGGAAAGAAATGGATAAGCTGCTCGTGAAAAGCTTATTTGACGAAATTACGAAAAGCCTTAAGGTGGCCAAGAAACGATGTGTTGATATTTACTACTTGAACAAAGTCTGGTATCGCAAAGATCTTGCCGTCGACGAGATCCATGAATTGACGTGCATGTCAAAGTTAAGCTTATGAATTCGATTATGCTTTGAACAGAGGGAGTAACTCAGTACTTCTAGGCCGCAGCCTAAATATCCACTAACCTAAGAAAAAGAAAAGAAAACTCCTGCCAAAAGATATGACAGGAGTTAATATTAATTTTCTTGCGGATGCTGCCCTCGAAGTGCAGTACCAACCGAGTTTTTGGTCTCAACAGGAGAACTATACGGTATGGATTTTTTTTGTTTTCTACGAACAATTATGAATGCAACTGCCGCTAAAATAATCATTATCGCAAGCAACTGAGAAATCCGAATATTCTTGCCTGCCTCCATCGCTCCCCAACCGAAGGAACTCATGGGACTCCATAACCCCTTCAGTAACGATGCTAACCACGGAGGACCTTCAAATACAAGACTGTCTGTGCGCACGCCTTCTACATAAAACCGACCAAGCGAGTACCATATGAAATAACTCATAAAAAGCTCCCCAGTCCGAAGGAATGATCTCCGGCGAATCCATAGAAGCACTAAGAGGCCAGTGAAGCTCCATAAGGATTCATATAAGAATGTCGGGTGGTAATACTGACCGTCAATGAACATTTGGTTTACGATGAAGTTTGGGAGATGTAACGTATCTCTCAAAAAGCTCTCCGAAACCGACCCTCCATGGGCTTCTTGGTTCATGAAATTTCCCCAGCGCCCAATCATCTGGCCGGTTATGAGACCAGGCGCGCAAAAATCGGCAATTCGCCAAAAGTCGTACCCTTTCCTTCTTGTATAAATAACAGCAGCTATAATAGCACCAATTAATGCACCGTAAATGGCTATACCACCATGCCAAATTGCAATAATTTCACTGGGGTGATTTTTATAATTGCTCCATTCAAACGCTACGTAGTATGCTCTTGCGCCAATTAATGCAGAAGGTACACCAATTAAAAGTAAGTCCATAAAAAAATCAGGTGAGATACCGAACCGTTTTCCTTCCCTTATTGCCAACATTAATCCAAGTAAAGCACCTAAACCAATAATAATCCCATACCAATGCACCTGAATAGGACCTAATGAAATTGCTATTGGATTTAACATGATTACTCTCTCACATCCCTACAACTTTTTTTTGCGATCTTCTACATCATAACAAACTACCAACCTGGTTGGGAAACCCTTTATTCTCCAGCATGCTGAAAAGCCTTAACGATATCCATTAATTCAATAAGCTCTTCTCTGGTCGATATAGCCTATAGCCTTCTTTGTTGCAGGATGTTATGGATGCGGTTTACCGTCCAGCCCGATATAGCGGTCATAAGCATCGAAGATCTTCCGTGCGATCGGAGCTGCACCGAAAGCGCCAAAGCCGCCGTCTGGTACGACGACCGCCACGGCCAGCACGGGATCTTCAGCAGGTGCTAGGGCAATAAACACAGAGTTCTCGACCTTTTTCCGATCACCGACATCCTGCTCGGATGTCCCCGTTTTGCGAAGGAAGTTGTATTTGAAACCATCAAAGCCCTGCACGGAAACTCTGCTCATGCCATTGTAAATTTCATCCCAATATTCTTTCGGGAACGATACGGTATTCAGTACTTTTGGCATTAAACTCTGCACGGTGTTACCGTTCTGATCCACGATTTTGTTGACGAACTGTGGTTGCATCCGTTTGCCCTTATTGCCCAGCATAACTGCGTACTGCGCCAACTGCAACGTCGTATACTTAGCCTGCTGCCCGAAGGAAGCCCGGATAAGCGCGGACTGCGAGCTCGCGGTTTCGGCTTCATGATAATAATCAATAACGCCTTTGCTTTCACCGGGAAGTCCGCTTTCAGTGGATACCCCCAGGCCGAACTGCTTGGCGTAACTATCCCAGACGTCTACGCCTTTGATGCCTTTGTATTTCTGGTACAGTTTGTTACCGACCTCTGCGGCCATGAACGTATTGGACGAATGGGCTATGGCCCCTGCAGCATCGATCATACCGTACGCATGGCCTTGCGAGTCGTGAATAGCGACCGGCGGGTTTGATTTTCCGAAGTAGAACACTCCGGTGTCATTGAACACGTCATGCGTCGTGAACAAATGCTCGTTCAAGCCAAGAAGCACGGAAAGCGGCTTCTGCGTGGAGCCGAGGGGCACCATCGACGATGGATGACGGTTGCGTTCCTTCTCGTCGTCATACGGCGGATACGCTTGGCGAATCGTACCGTTCGTTTGGAAATACGTCGTCTTCAACCAATCCTCCGGACTGATCGAGCCGCCCGCCCAAACGTTCGGATCGTAATCCGGCATGCTGGCCATGGCGACGACCTTCCCCGTCTTCACTTCCATGGCGACGGCATAGCCCGTAGTCGCATCAGCGCCATCCCTATAGAAGCCTGGAGCAGTCTTCATAAATGAGAGATGGTCCGTTATCGCTTGCTGGGTCAGTTTTTGCACGCGATTGTCAATCGTCAGGACGAGATTATCTCCTTTGACGGGGACCGCAACCTTAGGCGGTCCGATAATCGTCCCCTTTGCGTTGATGGGATATTCTTTCAGCCCGTTCTGGCCGCGAAGCACGTCTTGGTACATGTATTCAAGCCCGTCGACTCCGACATCCTCATCATCCAAATATTGCAGCTTGGCGTCTTCCTGGTCCGAAACGTTTTTATACTTGCTCATCGATTCCCGAACGCCGCGATATTTCTTGAGATAGCCGATCAGCTGCACCGCAATGCCGTCCTTATCGTAGTTTCTGACGCTCTCTTCCACAATATCAACGCCATGGAACAGGTCACGATTTTGTGTGAAATATGCAATCTCATTATCGGACAGCCCCATCTTGATCCGCCGCGGAACCGAATACGTATTTTGGATATGCTTGAGATCCATCCGTTTCTTGATTTCTTCAAGTGTGATTGCTTGCACCGGGTTACCGTACTCTGTAAAAACCTTTAAAAACCGCTTCGCCAGTGCATCTGCTTCCTTCTCATTCAAATTCGGCTGTATCGTGTAATACAACGATTGCGTAGAAGTCGAATATGCAAGCGGTACGCCATGGGAATCGAGTATATTGCCCCGAATCGGGGGGATTTTCACCTGAGTGGTACTATTTCGGTCGAACTGCTTCTGCAGCGAAGGCCCTTCGACAAATTGCAAAATGGCTAGTCGGACGATTAGGATGCTGAACATGAGGAAGGTAACGCCGAAAAAAATATTTAATCGCAGTGAAAATCTGTCACGGTTACGATGCAGTTTATTATTGCTGGAATCCTCTTTCGGTTGCATATCAGTGCTCCTTTGTACTGTTTAGTAATATGTAAGTTCTCGGTTGTTTAAGTTGTTCCTCCAATTCACGGAAATGGTCACGAAATAGCCATGATTCCATAAGCCTGATATTATTTATTAACAAGCTCTGTCAACAATACTTGTCGGCCATGTGTCGAATAGCAAATAATGCAGTTGCAATATCTAGCGGCAAAAAAAGCTGAACTCAGAACAAAGCGAAAATAAAAAAAGCGACCGTAGTCACTTTTTATTAGTGGTCCATTTAAGATCTTTAAATCTTATTTATCAAATGTAATATTCAATGAAGGACTCATCATACTTAATGGGGTTTGGTTGACGAATGCACGCAATGACTAAACCAACTAGAGCAATTAAGCTTAGAAACACGAAGGAAACGCGAAACGCTGTAAAATTGACTGACCCAGGCATAAACTGAAGAGCCATCTGGTACAGCGCCCCTCCAAGCGTAATCCCCATTCCCATCCCGATCGTGCGGCTCATATTCAATGTTGCGCCTGCAATACCCAGTCGATTGGAAGGCGTACTGCCCATGACGTTGCTGTTATTTGGCGGCGTAAAAAGCCCCATGCCGCTGCCTACCAACCCAAGCCCAAACATCAATTGCAGATTTGCGTGCTCGCTGTGAATGGAGGCGAGTAAACTGCAGCCGGCAAAGACCGTTATCATGCCGATTACAACCGGAAGGCGTGGCCCTAAGCGATCTGACAAATATCCGGCAATTGGAGTCAGCAAGGTCATGCCTATAGGAACAAATGACAGATACACCCCTGCTGTCGTCGCTTTCAGGTGGAATACATTCTCCATCAAAAACGGGCTAAGTAGCAAGACGCCATACATGACAGCAAAAGATAGAAAGCTGGTTATATTTCCGCGAATAAAGACCTTATTTCGGAAAAGAGAGAGATCCATAAGAGGCATCTTTGCATGATGCTCTTCACGAATAAAAGAAGTCAGTGCAAGCAAGCATGTAAAGGAACCGAGCAAGATAATCGGTGAAGACCAACCAAGTTCAACCCCATCATTCAGGATATAGAGCAGAAAGATCAAAAAAGGAAGCAAGAAAAGCATACCCCAAAGATCAAATGATTCTTTTTTCTTGACGGAATCGCGCGGCAGCAGAAGAAATCCAAGTATCGTGCCGACAACACCAATGGGAATATTGATGTAAAAGAGCCATCGCCAGTCACCCATCGTCAGAAGCGCACCGCCAATAACCGGTCCTAAACTTAAGCCAATCCCCTGCGCACTGGCTTGAATGCCTATCGCTTTTCCGCGATGATGAGCCGGTGTACAACTTGTGATAATGGCCACGCTATTGGCCTGCAGCATTGCTGCGCCAACCGCTTGGACGATACGTGCCGCCAATAAGACGCTGAATGTCGGTGCCATTCCGCAAAACAAAGAACTAATCAAAAAAACCATAAATCCTGAAGCATACATCCATCTGCGTCCTAGCATATCCGCCAGCCTGCCAAACGGAATAACCAGTGATGCTAGGGTAAGAAGATACACCAGGCTGATCCATTCCACTTTAGCCATGGAGACATGGAGCTGCGAGACAAGCGAAGGTAGAGCCAGATTGATAATACTCGCATCAAGAGCAGCCATAAAGGCCCCGATGCATACAGTTGCTACAACAAACCAATGATATCCTTTACGGGCAGCAATACTTTCTGGCGGCCCATAGTTCATTAAATGAGAAGGCTGGAGCATGGTCGATTCCTCCTTTGTCCAACAGGATTAAACCACAAAGCTCAAACAGTCCATTATTTTACATAGTGGTGGTCAGTCAACTTCACAGATGCGTGCGGCAGACTCATTAGGATGGGATCCGAATATTTTTTCGGAACCTTCAAGCGTGCTCTACGATATGCAATCAGCAATAAGGCGGCAGCGATTATCGCATTAGCAAGCTATTGTGACAGGCGAATATTTTTATCTGCCCCCATCACTCCCCAACCAATAAAATTCATTTGGGTCCACAGCACGAATGTCCGCGATCCGCTAGAAGTTGTACTCTTTTCGTCTTGTATAGATGACTTCTGCGATGATTACACCATAGATTGCGATACTGCCATGCCAGATTGCAACATCTCCAGCTGGTAAGCTCGATAAGATTACCGCCATTCAAATGCGACTTAATAAAGTCTTGCACCAACCAAAGCTGATGGGATATCAATTAAGACGAGATCCATAAAAAAAATCCATTGGAAGGTTAACACGTTTCTCTTCTCTAATTACAAGCCATATTCCGAACATAGCTCCTCATCCAATAAGGATGCCATACAATGAACGGAAAGCGAGCCAATTGAAAAAGCAAACGGATTAAGTATGATATATCTCTCCTTTCATTGTTACTTTGTCATCCCTAAGTATAACAAATTAATAGCGGTATGGCCTCCTTTGGAATTTACTGTTCAGCGCTTAACAGGTGTAAATATCGGGATCGGCCCCCCAGTTATCTCTTGTATTGTCAAAACAATAATGAATCCGTTCACCTTCATACATATAATTCTTCTATAATGAAGCCTCCCTCCATGGTGTCCTTGGTTATGCGATCTTGAGCTGGTGTTATTTCATTATACTGTTTTAGAAATTGAGTCCACTTGTCTATGTTATAACTGTTATCAGCGGACCGCACTTATAATCTTGATTGCAGCTACCCTCTTATCTGTAGTCTGAGTGAATTACATTCTTTCGATTCAAAGATTTCCAATCGTTTGTTTAAAACTCGATCCAGAAAAGCATAATAAAGGAAAACTCAGCGCGCTGATTCAGGGGATGAAAAATGACAGCAATCTCTTTAGAAGCTATAAAGCAGCGCCTCGCCCTGATGGAGGACGCGGAGATAATTGATCGAGAGACTACAGACGGACTTCGTTTAACATTTGTTTATCTTGGAACCTTAATCGATCAGGAGCGTCTTAACGAATCGATTCTTGAGCCCCTCGTTCGATCATTCCAAAGTTCGGTGAAAAAAAGCCTAACCACCGCCAGAATTACGCGCTTATCCAATTTGGAGCAAGCCCTCCAGTATCTCATGAAGGGTTCAGTGCTCGTTCACGACTCATCCAGCGGTTGATGGAACGCTATTATGCTTCCCAACTCGCTAAGCCGGTCCATTGAAACCTCAGAGACGGAAACCATAATGTTCGGCCCGAAAGACAGTTTCAGCGAGCAGCTGGAACAAAACATCTTGCTGATTAGAAGAAGGCTTCCTTTCCCTGGCCCCTTTCTATTGGCGCGCTTTTGCCTAGGTACCGGGTGGGGCAGGTATTTCGGCGATTTCTACTTTTCTCGTTCCAAACTATCTGGTCACCAAATCCAGTTTACTGCTTCAATTCATGTTCTTGATTCTCGCGTCCTATTTAGGCGTTCCCAGTATCTTGCTTGGACTTATCGGTATGTTAGCCCATCTGAACGGGCTTACGTCCTTGAACCAGGGCTGAGGGCATGACAATCATGTAATAAAGCATTTGAATCCTATTGGTGAGGAAGAGCGCGTAAAAACCGCTTTCTTGATGTGAGGTTTTTCGAAACAGCGATATAGCTTGCATGGGTTCATTTACTCCTTCGGCTCATACGATACTTGTTTAAAGGACGCAATGCTTCAGGACGATTGCGCATAGCGTGTAACGGCCCTCGGACGAAGAGATCGACCCAATCTCTCCAATAAATCGGCGCCAAGTAGGGCATTGTTTTTCACCATATATCCTATGCAGTCGCCTACTTAAAGGTATGTCAATGTGCATTGGGCAAGAGTCTAAAAAGTGGTCAAATAGAAAACTGATTTTGGATTACAAACGAAAAGGATGGCATCGCCATCCTTTAACTTTTACAATATATGCGAAACAAGCTAAGAACTTATCTTGTGGTGCCTTCATTTTGTTCCTAGAACTCTTTAGGTGCCCCCATTTGTAAATCCATTGAAGCAATAAAGTTCTTCGTTTCTTCGGTGCCTATATCGCTAATCGTTTGATAAATTTCCTTTAACACGAAATCATATTCGTCATTTTCCATGTCATGGTGATAAGGAATACCAGGATAATGCGTACGGAAAAACGTATGCTCTTCCGCTCGTTCCCAATCATTAAATAAACCCCTTAACTTCTCGACTTCATCTTCTGTAGCATAAATTTCCAATTCATAAGCAGCATCGCCTTGATTAAACATAATACACTTTGATTGAACCGAGACGTAATATTTTCTCTTTTCCATGCGGTGGGATCTCCTTTACCGCTATCTTATAAAGATAGCCCATAGAATCGCGCCAATAATCACAACAACCGGAAACACAAAGTATGCAATCACAATTGGATTAGCAATTACCGGATGTCTAACTGCAGCCATGCTGGCACTTTTATCTAAAGCTTTATTTTGCTGTTTACGTATAAAGTAAATTGAACTAATTAATGCAAACAAGCATATCGCGACAATCAATACAACTACCAAGTTAAACATTTAATAAAGTCCCTCCTATCAACAGTTACTTTATTTTTCCCGTAATTTTGCACGGTATGCGACATATTAGCTCCTTGTCGTTTGCTTACAAGTGGAAACGCCAAGTACAGCGCTAACCGGGCAATATCTGATCGTGCCGGTTATTATTGGTGCTATGCCAATTAACCCCCACCAGCTTTTATAATAAATACCAACTAAAACAATTATGGTTCCAATTGAAATCCTTATCACTTGTTCTGTTTTTCCCACGTTACATTTCATGCCGTATTACAGTCCTCCTCAAAATAGATTTTTATTTACAATTCATCGGTAATTGGATATAATTCAAAGTATATCAGTAGGAATTGAGGGGATTTAACGTTGAGATGTACAAATCATTTTACTCAAGAGAAATGCCCTATTTGCAACGAGATACTTACCATTGATACCGACAAATCGAATTGGCTTTTTTCTCATATTGTAAAATCATGCAGGAATGAACATTACGAAAAAGAGTTCATTCCTGCATTAGAGGGATATATCGAACACTTCAAGGCTGCATCAAAATAATTATGTGTATATCGCAAAAACATATGTAATGAAAAAAAATGAAAAAAATCATTAGCTCTTGTGCGCTAATGATTTTTTATTCATTTGGCTAATTTTCTTTTCCAAGACACAATGCCACCGTGCAGATGTGCCAAATCGCGATATCCATCTTTTCGCAGAATTCGTGCAGCTTGCATGCTTCTCATCCCGCTGCGACAATAGAGAAATATTTTTCTATCTTTTGGTATTTCGGACAGTCTCTTTTTCATCTGCGACAACGGAATGTTTATCGCGCCTGGGATGTAACCTTGTTGCAATTCCATTGGTTCACGAACATCTATTAAGATCTTTTTTTGATTGCTCTTCAATTCATTTTGAAACTGATCGGGCATAAGATTTTTAAGATCTTTTACTCCAGCAAAGCGTTTATATACAAACCAAATTAAGGCAGCAATAATCAAGATCTCTAACATCCATTTAAAATCCATGGCTTCTCTCATTTCTAAGTGGATTAGCGGCTTTTGACCAACAATTCTACCGCTTGCTTGACTAATTTGCTTGTATCTCCGCCAGCTTCTTTTTCCTCAAAGATACATTGTTCAAGGTTTACCGCAACGATGTAAGCAATTGCTTTATCTGCTGCGCTTCTGACAGCGGATAGCTGTGCTACGACATCCTTGCACGGCTGTTCTTCTTCCATCATTTTCAAAACTCCGCGAATTTGTCCCTCAACGCGTTTTAATCTTCTTTTTACATCATCATCGTATTGCATTCGAATCCCTCCATTAAATAAATAGATTCACTTTCGCATCTGCTGCATCACCTAAATAAGCAGCAACACCTGCGTATTCAATGCCATCCAGCAGTTCTTCTTTTTGCAAACCGAGCAAGTCCATTGTCATTGTACACGCCACTAATTTGACCCCCTGCTCTTGAGCCAATTCAATGAGCTCCGGGAGAGACAGAGCATTATGCTTCTTCATAACGTGTTTGATCATTTTAGGACCCATTCCGCCAAAATGCATTTTGGATAGTCCAAGCTTATTTGCTCCTCGAGGCATCATTTTAGCAAACATTTTTTCTAGGAATCCCTTTTTAACAAATACTTTTTCATCTTTACGAAGCGCGTTAAGCCCCCAAAATGTAAAGAAAATCGTCACATCATGGTCATATGCAGCCGCCCCGTTTGCAATAATAAATGCCGCAATAGCTTTGTCTAATTCTCCGCTGAAAAGAACGATTGTTGTTTTCTCGTTATTCATTGTCATGATTGTTTCATCCTCTCTCAATTTTACATATACAAGTATGGGTATTCAATATTATTAAAAAAATAATGTTCTGATTTAAAACTAAATACCTCATGGGGTATATCAGAATACTATACCCCATGAGGTATTTTCGCAAAAAAATAAAACTGGACGATATGGAAAACCATTATAAAAGGAGAACGACGACAAGCCTGTTGTTCCCCCTTCAGATTTATTAGGCTTTTTTAATCCAAAATTTATATACGCCATTTTCCTCTGCGTGGCTTAGCAACTCATTCCCTGTACTTTTTGCCCAAGCCGCAAGATCGTTTTTAGCACCTTTATCAGTCGCATGCACTTCTAATACTTGACCTGATTCAAGTTCTGCAATGGATTTCTTTGTTCTTACAATAGGCATCGGACAAGCCAGCCCTTTAGCATCCAAAATTTTATCGCTGTTCATTGTTTTTCCTCCTTATTTATCATGAACTGCACAGCGGTTCGGACCGATTTCCATTTCACGCTGCTCTTCTTCATTTGGCGTTATTTTACCCATATTGGTTTGGCGAATTTCTTGATAGGAGTTGGGTTGCGGCGGCAAGTTTTCGGTGACTGTCTTGCGGAACTCGCCTTCATCTTGAATATTCAATCCCGGATTTTCTTTGTACAGAGCGCCTAAGCGACCGGATACAAGACCTCTTTCGCCAAGTTCAGTTACTTTACCGAAATGGGCAGGAAGAACAATCAACTCTTCGGCTAAATCCCTATAGCGGCTGTAGAGCGTCTCACGAAGATCACCTACCCAATCTTCCGCGAGTCCTGCCAAATCGGGACGACCAATCGATTCAACGAAGAGAATATCTCCAGTCAACAGGTATTTACTATCGATAATGAAGGAGGTCGATCCAATTGTGTGCCCCGGTGAATAAATAGGCTGCACTTTAATCGTTTCATTACCAACGTAAATGTCTTTACCTTCTTCGAGTTTTTCATAGTCGAAGGTTACTTCAGTCGCATCTTTTGGGGGCAAGTAATACGTCGCACCGTATTTCTGAGCCAATGCTCTGCCACCGGAAATGTGATCGGCGTGAAGGTGCGTGTCGATTGTATGAAGCAGCTTAGCACCTTTCTCTTGCATAAATTGCTCATATTGATCGATCATGCGGCTTGTATCGATAATTGCGGCTTCACCATTAGAGAGCACCATATAGGACAGGCAGCCTTTGCCAATGCGAACAAATTGGTAAAGCTCTCCGCCACCGGATAGATCGGCTACTTTAACAGGCTCAAGGTACTCGCTCCACGATTTCATGCCGCCTTCAAGATAAGAAACATGGCTTCTTCCGGCTTCAGCTATTTGTTCTGCGACAAATATGGACGAACCTTCTTTAGCACAAACCACTAAAACACTTTTGCCATCCGGAATACTTTCAAGAGCTGGGTTAAAGTCATCCAATAAATCAAAGTAAGGGATATTAATGATTTCAACGCTGTTACCTTCAATTCTCCAATCATTGAAATCAGATTCATTCCGTACATCCAGGATAAACAGTTCTTCGTTATTAAGGACCATTTTCGTGACTTCTTTAGCGGTCATTTTTTGGATCGTCATCATTATTTTTTTCATCCTCCTATATTAGAATGTTAGTGTGACATTTGCATCTTGCGCAAAGTCAAGGAAAGTCACTGCTCCGCCTACATCTATGCCATCAATAAAGTCCTCTTTCTGCAAATTCATCACATCCATCGTCATTTGGCATGCAATGATTTTCACGCCCAATTCCTGAGCCATGCTCACAAGATCAGGGATAGACGGAACGTTAGCCGCTTTAAATCCTTCTTGAAAATGTTCTTTGCCTGCAGGCATTGGAAGCTGCTCATACGCCTGCTTATGAATGAGATTCAAACCTTCGAAAGTAAAGAAAATAGCTACTTGCGAGTCCGTTGCTGCTGCTGCAGTTGCAATGTTAAATACTTTATAAGCGTCGAATAATCCGCCGTTGCTTGCAATAATCGCTACCTTATTAGCCATAATTAATTCCTCCGTTTTTGTAATTAATCTTTCTCAACTTCGCCTGTCCATTCGGTCATGCCTTGAACAGCATTTTTCACATATTTAAAATCATTCTCAGCTAATGTTTGACAAGCGATATCGCTTCGATTACCGCTACGGCAAATCAAATAATATTCCTGTTCCGGATCAAGCTCGCGCATCCGTCCTTCAAGCTCTCCTAATGGAATTGAAACGGCTCCAGGAATCCGACCGAAAGCATATTCAGCAGGTTCGCGGACATCAACGATGTTCATTTTCTCGCCAGCGGAAAGTTTTTTCTGAATTTCTTCATGAGCTATCAGATGTGGAAATTTTCTTTCTTCCTTGATTTCTGTTGGATCCGATTTACGGATATAATGACGGAAGACGCCGTTATCTTCCTTTAAGCCGATATATTGATGACCGGTGCGTTTTGCCCAGCTTTGAAGATCCGCTACGGAACCTTTATCGGTTGCACGTACTTCTAACACCTCACCCGTTTGCATCTCCTCAACCGTTTTTTTGGTACGGACTACCGGAAGCGGACATGCTAAACCTTCACATTCCAATGTTCGGTTCACTAGCAAATTTGTCATAACAAAAACCTCCTCGTGTTATTTACCATACTCCATGTCTCCAGCCCATTCCGTCATGCCCCCAGGCATGTTAACGACGTTATATCCCAGACCGGACAAATACTCGCATGCCTTTCCACTGCGATTTCCGCTGCGGCATACAACAACGGTTTCTTGCTTTTGATCGATTTCATTCAGTGCTCTATTGATCTGACCTAGAGGAATATGTTTGGCGCCGGGAATGTGACCGGACTCCCACTCCTCTGGCTCGCGAACATCAAGAATGTACACTTTTTCATTTCTTTTGAGGCGGTCAAGAACTTCTCTTGGAAGCTGTTCCTTATAAGCTTTGCTCATCTTAGATCCACTCCTAAAATAAAATCGAAATCCAAATCTTAAAGACTGTTGCTGTAATTAATCCAGCCAAGATTTGTTGAAGCAGCTTTGTGTTGATTTTTTTACTTAGTTTGGCACCGATTGGTGAAGCAATGGTGCTGGCAATAACCAGCACAATGGATGGAAGCAATAGCATATGCCCACCCATTAACTTCCCCGTCGTTGATCCAATCGAGGAGATAAACGTAATTGCAAGTGAAGATGCAATTGCAACTCTTGTTGGAATTTTAAGAATCACGAGCATAACCGGTACAGTTATAAAAGCGCCAGCTGCTCCAACAATCCCAGAAACAGTACCGATAATTAAAGCCAATATAACAGCTAAAATTTTATTGAATGTTATTTTGCTTAAATCTTGTGCTTCATTCCCCTTTTTCGGCAGAAACATCATAACGGCTGCAATCAGCGCTAAAACGGCATAAACAATATTAATCATTGAACTCGGTAACGAGTTTGAAACAAAGCTGCCCAAAAAGCTCCCCGTAATAATGGAGACGCCCATGTAGAGAACTAGTGTCTTATTAACAAGTCCGCCTTTTCGAAAAACCAGCATCCCCATTAAACTCGCAAAGAATACTTGAATAGCACTGATTGCTGATACTTCCTGCGCGGTAAAAGCTGCAAATCCTAGAGCCGGCGGGATAAAAAGCAACATCGGATAGTTAATGATCGAACCGCCGATTCCCACCATTCCGGAGATGAATGAGCCCAAGAAGCCAAGCGCGAAAATGGTCATGATCCATGCCAAATCCATAGGGCTTCTCCTCTCTAATAAAAAGTTAAAAAGTATTAAGTATGCTCTACAATTTCAAAATATACCCTATGGGGTATTATTTATTGCAAAAAAAAACAAAATGGATTACTAAAACAAATCCGTCAGATCTTTTTATCGCAACCTCCTTCTTTTCGCGAGTATACATATACCCGTTGGGGTATGTGATTACTATATAAAACTTATGTCACTTCGTCAACCCCCATTGTTTTGTATTATGGCGTAACGATACTTCTGCTGCATCAGAAAATAAGATTAAAAAGGATAACAAGCAATATTAGTCCTAAAACCACGATTGATGCAGTTACCCAATAAGCTGTTGTTTTGTTTGACGATTTCATTGCTTCTCCTCCAGAATAGTTCGAATTGTTGCGTTCATTTGTTGCTTATATTCTCCATTCTTTCGCATGATATGCACTAACCATGCTCAATTCATAACACATTTAAAAAAGTAAAAGGAGGATGACAAGAACAATTAGAAAAATGGCTATCATAGCAAGTCCAATCGCTACGAACCAAATAATTACTGTTGGAGATACAAATTGTTCATCATTAATTCCCTCTTGCTTTCTCCTATAGTCCATGGTCGCCATGAAAATAATTGCACTCCCCATTAAAACTGCTCCGATTCCAACAGTGGCAGCAACCGTGTGACCAATATGTTCGTAAGTTGTAGTACGAAAAACCACCCCCGCCGCCAAAAAGCCCAATCCGATAATCGTAATAGCTGTTCGTATCCATGCAAGATAAGTACGCTCATTCGCTAAGTGCTGCTGTACATATTTAAAGTCGGATTTTCGTTGTTCCATCTAAAGATACAACCCTTCTTCATTTGTAGTCTTAGTATTTGCGTTTTTGGATAACAAAATAAACTCCTGCCACAAATATGGCAGGAGTAACAATTGGGTATCAACTCTTTATTGGCTGCTGAGCTTGAACTGCTGGACCAATCGAGTTTTTTGTTTCAATGGGGGAACTATAGGGTACAGATCTTCTTTGTTTACGGCGAATAATAATAAACGAAACAGCCGCAATAATAATGAATACCGCAAGCAATTGAGATATACGAATATTGCTACCTGGTTCTTTCGCTCCCCACCCGAAGAAGCTCATTGGGCTCCATACGGTTTTAAGGAATGATGCCAACCATTGAGGACCAGCAAAGACAAGGCTGTCTGTACGCACGCCTTCTACATAAAACCGACCAAGTGAATACCAAATGAAGTAACTCATAAAAAGCTCGCCTGACCGCAGAAATGATCTTCTGCGAATCCATAACAGCACCAGAAGTCCGGTAAAGCTCCATAAGGATTCATATAAAAATGTCGGATGGTAATACTGTCCGTCAATGAACATTTGATTTACGATGAAACTTGGAAGTTGCAACGTATTTCGCAAAAAGCTCTCCGTTACTGGACCTCCATGCGCTTCTTGGTTCATAAAATTCCCCCAGCGTCCGATCATCTGTCCGGTTATTAAACCCGGCGCGCAGAAATCAGCAATTCGCCAGAAGTCATATCCTTTCCGCCTCGTATAAATAACAGCTGCTACAATGGCGCCAATCAAAGCACCATAAATGGCAATGCCACCGTGCCATATTGCGATAATCTCGCCCGGATTAGTTTTATAATTATTCCATTCAAATGCGACATAATAAGCTCTTGCCCCAATTAGAGCTGAAGGAACTCCGATTAAAAGTAAGTCCATAAAGAAATCAGGAGAAATTCCGAACCTTTTTCCTTCCCGTATTGCAAGCAACAGTCCAAGTAATGCACCACAACCAAGAATAATCCCATACCAATGCACCTGGATCGGACCTAAAGAAATTGCTATTGGATTCAACATGATTACGCTCTCACATCCCTACTACCATTTTACAACCTTCTATATCATAACAAACTACCAACACGGATGGGAAACACATTATTCTCCAGCAGGTTGACAAGCCTTTATGATGTCCATCGCATCAATTCTCCTACTCTATTGAACCGCAAAATGCTCAAAGCCCATTTGCAATGAATTTTAGATCTAGAATCAAAGATGACAGCGAAGGAATCGATGCGACGTTCCATTTCTTGTTCCAATTTGAGCCGACGCCGTCACCGCCTATACCTTGAATGAATTCCTAGCGCAACAGCTGCCGATCGTCGGCAGCTGTTGCCAGCGTTAAACCCCGAATAACTTTCGAGCTTATTGCTTAATCAAGCTATGCATAGTTCCATCCGAGTAGTAGGTGAATAACTCGCCGGTGTATTTATTGACCAAATATTGATATTCATAAGTAACATTCTCATTGGATGCCATAAATTTGTAGAAACGAATGAATTGAGTACCGTTCGCTTCAATAGTCACGCCGCTCCCTGATTGTTTTTGTACAATTGCCTGAGCTGACTGTACATCCAACGCTTTTTCGCTTGCAGCAATCCAAGCTTTTCGTGGTAATGAGATCAAGTTCTTGTCAATTTCGGTAATGGGATCAAGTTCTTGTCATTTGGTTTTGACAAGAACTTGATCCCATAAATACAAAAAGCCGCGATTTTCGCGGCCATTAATGAGATAATGTTCTTGTCACCCGACAAGGTCCTTTTCGAATACTCGTTGATTTAAACCATATGACATTGCTATTTCTACTTCTTGCTTATTTTCAATTTCGTAACGATGTTTAAAGACGATTATTGGTTGACTATGCTCCATCATTTTATTAACAACAGTCCAGCTTGGCACGCGTATAGCTGCAGCATTTTCCTTTGCTATCGACAACCATTGATAAAAGTAATTCAAGCAAAATTCTGTTGTGTAACGGTTTAACACCTGACTTAGTAAACCAGGGGTATCACTAACCTTCAAGTTAATTTGAGTCGATAACCTATCTCTTAGGTCCACAAGCGTTTCTTCTATAAGCTGTGTAACGAAGTTTCTAGTTCCAGATTTGCTTGCTGGAAATTGTTGCTCTTTCTTCGATGTGATATAAAAATGCTGAGCATTAAGTATTGTCTGCCTCCAAAAAATATAAGCATAAGCGTATGGGCAAATAGGTTGAAACTCCCCTTCCTCTAGTTTACGCAATTCTTGCAGCACTCTTATGCAATTATGATGCTTACATAACAGGTTATTTCTTATATACTTGTCAATTGATTTAAAGCATTGTTTATTTTCCTCGTACAGATCTTTGGTTAGTTGTATCTCCGAAGTCAGTTCTGAAGTTTTGTGCTGATGAACTCGAGATGTGAAACTACACTTTCTGTAGAAAGTACTTATTTCTGCAGAATTAGGATTAAAGAGTAAACGGTCGTTGATTCCCCATTTCGTATCGCCCCTTTCAATCCAGTCTTTAACACATTCATCCGTAATTTGAAATGTGTATTTCCAGGTAGACCATTGAGATCCAGCAAAGTCCGCCAGTTTATTTCCACATTTACACGTAAAAGGGTTTCCCAGACTCTTATCACTAATTAAGAAAGGAATACTTTTATTACATGTTGGGCACTGTGTGATCAGTTCAGTCATATGTATGGGGCAGCGTTTAATAAGTGAAAACTAGTGTAGCCAACTGTGGTACCCAACACTCATGCATTGACTACACCATCGTAATGATTTAGGGAACCAAGTTTCTTCATCATTATTATAGTATCCAATGGGCATTAACAATTTTGTTATCGCTATCTCATTTTGCCTTACAATATCTACAAAAAGATTTTGTTTCAGTGCAACTGGATCAAATCCTCTCAACCGGAAAAGTTCCCTCCTACTGTCTCCGATCGTTGTGCCTCTTATCTTTTTCACCTCTACTGAGCCGAATAAGCGCAGACTTCTTTCCGTGTCACCAGATTAGCAAAACATACTTTTTCAAAAATCGACCAAGGAGTTTCCATTAGATTGATCCAGTTACTGTTCCAAATTATCATCGCATTCACCTATTTCGCTATAGCCATGTAAATTTCAGATTCAATATACCCGGATCGTTCGATGGCTTCTCTCCATTGCTCCATCGTAAGCCATTCACAACACCTTCCGTTGGCACCATTTAGCTTGAATGCATTTTCGACTGTGAAAGCAACGTACTCCATAGGTATCTCGAGGTTACTACCGGCAAGACCGAACTCCATTCTTACATCTAGAAACAATTGAAACAAGTTGCTGGCAAAATGGGCAAGCCTACCGCCAGTATCAAATGTTTTCGGAAAGTAGAACCGGGTATAGTACCAGCCACTATGTAACGGATATTCCGCTTCGTCATAGCTCTGTAATACGTACCCCATCTCCTCCATATTTGTTACACCACGAAACTTATATTCTGATGGCATAAATCTCCCGACAATATGTGATTTAGAGTTAGCAAGAAAGAATGATCTGCGATTAACCAGCTGGTCCTGGCCGATCGTTATTGTAATCATACGAATATTTCTTCGGATCAGCTGATTGTATATATCGATTAAACAATCATACTGCCACTCCGTAAGCTTTTGACCTTCGTCCATGATAACCACGGCTCTTCGGCCAGGAGTATGTTCCGCGCTTTCATGCAATAAGTTTACAATCTGATTCCGAAGTGTTAATTCATCCTTCTTCCCTTAAAATTTAAATTTAAAGTCAGTGAGCATGTCTCGATAAAACTTTTCAGCCGAAGGTACTTTGTAGCTTTTACTGTCTGCAATAAATACAGGAATAGGCATATTCAGCAATTCCGGTAAGTATTCAACAGCAAATGTTGTAGCTTTTGTTTTCCCTAATCTTGGTCGACCATAGACCATTAATCCTGGAGCGCCGTCTGTGATAACTTGGACAAGCTTATCCATTAGTCGATTAATTTGAAGTGTGGGCAAAATATACTGCCCTTGTTCTATTGGATGTGTGCCTACTGGAATCATTGGCCTAATTAGCATTCAGCATTTTCACCTACCAGCGAGTTATTGTTTTAAATCGACGATGAGAAGTCGGAGTATTAGTTTTCGCAATTTGAAGCTTAGCTTGTTGCTCCCTTGCTTTTTCTAATGCGCTAATACTCGCTTGTTCTGCTACAAGGGATTCGTCGAGCTCTGAGATCTTCTCCGCTTCCCTTTTCTTCATGACCTGTTTTGTTTTCGCAATATGGTTAGCTACCCTTTTTTTCTTGGTCTTTGCTTGTGTCAACAAATACTCGTGGTAAACAAAGATGGGGTCATCCCATTGCGTGAAATGTATTAATTTTTTTCTTTTTAATATGTTTATTGCTTTCCTCATTTGTAATGAATGAGGAGTTAGGCACCACTTTCCTGCAGCAACAAGTAATCCAAACTCACTTCCATCTGGCAGATACGCTCTAATCGTACGAAGATCATCCACATTAACATGTAATGACAATTTCGTGTTAAGCAGATGAGCTGAATTCGCCAAAAGATCGTTCCGATATTCAACACCCATGTACTCGATGTACGGTCTTTTGCCTGATTCATGACTTCCACGTACGGTTCTGGGCTGCTCAACTTGTGTGAATACAAACTCTGTACGCTTAGTTTCACTTAACAATCTAGGTATCATCCCCTTATTAAGTCTTTGTTCTAATGCTTCAAGTGGCGAATTGTAAAACAATGAACCGTGTGGAGTACCATTATAGTTGGCAACAACAACATCGAGAATCTCTTCAAGATGTTCAAAGGTCATCTCGTAGCGCATAGCCATTTTTTCTGGTTCCTTCCTACGGGGATCCCCTGGATGGCTGCCGGTTGTATTAACCATACGTTGCATGCTGCTCGAGGTCAGTGTTTGATGAAACCGCTCAATATGAGGACGTCGCATTGGTTTATCAACGGCACCTAGACAAGTTGCACATCCAATTAAGTTCCGAAGTCTTTCCCGAACCATTTCAGCAAGGTGTGATTTTGCGTTATCAAAATGGATAACATCCCACACTGCCCACTCAATGTCTTTAAAGCGCTCTGATGGGTAACCTCCTGTTGGTTGGTATGAAAGTCCGTGAATAGTCAGATTCATTTTCTGAACGGGTATTACTGCCTTCTTCGCGGCGATCATCACATCAGTTGCGTTATATTCTTTGTTGAGAGAGATGTGTGGTCTCCCGATAATGTTATCAGTCGCACGATCAATGAAGCTTAGGACCCAAAGTCTATCCAGTGTAAGTACAGCATCATCACCCTCCAACGTTTTGATGGTAATAACCCATATTCCATCAAACCTGTGACCATCAAATTCCACATCTTGATATGGTGTAATGGTTCGAGGATAATTTTGTTGACCTATCCCCGAGTTCTTCGCTTTTTGTTCAGCATCATGACCATATCGTGAAGACGCTTTACCAAAATGTTTATCTCTTAGATGCTCTAAGTGACGACATAAAGCTCTGTAGCCCAGATGTTCAGTGTTAAACGGGTATTCACTTCGCGGAATTCCCAACTCCTTACACTTGTCTACAAATTTTTTATGAATGTATTTTGGCCGCATAACGGGTTCGGATAGTTTCTTCCTCCCAAAGAATAAGTTTTCGATTTCATCACTTATTTCTGGATGCTTCTCCAGTAGTAAACCAAACTCTCCCGTTTTTCTAGATTCATTAAACTTTCGTGAGCGCGGATTTAATTTATAAGGCTTCAATTTTTTGTTTGGAATCAGTCCTCTATAACCCCAAGGGAAAACTCGGGATCATTCTCTAGCAGCTTATTCCAATATTCAATCACTTCTGATACACGAGTCGTTAATTCAAGATAACGAATGCCACCATATAAATCGATGTGTGATCCTCTTACGCTCTCCCCGTCTACTTCACTTAAATAGACCATGATGACCAGATGAATCATATAGAGCTCAAGCCTGGTTTCCACTCTGCCATCGTTTTTACGCTCTTTCATTTGATCTCTCATTTGCGTAAAGTTTGTTGCGAATATAGACCCTTTCGGCTTTGTCACCAGGTGTACATTCATGTTGCCCACAAGCACCTGCGTGCTTGATGTATCAGCAAACCGTTTGACGAGCTGTTGAATATTCATATCATGAAAGTACTTTTCTAAGGCTGTGTCCCCCTTCTTGACCACTTTGTGCTGCAGTAAATGCAAAAATATATGATGTGCTTCTTGAATCTGACTAATATCGTACATGTCCGATTTCGTTCAAACATCGAATCGTCGATGATGAACGCCGTTTCTCGCTTATCGGAAGTCAATTGCTCCACACGCCGAACGGTTTCGCTGCTAAGCGACAATAAGAATCGCCGCCACGAGTATCCGCTATGATTGAGAAATCGATAAATCGCATCTTTGCCTGGAAAGAACTCACTTTTGTTGCTCTCCAATAAGCGAAACCAATTTTTCTGATGAAACAAAAGCACGAAAACCAGGCGAAATAAGTAAGCGCAAGTGAAGCCGAACTTTTTCTTAAAACCCGCGCCGTTCAAGTGTTTGATGACGTTCAACTCTTTGAAGGCCGGCTTGATTTCTTTTGGCAGTTGATCAAGGGATTGCTTTTGCTCTATCATGGAGAGGCACCTCTTCTGGATGGTAGTGATTGCTGGACACTCTCACTTTACCAAACGAAGCGGTGTATTTCTATTTTAACAAGCTTGATTTCCAATATGCCTCAAGCCCAAGCTAGGTAAGCTCTTGCAATGATTTTTTAGGTGCGAAAGTTGAGTATATAAGAATACGTACGGCTCCCATTAAAATGATAGTTTTAGAAACTATCTATATGGCAATACTAGAGTTATAGTAATTGTCTAAAAGAAAGAGGTTTTCTATGTGTCTATCTATTCGGGCCAGGGTCAAACTTTAGAATTCCTGCCCAATACTGTTGCCGCTAGAAGATAACGTCCAATAGCTGGCTGGATTGCCTGTCCAGGAATTGCTGAATATAATGACCATATCATAGAAAAGGAAAAGGATGCCTCCCTTTTACGTACGTCTGCTGCAACAGGCGTACAGGATGCATCCCCCAAATCAACATGGTCATTGTATCAGAATATACGTTGGTTGAGAAGTCACCCGGCGTTTTCAGTTAGATGTGTGGAGGCGGTTCTCTCCCCTTGCTGTGGAGTAGAGATGCATGTCATCGGCAGCAGGAAGCGGAAGATCGTAGGTGGGGGCGGAGATCATCGCCTTCTGCTCATTCGCCGAATGCGGTGCAACCAGTGCCGGAAGATTCATCACGAGTTACCGGATTGCATCGTACCTTACAAGCGGTACGAATCCGAATGCTTGGAGCAAGTCGTTACGCAATCGGAGACGGCATCCACGGTAGCTGCAGACGACGCGACCCTGCGTCGTTGGAAGGACTGGTTTCAAGAACAGTCCACGTACTTGCTTGGTGCTCTTAGATCCATTGCCTTCCGCTTTCATCTGAACCCTGTGGAGAAGTTGTCCGTTCCTTCGCAGTCTACACATCAAGCGTTCGGACACTACGTTGGGGATGCCCCCGGCTGGCTGGCGCGAATTGTCCGCTCGGTCGTCAATACAAATTTGTGGGTACATACCCGTTTTGCATTCTTGTCCGGCTAGGTGCTGCGGTAGACTCATCTCGAAGTCTACCAAGTGAGGTGCAGAACAGATGAAAGATCAGAAGAAAGCGGAGTCCATCGCCTCTGAACGTGTACAGTTGTTGTCGCCACTGCTCGCAGAAGGGATCGACCCATCCAAGGCCCGAGAGATCAAACAGCGAATCTGCGAGCAGACCGGACTGTCCGAGCGAACACTACGCCGGTACCTAGCGAAGTACCGTGAGGAGGGATTCGGCGGATTAAAGCCTAAAGGCAAGGGACGCCAACCCTCTGAAGCCACCATTCCACAGGACGTACTGGAGCAGGCCATTTTACTTCGCCGCGAAGTCCCGAGCCGGAGCGTTGCGCAGCTTATTCAGATTCTTGAATGGGAAGGCCGCATACAGCCAGGCGAAATCAAGCGCAGCACCCTGCAAGAGAAGCTGGCTCAGCGCGGCTACAGCACGCGCCATATGCGCATGTACGCTGAATCCGGTGTTGCCGCCAGACGCTTCCAGCAGCGCCATCGTAATCGTCTATGGCACTCGGATCTCAAGTACGGTCCTTACCTGCCCATTGGTCCGAATGGCACCATGAAGCAAGTGTTCCTTGTGACGTTCATCGACGATGCGACGCGGTTTGTGCTGCACGGCGCGTTCTACCCGGTCATGGACAAGACCATCGTCGAGGACTGCTTCCGCCATGCCATACAGAAGTTTGGCGTGCCGGAATCGGTTTACTTCGACAATGGCAAGCCATACCGAACCAAATGGATGACGCGCGCCTGCTCGAAACTAGGTATTTGGCTGCTGTTTGCGAAGCCGTATTCGCCGGAGGCTACCGGTAAGGTCGAACGCTTCAACCGCGTAGTTGACGCATTCCTGAGTGAGGCAGCACTAGAAAAGCCAAAGACGCTTGAGCGGCTTAATGAACTGTTTCAGGTGTGGCTGTCGGAGTGCTATCAGAACAAGCCGCATTCTGCGCTCGAGAATAAGCGCAGTCCGGAAACAGTCTACCGTAGCGACAAGAAAGCCCTGCGGTTCGTAGACCCGGACGAACTAGCGAATGCCTTTCTGCACTGTGAGACGCGGAAGGTCGACAAGTCTGGTTGCATCAGCTTTATGGACCGTAAATACGAGGTTGGCCTGCCGTTCATCGGCTGTACGGTCGATGTCGTGTTCGACCCGGCGGATATCTCGGAGCTATCCATTGAGTATGAGGGGCATACGCCATGGCGAGTGCGGGAACTCGTGATCGGCGAACGTGCAGGCAAGCGGCCGCCGCTGCCTGAGCATCTAGGTCCAGTGCCCGCAGATGCATCAAGACTCCTAGCGGGAGCAGAAGAGCAGAACCGAGAGCGCAAGGCGCAGCAGGCGCCCGCCGTGGTCTACCGCAGGGTAAGCAAGGAGGATGGCCATGTTTGAGTCCTTCTACAGCCTTGGCCGTTCGCCTTTCTCGCGAGACGTGCCGACGAGTGAACTATACGAGTCGATCATTCTGGAAGAAACGCTCGGGCGACTTGAGTACGCTGCCCAGCGTCAGTGGTTCGCGGTCGTCACCGGAGACTGCGGTACAGGCAAGACGACGACCATTCGCCGTTTCACTGAGGTGCTCGACCCCGCCAAGTATAAGGTGCTCTATTTGTCGGACTCCAAGTTAACACCGCGGCATTTCTACAAAGGACTGCTCGAGCAGCTCGGCTGTGAGTCGAAATTCTATCGCGGGGACGCGAAGCGTCAGCTGCATCGTGAGATTGAACTCATGCGGGGCATTCATCGGTTACAACCGGTGGTCGTCGTGGACGAAGCGCATCTGCTGGATCGCGAAATGTTGGAGGAAGTCCGTTTCCTGCTGAATTTCAAGATGGATGCGCAGAGTCCCATGGCACTCATCCTGGTCGGGCAAAGTGAACTGTGGGATCGCCTGAATCTTCAGGCGTATGCAGCCATCCGGCAGCGAATCGACCTGCAGTGTAAGCTCCCGCATTACGATCGTGCTCAGACCGGCGATTACATTCGTCGCCACATGACGTTTGCCGGAGCGGAGCACGACATCTTCACCGACAGCGCAATTGACGACATCTTTCGGTTCTCAAGCGGCTCGGCTCGATTAATCAACAAGGTCTGCACGCATGCTCTCATCTATGGCTCACAGAACAAACATCGGATCATCGACGATCATATGATCAAGCGCGTCATCCAGGGAGAATTATCTTGATTCTCCCTTTCTTTTTACTTAGCACGGACAACTTGTCCGTCACCAGCAGGACAACTTACGCCGTCAACTGGCGGACATTATGCTTTAGCTGTAACACCAATACCTTAGCAATCAAAAGATGTATTTCGAAGCCCTATATTCGTTTCCTTTGTTTTTCTTGTTCGATGTCGTATTCTCATATTCCTTGCTGTCTAAATAGCGGAACCAAGCAAGATAAAGTTGTAGATACTTGGTGTCAACACCATTAAAGCGGTTCATCCATTTCTTCAAGCGTACATGATAACTGTTCACGTTTTGGATATAATACACGCCTTTTTACACGCTGTTTCCCAATGAGCTACTCCTTTCGTATTCGCATACGAGCTGAATGCTCTCCATGAATCGGTGCAAAGAACGTTTGAATCAGATAGAGGACCACCAATCGCCTCATCCAATTTCATTGTCCGAATACGCCCACGTCCAAGAACACCAGATTAAGTCATCTTCTGACGATCACGTGCAACCAGTACGCACACTTGGTCGTTGCTGATGCCACGATATTTGGCTTTACCGCCACGTTTACGAGGTTTGCGGTCAGCTATGTTCCGTTTACCTTTTTCAGAGAACAAGAAATAAGTCTCATCCATTTCGACGATACCCTTAAAATCTTCGGTTGAAATTTGCTTCAACGCGGCAAGGATTTTATGTCGCCAGTAGAATAAAGTCACATGCGTAACTTCTTTGTGCAATATTTCAGCACATTTACGAAGAGAAAAACCCTTAATCATACATTCAATGAATCGACCCCAAAGATGAGGTCTTCGTGCGTTGGAGAGGGGTATTCGTGAGGTCCTTAAACGTTTGATGGCAGGACTTGCAACGATAGAGTTGACGTTTGACCTCTCCAGTACGTGTTTTCGTCCAAGGCATCGGCAAGCCTTTTAAGTTCCTTCAAATCCATGGGAAAATCATCTCCGAACTACTGATGTTACCCCAAATACAGAACTAACGCTCGTAAATATCAACGACATTATTTAACATAGCCAAAAGAAAAAACTCATGTCAACAGTTGAGTTCATTGAACATGAACTCTCTTTTCACTGTTTAACATGAGGAGGTGACACCAAGAAAATATGACTGTTTAGCTTTAGAAAACATTTATTACCGTAACTGTCAGCAGTTTCGTTTGCAGCTCTCATTTAATAAATGAGATTGTTTAATTTAGGCTCCATCTTCATTCTTATACTCGCTCATACTAAACTCGAATATCGAAAAATTGTTTTTCGCTTTATACTTCTCGCAATATAAAGCAATATCGGCGCACTTAAGTAGGGAATCCGTATCTCGTCCATGATGGGGGTAGAGACTTATCCCGATACTCATGGATACGGCAAATTCATGGCCATCCAAAAGAAATGGCTCGCGAAAGGAGGATAACAATCCTTCAGCCACATTTTCTGCATCCTGTGGCGCGTCGATCGGCAGTACCAGAGTAAACTCATCCCCGCCAATTCGGGCAAGAAACCCGTTGCCGTTCAGTTGTTCGCTAAACCGATGCGAGGCATTAACCAGCAATTGGTCACCGGCCGCGTGTCCCAATGAGTCGTTAATTGTTTTAAAGTTATCTAGATCGATCATGAATAATGCAAAACAATGATCCCTTCTGTCATCAAACATAGTTTTTAAATATTCTTGAAAGTAATTACGATTAGGGATTCCTGTAAGTTCATCGTAATAGGCCATTTTTCGAATCACTTCCAGCAGATATACCGATCGGGCGTTCGCCCATCTAATAATTGCATATATTATTCCGAATGCCACAACATAAATAATCACCATCATTTCAAGAATATGATACATGGTCCGGTCGCGTTTTGAGATGTCCATGACAATTATCATCTCTCTCTTATTTGCGAGCGGGACGTAAATTTTCTTGTATTTGATCCCCTGATGTTGGAAGTAAACAGAATCTTCCTTACCCTTTCTCAAGACAGCCCTGTCCCCAGGCAACGGAAAACTTTGCTTACCGTATAGAACGGGAGAATCCTTCTTCGGCTCCACCACTTCCGATTGATCATTGTCTAAAAATGGCCTTATATTCAGCACCTCAATACCTGCAATATGAGGAGAATCTTTCAATATCTTGTCGATAATCCAATTTGGACCATATGCATCTATGAAATGTTGGACATCGTTAGCCGAAATATAGGGGTTAATGATATAATCGGTTGTGCCATCATAATAGTAGGCATAAAGAAATTGTTTGCTGTACAGAACCGATTTAATTAACGGGCCTGCCCAAAAGTACTTCTTAGAGAAGCCCTCTTCCACTTGGACAGGCCGCAATTCGAATAATTGCTGATAAGCGGTAAACCAATATCCCCAATCTTTGCTGCTTAACCCTACTTCCTTCTTGTCCGACGACTTCGCTACAACAATGTCGTCGCCTTTACGAACAAAGAGTGAAACATCGGATAATGACCATTCATCCCTAAGCGCAGCAAGTTCATTTTCGGTAATGCTTTTCAGGCTTCTGCCTTTTAATTGTACAGCAATCGCCTTGGAGACGGAATACATACGCCAATCCACGAGTCTTTCATAAGTCTCCGCTGCTTGATCCGTCGCCTCTATTGCGGATGTTATGAGATTGGTAGCTGAGTAAGTTTCATCCTCAAGCGTTTGATCATAATTGTTTCCAACCACATAAAAGATGAGCGAAAAGGCTACTAATCCGATTAACGATAGAATGATTCCCAACTTCACTACGATACGCCTGAAATAATTGGAGTCCTTTACTGCCACCGTTCATCCTCTTCTCTTTAATAAATCGGAAGTTGCAAAATTCTATCTCTATGCTTGTTTAGCCCTGAGAAAATAAAAGGGATTAATGGTAAGTGATAATTAAATGATTACAATAGAACCGCCATCTTTTTCTTGATACGAGTTCTTGCGTTATCGACTGCTCTTGGTGAAATTTCCAATTGGAGAGCGATATCTTTATATGATAGTTTTTCACTCCACAATCCCCGCAATACTCCCTTTTCAAGAGAAGTTAATCGACGGAAGAAAGCTTGAAACTGAACTCGTACCTCTTGATGCTCTATTGCCTGGAGCATGATCTCTTCAGGAGTTTTAGAATTAGATGAGGTTACATCATAATGCGACGTGTAGAAACAGGAGTTAGGATATGGTTTATCTAGGGAGTTGCATGTCGACAGAATTAGCTGCTTCTTTCGGGTTTCCCGTTTCACGGCGTTGATTATTGCACTTTTCACATGCCGCTTAGCGTAAACAATAAAAGGGACTTCTCGCTCAAAGTCGTAAAGAGTTACGGCTTTGTACAACCCGAGAGCCCCCTCTTGGATCAAATCGCACCGGGTCAAGCTAGGGGCGAAATATTGTTTCGCAATGAATTTGATATGGCAAAGGTTTATTTCTAGAATGCTGTTAAAGGCATCCTCTTTTCCTTCTTTGAAATTTTTAACCAAGGTGTGGATTCTATTCATTTCCTGATTATTGTCCTGTTGTTGCGCCTGAACGTTGTTTTTTTCAAGTAACTTGCTCATTTAATATTACCACCCGATGTATGATTTCTTTCCGAGAATTCAAAGTTGGGATGCTGAAGCATTGATAGATCGACACTTATGATGATGAGGTCAGCGAAGTATAAATGGATTCTAGTATAATAAGCGAATAGCTTCTTGTTACGACTGTTCATCGAATTCCGCTATTGCTGAGACAGATTTTAATCGAAGGTATGTACAGTGGATCAAAACGACTAGTTGTCCGGAACCCTTTGAAGAGGATGAGAAATTGAAATGGGGCAAGCGTCTACATACTGCGAGCTCATAATCCGAATCAAGTGCATAGCTTTGAAACTGCCCGTCAGAATGAAGTTAGGAGCGCAGAAGCGCCCAGATTCACAACACCTCCGTGTTGGATTAGCGCTCCTGTCGGACGTCCCGTTGAGCCGGATGTGTAGATGATGTAGGCGAGATCGTCAGATTGAACACCAAGATACCGATTCGGATTCGTAGTCCTATCGAAGTGCTCGAAGTTGGAATCGACTGCAATGACTTCCTTGACCGTTGCGATTGTTTCGCACAATCCACAAACTCTGCTCAGAAGCCTGTCTTTTGTAAGAAAGAACGCGGACCACGTATCTTCCACAATATAGCGGTTCCGCTCCTCCGGGTGCAGGATCAACGGGCTCGTTTAGTGGCGATAGGCGAGTTCCCCTTCGAAGGAGAATAGCGCAGTTTTGTCCGGGTAAAACTCGACTATTCGCTCAATCATCAACGCAGCGATACAAGCTTCGGAATCAGATAAAACCACATCAAGCAACTTGGTATAATAAGAAACATATCTGACGATCGTTGTTTCCTTAAATAGCGAAGCATCAATTCCACTTTAAATGTCCAGATACCATTTACTTCATTCAACTGGAAGTTCAGTTGCTCACTTTCCGCAGGAAATGCATCATGTGAGCTAGACCTGGTTTCAAAGCCCTTATTGGTGAAAATGTCAGCTTTCAATACTGTCCGGGCGACCGAGTTCCGAATCGATTGAATGGATGCGCCTGCTTCCAAACTGACATGAACAACAGAATCGTTTCCATGCTTTAGAACAAGATTCACCGCTATAGCCTTCTCTCCGAGTAACCTATAAATACAGCATAATAAACGGCAGCAAGCAACGATTCATAATCCTTATCTCGCCTTGCCAGACCTGAGAGAGTGAGGCTCATGTCCTCCCCCAGCGTATATTCACTCTCAGTATACAAGAGCGCGTGTTCGTGTATCGGGAAAGCCAAGAGGCAACAACAGGACGGCTCCATTTGTCATGTTCGGAATCGGTTTGTGGTGTGTTTGAATAAAAAATCTTCGCTCTCATCCGAATCTCTCCTTCAACGTTAAATTTATCTACCGTCGGACTCTGAACACGTCAACCAGCTGTTGTAATTCCCCGGACATGGCATATAGATGAGCAGTAGATTCCGAGAGCGTTTCAAGAGATGCTTTCTGTTCCTCGATTGAGCCTGCAATCTTCGAGCTGCTTATGGATGTTAGCCCGGCACTCGCCGACAATTCTTCCGAAGTGGCCGCAAGCTCCTGCGTGCCGGCGGACATTTGTTCGGTGGCACTTGAT
The DNA here is from genome assembly GCF_003386535.1 of Paenibacillus taihuensis. Lineage (GTDB taxonomy): Bacteria > Bacillota > Bacilli > Paenibacillales > Paenibacillaceae > Paenibacillus_Z > Paenibacillus_Z taihuensis. Next base: position 37,702 of record NZ_QTTN01000004.1, read on the forward strand.
ACTTCATGAATCTGGCTGGTTACAGTACGTGTCGTGTTCAAAATCTTCCCGAATATCTTCTCCATCTCGTTGGCAACATCGATTCCCATCCGAACTTCGTTCACACCTCTGTCCATGGCATGTACAGCGTCGACAATCTCACCTTGAATTTCTTTAATCAAACCTGTGATCTGAGCAGCTGACTGGCTGGACTGCTCAGCCAGCTTTCTGACTTCACTGGCCACAACAGCGAAGCCTTTACCGTGCTCTCCTACTCTTGCAGCTTCAATTGAAGCATTAAGTGCAAGTAGATTGGCTTGTTTGGAAATGCCGATGATTAAGGAGATAATACTCTCGATCTCCTGCGAACGTCTCTCTAGGAGCTTGACGATGCTGTTGGTTTGAGTGACAAATTGCGAAATATTGTCCATTTGAAAGGTGACCTTCTCCACTACATCGTTGCCTTGAATCGACATACGCTCCATAGCAGCAGCTTCCTGGGCCACCTTCGAGGAGTTCTCGGCGATATTGTTGATAACAACAGCCATTTCCGACATGGCCCTTGCGCCGCCGTTCGTGGCTTGCTCCTGAGTCACTATATTTTCAGTTATTTTCGTTGATGCTGGACGTAATCCGATCCGCTTGTGCGTTATTTTGTTCGGAGACCTGATTCAGGTTTTTCGCTGACATCGTCAGTACCTGAGATGCTTCTTGTACTTTTCTCATCGTATCGTTCATGCGATTCACCATGAGATTGAATTTCGCGGCTATGCGTCCCAGATCGTCACTTCCAGTCTTCAGGGCACGAAGAATCCCTTCTCGGGAGTGACCCTCGGCGCCTCGGGGTGAGCCACTTCTTAACTCTTTGGCATAGGGACGTAAATCCAATGCACTGAAAAAGAGGGGCAAACGCTCTTTAGATTCAATTTTTTGCAGTTCCTCAAAGGAAAACAGACATTCTTGGAGAATATACATAGTGACTTCCCTCCCTTGGGGTTTTCTGGTTTGGTCACTTGAAAACTTCTCCAAGTTGGGGTGAAGTCCTTTTTTATGCCTAAAAACGCCTTGCAAATCAAGGGTTTAGATTACTGCAAAATGCTCAAATATATAGCTGGCTCTACCTGGGATAATTTTCTTTAAACCAAGAGCAACTTTCTGACAGCTTCTAACACCCGATCTTTTTGAAAGGGCTTCACAACAAAGTCCAACGCCCCTGCTGTAATTGCATCCAAAACCATAGCTTGCTGCCCCATAGCTGAGCACATAATCACTTTAATCTCTGAGTTCAATTGCTTTAAGGCCTTGACTGCTGCTATTCCATCCATCTCCGGCATCGTAATATCCATTGTAACGAGATCAGGATTGCAAGATTTATAAACGGAGATAGCTTCTACTCCATCAGCTGCTTCACCTATCACTTCATGTCCTCCCTCCGTTAAAATTTCTTTTATCATCTTCCTCATAAAGGCCGCGTCATCAACAACCATAATTTTTGCCATTCAAGACACTTCCCTTTCTGTTTTATTAGGTTGTTTCCACTTCATTTAACTGCATGTATACATGAATTTTGCCTATCTCTGTTGTCATTGTAACAACCGTGTAATTGTTATTGGAATGATACGTAACGTCCCCCTCATGAATAAGAGGGTGAGTAATGTTAACTTGAATTCCGTGTGATGCTAATTCAGTAGCAATTCCACTAACAAACCAGTTTCCAAACTCTTGAAATGCACTCCAACACATTTCATCAAGTTGTTGGATTTCATAGCCCCCCATCATACGACTAACCAATTCCTTAACAGAGGTTGTACTCATCGTGCAAATATACTGTCCTTCCATCTGCCCAATAATTTGGAGAGCTACTCCAACACCACTACTCTCGATGCTATTAGCCCCTTGCTGCAACTCCAGAGTCTCAACATTCAATCCAAGGTACCCAGATAATACATTCTGTCCAACCTTTGATATTACGTCATATTCATTAAGCATCTCGTTCTCCCTGAATTAAGTATTAGTTTCTCTGATCAATCTTCCTTGAGTGCTGTAAATTTCGGATATTCGCACGTCAGAAATACTGCTTTTCGCATGGTACGATTTGCATCGCAAGGACCGTAACACCCGGGATCGGCATAAGCGAGGAAAACAATCCCTGTTGGAGTTCCATTATAGGGGGAGGCTCTTACCGTGTTCTAACAACATAACATGTATCGCTTACTAAACCATTTCAAGCTAGAGTGTCAAAGTTCCGCTCTGCTAAGGGCAGGATGAACGTATAAAGCATCCATAAGAAATTTCAGCGACACAACCGTTCGTTAATTCAAGTTTGAGTCATTAACATGCCCGTCCTGCTCCGCATGAATAGTGGCAACACTGCTGCTACTATCATCAACTCGCAAAGTGTGAAGAACGCAGCATGGAGGATTACACCGAGGATACCTTCATTCTGAACGTTTCATCAAACCTGTTAAGCTGGTCTACCACGTACTTAAACGGACTGCTCAATGTGACGGTCAGCAGTCCGTTCGAGCCGGTGATTGAGTCAAATCTGTTCTGGTAGCGTATTGCCTAACATGCTCAAAATGTTAGTTCGTTTCAACACATCAAACTAACAAAAGCGCTGACTGCTGGCCCCCAGAATTGTGCCCCAACCTCTCTAACTAAAATATTCATTGCTTGTTTCTGGGACATGGCCTGCCTATAAGAACGATTAGTTGTCATCGCGTCGAATGCATCCGCAACCGACATAATCATTGCCCAAGTCGGGATTTGTGCTACCGAAAGACCTCTCGGATAGCCCTTTCCATCAGGTCGTTCATGATGGTACAACACAATCTCAAAAACTTTTTCTTTCTCATTATCATTAGCCAGCGGGAGATACTGGTATACCCCTTCAAGTAATGCCTCACCAATAACAGGGTGCTGCTTCATAAGGCAAAATTCTATTTCGGTCAATGCGCCATCCTTACTTAAGATGTAATCTGGGATGCCCAGTTTGCCAATATCATGAAGCAGTCCCCCAAGGTGGATTAATTGCAAGTCCCGAGGGGGGGGGGACCAAGCTCTTGAGCAATACTTACAGCATATTTCGCGACTCGTTCGCTATGCCCCGCAGTATAGGAGTCCCTTTTTTCTAGCAAAGAAACGAGGTCGACCAATAACTGATTATTCAACATGATCAATTGGTCTCAGTCCTTTATGTTTACGAAACCTTGAATTGGGAAGTAAGCTGTTGAAGCTCTTGCATTGTTTCACTTAATTGCTGTGCAGAAGCAGCAATTTCGATCATGGAGGCTTGCTGTTGCTGACTTGCCGCCGCTACGTTCTGAGAATTCCCTGATGCTTCTTCGGCAATGCTCGAGAATTGTTCAACGGTAGCTGTGACTTCTTCAGACCCTGCAGACATTTGTTCTGTTGATGAAGATATATCTTGAATCTGAACAACCATCGACTGAATATCATTCAATATCGATACAAAGTTTTCACCAGCCAGATTAACATACGTTGTCCCTTTGTGAACCGTTTCTGATCCTGCCTGCATAGACCTGACAGCCATCCCGGTTAGATCCAGAATCTCCTTAATTAAACTATGAATTTCATCCGCCGAGGTTCTGCTATGTTCCGCCAATTTGCGAATCTCTTGCGACACTACGGAAAAACCGCGACCGTGTTCCCCTGCTCTTGCTGCTTCTATGGCTGCGTTCAAGGATAACAGGTTTGTTTGGTTGCTGATCTCCTGAATGATGGTAATAATTCTGCCAATTTCAGACGTGCGTTGGCTCAGTTTCTCTACTACCTCTACCGTTTCCAGTACCACTTGATTTACTTCTGCCATTTCCGAAACAGCTTGCTGGATGACTTCATTTCCATGTTCGGCTTTATTAGAGGTTTGTTGCGACACGTCCCAGGCATTCGTACACGATTCTGCAACTTTCTGGATTCCTGATGACAGTTCTTCCATGGTTCGCGCCTACTCCTTGGAGCTTACCGTTTGTGTTTCAGCCCCCACTGCAACTCCTTGAATCATCGAAGAAATCTCATCGGATGCTTGACTGGATTGCTTCGCGCTTGCCAAAAAGTATTCGGATGTTAATGACGCGGTTTGCGCATGTTCCTTCACCTTTGTCAGCATTGCTCGGAGCAACGACGATGTGTGATTAAGGTTATTCATCATTTGCCCGAATTCGTCTTTATTTGAGATTTTTATCTCATGCGTTAAATCGCCTTTCGCCAAAAATGTGGACATCTGATTTACTTTTCCAATTTGATCGGTAACACTTCGAGAAAACAATAAAATTAAAATAAATAACTCGACTTTCGCAGCTAAGAATTAACGTGAACTCCTTGCGGCTGTAAGAATTAAACGAATCTTTCTACTTCTCCTGACAAAAAAACACCTTCTTTGTTTGGTATCATGGATGTGTCGAGCAACCATGCAAACAAAGAGAGGTGTGTAACTTATGCTACACCATCGTTCCCTATCTGACCAGTCTCGTTTTTCATCTGTATTTACTTGCCTAAAAATCGGTAAGCTCCTTCGTGAAGCCGGAATTCGTAAGTCTTTTGGGCTTCCTGCACTGGCTGTTTCCAGTTACTGTTCTCGCTTGTTTTTGAAGGGAAGAACTGGTTTCGCTTGCTGCAGAGCAACCGCGGCGGTTCACTGCCAGGCAAGGATGTGCTCCACCGCTTTTTGAATCATCCTGGCTTTGCGTGGCGGACCTTTCTTCATTCGCTCAGTTTGACGGTGGTTCGGCAGTTTTCATCGCTGACATCAGCCAAGCGCGTGAAGGTCTTTATTCTGGACGACTCTACCCTCCAGCGCAATCGCAGTAAAAAGGCAGAGCTGCTTGCCAAAGTTTTTGACCATACGACAGGCCGATTTGCCAAGGGCTACACGATGCTAACACTTGGCTGGTCGGACGGATTCAGCTTTGCCCCGATCGATTTTGTTATGCTTTCGTCAGCTAAACTCGTGAACCGGCTAACGGAAATAACCACAACGATTACAAAGCGTTGTCATGGGTACAAGCGACGCATTGAGGCGCTTACTCGTAAGCCAGAGGCCGCCCTCAGCTTGATTCAGCGCGCTCTGCGAGCAGGCTTCCATGCGGATTACGTACTCATGGACAGCTGGTTTACGCAAATGCCGCTTATTCGTGGACTCTTGGCTGAAGGACTAAACACGATTGGGATGGTAAAGGAAATGAAGCAGCGCTACCTGTACCAGGGACAGCGTCTGACGCTGAGTGAGCTGTATAGAGTCCTGCCTAGAAACAAGCAATCTTCCATCCGGAGTGCTGTCCACGTCAGCACATCATGCGGCATTCCAGTTCAACTCGTCTTTGTTCAGAACCGTAACAAACGCCGCGAATGGCTCACGATTCTTTGCACGGATCTAGCGTTAGAACCGAGCGAGGTCGTACGTATTTATGGCATGCGATGGAGCATTGAGACGTTCTTAAGGTGACCAAAAGTTATCTGAAACTGGGAACTGAATTTCAAGGTCGTTCCTTTGACATGCTGATTAGCCATACGACCGTCGTGTTTAGCCGTTATCTCGTCATGGAATTTGAGCGACGACAAGCAGGAGATACGCGTACGCTCGGTGGGATATTTTTCTTATATGCGGATGAAGTTCGTGACTTGGACTATCAGACTGCTCTTCAACAACTCATGTCGCTATTCTTGGATTTGGCTCGTGCAAAGAACAAAAGAAAGAAACAAACGGTTTTGTGTCAACTCCGCGAATGGATGGCCGATTTGCCCTTGTACATCAAGGGGTTATTCGGTAATTTGAGCTGCGAAAGTTGAGTTATTGATCTTCCACATTCCTATTACTCTCCTCTAATTATCGCTACGATCGCGGCAATAATGATCACCATCGGTGTGTAACAGACAAGCAAACCTCAATCGTTGTGTGTTCCTTCTTCTTAATTCTTTATCATCCTCCAAAGTGGTCGATTATTACTAATACGATCCCGACTACGATAATTACAAGTGGAATCGCCATTATGAAGCATCCAATGCTGTTAATCCAAAGTTGAGCGGATCGGTTACGCTGTACGCGGCTACGGTATTCTTCTTGCGTTTCACCGCCCCATTGGTTTGGTATTACCATCATCCCCCAAGTGGTTATGTAGAAAACCATATCGCATACACTAATATGCTGACTATCGTTATAGGCCAAAGCGCAATCGCTAAATAAAGCAGAATGAACGAGGAAAACCAGATAGCCGCAAAGATGTTGCCGCATATTTCTTCGAAGCTTAACAGTGTTGGTGGCTCCGGCGGTACATTCGATGGTGCTTCAATGTAAATCCGTTCCGTTAAGCCGCCAAACTGTACCTAGCGTGATTAACACTTAATTCAGAAGAAGGCTTAGGTCTTTGTCTTTGCATTATCAACCGCCTAATATAACTGCTATTCCTGGATAGGTTCCGGTAATGAGGAGCTATTAATATCAATAAGAGATGACAACAAATTACTTTTTCGGTTTGAACTTGGCACTATATGCCTTGGCATCCTCATCGTCAATCAGCCAACCAAATCTCTGGAAAAATTCGAGTTTGCGCTCGTCGGTATCATAGTGATCCTCAATTCGTTTTCCCGGTACACGCTCGTTTTCCTTCCCATTGAAGAAACGGCTTGATTCGCCCTCCCTGTAGGAGACTGGCTCACCGTCTTTGATGTACTTGCCACAGTAAACATTCTTATAGCCGCGGTAGACTTTTTCTTCTCCGACCATGCCGTCCAGAATTCCGCCAGCTAGCTTTGCAAGTAACCCTTTTTCTTCGTTAGTCTTTCTCATGATTATACCCCTCTCTAATGTTAAACACGTACCAGTGTATTTTCGGTAACTCTTGTGTTTTGTTTACACTCGTATTATACTCCTTCAAAAATTTACAAACACAAAAACGGGACTATAGTAGTCCCGTTTAGAAATTATGATATTTATTGTAATACGGCTTCAATGCTGCCTTTTTTTCTTAATACACAACATATCTCAGCTGTATCCTTATACCCCAGTTCAAAAGCACGTCTTAAATCCGAAAGAGTAACAGTAACTTTCTGGCCGTCAGAATCTATTATGTCGGCGGACTCTAATTCAGCTGTCATGAAATCTCCACACTCATCATCGAGTTTGCACTGAAATTCCTTTTCCAGCCCATAATAAGCACACACTCTATCCTGGTCATCCCAAATGCGCTCAAGGTTACGTACGAATACAGTCCGGGCTCTCAATTGTTCAAGATATTTATCTATAACGAGCTGCATCTTCTTGTATGCAATTTTCCGAAGCATTAAGACCTCTTTGCTTTCTTGAGGCAGGTCAGGGCTATAATATAATGCTTCGATTTCTTCTATGGAGTCATATGTTTTAATAAGCATCGACTCGGCATTTCCGTAGTGTTCTCTGTATTCTCCCGAAGTCAGGTATTTACTCATAAATTGGCTATTATGAGAAACCGAAAGCCGATATATGCCATCAATGTATTCCATTAAATAGTACTCATTTCTCTCCGGTATAGTATAATTGTATTTCTCGAAATATACATGGATCGAGTCATGCAAAATGTCAGCATTGATTCTTTCATAATAGTTGCGAGTATCGTTGAGATATTCTTCCATATGACGCTGTTCGCTTTTTGCCATGCTTTGCAGTTCCAAAAAGCAATCCCTAAACACATCGGTCTCGTCAATCGACTTAAACGAGCGAAACGGCGTTTCAGGTGCATCAGGCCAAGGCAAAATTTCAAGAAAATAATTTCCATCCGGCTCAGCAGTGAGTTTGTACTGTTTTTTATTTTGGGTATCATCTAACCACATTGTGGCGATACATCTATATCTGTGAAAATCATATGCTGTTGAAAGTGATTCGTATGGGTCTCCATAAAACATATCGTTGACTGAAGTTCTAACATTTTTCTTTTTTACTTCATACGGGAAAGCCTTTTGATATACCAAGCAAGTTTCTTTTCCTTTCCGAGCTCTGGATTTAACTATATCAAGAGACTGAAAACCATATCGTTGCAGCCTATCATTCATGGCGCTCACACTAATCTCTATATCAAAATCACTGTTTAAAACCTGAATTATCAATTTGTCTCGCGGGCTATCTTCATCCAGTTTGGGCATAAACTGATAAATTCGGAGAGCCTCATTGGTATCTTCAACATCTAATTGTAAAGCCGCACATATGGCAATAATGCAGTCTCTTGATTGATTGGGCTTCTGCTTATTTATTATCTTACGGAACATTTCTGGTGGAACCCCAACACGGCCAGCTAATTCCTTTGTAGACAATCCGGGCTTGCCTTTACTGTTATTTTCCAACTTTCTTTTGTTCTTTATAAAATGGGCAAAAATTTCCTCGCCGAAAGAAATGATCTCCTCATGCTCATGCAACACGATTTCGTTCTCTTGAGCAGATTGCATTTCGTAATTATATGTTTTCATCGAATAACACCTCCGTAGGTTTGATGAAAGTATTATAAACCATAAGTATACCACTTTTTTGCATAATGGGACCATATTAGTCCCGATAAAAAGAAGGCAAAAAACAACCAGGAGATCACGGCGTGCTTCCCCGCAAGAGTGTCACTTACCCTGCATGCGGCAGCGACCTGTGGTAATCAATAAATTGTATCAATCTCTTAATGATATATCGCAGATCAGGTCGTTCGGCGTCGGCGCCAGCAGTCGAACCATCAGTTCGCGGATATGCTTCGGCGTGCGGAACTTCCCGGTTGAACCGCCGTCAGCAGCTAAAGTTGCCATCGCAGCAAAACCATTCCCTGTGTTTTCGCTGGAGAATTTTTTAGAAGCTACAGTCCATTGGTATTGATGCCTTTGGGAATTCAGTGCCAAACCACCGAACTTGGCGGTCATAGCTGAGCTTAAGCCTTAGTTCAGAACACCCCTGCCGGAGTCACATGCCGGCAGCCTGGCTTGATACTTCATTAATGCGATTTCCGCGGCTATTAATGAGATAATGTTCTTGTCACCCGACAGTTTTCGTCGGTCGGTCAGGAGTTCGACGAATCACATTATTATCTACCCTATCTCGGCAATTCCGGAAACTGTCAGGCTGAACGTTCTTGTCACCCGACAATTGTTATTTCTTTAGAATTCCTCTCCAAGCTTTTCGTGGGATGATGCTGCCATGCGACAGCTGTAGCTCGAATAACCGCCTAGCCGGGTTTCTTAACGCGAAAATAACCGCTGCCCTTTAGCAGGAACGACGGTTATTTTGTCGAATCGCATATTCACATATTCAATTACCGGCAAAGCGCGTTACGCGCGCGGGAAGAAATCCACGCCTCGCATATACGAGACATCAATGCTCTCGTGCAGCGGGCCATTGGGCTCCGTTTTTTCCAGAAGCGCCTTGAATTCCGGATCTTCGAATATCGCTTTGAAGTTACGCTCGCGCGCCTCCATGTCCGCATGTCCAAGCACGTAATACCCGACGCCGCTCCCCCATCCTTGTTGCTCATAATTTTATCCTCTTTCTGTCGGTCACCCTTCAAAATAAATCAATTTCGAAGTGAAATTACGCCTTCAGCCTACTCGCCGAGTCTTGGTCTCGATACCATATGCAAGAAACGTGATTGTACCGATTAAAAATACCGCAGCGAATACACCGAATATCGAAGCATAGCCGATCTTCGCCTGAACCAGGACACCGACGAGGTACGGAGCGGCTACGCTGCCGAGCCGGCCGAAGCCAGCCGCAAAACCGGATCCCGCAGCCCGGATTGCTGTCGGATAATTTTCGGGGGTGTACGCGTACAGCGCACCCCATGCGCCTAAATTCGAAAAGGAGAGCAGCGCACCCGTGAGCAGTAAAGTCCCCGTGCTTTGGCTAAACCCGAATCCTAGCGTCATCGCGCCGGAAAGAAATAAGAACGTGGAGAGCGTTGCCTTACGGCCCCATTTCTCCACGAGATAGGAGGCGGTGAAATAACCGGGCAGTTGGGCTAGCGTCATTAGCAGTACGTAGCGGAAGCTTTGAATCATCGTAAAACCCTTGTCGACCAATACGGAAGGCAACCACAGGAACATACCATAATATGAGAATGCAATGGCGAACCAGACTGCCCAAAGAGCTATCGTTTCCCGTTTATAGGATGTGAACAGCTCGCGGATTCGGATGCGCCTCTGCTGCTTCATCCGGAACTGGGGCGACTCCTTCACCTCACGGCGAATCAAAAGAGCGAGCAGGATCGGCAGCACGCCAACGGCAACAGCGATGCGCCAACCGTACGACGGAATTACAAAATAGGCAAGGAAGGCGGCCAAAAGCCAGCCGAAGGCCCAGAAACTTTCCAGTAGGACGACCATCCGACCTTTAGTTTCGGGTGCAGCATATTCGCTAACGAGGGTAGAGGCTACTGGCAGTTCTGCCCCAAGTCCACCCCCCATTAAAAACCGGATCAGCAGCATGAGGCTGAATCCAGTTGCGAAGGAGCTGATGAAGCTAAAAGCACCGAACGCAACCAATGTGAACAAAAAAACTGGACGTCGACCGAAGCGGTCGGCGAGATATCCGCCCAATACCGCTCCGATGGCCATACCTACCAAATTTACCGTTCCAAGCAAGCCCGCCTCCTGTGCAGTCAGCCCCCATTCTTTTCGAAGCGCAACTAAGATGAAGGACAGGAGGCCGACGTCCATGGCATCGAACATCCATCCGAAACCGGCAGCCCAAAATACTTTGCGCAGTTCGCTTTTAAAGCCAGTACCTGCGATGTTTATTGAGGTCATAGGAGTACTCCTTTGTGAAACTTAGTAAAGAATAGGCATTTTAAAGGTTGTATATTGAGTGTACCTAATCAAGCGTTCACTTATCCGAATACTTCACTTATGTGCCTTAAATCTCCCCGCAATCTTTTGTAGTAGCTAGTTTCTCAGTTGTAAGGGAGTTCACCCGCGTCCCGGGGAAAAAACTTACTTCCACTCAGCCACTCTGTGAAATTTTCAAGCCTACGTCGATTTGGTGTTGAGGCCAGATGATCGTGCTGACATGCCCCAGTGATTCCCCACTTCCCTGCATTCTGTCGGGAATGAGATCAAGTTCTTGTCAATTTCGGTAATGGGATCAAGTTCTTGTCATTTGGTTTTGACAAAAACTTGATCCCATAAATACAAAAAGCCGGGATTTTCGCGGCCATTAATGAGATAATGTTCTTGTCACCCGACAGTTTTCAATTAATAACTGGGGACTGTTAACTTTCCTTCACAATCGTGCGACAAGAACTTCTATACAATAAATAAAAAAGCCGCACTTTATGCGACTTTCGTTGTATATATGTTCTTGTCGTCCGACAATAATTGCCCACCCATCCCATTACAAGCATTGTATCTCTTCCTTATCGTCATCCTTTTCATACTTTAGATTTTTTTTATAGGTCTCCATCAGATTCATAGCGGTAATCTTCCAACTGAACTGATTTTTCACATCCTCTCTGGCTTGTCTTGAAAGCCGTCTGTACAGTTCGGGATCTCTCGCGAGATTGACAATATGTGCGGCGAATGCGGCAGGATTACCGTATTCTTGAACCAATAGCCCGTTACGCCCATGCTGAACAATTTCCGGTATTCCTCCAATACGGGAAGCAATGACGGGGATTCCGCTCGCCATCGCTTCAACATTGACTAATCCGAATGCTTCGTGCTTTTGCGAGGGGCATATCAAACAATCCCCGGAACGATAGAACTAATGACAACCTCTTCCTACAACTTCGCTGCATACCGCCGGGCGAACCGTAAATCACACACATGGCAGGTAACCGAGCAGCGGCTGCTCGCTTCTAAAGGCGCCTTGATCATTCGGACCGTGGATTATAAGCCTTACGTGGATCGGTCGCTCGACGTTCTTTAAGCCCCATCGTCACGAGGGCAAAAATAAACCGGCTGAAATGGCTTCAGCCGTTTTTTTTTCTGGATGGCTTGAAGACCGTCTACAATGCAGTCGACCATGACTTAGCGCTTGCTGCATTCGATGCAATGAAAGCCAAGTGGACGAAACTGTACCCAAAAGAAATTAAGTCTTGGGAAGAGCAGCTATCGACATTGCTAACGTTCTACAAGTATCCTGCTGCAATAAAAGGTGCTATTTACACGTCCAATCCCATCGAGCGAATGAACAAAGAGATTCGGAAACGACTAAAGCCGATGAACAGCCTAACAAGAAAAGTATCCTCAAGGACCCGAAATTAAAGTGATGGATTAACTTTCCTTGTTCAGACTTAGTGGAGCAGGGGCGTCCCGCCCCTGCTCCACTAAGTCTGAACATTCTGAAACTAACTAAACCAGCTCTTCCTCCTGATGAAGGTCTTCCTCTTTACACAAACTTCTTGACGCTACCTGATCGTTCAATGGATTTGGAGAATAAAGCGTCAGGTATTCGATATGGAGACTCTTCGCATTATGGGGGTCTCTTTAGTCATGAGACGCTAAATAAAATCCATCCCCTGTTAAGGGTTATTGAGGATTCAGATCCCTATACATGGACACACTCGGTAAACGTCGCAAATTACGCATATACGCTTGCGGATTTGCTGGATCACAGTAGTCAGTCTAAGAGGCGAAGATATCTCTTTAGCTGGCAGGATCGTAGCGGTGGCAGATTGTTTCGATGCAATGACCTCCCATCGTGTATATCGGAATGCGAAAGATAAGCAAGAGGCGGCGGAAGAAATATTAAAGAACGCAGGAAAACAATTCGACCCCCACATTGCGAAAATGTTTGTGGATTTCCCCTTATCTGGAGAGCCTCTACTCCCTGTTCCAACTCAACTACATTACATCAATCTACCTAAAAAACAAAGTCCTCTTAGCCACCGGGAGCGTCCTTTTTTTTCTTATTTTACTTCGATAAGCTTCCCTTCTTCTGCGAATTATTGCAGGTGGTTTAATATGGGGACTCACTTTTCTTATTTTCCGGGATGAATGCAAAGAACTGAACTGATTTGATTTGATTGCATCCAACCGGAGTAACGCCTTCTGTCAAGCCAAACTTTTTCGCAGTATTCGGTAGGGGGTCAGTCCCAAGCCGATGGCGGTCTTTTTTTTGGATTACTCATTTTTGAGATGCTTTTTTATTACGAATATACCGCTCGATGTCTATCGTTTGAAACCCCCGGTTGGAAAGTTCCTTAACGAACACACTATTTTTGACCATGTCTGCGACTGAGTGGCTGTCGGAAGAGACAAGCGTTGGAATACCCTGCTCCGCTGCTACTCGAATGATCGGCTCGTCGAGAGAATTGTACCGAACGTTTATCTCAAGGATTTTGCCAGAGACTCCGATAAGATCAACGAGTTCTTTAATCGGGAGCTGACGGCTCTCAATGCCGAATTCTTTGAGTTCAGATAAGGGATGGGCTATGATGTCTACCTGCGGGTTATCCAGCATTCGGCAGAAGGATTCGAACCAATGCTCCACAATCACGTTTCTGGAAATGTGGGCATCGTTGGTTTTGGAGTAAAATCCTTGGGGCCTCGGTATGCGGTGAAATGAACCGAGGACAAGATCCACGAGCGGGAGGAATGACACGTTGGCGTCGATATCCCCGTCCAAGGTTAACACTTTGGCTTCGATGCCTGAATAGACTCGGATTAAACCGCGGAAGTTGGTCTTTAGCTGTTCCAGATGTTCTGCATAGTCCGGGACCCAAGCGCTTGTCCTCCAAACATGGTCAGTGACCGCAACTCCCTCGTACCCCAGTTCGATAGCAGTTTGAATCATTTCTTCAGGGGTATTTTTCCCGTCAGAATAGCTAGAGTGTGTATGAAGATCCATCAGCATGATAGAAAACCTCCTTCCAATGCCGAACCATCCGGGTTCCCCATATTACTGTCGACTCCAAATGCATCGGCAGCACTCCTAAGGCCTGCTTAACCCCCAGAACCGGCAGATTGATCCCCGCCGCCGTACAATGAACAATCGTGCCCTGCATTCTAGGGTTGATCTCCACGATTTTAGGCTGACGAGACCGGTCTCTTCTAATTTGAATTCCAATATTACCCTGTAACCCCAGACGCTCTACCACCTCGACTGCATAGTCGATAATATCTTGATCTTTACGAATAAGACTTTTGGTCGAAATCCCGCCTATGGTCGCTTCTCGAAGACGGGGGACAGCAATCATGGCTTTCCCATTTTCCGCTAACACATCCACGCTGTACTCCTCATGAGGCAAATATTCCATTACGAGCACTTCCGGAAATTCCTTTCTACCTTGAATAACGCGAAGGAGCTCGGAATGGCTGACATAAACAGACGTTGGCTTGTGTCGAAACAGCAGCTCAAAGCGGTCAATATGGTCATCCAAGATGTGGAATCCTCGGCTTCCGTCAGAGATCGTTGGCTTAAAACAGACCGGTTGTTCTGGATACCCAAGCGCCGTTAGAGCCTTTTCAAACTGCTCGGCCGATGAGGTTACTTGAAACGCGGGGACGGCGATTCCCATCTTCTGCAGTTCGTTGTATAGCATTCCTTTATTAATCACGTTTCGTAATACAGGGACAGCAGACAGGTTCATGTGCGTACCCATTTGACTTAATACTTCCCGATGCTCCGAAAGCTTGATTAGCTCGTCCGTGACCAGTGAGAAGAGCACATCAATTCTTTCATTCCTGCAGACTTGTTCGATAAAGGGAATGAATTGTTCGTCCGAAGCCCTCGGTCCTATATAATGCAAGTCAGCCATGTGGAACCCGGTCGAGAGCGGATTGCAATCAACGCCGACAATGTGGAACTTATACTCCTCGCTATTCCTCAGCGATTGAATTACACCCGGGGCCGCGGGAGACCCGGCACCGGTTAAGAGAATACGGACGATTGGTTTCATCTATCTCACACCCCCTTATTCTTTTTAACATCAATATAGTCGCTATCGGGATAAGTTGTTTCGGACAAGCACCTAGAAATGCCGCAAAATAGGCTGCAGCATAGGAATCCGTCAACCCCTAGCCATAGAATGTATTTCGAATGACAATAAACCATCAACGAGGTGCCGGCATGACCAAACTAAGGAAAAATCAAATGACTGCTGCGGGTATTACCGTAATCACGAGCACCAATAAACCGCAATTTTTGACGCATATGTTTTGGAATTACCGGAGACAAGTTTGGCCGAATAAAGAGTGGATCATTGTATTGAATATGGATAACGTCAATATTAAACGATTTCAAGCCATGGCATCCAAATTCAAAAATATCCGCGTGTTTCAGCTGCCCAGTCGCCGGTCGTTAGGACAATGCTTAAACTTTGCTTCCGCACGAGCCAAGCATTCCTATATCACCAGGATGGATGACGATGAGTATTATGCGCCTAATTACCTGACCGGCATTATGCGCTCTTTTCGCAATTCAAAGGCGGCTCTCGTTGGTAAACGCGCTTATTTCATCCATTTAAGCGGCAGCAAAATGCTGCTGCAGCGCTTTTATGCGCAAAATCGGTTTGTCCCCATTCTGGCAGGTGGAACGATCTCCTATAAGAAAAGCGTGTGGAACAAAGTAAAATTCGCCAACCTTTCGCTCGGAGAAGATGTGAGGTTTTGCCGGGACTGCCGGCGCAGAGGCTTCAAACTTTACGCAGGGGACAAATATAATTTCTGCGCATTGAGGCGGAAGCAGCATAACTCACATACCTGGAAAGTGAGCGACCGGGAATTTATCAATCATCCTTACACTCGCATTGTTCGAAAGAACTGCACGGCCTACAAAAAATTCGTGGTGCGCCAATGAACTCCATCATTAGCCTTCGAGTACGCTCGAAGGCTTTTTTCTGCGTCCATAATCTCCGCATCTCCGGGTCTCTTTCTTCCCTTCTCTACGATCTTTCAGACGATTCAGGCGCTGGACAAGCGACTAATTTGATAGGAAATAGGGCGCAGCATAGGAATTTTCAATTCTATTTTCATAGAGTATGTCGTATCCCTATAAAATTTGAAGGAGGTGTCATATCAATGGGCATTTTTCTCTACTCCGGTCAACGTGCACTTGTTTTAGCCCCTCACGCGGATGATGAAACGCTAGGCTGTGCCGGCGTCATACAGAAATATATAAGTCAAGGCAGTTCGGTTCGAACCGTTATAGCCTCCATTACATTAAATGACTCCAATCGCTACAGCAAGGAACAAAGTGGATACGGCATCTATAGTGGAACGAAGAGATTATCGGAATTTAAAGAAGCGATGCGCCTGCTCGGGGTGGCGGACTATCATATTCTTTACCCGGACAAGTCCGGCGAACAGTTATATGACAGCAAACTCGACCTTCTCCCCCGAGCAGAGCTGGTTGCGCATATCGAACGCCATATAGAGGAATTTCGTCCAACTGTAATGTATATCCCATCCATCACCAAACATCAGGACCACGAAGCTCTTCATCAAGCGGCAATAGCGGCGGTGCGACCTTATTTCTGGAACGGAGCCGTCTTGGTTTATGAGACAGACGGAGAACTTACATTTCAGCCGAGTCTTTATATATCGCTTACGAAAGAGGAAATGAACCTCAAAATGAGAGCATTGGAAGCTTACAAGACTCAGCTCGGATCCATGATTCACCCCGTTCATCCTGAAAGTCTCTTCCATAAAGCAAAATTTCGTGGTAATCAGACTTACGTAGAATTTGCAGAAGCATTTGAAATCATCCGTATGCACGGTTAAGTTCCACATCGCATTCTATGATGATAAGAAATAAGTCGTGCGATATTAGGAAGGAGTTCATTATGAATATGCAAACCAGCGGCCTAAGCGGGGTCTCAGTCATTACTTGCACGAATCGTCCGCTTTTCTTCAATAAACTAATCTATAATTTCAGAAGGCAACGCTACAATGTAAAGGAGCTTATCATCGTTTTAAACAAAGGCAGCATGAACCTGACAGAATATCGTCGGAGGGTCTCTCGATTTCCAAATATCAAGGTCTATAAATTGCCCGAAAAGTTTACGCTGGGCAGTTGTTTGAATTTCGGAATCAATAGAGCCAAATATCCAGTCATAGCCAAGTTTGACGATGATGATTACTATTCACCTCATTATTTACTCGAGCAGGTAAGAGCTCTGCGCCGTACCGGTGCCGGAATAGTCGGGAAAGGAGCTCATTTGAAGTTTTTCGAAGGAAGGCGCCTCCTTGTCATTACGACACCCTCTCAAAAAAATAAATTCGTGAAATATGTAGCAGGGGGTACCTTATTGTTCAGGAGGCAATTACACAAACGTATTCGTTTTGCTAGATTGACGCTCGGAGAAGATGTTAATTTTATGCGACGATGCCGAGCTATTGGATATAAACTGTTCGCCACTTCGCCTTACAATTTCGTAGGGATTAGAAGAAAAAATAAACAGAGCCATACCTGGAGAGAAAGCGACGAGAATGTGTTGAAAGGAAGTTTATTTGTTGCAAGAACAATTTATTTCCGCAAATGGGCGAATCGGCCGGTGAAATAACCAGTCCATATGCCTACTGTTAAGAGGTTGAAGGCTAATTTAATGAAATGAAGCTGATACAAGTATTAAGCTTTAAGCAGCTAGCAGATGGCTCCTGAACTTCCTCCTGGAATCATAACCGATTACCTCATACTCTCTCCCTAGATAAGCGGCATACCAAAAATGAGAATTAGCGGACTTCTTAATTTTAATTCGCACAGATCATGTAACCTCCCCACGAGTTCCCCATTGCAACAAGAACTTACTTGAGATCATTATGAATAAGCATTCCACTTAATGAATACTTATTCGCACAAAAGGCAGCTGATCATTTTCTATGACCACCTGCCTTTTGTGATTTCAATCAGCTATTTGACTATTCGCGCCTCCGCTGTTGGCAGGCTCCTCAGGTAAAACCGTATTAATTTTTGTTGGTATCAAATTAACTATTTTCAAATTATCCACCATTAATCAGGATTTGTAAAATTACACATACCAACTTAAAGGGCGTGTTCGCCATCCTCATCTCGCAGTCCCTGATTCTTCCATGCGGCAGTCTTTACTTTTATACAACAATCAATGTTCCTGTCATCTTCTTATGACCAGACCCACAAAATACGGAACAATGGTACTCGAACTTGCCTGCTTTGTCTGCAGTAAACACAGCGCTTCCGTTCCCGTTAATGGTCACTTTATAAGCTGGAATGGTAAAGCCATGACCTCCGTCATCACTTTGCAGCGTAATTTTTACTTTGTCGCCTTTTTTCACATGAATTTCTTTTTGATCATACTCGAAATCCTTTGCCATCAATTTGATCTCGACGGTTTGTTCAGCAGAAGTCAAAGATGCCGACTTTGATGGTGCTGTTGATGTCTGCTTAGTCGTAGACGTTGACGTGGCTGAACTGCTCTGGTTCACTGCAGTGCTCTGATTCTCAGCAGTGCTCTGGTTCTTTGAACTGCTTTGGTTCACTGAACTGACTTGGTTCGGTGAACTGCCTTGGTTCGCGGTAGAACCACATGCACTTAGCACGACAACGGCTGCTGTCAGGGATACAGCTAAAGATATCAGTTTCTTTTTCATGGTATCTCTCCTTTAATATCTATTTGTTATGTCCGAAGATAATAGTATCAAATAATTATTAAGATTCTTTTAAAGGACTCCCTCATTTAAATCTTCATCGATTTTTTACTAGGAACCGTTAAACCTTGTTTTACGAGTTTAGTTTCAACCACTTGCCGCGTCTGCGTGGAGCTTGTTTAAGCATATTTATGTTGTCTCAATATGAAAGTGTAAAGCAATTTGGAAACGTAAATTAGCCCACACCTATATATCAATGTGGGCTGGCTCAGATGTTATCTACTTTCCAAATGCTACTGTAGTATCCGATCCCAATGTCGATGCAGGGCGATCGATTCAATGAATGACGTAAAGAATGAAGTTTTTGTGCTGTTTTCTTCGGCAATCAAAATGCCAATCGACTGCGCCTCTTTCTCCCCCGTAGGATTTATAGCGCCTGCAGCAGTAAGGAGACGCACACCCTCGCCTACAGCCGCAATTGTCTTATAATGTTGGAACGCTTCACGAACGAATCCAGTTGATGTAACGTCGCTGAGCAGCTCGTCCACACCTTGCGCTCCGCCAGTAACATAGACAGCATCATACAACACGGATGCAGCCGATAGCAGTGATTGCTGAGGCTCAATAAGCGTACCGTCAGCTCCTTTTACTGGAGCAAGTGTTTTACTCACAATCTCCGCAGTGACTTTCGATGCGGTCAATTCTTTTAGCAATGTTTGTACCTCTTCCGCGTGATAGCCCGTTCCGAGCATCACCGCCACCTTACGTGTAGCAGCAGTCTTCGTCTTAGTCATCATGCTGAGCGCAGGAGATATGGCTGTCGGCGTAGCAGCGACGCCCCTGGTTGGAGTTACTCCGATACCTTCGGCTATCCGCTCCGCAAGATCCTCTGCCACGTGGCTGAATACATCCACCACACGCTGCCTAATTTCTTTAGAGGTCACTTTAGTTAGCTCGAACCGGAATGCGTCCACGATCTGACTTTGCTCGATAGGAGACATGCTATGCCAGAACATCGAAGCTTGGCTGAAATGATCGTCAAAGCTATTGCTTCTAGCCTTGATCTTCCTCCCTTCCACCTTCTCCTCGTAATGGCGATAACCGCCTTCACTCGGAGGTACTGGCGCAGGATCATTGTTTGCCAGGCTGTTCTTATGATAGCTCGTCTGCCCCTGGTTGATTGTCATCCGATGCATGCCGTCTCGTTGATTGTTATGTACTGGCGCGATTGGACGATTAATCGGAATTTCCGCAAAATTCGGACCTCCGAGACGAAGCAACTGCGTGTCGGTATAAGAGAATAGCCTTCCTTGTAGCAATGGATCATTCGTGAAATCGATGCCCGGCACAAGATGGCCTACATGAAATGCGACTTGTTCTGTTTCTGCGAAGAAATTATCGGTATTCCGGTTCAGAGTCATTTTCCCAACGATTCGTACCGGGACAAGCTCTTCCGGCCATAGTTTCGTCGCATCCAATATATCGAAGTCGAAGTTGAATTCATCTTCTTCTTTCATAATTTGAACGCCGAGCTCGAATTCAGGGTAGTTCCCCTGTTCGATCGCATTCCACAGATCGCGGCGGTTGAAGTCCGGGTCTTTGCCGGCTATCTTCTGAGTCTCATCCCATACCAGCGAGTGTACGCCCAGCTTCGGCTTCCAATGGAACTTGACGAAATGTGACTTGCCTTGCTCATTAATGAATCTGAACGTATGGACACCGAAACCCTCCATCATGCGAAAGCTTCGAGGAAGCGCTCGTCCTGACATCACCCACATGATCATGTGAGCAGATTCAGTGTTCGTAGCTACGAAATCCCAAAATGTATCATGTGCCGACGAAGCTTGCGGAATCTCGTTTGGCGGCTCCGGCTTAACAGCATGTATGAAGTCGGGAAACTTAACCGCATCCTGTATAAAGAAAACTGGCATATTGTTGCCGACGAGATCGTAGTTCCCTTCCTCCGTATAGAACTTAACTGCAAAACCGCGTACGTCTCGTACCGTATCGCTTGACCCCCTTGACCCTGCCACTGTGGAAAATCGAACAAACAAAGGAGTCCGTTTCGACGTATCGGTTAAAAACTTCGCCTTTGTGTACTCAACGAGCGATTCGTACAGCTCAAATTCGCCATGGGCGCCGAAGCCTCTCGCATGAACGACACGTTCAGGTATACGCTCATGATCGAAATGCGTCATTTTCTCCCGAAAGTGAAAATCCTCCATTATAGTCGGCCCGCGCGGACCAACTTTAAGGGAGTGCTCGTCATCCTCGATCCGCAATCCCTGATTCGTCGTGAGTGCCTCGCCCTTATCTGTAACGCGATAGTCAGCCAACTGCATTTGCTTCATATTTTCCTGATCATTCATAGATAGCCCCTCCACTTCAAGATTAAGTGTATTATCCTCAGTGCCATCCTAATTTATCCTTTTTCAGCAATGAGAAAGGCAAATCTTGAGAAGATTTTGGGTAAGGGTAATGCCCACGAATCATTTAAAAGTCTGCCAAGATGTAGTCCATCTCTATTCAAAGTCTACTTCTTGAAAGTCCTTATCTGTAGGTCAAGAGGAATTTAAACGCATCTAAGCTCAAAAAACGACGGCACGTCATACGCTAAGGTGTACGAAATTATTTGGAGGAGATGCTGGTGTATCAAATGGGTTATCAAGAAGGATTAAGAGCTATGGGCGGACAAATGGGCATGCAAGGAGGGGGGGGCATTCACAAACATGTTTCTTATCCCTGATATTTCCAGATCCATTATCGGCGAGGTTCATGCCTATCAGTTTTATCAACGGCTAGCTGAATTAGCGCCTAATGAACAGAACCGGCAGACGATTTTACGTATACAGAGGGACGAAGCCAAGCATTATCGTTGGTTTACCATGATTATGAGCAATCTAGGTGGACAACAACCCCAGATCCCAACTGGTGAGGTGCCAATGACATTCCGAGAGGGCGTCAGAACCGCAATTAACCATGAATTAGAAGCGGCAGCGTTCTACCAAGATGTTGCCTATAGAGCAACCGATCGCCCGATTGAAATGCATTTTATGCACGCCATGCATGACGAACAGCGTCACGCTTCATTGTTTCAATTGATGCTCAGCAGTTTATGATCTATAGGCATTCTGCCTTTCAGAATGGACCTGGCTTGAGACAGCGTTTTTCCGTTTTTTAGATAGCTAACCTGATTTACGACTACAAAAGGGCTGTATCAAAAGGGGCTTTAGATAGGTACTAAAACCCTCAGGGGTAGCGTGTAACCTTCTTCACCGTCTAGGAGTCCAATATTTGCGGTCACCAGACAGGAAGCCACTCCAGTGTTGGCCGCCATTTCCATGCTGATACATCAAACTAAAGAGAACTCCTTTCCCGCGTTAATTGCATATGATACGTTAGGAAATTTTCGCTGATCATCTAAGCGGGAAGGAAATGACCAATGGAAGAAATTTCGAACGAATTAATAAAAGCTAGAGAAATTCAAATTGCAAAAATTGAATTTCTAGCTGCGTCAATAGTTGCAATTGGCGATGGTTTATCAGTTATCGCTGCGGGTCTTGCCCTGGAAGCTTTGGAAAACACCATTGATCAAATGCCACAAAACCAATCGAATCGCTCAAAACAGTTGAGTTCTATACAACATAGTTTGGATTATTACATTAACGAATTGATACAAATCAGAAATCGCATTTGATCAGATTAAGTTCTACGCCGACAATGCTTATTTATATGATTGAAAGGACTGAGCAGAGTGCTTTCATTCGTTTTATAAGCTTTCGGAATGTAGCGCGAATATCTTGAATGATAACCTCAGAGTTCTCCCAAGTTTCCAACGAATGTCTGTCCGGTAGGCGCTTCAATAGCTGTTTGACGATTCGTGTGCCACGGATACCAGCCAGCATTTGCATACATCCTCATTGTCATTTCAAAACTGTTTCTAAACCAGTAAATTGAAGCCATCATCAACAACTCGTGCTTGG
Organism: Paenibacillus taihuensis; assembly: GCF_003386535.1. Classification (GTDB taxonomy): domain Bacteria; phylum Bacillota; class Bacilli; order Paenibacillales; family Paenibacillaceae; genus Paenibacillus_Z; species Paenibacillus_Z taihuensis. The sequence goes on from NZ_QTTN01000004.1 coordinate 60,183, forward strand.
TATAAAGTTTTTCATCGGCGCAACCACATCTTTTTCAAGTAAACCGTTTTTCCGATCTTCACCGGATTGGTAACATGTTTACGACTACAAAACTCCTGCCATAGATATGGCAGGAGTATATTAACTTCCTTGAGGCTGCTGACCTTGTATTGCACTGAGGACCTGCAAATCCGTGCGAAACAACTTCTAAAAGTTTGATCAAAAACGTATTATGATTGATCTTCGAAATATTGATAATCTACGAAGATATGAAGCCGAGTTGAACCGTCATATAGAGACTAAGATTTTGGACGTGATTCAATCGAAATATCAATTGTTTTGGCTATTATTTTCAATGGAGATCGGGATGACATATTTGCTTACGTTTGTTCCGACGTTTAAAGAGGCCTCCCAAGGTGCTCCATTAGCAATGATCTTAGCTGTTTGGCGTCTATGTTAGTTTGCTATATCGCAATCAAGCTGAGTCTGCTCTATCCTGATGAAACGTTTATCGAATATGTCCCGAGGATATTAGGAAAATGGCTGGGTAAAACAATAGACTCAGCATACCTGATAACGTGAGGACTAACACTGAATAATTTATACCAACTTGTTAGTCAAGGAGAATTACATCGATGAGATTATTAATCATTGCACCAGAACAACTTCCTGTTCCTTCCTTTAAACGGGGATCAGTTGAGAATTGTATTTATCAAATCGCGAAGAAAGTATCTGATAAGCATCAAATCACAATTGTATATTCAAAGTTGGTCACCAAACTTAATTCTGCTTATTTTATGGCAAATAATAAAAAGTATAAAGTAGATTGGAACTGAAAAAAACAAATTCCAATGCAGCAATCGATAAAATCCTAGCCATAAGAATAGTGGTTCTCCTAAAAACGCACTAGTGAATGCAAACAAAAATGCCTTTCCCCAAACGGAACTCTGAGGCTTAATCTGAATCATAAACATAGTCAACACCGGAATCAGACTAAAATCCCAAGGAACATAACTTGGTATGGTAGGGATAGCTAGACCTGTATAGTACCAGAGCCCAATATTCACCCCATAAAAGTCCAACCATGAAGAGATTATTACTGCAAGAAAACCAGCCAAAAGTAAACGTCCCCGACTTTGCTGCTTATGACAATAAGCCCATATTATCCAGGGAACAATAGCGATACCCCAAGATAACCAAAAATCCCAATGAAATAGAGTATGTTCATTCCAATACCGAAAATAATTCATACTGTTCTCTGAATTTATTCGATAATATTCGCCAACTTTTTTTATTTTCTCAGGGTCTTGGATAGGTTCAATTATTATTCTCACCTCTTCGTTCATCTGCTTTTGTTTTTCCCTTAAGCAGATAAAGTATCCAAACTTTTCTATAGAAACAAAAACCAAATATAGCTCATCGAAGAATAACAAAAAAAATGCCGCATGAATAATTATATTCAAGAGGGCATTTATTTTAGTTTATTACAATTAACAGCTCTGAGTTCTAAACTTATTCTAAACTCATGTGCAACCCGCAACCCCTGTGGCCATTTGACCTACTATCGAAAGCTTTTCAGTTCGTAGAAGGAGATCTTCTGCCTTCTTTCGTTCCGAAATATCACGAGACCCGTACAATGATTTTTATACCGATATTTTTTAAATGTCTTAAGATTGGTACAATTTTGACAATTTCAATCGTCATGTATTCCGTAATTTCAAGCTCCAGATACGATGGAACAAGCCCTGTCTCATGCAAAATGTTTTCTACGATTCTTTCGAAGATTTCCAATCGTTTGTTTAAAACTCGATCCAGAAAAGCATAATAAAGGTAATCTCAGCGCGCTGATTCAGGGGTGAATAATGACAACAATCTCTATAGAAGCTTTAAAGCAGCGCCTCGCCCTAATGGAGGACGCGGAAGTCATTGTTCGAGAGACTGCAGACGGACTTCGCTTGACATTTATTTATCTTGGATCCTTAATTGATCAGGAGCGTCTTAACGAATCGATTCTCGAGCCCCTCGTTCGATCATTCCAAAATTCGGTGGAAAAAAGCCTAACCACCGCCAAAATATCATCTTTATCCAATTTGGAGCAAGCCTTCCAGTATCTCATGAAGGGTTCAGTGCTTATTCACGACTCATCCAGCGGGCGATGGAACGCTATTATGCTCCCCAACTCGCTTGGCCGGTCCATTGAAACCTCAGAGACGGAAACCATAATGTTCGGCCCGAAAGACAGTTTCAGCGAGCTGCTGGAGCAAAACATCTTGCTGATTAGAAGAAGGCTTCCTTTAACAGCGCTCAAAACAGAGAGATTCTCCGTCGGCTCCTTAACTCAAACAACCGTAGTCCTTATGTATATCGACGGGCTAATCAATCCAGAATTTGTAGAGGTCGCGAAAAGTAAGCTTTCCAGCATAGACTTCGATATGTTTTTGGACTCTTCACATGTTGCAGCGTTTATGGAAGACCATTATCATAGCATCTTTCCTCAATATCTTCAGACCGATCGACCGGATTCCTGCGCGTATGCACTAGGCATCGGAAAATTGGTCATTTTAGTCAATAACACGCCCTTCGCCCTAATCGCTCCGATTACGCTGTTTCATTTGTTTCAGTCGCCGGAGGATTATATAAACCGATGGTTGGTAGCTAGCTTCTTGAGGCCGTTACGCTATCTCAGTTTCCTTCTTTCCATTACTCTAATTCCACTTTACGTGGCATTAACGACTCATCATTATCAAATGCTCCCCCTGCAAATTTTATATGTAATCATCGAGTCTCGTAGCAAACTGCCACTATCCCCTTTCTGGGAAGCGTTAATTATTCTTGTTACACTAGAAATTATAAAGGAAGCCAGCCTAAGAATGCCGACCAAAACGAGCCAAAACTTGGGAGTTATTGGTGGAATCGTTATAGGACAAGCTGCGGTAGCAGCCGGATTCGCAAGCAAAGTACTAATTGTATTGGCAGGCATTTCGGCGATTTCCACTTTTCTCGTTCCAAACTATCTGGTCACCAAATCCAGTTTACTGCTTCAATTCATGTTCTTGATTCTCGCGTCCTATTTGGGCGTTCCCGGTATCTTGCTTGGACTTGTTGGCATGCTTGCCCATCTGAACGGGCTTACGTCCTTGAACCAGCCCTACTTGGCGCCGGTATCTCCGTTTTATTGGAGAGATTGGGTCGATCTCTTCGTCCGAGGGCCGTTACACGCTATGCGCAATCGTCCTGAAGCATTGCGTCCTTTGAATAAGTATCGTATGAACCGAAGGAGTAAATGAACCCATGCAAGCTATATCGCTGTTTCGAAAAACATCACATCAAGAAAGCGGTTTTTACGCGCTCTTCCTCACCAATAGGATTCAAATGCTTTATTACATGATTGTCATGCCCTCAGCCCTGGTTCAACCGTATATGTTGTTGGCGATTGTAGCAATGGGCATAGCCTCCCAATTTTGCTTATATATGCTGTCCAAGTGGTTCGTAACACCGTACCCAGCCCAAGGGTACCAGGGTTTTGAAAGATTATTCGGAAAAACAGGCATCAAAATCTTAGCTTTGGTAAGCTTGCCGCTCCTTTTGCTTAAGTTCTCTTTCATTTCAGTCAGTTATGCCGATATCATGCAGAAATTTGTTTTTCCCTCTATGGACCGAGAATGGCACATTGTGTTTCCTTTTATCCTTAGCTGCTATTTGGCGCTGTTTGGAATGGAAAACATGGTACGGTTCGTAACTGTTGTGTTCTTTGGAACGATTTGGATCTTCTTTTTGTATATTCCGTTTTTTTCCGTGCAATCAAATTCGATTCACGATCTATACCCTCTCATTCCGATTGGCCCGGAGCCGTTTGCATGGAAATCCCTACTGCTCGTTTTTTCGTCGTTATCCGGACCTGAATTTTTAATCGCTATTTCATACTGGCTGAATCCGCAACGGAAAATGCTCAAATATTTGACGATCGCTAACGCCATCTCGGTCGGCGAGTATCTCTTTATTTCCATTGCGTCCTTGCTCTTCTACGGCTCCAAATACTTGCCAACCATTAAATACCCGAACGTGGAGATGGGGCGCTACCTGCAATCTCCTATATTCGAAAGGGTCGATATTATCCTGATCTCGGCTTATATGTTCAGTTTCCTTTATTCAATCGCCTTGTTCGTGTTAATGATATATGGCGCTTCTCGTTTGCTAGGCAAGACGAAGACAAGCACTACGCGTATTGGGCTGATCGTTAGCGGCTGTGTGGCGATGGCCGTCACTATTCCCATTAGTAAATGGTTTTGGGAGCCTGGGCTCGAACAGGCAGTTTGGCTCGACCTGCAGATGTGGGCAGGATCCGCCACTTATTTGTTATTTCCTCTCCTCATCTGGATCGCGATCAAGCGCAAAGCAAGGACAACGTCATGAAATGTATCTTTCGAACAACGATTGTACTACTATCGACGTCTATGATAATGCTCGTGTGCGGTTGTGACCTCTTACCGGAAAACAATATGATTGAAGAAATCACGCCGATCATATTCTGGTCCGTTCAGGGTGGAGGAGAAGAAGACGGAAAGATAACCATCAGCACGCTCGTCCCTCCTCTTATCAAGGAGAAGAAGCGAGTCCTTTCCCTTAAGGTCTCTCTACTGAATGAAGGCAACAAGGGGTTTAATTTGACCTATTATAACGAACTGAAAGCCGGTCAAATCCGCTTGCTGTTCGTCGACGAAGCTTATGCGAAACGGGGACTAACTCGTCTGATCAATACCGTTCTGACCGATCCAAACATTTCGCAACGGTTGTATTTAGTCATTACGAAAGGCAACTTTAATGAATTCCTCGCCAAGCACTTAGGTGAAACAGATAATATCGATTATTACCTTTATCGCATGTTCAAACATTATGAGAAGAAAAAACAAGGCGAAATTACAGTCGTCAATTTGCACCAATTTATGAAAATGCTGTACTCCCAGGTTTCCGATCCCCAGCTGCCCGTATTTCGCGCGGAAGGCGAACAGTTCTTGTACGAAGGCACAGCATTTTTCGACCGGGACAGTATGGTTACGGAGATACGAGGAAAGGACGATCAAATCATCCAATTGTTGTATAGGGACAGATTCGTACGATATTTAGTCCTTCCTGACCTCGCGGTTACGCTAGGGCATATTCGCGCGCGTACCCGCAAGAAACTTACCCCGGATTTATCATCCCTGTCCATCGAAATCGACGTGAAGGGAAGAATTGATGAACTGAATTCGCTCGCAAGAATCGAAGATAATTTCCAATATGCTGCTCTCACAAGAAAAATCGAACGGTACTTGGAGGAGAATGTCATTCGCTTGCTATCCCAAATGCAAAAATTGCAGATTGACCCCCTTCAAATCGGGGAGTTGACTGCTAAACCGTTCTCCAAACCAATAACCAGAGCTACTTGGGATCGGCATTGGTCTACTATGAAGATTAATGTAAAAGTGCGGCTACATTTGGAGCCTCTGACGAAGGTGAAATAGGAGGTTGGAATCTTGTTCAAAGACTGTTGCTGTCTTATTGACTTCAGAGGGAGATCACAATAGTTTCAAATTCTAATCCCTTTTGAGGAATGACGAGTAGATGGGTAAAATCACATCAACAATGGTTCCTTCGTTGACCGTGCTTTCGATGTGAATACTCCCTCCGTGTTCGTGCACAATCTTGTTGCTGAGCATTAGACCTAATCCAGTCCCCTTTTCTTTGGAACTATAAAAGGGTTCTCCAATGGATTTAATTCGTTCCGCCGAAATACCAATTCCCTGGTCGATAAATCGAAATTTGATATAGTCTGAATTGTGGGATAGAATCTGTGTTCTAATGATTCCGCCGTTTGGCATAGCGTCAACCGCATTCTGGAGAATGTTAATAAACACTTGCTTGATTTGATTCTCATCGCAGTAGATACGTGGCACTTCCGAGTCGTGTTCTTCAATAATATCAATGTTGTTTAATAGGGATTGTGTACTGAATATCAACACCACCTGTTGTAAAACAACCTCCGCATCAACTTCCTTCAATTTCGGAGCTTGAGGCTTGGCAAGTGTTAAAAATCCCCATAATATAGCTTCCAATCTCCGAACCTCAGAGAGAATCAATTCAATATACTCGGGTTTTTCGTTACCTTCGTGTAACAGCTGGGCGAATCCCTTGATTGAGGTTAGAGGATTTCTAAACTCATGTGCAACTCCTGCCGCCATTTGACCTACTATCGAAAGCTTTTCAGTTCGTAGAAGGAGTTCTTCTGCCTTCTTTCGTTCCGAAATATCACGAGACCCGTACACGCATTGCACTACTTTGCGATTTTCATCAAATATAGGAGTGCCCCTGGTCTCGATATATACCCAGCTGCCATCTGCTTTTTTACACCTCCACTCAAAATCAAACTTTGATTCTAATGTAACCATGTCATCGAATTGACTCTTAACGTACGCAAGATCGTCAGGATGAACGAAATAAAAAGCAGAATTCCCTTCAAAATCACTGGACGGAAACCCCAAGACCAATTCATGGGACGGCGAGGCGTATAGAACTATACCTTCCATATCCACGACACCGACTAAATCCTGGGTATTTTCGGCAACAAAACGATACTTTTCAGCCGTTTGAGGTGGGGGCCAATCGGGATGTTTCATTTGGTCAAATAATGGTTTGGTCACACCTTATTCCTCCTATAGAACATTCGATCTAATTTCCAATTCCTTTTGATTCATATACTTACTAAATGTCAAAAGTTATGTATCTAACATATACCACTCATCACCAAGTACCCAACGTAATGCAGAAAGCTTGCCGTTAATCATCCTCCACTCAAAGTCATCCCAGGGGCTTGTTCTTTAAGCCAATTCTTTCTTCTACCTTAGCCGCCACCTCCAGTTTGCTTCTTTCATCAGTTAAATAACTTAAATCCTCCAGGAAATTTTACCATAAACTTCTACCTACTTTATAGCTTTAAATAAGACAAAAAGGACAGCTAAATGCTGCCCTTAAAATGCTTTAATATACGATTCCCAGCCTCTCGTCGGAAATGACATCAAGTTCTTGTCATCCGGCAGTTTATTCGGGAATGATTCGCTCCTAATTAAGCTCATTCTTCATTTAAGTAAATAGCGCTCCATAAGAATGTAGTCTTTACCACTTTTGTTAAACGTATCTCCTACCTTTGAGAAACCGAATTTTTCATAAAAAGAGGCTTTATTGACCCTTGCATTGCAATATATTCGATTAATTCCTGCACTTGTTGCTTCGTCAAGAACATGGTTCAAGAGCTGGCTTCCAAACCCTCGTTTTTGATAAGTAGTAAGCGTGGCAAATTTTCTAAACTGTGCTTGCTCTCCTTGAACAAACAATGATACAACAGAAACCAGTTCTTCTCCTTCGTAAAGCCCATAGTGGGTGCCCTCGTCATCTTCTTCAATTTTAATAAAATCAAAAGGTTTATTTGGCCACATGACTTTATGACGCAATTGCCATGCCAGTTCTTTATCAATAACTTTGATCATCATGTTAGTCCTCCCTGCTAAACTTACTTTTCTATGCCCCTTAGAGGAACCAAGTGATCAGCCTCGTGCCTTCCCGGGATTACGGGATTGTATAGAAGTTCTTGTCTTGAACCAACGAGAACAACTTCTATACAAAAACGACGAGAGCTTCTATAAATAACGAGTAAAAGTTATGTTCTTTTGTTCATATATTTTAGTCTTATTCACCTACCATGCCGTCACCATCAGTAAAGTGCCCTTAGCTTAATTAAGTCGAGTACGGGAGACGCTGGCGAATGCTCTCTCAGGTCACATTCAGGATAATGTCCTTTAGTTTAATCAGAGTCCTGATTCGATAGCTGGCCTGTGAGAAGTCATGTGTTTTTGTGAAATCGTTATGGACTATCGCACAGTCGATACCAGCCGCCACGGCTGAGTTCAACCCTCTGTTTGAATCCTCTACAACTAGGGTCTCTTCTTTGGTAGCTCCGAAGCGCTTTAGACCAGTCAAGTATGGTTCCGGGTGCGGCTTGGTGCGCTCGTAGTCTTCGCGAACAAGGACGAATTCCATGAACTGTGTAATCTGGCGGTTTTCATGAATAAGTTGAAAATCCGCACGTTTTGAAGTCGTCACGATGGCCATGCGGACGTACTTTGACAGTTCGGCTAGAGTTTCAACTACGCCTTCAATCTCTATGGCTTCTGTTCTTAGATATTCCTGATAGTAGGCGTTTCGGACCTCACGCTGCTTGCTGATGGTCTGTTCATCAATACCTGCCGCCTTTGCTTGGGCCCAAGTGCCCAATGATTGGGTCATGTCGCGGAGATATTGATCTTTCTCCAAGGTAAATCCAATGTCAGCCAGTGCGCGTTCTCCCGCTTTGTAATACCAGAATTCAGTATCAACCAGAACACCATCATGATCGAAGAGTATGTACTTTTTCATTGGTTCCTTCTCCTTTGTCAGCAGCTAGAAGAACCGCTCAACTGGCTAAACAGAAGGCGCGATATCCAACTGATTTCCTATCTGGCAACTGCAAAACCAACCGCGAACTCGCTGCTGAAGGCGAAGCCAGCTGCGGAGCGCTTAGCCGGAAATGCGTTCTTTCTTACATTCGGCAAAGAAGGGACAATATCGCCCTACACAGTTACGGAACAATTGTTCGATAGCTTCCGCAGGTTGACTGAGAAAGGTCTTGATCCCTATCTCCTTGTTGTGTTCTTCGATGGTGATTCCTATGTCGTACAGCGTCTGTCTTTACTCGATAAAAAGCACGAGAAGCTTACATTAAGTCCACCAGAGACTAAGTTATATAACTTGACTGCGAACGCTTTTGAAAGATCAGGAATCCCTATTGATTACAAAGGAAAACGGTTAGCTTTCTATGTTTCCCGCGCATCCAAAAAAGTGTCCATCACAAAGGGTTCTGTTCCGACTGTAAATCTCAAAGTCAAAGTTTCCGGGATAGTAGAACAAAGTCCTGTCACGTTGACGCCATCATCGCTCATAGAAGTTCAACATCTGCTTGAAGAGAATGTAAATCAAAACACTGAAAAGCTTCTAAAAAAGATTCGCGACGCAAATGTTGATCCTTATGGGTTTGGCCTGCATTATCTAGCACAATATTTCGGGGATGATGTTGATTGGAGTTATTGGAAAAGGGTATACCCACAAGTTAGATTCAACGTAACCACTAAAGTAAACATTGAAAGCACGGGGCTGATCCGATAAGCTTAAATCGGATCAGCTAGCTCTCGAATTGCACTTAAAATAAGTTCTGCGTTCCACTTGACGATACGATTGGCATGCCTGATAACCAGTGGTGATTTATTTCTGTCATTATATCTGTCAATGGCAATAATCGGAATATGACGGTCTTGCTTGCATGCTACAATTTCTTTACTAATCCAGTCACTATAACCTCTATATACTCCGCAGAGAATAAGAACTGCGTCGCAGCCACTGATTTTCTCCTTGATCAACTCAAAGCGCTGTCGTCCTTTGTAGGCCGGGGAAGGCGCCATCTGATAGGTAATATCGTGGTTGATGCAGTGACCAGACAATAAACGCTCAAGTTGCTCGAAGGCGTTGTTAAATTGCCATGACCGGCTGATATACAATTTCAATGTGCATTGTTGGACACCCATATGCATTCTCCCTCCCCCCTACAACAAAACAAATCTAATCGTGAATAATGTAGTTCTCGTATGTTGTCTTCATCCTAGGGTGATCCGGCATCTCATTCACCGAAATGATGGTCTTCGTCTTCTTATCCGGTTTCGTCCAATATTTCTCATTGCCAGGAAGATCATCAAACCAAGCCGCTTCCGGAGGGCAATCCAGAATCATGAACTTCCCATAGTGATTATCTCTTGATTGATGGTACTTCAGAAATGCCTTCCCCTGTTCGATAGATAAAATTTCAATCTTACCGGAAGTATGGCTCATCGAGAGGCGAACTCGCTTGCCCAGTCCCGAAGTGCGGGCTTTGGCCTCTTCCACAATCCGGTACACTTCCACTAGAGGGAGGACAAATTCGCGATTGCCGGCTACCGGCCGGTTGACGAAGAAATAATAAGGTGTCACGCCTGCCCAAGACAGCTGATCGAGCAGCACACCAAGGACGACGGGATCATCATTAATCCCTTTTAATATAGGCGATTGGTTCACCACGATGGCGCCGGCCCGATGCAGGGCTTCAAATCCTCGTTTCGCTTCGACGGTGATTTCCCGTGGATGATTAATATGAGCCATGACATATATGCGCTTCTCAGCTGTCGAGAATTCTTTGATCGTATCCAGCAGCTCGCTGTCTTCATAAATGCGCATGGGATTAAATACTGGAATCTTCGAACCAAGCCGAATGATCTTCACGTGTTCGATTTTTCTTAACCGCTGGAGGATGGAACGAAGCTTCGATGTAGCTAATATAAGACTATCCCCTCCGGTTAACAACACGTTTGAAATCTCAGGATGCTCCGAAATGTACTGGAGTCCTGATTCCACATCGGACACAGCTTCCTTCACGTCGTTTCGAAATAAGCGCTTACGGAAACAGTAGCGGCAGTAGGCTCCGCACACCTCAGAGACGATCAATAATGCAGTGGATTTATATTTGTGCTGACAGCCGGGGACTACATAATTGGTATCTTCATCCGATGCATCCCAGCGGCCGTATTCCAGAAGCTCGCCTTCATTCGGGATAACAAGCTTCTTGATTGGATCGTTGGGATCGTTCCAATCGATCAGATTTAGATAATACTCATTGACGCGAAAAACAAATTTGTCGGTAATTCGCTTCAATCGGTTCCTTTCACTCTCCGAAATATGATGGATTTTCCCGATGTCCGTAATATACTTTGGTTGTGCCATTCGCTTTCCCTCCCAAAAATGTATATGGTTTATCGTCCAGCTCTGGAAAACCTCGCTCTCACCTCCCGTATAAAATAAAAGAAGCCCATGCATTTCAGGGAACAACAAACGTTCCCGAAAAGCATTGGGCCAGAAAGACAGAAAAAGGCCCAAATAAAGGGCCTCTGGATATACAGATTAATCTGCAAAAATAGATGACCCATCCAAAGCTTACGAGGTTAGCTGACGGACTCGGGATAGATGGTTCCCTACGGTCTTAGTAATCAAGACCGATTCGCCCCTGAAAATTGGGTTCCCCGTTTTCCGGTTAAACCGGAAACTAAGCTGGTTATAATGTACTCAAAAAACCAATCTCTGTCAACTCATAGCGGAGTTTATGCAGCTACACCCATTCCACCTTCTGCACTAACTGATGCTTCATTAGGACCAAAATGAACGCAGCGTAATGATCCTCGCGAACGATAATGCGAAATTTATGATTCTCGAATGGATAGAACAACACATCGGTATACACTTCATTCTCCTCGAAGAAGCGTTGAACGCTCTTCATTGCTGGCCAATAACGATCTTCTTTGATTTGCACCTCAAATTCCACGTCGCCTTCATTCGGCGTTTCTTTCAGCTCAATAATTAATGGACTGTACGTATACTTCAGCTTCATGGCAACAATCTCCCTTGTTTAGATAAGGTATCTGACATAGATATAAACGCTTGAGATGGCAATGGACAGCAGCATCAATGGAAAACCATATTTGAAATAAGACATGAATTTGATGGGGTAACCTTCTTTGCCCGATAATTGAGCAACGATCAGATTCGCACTCGCGCCAATCAGCGTGCCATTGCCTCCCAGACAAGCGCCTAGCGCCAAGCTCCACCATAGCGGCTCTAGATTGCTTACGCCCATGCTGCCCATATCCTGAATCATTGGGATCATTGTAGCGACAAACGGGATATTATCCAGAAACGCGGACGCAATTGCACTCAGCCATAGAATCAGCATGGATGCTGCAACGGGATTGCCATCTGTAACTTCAATGGCATGCTCAGCCAAGCTTTCGATGACTCCGGTTTCAATCAAACCGGATACGAGTACGAACAGACCGACAAAGAAGAAAATCGTTGCCCACTCAACCTTGGTGAAAGCTTCCTCCATCCGATGTTCGCCTGTCATTAGCAGCAGTAAGAATCCGCCTGCAAGCGCCACTGTGGCCGATTCCAGGTGCAGCGCTTGATGAAGGAAGAAGCCTAGCATCGTAAGCGCCAGAACCGATAGACACTTATATAACATTTTATGCTCTGTTATCAGCTCCTTCGCATCCATTTCCATGATGACCTTCGTCAATTCGGGCTTGACGATCATCTGTTTGCGAAACAGCAGAACAAAGATCGGAATGTTAACTGCGAGAATAATGAATGCAATTGGACCGAGATTCGTAATAAACGCGAGGAAGGTTAACTCCTTGGCTGCGCTGCCGATCATGATGTTCGGCGGATCTCCGATTAGCGTCGCGGTCCCTCCGATATTGGAGGCCATGATTTGCGTAATCAGGAATGGATATGGGGATATTCTCAGTTGTCTAGTGATACTTAGCGTAACCGGCACCATCAATAATACAGTCGTTACATTATCCAGGAATGCAGAGCAAACTGCTGTGATAAGAAGCAATGAAATCAGGATGTGCACCGGCTTGCCTTTCGACTTCTTGGCTGCCCACACCGCGATGAATCTGAAAAGCCCTGTTTCCGCCGTAATGCTCACGATAATCATCATGCCGATGAGCAGCCCGAGCGTGTTGAAGTCAATGTGATGGATGGCGGTTTCTTGATCGACAATGCCTAGAGCAACCATTAACAGCCCGCCGATCATAGCTACAATGGTACGGTGCACTTTCTCCGAGATAATGAGCGCGTAAATGACGAGAAAAATTCCAATTGCCCAAATTGCTTGTTGATCCATAGTTGTACCCCCTGTGGTCGAAATCGTAAAGCTGAAAAAAAAACAGAAAGAGCCTGCTGTTGGCAGGCTCCTCCGGTAAAGCAATATTTTTTCAAAACAATTAGATTTATTATAGCGCAAACGAACGGGATTGTAAAATAATGTTCTCATTTCCGAATTCGACGCTTGCCAATCATCCCTTTAAATGAAGAAAAAAAAGCGCCGCGGAAGCGGCGCTCATGGCTTGCTAATCATGGCTTTAATTCTTTCATAAAGAAGAGTTCTTCCATTAATCTCTTCCCAAAATGTCCCCTCATATGGGCAAGAAGTTCCAGGTAATGACGGTCTTTCTCCTTCGATCCGAAGGAAGATGCGCTAACTGTCAGTGCTGCTTCCTCGTATTGTTGTACTTCATCATTCATGTGATTGTTCCCCTCTCCCAAATTGTCAATCGGACATTTATATGGCTATATGTATTTTCAGAACGAACCCATTACATTGGATCAAATGAGTGAAACGATGGGCATGAGCAAGACTTCTATGAGTACCGGGATGCGTACGCTCATGGATTTGAAAATGATCGACAAGGTTTGGGGAAAAGGCTCACGGAAGGACTTTTATGAGGTTGTGCCGGACTGGCATCAGAATTTCGTAGATTTTTTCTCGGTTAAATGGCGCAAAGCCGTCGAAAGCAATATGGCTTCACTCGAAAAATCGTTGAAGGATATTCGCCACCTGCGCGAATCCGATCCGGACAACGACGCGTTGGTCAGCTTGACATCGATCGATGAAACAAAAATCAATCATGCGCTGAAATATTACAAATGGCTGCACCGTTTGATCGATTCGCTTGAAACCGGTGAAATATTCAAGTTCATTCCGAAGGAAGAGTAACTGCGATTCTCATTGGTGCGAACAAAGCTAAAACGGCGGGGACATTTATGTCCTCGCCGTTTTGCATCAGCAAGCTCGCGCGATCTTGTTTGTGCCCGATATTTGAACAAAGGCAGCCATTCAATTCTGAAACTGACCCCATTTGTTAGTAGACATGACTAACAATGGAGGTGCAGCTCCATGCATGACTTACTGCCTTTTAATCGCGATTCCCTGCTTTTCGTCGGAATGAGATCAAGTTCTTGTCAATTTCGGATCCTCTCGAGCTCCGTCGTCATCCGCTCCATAGTTGGCTTTTTCACAGATCGGTTTATAGCAGCTCCTTCAAATGAATTTTCGATTCGTAGGGGATTAATGGCTGATCGTTCCGAAGCCTACTCACAAAATCCGGGTTAGCTAACAATGGTTTTCCAAATGCAGCTACATCAATAATACCTGCACGTATCGCATCCTCCGCAGAACTTGGGGTTAGACCGCCTACGTCTATCATATTACCGTCCCAGCGTTTACGTATAAGCTGATGCAGAGTCAAATTCTCAGCCAGAGGCTGGTTGAAAGTATTCGTCGAAGGATGGAGCACGCGCAAGCCTTCCTCACGAAACAGCTTGAGATACGCTTCAATTTCGGCTTCTGGATCCTGCCATCGGTAGCTGGGTTGATCATCCTTTAATTCAGAGAAACGAACGATAACGCGCTCCACACCAATCGCTGCTCCAACAGCCGCAAGGACTTCTTTCATGAACCGAAGCCGACCCGTACTTTCCCCGTAGCTATCGGTCCGGCGATTCGTAACCTCCCAAGCAAATTGATTGATCAAGTATCCATGTGCTCCATGGAGTTCAACGCCATCGAAACCTGCTTCATCAGCGTACTTCGCCGCCTGAGCATACTGTTGGACTGCCTCCTTTATATCCTGGGTTGTCATTGCCTCGGGTAATGCAAAAGGCTTCCTAAGCCTATGCACAAGTCCCTCCGCTTGCACGACTGATGGTGCTTGCGGCGCAAGACCTCCAGTCAAATCGGGATGTGTGAGCCTGCCGACATGCCAAAGCTGCGCGATAATTGTGCCCCCTTCCTCATGTACCGCATCCGTGACTTTACGCCACCCATTCGCCTGTTCTTGTGTATACAGGCCAGGAACTCCAAAGGTTCCTTTGCCTCTTGGGGACGGACGGTGTAATGCCCTCCGTGATAATTAAGCCAATCCCATCTTGAGCCCTGCGCTTATAATACGCGACAACATCTTCACCGACGATTCCTGTTGTATCATCCGCAAAACTACGTGTCATAGGTGCCATCGCAATGCGCGTACGAAGGTGCTAGTTCCCGATGCGTACAGGCTGTAGTAATTCTTTATCATTCATTTCATTTCTCTCCTTGTCGAATTTCATTTCAATGGATAAATTTTATATAATAAAGCAGATAGATACCATAGAGTTTTTAAGTGGTTTGAGGGCTGTGAACAAAAAAACTTTTAATTTCTCAACATTCGCCTTAAAAATAAAGGAGGCTTCCGGATGGAAGATTTGGATAAGCAAATTTTGCTCTTGCTTCAAGAACAGGGACGCATCTCGATGACGGATTTGGGAAAAACCGTCTCCTTATCGCAACCCGCTGTCACTGAGCGAGTACGCAAGCTGGAAGAGAAGGGCATCATCAACCAATATCGAGCAGTAGTCGTAAATTGGGAGCATTTGGCGATTCAACCACACTCATCGTGTTATCCTCTCCACTCAAGCACAAACCAATAGTTCCTTAATATCAAAAACAACCTGACTGGTAGTCCAACTACAAGTAAGTATTCCTAATACGAAAGATAAAAATAACTAGAACGGAAGGGGCAAAGGCTATATTAATTTAAGCAAAAACAAAAAAGAACCGGTCATCCTGTAAACTTATTAGGATAACCGGGTGTCTTTTTATTTGCATATTATTTGAAACTTTCCTGGAACAGGCTGCAGAATTAATTATTCGGCAGCCTGTTCTTCGTTGTGCTCTCGTGCCCGTCCCTCGGTTTAGTCAACTTCCGTATCTCTTTTCCCAACCTTCCGAGCACTTTTGAAACGACAATCCTGTTACTTCCTCCAATGTTTTACTATCAAGTGAATAAGGCGCACCGAATTAAACCTCTTCTCCTTGAAAAGGGAATGAGGTTCCAACGGAAAGTTCTTGTCAATTTTCGGCAATGGGATCAAGTTCTTGTCATTTGGTAACGTTCTTGTCACCCGACAGGTTTGTTGATCTCAATCGCGGCACGTTTGCGCACGATCTGATCTTTCGGCTCGCGGCTTCGAGTTAAGCCCACTTTGCGCAGAAGACCAAGTGGGCTTTGTTTTGATAGTCATAACCGTAAGAGTAAGTTGATAAATAAACTTCTCCCTTTTGGTCAACCCTAGGGTGTGAGAATTTGTTATTTTGGGAAGGAAGTTGTGGAACAGTGCACCTAAAATTAAGGATCATACTCGTTATTTATGCTTTTGTTTTTCTTTTTGCTGCTTCTGAGGTTGATGCTCGCAAAATTGAAATTGGCAATGACACTGCAATACTTGATAATTTGAAAATGGGTGGGTACATTCTTTATTTTCGACATGGAGAGGCAACAATTGGCCAAGATCAACCTGATCTTAACCTTAATGATTGCCGAACGCAGAGAAATTTAAGTAACCATGGTAGGGAACAAGCTCAGGCAATCGGAGATGTTTTTAAAAAAAATCCCTTCCCCGTTCATTTCCCAGTAATATCCGACCCTTATTGCCGAGCAAAGGATACAGCTGACATTATTTTTGGCAAAGAAAATATCACCGTAGCCCCCATTTTAGCCTCCATAGAAAAATTAAAAATAGAAAGTCTTTCTGCTTTCGAGAAGCAGCAAATATTATCGGATCTAACAAAAATATTTGAAACACCACCTGCTCGTGGTAAAAACACAGTCATTGTCGCTCACACCTTCCCGCCTAATGTAGCTCTTGGTGAGATTCCGAACCTGGGAGCTGTCATCATAAAGCCAAAAGGATCCGGAAATGGGTACGAGGTTGTGGGGAGAATTACGTCTGAAGAATTAATAAGATGGTCAGATAAACCGTGAAGAGTTGGAGGCGTACAACTTGAAAAAAGAGATGAAATTTACGAACAAGACGCAGACCTTAGATTTGAGGAGAGTTTACTGTGCTAGTGAACAAAAACCAAATATCGGAAGAATAACAGAAAAAATGCCACCTGAATGAATCCATTCTTGAGGGCATTTATATTTTGAGTGGAGCATGTGATCTGTCACTCCATTCGGGAGAAAAAGACAATTCAAATGAGACAAGAGCTTAATTTCATAACATAAAAAAGCCGCGATTTACGCGGTAATTAATGAGATATGTTCTTGCCATCCGACACTATTGTTATTTACATGGACGATAGCGAAAATCATTGGTATTCGTGCGGTTAGTTATTACTAATCCACATTTTGATTTTTGAATCCGGTAATAAATGACTTGGTTTGTGCTATTTTCCAGAACTGCTCTAATAATAAAGCTGTCTGATAAAGAAAAAATTATCCGAATCGATTTTGCTTTCCTTGGAGCATCTGGTACATCAGTATTGTCTAATGTAGCCAAATGCCTATTAATTGTTGCCAACGGCAGATTGCACATAATTCTCCTTGCAAATGCTGGGCTCCAAAACTTTCTCAAAAACCGAAAAATTTTCTTTCGCGAGTTAAATCTAGGTCCCAAAAAACGAAACTGGTCCCCATTTGGACCGATAACAGGGCGACCTACTTTCCGTGAAAATTGAATGGTAAACCAAGCGGTCTCTGCTGCTGTAATGAAATTCTTTAATTTCAGAACCTGAGATAACACCACGCTCTCCTCCTCCCATTGCCCCAACTGAAGAATACTACGATCTCCTCGTAGTACGATATGGAAGAAGTCAAACAAAGGTGTCAGTTGACCGTCCGACTGACCGGGAGATGTTAAGCAAAAGGGATTGACCCTTTCCGTTTGAAAGACCGACCTCCACCCTGTATTTAGATGTGACTAAGGAATGAAATCCCCACGGTCTCGGGCGCGCCTGGTGATGGTAATCGCTTCCTCTAATTGCATAATTTACCTTATTATTGTAAATGATATGGTGAATTAATGTAAGAAAATAAATGGTGAGGTGGGTCGAGATGTCGAAAAAAACGATTTAACTCCCGATCATAACCAAATTAATGCCATGCCTCCCGAAGTGCCGCTAGATACCAACCTTCTTACTAATGTTGCTAAAGTTCAAGAAGCCCTGGACAATAGTTCCGATTTGATCATTCGCTACATTGATTATTCTGAATATCCAAGTGCGCTAGCATTAATCTATATCGACGGGATGTCGAAAACAAGAGAGATTAACGAGCATATTTTAGAACCTCTTACCGCAGCCAAATCCGATTCCGCTCCTGAAGCGATAAAACATCATTTGAAACAGGTAATCGCGATTTCTAATATGCAGGAAACGACAGTGTTGTCGGCAATCCTCACAGCCCTTATCTCCGGGAAAACCGTGATTGCAATCGATGGCGATCCATGCGCTCTTGTACTGGATACCAAACAAATCGAATCGCGCAGCATCTCTGAACCGACCACGCAAACGGTCATACGCGGCCCCAAAGACTGCTTTACTGAGAATCTCAGGACTAATACATCGTTGGTGCGGATGCGTATTCAAAGTCCGCAACTGCGACTTGAACAGATGAGGATCGGAGACGTAACGCAGACGGCTGTCGAAATCATGTATGTGAAAGGCATAGCAGACGAAGCCATTGTCAAGGAAGTCAGGCAGCGGCTGCAAAAGATCAAAATCAACGGCGTACTTGAATCGGGCTATATCGAGAGCATGATCCAAGACGAGCAACGATCGCCTTTTCCGACAATGATGAATACGGAGCGTCCAGATATCGTGGCTGGAAATTTGCTTGAAGGACGCATCTCCATTTTTATCAGCGGTACGCCATTCGTACTCATCGTCCCCGTTACGTTTACGCAATTCTTTCAGTCCCCGGAGGATTATTACCAGAATCCATATATCGGCAGCATGCTAAGGTTTTTGCGTCTGGTGGCGTTCCTCCTCGCGCTTTACGCGCCTTCTTTATATGTCGCCATGATAACGTTTCACCAGGCGCTCGTTCCGACCGTTTTACTGGTCAGCATCGCCGCGCAAAGGGAGGCTGTTCCTTTTCCGGCTGCTGTAGAAGCGCTTATTATGGAAGTCACCTTTGAGGTGCTGCGGGAAGCTGGGATCCGCATGCCGAGAGCCGTAGGTCCGGCCCTCTCCATTGTCGGAGCACTTATCTTGGGACAAGCAGCCGTAGATGCGGGTTTCGTATCTGCGGCTATGGTAATTATCGTTTCAATCACCGCCATAGCCAGCTTCGCGCTCCCCTACTACAACATTGGTATCACGGCGCGCATGCTTCGTTTTCTGCTCCTAATCGTCGCATCCTATTGCGGGTTGTACGGTCTCTTAATTGTGACGCTTATCGGGGGCATGCACATGTGCGGTCTAAGATCGTTCGGGGTTCCCTACCTCGCTCCCATGGCTCCGTTCAGACTTCGCGAACAGAAGGACGTGCTGCTGCGATTCCCGATCCAAAGCTTGTCGGCGCCGGCTCTCAAAGAAAGAACAACAAATGAAGCGGGTGAACGTGAGTGAGAACGGCTTTAAGTTGCATGATCTTGACGGTATTGTTCGCCCTCACAGGGTGCTCGAATTACAAAGAATTAAATGAACTTTCTATTGTTCTCGGTTTGGGAATCGATTATCTGCCCAATAAAGACATGTATGAGGTTACGTACCAGGTGGTGAATCCGAGCGAGAATGCCGCTAAAAGCACGGGGTCTGGAACAACGCCCGTCATCGATTTTAAGACGACCGGAAAGACGCTGTCAGAAGCGGCAATGAATCATGCAAATGTTTTTTCACGTAGAAATATTCATTCGCACATTCAACTCGTCGTAATTGGCGAGAAATTGGCGAGGAAGGAAAGTTTAAACTTCGTTTTCGACATCTTTGAGCGGGATGCCAACGTGCGCGTGAATATTCCTGTCTTGGTCGCTCGGAATTCAGATGTGAAAACGCTCTTGGATACGCTTGTCTCAATCGATAAAATCCCCGTTCGAACGCTGGAAGGCAAGCTGGAGAACGCTTCCCTCATTCTAGGGGAACATGGCGACACTAAGATCTACGATGTCATTGAGGACCTGACGAACTTGGGTTCGGAACCGGCCATAAGCGGAGTAACCATCGTCGGCAACAAGAAGACCGGCATTACCAAAAAGAATTTGGAAAGCATGGATAAGACCTATGTGGCGCTCAACGGGATCGGGGTCTTTAAAGAGGGAATGCTTGTGGGCTGGATGGATGGACAGAAGACAAAGTCGCTGCAGATCATAGACAACAAAATAAAGAAAACATTCTTGAGGATTCCTTGTGACGAAAAGCACTATAACGCGCTTGTCATTAACCGGTTACGCAGTCATTCCCATGTCGATATCACGAAGAATCAAGCCGAGATTAACGTTCAAGTCCAGGGTTATGGATTCATCAGCGAATTGCTGTGCAACAAAGACATAAGCAAGCGAGAGGTACTCCAGGAATATGAGGACAAGGCAGTTCTGGAGCTAGAGAAGGAAATCAAAGAAGGCATTAGAGCCGCGCAAAAAATGAAGAGCGATGTATTCGGCTTTGGAGAAATTCTGCACTATTCTCATCCCCGCAAATGGAATGACTACAGCGAGCAATGGGATGAGGTGTTTTCGAAGGCGAAGGTAACCGTTCACGCGAGTATCGATATCGAAGGGGTAGGAATGAGAATCAAGCCTTATCCCTATTGATTAAGGAGCCGGATAAGCAAGATGAGCCAGGAAAGAATAAACAGTTTTCAGTTGTTTAGCGTCATGTTTCTATTTGAGATTGGGAGCGCCATTTTGGTTGGATTGGCCGCCGACGCCCATCAAGATGCTTGGATGTCGGTTTTCTTGGCAACGGGTTTAGGCTGCATCCTGTATTTGGTTTATACGAAGCTGGCCGAACTGTACCCCTCTAAGACTTTGATCCAATATCTGCAAAGCATTCTCGGGTCGGTTCTAGGCTGGCTGATCGGACTCGCGTATGTCGTTTATTTCATTTACATTGCATCCCGCGTTTTGCGCGATTTCGAGGAGCTGCTCGTAATTACAGCCTATCGGTCAAGCACGCTCTGGACCATCGGTATTATTATGGTGATTTGCGTCATGTATGCGGCCCATCAAGGACTTGAAGTTTTTTTTCGCATAGCGGAGCTTTGCTTTTTTATCATCGTGTTCATGTTGCTTTCTTTGGTGATTCTTGAATTTGCAAGCGACATTATGAAATCGCATCATTTTCTCCCAGTATTGGAGCATGGCTGGGACCCTGTTCTCAAAAGCATATTTCCAACTACGTTAACGTTTCCGTTCGGAGAATTGATTGCTTTTACGATGCTTCTGCCTTTCCTAAATAAGCAAGAGCAGGCAAAGAAGGCAGGAATGACCGCGATCGCTGTGAGTGGCCTATTCCTGACGTTGTTTACGATATTAAACATTGCCGTCTTAGGCGCCAATGTGATCGAACGCTCGGCATTTCCTTTCCTTACGGCAGGAAGCTACATCGACATTTCTCATTTCGTACAGCGGCTTGATACCGTGGTGATTATCTGCATGGTCATTTTGGGATTCGTGAAAATCACTGTCTATTTCTACTGTGCCATGATCGGCGCGGCCCAATTGTTCAAGTTGAAAGAAAGAAAGAATGTGATTTATCCAATCGGGGTAATGGTTTTAATCAGCTCGCTTATCATTGCGCCTACGTATATTCATCATATCTACGAAGGGGTTAAGATCGTGCCTTACTATTTGCATCTGCCGCTGCAAATCGTCGTTCCCGTCCTATTGCTTCTTATCGCCTGGATCAGACATAAAGCCATGAACTGATTTGATGCTGCTTATGTGTGCTTTCGCTTAATACGCTTGGCGCAAGCGGAAATCAGGAGCGGCAGAAAAAAAACAACGCTTAAAAAATAGTCTTCTACACTGGTTCTATGTCTGATTTTAATCAATTCATGCAACGTTTCGGAAACGCCGAGACCTTGCAGAAGATCTAGTGAAGTTACGAGCGCATAGACGAGGAGGAATAAAAAAACGAAAATGAATAGTTGCTTCAATTTGATCACCTCTCGGATATTTCTAATATTATCCGTTTATGTATTCGGTTCTATCCACGTTATATTTTATGAAATCATTCATCAACCGCTGGAATTTCCAGGCTTTTGTGCATTTCTAGTTTTGCTGTATCAGAAACTGGGTTATCTCTTAGACTATTTCTTTTACGGCAAACCTCAATCGGTGTGTTTATGTAATAACAAATTTTTTCATGGCTACTGTTAGAATATCTCTTTAATGCAGCTACTCTTGTTGTTGATCCAACATTTGTGGCATCAAGAATGACATTAATTCCCTAAGTTATATACTTAAAGGGCCTAGAAGAAACAGTACTGCACAACAGAGAGGTGATAGACAATGTTAACAACATTAGTGAAACATGGAAATCATCACCTATAAATAGTTAATATATTCAACACAACTGCCTGTTACTTCAATGAAAACGGCAGCTGGCCATCAAGCCAGCTGCCGTCGTGTTGTTTTGAGCGCGGCAATGCAATAAAGCTGCCGGCACAATGCTGGCAGCTTTATTTGATGGAGAGCGCAATTTGGGAAAAATTTGAATTTCGTCCATACCATTTGACCCAATGCGACCTCTGAACCGCAGTCCTGTCAGCGCATGCCGCCCCTCACGTCAGCGTTGTACTTGTCCACGACCTCCCGCTGAGCGGCCGATTGCGCTTTCTTCAGCTCCGTGAGCGGGTCCGCCTGAGGATCTAGCAGCACCTGCTGGATCGCCTTGACGAGATAGGGGCTCAGCACTGCTTTCAAAAAATATTCGGGACGGCTGTCCTTCACTGCGCCCCGTACTGCCTTCACGTAGTCATCCGGCAGTCCGCCCGTATATTCCGAGCTGTTCGCCCTCTTTAGCACGCTGAGCGGATGCATAACAATGCCTTTCTCGAGCGCCCAACTGGCGTACATATCACTCGCTTCCTTCGACATGAAGAACATGGCGTATTCAACCGCAGCCTTAAGCTGCTCGGGGCTCGCATGGGGATTGAACATCCAGTACGATCCCCCGATCTGAGACGGTGCGACGTCGGCCGGACCTTTGGGGAACGGTGCAAAGCCAATGTCCTCGGCGGGCATTCCTTTGCTCAGAAACTCGCCGAAGCCGTACGAAGAACCAAGGATCATTGCCGTTTTTTCCGTGTAGAAATCTTTGTTGTTCTCATTGATATCCTGCACGACGTTTTTCTGGACAACCATACGCTTCCATTTCAAATCCTTGTAGTACTGGAGTGCCTTCTTTACCGGCTCGCTCGTAAACAGCAGCTTGACCGTGCCATCCGAAAGCTTCTCGGTCAAATCCCCTCCAGCCTGCCAAACGTAATATTCGAAATGCCAATCCGCCCAATCCATGCCTAGAATATCGAACCCAGTCGTTCCCGGATTCGCAGCCATCGAACGCTCGGCCGCGTCTGCGAACTTGTCCCATGTGTCCGGCGGGCCTTCGATTCCAGCCTGGCTGAACAGTTTCTTGTTGTAGAACAGTCCCGTCCAATAGATCTCGTAAGGAATTCCGAAAATCCGGCCGTTGCGATTCACCAGGTCAAAGGAGCCGTCGACGAAATCATTCTTCTGCGGGAATGCGTCAACCAGATCCGTAATGTCCGCCGCCATTCCCCGCTCCATGTAGACCATGATATCCGGAAAAGCTGCCCTCGAGATATCCGGCTGCTCCCCGCCCGCTACGGATGTCAGAAACTTCTCCCTGTCGCTCGTCTGATTGGCATCGACATGCTGCACCTTAATGTTCGGATGCAGCTCCTCGAACCGGGCGAACATCCGCTCGACGATTGGTTTCGATATGTCATCCGGCGAAGGCTCGTCCCAAGCGACGATCTCGATTGGCTCTGCGGTTTCCTCCGGCGTCATGCCCCGCTCGTCATTCCCGGACGAACCGAATGTGAAGCCGGAAGCGCAGCCCGATAAGAGCGCCAACAGCGATGCCGCCGTAAATGCGGGAACTGACAACTTCATGTCAAGCTTGTTTCCCATGCTGCCCCTCCCTTCGAAGGTCCTTCCCGTGCGAGGTCAAAATCGCTGGAATTGTGCGTCATTCGCGCTTCCCTTCGGCTTCGGAAGCTTGCGCGCGATAGTGGATCGGCGTCACGCCGTATATTTTTCGGAACACACTTCCGAAGTAGGAGGCGTCCGAATATCCGGTCAACTCCGCTATCTCCTGAATTTTCAGAGCGGTATCCCGCAGCAGCTGCTCCGCCTTGCGCATGCGGATTGCGGTCAAGTAACCTACGAAGCTCTCGCCGAATTTCTTCTTGAACCAGCGCGAAAAATAATTATGGTGAAAATAATAACGTTCCGCCACGGACTGTACCGTCAACTGCTCATGCATGTTCGCGTGAATATAGAGCTTCACTTCCTCCGTGGCATCATACTCCTGATCGCTCCGAAGCTTGATGCAGTGTCCGATCATTCGCTCCGCGAACGCCGCCATCCGCTCCGGAATTTTGCGCCATTCCTCCAGCGCATGGAGCCAACCGAGCAAATCCTCCATTTCGCCGAGCACCCATTCGGGCACGCTCGTCTGATACAGCAGGTATTTGCGAAAGAACAAATATAAATCGGCGCAGAAGCTTTCGAGCCTGGAGAAGGTGGCTCCTTCTTCACCCGCTATGCTCTCCACCCGCCGTTCAATCCACTGCCTAACCGCCTCGCAATTGCACTCGTTCAAATAGCGGGACAGCAGTTTCTCGTCATCTTCGCCGATCGCCGCGCTGCGAGAGGAGACGGTCGATTCCTGCGGCGCCGCAAATACGCGGTACGGACCATAGAGCACCCGGTCGCGAAGCGCGCGCCGCCTGATAGTAGGAGCTATTGATCCGGCACTGCGAGCTGACGATCCGGCCGCAGCCGACAGTGATGCCGAGGCTCAAATAGTTCCGTACATCATCGATGACTTTGGTCAAATCCTGAGCCAGCAGCACCGCATTCATATACCTGATGTCCGCGAGCACATAGACGAGCCGTCTTTCCTCGATGGCATGCCGGAACAGCAGCCCTCGCCGTTCCGGCGTCTCGAGCAATTCCGAAATCATGTTCATGACCGCAAAGAAAAGCAGCTCCTCATCGCCCTTCTCGAACGACCGGTGGGGCAGTTTGACCGGCTGCAGCTCGTACACGATGGCAACGAACGACTTGCTGCGCGCGAAAGCATCGGGCAGCTCCGTTCTTCCTTCACGCTCGCCGCCCTCGATGCCTGGAAGCTGCTGCACGATTCGAGTCAGCTCCGTTTGCCGCGAAATTTCCTCGTTTCGGATCGCGAGACGAGAGGCGGCCGAAGCGCGCTTGCGCTCTTCTGCGATTTTGGACATCATGCGCATCAGGCTTTCCCTCAGCTCGTCGGTGTCCACCGGCTTCAGAATATAGTCCTGCACATCGTACTGAATGCCTTTCTTCGCATAATCGAAATCCTCGTATCCGCTGATGATAATGAAATGCGAGCCTTCGTACCGTTCCTTCGCTTCCCGGATGAAGGTCAGGCCGTCCGCGACGGGCATGCGAATATCAGTCAGTACGATATCCGGGGAGAGCACGGGCAGCTTCTCGATCGCTTCTTGGCCATCGCCGGCCTCTCCGACGACGGTCAATCCGAGGTTCATTTTCCCGATCTTGATGCGGAGTCCTTCACGCAAATAGGGTTCGTCATCCACGATCATCACTTTCATGCAGGCCGTTCCTCCTCTCGCAACCTTCGGATGTGCATGCAGAACGTGGTCCCTTCCTCTTCACTGCTGACGAAGGATAGACCGTAAGCGGTGCCATAGACGAGTTTGATCCGCTGCACGACGTTAGCAAGACCGATCGAAGCGGAATTCGAGCCGTATGCGGACAATTCAATGCGCTCCAGCATGCCGCGAATCTCTTCCAGCTTATCCGCCGTGATCGCCGGGCCGTTATTCCAGACGGAAATGTATACTTCTTCCTCCCCATCGGACCAAACCTTGACGCGGACCTGACCGCCGCTCTTCATATAATCGATACCGTGCTTGAAACTGTTTTCCACGAGCGGCTGAACCAGCAGCTTCGGAATGAGAACGCCATCGAGTCCCTGCTCGACTTCAATCGCATAGCTCAGCCGTTCGGAAAACCGGTTCTGCTGGATGTAGAGATACAGCTCAAGCTGGCGGATCTCCGCCTTCAGCGGGAACAAGTGGCCCGGACTGATGCTGTATCGAAAGATGCGGGCGAGGGAGCCGCTGATTTTGCTTATTTTCGGCGCATCGTACATTTCGGCGAGGCCGTCAATCATGCCGAGGGTGTTATATAGAAAATGCGGGTTGATCTGCGAATGAAGCGATTTGATTTCGGCGTCCTTCTTGACCAGATCGGTCTCGTATACCTTGACGACGAGCGTATTGATCTCGCCTGCCATCTGGTTGAACCGCTGGACAATATATCCGATCTCATCTCTTGACCGGACCGGCACCGTGAATAGATAATCGCCTCTTTCGATGGCACGCATCCCTTTGCGCAGCTGCTTGAGCGGGATCGTGATGGTCGAGGAGAGAACGCCTGCGAGCACCATCGCCCCGATGAAGCACAGGAGAGTGATCAGCATCGTTTGTCGCGCCAGTTCATTGACCGGCCTTAGCAGCGTCTTGAGCGATACTTCCCCTACCAGAATCCAAGGAGAATTCGAAATGCCATGGGCGACGAACAACGTCGGCATGTCTCCGCTTGTCCCAACCTTTTCCCGCACCCGCTGCGAGGAATTCACGTCAAGAAGCTTCGGCATACCGTTCAAGTCAGGCGGGAAATCGTCATTCGCCGCAACCCGGGTGACGCCACCCTTCCGATCAACCAGCGCGTACGTTCCTTGTCCGCCACCGCCCAGCCCCCCGAGCCATTCGCTTAGATACCGGGGGGAAAGCTGAATGACGAGAAAACCGATAATCTTCGAGTCCGAGTAGAGCTCGATTTTGCGGATTGCCTGCACGAAAGTGAGCGTATCTGCCATTTGGCCGGTACTCGAATTTAGCGTCCTGGTTTCGACCCAGACGCCTTTACCGCCGGTATCGATCGAAATCGCTTTCATTTTTTTGAGATCAATGCGTTCCATATTGTCGATGTTGCCCTTAACCAAGTGAATCCCGTTCATCTGGCTAACGATAATAAACTCGGCGATCGGGTTGTTGCTCATGAACTTGCTGAACTTCCATGCGTATTGGCTATAGGCATCGGGGTCTGCGTCCATCCTTTCCACGAAACGCCTGAACTCCGGGTCCGAGAACAGGTCCCAAGCTGAGTTTTTGATGGTTGCCAACTGCGTTTCCAGCTTGGAGGCGGATTGCTCGCCCAGGCTTCTCATATTGCCGATGGCGCGCGCTTTAATGTCGGCGGAAGTCTGATGATAGTAAAGGCTCCCGAGTGCCGACACGACGATGGCGATCGTCAGGAAGAACAATAGCAAGATTTTGCGAAACAACGACCTGGCTACATAATCGCAGGGGGCCGCCAGCAGTTGCTTGAAACGATCGAATGCGGCTCCGCTGCTGCTCATACCGGCCATCCCCTTTCGTACCTTCAATGTAATGCGGTTCTCCGCAGTCTGTCAAGAGACGGCGGAAGCCGGCCGCGCGCATGCGTATGCAAGCGCCGCGACCGGCTAGTTTGCCGGATCAGTCTTATTTCCAGCGGTAATATAATCATAATCAGCCTGCTCTTAGACGAACCGCTTGTAAAGATTATAGAGCAGCACGGCTGCCTGCGCCCGCGTGCTCGATGCAGCAGGCGCAATGCGCTCGCCGTCGCCATGGACGAGATCCAAGTAAACGAGAGTCGTGACGCCGGCAACCGCATAAGTCGGGACCTGATCAGCGTCCTTGAAGCTCAGCGGCGCTTCGCTGCCGGAATCTGCAATAAGCTCCGCCGCCTTTAGCGCCTTTTGCGTCATGACCATCATATCGGCTCTGGAAATCGCCGCCTTCGGATTGAATCTGCCATCTCCTGATCCCTGCACGATTCCGAGTCTTTGCGCGACGCGCACGGCGCGCTCGTAGTAGGCGCCTGCCGGAACGTCAACGAATCCTTCGCCCTCATGGCCGTTAAGCTCCAGCGTACGCATCAGCATTACGAGGAAGTCAGCCCTCGTAATCCAGTCGTTCGGCTCGAAGGCCGAATCGGAAACGCCGTTCACGATGCCCTTCGAGGCGAGAACTTCGACGGAGTGTCTGGCCCAGGACAGGTTCGCGATATCCGTGAACGTCTTGTTCGCATAAGCGATTGCATAGGTGCTGAAGTGGGTTGTCTTGAACGTGATCTGCCCGGTCTCCACATCATACTTGCCGTTCGGGACTGGGGTTGCCTCCCCATTCGCGCCAATATACCAGACGACGATATGTTCGGGGTCAGCCTTCTCCGCATCGCTTGGCGCGTAAGGAACGGATACGGTTACCGGCGTATTCGGATTGTTCCATGCCACAACCCGATCCCCAGACTTGACGGTCAGCTCAATAACAGGGTGATCGCCGATCAGCTGTGCCGCATTGCCTGGCAATGCGCTCTTATCGGCTGCTGCAAGATTGATACTGACGTCGCCGGATATCCCGGTTCCTTGGAACATGCCGGACGGAAGCCGGACGGTTCCGACCGGGGTTGCAATTTCGATTGTGACCGGACCCTGCGTATTCGCGAATGCTTCAGCCGGAAGCTTGACTTCGTATTCCACCGTTTCGGACTCCCCGTCAACGGAGAAACGCACGACCTTGTGATCGGAGCCGGACTCCTGTACGGCATCCGCCAGCGCTTTGGTCCATGCGGCCGAATCGACGGCGATTTGCTGTTTCCCCTCGCCGGCCGAATTGCCATTGCCGTTGCCATTGCCGTTTCCACTTCCACTTCCATTGCCATTGCCATTGCCGTTTCCGTTGCCGTTATTCGACGGATCGAAGCCGACATTCAGCTCGGAGATGCGCAGATCGTCATACTTCGAATTCGTCACTTCCAATTTCACGTACCTGCCGCTGTGCGCAGAAGGAAACTGAAGCGCGTACTCGCCGATCGTTGATTCCGGATCGTCAACCGTAACGGTAGGCGCCTCCGCGTCGTCCACGACCTTCACAAGCTGGTCCGGACTATCGCCGACATACGCATTGTAGCGATAGATCATGCCGCCGTCATAGTCCATCTGCGTGCGATACCAGATGCTGCTGACGTTATAGCTCTTGCCTAGATCCAGCATGATAAAATGCGGCTTCGGCGGATCATCCCAGCTGACCCACCAGTTCGTCCTCAGGTCCGAATCCAGCACATTCTCAGGTGGAGCGGACGGATGCTGGCTGCTGACCGACTGCACGGACATTTCGGTTTGCGGCACGAAATTGCCCGCCTTCGGCGGAAGCATGTAAGGATCTTCCCCGCCGCCAGGCTGCTCCACTTGCGGAATCGTAATTTGGTTGCGGTCCGTCAGAATGAGGTCGCCGAACAGCGAAGGATCCTTCTGGAAGCCGATGCCGCTCATATACTCGATCCAGCCCCGCCTTTGAGCGCCTTCGCTGTCGTTGACGAGCATCGAGAAGCCGATGTCCGTCAGCCGCTCTGCCGCAGGAATCCGGCTCGCCGGCAATATTTCCGACCATTTCAGCGCGATCTCGTAATTCGTCCGCTTATGCGCTTCGTCTCTGACGATTTTGACCGGACTGTTCTGCAGCAGGCCTGATTTCAGCTCCGCCACGTCCGAATTCGAGACCGCCTTCATCGACTCGCCGGTTTGCGAATTGAGCGCAAACAACAGCTGGTGATGGCCGATCGAATTGTAGCCGGCTGCTCTGCCAGGGTCGATCGACACCTGGACGCTGTCCGCCTGCCAAGCAAAGTCGGGCGTATTCGCTTGATAGTGCGTATCGTCCGTGACGGAGAAAGCCATGTACAGATAGTCGTCATCCCACTTCACCTTGCCGGTTGCGCTCAAATCCGATGCGCCGCCCCATGGGGAAGTCTCGTTGAAGTTTTTCGTCTGCTCCGCTTTGTCGAGGGTATACGTCATGGCGTTCTTCCACTCGTCATCCTGAATATTGCCGTCGATGACGATATTCTCGTCGCCCGCTTTCTTAACGGCGGTCAGCGAGCTAACGGCTTTCTCGATGGTTTTCGAATAACCGTCCGAGCGTTCCACTTTCACGTTAAAATGTGTCGTCCAGCCGCCAGCCAGCATAGGCGCCGGGAAGTAGAGCACCCGTTCGGACTTCGGCGCGACCGCATCAAAGCTCTGCGTGCCCGCGGAATCCGCAGGCTCGGATACGGTCACCGTTCCCGCAGGGATTGAAGCAAACGAATAATTGTTGACGAGTCTGACCGCAAATTCCCAGCCGTCGCCGCTCGTCTTCTCAACCGGATAGGTCTCGACGACGAACGAATCGACCGTCTTCGTATGCACGACCGCTTCGCCAAGCACGCTTCCTTCTTCATTGTGCGGATGAATCGTCACGATGTTCGAATCCTGCACGGAGTCTGCGGACACATGAACCGTGATCGTATCCTGGCTCGATCCAGCGCTGAAGGTTTGCCCCGATACGACAGACCAGCCGTCCGGCAAGCTGACGTCATACGTGCCGGATAAGCTCTGCCCTTCGGCGGAACGATTGATCTTCAGCTCCACATCCTCGCCCGGCACGACGTTTACGAGCGCGTCTGCGGAGGAGAAGTACGGTGTGCCTACGACCGGGTCTTCTGCAAAATGGCCGACGAGATATTGCGGCAGCTCCGATGCCGTCAAGGAAATCGAGCCATTCACAGTCGCGAACGAACTGTCCTTGCCGAAAGCGTCCGTTACGGTCGTCTCGCCTGTCGTGCCGACGTTCAGGCTGACCGACTGCTCGCCTCCGTTTGACCAGATCGCCAGCACGTCCGGACTTCCGTCCTCGTCGCTCTTGAATTTGGCGATCCTCAGATCCGGCGCGGAAGCAAACGAATCGTAAAGCCGCTCGAATGTCTTCCCGTTCAGCAGATCGGAAGCCGCGTTAAGCGCTACATAGGACGGCTTGGATGCTCCTCCCGCCTCGAGCGACACGAGACCGAAATTATGCTCGCCTTCGGCCGGGTTCGTCCCGTCGTTCTGGAAATCGTAGATGAATATCCTCTCGAACTTGCCGGGATTCGCGTGATTCAAAATATAAAGCTGTGAAATATACGCAGCCTGTCTGGATTCCGACACGCCTCCGTTCTGGGCGTACTGCGTCGGCCAGCCCGTCTCTGTAATCCAGATCGGGATATGCTTCGCCGTTTTGGTCGCGATATAGGACGTAATATCTTCCGAGAAGCCGAAGACGCCTTGCTGCTCAGGGTTGTTCGCGCCTGCATACGGATGCATCGAGAGCGCGTCCATATAATCATAGCCGCCCAAATCGATGACCCGCTTCAGGAAGGTCGAATCATAGCCCAGCACGCCGCCGCCTACGACGACCGCATCCGGGTTTGCAACTTTGACCGCAGCGTACGTCGACTTCAGCAGCTCGAAATATTGATCCGCCGAGCCGCCGCCGCCGCCGTTATATTCGTTCCACACCTCGAAATGGCTCACTTTGCCCTTCAAATGCTCGGCAACTTTAAATGCATAATTCGCGAAGGCCGTGCGTTCTTCCGGCGTATCGACGATGCCCTGTGTGTACAGATCGTTGCCGTAATCAAGAATGATCAGCGGATCGAGGCCCGCCGCAACGATCTTATTGACGTAAGCGTCGCCGCCGGAGAAGTCGAACACGCCTGGCTGCTGCTCGATGTTGCCCCAATAATATTCGTCCCGAACCGATTGAATGCCGGCTTGCTTCATAAGCGGAAGCAATATGTCGGGATTCCCCTTGGACTGCGAGAAATGGGCGCCGACGCCGAAGTTATCGATTGTCAGTTCGCGTCCGGACAAATCCTGGATGACGCTGAACCGGTACTCCTCATGCGCGCTCGGCGTTCCGTCTCCGTTCGCGACTTCGACCGCGAGCTTGTAAGCGCCGCGAGGAAGGACGCCGAGGTCGATAGGTTTATTGGCCGCTTCGCCCTGCGCGATCGTTGCCGTGAAGGCGTTCTGCAGCACGACAGCGTTGTTGTAATCAAGCACTTTATAAGTCACGCCGAACGTGCCGTCTGCCGTCTCGTTCGTCAGCGTCAAACCGAAAGCCGCGCTCTCGCCGGAATAGAATACGTTCCCGACCTTGGCGGTCGAAGCTTCGATCTTCACGCGCGCGAGCTTCGTCACGTTGATGCTGCGGAACGCGATCGCCGCTGTCGTGCCGATCCGGAAATCGGCGCCGTTGCTTTCGTTGGCGAAATTGGCATCTTCCAGCGTGAACGTATACGTCTTCCACGTATTGGAGCCTGTCAGCTCGATGCCTTTCAAATAGGACCACGGGGTGTCGAGCGAATCATAGGCAAGCTCCCATTTGCCGCCTCCGGGGATGCTCGCGTCGAAATAGACGACGTCGATCTGCACGGCATTCTTGCCGCCGTTTATGTAGCTGTCGCTTACATTCCCGTAGATATAGCTGGCTCCGTTCGACGGGTTTGTCTGCAGGCCGGTTTGATCGCCAAGCGTGACGAAGCTTGCGCTGCCGCCGTCCCCCGTCCATGTCGTGATCCCCTCGCTTAAGATCGGGTTATCAAAAGTCACCTTTGCATTTTGCAGCACGGGTGGGGCTTCATACTTCGTGACCGTGATGCTCCGGAACGCCACCGGAACCGTCGTGCCGATCCGGAAGTCGGCGCCGTTGCTCTCACCAGCAAACTTGGCGTCTTCCAGCGTAAACGTGTACGTCTTCCATGTGTTCGTGCCGGTCAGCTCGATGCCGCTCAGATATTTCCACGGCGTGTCCGCCGCGTCATAAGCAAGCTCCCACTTCCCGCCGTCAGGTGCTTCGGAATCGTAATACTCCACGGCCACCTGGACGGCATTCGTGCCGCCGTTAATGAAGTTGTCGTCCACGTTGCTGTAGATATAGCTCGCGCCGCTCTCCGGATTCGTCTGCAGGCCGGTCTGCCCGCCAAGCGTGACGGTGCTCGCGCCGCCGCCGTCTCCGATCCACGTCGTGATGCCCTCATTCAACACCGGATCGTTGAACGTGACCTTCGCTTGTGTCATTTCAGGGATGACCTTGGTTACGGCGATGCTCCGGAACGTCACCGGCGCCGTCGTTTCGATCCGGAAGTCCGCTCCGTTGCACTCGTTGGCGAACTTGGCGTCCTCCAGCGTGAACGTGTACGTCTTCCATGTGTTCGAGCCCGTCAGCTCGACATTGCTCGAGTCCTTCCACGGCATATCTGCGGCGTCGTAGGTGATCTTCCATTTCCCGCCGCTCGACTCTGCCGCATCGTAATAATCGACAGCGATCTGTACCTCGTTCGTGCCGCCGTTAATGTAGCTATCGTCTACGTTGCCGTAGATATAGCTCACGCCGCCCGCAGGGTTCGTCTGCAAGCCGGTCTGGCCGCCAAGCGAGACGGTACTTGCACCGCCGCCGTCTCCAGCCCAAGTTGTAATGCCTTCATTCAAGATCGGGTCGTCAAACGTGACCTTCACGCTTTGCGGCGCCGGATCGGCATTGGCCGATCTTGCCCCTGCCGTGAATGCAAGCAGCTGTACGCACAGCAGCGCACAGAGAACGAGCGATACTTTCTTCTTTAAGGCGTTCATAATCGCACTCCTTCTGAATGAAATAGGAACACAAGATTGAAAGCGATTCCGCAGATGTCCGAGCTTCTCTCCTTTCCGCAGCGGAAGACGGCCGCTTCCCTTTCAGAGCCGCGGCCGATGTACCGGGAGGCGAAGGACTATCCTTTTACTCCTGTCGTTACGATGCCTTCCACGATATAACGCTGACCGAGGAAGAAAGTTGCCAGTACTGGGAGCATAAGGAGAATACCGGCCGCGGTCGCGACCGACTGGATCACCAGCTTCGTTCCGTTCGCTGTATAGCTAATCATGCTGAGGGCGGTAGCCAGCGGATAATGATCCTGCTTCAGGAACATGAACGGGGTCATGAAATCGCCCCATGAGCCCTGAAACGTCATAATGGACACCGTCGCTACGACTGGCAGCGAAATCGGCAGGAAGATGTTCCAGTACGTCCGGAAGATCGAGCAGCCGTCGATTCTTGCCGCCTCCTCCAGCTCCTTCGGAATGGAAGAAAAAAACTGGCGGTACAGAAAAATAAAAAATGCATTGCCGCCGAGTCCCCAGAAAAGCCAAGGCCAATACGTATCCAGAAGCCCGTACTTGTGGAACAAAATATAGGTCGGGATTTGCGTAACGATGCCAGGCAGCATCATCGTCGAGAGCACGATCATGAATAGCACGCCGCGTCCCGGCGCCTGGATGCGAGCAAAAGCATAGCCGACGAGCCCGCTGACCAGCGTAGACGTGCAGAGCGAAATAGAACAAATGACAATTGAATTTCGCGCGTAGCTCCAGAAAGCGATCATCGTCGTCGCGAGCTTATAGTTCTCGAAATGAAAACCGTTAGGCAGCAGAGCAGCCGTCGACATCAGCGGACTGAGCGAATTAATGATGGCCAGATACATCGGAAACAGGAACACGGCGGAGAAAGCCACTAGAACGACGTAAACTACAGGATTGCCTTTTCGATCGCCAATTGCCGTTTTCATGTTCACCCCTCCTGGTCCGTTTCGTAATGGACCCAATATTTGCTCGTTACGAACACGACGATCGACAGCAGCAGAATGATAAGGAACAAAATCCACAGCAACGCCATGCCGTAAGCGAACCGCTGAAACGCAAAGATTTGCTGGAACGCATGCACGAAGTAGAGATAGTTCGGCTCAATCGGACGGGCGAGCAATTCGGTCCCAGTCAGCAGAATCGGCTGCAGGTAGATTTGCAGCGAGCCGATGATGCCCATGATGACGTTGAAGAAAATAACCGGCGTCATGAGCGGCAGCGTAATATGGGTCAGCCTGCTGAGGCCCGATGCGCCGTCGATTTCAGCCGCTTCATACAGCTCGCGCGGAATGCCTTTGAGCCCCGCCAGATTGATCAGCACGCCGCCGCCGGCTCCCCAAAGCAGCATCATCACGAGCGAAACGGTCGCATAGTCGTATCCGAGCCAGTTGACTTCCGGCAGGTGCAGAAGCTTCAAAATGTTGTTCAATATGCCGTCGTTGCTCGAGAACATGAATTTCCACATCAGCACGCTGGACAGCGCAGGCACGATGGACGGCAAATAGAAGATCGTCCGGTACACGCCGACTCCGCGCACTTTCACATTCAGCAGCAGAGCCAGACCGAGTCCGAGGAGAACGCCCAGCGGTACGTTAAACGCCGTCACGACCAGCGTTGTGCCTAGCGCATGCATCGCGTCCGTATCCGTAAATACGTTGTGGTAATTGTGAAAGCCCGTAAATTTCAGGTGATGGATATTGAACCCGTAATAGTTCGTAAAGCTGAGAAACAGGCCGTACAGCATCGGATAAAGCCCGAACAGCAGAAACACGATGAGCCACGGCGATACCATCAGGTAAAAGGCAAAGGTCCTTCTCGTTCTATCTTTCATGCTTCCACTCCTTCCTCGAAAAGGAAGGGAGAGTTCAAATTGGAACCCCCCCGGTGTTGAATTATTGGCCTGCGGCGGACATGGCTTCCGTAATCACGACGTTGGCGTCCTTCGTCATGCCCGTGATCGCATCTTCGACCGTTGATTTGCCGAAATAGAGCGGCGCCGCGTACTTGTCGAAGATCGGCCAGCCGCCGCTCGACAAATACGGATTCGTCTGCAAATATTGGCTCGTATACTGCAGCTCATCCTGAAGCACCTGGTTGACTTGCTTGTCGAACGCGGTCTCCTTCGGCAGCAGATCCATCTTGCTCTTGAATACAGGAAGCCCCCATCCGGTCTTCGCACGGTCGTCGGCCGGCTTGCCGCCGAAGAACCACTCGTAGAAGGTCCATGCCTCTTCTGGATGCTTCGTTTCTTTATTGATAATCGCGCCCGTTGCGCCGCCTGTCGGTGCTACGCGTGTTCCGCCCGGAGCCGTCGGCGTAGGCAGCATGCCGTAGTCGTCCAGATGCGTCTTGGACTTCTCGTTGCTGCGGATCGCGCCGCTGTACCAGTAACCGTCGATAATCATCGCCGCTTTGTCGCTCAGGAACAGGTCGCCGCCGGACGTCTGATCGTTGTTGATCGAGTTCGGGCCGATACCGTCCTTCACCGCTTGCACCCACATATTGAGATAATCCTTCGCAGCCGGTTTATTCAGATCGATGGAACCGTTGTTGTCGCCGTTCATGTTGACGCCTGCGCTCAGCAGATACTGGAGCATATTGTTGAAATTCGGCTCCGTCTTGCCCCACTCGGTCGCCGAAAGCCCGTACTGCTTGACCGTCTTGCCGTCCTTGATCGTCAGCTTCTTGGCAAGATCGATCACCTCAGGCCAGGTCATCGGCTTGGACGAATCCGGGAGCGGCACGCCAGCCGCATCGAATGCTTTCTTGTTATAGAAAATGGCATAGTCGTTCGACCAGTCCTTAGGCAGGCCGTAAATCGGGCCGGTGCCGACCGTCTTGCCGTCGAAGCGGTAAATGTCCGCGATCGGCAGCAGGTCGTCGGATTTGATCACGCTGCTGTTCGCAATCCGGTCCGAGAGGTCCATCGCGATGCCCTTGATGACGTAGCCGGGCAGATCGAATACGCCGGACATCCGGATCACGTCCGGTGCGTCTCCCGTCGCCAGCTCGGCCGCAAGCTTCGTCGCGTCTAGCGCCTCAAGCTGGATCTTGATATTCGGATGATCCTTCTCGAACTCGGCGATCTGATCCTTCGAGAGCTCGCCGTCCGTAATACTCGTACGGATCGTAACGACTTCTCCGCTCGCTTTGCTGCCTGCGTTGTTGCCGCTCGCACTCGTATTTGCATTGGAGTCTGCATTCGAGCTTGCGTTCGTGCCCGAGTTCGCGCTTGCATTCGTGCCTGCGTTTGTGCCAGCCGAACTGTTCTCGCCGTTATCTCCGCCTCCGCAGCCCGCGAGGACGGTCGCCGCGACTGTAACTGCGGACAACGTAAGTGTCAACTTTTTCATGTGATCGGTTTCCCCCTTGATCATGTGTGTTGAAAGCATCGATGACGTGCCGCCTGGCCAGCTGCCAACGGAATTTGAAGCGCTTTCGTTGCTTTCATATTCATTATAGAAAGCCGCACGGCCGCACCCGTAGGAATTTCATGCCCTGTCCGATCTGAAATTTATGACTCGTTAGAAGGGGAAACCGAGAGAACAGACAAAGAAAGCTCCATTCCTGCCGGGACCGGCAGAAATGAAGCTTCTTCACTGGCAGCTTCCCGAGTTAAGAGAACACTGCCTCTTCGCGCCAATTGAAAGAGACTCCCGGCGGCAGCGCTGAGCGGACGCCTCCGCCCGGCGCTCTTTCCACGGTTGCGCTTAAACTCCGGTCATCCGCCGAATATTCAAAAGAAAGCTGACCGAAGTAGGTAGGCATCCCGCGAACGGAGAACGATTCCGTCAGCCACGATTCGGGAATGCCCGAACCGATAATTAACGAATCTCCTTTTTCCCTGGCCAGACAGTCCCGTAGCAGCAGGAACACCTCGGCCGCCGTCCAGCCGTGAGGGGTCACATATCGAATCAGGTCCCATCCGCGCGCTCGCTGCCATTGCAGGGAGGAGTTCTCGTCATCGCAGCCTTCGTGGTACGTATACAAGCCAGGCGCCGTATGGTTGTTCAGAAAATGCTCGATCGACACCCAGGCGCGATCGGCTCTCCCCATCAGCAGCAAATTATGTGCCTGCCCGGCTTCGAAATACGTCCAAAGCGGTTCTGGGGCGTGCTTGCCGCCGGGAAAGCGTTCTTCGTTCCAGAATTTATCCATTCCGGCGATCAAGTGCGGGTCGCTCGTGTCGCCCCATCCGGTCGGCCAGAACACCGAATTGTAATCGCGCGGATTTTCGCCGAAGTCGTTCTCCGCTTTACGGAGAATGGCTTGGTGCAAGTCTTCCGCTTCATCGTCGAACCATGCCCCTTCGATGCCTAATTCCTTCGCGCACATGGCCGCCCGCTTCAGCGCCATATAGGAATGGCCGTTGATCCAGAACCCCGGGTGGCTATGATCCATCCGTCCTACAATAAGACCGTCGACGCTGGCTATGCACATCATGTCGCTCTCCGCTCGCAGCAGCATCTCGGGCGTCCGGTTGTCGTTGTGACGCTTGATCGGCACGTCCGTATGGCGCATGCTGCGG
Organism: Paenibacillus taihuensis; assembly: GCF_003386535.1. Classification (GTDB taxonomy): domain Bacteria; phylum Bacillota; class Bacilli; order Paenibacillales; family Paenibacillaceae; genus Paenibacillus_Z; species Paenibacillus_Z taihuensis. Next base: position 98,285 of record NZ_QTTN01000004.1, read on the forward strand.
ATCAATTCCGCTTTGCGCACGATATGTGGGTACATGTCTTTCAAGTATTCCTTGTCGCGCGTCAGCAGATAGTGCTCTGAGATCATCCATATGCCGTTAGCCGGGCCGTCTCCTTCCGCTCCGAAGCCTCCGAAGGCATCGCGGTGGGCAACTGCCCGCGTCGCGCGGTCGTTAAACGGTTGGAATCCGCCCTTGCCCAGCGCCGCCAATATGTACGCTCCGTCTCTCAGCCACCACAGCGGATAGGATATCGGCGTAATGCGCGGCTCGGCTTCCACGGTGAACATATAAAGATGCGTCAATTGGGCCAGCATCGCTTCCTGAAACCGCCGGTCCGGGAGGTCGAGCTTAATCCGGTTCTGATCTTCCCAGCGGACAGCAAACTCTTCGAGCGACGGCATGGCTCCCGTCTCGTTCCGTCCGTTCCGTCCGTTCCGTTCTTCTAAGCCGAGCATTTTCTTGACCATCCAGTTGTCGGCGTGCAGCTGAAACGCGAAGGACAGCTTTCGCTTCTCTCCTGGCGCCAGCGACAAGCTATATTCAAGCGCTCCGCTCGCCCAACTTGAGCGGTCCTCCATCCGGGTATCTGGAGGCAGCGTCCCCCTCTTCAAGAAATCGGAAATATCCAGTCCCGTTTCCGAATAACTGAGGGAGCCGAACCGGGTCGGCTGCTCTTCCGCGTGCATAACCCGCCCGTCATTGACGACCAAGTCGCTGCCTTCCATCGCGAGGCTGACGATCGGACCTCCCGAAGCGCCGAACGAGCGAATCGGCAGGTAGAACAAGCCTGTCGCAGCATCGGACGAGCTGTTCTCCAGCTCGACTGTGAAGTACGTGCGGATATCGTTCGTGTCCGGATCGCCATCGGTGAACAGATGAGTCACAACGTTGAATTTACCTGCATTCCATGTCGACGTCAGAACCGGAATATAGCCATCGCGGAACCTCCATGACAATCGGTTCAGAGGCAGCTCCTCAGGGGTGTGCAGCCGGCCTTCTGCGTAAATCCAGGGGGAAACGCCAAACGTCCGATGCCCGGGAGAAAAGGAATTGCCCGGCTCCGCGACGGTTTTGTATCCTTCATGGGATGTCGGCACGCCGAGAATGACGTGCGTGTCGCTCCTGTTCCATATCCAGTGAGGATGCTTTTTCCTCATTTCGATCATCGCCAAATGCTCGACCATGCTGTATACGTTGTACACCGGCTTGACGAACGCGTTCTTCTCTTCTTCCATCCTTTAGATCACCTCCAGCTCGTCTTTGCCCGGAAAGGCCGGATAGGGAGCATGCGGCTCCGACTGATACCAATAGGCGACGGAGGCGATATCGTCCCGAAGAGGCAAATACCGTCCCTCGCTCCTCCAGCCGAGTGCTTGAACAGTCACCTTAATCTCTTCTTCGAACCGAATCGGATCGAGAATATGCCATCTGTACATCCCGAACCGTTGATTGACCTTGGAAAAGCCGTTGGACCGGGATACTTGGTGAAAGCCGAGATAGTCCGACGTAAACGGCAAATAGCCTTGCCCTTCCACCTGCTCGAACGCCCAGGCGCCTCCGACGTAATCCTCGGTTCCCGTTCCGCAAATCGTCGGAAACTCATTGTCCCCGTCCAGGAAAAACTTCACTTCCCCTTCTCCCCACCAGCCGTCGTTGTTCGCCTGCCATGCCATGTAAGTGCCGACGAAATGCCCTTGTCCTTTCACACCGTCCAGGATGGTGTGAACGTCCTTATAACCGAGCGGGTTGCTGCGACGCCATTGGGCGTGGAAGTATGCCATATCCGCCGGTATGTCCGTCAAAGCGTAGTCGATTTGATAGAAAAATTGCGGTATTGCCCCTCCAAGATTCTCGATGGTGATTCTGGCTGATCCGCGGAAAGGCATTTGCCAATAGCTGTTCATCCCTCCGCCGGACATAACGGCGATCGGCGCGGAATTGACGATGCTCCTCTCGCACCAGCCGTTGCAAAAGAAATCGCCGAGCGGCACTTCGACGGAAGGCGTTTCCTCATCGTCCCAATACATCCGCAATACAAGGCTTCTCCAGCTGCCAGGGTGACATGTCATCCACATATGGGTAATGATACCCGGGCCAACAATATGCGCGAGCTCGAACGACGAGCCTTTCTCTAGCGTAACGGCCGGCGACACCTTCCAGCCTTGTCCCAAATCCCGCGCGCAGCTCGCGCTGATGCCGTCGAGCGACATCCCTCCTTTGCCCTTCTCGCCGGTAAAGTTCTCCGCGCTGATCGATCTCGATTTCGCTTTCGACAGCCTTGCGATATTCCCCAAGTGCAATTCCAAGCCGTTAAAGTCCATTGTTTCTCCTCCATGTTCGTTCGCATCTGCTGATGCAGGTTACTCCTCGTTCATTATAATGACGGACGCGTGCATCCCCTTATGAAATTCATGCGCTCCCGGACCTTAATTTTGTTACGCGTTTTCTCCAAGCTGAGAGGAATGCAAGAGCCCTTACTCGCGATTCTGTTTCTTAAGCGCAGAGGTTTATAATTTCCTATGCAATTTGTACAAAATTTCCTATCGGGAACGTGCTCCGATCGCCTATCATGAAAGCGTTTCCTAATCCTGAAGGAAGGAGGGCAAGGTTTACTTAGAACCGGATTTACAGCCAACCCATTCAAAGGAGGAACAAGGTTATGCGAATTGCGATTCACAAACGGCGACTGCTGCTGTCGGCGCTCATCCTCGTCTTCATGCTGTCCATCGTTGCCATCATGCCTTCGCGCGCAAGCGCGGCGCCGGTATCCGGCGTCACCTACAAGCTGATCAACCCGCACAGCGGCAAGGCGCTCGACGTTACGGCAGAAGGAACCGCAGACGGCACGAACGTGGAAATCTGGACGGACAGCGGCAGCGTGGCGCAGAGCTGGCAAGTGATCGATGTCGGCGGCGGTGCGTACAAACTGATTAATCCGAACAGCGGCAAGGCACTCGACGTGCAAGGTGCAGGGACTGCGGACGGAACGAACGTGCAGATCTACACCGACAACGGAACGAGCGCTCAGAAGTGGCAAATCACCTTGAATGCCGACGGCACCTATAAGGTTATTAACGTGAACAGCGGCAAAGCGCTGGACGTTACTTCTAATGGAACGGCAGACGGCACGAACGTGGAAATCTGGACGGACAACGGCTTTGACAACCAGAAGTGGCAGCTGGTGCCGATCTCTTATTCCTCGGGCACGACGGCAGCGAAAGCGGACGACTTCCTGAACTCCATCGGCGCAAACACGCATATGGGCCACGGCACGGATAGCGCTTCGCAGACCGCCACCGCCTTGAGCTATGCGGGCATTCGCGTTGTACGCGAAGGTGACAACGCGAGCTCAACCTTCATCAATGACCTGATTGGCGTGCATAATTCGTCCGGCGTCAAATTTGTCATCACGAGAAGCGGCCCGGACGACGCCTGGATGACGGACGTCATTAACGGGTCCAAAACATTGGCAAATTCAGGCGCACTGCTGGCCATGGAAGGACCCAACGAGCCGAACAATTGGGCTGTCACCTACCAGGGAAGCACCTCGACGAGCACGACGGATTTTATGCCTGTCGCGAAATGGCAGCGGGACTTCTACTCCAGCGTCAAAAGCGATCCCGTGCTGAGCAGCTATCCGGTATTCTCTTCCAGCGAAGCCGGCGGCAGCGAACCGAACAATGTCGGCCTGCAGTTCCTTACCATCCCGAGCGGCGCAGGCGCGCTCTTGCCGGCAGGTACGAAATTCGGCGACTTCGCGAACGTTCATAACTATATCAGCCGCCAAGCAAGCATTATCGACAATATGGCCTGGGATAACGCTTCTTCCGATTACGTCAGCTGGATCGACGGCATTTATCAGGAGTACGGCGTGACCTGGCGCAACGGCTACAATGGCTATACCGCATCCGCCGACCGCGCTGCGCTGCCGAAGGTGACGACCGAGACAGGTTGGACGACCGGCGGAAGCGGCAGCATTACGCAGGCTCAGCAGGGCAAACTGTATTTGAACATGTACCTCTCCCAGTTCAAGCGCGGGTTCAAGCATACATTCATCTACATGCTGCGGGACACTCCGCTTTCCTCGCCGCCGAACACCGACAACTACTTCGGCATCTTCGACAGCAGCTACAATGCGAAGCTCGCAGCGACTTATCTCCACAACATGACGACGATTTTGGCAGACTCCGGCTCTATCGCCGTGACGGGCAAACTGAACTACTCGATTCCGAGCCAGCCGTCCACCGTTCATGATCTGCTGCTGCAGAAGAAGAACGGCAAATTCGAGCTGGTCGTCTGGAACGAGAAGGCATCCGGCTCGAACACGGTGACGGTCAATCTTGGCGCAACGATAGGATCCGTGAAACGGTACGACCCCACTAGCGGAACATCTGCGGTGCAATCGTACAGCGGCGTCAACTCGGTCAGTTTCACGTTGAGCGATCACCCGCAAATTCTCGAGCTTCAATAAGAACAAGCCGCAAGGCTTGACACGTTCTCTTTGATTCACCAAAATGCAGGCCGATCCTCAAAAACGATATTCATCGTTGAGGATCGGCCTATTATTGTTATGTACTTCTCGCGTCACGCACGGCGGTGAACCGCCTTTCCTTGAATTATCATGCTGCGCTTTCATTCATAAGCAGCAGATCCGCGTCAGCCCCGCAATCAATGCGGCCTTTGCTCTCCAATCCAAGCGCATCGGCCGTTGTTCTCGTCGCGATAATTTTCGCACCTCGAGCGGAATGTGGTTAAGCGCTTCATTTATCGTGACATTCTTGAACGATGATGGCCATCCTCTGTTAAACAAACGCCATAGCTTAGTAATCAACTGTAGCAAAAAAGGCGTTTTCTTTCGATTCACATATGATCAAACCTGATACCCATCTTTTGTATCATAGTAAATAAATAAACCGAAACTTTCTCTTACCACTTTACTCCCTCTATATGTAAAGTTATTGTCTCTATTAAACCTCTTGCCACAAGCTTGTACCAAAAAACAGGCCAATCACCTCTTAGGTTTGTCCACTCTATTAAAGAGGCGCTTGCATAAGTTGTAAGCGAAAGGAGTGATGAAACATGGCAACTAAACGCGTAAAACCATTACGTTACAATCCAGCTAGTACTGGCAGAGTCATTCGTAAATCGGTTCAAACAAGTACGAATGGATCCAGAGGTTCAAACACGAATCCAACATTTAACCGCTTGACCGTTCTTTGGGTCAATATTGACGGCGTTCCATTCAATACGACTGGCTTCTTCGCACGTTTATTCCGCAACGGCCAGCTTGTCGCTACAGCTTCGTTTGACCGCTACGGTGTTGTTCGATTCAATAACATCAACACGCTGACGAACTTCTCGTACAACATCCGCACTTACGATGCTAATGGCCTCGAGTACCGTTCCCGTAACATCCCGGCTGGCGTCCAAACTTATGCCATCATTGGCTAACAGACAGCATATCCCTCATTAACGACAACAGCAGCACGGCTCTTTGGGAGAGCTTGTGCTGCTGTTCTTTTTCCTGCAGCTATATCGCACAGCCTCATCTGCAAAAGCAGCGGATTTATCGACCGTTTGGTGTAGTACTCGTGCAAGGCTCGGAAGGCTGCGTTTTTAGCGACCAATGCCGTTCTTACCCATAGGACTCAGATCCCGAGAGCTAATCCGTTCGCCCCCCCTACTTGTTAAATCTCGATTAGGGTCGTTGGGGCATGACCCCGAATCACATGCGATATTGACATCGACAGAACCAAAGTAGCTCTTTTTGTTTTATTCCATCAGCAGTTGCTGTAATTCCGCTCCAGCCTCAAACTTTGGAAGAGCCCATGCGCATTAATTATATTGTCAGTTTTAAAAAACAGGTAAGAACCATGGGAGAGGATATTAACTTGAAATCAAGAACTCAGAACGTTAAATTTAACAAAGCAACGCCCAGTAAGCACAGTACTTTGTTTCGGACTTCGAAAGCACAGTTGTTGGCGAGTGTAAAGAAGTTGAAAAGTAACGAATACACCTTTATTGGTATGGGTGATGGTTGGGCAGGAAACGGGCAAGCGAGCAATGCAATATTTGGATCAGTCTTATCTGCTATTCGCAACTTGAAGAAGAAACCTTTATTTATTTTGCATAACGGAGATGCCGTTTTCACGGGAAGCGATCAGGAATTCAAGACAGGCGGAACTTATTCTGGTGTGCCGGTAAAAAGCTTGCTGCAACTGATTAAAGATCCAAATAAAGGCGTACCCGATATCCCCTTCTTCATCGTACCCGGCAACCATGAACATACAGGAATAAACGGTCCGCTTACGAACTTTAGAAAGTATATCGGTCCTGCGCATTTTGGAATCAACCTCCCCAAAATTAAAACCACTATCATCGGTCTGAATAACTCACAGCAGATCGGCACAGACTCGAATGGGCAAACGATCTACGGTTTTGCGCCAGGTGAGCTGGCTTTTCTAAGAAATCATTTAAAAAAAGCCCAGAAAAATACACTGTTGACGATGCATGTAGCCCCTAGAATTGGAAAATGGGCAAATCCGCGCTATTTTCAGGATCCAACATCGACCTTTGGTAATGCCAGAGGACAATTGACCCGGTTTCTGTCAACTGTCCGCGGCAAGGTTCCTCAAGTTCTCATGGGACATGTGCATGCCTTGGATCAATTAACCTTTCAAGGCACGAAGTACACTATTTCTGGGGGAGCCGGTGCGCCGCTTGTAAAGAAAGGCTTCCTCAAAGGAGCACCAACACCTATCTTCCACATGATCGAGTTCACCGTTAAATGCGGTGTTATCGTAAAACGTCGTGTCATTCCAGTCGGTGATACCGCTTAAAGTTCGATAAAGAGGCGGATTCACAACGCCGTACTTTACTTGCATTTCCCTCAGAAAATATGCGAGGCTCAGCCAGTAGAACAGACAGGTTGTGCAGACGTTCGCTTCTCCGCTTGCAGCCTTCAAGATGCGATTCCCAATATCTCGGAATTGAGATCAAGTTCTTGTCATTTTCGGAGATGGGATCAAGTTCTTGTCATTTGAGTTTGAATAGAACTTGACCCCATTACATAAAAAAAGCCGCGATTTACGCGGCAATTAGTGAGATAATGTTCTTGTCACCTGACAATATTGTTGCTTGTCCTCTTACATCATGATGATGCAATATATTGAACTGCTCCAATAGTAATCAACATAAGTATAAAAACAACGATAAAGCCTATTATGAACTTTGACAAACTGAGAGAATGCGATCTGTTTTGGATTATTCTTGGATCCTTACAGCTACTTTTCCACTCGCCTTTCCGTCTTCCATAAGCTTGAAGGCTTCGTTCACCTGTTCGAATGTAAACCGATTCGGATCCAAGTTTACTTTTAACTCTCCCAATTCAGCCAGATTGGCAGCCGCCTCCATAATAACACCGTGATGGGCTCTACCTTTCCCTGTTAGCAGCGGCAACAGCGTGAAAAGTACCTGCAGGCTGTTATGAAAATCAACGGCAGTGCAGCTGTCTCCTCCATTGTCAAATTAACCGGCTTCTTAGCCAAAAGGTCTGCGTCACATGCGGCATACTCGGCAAGTGAACCCTGCACCTCACCGATTCCCCCAGCCATTCCGTATACTTCGTCATCTAGCTTAAACTTTTGGACACTGCTGCCAGCTGCCTCCACCACACCTGCAAGGTCAATTCCAAGAATCGCTGGTACCTGCCTTTTAGCGTGAGCAGCTTGACCAACACGAATTTTTGAATCCAGCGGGTTGATCCCGCTTGCTTTAATTTTGTTTTGGAAGACTACTGTTCTAGGTCGCACTTTAGTTTTTCAATCAGGCCATTATTTAGAAAGAACTTATACAGACCGATAACTTCGTTACCAGCAAAATCTCCTTTAAACAGAACCCGCATATCGACGACAACGTCGTTGACAATGAATTCTATGATATCCGTATGAGTGTTCGTGCCAACGAAATAAGTTACAAAATAGTCTACTATCTCCTTCTTGCCTACAAGATCCCATCCTAAAGAATCTTCTTCAATCCGCCCATTATTGGAGAACGTTCTAGCATACCTCTCGACATCGTGTCGGTTCGAAGCGTCTAAGTATTCCACTACAACCGCTGGTAAAACCTGTGTCATTACAATTCCCCCTTCATATCGGCACAAGTAGGGTCGCTGCCCTCTTTAGCTGTCCCTAACCTAAATCTCATCATATCTAGCTGACTCATCAAGCTGGTTCTCACACGCTTAGGCTCAACATCTTCCAGCAGATCGCCGAAGGAAAGCAAGTAGTTGTTTAGCCATGCTCCCTCCGGAAGCTCGACTGATACCGTGTAGGAACTATCATCATTCACAGTAATTGCTGCCGCGTCAAATTCGTCATACACCCGATATGCTCCTTTGGGAGATAACTTTATCGTCACCTGAACCGATTCTAGAATGGCATGCTCTTCCGCCAACTCGATAGCCGCTGCATATGGTTTCGGTTTAAAGTGGCTGTCCATGACGATGACATCTTTCATCCGACTTATTTTGAATACACGGTGGCCATCGCTCTCCAAACAATAGGCTGCCAAGTACCATGATTTGCTTTTGAATAGAAGCTGAACTGGCTCCGCGCTCCGGAGACTCTCACGGCCGGCACTGTTATAGTACCGGAATTTAATTAATCTACAATCGGCAATCGCTTGGCGGAGCTGCGCAAAAAGTTGCCGCCTCTGCTCTTCGCTTCCCCATGGCGAAAAGTCGACTTCAAGCCATTGGCTTCCCTCTTTTTTAAACAACAGTCCCATTTTATGCAGTACAGCATGAATCTCCGGATAATCCGCAGCCGCAAGACTTTGAAGCGCAGCCAGCACATCTTCTTGCTCCCTATCGGTTAACATAGAAGCGTGAAAGGAATAGCCTTCTAACAGCGAGATGCCTCCACCTTTGCCTTTGCTTGCGTACACCGGAATGCCGGCGGCACTCAGTGCATCGATATCCCGGTAGATCGTACGAGGGGATACCTCGAAATGCTCGGCTAATTCGCCGGCGGTTACCGTTTTCTTGTTCAAGAGCATATACAAAATCTCAAAAAGTCGGCTCACCGCCATTGCATTTCACCTCGTAACTTGTCTAAGTTCATGCCATCTATGTCTAAATGTGATCTCCTCTCCGTTAGGAAGGCTGCACAGTTGGTCGAACAATCATCTCATTGATACTCGTATCGGCAGGTTCGTTAATCGCAAACGCAATCGCTCTGGCAATGCTGTCAGGCGAAATGGCAAAGTGGCTCATTTGATCAACCCAGCCCTTAATTTCATTATTGCTAATAGACTCAGTCAACTCCGAAGACGTAACTCCCGGCGAAACGATCGTCGTACGAATATTGGAGGTGGGTCCTTCTTCTTGACGAAGTCCTTCGGAAATAGCTCTGACGGCAAACTTTGTACCGCTGTATACAGCAGCCGTTGGATCTACCCTGTAACCAGAGACAGAAGATATTGTAATGACGTGTCCCGACTTTTGCTCTCTCATCTTAGGCAGCACTGCAGCGATCCCGTAGAGAACTCCCTTAATATTGACGTCAACCATTTTATCCCATTCCTCAATTTTCAATTCATGCAGAAACGAAAGCGGCATGATTCCCGCATTATTAATTAGAACATCGATTTGACCGTATTCCTGCACCGCATAATCGGCAAGCTTGCGCATGTCCCCTGCAGATGCGACATCAGTTGTAACGTATACAGCGCTACCACCACTTTGTTGTATATTCGCGACAATCTCCTTTAACCGATCTTCTCTTCTCGCTGCCAACACAACTTTTGCTCCGTATTTTGCCAGCAAAAGTGCCGTAGCTTGCCCGATGCCGCTCGATGCTCCAGTAATAATAACGACTTTAGATTGGATGTTTTCCATTATATTTCTCCTCATTTCAATGTTAAACTGCGTATTCTCCGCAATCACACAGCTAGCATAACCTTTATAATCAGACAACTGTGTGTCATATTATAAATTCGTATAGGTGTATATAAATGGAAATCAGAGAGGGCTATTTCGAGCTTTCTCTCAATTATTCATACAAAAAAATAGCCATCGCATGGATGGGGCACCGCATCGGCTTCAAGCTTCTGAATTCTTCCTTGTTCATCATGGACCGTAACAATCGCGCACGCTTCATTATCATTAATTTGACCCGAATCGGCTCGAAACAAGAAAACGAATGCCCCTGGGTTCCAACACGCTTTTAATGGATTCGCGTATATCCTCATCCTCTTGCTTTAATATTGTTGCTCCCCTCTCGATGACGGTCACTTCCGTTCCGAAGTTGGCGTACATGGAAGCGCATTCCAAGCCGATAAAGCCGCTTCCGACAATGACCAGTCGGCGAGGCAACTTATTCAGGCCAAGCAATGTCGTACTGCTGTATATGCGGCTGCTGCCACCTTCCACGGTCGGCATAACAGGTACAGCACCGGTGTTGATAAAGATCTGTATCGCTTTTATCGTGATTGATTCTTCCCCCTCCCCCTTCACGAGAACTTCGTGAGGCGATAAGAAAGAAGCTTGACCGTTAATGAGTTGAATATCTGACGTATTGCTTAGATTAGTTTGATGTTTGCTGCGCAAACTCGATACTAATTCCTCTTTGAAATTCCAAGCTTCTTCATAGGCTCTCGCTTTCTCGGCAAATTCGCTGATTCCTCTGGCAGCGATCATCTCGGCTGAGTGAATAAGTGATTTCGTTGGAATGCAGCCAATATTAATGCAAGTACCTCCGTACATTGCTGATGATTGCTCGACCACGGTTACTTGCCAGCCTTTTTTCGCGAGATAGGGAGCAAGTGTTTTGCCACCTTTCCAAACCCTATTATTAATGCATCCGTTTCTGATTGTATCATTCGCATGACCTCTCAATTCTTAGTAATCTCCGTCCGTTCATTGCAAGATCAAGGCGCTGAAAGCTTGCCTCTCGACTTTCTCAACAAGCCAACGATAAGCAAAAGCAGTGGAATTCCGACAATGAAGATCGGCAGTACGAATTCTTTCCAGAATACCGGGAATTTTACTTGCGATTCCACCAAGTTTCTCGGTGCCATGGCAATGAGGAAAAAAATCGCGGCTGCCACCCCAACCATACGCTTCCATTTCGAAATTCGGAACAGTTTGGCTGTTCCATAACTGGTTATGAACAAGTACAGAGACAATTTAATGAAGATGCTGAGAATCACAACGATGACAGCCAGTACATCAATATTCTGAATAAACTCCATAACCGATACATATTGTACGACCGAATAGACCGGATAAATTAAGTATGCCGGCAATACAGGACCAAGGACCATGCAAATGCTAAGAGACATCACGACGAGTAGGATGCCTGCCATAGCAACTCCGCCAGTCGCTGCGGTAATCGTTCTCTGCCCTGGAGAGACGAACCCTATCAACATGAGAACCATCACTGATTCCCCTAAGAATGAGAACACGCTAATGCTTCCTTGAGTAATTCCAACAAGTCCTTGCATAGGCACCAGTGGAGTTAACCTAAATAGATGGAAGTCTTTAGACAAGAATACGGTAATCAACAGAATCGTCCCAACGATGAAAGGGCCGATAATCTCGCTGCAACGACCTAAGGTTTGAATTCCCCCTGTAACGCAGAAGAGCATGACGGCAATCATCATGAGCATCACCGCCCAAGTCGGCGTTTTAGAAAACAAAGACATATTCACGAAATCCGAATACTCCCGAAGAATGATCCCTCCTACGGCAAACCATACCGCGAGATATGATCCTAATAGCAAATTGCCGAACCATTTTCCAGCAATAACAGGAGCAAACTCGGCAAAAGTTTGACCGGGAAACAGGACGGAGAGTTTGGCCGCAACGTAGGTTACACCGAGACTTAAAATAACGGCAAGGGTAATGGACATCCAAGCGGCTTGTCCGCTCTTCTTAAAGGCGTCGCTAATCGTCAATAAAGCAGTCATGCCGATTTCCATTATTGTTATCAGCCAAAATAATTGATTCGTCGAAAGCTTCATGCTGACCCCAACTTTCATTTTACGTGCACCGGTGATCCTTGCAGTCCGATCCGTTTAATTTCAAGTTTTGGATGGATGATGATTTCGGAATCCACGAAATTGGAATCCCATTTATCTCTGTTCCTTTTCCAGTAATGGGGATGCTGCCGATATACGGTTTCTCCGATGCCGAGCACATCCGCTTTGAGCGTTTTCTGCACCTTATGAATGAGCTGCATCATTTCTTTATTGATCTCTTGATTGAAGAGTCGCTGCAATTGCATAAGATTCGATTCATCAGTCAAATCAAGGGGCGAATCGTTCTCCTTCACAGTGATTTGCCCTTTAATCGTAATCTCTGTCTTGACGCTTCCTGACTTTAACAGCGTGGTTTGCATTTTACTCTTTGGATTTGAAATAAACCCGGTTACCGGACCAGGGGCTTCGACTGTTAGAACAGAGCTATCGATTAATCCTACGATCCACCCTCTGTTGTGCGATTCGTCGTAATCTAAGTATCCGAGCAGTTTATGACCATGACTGAACACGGCGCGCCCATAGAAGGTCATCGTCGGTATGCCGAGCTCTGGCTTGATCACCATCTTCACAACCGGAAGCGTGGGGTAGCTTCCTTCCCCTCTGGAAGCGATCAGATACTCCACCAAGGAAGTCCCCACTTCACCTCCGGCTGCTTGATGAATCTTAATCGGAGCCATTGCGGGCATTTTCTCAAGAGGGTACTTGATCTTCATTATCTCGAGCGCCGTGCCGTCTTTAACAATCCATAAATCAGTCCGGATCCGGCTTTTCGGATCGCGGGTATAGGAATCCAAGATCTCGGATATTCCATCGCGAGCAAGCGCCTCCCCGATGAAAAGATTACCCCTGTGCGCGCGGGTCATTGATCGGGACAAATACTTCTGCATCTCTTGGATTGCATCATAAACATTTTTGCCTCGGCTCGTTTCCAGGAAATAATCCGATTTCGACGACTCCTGTCCTTCGGCCGCCTTCGCAGGGATTAACATCTGAGCGCTGATGAGATAGCATTCACGCTTTTCACGGTCCAAATCAATGCCGCCGGCCAAATCAAATAGTTGATCATTCAATTCTTTGCGATCCCAGCATCCGCACAGCAAGGAGACGAATATGAGCATGATAATGAACGTTTTTTTTGCTTTACGCTTCATCACCTATCTTCCCCCTGAGCCTTGCAAATAGGTTTCGAAACCGTTTGGATTCGAGCTTTGGCGGTCTAATAAACACCTCTTTTATTCCTTCAGGACGCAAAGGTGAGACTGGCGACAGATATGGCACACCGAACGTTTCCAGTCGGGCCAGATGAACAAGCAGCGCGATTGTACCCATGGTAACTCCGTACAATCCAAACATGCCCGAAAGAATAAGCATTGGAAACTTCAATATTCGGAATGCTATGCTCATGTTGTACCGAGGAATAGCAAAAGAAGCAATTCCTGTCATGGAAACGACAATAACCATCGGAGCGGATACGATTCCGGCTTGAACTGCGGCTTGACCGATAACCAGAGCGCCAACGATGCTAACCGCGGAACCTGTTGCCTTAGGCAAGCGAATACCCGCTTCTCGAAGCCCTTCAAACATAAATTCAATCAACAGTGCTTCAATGACGCTAGGAAAAGGTACTCCTTCCCGTGCAGCGGTGAGACTGAATAGAAAGTTAGTCGGCATCAACTGGGAATGAAAAGTCGTGATAGCCACAAATAGCGAGGGCAGATACAGGGAGATCGCGAACAGAATCAACCTTGTCCATCTCATAAGGGAAGCGAAAATAAATCGCTCATAATAATCCTCTGCCGATTGAAAGGTCGTCCAGAAGGTCATCGGAACGATAAGCGCATTAGGAGTCCCGTCCGTTAGTACGGCAACCTTGCCTTCGAACAAATTTGCGCTTACGATATCAGGCCGCTCCGTAACTTGCATTTGCGGAAATGGAGAAAATGAGACGTCTTCGATCATTTCTTCTATGTATCCAGATTCCAAAATAGCAGTTGTTCGAATGCGGGCAATCCGTTCCTTGACTTGACTCAAGACTAATTCATCAACGATACCCTCTAGATAAACGATAATTAGCTTTGTTCTCGATATTGAGCCGACTGTGATTGGTTCTAGCTTGAGTTTCGTCGATTGTATCCTTTTGCGAATTAGAATGACATTGACTTCGATCTGTTCCGTAAAGCTGTCCCTGGGACCGCGAATCGTCTGTTCGAATGCCGGTTCCTGAATCGTTCGTCCATTCTTGGCCTTCAAGTCTAGGAAATAGCAGTCTGGACGTCCTTCCATAAATAAGACGGATTGTCCTTGAAGCAACCCCTCAACCGCTTCCTGTATGGACTCCGTTGTATCGCTTGAGGCAACCGTTGATAAATGAATATCCGTAAATAAGCTGTTCCACTGACTGGGAGTGTCGGGACGAAACAGTTCATTATTTATCTTGTCCGTGTCAGCCAGACCAGCGATATAAACAAGCAATGCCGCTGGAGCGTCGGACGGAAAGAACGGCCGGAATGTGATATCGAAACAATTATTGAACAAGCTCCTCAGAATCCGTTCGTTCTCCGCCAACCGCTGGCTAATTTTTCGATCCTTAGCTAGAACATCATCCAATATGTCTACACCTCACATCATCGAACGACAATAGCTTCTCACCCCAAAATCAAAACTATACCCAATAATAAACAAAGTGCTGCCCTTACATATGAACGGGCAGCACTTCAGAAATTAGCACATTACTCGATATTCACTACGACCTTACCGACTTGTTTCTCACCCATACTTCGATGGGCGTCCTCGATTTCGTCTAACGTAAATATCCGTTGATTCAGAATCGGTTTTAACAAGCCTTGGCTATATAATGCCGCGATTTCACGGAGAATCTCGCCGTGATGCGCACGCCCTTCTCCGGTTAGCAATGGCATGAGGGTAAATACCCCCGAATACGTTCCCGCACGGAAAGAAAGCGGCGCGAGACTATGAGTGCCCCAGCCTAATATACTGACCGCGTGACCCGTATATTTCTTTACGGCACGGAATGAATCATCCAATGTCGCACCACCAACGGTATCCAATACAACATCGAAGCCTTCCCCTCCAGTATGCTTCTGTACATAGTCATCAACCGATGTGTCCGTATAATCGATTGGCGTCGCGCCTAGATTCTTAATGACGGTCTGACTTGCCCCAGATCCCGTCGCGAAAACGTTAGCGCCTCGCTGCTTTGCAAGCTGGATCGCAATATGACCGACCCCGCCAGCTCCGCCGTGTATGAGCACTGTTTGCCCGGACTGGATCTTGGCTTGATCAATAAGGGCTTCCCATGCGGTAATGGCGATCAACGGCAATGCAGCCGCGTCTCGCATCGACATGCTTTCCGGCATTTTAGCAAGCAGCGCAGCATCCACTGCTGCATATTCCGCTAATGAGCCTTGTACACCGCCAACGCCGCCGGTCATGCCGTAAACGGCATCTCCAGGCTTGAAATCGGTAACATCAGCTCCAACTTCTTCGACGACCCCCGCCATATCAATCCCCAGAATTGCGGGCGTTGTTGTCTTGGTGTGCGCAGCTACGCCTTCCTTAGTTTTCAGATCGAGCGGATTCACGCCGCTTGCTTTGATTCTCACAAGCACCTCCCCTTTTTGCGGAGTAGGCCGCGGTGTTTCCCTGATGGTGAATGGCGCTTTGAATTGCTCCAAAATGGCAGCTTTCATTGTTGCTTCCGACATGCGTGATTCTCCTTTTCATATACTTGTTTGCCTTTCTTAACGAAGGACAAGCCATCTATTTCTTCTCCAGGAGATTGAACGATCGTAAGTTTGGGCAAGAAATCAGAATGAGTCATAGGCGTCATCCGATCCAGTTCTTCCAAATCTTCCTCAGGCAATGCTTCAAATAGTCCGATTCGCGACAAATACCATAGTTTATCCATCCATCTGTTACTCCGTTCTAAAGAATCCCACCCCTATGTTATCCTTGATAATCATTCTTAGTCAATGCGATATCCCCTCTCCACGTTTAATAAGCCCATCTTTTGTGGCGGAACCTAAGCTCCCTCCAAATTGCATTCTGCGAATGCTTCCCCACCGGTAAATACATTGCCATCGATTTTAATTTTGGCATCAAGTGTAAAAGCTCGGCAAAACGTCTTCTATATCCATTCGGATACTTGCTCCATCGTTCTTCTTGTTTTATCACGCGGTTCTTTTGCCCGATAACCGAAAGCGACCATCACGCTTACTTCATACTCATCGTCTCCGAGCAATCCTCGTTTTTCCAAAATTTCGTTAACTCTATCTGGCACGAAGCCTTCGATCGGACAAGAATCGATTCCGATCATCGCCGCGGAAGTCATCATGTTCCCTAGCGCGATGTAGGTTTGCTTGGAAGCCCAGGCTGTTCTCGCTCGTTCGTTATCGAGATGGAACGAATCGAAGAATTCGTGCCATGCTCCCACGTTGTTTCGCACCATCTCAGCCGGATATTTTTTAACCTTCGTCAGCTGTTCATAAATATAAGGGGATTCCGGGATAAGTCCTTTACGAGCAAGAATAACGACCATGTGACTCGCTGTAGGCAGTTGATTGTACGCGCCGTAAGCGAACGGCCGAAGCTCTTCCCGAAGTTCCGAATTTTGGACGACTAGAAATTTCCACGCCTCAAGACCGTTGGAACTAGGCGATAATCTCCCTGTTTCCAGGATAAACCGGAAATCATTTTCGGATATTTTTCGGGTTGGGTCAAATGCTTTCGTTGCATGTCTAAAATGAAATGCTTCCAGCACTCTTTCTTTTGTCGCGCTCGAATTCATGTCGGTTCCTCCTCGGTGTGCTGCATAATTTGTTAAGCTTGCTGCAACGCTGCCTTTTTCTTTCTCATGCCTGGCAAGGCCAAGAACAACGCGAATAATGCGAAGCAGCCGCCTACGACTAATGCCGTATGAAATCCCGACAGCATCGCTTCGTTGGACGACGGATCGGTTGCCGAAGCGGTCACCGAGCTCGCGATCGTAGCCAGAATGGACAATCCAAGGCTGCCTCCTAGCTGCAGGAACGTATTTACGATACCGCCTGCGACGCCGTGCTCCTCGATTCGCACATCCCGCACGGAACCTACGATGATTGCCGTAAATCCGGCTGCCGTCGAGAGACCTAATAGAACGAAGACCGGTAAAATAAATGCGGCATAGGCGCTGTCCATGGACATGGTGCTTAACCAGAACATGCCGAGTGCATTAACGAGCTGCGAAACAATCAACAACATTTTCGCTCCGAATATACGCATGAAGTAAGGCGTGATTTGGGTGGCTAGAACGGACGATAATCCGAGCGGCAGGAAAGCCAAGCCCGTTATTAATGAAGAATAGCCAAGCGCATGGAAATACAGCGTCGAGAAATAAATAAATGCGGTCATGAAGGAATACATTAAGAATCCGATAATATTCGACGATACTAGCGAACCGATACGGAACAACCGGAGCGGCATGAGCGGGTTTTTGGCGTATTTCTCGATGAAGACGAATCCGACCAGAATAAGGGCTCCGGCGATTAAGGTCGTGATTTTCGCGGTCGACCAACTGCCGTCGACATCAGGCATGGACAACCCGTATACGAGAACGAATATGCCTGACAGCACGGCAATTGCGCCGGGCAAATCAATGGATTGCTTGTTCTTTTGCTCCATCGGCCGTTCTTTGACAAACACTAACCCGAGTATGATCGCAACCCCGAGCGGGACGTTCAAGAAAAACAAGGAGCGCCAGCCGAGCGAGTCCGTCAGCAGCCCGCCAACGATTGACCCCGCCGCGAAACCGCCCGAACCCAGCGCGCCGAAGATGGCAAAAGCTTTATTCCGTTGCGCGCCTTCGGGAATCGACGTGCTAATGAGCGACATGGCCGCGGGAATGGACAACGCAGCGCCGATCCCTTGAATCGCCCTGCTCGCAATGAGCCAAACCGGATTCATCGCGAATCCGCCGGCGAGCGCAGCAATCGCGAAAATCGCTAAACCGAGCGTTAACACGCGTTTCCTCCCGATCAAGTCGCTCGCACGTCCGCCGATAAGCAGAAAACAAGCGAAGGTGAGGACATAAGCCGTGACGATCCACTGTAAATTATTTGCATTCATATGCAGCGCCGATTGAATAGCCGGTAACGCCACGGTTACCGTGGATGAATTCATGACTTCCAAAAATTGCGCAAGACAAACTAAAATCAATAACAACATATTCGCTTTCGAAATCCGGTCGCCCACGTCATTAACTCTCCTCGTTTAGTTTTTTATTTCTTGGTGCTCCACGGCGCACGAACCGTTTAAGCAGGCTTGGCCTTTACGAATTAATGTGGTATTGATTCACTTTTTGCTCGACCCCGGTACGGGAAGCCGTCATGATCGTGTCATATAACAGGTGGCGTTTGACTGCATGCGCGAAGTCCGGCGTTTCATTCGTGCCTTCGCGAACATCTTTAGCCAAGCTCGCGTAAAATTTCCCGATGTTGCTTGATCTCGCCGGTCCTTCTGGAATCGCTTTGATATCTTCGGTATATTGGCTGGGAATGACGATCTCAGTGAGCGTCTTGTCTTCGCCTTTGCCGCCCTTCAATTTCAATTCGGTATTTTGCATATTTCCGTTGAAATCGGCGGTGATGACAAGTTCTCCGTCCGTGCCGATGATCTCCCAACGCAAGTCGAAGTCACGCGAAGTTCCGCTGCGATATAAGGTCGTCGCCAACACGCCACTTTCAAGCGTGCCGATTATGGCCATATGATCCGGAGCCGTCACTTTGAGCGTCGTCCCATCATCCGCTATTTGGACCTCAGGGTGACGAACTTCAAGCTTCGCGGACACGTTATCGTAATCGCCGAGCACGTAATTCAGCCCGTCGATGGCATGAAGTCCCGCAGACGCTAACATGGTCGCGCCGGCGTTCACGTCGTACGTATAAGCGAATTTTCGGATTGTGACGGGCTCCCAGATCAAGCCAGTCCCAGATAAAGTAGTTGCGAGTACGTTGCCGATATAGCCTTGTGCGATCAAATCTCGGGCGTGTTGGATTGCCGGAGAGTAGCGCGCCTGCAAGCCGATAAACGTCCGAACGCCTGCCTCCTTGGCACGGTTTGCCAAGTCCTGCGCCTGCTCCGTGGACATGCCAAGCGGCCATTCGCTGTATACCATTTTACCTGCTTCGATAGCAGCTAGAGCGATATCGTAATGGTATTGCATATTAATAGCGATCACGACAAGGTCTACTTCAGGATGCTGAATCAGTTCCTGGTAATTATCGAATCCGGGAACGCCGAACGCTTCGGCAGCGGCATCCGCGGATTCGCGGTTGCTCGTGCTCACCGCAACCAGTCGGAAGCCCGGCAAGGCTTGAACCGCCGGGATGTGCGCTGCGACAGCCCACCCTGGGTTGGACGGACTTGCTCCGATAATACCTACACCGATTTTTTTATGATTGGCTTGCTGTTGATGATTGGACATTTTAGTTCCTCCTCTAATCTAATTGGCAATCGTGGAACTCGGACTCTGTTATTCGAGTTCATTAGTGGACCACGGTCCGCTTGATAACAATATAACTGGACCGTGGTCCGGTTGTCAATTGGATAATATTAAAACACGGGGGAAATATAATTTAGCCGCTCTTCCACAAGCGATGAACGTGGGAATGCATTAAAAATACAAAAAAAACAGCCAACTACGCAAAGTAGGCGGCCGTTCTATGTCTGCCAAATATTAACTCTCCGAGATGCTGGAGCATGATTCCTCACCACTTCTTCTAATTTAGGAATCTTGAAAAACCACGACTTGCAAGTCCTTCGTAAACACCAATTTGTAACACAGCACACTAAGCAGAATGCTCGTTATTGCTGCAGATCCCGTAAACGAGAATACGATTAAGATTTGGTACCTCACTGCCTCCACCGGTGAGGCTCCTGCAACAATCATCCCCGTCATCATGCCTGGAAGCTGTACAAGGCCAACGGTTTTCATGCCGTCTATGGTAGGGATCATGCTGAACTTAACAATCCGCTTCCGTACTTGATGCAAGGCTTGTTGAGCGCTTGCCCCTAGTGATAACAGCGCTTCAATTTCCCCTCTTGAAGAAACAGCCTCTCGCTTAAGTTGATTCATAAACAATCCGGCGACAACCATAGCATTACCGATCGTCATTCCGCTAAGGGGGATAATATATTGCGGTGTTGCTTTTATGAGATGTAGACCAAGAAGCATGCCCATCATTAGGACTTCCATTACGGAAATAGAAATGGCTATTCGCCACACAACGCCGTGCATGCCGCCTCCACGCTTAGCTGCATTCCATGAAGCGACTCCGATCATAACGCAAATAATGACCACGAGAATAACGTAATTCTCCGTTTGAAAAACATATTGAAGCACATAGCCGATCAACAGTAGCTGTACCGCAGATCGGATTGTACCGATTGCGATCTCCTTCTCCAGCCCGAGCTTCTGCCAATAGGAAATCATCATCGTAGCGAATACGAACAGCAATGTAAAACTCAATGTGAATAGGGTCATGTCGCAAGCACCTCAGCTTGCCCGCTAATGATGAACTGACTTGCTGCTTCTGTGGATGGGGATATGAAGAACTGTTTAGCCGGTGCGTCTTCTAGAATCGTCCCTTCTGCCAAGAACCAAGTTCGCGTGCTGACCCGCTCCGCTTGTTTGAGATCATGCGTTATTCCAATCATGATCGTACCTTCATTTCGATGCCAGTCTTTCAAGAGCTCCTCTATGGCTAACGTATTCGTGACATCCAATGATGAGGTGACTTCATCAAGCAAAAGCACGGTTGGACGCAGCATCAGCGATCGAATCAGTGCTATTCTCTGCATTTGGCCACCGGATAGCTCGCGAGCATCTTTCTTCAAATCAACATCAGAGAGCTTCGCTGCAGCTAGCAGCCGTTTTGCTAACTGAGAATCATATGTAAGTTGATGAAGCTGACTCGGCACCTTAAGATTATCCTCTACGGTTCCTGTCAGCATGACAGCTTGCTGCGCTACATAGCAGATCTGTTTTCGCCAGAATCGAGGATGTTGGTTGCGAAATGAAATGCCTTCCAACAACATGTCCCCTTCATCTGGTGAATGGAGTAAGGAGAACATACGCAGCAACGTACTCTTTCCTTGCCCTGACGCACCGAGTAACGAAATCCACTCTCCTCTTACAACCTCAGCGCTAATATTGGATAAAAGGTACTTATCATCCGTTTTGTTCATGTGAAATGGCCGTTTAGCGAGCTGTTTGATTTCGAACATACGCATTTCTCCTTTCGACTGCTTCATGCTCCGCTTTGATTTTCTCATCAAATTCTAATTTTACTCACACTACCTTCTCATGTACGAATGCTATAGTAAGGGTGTCTAAGACAAGACACTTCGTTTGAGGAGGAATACAAAGTGAAAAGAAAATGGATTTTGGCTGCAGCTCTGTTGACTGTTATCGCAGCTGGTTCCGGGACCTGGTTGCACGCATATGCTTCCGCGGATAAAACAGCAGCGCCGAATACAGCGACAACTCCGGCTCAGGAACAATCAGATGGTGACGGTGAGTATGCTGATGATCAAGAGCAATCGGATGGCGATGGCGAACAAGCGGACGATCAAGAACAAGAAGATAACGCCGGCAATCAGAATGCAGACAATGACGCCAGGAGATTCCGCTTACCAAGCGGGAGTTCGACTTGCTTTTCGTGCTTATTCGAAACGCGAATAACGTATTAAGCCGCGATCAGCTGCTGGACCTTGTCTGGGGCTTCGAGACAGGCGTTGAAACGAATATTGTTGACGTCTACATTCGTTATGTCAGACAAAAGCTTGGTGATGGCGATAAATACATTCAAACGATTCGCGGAGTCGGCTACATAATGAAGAGGTGATACGGAACGACTTGAGGAAAGTAAAAGATTCATGGAACGCTTTGTTCAAACCAATCAGATGTTCAGACTTCTCGATCACAGCGGACACGTCGTTATGGCGCTGACCAACAACCTTCCCGCTGATTGGGTCCCCATCCGATCTTCAGAGCTTGAAACACTGACCAGTTATACGCACGGTCAAGATCATTTTCTTGTTATTCGAGCTCCCATTCATGCGGAAGCTTATAACGGATACTTGGAATTCGCCAGTAATCTAGAAAACATTGATGCAATGAAATACCGATTGAAACAACTCATGCTCACGCTCGGCATTGTAGGCATTGCCGTCAGTGCGATTGGCGGATTTTTCGTCGCTTGGCGCTTACTCCGACCATTGGACCGATTAGCTACCGCAATGACAGCTATTCAAAAGAATGGATTAAGTGAACGCGTAGAATACCGAAACAATGGCGACGAGCTCGCGCGATTGTCAGCCATCTTTAATGAGATGATGGATGAACTCGAGCGATCCTTCAAGCGGCAAAGCCAGTTTGTCGAGGATGCTTCCCATGAATTCCGCACCCCTATCGCGATTATTGAAGGGCATCTGAAATTGCTTAATCGTTGGGGATTTGCAAGAAAACATCTTCCAATGTCTGTTTCTTGCGCTCGATATTATGGATTTCAACGTTGTTCTGAATGAGCGTGGAGAGGACATGATTCAGAATTTCATCGAATTCAAGGATGTCGATTTCATTCCCTTCCCCTCTGAAAAGCTGAAGATCCGGATGGGCTGATTTTAAGATGCGAATTGCTTCCTCAGGTGCGTTTACTTCTAGTGTTAAACGGTCATTCATCGATCCGCTGCGCAAATCCGCAAGCGTTGCTGTCGTGACCCATTTTCCACGATCAATGACACCTACCCGATCACATATCATCTCTAGCTCTGTAAGCAGATGACTCGAGATGAGGATGCTCTTGCCTTGTTTGGTCAATTTCAATAACAAATCGCGAAATTCACGAATACCGCTAGGATCTAGACCATTCGTTCAAATTCTCTAATCCCGATAAGTAAGGGTATAATTCGGGGTTCTCGACAATCGTTCCGATTTCTTGCATAGCTAATCGCCTTGCTGTCTGCATATCGTGTCCGCAGATATGTATAGATCCGGTAGTAGGCTTAGCAAGCCCGACAAGCATCCGAATGGTCGTTGTCTTCCCTGCACCATTCGGTCCTAGCAGGCCGAAGATCTCTCCTTTTTGCACCGAGAATGAGATATCCTCCACGATGGTTCATTGATCCATTCGTTTCGTTAACCCGCTTACTTTCAATACTTCAGCCATATTATCGCCCTCCAGTTCGAATACCTGCAATTACTTCCAAACACTTGTAATCGGCGCTGAATTGCGACTCGCTCCTGAACGAGACAGTCCGTAGAGGTCTTCAATCGTTCGCAACACATTGTAGTGATTGATACGCTCGTTGTATTTGCCTGGCTTGATCATGGAACCAACCATAATAACGGGGATCTGATTCTTCTTCGAAAAGTCATCTTCATCCCAAGTGAGGATGAGCAAGCTCTGATGCTTCATGGCCCAGTCTGCGTAAGCGCTCAAATTCCCCTTCAACCAATCGTCTGCCTGCTTGACTGTTCCATCATGCATATCATCTTGATGATTGGGAATGACGAAGGATACCGTTGGCAGTTTATCAAACTGTTGCGGGAATGCGGTAAAAGGTTGGTTTAGCTTCGCAGGAATATTCGTGAATTGGACCCATGGATTATGCTTGCGGCCATATCCTTTGTAGGTGCAGCCCGTAAATCCAACTCGAGGTAAATCTTCTGAGTATCCGGCGAACGTCAGATTCGACTTCAACAACTGATGTCCCAAATTGTCTGATTGAAACGGCTTCTTGCAAGAATCGTCCTTTACTCCTTGCGAGGAGCCAGAGAACAAAGCCATGTAGTTAGGTTGAGATGGATGCGTAATTGCGTAGGCATTCGTAAATAATGCGCCTTGCTTTATCAACTTGTTCATAAATGGAGCATTCGAGCTGTTTACGATCTGTTTGTATGCGTGATTCTCTTCAATGACGACCACGATGTGCTTAACCGGAATATTCGGAAACCTCGCCGTCTTAACTGCAGCTAATTCTACATCCGTCTCGGCCGAATTCGCCGGTGTCGATTGTACTGTACTTACGCTTGCAGGTGCTTCAGAGCACCCTGCCAGTAATGCGGAGAGCGATATTGCAACGATGAAACTTTTTAAATGGTTCATAAGACTCCTCAAATCGTTCTAATAATTAGTTCATCAATAGACCAATCACAACGCCAAGAACGGCACCTGCACATACTTCAATGGGACGATGCCCGAGCATTTCTTTCAGCGTTCCTTCTTCTTGCAGCTCTTTGGAATGAGCCGGGAATAAACGAATAATTCGGTTCAATATGGTCGCATGCGTACCCGCATGTCTGCGGATGCCCATCGCATCATACATCGTGATCACACTGAATAGTACAGCAAGCGCAAACATGCTGGAATGAAATCCATCCGCCAATCCGATTGAAGCTGCAAGGGAACAAACGGCAGCAGAATGCGAGCTAGGCATGCCACCCGTGCTAACGGCAATTTTCAGATCCAACGTCCGCTTAGTCAGTAGATTGATCGGTATCTTCAACGTTTGAGCAGCGACAATAGCTATTAACGCAGTAAGCAGCGGAATATTAAAAATGATAGGTCACTCCTCGTGATGGGTAGCGTATTTACGAACGGCGTCGTTGATTATTAGTATGCATCTTCTTTTTCCCTACCATGAAGAGCATGACAAGAAATATTAGAACCGGCATGACCCATTTATCGATATCTAGGCTTGACTGCTTTGCCTTCGCGTGCGAAGGAGCCGCATTTGAAGCGAAGTTTAACGATACTCGGTGTTGCTCATTCGCAAATGGACTGGATAACTGTATATCCACGATATACTCCCCTTGGCGTAAGGTAGGAACCTGGTGGAACGTTAGTTTCATCACCTTGCCGGGAGGCAATGTCATATTAGCATGCTGCATCTTGTCACCTTGTTTCTGATAAACAAGTGCATTCTGCGAAGTATCAATGGCTTTATTGATCTGAACGGAACAATCGGTTCGCACTATCGGGTTATCCGGGTTCTTGATCAGAATTTCCAACACTGGTGAACTTGGTGGCGTATAACGATACTCTGCCTGCTGGACGATAAGATCAGCGATGGAGACGTTCGGCACCGCAGGAATCATTAAGCCTCTCTCCTCCTCTTCCGCAATAACCAGTATACGAGCAACAAAACTGCTGCTCCTGCAAGAGCGTAGCTAATCGGATGAAGGTACGTTTCGATTGAATCTGCATTCGCGCCGAGTTTTAGCCCTGCATATGCAAGTGCCATATTCCAGGGGATACAACCTAACAAGGAGAACAATAAAAACTTCATGAAAGGCATCCTTGCGATACCGGCGGGCAATGAGATAAAAGTTCGAATAAATGGTAAATTTCTTGCGAAGAATACGGTACTCTGACCATAACGCTCAAACCATCGTTGAGACTGTTCGAAATGTGCGGCATTAAATAATACATATTTGCCATAGCGTTCGAGCAGCGTTCTTCCTCCAAACGCCCCGATATAGTAAGCAATGACGGAACCGACAACATTGCCTGCAACTCCTGCGAGTACGACTTCGGCATATGTCATTGAACCTGTAGATACTGCTGCTCCACCACTAAGCATGATAACTTCACTCGGTATCGGGATACAGGCGCTCTCAAGAATCATTCCGATGAAGATTCCCGTGATACCCAGTGCATGGATAAGCTGGATCGCCAAATTGGATATCCATTCGATGAACTGATGCATAAAAACTCGAACACTCCTTTTACTCCTGTATACATACCTAGAGAATGACTAATCCTAATGTAGACTGAATTCCTAAACCTGTTCTGAAGAGATTCTTAACATTTTCTTAAGTGACGACAAAAGTAAAGAGCCTGATCAATCAGGCTCTCGATTTCGGATATGATTTTGCATATCGCATTATTTTTCTAAACATCGATTTCTTCGGATGTTTGCGGAAGATATACGGATCCGGACTCGTGTTCACTTCTAATATCCATGGCCGGAGTGATTTATCGAGGGCAACATCAAGCCCAATTACATAGACACCCGGGAATGCTCTCTGCATCGCTTTCCCTGCCGTCACTCCCAGTTTCGAGAGTGAAGTTAATTTCTCTTCAACAGCATCGGTATGACCTGAAAGCAAACGATTAGCAGTGACGATTGTACCCCCACTGTGGAAATTGGTTACGATTTTGTTCTTAGCGGCAACTCTGCCAATGATACCAGTCGTCTCCCAACGACGGTTAGGAGCGTATTGTGCCATCACTCTAAGATCGAAGCGTCTTCCATTGTGCTTAAGCAAATGAATGCCTTTCTGTACGAGGTAATTTTTCTTGTTTGTGTTCTTTAGAATGGAACGGTACATGTTATCGAAATCTTTGAAGGAACGCACTCGCTCTTTGACTTGGAACTGATACCCCTCTTCTGTTCGTTTTACGCGCATGACACCAATACCAAACGAACCTGCGACTGGCTTAATATAAACCATCTCATACTTCTTCAATAAGGTTCTCAGCGATACGTTGCTCATACGAACCGTTTCGGGAACATAATCCGATAAGTTGCTATCCTTCAAGAGCGCAGCAGTTTTCTTCCATTTGCTGCTCACACGACGGGACATGCTCATCCTCCATTCTTGTGCAAGGTGATTCGTTACTACAATATTCGTTACCAGTCTTCACGTTGTTAGGTTTCTATAACTACATTAAAAATTTAAGGAATGAAAGCAGCAGAGCCCCTTTCAAGAAAAATAGCTGTTAAGCGAATTATAATCCGCCTAACAGCTATTATCAGCTATTATTAGCTTGCCAATCTCGATTCGATCTCTGAACTCTCTGCAGGCTTTCCGCCTTTCATGATAACAAGGATAACGATGAATACCGTTAATACGAAGGTAACAACGCCTTTGCTATATCCAAGTCCTCCGCTGCTATGAGCTGCCGACAGCCAGTCTGCGAATGAAGCACCGACAGGCCGCGTCATAATATAAGCGAACCAGAATGCTGCGATTTCTTTCAAACCGAAGAACCAGTACCCAATAGCAGGGAGTAGTAAAATGACAGAGAACATAATACCCGATGATAGATAACCGAGATTCATACTGTTAGCTGTCATATCACCAGCCGCAGTACCGAGCGCGAAAGTGGTTACAACGGTTAACCAATAGAATACTTCTCTTCTTCTTGTATGGATACTATGAACGGAGAGAGTCTTTTCCTTCACATACCAAGTGATGAGAATAGCAGCGAGCGCGGCAACAAAGAATAAGGTCGATGCGATATATGGGATGCCTAGACCTACTCGGATGGCATCAGCTGCGGTAGTCCCGAAGATACTGACCATGATGACAACGAGCCAGTATATCCCAGCCACATACTTGCGAACCTTGAACTGCATTATCATCGCAACAATAAAGATGATGAGACTGACAGGAACCGAGAATATCGGATTCAGCTTCTCGAATAGATAATCGGATGCAACTTCGCCCATTCCCGTTGTTAATAGCTTCGTAATCCAGAAGAACAGAGTGATTTCCGGTACCTTAGCAAATATAGTTTTGGACACGTCTTTCAATCTTGTTTGTTGTTTTGACATCGAATCCACCTCTTTCCGATTAACCGTTAATAACTAAGTACACGAGGAAGATTGCAGCAAGCACGAACCGGTAATAGGCAAATGGTGCAAGCTTCAGTTTCTCGAGCAACTTTAAGAATGTAATGACGGCAAGCAGCGCAACTACAAATGCAACGATAAAGCCAGTAATAAAGTAGCCTGCATCTGATGCAGTCAGCGTATCGTAACTCTTCAGCAGCTCGTAACCACTTGCAGCGAACATCATTGGAATCGCAATTAAGAACGAGAAATTCGTCGCAGCTCTATAGCTGATTCCCGTCAACAGACCACCTGCTATCGTTGCGCCTGAACGAGAAAAACCAGGCCACAAAGCCAAACATTGAAACAAACCGATCTGGAACGCCTGCTTATACGTGATTTGGTCCACACCTTCGGCTTGGACAGCCGTCTGATTACGCTGACCGATCAGCATGAACACACCGCCAAGCAAGAGACCAATCAGAACGGTATACGGTGAGAACAGATAGTCTTTAATGAAGGAGTGCAAGATCAATCCAAGCAACATCGCTGGGAAGCAAGCGATAATGACATGCAGCAGATTCAATTTATGCTCCGATTGCGGAGCGTTCGGACTCCCTGTATCCGGGTTCATGCGCATAACTCCGAGCAGATTAAGAATTCGGCGCCAGTAAATAACCGCTACCGCGAGAATTGCACCAAGTTGAATGATGATCTCGAACGTATCTGCTTTCTCCCCCGTGAACCCGAGTAATTTGCCGGTAAGAATTAAATGACCTGTTGATGAGACAGGCAAAAATTCGGTCAGACCCTCTACGATACCTTGTATAACCGCATCTACATAGTGCAACATAACCTTTAATACGCTCCCTTCGAATAATGAATATCATGAACACAACTTAGATAGTGTAGTACCAAATCCTAAACGGAGCATAAACCGTTTCTTAACTTTTTCTTAACCAGCTTGTCCCCGATAATAAAAAAGAAATCTGATCTAGATCAGACTTCTTTAGTAATCAAACTCTTTGGTGGT
This sequence comes from Paenibacillus taihuensis, assembly GCF_003386535.1. Taxonomy (GTDB): domain Bacteria; phylum Bacillota; class Bacilli; order Paenibacillales; family Paenibacillaceae; genus Paenibacillus_Z; species Paenibacillus_Z taihuensis. The sequence goes on from NZ_QTTN01000004.1 coordinate 126,978, forward strand.
TAATATCGTCTCCATTTCATCTACGAGTACACTCCGTTTATCTATCAATGCCTTCACGTCTCGCTCAAAGATGGTTTGATCATCTTCAATTATTAAAATGGCTTTCATTCACCTGTACTCCCTTGCTTAATGGGAATTGTTAATATAATTGTCGTTCCTTCGAATAACTGACTTCTCGCGTCAATTCTGCCTCCATGGCCCTCCATGATTTGTTTCGCGATAGCGAGTCCAAGTCCGCTGCCGCCTGTATTCGTATTGCGTGATTCATCCACGCGATAGAAGCGTTCGAATATATGCTGAAGTGCATTCGGTTCAATGCCTGATCCGTTATCTGTTAGTTCTATAACGACTGACTCATCGACTTGATTTGCAGCAATCTGAATAGTCGGAGCGGGTTTGTCCATATAGCGTTCGCTATTCTGAATAATATTGTTTAGTACACGCCTGAAATGGTCTCTGTCCATTGTAACGAGAATATCCGGCGAGATATGAATCTCCGTACGGAGAGCAATTCCCTTCTTCCCCAGCTCGAACATAAGCTCCTCCGTCCAATCCTGGAGAAAAGGCCGTAAGTGGACCGTTTCAAATTGGAATGGCAGCCTATTCAGATCTAGTTTGGAATATAAGAACAATTCATTGATGAGGTGGTCCAGTTCATCTGCCTTAATGGCAATTGTCTGCATATATTTGCGATTCTTCTCAGGCGTATCTGCTACCCCTTCGATGATTCCATCGACATAACCACGAATAGCAGTAAGTGGCGTTCGCAAATCATGAGAAATGCTTGCGATTAACTCTTTACGGTTTGTCTCATATTGCTTCTGAACTTCAAGTGAGTCCTGCAGCCTTGAACGCATCTCTTCGAATGCGGTACTCAACTGCCCGATTTCATCTTTGCGTGCTACACCGAGTTTGAAGTCCAATCGACCTTCTTTGATCTCGCGAGCTGCATCCCGAAGAGCCTGAAGCGGTTTAATAATATTCTTTGACATGTAAGTGGTAAGAAGCACATGTGTCCCAATTAAGATGATGAGCAAGGCAAAGAACATAACTGTGAAATATCGATGAATGAAATAGACAATGGGATTGATCTTCAGAACGATGAATAAGGTGTTTCTCTGCTTTTCATTTCGCGAGTCAAACTGCATGATCTCATAATCCACATTTCCGGATTTACGAAGAATATCATGTGTAACGACACCAGGTCCTTTGTAAGGCGGCAAAATGGAAGCAAGGTCAGTCAATTGATTGAAGATGTCAGAATGATAAATGAGCGTATTATTCTCCCGTATAACTAAGCCGGCATCATTCTTATGAAGTTCCGTCGTCATTTCATCCAAATACGGTCGATCTATCCACAGCTCTGGATCACGTTGAATGGAACGCCATATCCCCTTTGCTACATGCTCGACCACATCATGGTCAAACCTATTTTCCGTTGACTCATATGCCCCCCTCACCGAAGTCATATTCCCTCGTAAAGAGACGAGTAACAACGATGTGATGAGTAGGATTAAGATAAGCGGAATGATAAGCATTGCCGCATAAGATAACAATAATTTGAATCGGATCGACATGTTGATGCTCACCTCAATAAGTAAGATCCATCGTGCTGAAATAAGCATACTCAAGGGTTCTAAATTATTAATGAACCATTTCTTAAAAATGTATTAACTGCTTTGCTGCACCTTTTTAATTCGAAACACATCCCCATACTTGCCTTGGAAAACAGGATTACCGAAAGCTGTGCACCAGCTCTGATACATGCGATTAGAGACATTCTTCCGAACGATCACATAGTCGGGTTTATCGTACTGAACGATATCCGGCAACAGCTCGGAAAATCCTTTCATGGAACGCTCGAATGCCGTGTAACCGAATACTCCCTTAGAAGCGTCGGTGACAAAGGGATCCTGTCTGCCATCGCAGAGTACATCTGCCCCATGTGACATGACATAGCCCGAACTGCCATATGGCGCAAGCACTTTAGGTCGTACACCCACTGCAGTCTGCGACATCACATAGCTCATTTCGTCGACAGGATATTTTTTATTGTCTATGGTTGGCGGCCAGAGATAATTAACAACCAGATTCGCCGACAGTCCGAGGAGTAACCCCCAGATTAACCAAGCCTTCTTGAACGGAACTTTAAAATTCTGATGATATGGAATGAGATCTACAACCGTACCCGCAAAATAAGGAACGAATAGCCACATGAATAAATTCTGCTTGTACGAAGACACCCCGAGAAACAGAATGCCGAGCATTAGCATGAAGCGAAATGCTTTACGGTGGATGCCGAATGGCAATAACATGGCAAATACGAGCAGAAGTATCGTTCTAGGCTCTGTTGGGCTTGCAAAATTGACAGGCTGCCACTCGTTTATCATTAGATTAAAGTGGTGCTTCGTAACGGTGAATATGTACAGGATATTATCGGTTCCGCCCACATTAATGAATCCAACCGCTATGATGGCCAGGTATGTCCATAGCTTGAATTTACTTAAGCTTCGTTCAAATGTGGACTCCGCCAAAGCCATTGCGGTGAATACCGCAATGACCAGCCAAACACCAGCGTGAATATTAGCGATACCTATGGATATGGCAACCATCGCATACGCGTATCGCTTGGACAAAGAGAGATTGAACTCCCTCAAATACACGAAGAACCACACGATCATACATGAAGAAATGATCTGCGGCCGAGTTTTGAAATAGAAATAAAATACACAGATCGACACGATCAAGACAAGGACGAATAGCAAGATGTGATGCTCTTCGAGTCCTAATTCCTTACGGGAAATCCGGGTTAGCCTGTACAAACCAAGAATAAGCAGGAACAAACAAACGCCAGTTAACAAGTAAGTGCCTTGCCAGCCGAAGGTATCATACAGCACAGCAACAATTAATTGGAATCCGAACTCATGAGGTACATAAGGAAGCTTGTCATTATAAAACGTGTGAATGGCGTGATGGAGTACCGTATGGTGTTTGAGCATATAGTTGCCAAGTTCAATATGCCAGAATGTATCTGGATCATTGTACGTTTCTCTGGGGAACATCAACACAATCGCGATTACGGATAATAATAAGTACAGAATCGGTAACCCCTGCTTAATTCGAAGCTTCATATCGATTCTCCGTTTCCCTGAACACAATAAGTTTCTGTCCGAAATAATTCATTACGGTATATAACCCTGTGCTGATTATCACAGCGATATCCTTGGCAGCGTTGCTGCTTAGGTGCATGAATTGCATCATCCCTGCCAGCTGCACAAGCTTGAGACCAATATAATAAGAAGAAACGTAGCAGAACAGAATCGCAAGTACAAATAGCAAGAAGGTTCGGAAGATTCTACCCCGATTATTAAAGGTAAACTTCCTGTTCAGCGTGTAGCTAACAATTGCTCCTACCGAGTTTCCTGTAAATGTAGATCCCCAATAGGAAAAAGCGAGCAGATGAAGAGTTCCATATGTGACACTAAGTCCGATCAGTGTATTGAATACCCCAATGATTAAATATCGGATAAACGGCTTCTCAAGCAGCCCTCTAGGATTCTTGATCATCATCTGTAAGATCCGTCTCGATGATATATGCCGGCCGACGTTTCGTCTCCCAATAGATCTTGCCAATATACTCACCGATAAGCCCCACACTCATTAGCATGAGTCCGCCTATGATCCAAACGGAGATGATAATGGATGTCCAGCCTGACTCGGTATGCCCAAGCAGCTTCTGAACCACTGCATACACGCCTGTAAGGAAGCTTAGACAGAATGACAACACCCCAATGAGCGACACGATTCGAATAGGCACAATACTGAAGGATGTGAGACCATTGAAGGCGAAGGCCATCATTTTCTTAAGCGGATATTTGGTCTCTCCTGCGAAGCGCTCCTTACGATCGTAATAAACAACCTCGCTCTTAAAACCTAACATGGGCACAATCCCGCGAAGAAACATATTGCGTTCTTCAAAATCCTCAAGTACGCGAACGGCACGCTTGCTCATCAACCTGAAATCGGCATGGTTGTAAATGAGATCAATCCCAAGCTTGCGCATGAATTTGTAGTAAGCCTGAGCCGTTGCTCGCTTGAAAAAGGAATCTGTTGACCTGCTCTTGCGTACCCCATATACAATCTCTGCACCATTCTGATATTGAATGATGAAATCACGAATCACATGGATATCATCTTGTAAGTCTGCATCGATAGTAATAATGCAATCATACCAGAGCTTCGCCGAATGGATCCCTGCTAGGAGCGCCCCTTGATGACCGAAGTTACGGGAAAGCTTGACTCCTGAGATGTGCTCGCTTCCACTCTTCTCTTCTTCGATCAATCGCCAGGTCTCGTCTCGACTTCCATCATCGACGAAAACAATCTTACTATTTGGTGAAATGAGACCTTCACTAATAAGTGCATTCAGCACTTCTTTGAGCTGTTTTGCTGTTTCGTGCAGCACGTCTCTCTCGTTATAACATGGGACTACGATGGCTAGAGCGGGCTTATTCATCTGCACACTTCCTTCCTGCGGAGGCATACTTTCGTTGATTTGATCAAATTGTCAACTAATGCTATCTCAAAATAATTAATAAATTCTTAAGTCAGCTCAAGATTGTTTACTTTGCTTCATATAGATAAATTCTCCATGCTGAATCCGCATTATCAAAGGTTTTCAATAATTGCAGTCCATCTTCGCTGGCATTCAATACGGGCACAGCCGAGATTATATATCTACCACCCATATGCTTAAATACGTCCATATTCAGCTCCAGATGGTGGATTTGCACCGTCGAGTTTTTCTTGAATTCATAATTCTTTCCCAGTTCGCTCACGAACAGATAGCACCGGCCGCCCCAATCATCAAAGTACGTTTTTAATGACGGGTTTTTATCCAATTCCTTCGCGATAATTTGCCGAAACTCGTGTTTATAAGCGAGAGGATAGTAGTTGTTGTAGGTATCCAGTGTATAGAAACCGTTATATTGAGCGATTGCAGGATGCAGCCCGATACTGGCTACTCGGTACGAGTTCTGCGGCAGGCCAATGTAATCTTTAATGGCTTTGAACTGGTCGACCGCATAGAACTGTTTGACCGTAGGTTCGCCATAGACCCGATAGACGATCTCGTCATTGCTCGCGAATAGAACGATGAGCTGCAGAACAAGGCTGATGCGCACCCACTTCTGCCATTTCGGCCCCATTTTCCATAAGATATGAAGTCCAATTGCGAACCCTAGATAGATGATCAGCGGACGCAGAAAATGAAACCGTGCGAAATTAAAGGTATCCAGTAAGCTGAATCGTTCTTTTAAAGGCTCCCACCCTTTGTAGTACCAAAAGGCATACCAAACCGATAATAGAAGGTTAAGCGCGAGTAAGATTAAAAACCGTTTATTCTCTTGCCGTCCTTTGCGTTTGATTACAATGTTGAAGACGATGAACAGAATCGGCAAAATAACCAGGGTATGCATCGTTAATACGTGGCCGTGTCCAAAGATGAAGTTCACACATGCAAGTTCGATGCATCGCCAGATGCTTTCCGTAGCGTTCACAAACTCCAACCGACTATTCGGTATGCTGGAAATGACCAGTCCGAAGACCAGCCTATACTCAATCGCCAGATAAATGAGCGTCATGAATGCGATGCTGCCAAGAAATTTGAGATTCCAATCTCGCTTCTTGATGAGGTCATATAACCAGAGGCATCCCATTGCTGTTAAAAAGAAGAAAAAGCCTAATACGAAGCTCGAGTATAGAGGAAGTAATGTAAGTACCGCCCACTCTCTCCAGGAAGCTTCGCGTTTGCGTATGTTCATGAATGCCCAAAGCGCCAAGGGTTGACCCAAAGTACTTAACATCCCCGAAGGCCAAAAAGGAGTTAAGGCGAATGCAAGAGCCACTCCAACACGGATGTACGTTGCTCTCTTGCTCTGTACGAAATGCTTCATTAATAACAAATGCATTCCGAAGAACGCGACAACCCTCGTTACGGCCTGGCTAAGCGCATACGCGACCATTGTTGGAAACAGCGCATGCAGCCACACGATTCCGCTGAATTCGGTTCCATAAGCGCCTCGAGGCAATCCATTGATGACCTGTGGAACGACCGCTTGGAGGGGAACAAACAGTTCGTTACTTTGAATGAGAACCTTATACCATGCCAAATTCGAATCCAAATTATCATGAACACGAATCGTAGCGTTGTCACCTAAGAGATAAAGTGGTGACAAGTAAAGAATGATAATGAATAAAGCAGCAAGGATGGATCGTTTCTCTCTCGATAACTTTGCTGATAATAGCTGCATAGAAGTCTTCCTCCACTGGATGCCAACTGCTCTCGTTCGACCTTCCTCGATCGACATGAACAGAAGAAAAAGCCGCAGCTCATGCGGCCTTTTCTTCTGTGTTTCATTCAAAGCCAGTTATTTATTTGCTTCATTCAAGACTTGAAGTGACTCCCCAAGCGTGGTCTTGCATTTGTCGGTATTCGGGCTCTTAGAACGGTTGGCAGCTAGTACGTCATCAATCGTTCCATCGATTTGCGTCCACGTTTTCCGATCAATCTTGCGGAGCTTCGCCTGAGCAACATCCCAATCATGCTCCAGGTCATCCGCTCTTGACTTCGCTTTCGCAAAATCATTCGAATTGACCGCAAGAACCATATCGTCCTCAATCGCAATGAAATCATTTAACTGCCCGCTCAATGTCGTTTGCGAGGAATCGACTTCCGGCACGATGTTAGTATTGCACCAGTAATAACCGCCAATGCCTGCAACCAAAAATACACATAATACAGCAACAGTCTGAGTTAGCACGTTTTTGTGGCTGTCTCTTGATGATTGAATTATCGGAGTGGATTCGCTCTTGGCGATAATATCTGTTTTAGTGATGGCAAGGTAGTTGATAATTGCGACGATTGCGATAAGGAAGATGACACTTGTTATGGTTGTACCTAACTCAAGTCCACCGTTCTTCTTAGATTGTGATAAATAATCGCCTAAAGAAGCCCCTAAAGGTCGAGTTAGTATATAGGCAACCCAGAAAGCTAAGATTTCATTAAGCTTCAGCTTCCATGCAACGAATACGGCAGCGATGATGACAACCACTGTGGTTCCCGTTTTTAAGTATCCCAGACCAAGTTGCTCGGAGAAGAGATCGCCCACTGCTGTACCGAGTGCGAAAGTGAACAGAATCGTTAGCCAATAGAAGGCCTCTCTTCTTCTCGTGTAAATGGAATGGATGGAGAGCGTCTTTTCACTTAAGTACCAGATTAGGAACGTTAGACCGAGTAGTACGCTAAAGACGATCGTACTAAGCTCAAGCGGAACGCCCATAGAATCCGTCAAATTATCGGTAACCAGCGTACCAAAAACGCTTATTAACACGACGGTAAGCCAGTAAATGAACGGTACGTACTTCGTCGCTTTGAATTGCAGAAACAATACGATCGCAAACGCAACGCCCATAACGATGGTAGTAAGCGTTAACCCCCACCCTAGGTTTACATTTAGGAAATCCGAGAAGGTCTCTCCCACGGTCGTACATAATACTTTGATGATCCAGAAGAAAACCGTAACTTCCGGCACCTTGCTTAGCAATGATTTGAGTTGGTTCTGATTTGCTGACATCTTATTCCCCCTTCTTCAACGTTGTAGGCAATCGTAGATTATACGATAACTATAAAAAAAATCTTAAGTGATGATTAAATTCTTCATAACTAAGGCCAAAGCCCTCATTTGAGAGCTCTGGCCTTCTTATTTCCTTGATTATGATTAAAAATGACTTAATTTGGTGTGAAAGCATATAATAGTTGATATGATTCAACTGAGTTTGAAAGGAAGATCGCCCTTATGTCCGGATCTCGTCTATGGACGGAAAGACTGAAATTCATGTTAATGAACCAGAGATTACTGTCTTTCCTAATCGTATTGCTTCTCATTGGGTTAAATATAATGATACTGGGCAAAATCTCATTTGTATTTCATCCCTTTAAGGTGTTACTTGAAACCATCTTCTTGCCGCTGATTCTTACAGGTGTTGCTTTTTACTTGTTAAACCCGATAGTCGAGGCTTTAGAGAAATATCGAATAAAGAGAGCATATTCCATTTTAATTCTGTATTTACTTGTTGCTGGGATCCTTACGCTCATCATCATCACGGTAATTCCACTACTTAAAGAACAAATTATTAGCTTGATTGACAGCTTCCCTTATTTCAGCAGTGAAGCTCAGCTTCAGTTTGAACAACTTATTGGCAGTAAATATTTCAATCAAATCCAGCAAACGCTAGGGTTCGATTCCTCAAGTCTAACGTCGGCTATCTCTGACTATGCTTCTGGATTCATGAATAACGCTTGGACAAGTATTGGAGGACTCGTAAGCAAAGTTACCGAAACCGTCCTTACCATTATCGTAGTGCCATTGATTTTATTCTATTTACTGAAAGACCGGCGGGAATTGACCCCATATATACTAAGTTTTCTGCCGACTAGACTTCGTGATCGATCCTATGCCGTCATGCTTGAAATGAATCATCAAATCAGTTCGTATATTCGAGGGCAAATCATTGACAGCTGTTGCGTCGGTTTACTCTTGTACATTGGGTACTTAATCATCGGGTTGGATTATTCACTTGTCCTCGCCGTCATTGCATCATGTACAAGTGTCGTTCCTTATTTAGGACCAGCGATTGCAATATTTCCCGCGTTAATTGTCGCAATGGTTACTTCACCTATGATGCTGCTCAAAATGGTTATCGTCTGGACAGTTGTTCAGGTCGTTGAAGGAAAAGTGTTCACTCCGCAGATTATGGGGAAAACGATGCACATCCATCCGATCACGATTATTTTCGTGATTCTTACTGCCGGCAAAATGTTTGGAATACTCGGTATCATCCTTGCCGTACCTGGGTATGCAATTCTAAAGGTTATTACCACTCATTTATTTCGTTGGTTCAAAGCCAAATCGGGATTGTATGAGGAAACAAAGTAAAAAGGCATCTCGCATGAGATGCTTTTTACTTTGTTTCCTTGTATTAGGTTCATTTTGTTCGCTCTACAGAGTACAGGAAAAATTCCATATCAATATTCCTAAAATTCTTAGTATCTTTATCAATAATATTCATACCGTTTCGCACAGCAACTTTTTGAGAGGCTATATTTGTGTCCCTAATAATAGAATAAACCCTATTTGCATGAAGAACTGAGAAAGCGTATTCCTTGCAAGCAATTGCCGCTTCTGTTGCATAACCTTTGTGCCAATACGCTTTTTGGAACAAAAATCCGATTTCCAAAATTTCTTGTTCTCTCCAGCCTTGCATGGTCAAACCACATTGCCCAATCATTTCGTTTGTTTCTTTTAATACAACCGCCCAAAGTCCAAAACCATACTCTTCATATCTTTTAAGATGCCTGTTAAGCCAATTTTGTGCTTCTTCTAAGTTGAATGCACGTTCATAAGAAGCACGCATTACTTCCTCATCACACAATATCCCGCACAATGCATCATAATCGGAGTGCACCATTTCTCTAATTAGAAGACGGTTTGTTTCTATCAAAGATCACCCACCTGCTCCTTGCTTCCGAATTTATTCAGCAATACACGCACTTCACTTTTTGATTTGGCGTTCATCAAGCTGGTTCTGAGCTCACTTGCCCCTCGAAACCCGCGGACATAGATTTTGAAGAAACGGGCAAGCGCGCTAAACGAACGTGGTTCCTCCGCTGAGTATTGATCATGCAGATCCAGATGGAGCCGCAGCAAATCAAGCAATTCCGCACTGCTGTGCTCCTTCGGTTCTGTCTCAAATGCATATGGATTTTGAAAAATACCGCGTCCAATCATAATACCGTCGACACCGTATTGCTCTGCAAGCTGCTGGCCGGTCTGACGGTCAGGGATATCCCCGTTAATGGTCAGAAGAGTATCTGGCGCCACCTCATCACGAAGCGTCTTAATCTCCGGAATCAGTTCCCAATGCGCTTTTACTTTGCTCATTTCCTCTCTTGTCCGAAGATGAATGGACAGATTAACGATGTCTTGTTTCAAAATATGGGTTAACCAGTCACGCCATTCGTCTAGGTCACTAAAACCGAGCCTTGTTTTTACACTGACAGGCAGTCCTCCGGCTTTGGCGGCTTGGATGATATCCGCTGCGATTTCAGGACGGCAGATCAGGCCGCTGCCCTTCCCATTCTCTGCTACATTCGCCACGGGACACCCCATATTAATATCGATGCCTTTGAATCCTTCTTTCGCCATGCCGATGCTCATTTCACTGAAAAATTCCGGCTTATCTCCCCAGATATGGGCTACAATGGGCTGTTCATCTGGAGTAAAAGTCAAGCGCCCGCGTACACTTTTGTTCCCCTCTGGGTGACAATAACTCTCCGTATTCGCAAACTCCGTAAAATACACATCCGGTCTGCCAGCCTCACTTACCACATGGCGAAAAACAACATCTGTCACATCTTCCATTGGTGCTAGTACAAAAAAAGGTCGTGGTAAATCGCGCCAAAAGTTTTCTTTCATCATAAATTCCCCTTTATATCTACCAGAATAATCGTTGTCCTTGGAATAGTAAAATACTTGCTGTCAGTGGAACATTGTTGAAACATCATCTCAGGTTACAACAGACATTCCATAAAGTAAACGTCTTTATTATAAACTGAATAACGTCATGATGGGTATGTCCCCTTCGTAACGTCATCAATGTTTCTTAATTAAAATAGCCCCACCTGACGACACAGATGGGGACTGCTTCACCTAAGGAGATTGGTTTTCGCCAGCTCAATGATTTCGTTGCCTTGGCCATTTAATACGGCCTTCAACATCCACATCGTAAATCCTCTTGCCTGCTCGAAGGTGATCTTCGGCGGCATAGCCAGCTCTTGGCGATTGACAATAATATCCAGAACTACCGGACCGTTATGTTCGAAAGCTCGTCGAACGGCGCTTTCCAAGTCACCCGGCGCTTCAACCCGAATCCCTTCGATCCCCATCGCTTGAGCCAGGGCCGCAAAATTGGGATTATCGAGTTCCGTTCCAAATTCCAAAAACCCGGCTGCCTTCATTTCCAATTCCACGAATGCAAGCGCGCCATTATTGAAGACAACGATCTTGATCGGGAGCTTATGCTGGCGAAGTGTCAATAGATCTCCAAGCAGCATACTGAGTCCCCCGTCCCCCGACAGAGATATGACCTGGCGTCCCGGCTGCGCAACCTGTGCGCCAATTGCCTGGGGCATGGCGTTCGCCATAGTCCCGTGGTTAAACGAGCCGAGCAGCCTCCTTTTTCCATTCATTTTCAAATATCGGGCAGCCCAAACAGTCGGTGTTCCAACATCGCAAGTCAAAACGGCATCCTCATCAGCAAGATCACTGATTACCTTCATGAGAAATTGCGGGTGAATAGGCGCTCGCCCGGGGGCTGCTAGATGGTCTAATTCCTCGCGTACCTTGGCATAATGTGCAGCAAAGTGCTGAAGATGATCAGGGGAGCGCGAGTCGTTTAACAAGGGGAGTAACATTTCCACTGTCGTCTTCACGTCCCCGCACACGCCATAAGTTACTGCCGCTCGCCTTCCAATTCGGGATGGATCCAAATCTACCTGAAGGATGGTCGCTTCTTGCGGATAAAATTGCCGGTATGGAAAATCGGTGCCAAGCATAAGCAAGACGTCGCATTCCATCATGGCGTGGTATCCGGAAGAAGTTCCGATGAGACCGGTTAATCCCACGGAATACGGGTTGTCGTATTCCAGATATTCCTTTCCTCGCAGCGTTATAACCATTGGCGACTGCAGTTTCTCGCATAGTTTCATGAGAGATGCTTGAGCTCCCGCGCTCCCGGCACCGCACAGCAAGGTAATCCGCTTGCCTTCGTTTAAGTAGTCGGCAAGCGTCTTCAGTTCGTCGGCAGAAGGGCAGACAATAGGTCGCACGGAATGAATAATGCGTTCCGGTACGGGGCTTTCATCATATTCGAAAGCAGCTACATCACCTGGAAGTACTAAGACAGAAACTCCCGACTTTGCCATCGCGGTCTGCATGGCCATTGTAACCGCTCTAGGCACTTGTCCCGGTCCGGTCACGACTTCACAAAAAAAGCTGCATTCCTGAAACAACATATCCGGACGGGTCTCTTGAAAGAAGCCGCTGCCGATTTCGCTGCTCGGTATATGGGCGGCAATTGCAAGTACTGGCACCCGGTTCCGATGACAATCGTACAATCCGTTTATGAGATGCAGATTGCCAGGTCCACTGCTACCTGCACATACGGCAATTTCTCCACTCAGGGCAGAATCCGCACCCGCCGCGAAAGCTGCCACTTCTTCGTGGCGCACGTGAATCCATTCTATTTTTTCTGAACGACGGATCGCATCAAGCAAGGCATTCAATGAATCGCCAATAATGCCGTAAATTCGCTTCACACCGGCGTTTATAAGGGATTCTACTATGGAATCCGCAATCGTTCGTTTCATGTGAATCGTCTCCTTTTTTAAAATTATTTTGCGCTAGCGCGACTAGAATATTCTTTGACTAGAACTTTATCCCATAAATGCAAAAAGCCGCGATATTCGCGGCTTCTATCGGCCATACAGGCTATTCCTTCTTCGGTCGCCGTGTGTCGGCAGGCTCTTCCGTCAATATGTTGGATACGTCCGACTGCTGCTCATTCACAAAGAAGCTCGTTTCTTCATGCGCCTCTAAATCCTCATATACTGTATCCGGATCTCCGTCCGTTTCCGCAATTCTACTTTTGTGGGTCATAAGATAGCCTCCTTACACTGTAATTGCTATCGTAATATGTGTTAATAATGGATAATTTATACACCAATTGAAATTGTGCTATCGGCCTTCCAGCTAGCTACCGCAGACCACAAGGAACTGATCTTTATCTGTCGAAAGTGAAATCGCGTACCATTATCTATCCCAAGCTATTAGCTAGAATAGCGCAAACAAGGCTGCCGCATTATAGCGGCAGCCTTGTGATGAAGTTTGTGCTAGTATCACGTTAAAGCAAGTAAACTCTTGCATTGCTTAGTCGCACTTGTTTATTGCGTATTCAAATGTCAATCCATGAAATACATAAATCCGATCGCTCCGGCGCCGGTATGCGTGGTAATGACGGGAGTTGCCGGCCGAATGAATACTGGAACGTTCGTTAACTTCGCAATCTCCTGCTGAAGCCGCTCCGCGAGAGGGAGATTATCGGCATGAGAGATCCCGATTCCCCGTACAATCCTACCCTTGATTTCCTCTTCGAAACGCTCAACCAAAGTGCGAATGGTCTGGGAAGTCGTTCTCACCTTTTTCATCGGGGTATATACGCCTTTCTCGAGCATCGCGATGGGCTTGATGCTCAGAATGCTGCTTAACCATCCAACCGCTTTGCCTACCCGGCCGCCTTTCACCAAATTCTCCAGCGATTCTACCACCACATACAGTGAGGTATTGTCCAGAACATGCTTCAGTCTCTTTACAATGGATTCCGCCTGCTCACCTTGTTGGGCCATGACCGCTGCCTCGAGTACCTGAAATCCTAATGCAAGAGAAATCATCTGAGAGTCCACAACAATTACATTGCTCGAAGACATTTCCGCTGCGGTGCAGGCTGTTGTATACGTACCGCTCATTCCACTCGTCATGTGTATGGAGATGATGGTTTCGCCGTTCGCTCCCAGACGGTCATACATCTCCACAAACTTGCCGATCGACGGCTGGGACGTCTTGGGAAGTTCTTTGGATCCTTTCATTTTATGAATAAACTCAATCGGTGTAATGTCCACGTTGTCAAAGTAAGATTTCTCATCCACCATTACAGTCAACGGGATCACATCTACTTGATGCTGCTGAAGCAACTCCTTCGGCAAATCAGTTGTCGAATCCGTTACAATTCTTATTAAGGCCATTGGTTGTCTCTCCCTGAAGAAAAAATTCCGAATCACATCATAAATCAACTATACTTTACGGAGATAGAATGAAAGCGTTTCAAGGAATTGCTGCAGTAGCATCACACCGGTATCAGGTCCTATTCGCGGTGAAGTTGGACAGACCAACTCAATCCCTCGGATAATTCATGCTCATTATATCCATGAAAGGAATCTTGTCCAATCCTTCTGCCGTATTTACATGGACCTTACCCGTCCTGGAATCCATCGCTGTGATTTGTCCCCGCACGCTCTCTTCTCTTCCCCAAACGGTCAGTAGAATCACGGATTCTTCCTGAAAGGCTTCCGATAACTGATTTCCTATCTCCTCCAGAACAAATTCGTCTCTGGTAGGTCTCTTCGGTACTTTCGCTTTAGCCACATTCATCACGCCTTCGCTTAATATCTTGAAGCTCTATCATAATATGAACGGCTTGATTGGGGAAAGGTAATTATCTTAGATTGATAGCAACCGACTCCTCCTCCATCCACTTCTTCATACTAATCACGGGATGAAATCCTGCGAATTCATGAGTCTGAGTGAGAGAACTGAATCGATAGAAATAGCTTCGAGAAGCGCTGAACAAACATGCATAACATCCATTTCATATTTCCGAGGATAAATCTATAAAAAATCAAAAAAATCAATTTTGAGATTAAATTATTTAATTAAAAATCTTCACAAATTGAATTTTCTGATTTATAATTTGAATTAAGGAAGGAGGAGAGTATGAAATATCCCCTCATCACGCAGTGTCCAGTATGCGAGCATCCGCTGCACGCCGCGAAGTTGGAATGCGGACATTGCCGCACGACGATCGAGAACGATTTTGAATTATCCAAACTGGCACTGCTCTCGCCTGAACAGCTCCATTTTGCGATCACCTTTCTAGTGAACAGAGGCAACATTAAGGAAGTGGAGAAAGAGCTTGGCATATCGTACCCGACGGTGCGCGGCAAGCTCAATGACATCATTACAGCCCTTGGATACGACTTGAGGAAGAAGTCGGAAGTCGATAAGAAGAAGGTCATTTCCATGCTGGAGAATGGCGAAATCACCGCGGATGCAGCGGTAAAAATGCTTAAAGGTTGACTAAGGAGGAAAAGACGATGAAAGAAGAGATCAGCAAAGTACTGTCCATGCTGCAGGAAGGCAAGATTGATTCGGATCAGGCTTCGGAGTTAATTGGCGCGCTGAAGGAAAAGCAACCGGCTTATTCTTCGCAAGCCTTGCAGGTGCTAGGGAAGCTCGACTATTCGAAGAGATACTCTTCGGCATCCGGCGGTTATCTAGACAAAACGTTGAAGATTCGGATCAAATCCAAAGAAAACGATAATATCAACATCAATTTGCCGATTAAACTGGTGAAGGCTGTTCTTGGAGCGGGATACAGCATTGCGTCCAATATTCCGCAGGCTGCGAAGTATGTGAAAGATATCAATATCGAACTGTTGATCGATGCTATCGAGAACGAGCTTGACGGGCAAATCGTGGACATCCGCTCCGGTGAAGATGATACCATCACCGTAGTGATTGAGTAATGCGTCATGATGATCGTGAAGATTAAGAGTAACGAGCATGCTTTTACGATCCCGGTCCCTTATGCCGTATTGCGCATGGCCAGCGGGATTCTGACATCCGAGTTGTTCCACCGCAAATTGGTGCATTGGCTGAACAGACATGGCGAATATTCCGGCGAGCACTCGAGCCGCGGGCATTACAATTCGGACAGCAGTCGGTCGGCAATTGAATTGATGCTGTCGCTTCTCGTGAATAGAAGCACGAAGCAAGCAATCAGGAGGCTCATTAAAGAGCTGCGACGTTGTAGGGGAACTGTTCTGCTCGATGTCCGGGCTCAAGATGGCACGGAAGTGTTGATTAAATTATAGGCGAAGCTTTCATTTTCTGCACCTAGCACCAAACTCCCTCCCATTCAAATACCCATTGCATTTTGAAGGTTAATCTTCCTCTTCTCATTCATTTTCTGTCGACCTAAGTTCTTAATCCAGCATTGAAGAAAGCCGCCTGAGCATAGGCGGCTTATTCGATTTCAAGAAAGGTGCCTGTCGAACCCGTTTCACGGATCATCGTAGCTTATTTCATAAATCTTCATATCCCCGACCTGAGCCGGGGGAAAACCTCATCTGCGGACGGTGTTTCCTGGTATGGAGTTTCGATATAGTTCTAGTAGTAGAAAAACACCAGATTATGCTTCCGATGCGAGTTTTCGCTTACAGGAAGACCAATCAGGAAGTAACGCAAAAACGCTGAGGAGGATTCACCACATGTCTGAAGCCGTGCTTTCGCTTCGCAATTTGACCAAAACGATCGGCAGACGCAATATTGTCGACAATCTCACCTTCGATATCCCCGCAGGTGAAGTATTCGGATTTCTGGGCCCGAACGGCGCAGGCAAAACAACGACCATCCGGATGATCGTCGGATTGATCTCTATGACGAAAGGAGAAGCGATCATCAAAGGCGTCTCCGTCCGCAGCCATTTTGAACTTGCGATGACCCATGTCGGCGCTATCGTCGAAAATCCGGAAATGTATAAATTTTTGACCGGCTACCAGAACCTTGTTCATTTCGCGCGCCGCCACAATGGCGTCACGAAAGCGCGGATCGATGAGGTCGTTGCATTGCTCGGTCTGCAGAACCGGATCCACGAGAAAGTGAAACGCTATTCCCTCGGCATGCGCCAGCGGCTGGGCGTCGCCCAAGCGATTCTGCATCGCCCGTCCCTGCTCATTCTCGACGAACCGACGAATGGCCTGGATCCTGCAGGTATTCGTGAGCTGCGGGATTACTTGCGTAAACTGACCAAGGAAGAAGGCATCTCCGTCATCGTCTCCTCCCACCTACTGTCCGAGATGGAGCTCATGTGCGACCGGGTCGCCATTATTCAGTCCGGCAAGCTCGTGGATATCCGTTCCTTGCAGGAAACCCGGGATACCGCGCAATCGAAAATCGTCATTGAGACCGGCGACATGCATGCCGCCCAGCGTCTGCTTGCTTCGGCATTCGATTCTGCTCTCTTGTCCATGTCTAACGGCCAGCTTGAACTGGCAGCGGAGAAGTCCGTCATTCCGCATATCACGAAGCTGCTCGTCAGCGCGGATATCGACGTCCTCGGCATTCATGCCGTTCAGAAATCGCTGGAAGAACAATTTCTCGAAATAACAGGAGGTGAGATGGTTGTCTAGTCTGTCAAAACTCACTAAAAATGAAAACATGAAAATTTACCGCCGGCCTCGCACTTGGCTGATGATCGGTTTCCTCCTCCTCGCCGTCGGGCTGATGAGCTTTCTGCTGAAATGGGATGAGAAAGGGCACGATCAGACCGATTGGAAACAAAACCTGACGCAGCAGAACGTTCACATGCAGAAACAGCTGCAGGAGAACAAAGATCTGGACGCCGATGATAAAACGCGGATTAACGACACGATTAAGCTTAACGAGTATTATCTGGACCACGATCTTGATCCAAGCGAGCTCTCGCTCTGGAGCTACGTGAACATCTCCGCAAGCCTCATTATTCTGGTTACGATTCTGACGGTCATCATTGCCGCTGACATGATTGCCGCCGAATTCTCTTGGGGGACAATCAAGCTGCTGCTCGTCGGCCCTGCATCGCGAACCAAAATTATGCTTAGCAAATATATCGCCACGTTTAGCTTCGCATTGCTGCTGCTGCTGATTTGCTTCGCGACTGCCTTTGCTGCGGGAGGCATACTTGAAGGTTTCAATGGGTTGACCCAGCCGCATGTGACGATCACGGACGGCGTCATTCACGAAGGCTCGATGATCGTGAACGCGCTGCAGAAATACGCTTACTCCATCGTATCGCTATTCATGTACGTCACAATGGCTTTCATGATCTCATCCGCGTTCCGAAGCTCTTCGATGGCGATCGCCTTCTCGCTTCTGTTCATGCTGGTCGGCAATTCGCTTTCCGGGATTCTGCGGGGCTACGATTGGGTCAAATACTTGCTCTTCTCGAACATCGATCTCACTCAGTACCTGGAAGGATCTGCACCGTTGCGGCCGGAGATGACCATGTCCTTCTCCATTCTGATGCTGCTCGCTTATTATGTGGTCTTCCAGTTGCTGGCATGGCTTCTGTTCACGAAGCGCGACGTGGCCGCTTAATGCAAAAAACGGGACTGTCCCCTGCGTCATCCTAATGACGAAGGGCAGTCCCGTTTTTTTATAGTTATCGATGTTGTTCATATTGATTAAATCGGGTTATCACCCGCAACTGGGTAATTTCGTCTTCTGTAAGGGGGAGGGCTTCAGATGCACCTATGTTGTCTAATAATTGTTGTAGCGAGCTAGCCCCAGGGATAGCCACGGCAACCGAAGGATGTGATAAGGAATATCGAATAGCAAGCTGACTTATATTCCGATTGCTTAAATTGGCAATCTCTTGCAATGTAGGATGAAGAGAGCGGAGTGATTCAGCTGTGTAATTCAAATATCCATTCAGAAGTCGACCTTGTCCTTCGGCCGACAGAATTCCTTTCGCTACTGGACCGCGAGCTATCATGCTTACTGTATGTTCCGCAAGCCAAGGTAGAATGGATTCTTCAGGCCGCCGGTCTAACATGCTATATTGACTCATAACACTGACAATCGATGAGCGGCATGTATATTCGCGAATCACATTCGGCCGAATGGAAGAGATGCCATAAAAGCGAATAACCCCTTCCCGCTTCAATTG
Organism: Paenibacillus taihuensis; assembly: GCF_003386535.1. GTDB lineage: Bacteria > Bacillota > Bacilli > Paenibacillales > Paenibacillaceae > Paenibacillus_Z > Paenibacillus_Z taihuensis. The sequence goes on from NZ_QTTN01000004.1 coordinate 145,638, forward strand.
TTCAAAGGCTTCAATTGTCTCGTCGAAGGGGTCATTCATCGTACCGCCGTGCAATTGATATAGATCAATATAGTCGGTACGAAGCCGCTTCAAGCTCCCTTTCACTGCCTCTAGTATATATGCTTTGGAAGCATCCCATACCCAGCCATCTCGACCTGGAAATCGACGGTTCCCCACCTTCGTGGCTAGAATAACGTCTTCTCGGCGCCGACCCTGAATAGCTGCACCTACGATTTCTTCGTTCAATCCCTCATCGTACAAATCTGACGTATCTAAAAAATTCACGCCGTATTCGAGTGCTGCATGAATGATCTCGCTTGCCTTTCTTTGATCTGTTCCTATCGACATGCATCCTAAACCAACCTCGCCAACCATAAGCTCAGAATTGCCTAATCGATTCCGCTTCATAGTTTCTATACCTCCACATCAAATAATGGTTACATACAGACCGATTTATTTGTAACTCCGCCATCTGTAAGAAGAGACTTGTTAATTATCATTATAGCAGAGGGAATTTCAATCGATATGTTCAAAATTCTCGAAATAGCCAAACGATTGTCACGTTTTCGTGAGCGAAATCTTTAATTTCGTAAAATGGTGGTATGATAAAATCTGAAATGCTTGTACTTTTTAAGAGGTGAGTAACCATGTGGATGCCCGATCGTAAAAGCAAAGTGTCTATATACGAACAGATTGCCGATCACTTGGAACAACGGATCGGATACGGTGAATTTCCACCAGGCAGCTTACTTCCATCGGAAAGAAAATTAGCTGAGCAATTGGGGGTCAATCGGAGTACCGTTATATTAGCCTTTGATGTTCTTCGATCATTGGGGATCATCGAAAGCAGAACCGGCAGCGGGACTCGTGTGAGTACCTCCATGTGGGGGGCTACGCCTAAACATACCCCGAATTGGAGCAGGTATGCCGAAGGGGGGAACTTTCTCCCCAATTTGCCGTTTCTGCGAAAAATAAGAGATGCGCTATCGCAAAACCCGTCGCTGATCGATTTTGCAAGCGCAGAGCTATCCCGGGATCTGGCTCCGACGCAAGAGATTGCGAAGCTAATGAGCGAGCATCCATATACCTCATACTTGGGTTACGATAATCCGCAGGGATATCTGCCTCTTCGAGAACATCTCGTGTCCTATCTTGAAAAATATAGGGGAATCCGTACCACTGAATCATCTATTCTTATTACATCCGGTTAGCAGCAGTCCCTATATTTAATTACACAATGTTTATTATCACCAGGCGATGCGGTAGCCATAGAGGATCCATCCTATTGCTATTCACTGCCGATGTTCCAATCGGCGGGGTTGCGGTTATTCCGACTTCCTGTTGATGCTTACGGAGTCAATCCTGGAGAACTCCGTTCTTTATATAAAAAACACCGCATTAAGATGGTCTTTCTGAATCCTAACTTCCAAAACCCAACGGGGACAGTTCTTAAGAAAGAACGCCGTAAAGAGTTACTCGAAGTCGCTAGCGAATTAGGTTTGCCTATTGTAGAAGATGATCCGTTCAGTTTAACGGCGTATGAGGGAACGCCTCCGTCAGCTCTTAAATCCATCGATACGATCGGTTCCATCCTATATATTGGTTCCTTTTCCAAAATAGCTGCTTCAGGCCTGCGAGTCGGTTGGATGGTTGCCCCCAATCGTATCATCACGAGGCTAGCCGATGCTAGACAACAGATGGATTTCGGATTAAGCGTGATTCCTCAACAAATCGCTGCGCAATTTTTAAAATCTTCTTATTTTGAACCCCATTTAGAACGTTTGCGCATGGAGCTTAGATTCAAACGAGACTTGGTAGTAGATGCTCTAAATAGAGAACTCCCTGGCTTGCTTGATTTCTCCATCCCCAACGGGGGATTGCATTTATGGTGTAAGCTCGTGCCGAAAATTCACGACGGGAAGCTGCTAGAGGAAGCGATCAGACGAGGAGTTATCTTTGTTCCCGGTAGCGTCTATGGCTCGGCTTCCGGTTTCGTTAGGTTTACCTTTGCCAGAGCCCCAGTAGCTGAAATTACCGAAGGCATCAAGTTATTCGCCGAAGCGGTTCTGGATTCGTGGGTTGGTTCAGATTAATACGAAAAGGTTGGCCTATTAACAGCCAACCTTTCAATTTCGCGTATTTAGTAACGACCAGTTCTATCCATGTATTCTATACTTCCGATTAACAATCCAACGCCACCTAATGCGGCGAACGTAAGAATTGCAATACTAATAATATCAAACAATGCTGAATCCTCCATTCTTGTCAAAATTATAAAAACTTATCACTGCTGCTATCTTCCCATCTTCTCGAGTAAGCTTTGTTCGTAACCCAGATTGTAATCCAAGTCAATACGATTGCAATTAGAGCGGCGGCAATCCATACACCAACTGGTACCTCCATAATTTGATCCCCTCCAGATAATAAACGTTTTATGATGGTATCGTATACTTGTTAAAAGCGTTTGTAACCGTCCAATTGGTTGGCTGAGAGACCATCCATTTTGGACAAGATTAAAAGCATAAAAAAGACCCTCTGAAGATTTCAGAGGGCATAGATCAAAGTGGCAATTAGAATGCCGAGTGCTTGATATTTATAGCATTCAGTGAGAGTTTCTGTGCTGTGCAATGGATTCTTGAACCTTTTTCGCCCACTCTACTCGCGGAGCATCCTCACCCTTGAAATCAGGGTCTTGGTACACATTTACCCGTTTAATGAGATCGCCGTCAAATTCGAAAACGTTACAGAAGCGACCATGCGAATACGCGTTACTTGGAAAAGCCTCACCGGAATTTGTGGTGCCTTTTACTTGTCCCTCAACGACTACATAATCACCGCTTGGCATAATATTAAAGTTCTTGATGTCGTGTTCCATATGAGCGACATCTAGAGCCCCGAATCCTTGAGCAAGAATGACAATTTCATCTTTGCCTTGTACTATACCTACCTTCGGGAAAAAAATTATAGCATCATCTTTAAAAAGTGCCATTAAGCGCGGATCCCCTACTTCAACATAGCGGAAGTAATTCACTGCCGATTCAATACGTTTTTCCTGCAATTCAATTTGGTTCATCATAGTAGCTCCTCTTGAAATTTTATTTTATTGTGATGATCCGGTACCGGATGAACAAATCATAACGCTTGATGAATTTTTCGACCGTAATCTAGATTACTAAACGGGATGAGCAGCCGAAGGAAATTGATTCCTAGGTTTCTATCAAGTCAGTTCAATTTAACATCTAGGTTTTCCCCAATACCAATCCATTATCAAGACAGTTGGTCGATGTAAATATACATCGTTTGAATCTTATCCCCTTCAAAGAGCATAAAGTCTTCACCTGTTACCAATGGAGATTCTTCAGACTTACCGTACGACCAGTGGAGTCGGACCGCATGATGATGGAAATCGTAAGATTCTATGCGAAATACGGATTCAGGAAATTGATTTTGTACGTTATCGATTAAGTCCATTAGCCTGCTGTGCCCTTGGAAAGGCTCTTGAAAAAGCGGATCGTAAATTAAGCAATTCTCCGCATAAACTTCATCAATAGTTGCTCTTCTCTTTTCCCGGTCGGTTTCGCTCCAGACCGAATACATATGTTTTTCAATTATGGCTTGATTCATGTTCATTCCCTTTCTTACGTATTATTTAAGAAGCAATTTAAGCCAATTGCTCCATTAAACTTTTTAAATCTCAGCTTCAACTCAGTTTATTACAAAAACCGCATAGTTAGCTGTAAGGTATATTACATTGTCCCCTTCATAAGGACTTCACTTCTCTTCTCCTCTTAATCAATGTCAATACCAGTAATATGACCGGAAAGGCAACACAGGGCAGTAATGAGGAAAGCGGATAAATCTTTATGCCGTACGTAAAGTGATCTGCAGTGCGAATATAACTTTTTGAAGTATGCACGAAGCATAGGAGCCCTATTGCTACCACAAACGGTTTCATCTTTGAAATGCCGAAAACATGGCCTGCGACAAGCGTAAACACATATTGCATGATCACTATATAGACCAAGGTAAGGACCGTCCATAGACCGACCAATAGTACTTCAATCCGCTCTAGATACTCTCCAAACTTTACCATTTGAATCATCGAAAAGAACGGATACGTCGAAGTCTGCACATAGTTAAATCCCACAGAGCTTAAAGTCAAATAGGAAATCATAATTAAATAAATACTAGTCATCAATATTGCGATTGCGCAGGAAGGGAAAATTTTCTTCATATTTTCAACTCTCGACATAAGAAATCCAAACGTAATCACTTGCGAGAAGGTAAAGGTAAATAAATGTATGCTTCCGACCACCCTATTCGGCAACGAACTCTTGAGTTGAGGTAAAAAAGGATTGGTTTGGATTTCCGGAATGATAAACAAGCACGTGACAAGAAAACCGAGTAAAAAGAACGGTAAGATAGCCAGGTTTGTACGCGCTAAAGTGCCAAGGCCGATGTACACAGCATAGGTCGAACAAGCCGTGTACAAAAATATTAGATAATCCGAACTCGTATTTGGCAAAATTACCGTCGTATAAAACATGGATACCGCCCTGAAACCACCTGATTCGGTTTCCAAGTTATTGAGCAGATATACACAGAGCAGCACTTTGCTGAACCATCTTCCCAGCAACTTATCGCAAATCTCGGTCAAATTAAGGTTCGGAAACTGACGTTGAACAAACGAAATAATCCAGAGCAACCCTATCCCGGCTGCAGTATTGAAAAGGTTCGCGATCCATACATCCTGTTTCATCAGCTTGGATTCGGTTAAAAACATGCTCTCGAAACCGGCGATAAATCCGAATAGTAAGAACCCTAATTGAAAATGAGTTATTTTCTCTTTCACAATCAATTGACCCACCTTTTCACTTATTAAAACTCAACAGATCATTAAAGATGTACCGGGATAGCGGAGTATATAAGCCGTTGTACAGCTTTTCGACCGTTGGCCACCTTTTCCCGATGTATGGAGCGTTATAGCCCGCAATGAAACAGCAAAGAAGTAGCATAATTACAGCATCGGAAATCTTTCCTCGTTTACGCAGAAGGACAAAATATACAACGCCATAACAAAGGGAGCCAACAAAAATAGATATATTAAATATTTACGACTCCTCCTTTATGAATGTAGTCATGCCGGATTTTTCGAACAGAACGGTGACGTGAACTTGGATCGGAATCATGGGGTAAAGAGTCTCCCAATCCTTTTGCATTGTTTTCCATGCTTTCGAGTGATACTGACTGTAATAATCGGAGAATCCAAGAACATCTATTTTCAATTTTTTTTGAAAAAACGCCAAACTCTTCTTTATTTTCTTCTCCAAATGAATGGAGGCCGCTTGCTCCATTTGTAAAATAACCCTCGAATCACCGACATCGGAATCTTTGTTTACATCCTCCACAGAAGCAATGTATTTCAGATACACACTCATTTTGGGTCTTCCATTCTGAATATCGCCATGGATTTCTAAATCCTTTTCATGGAATAATGCTGAAAATACCGAACCGTTCTTCGAATGAATGACATCATTGAATTCAATATCTTTCCATACTTTCTTTTTCGATAACGAATTAAGAATCAATACGTCGTTACCATCCACCCATCCTGCAAATTTCTGTTTGTATATAACTGCCCCCCCGGTTACAGTGAGAAACTCTTTTTTATTTGTCTCTGATGATTTTGTCTTTATTCTTCCTGCCACGAACCCCCGAGTAGGATTCTCGAATAAATCCACAAAATCTTTAATCGTTAACGCTACATCTTGACCGGACAGTTTATTATTACGGACTTGACCCAGCAAGTCGTTGGATAACATATCACCGGACTCCGTACCGAGCTTAAGTTTATCGGAAGCTTGCCCTTGCACGATGATTGGATATGCCGTAAGCCGAAATTCTCTTTTCCTCGACAGGTAGTCCATCACCTCAAAAAGCGAATGTTTTGCCGCGCTCTCGCTGATAATAAAAAATTTATTATGCTGGAAGATTAAATTCTTCCCGACTCGTGACCGCATTTTTCTTGCAGCATCTAATGGCGTTTTACCTGTAGCGCTTGAAACCCATTGGGTGAGTGCCGAAGTCTTTTCCTGGCTTGTATTTGAGGGCATGACGCAAAAGGCGCTAAACGAATATTTATTCGTTACTACATCGTAATCGATTGCGGCTGCTGTAACCAAAGCAATATCGCTGATTTCGTTTACGTCTGGCGAGCAACCTGTTATCGAAAGCAAGCATAGTGCAGCTAAAAAAAAGCTTACCGCTCTTTTTTGACTAATCCCATTCCTTCCCGTGAAAATAATGAGATTGTCTATTGGGTACATCGAGTTCGCTCCTTTCGCGTTTCAATCTTGCTCTGTATCTGACTGGGGGCAAGAAGATTTTTTTTATTGAATCCTTATAACCTTCTGAACCGATCGGATCAAGATACAGAACGCCACAAAACCGTAGGGAGCAAACGTGGAAAATGACAATAAACATTCCTATGGATAATCCGAACATCCCAGTAAGCGACGTCAGGAACATTAACGGGAAACGCAACAAGCGAAGTGCGATAGCCGTACTGTAGTAAGGGATTGTAAATGAAGCAATTCCAGTCATCGCAACGACAATTACCATTGGACGAGAAACGATCCCGGATTGAACGGCTGCTTCTCCGATGATTAGCGCTCCTACGATACTGACGGATTGTCCCATAATGCGAGGCAGACGCATACTCGCTTCCCGCAGCACCTCGAAAGCGACCTCCATAATCAAAGCTTCAATGAACGTCGGGAAAGGAATCCCCGACTTAGCGGATAGAAACGTCATTAACAACGGCGTCGGAATCATCTCAAGATGGAACGTAGTCAATGCGATGTAGAATGAAGGACCGATTAATGAAACAATCAATGTAATTAGTCGGATAATGCGCAAAAAATTAGCAAAGTAAAACCGTTCAAATTGGTCCTCGCTGGGATGCAGCATTTCAAAAAACGTGCTCGGGGTAATAAGGGCACACGGAGTGCCATCCGTCATGATGACAATTTTGCCTCTATTCATCGCCGTGACGACGCGATCAGGTCTTTCCGTATTCAGTACTTGCGGGAATGGCGAAAAAGTGCTGTCTTGTATCCATTCTTCGATCTGCATGCTGTCATCCAGCACGTCTAATTGAATGGCATCCATTCGTCGATTGAGCTCGTTCAACACTTTGGGATCGGTTCTGTCGTCAAGATAGAGAAGCATCACTTTCGTTTGGCTGTCTTTCCCGATGACAAACGATTTCGCTTTCAATTGCGGCGACTTTATCCGACGCAGCACCATGCCCAAGTTTTTTTGCAAGTCCTCGGTGAAGGCTTCGCGCGGGCCACGAATGTTAAGTTCAACCTGCGGTTCGTCTATGGACCTCGTCTCGAAGCCCGGCAATTTCATGGCATAAGCCTCGACATGCCCATCGATGATCAATACGAAATTGGCATCAGCAAGATGGTTTATGATTTCTTTGATCTCTGAGAGAATCGTGACGTCGCCAAGTGTATGCAGCGAATCCAATAAGACTTGTCCAGCGGGTCCACTGTTTTCCCGTAAATCCATATTCATTTTTCGAATGATGAATTGGTTTAATCTTTTTTCATCCACAAGAGAATTCAAATAGATGATCACGGCTTTATCGTTGGCATTTGATTTACCTATATTTTGGAACGTGAACAATTCGTTCCCGGTATAGAGGCGCTTTAGCTCTTGCAAATTTGCGCTGGCTGACGCATGCAAAGATTCCATTTACCATTCTCCCCTTCTCTTCCCCCCAGTATGTCCTTAATATGGAATATGATTCGCCGCTGAGACAGTGAGAAAACACAAAAACCTGTTCAGTTAAACGAACAGGTTCTTCATCAAAACCATTGAAGGATGAGATCAGCACGTATCTCCAATTCCTGAATGGCGGAGGATGGTCTGCTTCAGATTTTCTTTATTTTGAAAGCCGTGTAGTGTTTCAACTTGGTATCCGTCCTTTAATAGCATGAAAGCCGGAGTGTTCATTACGCCATATGTCGAGGCAAGTTCTCCTTCTTGTTCAATATCAACTTGAACAAGTGTTGCCTGATGTTTTACTTCATCGGCTAGCTCTTCTAAGATAGGAAGCTGTTGTTGGCAAGTTTCACATTCGGATTTAAAAAAGCCCACCAGTGTAATTCCATGATCGATTTGAGCTTGGAAATTTTCTTTGATTAACGGAAATACCTTCATCAGATCTCCTCCTGTAATGATGCTAGTGACCCTCATGAATCAGCTTGCAATGCAATTTATACAATTCTCAATTCCTTCCGGATATATACGGTCCCTGTTGGAAGGTTCTGAATAATTCAAATGGGCTGGAGGAAATTCTAAAACGGATGTTGTGGAACTTTGCCAAAGCTGATTTGTAATTTAGCATACAGACCATTCGTAAAGTTCCCGATATAATCTGAAGTATTCCCGGGAAACAAACCAAAATGAACTCTAAAGGAGTAATTATTTATGAACGCAAAAGAACAAAGCGTCATTATTGCACGCTTTCAATTAAAGCCGAACTCTGACAAACAAGCCTTTTTTGATAATCTAAAGCCACTGTTTGACACCATGTCGAAAGAACCGACGTTTGTAAATGGAATTGTTCATGAGAATGTCGATAACCCGGATGAAATTGTCTTTTATGAAATTTGGAACTGTTCGAAAGAGACTTGGCTGGCAGAAGAGGAATCGAAGGCTTATCGTCAAGGTCCTTATACGAAGGCAGCAGAGTTTTTATTGGGAAGAGAGCTTAGCTTCTACACACCGACAGCTGAGTGGGGAACTTCCATTACTGTAGGCAAGCATTTTTCTTGAAACAGAGAAATGAAGTTCGTTGAATAATTAACACAATCCCCTTCAGCACATGTTGAGTTTACAAAGAACTCACCATGAACTGGAGGGGATTGTTTTTTATGTAAGAATCATCCTCACTGCGAACAGCAACAAAGTGCCGCACATGATGCGAATCAGCAGCACGCTGCTGATTCGTCGAGAGATGCGTGCCCCGATCCAGCCACCAAGCAGCGCTCCTGGGGCCAGAGACAATACGAGCAGCCAATCCCATTCACCGCGGATCAGATGCATGCCGCTGCCGAACAAAGCCGAGACGAAGATAACCGCCATCGAAGTTGCGGTAGCCATATGCGGCGGGAAGCGGAACAAAAGTAGCATGGTGGGAATGAGTAAAATACCGCCACCGATGCCGAGCAATCCGGCAATCAAGCCGACTGCCCCGCCAATGATCAGTGCCGGTAACACGTTATAACCATATTCTTGCTCCACACCAGCGGCATCTGTGTATTTCCGCACATTGCGCCAGTTACCTTTATATGGTTTGATTCGTTTTCGAAACAGAATTAAAATGACCATGAAAAGCATGAAATATCCGAAGGCTCGCCGGAATATTACTGGATCGAACAGTGAGGTCAGGCTAGCACCTAATACGGATAATGGACCGCTCGAGAACGAGAAGAATAGCGCACTGCGAAGGTCGACTTTGCCCTCCTTCACAAAAGTTAGCGTTGATGTAAACGATGTAAACACGAGCGCACCGAGCGATACGCCAACTGCCAGTGACGTGTCTATGTTCTTACCGAGCATGGATGGGCCGAGCAGGAGCAACGCGGGCACGATTACAACCCCCCCGCCTAAACCCACAATGGCACCAAATGTCGAAGCGATTAAACCAAGCATGAACATCACTAGCAGCGCAGGGACATCCCACGACATTATCAATGGATACACTTACTTGCACCTCGTATAACGCTAAATTTTTTAACGATTGTCCGTTTTTGGTTTCCCCTCAAGTCGTACAGAATCCATTATAGTGAACGCAGTGTAGCTTTATACCCGCTTAGCGCATCAGGGCAAGTCAATCAACATAAAAAACGTTTCAGCCGCTTCGTGTTCACCTTCAATTTTCAACTTCGTTTCATTCACAATGCGCGCGGAATCCCGTTTGTATAATATCGCTCCCTCTTTTATCTCGTTAGATAAGGATAATCGTCCCTCGATAACGAACAAAAATACTCTTCTTCCTTCTTCTTGTTTGAACGTTATTGTCGAGCCTTGTTTCAGCTTGCTTAAATAAACCGTCATATTCTGGTGTAATTTAGCGACAGTGTTTTTCATTGCATTGCTGGATGCAATCGGCAACAAACGACCTGAGAGCGCGTCAACTTCAAAACTCGTCGCCTCATAGGAAGGTGCAAGACCTCTTTGTTCAGGTTCAAACCATAGTTGAAGGAATGTTACATCATCGGTTTCAGATGGATTATGTTCCATATGTACGACCCCAGTGCCAGCAGACATGCGTTGTACACTGCCGAAACTCGTATTCATTACATTCCCTAGACTGTCCGCGTGCCGAAGTTTCCCATTAAGGACTATGTATAATATCTCCATGTCGGTACGGGGATTTGGACCAAACCCACGCTTAGGTGTAATGGTGTCATCATTCAAGACATGCATCGGTCCAAAAGATGAATTTTCTTCATCGAAGTCATTCTCGAACGAAAAACGATGACTTCCCCTTAGCCAACCAAGGTTTGATGAGTTTCTAGACTCTTCCTGATACACGCTTATCATTTGTCAACAACTCCTTATTCCTCATTTGAAATTTAGGGAGAGTTTCAGCATCCCAATGAAAATCAGGCAGAGAAATAAATTCCTCTGCCTGATCTGATATTAATCATAATGTTCGGATAACGACTTAAATGATTAAATTTAGATTTGTGCCATGCCGCCATCTACGAAAAGTTCGATGCCATTTACATAGCTGCTCTCCTCCGAGGCCAGAAACATGACGGCGCTCGCGATCTCGTCCGTCTTTCCCACACGGCCCATCGGAACGTTATCCTTGGCGGAAGCAAGGACTTGATCCAGCGCTTCGCCAAACAAATCGTCATAAGCAGGCGTGTGGACCATGCCAGGGCTCAGAACATTTAACCGTATTCCGGTGCCTTTCAAGTCCATGATCCAGTTCCGCGCCATCTGGCGAAGAGCTGCCTTGGATCCTCCGTAGACGCTAAATCCTGCATCGCCGATCGTGCCCGCTGTAGAGCCCGTCAAGATGATCGAGCCAGTACCGTTTGGAAATAGTGGCAGTGCTTTTTGTACGGTAAACAAGGTTCCTTTAACATTAACAGCGAAGGTCAGGCGGTACTGCTCTTCCGTAATATGACCCAAAGGCAGGATACTGCCAAGCCCGGCGTTTGCGAAAAGAAAATCCAGGTGTCCTTTCTCCTGCTTCACGGCATCAAAGAGCTTGTCCAAATCACCCAGATTAGAGATATCACCTTGAATGCCGGTCACTCTCTTCCCAATCCATTTCACGGCCGCATCCAATTCGCTTTGTCGACGTCCAGTAATGAATACATGCGCCCCTTCCTCAACGAAGCGCTGTGCCGTCGCAAGACCGATACCGCTTGTTCCTCCAGTGACGACTGCTACCTTGCCCTCAAATTTACCCATTCTATATTCGCTCCCTTGAAATCAAATGTATTGTCAAATGTGAATTGCAGCAATCAAGTCAATTCTTTCATTGCTTTTTCAATATGAATCATGATCATTTTTCTGCTAGTTTTGAGTATTCCTTCGTTAGATAGTTCCTGTAAGATAAGCGACACTGCTTCTCTCGTAGCACCAATCATATTAGCCAGTTCTTGATGTGTGAGCGGTATATCGATTTTTTGGTATCCATCTTCTTCAACACCAAATTTATTGGAAAGTCTATTGAGAAAGTAAAGTACTTTACCTCGAAGATCTCTAAACACCAGTTTTTCAACCAATTCATCCTGAAGTCGCAATCGCCTGCTTATTTCAGTTAAGAAGGGTAAAGAAAGCTCTGGATATTTAGTTATAAGAAGCTCGAAGTGTTCATTCGGCATTCTATAGAACATTGTTCCTTCCATTGTTTCCACATATGTTCCTTTATTGCCTAATGAAAACGATTCAACTTCGCCAAACACGCCCCCATCGTCAAGAATGCAAACCGTATATTCCTTACCGGCTGGGTTGGTTTTATAGAATCGAACTTTACCGGAAATGATGAAAAATAAACCATTCTTCTCATGGACGGGTGTTTGTATGATGTAGTTTTTCGGCTTCATTATAAGATTTGAATCATTCAAGACCTGATTCATCTCATAAATGATCTCCGCCGAAAGCGATTCGAATAATTTAATTTGAGATATGCTGAACCTCGTTTCCATGCTCCGTTGTATCCCTCCTGTGGTCATCATAGCTCAAAATGCCGAATTTCATCTGTAATTTAGATTACAAACGGTACAATAACTAAAAGCAGCTCCCGCTTTGGAAGCTGCTTTTAGCATTAAATGAGAGCGACTTATTGGCTTTTTTACTTTATGAGTAAGTTAGCTCGAGTATTTCCGCTACTTTCAAGGGCGAGATGGAAATCGATTTTCTCCCCGTTTGAATAATATGGTTCTTCTCAAGCGTCTTCAAAATAACAGAAACCGCCTCGCGAGTAGCGCCTATCATATTCGCTATATCCTGGTGTGTGATCGGCACGTCGATTCTTATATTCCCCTCATCCTCGACTCCGAATCGTTCGGATAGCTTGAATAATAGATGAAGGATGCGCTCTCGGACATCACCAAGGGCTAACTTTTCGAGCATCTCATCCTTATCCTTAAGCACCATACTCAATTCCGATAACATTTTCATAGCAAGCAAAGGCCGTCCAGCGAGGAATTCTTCAAATTTTAGTTTAGGCACCGAACAGATCAATGTTTCATCCATCGTCTCGATGTAATAACCATTCGTTCCAAATGAAAAAGTGTCTATTTCCCCGAAGACGTTCCCTTTACCCAGAATCACCACCGTAAATTGCTTTCCTTCCGGAGTTATTTTATATAAACGCACTTTTCCTTCTTTAATAAAATACAGTCCGTCTTGAGCGGTCTCGGGCTTCTGTATGATAGTCCCTTTAGGAACAGTATCGAAATGTGTCATTGGGGATATATGATCGAGTTCATCTAAGTCATCGGGAGTCAGTACATCAAAAATGCTCATTTTTGATAAGTAATATCGTTTATCTAACATTCTGAGGTGCCCGCCTCCTCCTGCATTCTTAAGGATTGCCACGTTAGTTTTTCCTAAATAATAATCGCTAATCCATTCAACAGTAAACGATTGATGCTTTGTAATGTAGCTTACTGAAACCAACATACAATTCACATTAAACTAGGTTTATTCTCACATCAGCGGTGATTTTGCTGAATATCTTGGGCAAATTACTTAAATATCAGTTTATAAAGGAAAGGGGTATCGCAATTGGGATCAATAGAAATGGAAAAAACAAATCAAAATTCTCTGCAATATTTATCTATCAACTCTTTTGGTTCCGTTATGGGAATACTCGGACTTTCGTTTGCTTGGAGGTTATCCCATAAATTGTTTGGAACCTCACCGTTGATTTCAGAACTAATTGGTTTCTTAGGCATCCTTATATTTGTACTTCTGTGTATACTGTACACGATAAAGTGGGTCAAATATCCCCAGGTTGTTTATTCTGAATTTTCTAACCCTGTAGCCGGTAATTTCTTTGGGGCATTCACTGTAGGAATCCTGCTTCTTTCTTCATTCATTTCATCCTACAGCCAACTTCTTGGCCAAGCATTATGGATTGTAGGTACCTGTTTAACCTTATTATTAAGCTATTTCATGGTGTCTCGTTTATTCAAAGCTAAACAAGATCTGCTTCATGCTGTCCCCGCCATGTTAATTCCGGTTGTGGCTACATTAAATGTGCCAGTTACGTCCGTAACAATGTCGTTTGCATGGGTTCATGAATTGAACATGTTATGTTTTGCAATAGGAGGCATTTCGGCCCTTATTTTCATGACGATTATCATTGCCCGTTTAATACACTACGAACCTATGGCTGCGGCCATGGCACCATCATTGTTGATTTTGATTGCTCCATTTGAAGTCGGCTTTCTGGCCTATGTAGATACGACAAAGTCTATTGATTTGGTTGCCTCCATTTTGTTTTATTTCGGGCTTTTCCTATTCATAGTGCTATTCCCTAAGGCTTCCCATAAATCCATTCCGTTTGGCACAGCCTGGTGGGCATTAAGCTTTCCGATGGCTGCTCTTAGCAGTGCATCTTTAAAATATGCTCTACTTGCAACCAGCGGGCCGTTGAAGGTGCTTTCGGCTTTCATTCTCATCCTGGTTACATTTTTTATTGCTGTTATCTTTATACGAACGATTAAGCACTTGATTAGTGGCACGCTGCTACGGGGTTAACCCCGCGGATTTTAGCCAGTTTTCAGCCACCTCACGTGCTTTCTGGCCTTCTAGATCTACTTTTGCATTTAATTCGGCCATAACCTTGTCGTCGAGTTTACCTGCAAGTTGATTAAGTGTCTGCTCGAGCTCCGGATGAGCTTTCAACGTATCGTCACGAATGATGGGGACAGCATAATAGGGCGGGAAATACTGTTTATCGTCCACCATAACCTTTAAGTGAAATGCCGGTATACGTCCATCTGTGGAGTAGGCGTCATTAACGTCGACCTTTCCATCTCTTACAGCAGCATAAGTTAATCCGGGATCTAATCCCTTTGTCCCTTTGAATTTTATTCCGTATGCAGTCTGCAAGCCTTTGTATCCATCAGGTCTCTCCAGAAATTCTTGCGTCGCTCCAAATACAAGATTTGGAGCATGACGCGATAATTCTGAAATCGTGGAGACGCCGAGTTCTTGTGCTTCTTCGTTTCTCATGGCCAGAGAATAAGTGTTGTTGAACCCTAATGGCTTCAACCAAGTCACTTTGAATTGCTCTTCATAGGCTTGTTTCACTTTCTGATAAGTGAGTTCTGGATTTCCACCGACCGGCTGCTTCATTAGGATCTCCGTCCAACCTGTTCCGGTATATTCAGGATATAGATCAATGTTCCCTCCGATAAGCGCGTTGTGAGTAACCGCCGAGCCTCCCAAATAAGGTTTACGAACGACCTTTAGGTCCGTTTTTGCTTCAATCAACGAAGACATCAATTGGACCAGAATATCCTGCTCTGTGAAAGCTTTTCCGCCTACGACTATGGTATCGGATCCACCAGACTGTCCGAAACGCATCATAATGCCTACTGCAAAAGCTAAAAGCAACAACGAATATAGAGCGATATCAACACTCCTGGCCATCCTCGATTTCCGTTTTCTATTCCTAAGCCCACGAGGTATAATGGTCTTCTCCATTCGTCCTAACAAATAATCGAATAAAAGTGCGATTAAGGCTGCCGGAATCGTGCCCGCCAAGATCAATTCCGTATTGACGGTGGATATGCCACGAAAAATCAAATCTCCGAGTCCCCCAGCTCCAATGAGTGAAGCGAGAGTAGCTACACCAATAATCATGACTGCAGCAGTGCGGATTCCCGCCATGATGACATTCAGCGCTAATGGAAGCTCTACTTTGAACATGACCTGTAAATTGGTCATCCCCATGCCAATGCCAGCTTCCTTAATGGGCGCTTCCACATTCATGACCCCTGTATATGTATTCCTGATTATCGGCAGAACGGCATAAACAGTCAGAGCCACGATGGCTGGAGTAAAGCCAATCCCGAATATGGGAATCATGAAACCCAGTAAAGCTAAACTAGGAATGGTCTGAAAAAGAGATGCTATTCCGATAACTAGAGGAGCCAATTTAGGGGCCCGAGTCAACAACAGTCCTGAAGGAATCGAGATCATAATCGCTATGATTAGCGCGATTAAAGAAATCTGTATATGTTCCAAAGTCGCGTGAAGGATATCTTCTCTACGGTTGATAAACACTTCCCAAATATTCATGGCCGCCTCCGTATTAGAGCTGTTTCAACAATGCATTAATCAAACAAGAATTTGTAATCAACCCAGCCAGTTGTCCGCTGTGATCTGTTACTGGCAGGTTGTGAATTCCGTGCAGCTTCATGAGATCCACGGCTTCGATTACGCCTGTACCGACAGGAACAGTTACAATATTGGCATTCATAATATCCTGCAAGACAAGCTCCTCTTGCCGAAATTGATCTTCAAGCATTTCTTTCGTGACTAAACCCTTAAGCACTCGGTTGTTGTCGATGACAAGCAATCCATTCACATGGTGCTTTCTCATCAGCTTTGCTCCGTATGCCAGACCTCTTGTCAAATAAACAGTTACCGGACTAAGCAGCATTACGTCTTCTACCGATAACTTTGCCGACTTGCTTAAACGCTCTTCACCGATAAAAGTGCGAACGAAATCATTCTCGGGGCGCCTTATGATGTACTCCGGCGTGTCCGCTTGGACGATTTCCCCGTCTTTCATAAGAACGATGCGATCGGCTATTTTCAACGCTTCGTCCATATCGTGTGAAACAAAGACGATCGTCTTCTTTACTTCTTCATTCAAGCGGATAAGTTCATCTTGAAGCTGCTCTCTGCTTATGGGATCGAGTGCGCTGAACGGCTCATCCATCAAAATAATGGATGGTTCCGCCGCCATCGCGCGGATGACGCCTATTCTTTGCTGCTGCCCCCCGCTTAACTCCGACGGATAACGGTTTTTATACAAACTCGGATTAAGACCGACCAGGTCCATCAACTCGTCAGTCCTGCGTTCATAGGCACTCTTATCCATTTTTTTTAATCTTGGGACGATTTCCACGTTATCCTTGATTTTCATATGAGGAAAGAGGCCGATATGCTGGATGACGTATCCGATATTCCTACGGAGTTCAATTGGATTGATTTTCGAGATATCCTGTCCATCAACAAGTATTTTGCCCGAAGTGGGCTCGACCAGTCGATTAATCATCTTCATGGTTGTTGTTTTTCCGCAGCCGCTTGGACCGATCAACGTGACTAACTCGCCTCTTTTTATTTCCAAATTTATTCCTTTCAGCACAAGATTGTTATCTTTGTATTTCTTGACTACGTCTCTGAACTGTATCATTTAAGCACCTCGTATCCTGTTTCTCACGAACAAGTAAACATTTATATTATGTAGTCCAGGACCGAGCATTATCAGTAAATGAATAAGTATAAAACACAAATGAATGATTCATCCTATTTCGGATGGTTTAAATTTGCATTCATGCATGAACGGAGGCGTACAACGATGAATAAAGTCATTATCATTGGTACCGGTCCAGCGGGGCTTACTGCCGCTATTTATTTAGCTCGTGCCAATTTAGATCCGATTATTATCGAAGGTCCGGAACCAGGGGGACAATTGACCACCACCACCGAAGTCGAGAATTTCCCAGGTTTCCCGGAAGGGATTATGGGACCGGATCTCATCGCTAACATGCGTAAACAAGCTGAACGCTTTGGGGCTGCTTTTCGGACGGGTTGGGTGAATCAAGTGGAAATGAGTAATCGCCCCTTTAAAGTAGTGATTGAAGGAGGCGAGGAGCTGCTAGCCGAGTCGATTATTATTTCTACCGGTGCTTCTGCGAAGTATCTGGGGATTCCGGGGGAGCAAGAAAATATCGGACGTGGTGTCAGCACGTGCGCTACCTGCGATGGATTCTTCTTCCGTGGCAAAAAAATAATCGTGGTCGGAGGTGGAGACTCTGCAATGGAGGAAGCCCACTTTCTAACAAAGTTCGCAACGGAGGTTCACCTTGTACATCGCCGTGAGGAGCTCCGAGCATCGAAAATTATGCAAGATCGTGCACGGAATAACAGTAAGATCACATGGGGACTTAATAAAGTACCTTTAGAGGTTATTGCAAGCGAGAGTGGCGTAAAAGGTCTTAAAGTATTGAACAATGCTACGGGGAATGAAGAAGTGATAGAGACAGATGGTGTATTTGTTACCATCGGTCATACACCAAACACGGGATTCTTAAATGGGCAAATCGACATTAATGAGATTGGCTATATTAATGTAAAACCGGGGACTTCCGAGACGAATATCACTGGTGTATTTGCATGCGGCGATGTCCAAGATAGTAAATATCGTCAAGCAATTACTGCTGCAGGAAGCGGATGTATGGCAGCCATGGACTGCGAGAAGTTCCTCGATGGGCATGCCGTTCAAGATTGGAGTCAGACATTATCGGTATGACTGAACATAAACACATAAAGCCTAAAACAAGCCGGATCGATTTTGTCGACCCGGCTTGAATTCATTTCATGCATTAGAACGTCTTCGCAATCTCACGCGCTCTTCGGATTGTTTTGTCTATAATCGTCTTTGCTTGATCCGAAGCTGATGCGGTGCCTTCTACAAAGATCCCTTCCAAGCTTGGAACACCAAGAAATTTCATGATCACGTTCAGGTGGCGATGCCCCATCTCGAAAGCGGCAAAGTCAGATCCAGGCGACAATACGCTTCCGCTGGCTTGAATATGAACCGCTTTTTTGTCTTCTAATAATCCAACCGGACCTTTGCCTGCGACATACTGGAATGTCTTCCCCGCTACGCAGATCGAATCGATATAGGCCTTCAACACGGGCGGAAATGAGAAGTTCCAAATGGGGTTCACAAAAATATATTTATCCACTTCCACAAATTGATCCACGAGTTCGTTTAAACGATTGATTTTGATCTGTTCTGCAGCGGATAATGACTTGCCTTCCCCCGCTTTCTTCCAACCGTTCAATACAACGGCATCGATCTCCGGTATGTTCGATTTATAAAGATCAAGGTGAATGACTTCGTCGTTAGGATTTGCTTTTCTATACGTCTCTATAAACGCAGCGCCAACGGACATGCTATATGAATGCTCTGGATTCTTGGGATGAGCCGTTATATACAACACTTTATGCTTGCGGCCATCGTCTTTATTAGAGCTGAAGATTTTTTTAAGAAGCTGGATCATGTTAACATGACTCCCTCAATAGTTAGAATGTTCTTGCAAGGTTCCAAGCTTGTTGAATGGCATTCTCTTTAATTTGACGAGCTTGATCTGCCGCTGCCGCCATGCCTTCTACGAATATAGCCTCAAAGCTTGGAACGCCAATGAATTTCATAATAACGTCCAGATGACGATGGCCAATTTCAAAATCAGCATAATCGGAGCCTGGAGACAATGCGCTGCCACTAGCTTGAATGTGGATGGCCTTTTTGTTGTCTAGAAGACCCACAGGACCTTTATCCGTATATTTAAATGTTTTTCCAGCAACGCAAATCGAGTCAATGTAGGCTTTCAGTACTGGAGGATACGAGAAGTTCCATGTCGGGTTAACGAATACGTATTTATCTGCTTCTACGAATTGATCAACCAACTCGCCGAGTCGAGCGACCTTCGTTTGTTCCGCGTTCGATAGTTCATTGAATGCCGTCCCGGATCCCAACTTCTCCCAAGCGCTAAATACGTCAGCATCGAGACGCGGGATATCCATTTTGAACAGATCTAGATGAACGATATCGTCGTTTGGATTGGCTGCTTGGTAGGCTTCAAGAAATTGTTTGCCAACCGCCAAGCTATACGAAGCTTCGGTTTCATTCGGATGTGCGGTGATATACAAAACTGTGGACATAATCGTAATCCTTCTTTCAATTTTTATTCGGAATTTACTCCGTTTACGTTTATATCGATAAACGCACTTATTATTTATTAAGCTTCTTACTTTTTGTATGTTACTATAGAATGTTAGTTAACGTCAAATACAATTTATCCCTAATTGCGCAACGCAAAAAAACGGATCGGCTGAACGCCATCCGTTTCATTTGTGTTTAAAAGGGTATGCTAAAATCCGTAAACCCGACAAAAAAATGATTTGATTAATCTAGCAACCGTGAAGCTCTCTTCCTCGAGGACAAAGTGCCCGCCACATAACAGCACGAGTTCGACACATGTTAGTTCCCGTGCGAGCGAATATGCCCCCTCTAAGGTGAATATAAAATCGTTCTTTCCCCAGGCGATCAAGGTCGGTGGCTGATAGGTCCTTAAATACTGCTGCCATCTCGGGTACTGCTCCACGTTATTTCGGTAATCATAGCCTAATGCCAACTGAATCGCGGCATTGCCCGGTCGATCGAGGAAACACTGGTCCATGATATAACCGTCCGGACTAATTCGAAAAAGATCGCATGCGCCATAGGTATATTGTTTCTTGGTGAAATGAACATCGACAAGCGCGGCAAACGCGGCCTTGTTCTCTGGACTTGGATCCGCCCAAAGCGCCTTAAACAAGTCAAATGGTTGCCCAAGCCCTTCAGCATGCGCAACTGCGTTCTGGATCACAAAACCCAATACCCGTTCTGGATGTCGGATAGCGAGCCTGAAACCGACAGGGCCCCCGTAATCATGACAATATAAAATATACTGCGGTATGCAAAGTCCATTAATTAATTGTTCGATTACCAATGAAAGATGTTCAAACGTATATGAGAACTCATCCAATGAGGGCATGCTGCTGTTTCCGTATCCGGGATAGTCTGGTGCAATGACATAATAGCAATCGGCCAATAGCGGTATTAAATCCCGAAACATATGAGAAGAACTCGGAAATCCATGTAGAAGAATAATCGCCGGGTTCCGCGGATTCCCTGCTTCGCGAAAAAAGACTTCGGTCCCTTCGACGTTCATTTTCTTATACTGCACTTCCATGGATATCCGTAGCTCTCCCTCCTTGCAAGTTCAACCGTCTTAGTATGAATATGAACAGAGCATTCATCTGAGACCTAGAATAGCTGTAGATCGTCGCGCAACCTTGATAAACAAAAAAGATGGTTGTCCCGACTTGAGCAACCATCTCTTCCGTTTAAGTCTATTGTTACTCTGGTTCTACTCTAGGAAATTGGAAGGCAAATAACGAATATCGCGACTGCTGCCGATACTTAATACTCTATCGGTCTCATTATAATGAAATTCGCCATCTCCTGAATAAAACCACGTTTTCTGCTGAAGCCCATTGTCAAGCTCGTCAAAAATAAATACATTCAGTTCTTGTCTCCACTTGAGCAATTCAGCAATTTCCATTTCCATTCCCTCTGGAAGAAAAACGGTGATCTGTTTTCTATCGTTATCTTGGGCCGTCACTTTAAATTGAATCTGCGGATTAGCGTCTGTATCTACGAACGTCCGCCCGCCTACAGCATGCTTGATCAAAAATCTGGCCATTATGGCTCCTCCTTAAGGCAAGTCAATCAACATAAAGAACGTTTCATCTGCTCCTTGTGCTCCTTCAAGCTTCAAAACCGTTTCATTCACGATGCGCGCGGAATCCCGTCTGGACAGCAGCGTCTTCGCATCGTTCGTGCCTGCTACCTCGAGCCGCCCTTCAATGACGAATAAGAACACCTTTCTTCCCGGTTGCTGCTTAAATGACAGCGTTGAGCTAGCTTCCAGTTTACTTAGATAAACAGTCATATCCTGATGCAATTTTGCGACCGAATGTTCGACCCGATCGCTGGAAGCGATCGGCAGCAATCGGCCGGTAAGCGAATTCGGATCATAATTCGTCGTCTCATAAGACGGCGCTAACCCTCTTCTTTCCGGCTCGAACCAGAGCTGAAGCAGCGTGACGTCTTCGGTATCCGAAGGATTATGTTCGGTATGCACCACTCCAGTACCAGCAGACATTCGCTGTACCCCTCCGAATTTCGTCACCATTACGTTTCCTAAGCTGTCCTCATGACGGAGAGCTCCATCTAGAACAATGGAAAGAATCTCCATGTCGCTATGCGGATGAGCGCCAAAACCACGTTTAGGTGAAATCGTATCATCGTTCATGACGCGCATCGGGCCAAACGATGTATTCTCCTCATCAAAGTAGTTACCAAATGAAAAGCTATGGCTGCCTTTCAGCCAACCTAGGTCGAAGGAGTGTCTCGACTCCGCCGGGTACAAGTTAATCATGACTTTCTCTCCTTATGTTTACAATTTTACTGAATCGAATTTGAAACGGATCAATTCTTTGCAATAGGGTTATAAGGAGACAATTCCATCTCCCCCCACCGTAGTTCGGTGGCGTTATTCAATTGAAGTACTTGTCTGATTTCAAATCTAACTAATAATCCTGCACCTGAAAAGGAATCGGCCTCTGCTTCCTCCCAAATTAAACGCGCTACCCCAGTCAATTGAAGCAAATGACCATGGTCATAATCGATAAATAAAAGTCCAGTTGAGGGGTTGGACTGGATATTTCCCAACGTGTTGTACAACGAGTTGCCCTGATAATCAGGTATCAACAGCGTCTCCGCGTTGAGGACATGAATAAACCCCGGATTCCCGCCGCGATGGGAGGCATCCATCTCTCCTTTATCATTCGTGGTGCCTATATAGAATGTGTCTGCTGTTGAAATCCAGTTTTCCTGCGCTCGGTCCAAGCGGTTATTCCGATGTTCGGATATGAATGCCCCATTGGTGTTCTGATCGGTAAGTAGTTCCCGCTTCTGAATATACTTCGGACAATTCCCGTAGATCTGATGCGCAACTACAACAAAACGATCTTGTTCTCGAGTGGCGATCCCGTTAATGCGTACTCTGATTCTTCGTTCTGTATCGATAATAAGCAACCCGATCTGATGTGGCTCATGCATCGCGATGGATTCGCCGACAATCAATCCAGCTTGAATCTCCGCTCTCTGCTCATCAAGCACGTTTATGAAGCCAGCTTCACCGGAAAGGAAAGTCACCCAAACACTGCCTTTCTGGTCTTTGTAGGAAATGACCGCGAACTGCTGCGTTTTGAGAAAGTTTATGATCCCATTCGAAAACTGGCTGCTGATCATTTTTGAATTCTGCTCGGCAATCCAACCTTCTCCTGTTAAACGCTGAACGATACGTTCGCCCTCATGAAACACGTCCTGCATGTTGTACCCTCCGTACGCCGGGATATGAAAATCAGGCAGGGAGTTATAAATAGTCTCCTCTGCCTGAACCGAAAACGAAAGCTTATCTGTATGGTTACGCGTTTTTTGCTTATTGATCTCCTGAAGGCGTATCTAGCTTACTCAGATATTCCCTGATTTGGGCTGGTGTTTTTGCGAATTTGCTATGCAAATGGTCCAATTTCTCCCCATTCTTGAATACAAGCAAGCTTGGAATTCCTCTAACGTCATACTTTTCTGCGAGCGTCTCGAATTGTTCCGAGTCGACGGCGAAGAAGGATTTGTCGCTATTCTCACTGATGATATCTCCGATAAAACGATCCAGATTTTTGCAATCCGGACACCATGTTGCGTCGAACTTCATGATCGTATAGCTATCTTGACCGATTTGCTCTTGGAATTGCGCTTCATTTTCAATTCTGTTCATTGTGCATTCCTCCTTGTTATGTACCCATCTTAGCGCAGCATGCGACATATTTCTGTAATCTAGCTTACACAACGTTCGATATCAGCGTGAAATCAATTGAAATAGATCATTCAAGGATTCGCTCATTGAAGGATGCGTAAAAACATGATCCCTTAAGAAGGTAAAAGGCTGTCCAGTTACCATTGCGACTTGAACGACATTTATCATCTCGTGAGAGTCAGCACAGAACAACGTACAGCCTAGGATTCGATCCGTTTGTGCATCGACGACCGCTTTTAAGAATCCTTCCGTCTCTTCGCTCAATCTGGCTCGAGGTATGGCTGCGGCTGGCAAGAGCGCAATTTTCACTTCATGTCCAGCTGCGATAGCTTCTTGTTCCGTTAATCCTACACGAGACAACGGCGGGTCGATGAAGACGGAATAAGGAAGGGGTGACGATCTTGGGTTGTCCGACGTTTGTTTCCATACAAATGGTCCATGATTATCCGCTGGTCATCCAACGAAATATAGGTGAACTGCAGCCCGCCCACAACATCACCCATCGCAAAGATGTGTGGGACAGTTGTTTGCAAATGCTCGTTCACTTGGATTGCGCCTCGGTCGGTAATCGCAATTCCTGCGTTCGAGAGCTTCAAGTCATCTATATTCGGTTTCCTCCCAGCTGCAACCAAGATAACATCCGCTGTTTCTTTCCGTTTTTGATCGGCTTCTTCATATGTAACGATTGCGCCGTGTTCCGCATCTCTCACGGATTCAATCGTTGCGTTGTTATGAAATGTTATTCCTTTGTTCTCTAATGAGCTTCGTACAGCTTGCGCAATATCGCGATCTTCCCTTTCGAGCAAGTCGCGATGCGTGTCCAGAACGATAACCTCGGAACCAAAACCGGCATACATGGAAGCAAATTCTAATCCGATATAACCGGCACCGATAATAACGAGGCGCTTAGGAAGGGCTGTCTCTTGCATTAATGAAGTACTCGTGTAGACATGTTTACTTTCCTGGATCCCGTCAATATCGGGCATGATAATAGTGGCTCCAGTATTAATGTAGATTTGCTCGCCATGCAGCATCACATTGCCGATCTCCGTCCGAACGGATATTTCATGCTGGGATGCAAAAGAAGCTTTGCCCGTATAGAGAGTTACCGTTTCTTTCTTATCGAGGTTTTCGAAGTTTTTTTGCCGCAAGGCAGCGATCAACTTCGTTTTCTTGTCAATGGCTGAACGGTATTCTGTGGCTTGATCCTCGAAACTCGATAGTCTCTTCAATTGGGAAAGCTTTGAATGATGCACCAGCGCCTTTGTCGGAATGCAGCCGATATTGATACAGGTGCCTCCGTACATCATCTTGGACTGTTCGATCACTGCAACTTTCTTACCTCGGTCAGCCAAAGCTGCGGCCAATGTTTTCCCGCCTTTTCCGAAACCAATAATAATCGCCTCGAAATGCTCCACATAAGTCCTCCTCGTTCAATTCGCTATTGAGTAATATCACCTCCATTCAATTGCTGCATTCATCATAAAAGCACCTAAGATCACATCATAATTGGTTCTTGTGAAATAGATTACTGAAACGAAAGAACGCAGCGGGTATGATAAGAAGCATGAAAGGAACACACAATACATTACACAATATGGAGGAATACGATTATGTCGACGTTTTTAGATGTTATGGGACCACGTATCAAACTTTTGACTGACTTAGCGAATAATCGGGATTACAGCCTTATGGAAGCCGAAGTTCCGCCAGGCGTTGTCGTTCCAGTTCATAGCCACGATGACCGCGAAACCTTTGTCGTTCTCGAGGGTCAACTCGAAGCCTTTACAAATGACAGCTGGCAAACCGTTCAAGCTGGACAAACGGTTGATATTCCTGGCCACGTGAAGCACGCTTGGAGAAATTCCACGGATAAAACTGTCAAATTGGTAGTCGCTTCGACTGCGAAAATGGGAGATTTCTTCGTTGAAATCGGCCGTCCAATTGATACGGTTCAGCCAGGCCCTCCTTCGCTAGAAGTTTTGCAGCATTTTGTTCAAGTCGCTATCGCTTACGGCTACTGGCTTGGAACACCGGATGACAATGCAACGATTGGAATCAAAATGGGCTAAGTACACGAGCAGCCATTCACGCTCGGATACCACAACTTTAGAATGAAAATAGCGATTGAACAGTAGTTTCCTGTTCAGTCGCTATTTTTTTTGAGTCCGTAATCGCCGGATCGCTGTTCGATTTGTTCAGGAATGATAAATTTTCATTGTAATCTATCTTACTGCTGCCTATCGGGCGTTCGTATTAAACTAGGTTTGTTGCTTCGCGGCAAGAACGTAAAGTTCGATTAATTAGATTCAAGAAAAGGGGAAACCTAGAATGTTCCGATTATTTATGATCACCTTCGGCATATTTGGAATTATCAATACAGAGCTTGGCATCGTCGGAATCTTGCCTCAAGTTTCGAATGTTTATGGGATCAGCGCTTCTCAAGCTGGTTTGCTGGTCAGTCTATTCGCACTGGTCATCGCGTTATTTGGCCCGGTTATGACGCTGTTGTTCTCGGGGATCAATCATAAGAAAATGATGATTGCTGTACTTTCCGTTTTCGTTATATGCAGTGTTGTTGGCGCATTTGCTCCTAACTATCCAATCTTAGTCATTGCAAGGATAATACCAGCCTTTCTTCATCCCGTTTATTTCTCGGTTGCCTTTATAGCAGCAGCAAATTCGGTGATTAAAGATCAGAGCATGAAGGCAGTTGGTAAAGTATTCATGGGTGTTACAGCTGGGCTTGTGCTTGGCATTCCAGTCACCTCTTTTATCGCGGATGTAGTTTCCCTTCGGTCCGCATTGTTGTTCTCGGGAGCCATTAATGCAATCGCAATGATAGGAATTGTAGCCTTTCTTCCTTCGATGCCTGTACAAGGGAGAATGTCCTATTCAGCACAACTTGGCATACTCAGAAGACCTCAGGTTTGGTTAAGTCTAATCGCTTCTACTTTAGTCATGTCCGGTATATTCTCCGTATACAGCTACTTTGCCGAATACTTGGGTCAAATCACCCATATGTCAGGGAAACAAATCAGTTTGATGTTGATTGTTTATGGTGTTGGCGGCATGATCGGCAATTTAGTAGCCGGATATGTGTTTAGTAAAAACATGATTAGAGCTGCCCTGATCTTTCCCTTTATTTTCGGATTCATTTACATGTTGGTTGAATTTTTCGGCCGATATTCGATTCCCATGGCCGTACTTGTCTTGCTTTGGGGTATTATCACAACGATCGGCCTGAACTTTTCTCAATTATGGATTACATCGATTGCGACCGACGCACCTGAGTTTTCCAATGGTTTATTTGTCTCCTTCAGCAATTTGGGCATTACGCTTGGCACGTTTGTTGGCGGTTTATTCATCTCCTATATTGGTCTTGAACAGATTGCCTGGAGCGGGATTATCCTGCTGTCCCTTGGTGTAGTTATGATCGTATGGAGAGTTCGACTCTATGATTCGAAGAAGAGTTTGCCACACTAATTCGAATTTTGTGCATGGCCAATAGATCACAAATAGCCCGGGGTTACCTCACCCAGGGCTATTTGTCGTTTCGCGAAGTTTCGCTGAGGTCATTACCTCAATAGGATTGATCTATTGTAGATTACTCGGATACTGGCGCAGGATGTGCCTTCAGGTAAGCGACGGCGTTATCCACGGCTTCCTTTGCTTGCGCTTGTGTAATTTCGGCTTTTGGCTCGAAGCTGCCATCAGCGTTTAATTTCACGATGCCGTATTTAAGTGCGCGTTGAATGGCGCCTGAGTTAAGAATATCGATTTGGTCCGCGTCTTTAATGTCAGCCGGGATGACGTTGATCATCGGCAGCTTGCCTGCCTTCTCTACGGCTTGAACGAGCAACGTCGTAAACGTCTCACGAGTCAATGTCGCGTTAGGGTCTGCTTCCTGATCCAGGGACGGCGTCACGCCTGTGGCATCTGTGATCAATTGAATGCCCTGTGAGAAAGAGAATTTGCCATTCTCGTCAGTCGGTGCGGCATGTGCCTTCAAATACTCGAGCGCATTATAGATTTCTTCAGCTGCTTCCGAACGGGAGATGATCATTTTTGGATTCACTTTGCCATCCTCCCCCAGTTTAATGACGCCGTAATTCAATGCACGTACGATCGAACCGGAGTATTCCACGTTGATTTGGTCTTGATCAGCGATTTCAACGGCAACCGGCTTGATCATGGGCAGTTTACCTGTCACTTCGATCGCATGGATTAACTCATGCGTAAACTCTTCCCGAGTCAAGAACTGATCCGGATTCAGAGCTTTCGGAAGTTCGAGTCCGTTGACCGACGCGATAATTAGCGCGTTCGCGTACCAAGCATCATCCTGCGCGTTCGGGAAGTAATCCGATGCTTTAGGCTCTTTGAAGAATCGAACCAAATCCAGGTTGAGATTCAACGCGTTCACAATCAATTGTACGCCTTGTGCTTCTGTCAAGATGGAACGCGGTGCGAAGTGATTGGTCGAAACTCCTTGGAGTAAGCCCCGTTGCTGCAAAGAAATGATTTTATCTTTTGCTGTATTATTCTCTAAATCCGTAAAACCTGGAGTTGCCGCAAAGGTCTGCCCCGCAAAAGTTAACATCATTGCCGCCGTTGCTGTCATCGTCATCATCTTGAAAGTCTTTTTCATTATGTACACCTCTTATAGTCGATTTTGTCCGTACAATTAGGGTAGACGAGCATTGGCTAAAAAAGGTTACAGCAAGACGTGGTTTTGACAAGAACTTGATCCCATAAATACAAAAAGCCGCGATACTCGCGGCCTTTATTGAGATATTGTTTTTGTCACCCGACATGAATTATTTTAAAGTGATCGTCTTCGTCCAAGTAAGTTCTTTGCCCGCATCATTAACAAAAGTGAATGTTACATCGCCCTTCTGATCCTTCAATTCGTCCGGATAGAAGAAGCCCATAAACTGTCCGTCCCCGCTGATGTAGAATCCGTCGTCTCCGTTGCCACCGTGCTTAATCGCTTCTTGAGTGGTATTGACGATACGGGTATTACCGGATTTCCATTCCATCTTGGACAGCGTGTAGCCTTCTGGGCGCTTGTTGACCACAAAATCAAAGCTGTTACCTTCGATTGGTTTCTCGGTTTGATCAATGATAATTAGAATGTCTTCATTAGCATTGTCACCGGCTGCGTTAGACGCTGCGTTATTGTCAGGCGTTGTGGATTCCTCCGCATTTCCGGCATTGCTGCTAGACGAATTAGATGCCGGGGCTTCTGTCACTGTGCCTGTATTTACTGTATTTGTATTCCCTGTTTCCGATTTATTTCCACATGCGCTTATTACAACCAGAATGGCTAACGATGCGACCAGTAAGCTGAAAGATTTTTTATTCATCATCAATTTCTCCTTTGTCTTCTTGTAGTAGGAATGAAAAAGCGACTCCGTTCCCGGTATTAACAACCCCGTAAATACTACCGTGCAGCTCCAAAATATGTTTGACTATAGCCAGCCCTAGGCCGGTTCCGCCGGATTTGCGGTCGCGCGAACGCTCTGCCCTGTAGAACTGATCCCAAATCCGGCTCAGATCTTCTTCCGCAATTGAAGGACCGGTATTCTCCACGATGGTTTTAATGGTTGCGCCTTCTGCCATTTCCATTTCTATAACGATTGTACTATCAGGCACGGCGTACCGAATCGCATTGCTGAGCAGATTGAGCAAGACTTGTTCGAGCCGTTTACGATCCGCATTAACGTACAGCTCCTCTTCTCTGTCCTGTCGAAGTCTTAGCAACAGATGTTTTATCTCCAGCTGCTGCGTGAAGGAGCCCGTGACTTCTCTCATGAGCTCGGTTAAGGAAAACCGTTCTATCTTCAGCTGGATGGCCTTCACTTCGAATTTGGAAAGCTCCAGCATATCCATAATAAGTGCGTTCATCCGGTCAGTCTCGTTAACGATCAAGGCGAGGTAACGTTCTTTTTTGTCATCCGCTACCCCATCTTGCAGCCCCTCCGCAAACCCTTTTACAATGCCAAGCGGTGTTTTCAGCTCGTGAGATATGTTCGCTACCAGTTCTTTGCGTAGTTGCTCGGATCTCTGTTTTTCTCTCATGTCTTCCTGCAGCTGTTCGTTAGCAAGCCTAAGCTCATGAAGTGCCAAATCCAGGTTTTGGGATAAGGTGTTCATATTCTTCGATAACTCTCCGAATTCGTCCTTGGAACGAATCTCCGGATGATCGGTGAAATCAAGCATGGCGAGCCGTGCGGCCGAGCGATTAAGAGTCAACAGTGGGCGCGAGACTATTCTCGAATAGATCAGCGACAACGCAAGAACAAGTGCAAGGATAACCGGCGCCAAGTAAATGACGTACTTTTTCAAAATATTAACGGCTTCTCCTACCGGCTGAAGTGAAGCCATGACGAACATATAATGTTCATCTTGTTCTGTATCGGTAAGGAATTTTACGAGTACGGCATACTCGACTCCGCTCCATGGATCCTTCCATTCGCTCGATACCGTCTCTCCCGCATGCAGTCGGGGCAAGTATTTCTCCACCGATGCAGTCCAATCCTGTAAGGCTTCGTCGACAAGCGCATCCTGGTATAGAGGATTGAACGACCGCTGCTCCGGCAACAAAAACTCCAATACCTTTCCTTTAATCCGTACTAAACCTTGATCAAGTGGTGCGGAGTTATCGGGCCAGAAGGCAATTGGGTGAAGCACCGTATCCTTCTCGTCCATGAAAATCCCATCCACAACCATATTGTCGTCAAGCGATACGCCTCGCGGAATGGTATTGATTGTTGCACCCGCTGTTGGGATCGGAACGGTAATGATCTTTGCACCTGACTGAAGTTTTACATAATACGGATTTAAGTTGGCTTTGTTAAAGCTTTTATTCAGCACGACGGAGCTAGTATCATTCTGATTCATGAACTTCCCGAGCAGATTAGAAAGCTCCCTTTCATTTCCCTTTACCTCGTTATACTGATCGTTTACGCGATTGATAGACGATTCCAGCTGATGAATCCGGGACATCCGGTAAAACCGTTCAAAGAATAACCCTTCTGCCAGCATGACTAGGGTAAAGATAAACAAAATGAAGGCAGACGTGATGACGAACAACTTGAGGACTACGCCATGTCTTCTCATGCTTATGACTCAAACCTGTAACCGGATCGGATAACGGTCGCAATCAGCTTGCCGGAATCCCCAAGCTTGGCTCTTAATTTCTTGACATGCGTGTCCACGGTTCGCAAATCTCCAAGATACTCGTATCCCCATACCGCATTCAGAATAAATTCGCGTGACAGAACTTTGCCTTCATGCTTGATCAGGAACAACAGCAGATCGTATTCCTTGGGCGACAGGTTAATGAGTTGCCCTGCCACCGTAACCGTATGAGCATCCCGATTTACCGATAATTCACCGTACTCCAGAAGCTCCGCTTCCCGCCCTACCGTTCGTTCTGTTCGCTTCATTAAAGCGTTTGCTCGGGCAACCAGCACCCTCGGGCTTAGCGGCTTCGTTACGTATTCGTCAGCTCCCAGTTCAAAGCCCATCAATTGATCTTCGTCCTCTGCCCTTGCCGTAATCATAATAATAGGTATGTCCGATTTCTCGCGGATCCGTCTGCATACGGGCCAGCCGTCCATCTCCGGCATCATAATGTCTAAGACAACCAAGTCGACAGAGATTTGCTCGAACAACTCTAGCGCAACCTTTCCGTTCTCTGCTTCATGGACATCCCATTGCTCTTTTCTAAAATAATCCGTTATAAATTCCCGCATGAGAATATCGTCTTCCACTAATAAAATGCTTCGCTTCATTTGAATCCCGCCTCTTTCTGGCAAAGGTTCCTTTGACACTTGCGGAACCGCAATGGTATATCACAGGTTTACCCGAAATTCGGCATTCTTATCATTCATTCGCACCTCCATTTGCTCTACAAGTTGAAGTATAGGTGGTTCGTGTGTCCAATGTGTGTATTCGATATGGATTCTTGGAGAAACCTGCACATAGAAAAAAGCCGCGAATATGGCGGCTTTTACTCATACACCGGAGAACTCATCCTGGAGAAAGAAAACAAAACGTCGTGCAATGTGGGTAATTCCAGGTCATGAGGAATGTCGAAGCTGTTGGAATATATGGCATCAAGCCCTTGTTCGGAGAGAAAGGCGAATACTTCTTGAACGGAACGGTATAGATTAAATTTCGGCTCCCTCGTCCGGTTGGCCAAATATCGGATAATATATGCAATTGTCGCTAATTGCTGTTGTGAAATGATCGTATCCAAGCGAGAAACATCCACCGTATCTGTGCCCAGATGAATCGTATTAGTGCCGACATTCACATATTCAAAGATCCGATTACTCTCCGCATCTCTTTTGAAGGTGGAAAGAGAGTCTGTTTTCACCCATCTCTCCAGCTTCCACTGTACCTCATGCTCATCTTCTCTTTCGTAGAATTCATATGAATGTTGTCTGAACGGCTTTAACTCGCTATTAAAGTTATGCAGGGTATAGTTTTTCATCATGTATACATGATCAGCCAAATCCAGATATTCACTGGTTCCGCCGATAATAAGAATGGTCGAAACCCCCGCTTTGTTATACAAATGACGGACGCGATCCGTAAAAGGGACGATGGGATCATCTTGAATAATTTGCTTCATGCGGGAATCGCGTATCATAAAGTTGGTTGCTGTTCGGTCTTCATCAATCAGCAATGCTCTGCATCCGAAGGATACGGCCTCGACAATATTGGCCGCTTGCGAGGTGCTTCCGCTGGCATGATTGGAATGAAAAGCCTTGGTATTGGAATGCGGAATATCCCGTATAAAAGGCGTAATGTCCAGGGAAGTTACGCTCCGACCATCCTCTGCAATGATTTTGCAGCTTCTCTCTTCGGTTATGCAGTATTCGCGCCCATCCCCCAGAACATGATTGTAAATGCCCGATAGCATACTGTCTAAAAGAGTGCTTTTCCCCGAGTAGCCTCCTCCAGTTATAACGGTAACGCCTTCGGCAACCCCCATTCCTTTAATAACAAAGCCGTCCGATAATGTAAATTCGATTTCATCTTCAGTCGGGGAAATAAAGGGAACGGCCTTGCCTAGCGGTTTGTCTCCTTTCCCCCGTGGGAGAACACTGTTGTTGGCTATAAAACATACCAGCTTCCGTTCCTGCAATAAACCCCTGATCTCCATCTGTCTTCGATACACGGTGTTAAATTGAACGCAGGCATCATTGTCGAAGAAGTCAACAAAGTCTTTGATCGCCTTTCCTAATTCCTTCCTCACGATCTTGACGGACAATTTGCCTGCAACAACATTCCGTTTCTCCATCATGTGCACAGGGAAACGGATGACCAACGCAAGATTCAGCATGTCATCTTTAAAAAAACAGCTGTTGCGGACAATGACTTTTTGGTTAGGTTCATGAACGTATATTTTGCCCGTGAATTTCTCTTTCCCCGTCTTATGTTCTTGTGCCAAATCTATCTTTTCGATAAGAGAAACAAAAGCCCGCAAACAAAAGTCGGCCGTTGATGCATCTAAAGTTCTGTCGCGGCGTTCAAGGCTTAACAGCTGGGCGGGAATCTGAAGCGTAAACTTTACAAATTCAGGTTTTGATTTATGCGTTTCATTGCAAACTATCGTGACTCCATTGTATGAATAAACGTTATCGTTTTTATATAAGGCTCTTAATGAAGTCACATCGGAGAGATCACATGAGCCTAATAATTTGATGAGTCTGTTTATAGCCATTCGCCTCCTGTTGTTTATGGCTATAATTGTGACATCTCCCCCATTTCATTACAAAGTAACTTTTATATTTAACTGTTTTTTATCAGCATGTTCCTGGAGAAACCGTTTAGAAATAAAAAAAAGACCGCTTAATACAAAAAGCCGCGATTTTCGCGGCCTTTGCCCCCTGCTTACTCATTATTCTATCAGCTTAGCGTACTGAGCCAGATTCTCCTGATGAGTTATTACGCTAACAAGTTAAAGAGCCATCCTTTGCGGATGGCCCCTTTTCCGATCTGATATTCCCTTTCACATCTCGCTTCATGATTAGCTATTCTGATATGGATGCTGCAGCCAATTGCAATGCATGAATCACTTTATCGCACCACTGATCAAATTCTATATCTTCTTTCTGATGCTCGGGATGGCTTAGTATGTAATCCACCGTTTGCTTAATCCCTTGATCAAAGCGAGTTGTTGCTACAAATCCCGGAACGAGTCTTTTCACCTTAGAATTATCGAAGACAACGGAATTCGCCTTATCTCCAATCAGCCCGCCTCGATAATCCTGCTTGCTGCAAGCAGCCAGAAACTCAGATGAAACATGGACGGCTTGAAGCTTTACCCCAAGAGCATCGGCTATCGCCTCGTAAACTTGATTCCAAGTGACGGTTTCATCGGAAGTAATGTGCACCGATTCCCCGATTGCATGAATATTGCCCATTAAACCGATGAAGCCCTTCGCAAAATCGCGATTGTGCGTCATCGTCCAAAGCGAAGTTCCGTCTCCATGGATAATCACAGGTTTGTTTTCCAACATACGTTTTGCTACCTGCCAGCTTCCATTTGCGCCATGTACGCCAAGTGGTATGGAGCGCTCATCATAGGTGTGACTAGGTCTTACAATTGTGATTGGGAAGCCATTTTCACGGTATTTCTTCATCAAATATTCTTCGCAGGCGATCTTGTTTCTTGAATATTCCCAATATGGATTAGAAAGCGGCGTGCTTTCTGTAATGCGATAATCCGATAGAGGTTTTTGGTAAGCAGAAGCGGAACTAATGAAAATAAACTGCTTCGTTTTACCATGGAACAACCGGAAGTCTCTTTCCAATTGCGCGGGATGAAAAGCGATAAAATCCGCTACGACATCAAAGTTCAAGTGACGGATAAGCTGCGATACTTGTTCCTCATCGTTAATATCTGCTTGAAGGATTTTTACGTTATCAGGGAGGCTCTCATTTCGATTGCCTCTATTAAGGAGATAGATGTCACACCCATCTTCTGATAACTGTTTGGTGATTGCCGAACTAATCGTTCCCGTACCTCCGATAAACAAAGCCTTCATATCACATCTACCTCCTGCTAGTTGTAAAAATTGCGAATCCAACGGTTTGCTTTCAGCTTCTCGATGTACTCCTTCGATAGTCCATGTCCATCCCCTACCAAGCAGTTGCGCTCTACATTGACAACGGATCTCATGCCTGGAATGACACTAGAAACAGCAGGATGACTCAAAACATAGCGCAATGCAGTTTCAGCGATTTGCTCAACTGGAATTTGAAGATTAGCAGCAATCTCATTCACTCGCTCATATACTTCCTGTTTACGATCCCCATGGAAATAATGATTTCGGAAATCTCCTTCTTCGAAAGTTGTTTCCGGTGTAATTCTGCCCGTTAAACCGCCTTCATCTAGCGGCACTCGGACAATGACGCCGACATTATTCTGTATGCACGCAGTGAACAAGCGGTCTTCCGGGCTTTGATCGAAAATATTGTAAATGACCTGCACCGTATCCACCACACCGGTTTCAATTAGCTTGATCGCATTCTCTGGTTGATGATCGTTAATGGATATGCCGAAGAAACGGATTTTTCCTTGTTCCTTTAGTTTCTGAACCGCCTCCAGCCAATCCCCTTGATTTACCCATTCGTCCGACCAAACGTGGAGCTGCTGGACATCGATTGTTTCCAAACCGAGGTTTTTCAAACTCTGTTCCGTACATGCAATAACATGTTCCGCTGGAAAGGTTTGTTCCACAGGGACTCCAGCTTGAGCAGGCCATTGACCGTTTTTTGGCGGAATTTTGGTTGCCGCATAGATATTCTCTGAACGCTGCCTGATGACTTGTCCCACAAGAGATTCACTATGTCCATTGCCGTAACCAAGTGCCGTATCGATAAAATTCAATCCCAGATCAATTGCCCGATTTAGAGCGATGATAGACTCGTCGTCATTCGCCCCAATCCAGCTGGATTTGCCGATTCCCCATGCTCCGTAGCCTATTTCAGATACTTGCAGGCCTGTTTTGCCGAGTGTTCTATAATTCATGCAAAGCTCCTCCTCATAGATCAAATCAATTCATCAGTTTCTCATGAGCATTATAGCAAAGAACATAGGGATGCTTAAGTACGGAAATAGTGTTTAGTTGGTTACCTTAAAGTAACTAGAGACGCGTTGGCAATGACATGTTATGTATGACAAGAAATCAAAAAGACGCTCAAATAGAGCGCCATTAAGATAATCGTATACACGCACGCTTATTCCTTCACGCTTCCCAGCGTCATGCCGCTCATGAAGTACCGCTGCAGAAACGGATATACACACAGCACCGGCACCATGCCGAGGAAAATCTGCGCCGCGCGAACCGACCGGACGTTCAGCTTCGATAACAAGAGCAGCATCGAGGGGTCGGATATGGAAGACATATCCATACGGACGACGATCGTCTGCAAGTAGCTGGCTAGCGGATAGTGGCTCAGATCGTTCATATAGATCAGTCCATTGAACCATTCGTTCCAGTGCGAGACGATCGCGAACAGCGTAACGGTAGCAATCGAGGGCATCGAGAGCGGGATGATGATCCGCCAGAGTGTCTGCCAATACCCGGCGCCGTCAATGAACGCCGACTCCGATAGTTCCTTCGGCAAGCCTCTGAAGAAGTTGAGCATCAAGATAACGTTGAAGATCGGCAGCGCTCCCGGCAGCACAAGCGCCCAGATGCTGTCGAGCAGGTGCAGATTTCGCACGAACATATAGGTCGGTCCCTGCTGACGCCGATGGCGTTCTTGATCCAGTTCGACATCTCGCGATAATCGCGATAGGACTGCGCATGATCAGAAGTTTTGCCTGCAAGACTCAGCGTTCTAAGAAGGGATACGGCCGCTTCTTCCCGGTTTACCGGATCGTTGGGGGCGAAAATAACCGTCGTATCCGGTAAGAATGTTGGCTGACGAGACCAGCTTGACGAATCCGTTGTACCACGCGTCTTCGGCCACATCTTTGTAATTCGCAGCCCCGCTATCCTGGTAGCCGAACAATTCACGAGGAGCGCAGCCCACTCTGCCCTTGTGATCGGCTTGTTCGGGTCCGTTACCGGGTTCGACAAAATGTTGAAATACCCGGCCTTGGACCATTTGTTCAACGCATTGGCCGCCCAATGCCCTCCATAACCGGAGCCTGCTGCAACACTCTGAATGGACGGTGACGATGCAACTCCGGATCCGCCTGAAACATCGGAACCCGCTGCGAAGACTTGCGTTGCCATCAGCGTACTTAACAAAAAGCTGATAAGCGGCAAGCGCTTCATTACCGGCAATCCTCTTCTCATTACTCATCCTCCCGCATGCAAATAGTAGTGCAGGCATTGCTGCAACAATTTAATTATAAGAGTCCTAGGAATGGAAGATATATCAAGATTTTTCTATTGATAGCACTTTCATATCTGATCTGCAGGAGGCGAGTGGACAAGAGTTTGTACCCTTAAAATAAAAAAACCGCGTAAAAACGCGGAATTTAAGAGCTGCGGAGTTACTCATACCAGTCTTGTTAATTCACTGTTGATTACTCGATGTGCGGCAACGAAACGATCTTTCGGACTAATCCCAAACGATGCAAATTGCACCTTTCGTTGATTAGAAATAAATTGGACTTCATACTGCTTCGTATTTCCAACAAAAAAACTATTATATGCGGAGGCGTTCGGTTTCACAGTAAACGCAACGTTATGAATCAATTTCTTCCTTCCGTTTAATGCATACACTTTGATTCTTACTTTCGCATTCTCATGTTGATTCTGATTTAACGAGTTTACAACAATATCTTTGGATACCGTCCTATCTTTCTCCGTCAAATTATTCAGAGGTCCAGTCGTATATTTACGAACCATCCCTACTTCCCCTTTCATAAACAAGATATCGTGAGCAAAATCATCCCGCTGTCATATCTTATTTATTCAGGTGTTTATCTGATTGGACGAATCTGGCGAATCTCCCTCGTTAGCGCAATGAAAATGGAGCAGCTGCGGATTGCAAGCTGCCCCATCTGATACCTAATGCCCTGCTATGTTTCCTCTTGTTGCCGTAGGACTCGGATGCGGCGTACCGTCCAAGCCGATGTACTCGTCGTAGGCGTCGAAAATTTTCCGCGCAATCGGCGCGGCGCCGTAAGCGCCGAATCCGCCATCCGGCACGACGACCGCTACGGCGAGAACGGGATTTTCCGCAGGTGCCAGGGCTATAAACACGGAGTTCTCGACCTTTTTCCTGTCACCTACGTCTTGCTCGGACGTACCGGTTTTGCGCAAGAAGTTGTACTTGAAGCCATCGAAGCCCTGTACGCTAACTCTGCTCATGCCATCGTAAACCTCGTCCCAGTATTCTTTCGGGAACGACACGGTATTCAATACTTTCGGCATGAAGCTCTGCACCGTTTTTCCGTTCTGATCCAGAACTTTATTGACGAATTGCGGCTGCATCCGCTTACCCTGATTGCCCAGCATCGCCGCGTACTGCGCCAGCTGCAGCGTCGTATATTTGGCCTGCTGGCCGAAGGACGCCCGGATGAGCGCCGACTGCGAGCTCGCAGTTTCGGCTTCGTGATAGTAATCAATAACGCCTTTGTTCTCGCCAGGCAGCCCGCTTTCCGTAGATACGCCGAGGCCAAACTGCTTGACATAATTGT
Organism: Paenibacillus taihuensis; assembly: GCF_003386535.1. Lineage (GTDB taxonomy): Bacteria > Bacillota > Bacilli > Paenibacillales > Paenibacillaceae > Paenibacillus_Z > Paenibacillus_Z taihuensis. The sequence continues at coordinate 183,603 of NZ_QTTN01000004.1, forward strand.
CCCACACGTCCACGCCTTTGACGCCTTTGTACTTCTGATACAGCTTGTTCCCGACCATCGCAGCCATGAACGTATTGGATGAATGCGCGATAGCGCCTGCGGCGTCGAGCTGGCCATACGCATGGCCTTGCGAGTCATGGATCGCAACCGGCGGATCCGATTTGCCGAAGGTGAATACGCCGGTGTCGTTGTACACGTCATGCGTCGTGAATAAATGCTCGTTCAAGCCGATAAGCACGGAAAGCGGCTTCTGCGTGGAGCCGAGCGGCACCATCGACGAAGGATGGCGATTGCGCTCCTTCTCGTCTGGATACGGCGGATATGCCTGGCGAATGGTGCCGTTCGCTTGAAAATACGCCGTTTTCTCCAAGTCCTCCGGACTGATCGAGCCGCCCTCCCAGACGCTCGGATCGTAATCCGGCATGCTGGCCATGGCGACAACCTTCCCCGTCTTCACTTCCATGGCAACGGCATAGCCCGTCGTCGCATCCGCGCCGTCTGCATAGAACCCCGGGGCCGTCTTCATAAAGGCGAGATGATCCATAATGGCCTGCTGCGTCAGCATTTGCACGCGCTTGTCGATGGTCAAGTACAGATTGTCCCCTTTGATAGGCGCTGTGAGCTGAGGTGGACCGATGATCAACTCTCTCGCGTTAACGGGATATTCCTTCAGCCCGTTCTGGCCGCGAAGCAAGTCCTGGTACATATATTCAAGCCCGTCGACCCCGACATCCTCGTCGTCCAAATATTGCTGCTTTACGTTTTCCTCATCTGCAATGCTCTTATATTTGGTCATCGATTCCCGGACGCCGCGGTACTTCTTCAGATAGCCTATAAGCTGCACCGCGACGTCGTCCTTGTCGTAGTTGCGGACGCTCTCCTCCACGATATCGAAGCCCGGGTACTGCTCGTGATTCTCGGAGAAATAGGCGATCTCCTCGTTGGTGAGGCCCATCTTGATCCGTCGCGGTACCGCGTACGTGTTTTGAACATGCCCGAGGTCCATTCGCTTCCTGATTTCTTTTATGCTAATCGTCTGGTCCGGCTTGCCGTATTTGGCGAAAATATCGAATAGTGTCTGCGCCAGTTTGTCCGCGTCCGCTTCTTTCAATCCCGGCTGGATCGTGTAGTACAATGATTGGGTCGACGTCGAATACGCCAGCTGCTTACCCTGAGAATCCAAGATATTGCCGCGGATCGGCGGTATTTTCACCGGTCTCGTGCTGCTGTCGTTCAATTGTGCCTGAAACTTCGGGGCGTCGACGAACTGCAAAATCGCAAGCCGTACGATCAATATGCTGAATACGATAAACGTCATACCGAAAAACACATTCAAACGCAGCGAAAACGCGTTTCGTTTGCGGTATTCTTGGCTTTTCGGGTCCTCTTGGTTCAATTTCATGGCAGCACTCCTTATGATGTGATTTTAAAAAACTAATTCGAGATCCATAACCCCGATCCTGCCCAGACGAGGGACGATTCCGTGCCAAATCCAGTGGGTAAATTGCTTTGGTTGTCCTTGTTGTTATTAACGAATCTGAAGCACTAATTGTTGCCATATATCATTAATCTGCCGGTTAGTAGAATGAAGAAAGCCGACCTGTCTGGTCGGCTTTCTTCTATTATTTATTAGCTCGATAAATTTTATCGCCATTCTCAAGCATCTCGATGAACTGCCGGATCCGCTTCTCTCGGGTTTCTTGTTTTTTGACATTGTGAATTCGAAACAAGATCGCGTATTTATTTTGTCTATCGAGCGTATCGTAGAACGCCTTAGCTTGGGCATTACGCTCCAACTCGAGCGCGAAGTCCTCCGGTAGCGAGGCGATACTTTGCGATTCGTAGGCTTTATCCCAGTACCCGTTCTTTCGAGCCTCTTCAATTGCCTTATATCCGGACGACTTCATTCGCCCGTCTGCGATCAGCTGTTCCGCTTTTTCTTTATTGATTTTCGACCAGATGCTCTTGGACCCGCGCGGAGTGAACCGCTGGAGCCAAGTTTTCTCATCTAACGCTTCTTTCTGACTGTCGACCCATCCATAACATAGGGCAACCTCGAGCGCTTCGTTATAGGAAACCGTAACGATACCTGAATTCTTCTTCGCAATCTGTAATCGAATGCCGGGCGATGTATCACAATTATCGTCAAGCCAACTCTCAAAAGAGAATGGATCGGCAAAGGACATAACCGGCAAGTCACTCGATTTCTTCACCACATAAATCGCCTCCTGATCCAAGTGTACACAATAATCACTGACAATGACTGTCATTTTAGCATTGTTCGGCAGCATTCTTCACTTTATACTTAATCTAGTTAATCACATTGCCACTAAGGAGCTGTTAACGCTGGGCATCGACGATTCTACCAAGTTGTTCAGCGATATGCTTTCGCTGACCGTGCAGCTCTTCTATGAGCGCGAGCGTTCGCTGGTCCTGCATGAGCCGCTTCAATCCGCTTCGTCCGTACTCGATATCGGCTGTGGGAACGGTGCTTATTTGGAGGCCGTCAAACAGGACTACCCGCATTTGCGATGCACCGGTCTCGAGAAGGACGAACGGATTTACCGCTTTACGGCGGCAAGAACCGCACCGGGTCTTCAATTTGTTCAAGCTGATTATCGGGAGCAGACGCCATGGGCAGAGCCGTTCGATGTCGTCATCGTTAGGCTGGTCGTTCTGCATTTACCGGACGTCGGACATTTTCTGACTTGGCTGCGATCCGTCACCCATGCCGGTTCCTTGATCATCGTCATCGATTTGGACGACGACGCAACCGGACCCCTGCCTGCCTACTGCCTGCGTCGATTCGAAACGCTATTCCGGGCTTCGCGCAAGCCGCTGCTGGATCGCTTCCCGAAGCCTGTCGGCGATCGACTGGCCGAATTAATGTCGGCCTTCGGCGGGTTCCAAACAAAGCTTCAGTCTTATCACATCCTGGCTGAAGACGGCGAAACGAAGCGGCTGATGCACCGCTATATGGAAACGGTGACCCGAATTATGCAAAGTGGCCATCTGTCTGATGAGCGGAAGCAGGAATTGGACCACTGGCTTAGCGAGGAGTATTTTTCCTACAGGGCCGGCATGTTCGCCTTATCGTTTCAACGCAATTGATTACCTATCCGGGAGGTCCAAGAAACGATGACATGGAGATCTGATTACGAACATGAACTTGCCCATGTGTTCCTGGCAGCGGAAAACCTGATCGATGCCTTTCCGGCACCGCTTAACGACAAAGGGCGCGAATATTTGCAAGCCTTCAACCCGTTGAATCCTTCCGGCACGAAGAACCATATCTGCTACCTGCTTCCGTTTTGGATGCAGCCCATTACGGAGCTGGATTCACAGCGCTATCGCGATCTGTCGCTCGCTAACGTATTCGTCATGCTGTATTTTTTCATCCAGGACGATCTCATGGATACCGCCCCGTCCGATTGGAAAGAACAGCTGGCCCTCGGTAATATGTTTCATCTAAGCATGCTTGACCTGTACCGCTCGTTGTTTGAAAGCAGCTCCCCTTTCTGGAACTATTATCGCGCTTACGTGACGGACTGGTCCATGGCGGTTGCCTATGAAACTCCTTTCGTCAGCCTATCTCCAGCCAAGCTCGCGCAAAAGGCGGCGCCTGTCAAATTGGCAAGCATCGGCGCCCTGCTTCTCGCTGGTCGCAACGAGCTTGAAAGCGCCGTTTCAGAGGCAGTTGATCTCGTATTGGCTACGCTGCAGATGTCTGACGATTGGGCCGATTGGGAAGAAGACTTCGACTTACATAACGCCAACAGCCTGATCAGCATGATTGCCTCCGAGAAAGAGGCGTCCCCTTCCCTGATTACGAGAACCGATATCAGGAATGCCATCTACATCGACGGCGCCTTAAGCCGTTACTCGCGGCTTGCACAAGAGAATGGCGAGGCTTTTGTAGGACTGGAGTTAACTCTCCCCTATTTGGCTGCGTTCCAATCTCATTTGGCTGACAAGCTGAAGGAGGCAAGCGAGCATTTGAGTCAAACGAAGAAACAACTGCTCGGCGGCGGATTTACGTACTGGCTTTCGCAAAATAAACCTCCCTTTCCGGTAATCAACGTGTGAACGAATGATCCCTTTCTCAGTGCGATAATTGTCGGATTCTAGCGATTCATAGTAGAATTGTCCCATTAATAGTGATAAACTTTACGTGGTAGTATATTCCTATTAATGAGGTGCAGCCAGATGTCCGAACAAGAATTGCAGCAACAGATCATCGAGAAAGCATGGTCCGACGAATCGTTCAAAGCCCAATTGCTAGCGGACCCGAAAGCAGCGTTGAAAGAAGCCTTCAATCTGACTTTGCCGGAAGACGTGGAACTGGTCGTCATCGAAGAAACGCCTTCCAAGCTCGCACTCGTTATCCCTCAAAACCCGGCTGACGTAGTAAAAACGGACAGCGAACTCAGTACTTGGTAATACTCAGCTTCCTACAAAAAAACGCGAAGGTCATATCGTGACCTTCGCGTTTGTTTCTTCTTAGCGCGCGGCCGGGAAACGAATCATCGCTTCGGTACCGACGCCTTTCTGACTCTTAAATTTGATCGTTCCCTGCATGACCTCGATGATCCTGAACGTCACCATGAGTCCAAGACCGGTCCCCTTGTTTTTGTTCGTGAAATACGGTTCCCCCAGCCTTTCGAGTATGCGCTCATCCATCCCGGCACCGCTGTCCGCAATATGAATGACCACCTGTTCGTGCTCCTCGTATGCCCAAATCTTCACGACGCCGGAGCCTTCCAGCGCTTCGATGCTATTCTTAATGATGTTAACCAATGCCTGCTTTAGCTTCGAGGAATTCCCCATGATTCGCAGCGAACGAGGCACGCTCATCTCCAAGTGGCCGCCCTGAAGGTTGGCCAGTGGGACGATAATACCTTCCACGTGCTTGAATTCCTCCGCCAAATTCAATTCATGCACCTGTTCCATCTGCGGCTTGGCGAAGGTAAGAAAATCGGTAATAATCGTCGAAGCCCGGTCAAGCTCATCGATTGCAAGCTTGTAATAGTTCTCGGTATTCGGAACTACTACTTTGTGGCGTTCCTCGAGTAATTGCAGAAGACCGCGCGTTACCTGAAGCGGGTTGCGGACCTCGTGCGCTACGGAAGCCGCTAGCTGACTGATAATCTCCATTTTCTCCGATCGCTGCAGCTCGGAGTTGTAAATTTCCAAGTCCCGCGAGTAGGTCATGATTAATTTATGCTGGTAGGAGAAACGCCTTCCGAGCAGCACAATGAGCGATAGCACGAAGGCGACCAACCCCCATTTCCACCACGAGAGGTCGTATGTTTTGGAAGACGCGTAGAATTTCAACAATTCCGCTACGCTGACCGATGCAAAGACAGCCAATCCGATAGAGAGAATAATCGAATCGATATTGCGATTCCACAGCTGCCTGACCAGTATGATGAGGATCAGGATAAATTGGGCCAGCATGATCACGCCGATAAATGTAACCGATACGAAAAAGTAATAGTGCTGAAACGTGTAACCCGACGCCCAGTTGACAGTCATCGCGATGATTCCAAAGATGGAATAAGCGATCTGGAACTGGCGGAAATGCTTGACGATACCGCGATAGCCGCTTCCGAACAACAGCTCGAAAAACATCATTAAGGACGGCAAAAACAGGTACAAGGACAGATCGAACATCGCTTGATAAACGAAACCGTACTTTCCGTAGAACGTGTACAGGAACGGCGAGTACCCGATCAATAATCCGCCGATCGGCAAAATGATAAAACATAGCGATAGCCAGCTCTTCAATTGATTCCGATCGAGAAAAACCGAACATACGAGCATGACGAAGGCGACGAAGACAAAGGCGCCGCCCAAGATGATGTCGAGCAAATCGAATTTCGCGTACAAACGCATGAGATCCTGGTAATCCGAGATGTGATTCTCGCTTCCGAGGCCCAATCTGTCCGTTTGGCTTTCCAGATGCATGACCAGCTCTTGACCGGAGTCGTGATTCTCAAGCGGAATCAAAACGCGGTTCAGATCGAACCAATGCTTGCGTTCCGAATGATAGACCTCCTCCCCGCCCAGGAAGATGGTGATGTTCTGTGCATAAATCGAATGAAAGAACATCCCTTGGTTTTTTTCGATTACGGGAAGCTTGATCCGGATCCATGCGGACACGGCATGTTCCGGTTTGGATACTGCCGGATCCGAAGCCTGTATGTCCTGCCACCCAGCAGCTTTCAACGCTTGATCGGGTGCTGCAAGCTGATCCGCTTTCGTCTCCCATTTGATCTGCCAGGATGAGATCGAAGAATCGGCCGAAGCCGTGGATGCTCCCGCGGGAATCGGTACGATTGTAAAGATACTCGTTATGATCAAAAAAATTCTGATGAATACGTTTAGCCTCATGCCTGCCAACACCTCAACACATAGGTAAAATTAACCGCGCCCCTCTTCTATAATTAGACAAAATTCCAAGGCTTTCCTGCACAGGATTCGACAAAATAATATTAAATATTGATGATGCTTATTCTCGGCAGTCTATTCACATGGACAAATCCTAGGTGATACCATAGCTGTGTAAGAATCGGGATAAAAAGGAGAATCTGCAGCATGCTGCTCCTCACTCTCAACTAAGCCGAAGTGTCTTGTTTAGCGTTTGTACACGGTATGAGCAAACTTGTCCGCAAAGGCAGGTTTCTTAAGGTGTGCTTTTGTCTATATGACATCGGTTTGAGTGATCTGGAGGTGAGGTCGTGATTCGTCGTTTCTTTGCGTATTATTCGCCGTATAAACGGCTGTTCATAATGGATTTCACATGCGCCGTAGTCGCCGCGCTGCTCGAGCTTGCATTCCCGCTCGCCGTGCAATGGATGGTCGATACGCAGCTGCCGAGCCGCAGTTGGTCGATGATCTTGCTGACCGGTCTTGGTTTGCTTATCTTGTACCTCATAACGACAGGGCTAAATTTCATTGTCGGCTATTTCGGACATAAGCTGGGCATCAACATCGAAACCGACATGCGCCAGCGGCTGTTCGAGCACGTGCAGAAGCTTTCGTTCCGCTTTTTTGATAATTCGAAAACAGGCTCGCTTCTGTCACGGCTAACAAACGATTTGTGGGAAATTGGAGAGTTGGCGCATCACGGTCCTGAGGAGCTCTTTATCGTGCTCATGACGTTCGCCGGAGCTTTCAGCATTATGCTGATCGTCAATTGGGAGCTTGCACTCGTCACGATCATTGCGGTGCCGATTCTCGTTTGGCTCATCGTCTATTTTAGCAAGAAGCTGCACGACGTCGCTGGGAGCATGTATTCCCGTACCGCCGACGTTAGCGCTCGCATCGAGGACAGCGTTTCCGGCATTCGCGTCGTCAAAGCGTTCGGCAACGAAGTGTACGAGGTCGAAGCGTTCCGCGAAAACAATAATCGATTACGACTTGCAAAGCTGCGATCGAATTTTTTGATGTCGTACTATTCATCGGGGATGTACCTGATGACGCGGCTTATTTCATTGCTTGCACTCCTAATAGGTGCGTGGTTTGCTTATGCAGGCAAATTAAGCTACGGAGAGCTTATCGGGTTCCTTCTGTATGTAAACATCTTCTTGAAGCCGATCGAACGCATCAATGCCTTGATGGATATTTACCCAAAAGGGATGGCTGGTTTCAAACGGGCGTGCGAACTGTTCGACACCGAGCCGGACATTCGCGACGAGCCGAGTGCTGTCGATGTGCGGAGATTGCGCGGGGATATCGAATTTCGCAATGTGACGTTCGGATATGAGGGACATACGAAGGTTCTACAGCATGTTGATTTGCAAGTTCGCGCTGGGGAAACGATTGCGATCGTCGGTCGGTCGGGCGCTGGAAAATCAACGCTATGCTCGCTCATTCCACGTTTCTATGAAATCGATGCCGGGGCGATCCTGATCGACGGTCTTGACATCCGCCGCATGACGCAGCGCTCGCTGCGCAGCCAAATCGGCTTCGTGCAGCAGGACGTGTTTCTCTTCAACGGGACGATCCGCGAGAATATTGCCTACGGCCGGCTCGTCGCCTCCGAAGCTGACATTTTGGAAGCTGCGCAGCATGCCCATTTGGAGGGATTCCTAGAGGCGCTTCCGGAAGGGCTTGACACCGTTATTGGGGAACGCGGGCTCAAACTGTCCGGTGGGCAGCGTCAGCGCCTGGCTATAGCGCGTATGTTTTTGAAGAACCCGCCGATCCTAATTCTCGATGAAGCGACGTCGGCGCTGGACACCGAGACGGAGCAAATTATACAGCAGTCGCTTGAGGAGCTATCTTACAATCGAACGACATTGATCATTGCGCACCGACTGGCCACTATCCGCCATGCCGACCGCATTGTCGTCGTAACGGAGGACGGTATCTCCGAAGAAGGCAGCCACGACGAGCTGCTTGCTCGGCGCGGCGTTTACGCCAGATTGCACGAGGCGCAGTTCGGCGGTTAAGCCGGAGAGTAAGTATGCGATTCCCAATCTTTCCTTAGGAATGGGATCAAGTTCTTGTCATGTGGTTTTGGCAAGAACTTGATCGCATAATTAAAAAAAGCCGCGATATTCGCGGCTTTCATGAAAATAATGTTCTTATCACCTGAGATTTTTTCATCCGGAAGAACAGGTAGGATGGAGTTCAGGACACAGGCCACCGATTAATCGGCAGCCTGCTTTAGGGTATTGTTCAACTTGTTTTCTATGCTACTTTCATCTTCCAAACGCCCATGCCTGTGGCGGGTTCGGAGGGTCACCCTCCTCCCCACGCTGCTAATTGTGCTCTTAAGAAATCAGCAGATTGCCGCATTTCCTCGAGCCCGTTAATACCATCCTCAATGGAAATCCACCGATGGAAACCAATGTCGCGCAAATTTGAAAATATCGCATCATAATCGTTAAGCCCTCTGCCGATCACGCCATGAGCAAGCGCGTCCGAATAGCCTTGGACCGTGTACTCTCTCAGATCATCAAGCGTATAGCCGGGCTTCAAATAACGGTCGCTCGCATGAATGGTCATGATTCTGTCTTTCACCTGCTCCATGACCATCAGAGGATCTTCTCCTGCAAGCAAAGCATTCGATGGATCGAAGTTCACGCCAAACCAAGGTGAAGAAATCTTAGAAATGATTGCCAAGAACACATCCGTGGATTGCGCAAACTCCGGGTACACCCAATAGCCGTCCTTATAATGATTCTCCATCACGAGGTGCACGTTTCTCGTTTCAGCGTAAGGAATGAGACGCTGGATACATTCGATCGTCCAAGCGATCCCATCCTCGCGGGCTATTCCGGGACGGTTCTGGCCGGATAATACTCGAACGCTGCGAAATGCAGTCGGACCGAGAAGTGCCATGATATCAATCATTCGGCGCATCTTCTGAACTTCAGCATCTCTCTGCGCAGGATCCGGATTCGTGAAGTCGGGAGACGAGCACATCATCGGAAGCTCAAGTTGATAGTGACTAGCAGCTGCTATAACGGCCTGGAGATATTCTTCATTATCCTGCTTCAGGAAGGTTGGATACAGCTCAAGGCCATCCACGCCAAGCGTACTGGCCATTTCAATCCATTCGAAAAGGGTCAACTTGCCGCTTGTCAGTTCATCCATGAAGCCTTTCGGAAAAGCAGCGATACGCGCGTCTCGCAGACTAGGAGTTAACACTGTTCTTCACCTTCGCGACAAGATTTTTCAATACCAGCTTCAGCTCGCTGCGATCGGTGCTTGGACGGAACTCCTTGCGATCAATGACGAGCGGAGCTCCTACGACGACTAGCGGCGCTCCAAGCTTCGGCATCTCTGCCGCCTGGTCAATGGACAGACCGCCTACAGCTTGAACAGGAATATTAACCGCTTTCACCACAGCTTCCAGATGATCGTACGGACTGCGGGCGGGATCCTCTCCGCGCTCGTCAAATGAGGTATGCACGAGAATGTAGTCGACGCCGTTCTGTTCCAAAGCTTTCGCGCATGCCACCGGGTCGGAAGCAGCCATAATATCGCCCATTACCTTGATGCCATAATCTCGCGCTGCCTTAACGACGGCGCGAACAGTTGCCGGATGCGCCACACCCATGACAACAACATGCGTCGCGCCGGCTTTCGCCATCATTTCTGCTTCCAAATAGCCACCGTCCATCGTCTTCAGATCTGCAATGATGGGATGGTTCGGGAATGCCTTACGCAGTGCGACAACCGCATGCAATCCTTCCCCCAGCAAGAGCGGCGTCCCTGCCTCGATCCAGTCTACTCCTGCTTCTACAGCCACCTCTGCCATCTCAAGCGCTTCCTTAATCGTAGTCAAATCAAGCGAGATTTGTACAATGGGTTCCACCGTGGCGTCAGCTCCTTAGGTTCGTTCTAGACTTCAGGCAAAATGATCGATTTCGCGTGCGTCAATGCATCCATCTCGTCGAAAGCTTGCTTCCAATCTCCGATGCCGTACATTTTTGCCATAGGAAGGGGATCGATCAACCCGCTGCTCATCAACGTAAGCACCTTCTCCCACATCGGATAATTATGGCTAAACGAACCTTGCAATCTCGCAGCCTTCTGAATGAGTGGATCGAGCGAGAAACCGACAGGTGCCGGTCCCCAGCCGATCTTCGTAATTTGTCCCCCTGGCCGAATCGCCTCCACGCTTTGGCGCAGCGTTGCACTGAGACCGACCGCATCGAGAATCAAATCGGGACCAAAGCCATCTCCGTAAGCGAGCAGCTCCTGAACGACGTTCTGCTTCTCGGCAACAATGATGCTGTCCGCACCAAACTGTTTCGCAACCTCCATACGATTAGCATCTCTCTCCGTACCAATGACCGTAAGTCTGGCTGGGCTGAAGAGCTTAGCGATCTGTACGCACAACAATCCGATGGGACCCGGACCGAAGACCGCCACATAATCGCCGGGGCGAATATGGGAGTGGTGTGCGACTGCGTTATAAGCTACGCAAGAGGGCTCCGTGAGCGCAGCTTGCTCGAAACTGACATTGTCAGGGATAAGATGGACAATTGCTTCTCTCGTTCTGACATATTCGGCCATCGCGCCATTCTCCAACACGCCGAAGCCGCGCCTTGTCGGGCAGAGATTGTATTGACCCGTTCGGCAATAAATACAAGTCTCACAAATATAAGCAGGCGTTTCACTTACAACCCGATCACCGATCTTTACGTGCTTTACCTCCGAACCGATTCCAGCCACAATCCCGGAAAATTCATGACCGAGCGTGACCGGACGGTTTACAGGAAATCCCTGAATGTCATGATACATATGTAAATCGCTTCCGCAAACACCTGCTGCCTTCACTTGGATCAATACTTCTCTCGGACCCAGCTCTGAAGGAATAGGGACGTCCTGAATTTCAACGCTTCCACTGCCTGATGCATAATTGACTATGGCTCTCATAGAAAACTCTCCTTTTCTAGCCTAGGTCTGTCATCATTTGGCTCCACACATCATTCTACACGCTGTCCCCCATTTCCTCCCATTTCTTATCCACAGCGCAAGCAAAAATAGGGCTTTCTTGGATCCGACGCAGTCACAAAAAATAACCACCGCATCATAGCGATTGTTATTTTTGTTTCCGAATTCAGCATGGTGATTCTAGTCTCCTGCTGGCCATGCAGCTTCTATCTGCTCCAACCATGACCTGGCACTAGCTTTAAACCCCTGGTAGGATTCATCTCCCCAATGCAGATAGGACACCGAAATAAGCTCGACGGTCTCAAAAAGCTGATAGTACAGCTGCTTGATCTCAAACAAAGGCGACAGCTTGCGTAGGGTTGAATAACCTGTCAGGAAGGCTTTCTGCATCACCGATGTATCCGTCAATTCATCCTTGAATGACAGCGATTTGAAGTCGAACTCCGGATCGCCGGATATCGACCACTCCATATCCAGAATAGCTGTAATTTCTCCATCTGCACACAGCATGTTCGCAAAATGATAGTCGTTATGAACCAATGATGCTGTTGATATTCCACGGAACAAACGATGAGCTCTCTTATAAACGTAGACATAACGCTCGGCTTCCTCGGGATTTAGAATGCCAAGCTTCAGACAACGATCGGTTCTTTGCTTCATGCCCTCTTCCAGGTACTGCTGCCAGCTGTCGTATTTATTATTAGACGAGAGAGCAAGCTCTCCAAACTTGTCCCGACCAATCCCATGAATTTGGGCAAGTAAAACGCCAGAGTCGTATGCCATCTTGATTTTTGATTCATCGGGAGCCGTCTCCAATGCTTTCCATACATCAATGCCTGGCATCTTGCTTGTAATCAATATTTCATATGGTAAATGATCATGGCTGTTATCAAACACATGAACTTCTGGAACTGGTATGCCTGCCGATTTCATCATTCGAAGCGCTTGCTGCTCATTGTCGAATTTCGGGAGCTCCACGTCTCTCGCATTTACTCTAACGACATAATGATCATTAATAAAAATACATGGATTCACGATTCCCCGATCCGAATATTCGATCCGATCAATTGGTCCGAGATGATGCTTCTCGAAGATAGCTTGGATTGTTAAGATATCAAATCTCATCGATTTCATGGACATGTCCTCTCCCATTCACCCGACTATCATAATATTCCAAATGATGTAACAATTACGTTTTTTAATAAATTATAGCATGGATGATGAAAAAAAGCCGCGATATACGCGGCTTCGTATCAGGTTGCTCATTTCCACTTTTCTTTCGTCTGTCGCCTCAATTCAGCGATCTCCAGCCGAAGTTTCTCGAGCTCGGTTCTTACCGCGCGCATCAAAGAGTTCAGCCCGAATCCGATCAAGAACAAGATTAAACCAATTAGAGATACGCTTCTTGCAGCCGCCAATTCCAACAAAAAAAAGATGATACCGAGTACGATAAGAATGATCGAAATGAATTTGACGCTTCTTAACGAGTCGTACATGTTGATGCCACTCCATTCAAGGACGCCATTTCTTTAACGAACTCGCTTACCTTTATTTTCAATATTCTATGTGCCTAAGTTCAATTTGTGCCCGCATACCTTGCCATTAAAGAGATAATGTTCTTGTCATTCCTCACTGAGCTTCTAAAATGTGAGCTATAGCTTGTAATCCGTTCTTTCTAGCAATATCTAAGGGAGTTCTTCCCTCTTTATCTTTAATATTAATATCTGCCCCGTGTTTAATTAATAAAGTTGTAATATCTTCATATACTGAACTTCGGTTTGGAGAAAATGCAACTTCATAAAGGGCCGTATACCCTAAGTTATTTATATGATTAACATCTACATCAGTTTCTTCTAGTAATAATTTTGCAACCTCATAATGTCCTTGTTCACAAGCAGGTATCAATGGTGTTCCGCCATATACATTCAGAAGTTTCATATTTGGTCTATATTCAAGTAGAATTTTAACAACATCCACAAAGCCATGAGCGGAAGCAAAATTAATAGGATTACGATCTTCCTTATGGATTCCGAATGCATCTACATCAGCTTTGCGCTCCAGCAGGAGTTTAACTGCTGCTGGATTATTGCTCATCACGGCAGCCATTAATGCTGTTTGTCCGTTTTCATCTTTTTCATTCACGTTTATACCATTCTCGATAAAAACTTTTATTTCATCCAAATCCCCATTTGATATTTCATTAAAAAAATCATTAATTATGTTCATAGGATACCAACTTTCTTAATGAATTTAGAAGCATCGATGGTTACCGTTGGGCGAAAAAAGCTTCCAATACCCTTCGGAAACAACTTCGACAGCTCCGTCGATCACTTTGATGGCGGTCTGATCATCAATTGCATACGCAGGTCCCTTCATCCCTGCTGCCCATTGCTCCGCAGCAGCAATGGTGTTTCCCGGCAGCATCACGTGGTCCAGATGCGGAAATATTGAAAAATCAACGAGTCCCAGCGTTTCATCCTCACCGGTGGGTGGAGTCCAGCCAACGAATAATTCCCCAATGTGAGGTGCCATCACCATGCTCCCGGCGCTCAGTCCCACATAGACGGCGTTCAGCGATGGCAAGAGATCTGCAAATCCGGACTGCCGCATCCAGTGACTCAGATAAAGGGCGTCGCCGCCCGAAACCAGCAGAACGTCCGTCTCCTGGACGAGGGGCACCCAGCGCTCTTCGTGGATGCTTGGCAGCGCTGTGAGCTCCAACACGCCGACAGATTTCCAGCCTAGGCCAACCATATGATCTTCGGAATTTCCACTGATGAACTGCCAGGTTTTGGATCCGGGGCCAACCCATGGGTGCCCGTACATCGCCGTGGGAATGCAGAGGGCATTAGATTCTGCGATCGGCTTGTCCAGCATGCCAACAAGCACGTCGTGTATGCTTTTGTTAATGATGCCTCCGGATGTAAGCAAAAGTTTCATTACTTCACTCCTTGTCTTTGTGTGAATCTGATTCGCCATAATCCCTGCATAAAAGCTTTTCTGACAGCATAGTTAATTTTATATTTTGCAGTAAAAGGATTCGCCACGGCGAATCCTTTTACTAGGTACTCGACTAATCCCCCGATGTATGCGGACCCCATGGGCTTACAATGGAGGATGGACAACTTGGCCAATAAGCCAAAGCCCACAAATATGCCACCTATCTGGACCATGGTCCGGCCGGTCAGTCGAAGTAGACAGGCTTCCCGGTTTCGGCAGAGATATAGACCGCCTCCAGAATCGCCGAGACAACCATCGCCTCTTCGGGCTTCACGAGCGGCTCCGCATCGTTCACGATGCAGTCGATCCACTGCTTGGCTTCGTACTCGAAGTCCGTCAAATTCTCGCCTCTGAAGCGTTCTCTCGCCTTCGGGTCTACGTCGATGACGTTCAGGAACAGGCTGCCGTCCCGCTCGCCGTTGATTCGCAGGCCGTTGTTGAAGTCCGCTCCGCCTTTCGTGCCGCACAAATACGACCCTTCCGTCTTGGCGACATTGAGCGCCCAGCTGGTTTCGATCGAAACGACGGCGTTGTTCTTGAATTTCACATAGCCGAAGGCCGAATCCTCCACTTCGAATTCCTGTGGATCCCAGGATCCCCACTCGTTCGCCGCGTTCTCCGTATACTTTAATTTGTGGAAGACGCTGCCCACGACGCTTTCCGGCTCGTAATTGTTCATCAGCCAGAGAATCAGATCCAGAGAGTGGGTGCCGATATCGATCATCGGACCCCCGCCCTGCTTCTCCTTGTCTAGAAACACGCCCCATGTGGGAACGCCTCTGCGTCTGGTCGCGACCGCTTTGGCATAATAGATTTCGCCGAGCTCCCCGTTCTCGATCATTTTCTTCAGCAACTGGGACTGCGCCTTGCTCCGGTTCTGGTAGCCGACCGTCAGCTTCTTCCCGGTCCGGACATGAGCGTCGTACATGGCTTTCGCATCGGCTCCGGTCTTTGCCATCGGCTTCTCGCACATGACATGCTTCCCGGCCTCCAATGCCGCGATCGAAATCTCGGCATGCGAGATATTCGGCGTCAGAACATGAATGACTTCGATGTCTTCCATGGATAGCAGCTGTTTGTAATCCGTGAATATCCGGGCGCCGGGAGAGCCGTATTTCTCGGCGGCTTCCCGCGCGCGTTCCTCGATCAGATCGCAGAATGCAACCATCTCTGCCTGTTCCACTTTGGACAGACTCGGCATATGCTTGCCGTTCGCGATCATGCCGCATCCGATGATTCCGATCTTGACTGTCCGCATGCTTACATCCCTCCCGATTGCTTGAACTCGACCGTTCTTCGCTCGCGATGCGCAATATAAGCCGTTTCCAGCAGCTCCGTCAGCTTCGTGCCGTCCTCAAGCCCGAAGGGCATCGGCCTATCGTTCAGGACACCGTTCACCCATTGAGTCAACGGCAGCGGCTGCGCTTCGGGTAACCGGTAGGGAGCAATCCAACCCTGCAGCTGAGAGTCGCCATGCTTGGATGCCACTTGCACGCTGTCTCCGGAGACGATGAGCGTTCCTTCCGTTCCGTACAGCTCGAAAGCCGGCGGCGTCCTGTAAGTGACGAGACTGGTTTCCAGCAGCGCGACGGCATTGTTCGCGAACTCGATCGAGCATTGCGCGTTGTCTTCGACTGCCCTGCCCGTGAAATGGTTGAACATGGACGTGATCCGCTTTGGCTGGCCGAGCAGCCAGCTGGCAAGGTACATCGGGTGACAGCCGAGATCCATCATGGCGCCTCCGCCCGCCAGTTTCTCGTCGTACCAGTAGTCGGGCAGCCAATTACGAAGCGCGCCGTCATGGCCGTTCCGAATGCGCAGCAGCGTGATCGCGCCGAGTTGGCCTTCGTCCAGCAGCTTCTTGGCGAACAGATGATGCGGTCTTGTCCGGGCGGGGAACGAAATACAGAACTTGACGCCCGCCTGCCGGACGGCTGCCGAAATAAGGTCGCATTCCGCAACGGTAAGCGCCATCGCTTTCTCGGTGAAAATATGCTTGCCCGCGTTCGCGGCGGCGATCATTACTTCGGCGTGCATGCTAGTCGGGGCGTCGACGACTACGGCGTCCACGTCTTCCCGGCGCAACAGTGCTTCAAGGTCGGCTTCGAACCCGGCTCCAAGCTCCGCCGCCCAGGCGCTTCCCCGTTCTTTGTTTTCATCCCAAACGGCCGTAATGTTAACGTTTCCAAGCGATTGCAGGTGTTTGGCGTACCCGTCGGCATGAACATGCCACTTGCTGAGCATGGCAACATTTAGCATTCGAGAATCCCTCCAAGTCCGTGTTAGAAAACGGCGGCTCGCTGCTTATTCGAATTTAGGTGCATGCGTCTGGCGTTGGTTGGTCAGCGGAGCAGTCATACAGTGGAAGTGGTTAATTAATTGTGAAGTTAGATCAGTGAGGGCAAACAGATCGTTTGCGTAGTCAATCAGCGGCAAAGCGGAATGTATACGTTGTGGAAGAGCAGGATCACCTCCAACGCGCCTCGTTCAAGCAGAATATATCATATCTATAAAATATGAAACAATAATACATAAGGACAGAATAACCATGAGATCGCGACGCAACTTAGAAACTCCCCTACAAGTGGCGATTTATTCATGAAATCTGTCCACTAGTAGGGGAGCCTGTCAGGATTGGCAGCCTGAATACAACTTTTGTTACATGATACTACCCGCATCTTTGAAAGCTTTGGATTTTTCCTTCATTCCCTGCTCGATAGCTTGATGTTCTTCGAGCCCATGTTGTTTCGCATAATCGCGAATGTCTTGCGTAATCCTCATGCTGCAAAACTTAGGCCCGCACATGGAACAGAAATGAGCCGTTTTGGCCCCCTCTGCCGGAAGTGTTTCATCATGATATTCCATCGCTCTTTCCGGATCTAACGATAAATGGAATTGATCTCTCCAGCGGAATTCAAAACGCGCTTTGGATAAAGCAAGATCTCGCTCTTGCGCGCCGGGGTGACCTTTTGCCAAATCTGCCGCATGGGCGGCGATCTTATATGCGATTACCCCTTCGCGAACATCATTTTTGTTTGGCAGGCCAAGATGCTCTTTTGGCGTGACGTAGCAGAGCATTGCGGTTCCGAACCATCCGATCATGGCTGCGCCGATAGCTGAAGTAATATGGTCGTAGCCAGGGGCAATGTCCGTAGTGAGCGGTCCCAGCGTATAAAATGGGGCTTCCCGACAAACCTCCATCTGCCGATCCATATTTTCTTTTATCAGATGCATGGGAACATGGCCCGGTCCTTCGATCATGACCTGTACGTCATGTTTCCACGCGATTTGGGTAAGTTCGCCCAGCGTATCTAATTCGGCAAACTGCGCTTCATCGTTGGCATCCGCTATTGATCCAGGACGCAGCCCGTCTCCCAGCGAGAATGCGATATCATAGGTTTTCATAATTTCACAAATTTCCTCGAAATGCGTGTAAAGAAAATTTTCTTGGTGATGAGCAAGGCACCATGCGGCCATTATGGAGCCGCCGCGGGAGACAATGCCTGTAACGCGTGCAGCAGTCAAGTGAATATACCGTAATCGTACGCCGGCATGAATTGTAAAGTAGTCGACACCTTGCTCGGCTTGCTCGATAAGCGTGTCGCGATAAATCTCCCAGTTCAATTCCTCCGCTTTGCCGCCGACTTTCTCCAATGCTTGATATAAAGGTACTGTACCGATGGGTACCGGGGAATTGCGGATTATCCATTCCCGCGTCGTATGTATATTTTGGCCTGTGGAAAGATCCATAATGGTATCCGCACCCCACCGCGTTGCCCATCTCATCTTCTCTACTTCTTCGTCGATCGATGAAGCTACGGCGGAATTTCCGATATTGGCATTGATTTTTACTAAGAAATTTCGGCCTATGATCATTGGCTCGCTTTCGGGATGATTGATATTGGATGGAATAATGGCTCGACCGGCAGCTACCTCGTTACGCACGAATTCTGGAGTGACGTTTTCTCTTAACGCGATGTACTCCATTTCAGAGGTTATGATTCCTTTTCTTGCGTAATGCATTTGGGTTACGTTTGCCCCGGCTGCAGCACGCAGCGGGCGGCGATTCAATCCAGGGAATAGATCTCCTTGATTGACGAATTCCCCTGCTCTTCGTCCATTGTCTTCAGCTTGGATGGTTCTGCCTGTATATTCTGCGACATCGTTACGTTCCAATATCCAATTCAGCCGATTCAGCGGGAGCCCCTTACGGATATCTGTTTGTGCGTGTGAGTCTGTATACGGACCGCTTGTATCATAAACCCTCACAGGTGAATTTAGTTGTTCGTTACCGGCGCTGCCAGTTGGGGTCAATGCAATCTCACGCATCGGGACGTTAATATCCGGACGTGAACCTTGAATATAAACCTTCTTGCTGCCCGGAAAAGATGCTAGGTCTGGAATTTCATTCGTACGTTTGATTTCGCTTGCCATTTAATTGCCTCCTTAGGATATCAATGTGAGCAAGCGGAGACGCCTCTTAAACATATAAAAAAGACCGCAACGAAAAGAAGCGGTCTTTGTATACACAAAGGCTTGAACGTTTCCTCCGCTGGCATTACCCAGATCAGGTTTTACGGTCGACAGCATCATCGGCTATCCTCTCAGCCTGGCTAAACCAAGCTCCCGTGTATTCGATTGGTCTACTACATCTTATATACGTTGGAAAAATAAGTCAACCCCTGCTTGCCAACAAGTTATATATGCACAACGATCGTTCCGGATTCCACCGTGACAGGATACGTCTCCACTCCCGGGGCATCCTCCACTTCAACCGTCACATCATAGGTCTTGACCAGACATTTGTGCGGATCGAAGATCGATTTGCCGGTGGTGATGTCAAATTCCCAGCCATGCCATGGGCAGCGTACGATCTCGCCCTCCCGGCCGTATACATATTCCCCCGGCGCAGATGGAAGCGTCATACCCGTTACGGTACCGACGCAAAGCGGCGCTCCTTGATGCGGGCAGCTGTTTTTCAGGGCGTAGTATAAACCGTTCACGTTAAATATTCCGATCGGGCGTCCTTCCACGACCAGCATCCTTCTCGTTCCCGCAGGGAATTCGGCGACCGGTCCGATGACATGCCTCCCCATAATGGTTGCCTCCTCTGCTAAAGCTTATATAACTCTTTCGCATTATCGAAGAAGATCCGGCGGTGCAGCGACTCCGGCAGTTTCGGGAAAGCGCGTGTCGGGGAATCGAAATCCCAGTGCGGATAATCGCTCGAGAACATCAGAATATACTCGGCGTCCATCATTTCGAACATTCGCAGCAAGTAGGCGTCGTTGTCCGGTCTTTCCAATGGCTGCGAAGTAATCCGCACATGATCGCGCAAGTATTCGCTAGGTCTGCGTTTCAACCAAGGGACTTCATATCGGAGCGCTTTATATTCCGCGTCAAGCCGCCACATCAACGGAGCCAGCCACGCGACTCCGCCTTCGACAAGGACAATCTTAAAGTCCGGAAACCGCTCGAAAACGCCTTCCGTCAAAAAACTGACGAGATGCGCTTGGAAACCGAGAGACAAACAAGTGTGCCATTCGATGTAGTGGGTCGGAAACCCCGGGGTCGGCTGCACGTTAATTCCCATCCCGTCAGTACCGGGGTGAATGGCGAAGGGCAGTCCGAATTTCTCGCAAGCTTCATAGATGGGATAGAACTGGCGCTGTCCGAATGGAGCGCGAGATCCGGAATCCGTCATGACCTGGACAAAATGCGGATGCCCAGCCCACCGCTCGATTTCGCGCGCAGCGGCCACAGGATCTTGGGTATTCACCGTGATGGAGCCTTTGAATACGCCATCCGGATTATATTTGCTAAGCCACGTATCCGCGAGCCAATCGTTGTAAGCCGCCGCGATTGCGTTTCCGAAATCGGGATCAGGCTGCAGGTTGCAGAATGCGCGCGGCATCAGAATCGCATACGCATACCCGTACTCGTCGATGAGCTGCTTACGCAGAAGCTCCGGATCGGAGCCAGATGGACCGCCCTGCGGAGGTCTCGCGTCCAAGCGGTCTCCATGCACCGGATTTCCGTAAAAGCCGCGACCGCCTCCGTTATAACGCTCCCTCCACGGCTGGCTCATATAGGAACGGAGTTCCTCCGTGTTTCTAGGGTAAGGGTGCACATCGCAATCGATGATTACCGTACGCGTTGTCCTTTGTTCAATCGTCTTTTCCTGCTGCTCCATCCTTCCGTTCGCCTCCATTACTTTGATCTCGTAATAAATCGGTTACGGCACAACATAAGCGTTTTCTGTTGTATTCGCGGTGGAGGTAGACACTCCTGCCAGCAGGCGAAAAAGAACGCTTGCATTCGGCAAACTCATCCCTGTAATCTGGCCAAGACCTCCCGCATTGGAGATGGCCGCTGCAAGATCGGCATACCCCAAGTAGGCAAGGCCGCCTTGAATAATGGGATATTGGATTCCAAGCAGTTCAGTCAAGCGCGTGCTCCACTTCATACGCCCCCCTGCCTTCTTTTCCAAGAGTTGAAAAATGTCGCAGGATCGTTCTCCGACCAAACTCTTGAGGGCTTCTTCCACCGCGTCGCCATGGAACCATTAAGAGGTTGACATATAAAAGAGCCGCAAAGATATGCGGCTCTTTGAGAAATACCATATCTGAATCTCCTGCTAATGCCTCATTAAAAATAATTGCACGTAATCCCGCCGTCAATATTCAAGATCGCGCCGTTCGTCCAATCGGATTCATCCGATGCGAGGTAGATCGCGCTGTTCACGATATCCTCCGGCCGGCCGAACCGTCCGCTCGGCTGTCGGTTCAGTCGAAGCCGCTTCGCCTCTTCATCCTTGAGCAGCCATTCCGTAAGCAGCGGCGTCTCAATCGGGCCGGGACAGATGGCGTTGCTGCGCACGCCGTACGGGCGGAATTGAATCGCGAGCGATCTCGTGAGCGACACGATCGCTCCTTTGGATGCGGTATAGGCATCCTGCGGCACCGAGCATCCCATGAATGCGACGAACGACGCGATATTGATGATCGAGCCGCTTCCTCGCTGGACCATATGCGGGATGACGTGCTTGCACATGAGAAAAGTCCCTTTCACGTTCACAGCCATCACCCGGTCCCATACCTCGACCGTCGTATCGATGACGGAGCCATCCTCTGCCGGCATGATGCCAGCATTGTTGTAAAGCACGTCGACATGACCGAACCGTTCCACGGCTTGGCTGACCGCCGTCTCCACACTTTGCTCATCCGCGACGTTGCACCGGAAGAAAGCCGCCTCTCCGCCTTGCTCCGAAATATCGCTCACCGCTGCCTGTCCCGATTGTTCGTTTACCTCGAACAAGGCGACCTTCGCGCCTTCCCGGGCAAACATGCGAGCCGCCGTCAGCCCCATCCCGCTGCCTGCGCCGGTTATTATACATACTCGATCCTGCAAGCGTCCCATCGAAGCAATCTCCTCTCCATCACCCTTGTTCAAAATACCGCATCCGTTCCCAGTCGGTGACGAATGCATCATAGGCTTGCTGTTCCACGCGGGCCATATTGTAATAATGGTCCGTCACTACATCGCCGAACGCCGAACGCACGAGCGGGCTTGCTTTCCATACCGCCATCGCTTCATTCAGCGATGCCGGAACACGGGGAAGCCCCTCGGCCGCATAAGCGTTTCCTTTCCACTCCGGCGGCGGTTCGATCCGATTCTCGATGCCATGCAAACCTGCTGCGATCATGGCTGCATAGGCGAGATACGGATTCATATCCGCACCGGGAATACGGCTTTCGATCCGCAGACTTTGCCGTTCGCCGACAATGCGCAGTCCGCTCGTCCGGTTATCTCGGCTCCAGACGATGCTCACCGGAGCCCAGCTCTCAGGCGCGAACCGTTTGTAGGAGTTGACTGTCGGGGCGAAGAACAGCGAGAAGTCACGGGTGCTGGCCAATATTCCGCCGAGAAAATAACGCATCTTCTCCGACATCCCGTACGGCTGCTGGTCTGGATCGTCGAACAGATTGCGTTCCCCTTTCTCATCCCAGACGCTGATATGGATATGGCCGCTCGATCCAGTCCAGCCGTGATGAGGCTTCGCCATAAACGTAACGGAGCAGTTCTGCTGCATGCATATCTCCTTGATGCCATGCTTCAGGATGACGTGCCGATCAGCCGAGGTCAGCGCATCCGCAAAACGCATGTTAATCTCATGCTGCCCGATGGCCGCTTCGCCTTTCGTCGACTCAATGGGAATGCCCGCCGCATTCATGCTGCTGCGAATGAGCCGGTACAGCGGTTCGTTCCGAGTACCCTGCAGCAAGTTATAATCCTCGTTGTAATGCCCTGCGACGTTCATCTTCGTGGTGCGATAGCCATCTGTATGGAGCTGCTCGTATGTATCCCGGAATAGAAAAAACTCTAGCTCGCTCGCTGTCACGATGCGGAAGGAGAGCTGTTCCGCCCGCCGAAGCTGCTGTTGTAAAATCTCCCTCGGAGACACGGCGATTCTGCTGCCTGTATGCTCTTCCTCGACATCGCAGAGCACGAGCGCCGTTCTCTCCTGCCACGGAATGACGCGCAGTGTACTCCAATCCGGCTTAGCCAGCCAGTCGCCATAGCCGCTTTCCCAGTTCATCAGCGAATAACCGCTAGGTGTATTCATCTCCATATCGGTACCGAGCAAATAGACGCAGAAATGGGTTCCTTTCGTCAACCCGCTGCGCAGACAATAATCACTGGTCAGCCGTTTTCCCATCAACCGGCCCTGCATATCGCAAAAGGCGAGAATCAGCGTGTCGATCTCGCCGGCTTTCATCGCTTCTTCGAGCTCCGCTGTGGATATTAGTCCACTTGACCAGGAACTGGAACTGGACTCAGAGCTGGACTCGGGCTCGTTCCTCTTCCGATTGTCATCCATCGTTCATCCTCCCTTCTCCTCCAGGTTCAGATTGATATATTTCAACTCCAGAAAATCGTCCAGCCCGTGATGTCCGCCTTCCCGTCCTGTACCGCTCTCCTTGATGCCGCCGAACGGCGCTTGAGGGACGCTGAGCGAGGTTCCATTCACGGCGATCATGCCGAACTCGAGCTGCTCGCACATCCGGTACACACGGCTCACCTCGCGGGTGAACACATACGCCGCCAGTCCGTAGGGCGTCGCATTGCAGCGGGCGATGACCCCGTCTTCCGAAGCGAAAGACACAATCGGCGCCACCGGTCCGAAAATTTCCTCCTTCATCACGTCCATCTCTTCATTCACGTCCGTCAGTACAGTCGGTGCATAGAAATGACCATGCGCATATTTCTCTTCCGTCAGGCGGTACCCGCCGGTCAGAATGGACGCCCCCTTCGCCTCAGCGTCTGCCACGAGCCGATCAACCCGAAGCAGCGCTTCCCCGTCAATCAATGGTCCGATGTCGACGTTCGGCTCATCGCCAGGGCCGACGCGAAGCATGCTGGCTAGCGAGGAGATCCGCTCAATTAGCTCTTTATGAATCGCCTCATGGGCATATATCACATTGATGCCGTTGCACACTTGCCCGCAATTTTCAAACTTGTTGCCTACGATCGACTTCGCTGCCAGCTCAACGTCTGCATCGGGGAAAACGATGACCGGCGCGATGCCGCCAAGCTCCAGCGACAGCCGTTTCAGCCCTCCCGCCGCCCGCATCATAATTGATTTCCCCACTTCAGTCGAACCTGTGAAGGAGATTTTGCGGACACGGGAATCTGATAAGAATACGTCGCTGATCGCTGCGGCGCTTCCGGTCACCAGATTCGCGACGCCGCTCGGAATGCCGGTATCCATCAGCAGCTGTAATAAGGCGACGGCAATAAGCGGCGTCTGGCTCGCCGGCTTGACCACGATCGTGCAGCCGGCTGCCAACGCAGGGGCAGCTTTGCGGATGATCATCGCTGCGGGGAAATTCCATGGTGTAATCATGCCGACGACGCCGACAGGCTGGCGCCAAACCATAATGCGCTGATTAGGACGGGAGCCGGGTATCGTCTCGCCGTAGCTACGTTTGCCTTCCTCGGCATACCAGCGGATAAACTGCGCCGATCCTTCCAGCTCTCCCGCCGCTTCCTCGACTGGTTTCCCCTGTTCCCGCGAGATTAAGCGCGCGAGGTCATCGCGCTCCCGCTCAATCCGATCCGCCCACTGGTTTAGATATGAGGCCCTCTGCACAGCAGTCAGCCGACCCCAGCCGGGCAGCGCAAGCGACGCAGCTTCGACGGCTCGAGCCGCAGCCTCGCCGTTTCCTCTCGGCACTCTGCCGACCGCCTCGCCTGTCGCGGGATTGTAGACAATCAAGCTGTCCCGTGCCTCTGTCACTTTCTCCCCGTTAATCCATTGGCAGTTCCATCTGTCCATATCCAGATCCAGTTCCTGGCTCGGATCCATCTCCTCGTTCCCACTGTTCACGGCTACCGCTCCTTCCGTTGATTTGATCGATCAGCCAGCGGAACGGGACTAGACCTTCGTCATCGTGAACGGCCATCATCTCAGGGTGCCATTGCACAGCGAGCACGTTCGGGTGACTGGGATGAACGATCGCTTCGATAATACCATCCTCAGCGACTGCAGCCGCAACAAGTCCATTCCCGAGTCCTCGAACCGCTTGATGGTGATAACTGTTTACCCTGATTTCTTCCGTTCCGTATAGCCGCCGAATCCCCGTCTCAAGCAGCCTCACCCGGTGCACCTTGTACCAGCGAGGCGCTCGGGAGAACTGATGGGCGAGCACATCTACCGTGTGATCCGCTACGTCCACATACAGCGTTCCGCCGAAACTCACATTGAGGAGCTGCATCCCTCTGCAGATGGCCAGGATTGGCTTCTTCTGCCGAAGCGCCTCTTCTATCAATCGCAGTTCGAACCGATCCCGCTCGGGCGCAAGGATTCCGCAGCGCAGATCGGGATTCGCCCCGTACAGCTGCGGATCGACATCCTCCCCGCCAGCCAGAATGAGGCCGTCCAACGCTTCGACAATTCGCTCGCAAGCTGAAGGGTCGCAAGCCGGTATGCCAATCGGCGCCGCGCCGACCTTCTGCACGGCATGCATATAATCGTGCCCGATCACGCCAAACCCTTGTCCGGGCATGCCTCGGAATGTCCCGCCTATTCCCTCCGCGCCGGAGACATGATAGCCCGTAATGCCGATAAGCGGCATCGTTCTCATCCGATCTCCCTCCTTCTCGCTTCATTTTATTCCGAGTCTTTGGGACAAATGACCTGTCTACCAATGGTCTTGTTTAGTGACCATTATCTGAGATAATTCCAATTATCCGCCCCATACTTCTCTCTGGAGAGTTTGGCCGCGAGCTCCAGTTCGCCTTCGGTTAGCTGCCCATCCATGAACTCGACGTTAAGGCCTTCCGCGAAGCTGTCACGGAATACTTGTTCAAGACGCTGCACCGACACTGGCGGCATTTCCCTCCGTCGCAGGCAATCGTTAATCGAAGCAGCTTTACGTCCAAATAGCTTCCGCATCCGCTGCTTGATATCCGGACCCCCGAATCGAAGGACGGAGAACAGCTTCTCGTCATCCAGCTCGAGCAGAATCGAGCCGTGCTGCATAATAACGCCGTTCCCTCGCATCTGCGCGCTGCCGGCGATTTTGCGTCCGTCGACAAGCAGCTCGTACTTGGACGGCGCGTCAAAGCAGGCTGCGGTAAGCGGCTTCCGTTCGGAAACGCGCTCGCTTCCGCTTTGCTCCTCCGTTTCGTCAATCTGTCCTGTCATAGTCGTATCCAATCCCAGTCTCTGAACGCCAATCAATAAGCCGCGGCTTAACTCGGCGCAAGCTTCTGCGAGATTCGCCGGCATGCCCGGATACCCTTCGGAGACGACGATGCTGTATGTCAGCTCCTGATCATGCAGGACGGCTCGTCCTCCCGTTGATCGGCGGACGAACCCCAGACCATGCTCGCGAAGCGCTCGGAAATCTACTTCCTTCTCCGCATGCTGAAAGTAGCCGATCGACAGCGAAGCCGGGTTCCAGCCGTAAAAACGTACTGTCGGCGCTACTGCGCCTTCACTGTGTGCAATCGAGATCGCCTCGTCAATCGCCATGTTTTCCGCAGGAGATCGTCTTCCTGTATGCAAGAAACGCCATGGCGACCGTTCATTACCAGCATCATGCTGCAAACGCCCGCTATTTATTAATGGCTTCATACTGGTCGGCACTGAGCAAACTGTTCACCAGATCGGCAGCATCACCGTCGACCTCTACTTCGACGATCCAGCCTTCGCCATACGGATCAGAATTGACAAGCTCAGGCGCATCCAGCAGCGTTTCGTTAATCTTCGTCACTTTACCCGTCACCGGGCTGTACAGCTCGGAAACGGTTTTTACCGATTCAATGGTACCCATCGGCTGTCCCGCTTCTACCTCTTGGCCAATCTGGGGAAGCTCGACAAACACGATATCGCCTAGTTGACATTGAGCGAAATCGGTGATGCCAATTTTAACGGCTCCGCTTCCCGCTTCCGCCCATTCATGATCCTCCGTATAGCCTAATCCTGGCTTGACCAAGCTCATCTTTAACATCCTCCCGAAATGGAATCGACTTTTTCAAAGTGACATCTTCTCTAATAGGGGTGTATATCTTAATGTATGATGGTAGGCATTATGCCAATGCCATATATGAGAACTGAATAAGCGGATGATGGTAACGGGAGAGACCGCCTGCGGCACTAATAACGGCGGCGCCGAAGGAGTAAGCCTCTCAGGAAGTGAATCTCTCAGGCAAAAGGACCTTTACCGGACGCATCTCTGGAGAGCACGCGCGAGGTCGGTTGCCGACCCTCGGCGTCACCGACGGGGAAACCTGAACGTATGGGGTTTGTGCTTTCTTTGTTCGGGGTAACTCTCAGGTACAAAGGACAGAGCAAAGAGCGAGAACGGCAAGCGCAGCCATGCTGTGCGTTCGTCAAGCTTATTTGCTGCTGTCTTATTTCAATTTATGGCGTTTGGGCTTAGTCTTGCATTGTCTTGCATTGCATTCTCGTCTAGGAGGGCAACGAAATGGCGATCGATCTGAAGAGAACGCCGCTTTATCCGCTCTACGCCGATTATCCCGGTGCGCGGTGCATCGACTTCGGCGGATGGGAGCTCCCTGTTCAATTCTCCGGCATACAAAAAGAGCATGATGCGGTTCGTCAGCAAGCCGGACTCTTCGATGTTTCGCATATGGGTGAATTTTTCGTTACTGGCCGCTTCGCCGAAGCCTTTCTCCAGCTGGTGACCACTAACGACGTTTCGAAGCTGGTTGACGGTCAGGCGCAGTATACGCTCATGTGTTATCCGGATGGAGGCGTCGTCGATGACCTGCTCGTGTACCGGATAACGGCCGATCAATTCATGGTTGTCGTCAATGCCGCCAATATCGACCGCGATTTCGAATGGATGCGAGAGCATCTCATAGGCGACGTCACGCTCGAAAATAAATCGAGCGAGCTTGCCCTGCTTGCGCTACAAGGGCCATCTGCAGCCGCAATCATGGCGCTGGCCGCGGAGCAGTTCGACTGCGGTAAGCTTGCTCCCTTCCGCTTCGAGGCCGCAGTCTCGGTCGGCGGTGTTCAATCTCTCGTTTCCCGTACCGGATATACCGGCGAAGACGGCTTTGAAATCTATGTGTCTGCCAATCAGGCGCAGCACGTATGGCGGTCGCTGTTTGCTGCAGGCGAGGCATTCGGTCTTCAGCCCGCCGGTCTTGGCGCGCGCGATACGCTTCGGTTTGAGGCGAGGCTGCCGCTGTACGGTCAAGAGCTGTCCGATCGGATTTCGCCGCTCGAAGCAGGCCTGAGCCCTTTCGTCAAGCTCGATAAAGGGAACTTCATCGGCCGCGACGCGTTGGTTCGGCAAAGGGCGGACGGCGTGCTCCGCAAACTCGTCGGCATCGAGATGATCGACCGCGGCATCCCCCGCTGCCACTATCCCGTCTGTACTGCCGATGGCACGCCGATCGGTGAGGTCACTTCCGGCACCCAATCCCCCACGCTGAAGCGAAACCTCGGTCTTGCGCTTATCGAGACTGGCTGCACCGGGATTGGAACCGAAGTATGGGTCGAGGTCCGAGGCAAGCTGCTCAAGGCCGAAGTCGTCAAAACCCCTTTTTACAAAAGATGAGCAAGGAGCGTGCATAATGACGAGACCGCACCGCTACATCCCGATGACCGAGCGGGATAAATCCGAGATGCTGGCCGCGATCGGAGCAGCCCAGACCGATGATCTCTTCCGCGATATTCCAGATGCGATCCGTTATCGGGGCGTTCTGCCGATGTCCCCTGCCCTGGATGAAATTTCGCTGCTCGCCCATATGAAAGAACTGGCCGGCCGCAACACGGATACTGCTAGCTGCATCAGTTTCCTCGGCGCTGGCATTTATGATCATCATATACCGGTAATCATCAACCACATGATCTCCCGCTCCGAGTTTTATACCGCCTATACCCCTTACCAGCCGGAAATAAGCCAAGGCGAACTGCAAGCCATCTTCGAGTTTCAATCCTATATTTGCGAATTGACGGGCATGGCCGTTGCAAACGCCAGCATGTACGACGGCGTGACGGCATTGTCGGAAGCCGGCGCATTGGCAGCCGGAGCTACCAAACGGCGCGAGCTCGTCGTCTCGCGCACGGTTCACCCGGAAGCTCGAGAAACGGTCCGAACGATGGCGCGGGGACTCGGCCTCGATATCGTCGAGGTAGGCTATTCCGCAAGCGGCGTCACCGATCTGGCGGCACTGCGAGCAGCGGTTACCGCGGATACTGCGGCTGTGCTTGTCCAATCCCCTAACTTCTTCGGCTGCCTGGAAGACCTGACCGCGATCGAACCGATCATCCATGGCGTCAAAGGGCTGTTCATCGTCAGCGCCAATCCGATCTCGCTCGGACTTCTCGAAGCGCCAGGCAAGCTCGGCGCCGACATCGTCGTCGGCGATGCGCAGCCGCTAGGCATTCCGCAATCGCTCGGCGGACCGACCTGCGGCTTCTTCGCTGTCGCCGAACCGCTGATGCGCCGGATGCCCGGCCGAATCGTCGGCCAGACGAAGGACATCGATGGCAAGCGCGGGTTCGTGCTGACGCTGCAAGCGCGGGAGCAGCATATCCGCCGCGAGAAGGCGACCTCCAACATTTGCTCGAATCAGGCACTGCTAGCCCTATGCGCTTCGATCTACCTGTCTACAATGGGCAAGCAAGGCCTAATCGACGTAGCGAATCTGAATCTGCGGAAGGCGCATTACGCCAATAGCCAGCTTGCCTTCCACGAAGGGATCACACTTCCTTTTGCCGCTCCGTTCTTCAATGAATTTGTCATTCGGCTGCCTGAAGAAGGACCATCTGTGAGTGAGATCAACCGGCAGCTTCTAACATACGGCATCCTCGGCGGCTATGATCTCGGGCTGGCGTATCCGGAGCTTGAAGGTCATATGCTGGTTGCCGTCACGGAGAAACGGAAGCGCGAGGAAATCGATCATTTGGCAAGCAGATTGGGGGAATTGATATGAACACGGAGGAAAAAGCGCTTATTTTCGAACTAAGCAAACCGGGCCGTATCGCCTACTCGCTGCCTGCCTGCGACGTTCCTGAACTAGAGGCTGCTGTCTGCATTCCAGCATCGATGATCCGGCAAGTGCCCGCTCAGCTGCCCGAAGTGTATGAGGTCGATGTCATTCGCCATTATACGGCGCTTTCGAGGCGGAACTTCGGCATCGACAACGGTTTCTACCCGCTCGGCTCGTGCACGATGAAATACAATCCGAAGATTAATGAGGATACGGCGAGGCTTAGCGGATTTGCCCACATTCATCCCTATCAACCGGCTGGTAGTATTCAGGGGGCTCTTGAGCTTCTTTATACGCTGCAGAACGATTTGGCCGTATTAACGGGCATGGATCAGGTGTCGCTTCAGCCCGCTGCCGGCGCGCATGGAGAATGGACCGGACTCATGATGATTCGTGCCTACCACGAGAACAGGGGCGAAAAGCGGTCGAAGGTGATCGTTCCCGACTCCTCGCACGGCACGAACCCGGCAAGCGCGACGACCGCCGGGTTCGAGACGATAACGATTCAGTCGGATGCGAGCGGCATGGTCGATCTGGATGCCTTGCGCGCAGCCGTCGGCAGCGATACCGCCGCGCTCATGCTGACGAATCCGAGCACGCTCGGCCTCTTCGAGGAGCACATCCTGGAGATCGCGCAAATTGTCCACGAGGCCGGGGGGCTGCTATATTACGACGGAGCCAATTCCAACGCCATTATGGGCATTACCCGCCCCGGCGATATGGGCTTTGACGTCGTGCACTTGAATCTGCACAAGACGATGAGCACTCCCCATGGCGGAGGCGGTCCGGGCGCGGGGCCAGTCGGTGTCAAAAGCATGCTGATCCCGTATCTGCCTAAGCCGATCGTTGGCATCCATAGCGACGGGACCTACTATTTCGACTATGACCGTCCGGAATCGATCGGCAGAGTCAAAGCGTTCTACGGCAACTTCGGCATACTCGTCCGAGCCTACACGTATATCCGTACCTATGGACCTGAAGGGCTGCGTCAGGTGTCCGAATGCGCCGTGCTGAATGCCAATTACATGATGCACCGCCTCTCAGCCCATTACGAAATTCCGTACCCCGGCGTCTGCAAGCATGAATTTGTCATGTCCGGACGCGGCTTGAAGGCATACGGCGTCCGGACGCTCGACGTCGCCAAGCGGCTGCTCGATTTCGGCTATCACCCGCCGACGATTTATTTTCCGCTCAACGTCGAGGAATCGATGATGATCGAGCCGACCGAAACCGAAAGCAAAGAGACGCTCGACCGCTTCATCGATACGATGATTCAGATCGCCGAAGAAGCACGTACGACTCCCGAACTCGTCACAGGCGCCCCCTACGGCACCGTCGTGCGCCGGCTCGACGAGACGAATGCGGCACGGAAGCCGATATTGAATTGCTCGTGCGGAATCTGAGATATTCCATAACTAAGCCGGCTATAAAACTAGCCGGCTTGTTTATATTTATGATCTTGAAAAGGTTCAGGGCTAGAATCTATGAATTGAAGATAAGAAATCTAACTTTAGTCCAATGTAAAAAAACGGCTTCAGGTATACGGTAATAATGCGGTGCGGCTATAAAAATTAGCACGGAGGTGAAAGCGGTTCCGAGATTAATTTCCGCACAAACGCTAAGGATAAAAGGAGGACGTCTATGATAATTCCACGGCGCGGTTTATCGCTCATCGCAGTACTCGCGCTTTTGTTTTCCACCCTGCTCGCGCTTCTTGCGCCTGCACCTGCGCAGGCTTCCGTTACCGGCTTCGTCACGCGCTCCGGCAGCCAGCTGCTCTTGAATGGACAGCCGTTCCGTTTCGGGTCCGCGAATATTTACTGGCTCGGCGTCGACGAGAATGTTCCGCCGGGTACGATCGACAACCCTACTTCCTTCCGCGTCGACGATGTCTTTGATACTGCCAAGGAAATGGGCTTCAACGTCATTCGTTCGCACGCAGCCATCTCGTTTGGCTGTGCCAAATGCATCATGCCCACGCTCGGCAACTACAACGAAGAAGCCTTCAAGAAACTCGACTACGCCATCAAATCAGCCGGCGATCACGGCATTCGACTCATTCTGCCTCTCATTGATCAGTACAGCTACTATCATGGCGGCAAGAAAACATGGACCGTCAACTGGTTCGGCTATCCGGATGATGGTCAGCCTTACTCGGGCTACGAATTTTTCAACAAACGAGAAATTATTGATGCGTTCAAGCAGCATCTCAGCGTGCTCTTGAATCGGACGAATACGTATACCGGAGTCAAATATAAAGACGACCCGACCATTATGGCCTGGGAAACAGGCAACGAGCTGCTCTGGTATGATAACAAGCCCGCAGAGCTTGCCTGGACGCAAGAAATTGCGAACTACTTAAAAAGCCTCGATGCCAACCATCTGATCATGGACGGCAACTATGGCGTCGAAGACACCCACCTTTCTATCTCCAGCATCGATATCTACTCCGATCATTTCTACAAATGGCCTGCCATCGGCAGCTGCTGCAAGGGGCTGTCCGTCTCGCAGCTTAACACGCAAGCGACGAAGGTCGCGAATGCCGGCAAAGTCATGTACGTCGGCGAGTACGCATGGAACGAGGAAGGCTACGGTACGCTCGCGAGCTTCTACAGCGCCATCGAAAGCAACCCTGTCATTGCCGGAGATGCGCCTTGGGCGCTGTTCGGCCACAGCGACGATTACGGCTACGTCCAGCATAACGATGGTTACACGATTCACTATCCGGGCGACAATGCCGCAATGTCGACGAAAACACAGCAGATGCGGACGCATGCCTATGCAATGCGCGGCATTGCGGTTCCGGCTCACGGCATACCAGGTGCACCGCTCATTACTGGAGCTTCGGTAAGCGGCGGATTGAATGTGCTGAAGTGGCGCGGCGCGGTTCCTTCAGCAACCTATACCGTCGAGCGTTCCACGGCAGGCGCCAGCGGACCTTGGACTGTCATCTGCAATCAATGCGCAACCGATAATTCGACGCCTTGGACGGATTCCGGCATCGCCAGCGGCACGGCGGTCTGGTACCGGGTCAAGGGACATAATTTGAGCGGAGTGACCGGCGCTTATTCCAATGTGTACGCAATTTCCGGCACGACGCTCCCTGCTCCGGGCAGCTTCTCCCAGAGCGCGCCGGCATCAGGAGCTGCGAATGTCGGTACGCAGCCGACTTTCAGCTGGGGGGCTTCCTCCAATGCAGCGTCCTATACGCTCACCGTAGCTGATAATTCAAGCTACAGCAGTCCTGTCGTGTCGGCAAGCGGCTTGACGGGAACATCGTATACGTCAGGCATCCAGCTGGCGAATAGCAAAACCTACTATTGGAAAGTGGCGGCGCAGAACGGCAGCGGAACGACAATTTCCTCCAACGCGGGCATTTCCTTCACGACTTCCGCTGCGGGAGGCCCAATAACGATCGATAATTTCGATACGTACAGTTCGGACAGCGCGCTTCAAGCCGCTTATGTGCGGAATGCCAGCGGTGGCGCTTTTACCGTAACTCGGGACAGCGCGACCAAGGATGCCGGAACCTATAGCATGAAGGCGGCGTATACGATCTCTGCCTCGCCTAACTATGCGGGCGTTACGCGGACACTGGGCACGGCCAATTGGAGCGCCGCGAACGGACTTCAGCTGTGGGTGAAGCCGGACGGATCGAACCGTACGCTGACGATTCAGTTCAAGGAGACGAATGGTGAGACATGGGAGACGTATTACACCATGTCAGGCACGACGGCTGCCTCATTGCAGCTGCCATTCACCAGCTTCCAGCATCCGGGCTGGTACAGCGGCGGCAACGGGATAGTCGACCTCTCCTCCGTCGCTGAGCTCAACTTCTATATTAACCAAGGCTCAGGCGGCACGGGCAGCAGTTCGATTGGAATGGATGATGTGAAGACGTATTGATTGGCTGGCTGTGAGCTGGTTGAGAGCTTGTTGAGCTGAACGAGAAACACCAAATAGGCTGCCGATGCCGGCAGCCTATTGTTGTTCTTGCGCGATCGTATCCCGTTTCTTCGAAATTTAAATGCTGCGATATTAAATGGCTGTATTGACAAAAACGGCAAATGCAGCGCTCTGCGAGGTGTTGGGGGTCGCGAATAGACTCAGCGCATTATCACGCGCAATGGGATTTCCGATCATTGTACTGGTCCAAGATATGGTTGCGGGGGCTAGCACGTAAGGCGCGCCGTTCGATACGAGCACATTGGCAGACGGACCCCCTCACCATCGGAAGGGCTGTTGATGTGGTCGGAGCCATACCTGTTGCCCCGGTCAAGCCCGTAACTCCCGTAATTCCTGTAACTCCCGTAACTCCCGTAACTCCCGTAGGCCCTTCTTAGGTTCTAACCTACTAACATCTTGGGACGCGATTTACTTCCGGCATATAAAGATAAGTTCATGGTGGTCTGCGGTAGCCGGTTCGTCGCTGAAATCTCCGAAGATCTGTATGTCGTTGAAGCCTGCGCGCTCAAGCATCAGCACCAGCTCGTTCTTCGTAAAGTCTTCCGCTCTTTGCGTGTGAACTTCCTCCTTGATAAGAACTCCTTCGTGCCACAGCCGGGCTCGCATCTGACGGGTGGCGACGTTCTCCAAAGGATCTGTCTTAAGCGTCCGTGCAGCTAATTCCAGCTCCATTCCGTCGACTAGGTGCTGGCGCTCACTGGATGCAGGCCATTCCTCGGGTTCAGCCTGCCTGTACTGGGGCAGCCTAGCCAGCCAAGCGGGCGGATCGTTCCATCGCACCGTATAGTTGAATGCGAACGTGCCGCCTGGACGCAGATGCTCGTAGCAGCGCTGCATAGCTTGCATAGTTAGACGATGCTCTCCACCGAGACCAATCACACCGCATGCAACGATCGTCATGTAGCGTCTGGGCAGATCCAGTTCATGCATTGCCTGTGCATAGAGCCGGGGCGAAAAGCCTTCTTTCGCTGATCGCTCCTTGGAGACTGCAAGCATATCTTCCGAATAGTCGCAGCCATCCACGTCCAGACCAGCCTGCAAGAAGCGAAGCAGCAAGCGTCCGCCACCGCAGCCAAGGTCAAGCGCCGGTTGTCCGGACGTCTCGATCAGCTTCTTGTAGTACGCGGTTTCCGGACCATCTTGCGTCCACAATTCGGCATGCGCCCGGGCGACAAGGCCATAGTGCCATATTTGAGGTTGTTGCATATTGGATGACCTCCATCCATATTGTTAATGTCGCATAATGTATTCGTATGTCTATCCAGAAGATGATATTATGTCAAATTTGTTTATACCTATATATTCCTGTTGTTCCGTTTGGGAAGACTATCAAACCGCTCTACGAGCTGGTTATCCCGGCCAAATCGGCCGTGCTCCATAATGGCGAGCAAAGCCAAGTGTTCCATACCTCTGATGCGATTTAATGCGTCATAAGTCGAAAAGTAAAACGACGACGCCTGGATCTAATCGATCCAGGCGTCAAAAAACCGCATATAGCGGCCGTACCCTTCCCTCTCCAATTGCTCTACCGGAATAAAGAGCAAAGAAGCAGAATTGACGCGGTATTGCGTCTTGTTGCGATCTTGGACCAGGTGACCCAGATGCGATTTGGATATTAGACTGCGCAGCGCTGTTCGTACCTGACCATTGCTTAGATCGGATTCTTTCCGAATCCAGCCCTCTTCGATGGGCTTCGAGAAGGTCGGCCAGCCGGTTCCCGCATCGTACTTGTCCTTGGAGCTGAACAACGGATCGCCGTTAACGACATCGACATAAAGTCCTTCACGTTCGTTATTCCAATATTCGTTCTGAAATGCAGGCTCTGTCTCCCTATTCTGTGTAACGCGATATTGCAGCTCCGTTAATTTCTGACGCAATTGATCCTTGTCTTTCTTCGAATTCCAGCTTCGTTCGTAGAATTCTTCTCGTCCGCTGCCATCATGATACAAATTGTAGGATCTTCGATGTGTATTGTAGTAATCCTGATGCTCATCCTCTGCTGGAAAGAACTCCACCGCGGGTACGATCTCGGTCACAATCGGCTTCTTGAATCGTTTGCTCTTCTGCAGCGCTTGCTTAGAGGCTTCAGCCTTCTTGCGCTGTTCCTCATTATGTACGAATATCGCGGTTCGGTACGATAAGCCTCGGTCTCCGAATTGTCCGCCACGATCAGTGGGATCAATCAGCTGCCAATAGATGTCAAGCAGTCGCTCATAAGGAAACAATTCCGGCTGAAATGTAATTTGAACAGCTTCGGCATGACCTGTCGTTTCCGTACCGACCTCTTGGTAGGTCGGATTTAAGGTATGGCCGCCTGTATACCCGGAAATGACAGAGATAATCCCGGGGAGCGTGTCGAACGGCTGCACCATACACCAGAAACAGCCTCCTGCAAATGTAGCGAGCTCTGTATTCATAATTGCGTTATCCATTACAAATGCACCACCTCTCTTAACCTTATTGTAACTATTTCGTTACTCATTTGTAACGAACTCCATTCGTGTATCGGATAAGATGAGCATGTAAGAAACAGTTGGTCCAACAATGAGGAGGAATTAATAATGAACGTATATACATCTATGAAAAAAACGGCGGTTGCTGCGGTGGTTGCCGGAACCTTGGCTCTGTCCACTGTCGCTGCTGTACCGACTTACGCATCAACCACAGCCGCTGCTCCGGTTGACGCCCATACGAAGGCTTTCGAAACGCTGATGAGCTTCTACAAACCGGCTCTCCAAGGCCAGTTCCCGAATTTCCACGGCTTTACGCTCGGTTCGACCACGCATGGAACGGTTATTAAGGCGCTAGGCGAAGCCGAAGACCCGGCAAAAGATGCTGATGGATTCGACGTTTATCACGCAGAGATGGGACATCCCGGCTACGCGATAAACTACAAGCTGAACAAAATACGGGAAATGCGCTATTTCGGAACGAACGTCGAGCGCCAGACTAACCTTGGCGGCATTTCTGTCCGCATGCTCGTTCAGCACTGGGGCACGCCGAATGAATCGGTTCTTATTAAATCGGGCAAACTCGTACAAAAGAAAATCACTTACGTCCGTGGCAAGTACCAACTTGAATTCATATTCAATGGCACGACCGGAACGGGACTTGACCATATTAACCTCGTTACCAAGTCGGTTAAGTAATTAGGCAAAAGCAAAAAAAGACAAGGCATGCTCCTCATGAGCATGCCTTGTTTCCATTGTTAACAAGTATCACCCATAGCCGCATATCGAAGGACAGTCTGGCGCGACACGTCCTTGCTTTGCAGACCAACTAAGGTTTCCACTTGATAACCATCCTTAAATAGCATTATTGTCGGTGTGCTTGTTACGTGATATTCATTTGAGATTTCTTGTTCTTGACGGATATTCACTTTAACAACGGTAGCAATATGTCTCAGTTCTTCAGCTAGCTCCTCGGCAATAGCAGACTGTTCTCGACAGGCGTCGCATTCGGACTCAAAAAATTCAACGAACGTAAGTCCAACATCTATTTGGTCCTGAAAATTATCCTTTGTTAAGGAAATGACCTCCATCGTAATTCCTCCTCGTTGTATTTATCTCATCTGTTTGCCGTCATCGTTCGGGCAACTTCATTCTATGAAATTCAGCATGATGGATCAATCTCAACGTTTCAATAGAAATGATAGATGAACTAAATGGATTGCTAACCTCCGATAACCATTCTGATTGATTAGTTCCTTCTATCGTTTTAATAGAAACAATGAAATTGATCTATGCATTTTATAGATTTACACTGAGTGTGCAAGACATCATCCAACTCGGGAGGTCATCTTAATGCCGAATACGATTGCTAATATTGTTATACCGGATAGTCGGCTTGCTACTCAGGCAGCGGAGTTGCTGCGAGAACATGGAGACGAGTTACTATGGAACCATTCCAATCGCGTATTTCTTTTTGGCGCCCTTCAAGGACAAAAGGCCGGCTTGAAATTCGACGCAGAGCTGCTTTATATTAGTGCATTGTTCCACGATTTGGGTTTAACCAAGAAGTTCAGCAGCCCAGATAAACGCTTCGAGGTTGACGGAGCAAACGCTGCCCGCGATTTCCTAAGGTCTCATGGCGTACCTCAGGAATCCATCCGCCTTGTCTGGGATGCGATCGCGCTTCACACGACGATTGGAGTCGCTCAATACAAGGAGCCGGAAGTTGCGTTGATCTATTCCGGTGTCGGATACGACGTTATGGGCGAGAATTTCGAAGCACTTTCAGCTGAGGTTCGGGAACAGGTCATTGCCGCATTCCCTCGCAACAACTTTAAACAGAAGATTCTGCATGCGTTCTTGGAAGGATTCAAGCATAAGCCGGAAACTACATTCGGCAACATCAAGTCTGATGTATGCGAACGATTGCTGCCAGGTTACCAACGCCCCAGCTTCTGCGACTGCGTACTTCATAACCACTGGAACGAATAGATCATCCAATCGAGCTGCTTTTTTTGCAGCTCGATTTACTCATTCCCTCATCCGACTCCCTATCTATATTTCTCGTTTGCATGACCGGGTATACGCAGCAGCTCAAGGCGACAGATAAGCGTATAAGTACTTCTCTTAAGGACATAATGATACAAAAAGCGACAGGAAAAGGCTGGATTTTGCATGTTTACAATCCCTAAAATGTGGGAGGAATTTAGGGAATCCTCTGATTTCGTTTATCTGCGCCAATCTAATAAAAATGAACAATATTTGATCTGCTTTCTTAAATCCATTACGGATACGAACACGCTCAACGAACAAATTCTTGAATTTATCAGCGCGAACAACGGTCTTCACTTCAATGAGTTATTCGAGGAGCTGCCTATCGCAGAGAAAGAACTCTCCTCCGACTGGGACGCGATAAGGAATAAATTGCTTGTCGGATATGTAGCCGTTCAACATGCCGCGAGTGCTCAAACCATCTTGCTTAATGCGTCCATATCGAAAGGACGTACGGTATCTAAACCCGAAATCGAATTCAATGTCGAGGGTTCCAAGGAAGCTCTTGTCGAATCCTTGGATGTGAATCTGAATTTGATTCGCAAGCGGTTACCTGTTGCTTCGTTACGAATCAAAGAACTCCAGGTCGGAGACCTCTCTAAGTCGAGAGTTGTAATTTGTTATATGGAAGACATCACGAATGAACAATATGTGCAAACCTGTCTGCAGCGAATAGGGGACATACAGTTCGATACCATCTCGGATATCACCATCATTCAACAAATCATCGAGGACAATTCAAACTCTATCTTTCCGCAGATGCTTGGGACAGAACGGACGGATCGTATTGTATGGGGGTTGACTTTGGGGCAGGTTTGTATACTCGTTGACGGTTCACCGAATGCGATCCTTGGCCCCGTTACACTCGAGCATTTCTTCACTTCGTACGAAGATTATTTTCTGCCCTGGATAATCGGATCCATTATTCGCATGATCCGCATTACATCCGTTCTGTTCTCCATATTAGCGTCTGCCGTGTATGTCGCAGTGCTGACTTATCATGGTCATGGAATATCAAATTCGTTCTTGCCAACGATTATCGCTTCACGAATTAATGTTCCTTTTCCACCGGTTGTTGAGGTTCTCATCATGGAGCTGGCCATAGAGCTTCTAAGAGAAGCAGGAGCGAGATTACCGTCTAAAATTGGACAAACCATTGGGATTGTCGGCGGTATCGTACTCGGAACCGCAGCCGTTCAGGCCGCGCTGACAAGCAACTTTCTGCTGATCATCGTCGCTTTGTCTGCCATGGCTTCTTTCACAACGCCTGTTTTTCGAATGAGCAATACGATACGCATCCTTCGATTTCCATTTATCCTCTTTGCTCAAATGTGGGGGTTGCTCGGGATTTTCTTATGCAGCGTAATCGTTGTAACGCATCTTCTGCGATTGACTTCCCTAGGGATGCCGTATCTGGTTCCGTTCTACCCGTTACGATTGAAGGGTTTAACAGATACAGTAATCCGTCCACCCTACTCCAAATTGCATCATCGACCAGGGTTCTATAGGAC
This sequence comes from Paenibacillus taihuensis, assembly GCF_003386535.1. Taxonomy (GTDB): domain Bacteria; phylum Bacillota; class Bacilli; order Paenibacillales; family Paenibacillaceae; genus Paenibacillus_Z; species Paenibacillus_Z taihuensis. Next base: position 223,534 of record NZ_QTTN01000004.1, read on the forward strand.
TAAGAATCCGGTCAGGTATGATAACAGAAAGTCCAACTTGAAAAAAGATATCGACGAGTAACAACTGGTCTTTGGGCAAGGAGGTAAGTCGCTTTGACTTCACGCATACAAGAACGCAATACCGTCTCTCCTTATCTCACTTTCGTTATCGTTCATGCCATGCTCTTCGGAATCGACTTTCTGCTCCTTACCATTAAGCCGGTCCAAATGGCAGGCCAAGATGCCTGGACGGCCGTCTTGCTGTGCTCCGCTGGCATTCATATTGTCATTGTCATGATGTACAGTTTCCTTAACCGTCATCAGACGGATCTGATCCACATTCACATCTTGCTGTTCGGCAAATGGATGGGATGGATGCTTAATATCCTATTTGCGGGCTATTTTCTGCTCGTTACGGTCTATCAGCTGCGGCTATTCATTGAAGTGATCCAAGTTTGGGTGTTTCCGGAAATGAAAACGTGGTCACTGGCACTGGTGCTGCTCCTCATCGCATTCTACATCGTTTCATGCGGTTTTCGCGTAATTGTGGGCATATGTATGTTCAGCCTGTTGAACACCATTCTATTTTTGACGATTTTTTTTATGATTCCATATTTTCATTTCAACAACTTATTGCCTGCCATGAGCCATTCCCCTCATGATATTTTCGGGGCAACGAAGGAATTAACCGCTTCCTACATGGGAATCGAAATCATTCCATTCTGCTATCCGTTTATTAAAACACCGAGAAAATCGCAAAAGTGGGCGCATTGGGGAGTTCTATCCATGACGTTCATCTATGTTGTGGAGGTCATCTTCGCCGTCATAACCTTCAGACCGGAGCAGTTATCGAATGAATTATGGCCGGGGTTGACTAAATACAAGTTCATCCAGTTCCCGTTCGTTGAACGATTCGAGTTTATCGGATCTTCAGTTACGGTGCTGCGATTGTTCCCCATCATCTGTCTGTGCATATGGGTTGCCAGCCGCATCATGAAGTTTACGTTCTCCATCAGGCAAATAAGAGTTCTGCCGGTTTTGTTAGGTGTCGTGTTTGTCGCAACCTGTTTCATTCCGAATCGGATCGGAGTAGACGTCGTTCAATCCTGGATCAAGCTGTCGGGAATTAGCGTGATATTCGGTTACTTCCCTTCTCTCTTTTTATTCGATATCCTCAGAGCAAAGGTGAAGAAAACGAAGTGAAACGGACCTTCTGCATGGTGTTAATGATCTGTGTGCTATTGACGGCTTGCGTCAAGCAACAAATTCTAGAAAGAATCAACCTGTTTATCGTCGCCGGATTCGATGAAATATCGAGAGACCAGCTTGAAGTCACGTTAGCGGTACCTCAGTTTCAAGCAGGTAAGCCCGAGACCGTGACAGACCAAATGTACTCGAGAACAGGTCACACAAGCACCGGAATTCGGGACACCATAGCTACGCAAATGGACAAACCATTGCAGCCTGGCAAGCTGTCCGTTGTCATATTCGGGAGCGCCAAAGCTGCGAGCGGACTGAAAAAGGAGCTCGATATTTTGCTGCGCAACGCTTATTTCTCGCGCAAGATCTACTTGGCCGTCGTTGAAGGAAAGGCCAAAGAGTTACTGAGCGAAGATTTTAGCAAAAAAGATGAAAAAGGAATGTTCCTCTACCAGCTTCTTGATTCGAATACGAGGAAAGGCGCACTTCCTGGCCAAAATCTGCATGAATTTGAATATGCGCTTGTAGGAAAAGGAATGGACTCCTTCTTGCCGATTCTTCAGTTTCATAACGACCGTATTGCCGTTACCGGTACTGCCTTATTCCATAAGGACAAGTACGTCGCAGCGCTGGACCTCAACCAATCAAGGCTCATGAAGCTGCTGCTGCAAGACATGAATCAAGGATTCTACGAAGTAAAACTGGACAATGGATTGTTCCTGGCAGTAGAAAATGTGGGCTCTAGCGTAAAATATCATCTCAAGAATAAAGCCATTACGATCAACCTGTCCATGAAGGGCAAAATAAGAGAAGCAGAGGGGTACCCTACTTCAGATGAGCATCTCCGCAGCTTAACGAAACGATTCAAACAGCAGCTCATTCAAGAGGAGACGGAACTAATCAAAACTTTTCAAAAAAACGCGATCGATCCTCTCGGCTTAGGTGACTTCGCAAGAAGCCGAACTCGTCATTGGAACGAAGAAGATTGGATGCGCCAATATCCGATGATGAACGTGGATGTAGATGTACAAGTCAATATCATGGAAAGCGGGATCAGACAATAGAACGAGCCGGATGACCGCTTTCCTTATCTCATCGCTAGTGTTATGACGCGAGTTTTTTCTTTAATTCCGATTGATTCTTCAGAATGCCGCTTGTTATGAAATAGAATAATGCACCGACAAAGCACAGAGCCGCAAATATGGCGACCGCGATGAAGCCGTTAAAAGTCGCATAGATCAAGCCTGCAATCCAGGAGCCGATTGTTGTCGCAGCGTACATGATGGAATTGCCCATGCTTGATATCGTGCCGCGGATAGTCGGATTTAACGAGGTTAACAGTCCCATGATTAACGGAAATGCGATTCCCATGTTCAAGAAGATGAAGAAGTATACACCATCGAAAGCCGCTACCGAGGGTAAGAAAGGCAAGATGACAAAACATACGGTGGCGAGAAGAAAGCCCCCAACCAGCGTGTTAAATCGATTAAACCTCTGAACGGCATAAGCACCGCCAAAACTCCCCACCAGATTACCGATACCCAGAAAGAACATGACGAATCCTACCTGTTCAACCGTGAGATCAAAGCGATCCGTCATCCATTTGCCAATGAAAGCAAAGCCAGCCATGAATCCGCAATTAAACAAGAAATGTCCCATGAAAGCTCTTCTTGCAATTCTGCTTGTGAGCAGCGGGAGATATCTTGAGAAAATCGGCATTCTAGAGCTTGTAGCCTGGTTTGGCTTCATCGACGGTAATGATTTATGGATAAACATGGACACCACGAGTGAACAAGCGCCGATTACAAAGAATGGATAGGACCAATGGGTTGATGCGAGCAGCCCTCCAATTGGGATGCCGAATGCTTGAGCGGTGGCCAAGCCCGCCATTACGATACCGAATACTTTGGCGTTCTTGGACGCAGGGAACAGAACCGGTATGGATGCCCAGACTTGCGGTGATGTAAATGCTGCGCTGATCCCAGCCAGAAGCCGGAATAGAAACATCGACCAAAAACCGGTGGCAAGTCCGCATAAAATGGTGGAGATTGAAAAAGCAATCATCCCGTAAAACATCACTTTTTTGCGATCCCAACCATCGGAGAGCGGTCCGGCAATCAATGCGAATATGGCATAACCTAGTGCGTATGCCCCCACCATCCATCCGGAATACTGGGTCGGGATATCAAACAATTCCTGTAGGGTTGGGATTAAGGGCGAGATCAAAAATGTATCCGTGCCGATAAAAAACATGATGGTGAATAATAATGTAGTCAACTTGCCCATTCTGAATCACCCTTTCCAATTTGTTCGGCAGTTCAAAATATATTGAACTACCGAACAAAAAAAGAAGATCTCTAGATCGTAATAGAACGTATTAGAACGCGCTTAATGACTTACGGTTACTGCAGACAGATGTTTTGCGGCATCCTCGACGCTGATGTACGCTTCCGTCAGAACCTCTTCAGGGTTTAAGATCGATGTTCCTTGTGCTCTTACGATTTGATAATCCTTTACGCCCAGGAAGTCGAACATGGCCTTCAGGTATTGATGCGAGAATTCCACCGCTGTGTACCAGTCGTTATTTGTATAAACTCCCCCGCTGCCTTGTATGACGAGAAGACTTCGCCCATCATTTAATAATCCGACCGATCCTGATTCCGTAAACTTGTAAGTTTCTCTAGGAACGATGACGTGGTCCATGTAGTCTTTTAGTTTGGATGGAATATTGAAATTATGCAAAGGCATGACGATAACGTACTTCCGCACTTCTTTGAACTGTTTAAGAAGCTCGTTAGCGACATCAATAATGCTCTGTTCCGAATCTTGGAGCGGCATCCCTTTCGCGATTTTCTCGCGTGCTTGAAGGTAAGTCCGGTCGATCAGAGGAATCTCGTCTTCATAAAGATTAATCTGTTCGATGGTCTCAGCAGGATTCAGCTGCTTGTACACCTTCAAAAAATGTTCCAATACTCTCAAACTAAATGAATCCTCGGAATCCACTTTTGGATGCGCGTTGATGATAAGCATTTTAGCCATGGCCATTCACTCCTATAATTTCTCTAGTTAGTTGCTCTTTTTGTTCATTAGTTCAATAACTATTGAACTAATGAATGTAAAAACGTACTACAACGTATCCAGAAATCCGGGCAAGTACGTTTGAAAGGTCTCCATCTGGATACTCATATACCTCGTTTGAGCTTCTTTTCGCACCTTTATCAATTTCGCCTCCCTCAAGGTACGTAAATGATACGAAGTATTCGACTTTGAAGTCCCTTTGACGTCCCCTACTTCTCCGCAATTCATCTCTTTCTTGCTGGCGTATAGATTCCGTATAATCTCCAATCGTGTCTCGTCAGCCAAAGCCTTAAATATTCTGGCCCTATGCTCATTATTCAATCTTTTGTCAGTTGTCATAAAACCATTGTACTAAGAAAACTTCTGAAATCAAGATCATAGCTAACAAGTCGGCTTGATAAGAGTAACCTCCCTTCTTCGCTCCCACAACTTCATTCTAAGAATTTCAGCATCATTGATCAATCTCAACATTTCTATATAAACGATAGATGAAATAGATCAAAAGAATCTTACTTTGTTTTCACTAAATTAAGCTCAAGCGCACTTTGTCTAATGAGGTCAATTAATTCCCTGACTGCCGTTTCCAAATACTTTTCCTTTAAGTAAACGATGCCCACTTCCCTGGTTAACGAAGGATTCGCAATCGGAATGGCAACAAGTCCTTGACGCTCATACAAATGAAGTAAAGTCCTGGATAGTATCGTTACACCGGCTCCGGATTGGATAAGCTTCAACAAGGAATTGATGGTTGTTGTCTCGATTTTGGGTAACAGCTTGAAACCTATGCCAAAACTAACCGCATCAAGCATTTGCCGGCAACGATAGGTGTTCGGAAACATGATCAGGTCTTCATGGCGAATCTGATCGAATTCAACATAGGTATTTCCAGATAAGGGGTGGTCGTCTCGCATCACGAAGTAAAATTCCTCTTCATAGATAGGAATTTTCCCAAACCGATCATCGTCTTTCAATAGTATGGTGACGCCAATATCGGCCTCTTCGTTTAAAATCGGGGCTACTACATCTTCGGAACCGATAACTCTGATTTTCAAATTCGGATGATCGCGAGAAAACTCTCCCAGCACGCCTGAAACGAACTCATTTATTTCACCAATCAATACAGCGACGGAAAGCTCGCCCCGTTCCATTTGACGCAACTCGTTGATTTCGTTACGGAAGCCGGATAGCGCTCCGAAAATTTGCAAACAATATTTCAATAAAATATCTCCGCTCGCGGTTATCGTGATTTTTTTGCCAATTCGATTAAATAAGGGGACTCCGACTTCGTCTTCTAACAGCTTAATCTGATAACTCAATGTGGGTTGGGAAATCCCTAGCTGCTCCGCTGCCCGCGTAAAGTGCAGATGCTCGCAAACAGCTCTGAAACACTCCAATTGTCTGAACTCCATCTTAGTTCGCCTCCGTGACTCGAAACATGCACATCGTTATGATACATCAAAAACCATCGTCTTATTAGCTGACGATGGCTCTTGAAAGTTATTTTAGTACGGCGTTATTCGCTTCCATATGCACTGCGGCTGCCTGTTTCATTCTGAATTGGCGATAGGCTGCAGCTAAACACATTAAAACGCCTGCTGTAACAAAGACGCCAATTGGGAACCACCAAGTCCCCCATGCCGGAAAAATTAATGGCATTAAAGAGACGCCAAATGCACCGGGTAGAAGAGCTTTGAACAACTTGCAAAGCATCAGAGTTATCAGCACATTGACAATACCGACCAATAGGATGGAATCTGGAAACAAGCGATAAACGCCAACCGAGAGAATAGCCGTTAATGTCGCTACCGCCAATGGTGTCGGGATCTTGCGCCATCCAAATTTGGGTGCATGAAAGACTTCAAAAAGTAACACAAATATAGGCGGAACCAGCAATACTTGAATCTCTGCAACGTAAGCTAATCCAATCCACAGACATAAAATCACGCTCATTATAAATGTATCAGTCTTTCTCCGAAAGTGCTGAGTACCATTAGGCAGCTCTTCTTGTCTTTTCATTTTAAGAGCGCCTAACATGATTAAGAACGTAAAAATCGTCGTTGTGATTGCAAACACATAATCATGGAGCCCCAAGAAGAAAGGCAGCAAGCCAGCAGGAATTGTCGGCGCAAAATGAACTCGAAACAGATGCATGAGAATAATGATAATGATTAAATATAGCCAAAGCTTCAACAGCGGTGAGATGCTCATTTCGTTCAAAGCCGTGCCTAAGAATGCAGCCAAACTCGGCGATATCCACAAGTGAATCGGTCTCTTGATCCAATTTGGTACCGGGAATGCCATCACGCCGATCGCCATTCCGGCGATCTCCGGAAACAGAATATCCTTCTGCCCGAGAACGATCGAACTAACAAGCATCAGAATAATGACTAGTAAAGCCGCAACAACATTTTTGTACTTCAGAAGATTTCTTGGCATCTCGATCTCCCCCTTTATTTATGCCGATGCCTTATTCTAAGAAATCTCGAATGATTGATCAATGTCATTGTTTCAATGAAGCTGATAGAAAATATAGATCAAAAAAAAGCCGCGAATTGTCGCGGCTTTTTGCTAGCTATCGATTTACTTATTTGCGCAGTTGCTGCAATGCTCCGGACCAAGCTACCACCTGATCCAACATGGCGTTTACTGTCGCTTCTTGATGCGGCAAGGGTTTAAATACGCTGTAATTCTCAAAATCATCACGAAGTGAGAGAGCAACTTGCGCACGAACGTCCGCGATTTGGAGCTCACCCATAATAAGCCGCAAATTTTCTACAGCTCGAGATCCCCCAAGACTGCCATACCCGACGAAGCCTGCAGCTTTATTGTTCCACTCCAGAAATAAGAAATCGATTGCGTTTTTGAGAGCGCCCGATGTCGCATGGTTGTATTCCGGAGTTACGAATACGTACCCATCAAAGGAACCAATTTTTTCCGACCAAGCTTTTGTATGTGGTTTGGAGTAGGGCTGTCCCATAGCCGGTGGAATCGGCTCATCATACATCGGCAAGTTAAACTCTGCGATATCCACCAGTTCATACTCAGCGTCATTTCTCTTCTTAGCAATATCGTATGTCCAGCGAGCTACCGCCTCTCCGTTACGGCCTGGACGCGTGCTTCCAATAATAATCCCAATCTTGATCATATCGTTACCTCCGTGTTGTGTTCATGTCTAAATCGATTATTTATTCGCCAAGAAAGCAGCCACTTCCGCCAGTCGCGTAGCGAAGCCCCATTCATTGTCGTACCATGTCGCAACGGACAAGAGCTCGCCTTCTACATGCGTGAGCGGCAGATCAATGATCGACGTATGCGGATCACCGACAATGCGCGACGATGCCCATTCTCCTTCAAGTACATCCATGACACCTTTCAGGTCGCCTTCTCTCGAGGCGCGTCGGAACATATCGTTCACTTCCTGCACGGTGCATGGCTTCTCTGTAATCAGATTTAGCTCGGCGATGCTGCCTGTGCGGGTAGGTATGCGGTACGCTTTGCCGGTAATCTTCAGTTCCGGCCAGATGAACTTGAGAGCCTTGGCCGCGCCGGACGAAGACGGGATGATGTTCTCGGCCGCTGCCCACGAGTCCCGGCGGTCGCGCATCGGTTGATCCGTCAACGATTGCGTGTTCGTATAGGAATGGACCGTAGAGAACAACCCGAATTTGATCCCATAGTTTTCTTTGACCAGTTTCACAACGGCAGCCAAAGCGTTAGTCGTGCAGCTAGCTACGCTGATGATTCGGTGCTTGTCGGGATCAAAACTGTCGAGATTAATGCCCTTCAGCAGTACGGCGTCGCAATCGTCGAGGGATTTGCTTGGTCCGCTGATCAGGACACGCTTCGCTCCATGGTCGAGATGTACCTGTGCGACGGAACGGATAACGGCACGGCCGGTGCAATCGACGACGAGATCCACGCCAAGTGCCTTCCAATCCGGCACTTCCTGTGAAGCATTAATATAAAGAATCTCTCGTCCGCCAATGATCATCGCACCTTCTTTGGCGGATACTTCCTCATGCCAACGCTTATAGTTGGAATCCACTTCGAACAGCGCAGCAAGCGTGCCTTCGTCCTTGATATCCGATACAGAAACCGGAACGAAGAGCTTATCCTGAAGCGCTACGCGCAACAGTATTCTGCCGATGCGTCCAAATCCGAATATTGCGATTTTGCCCATTGTTCAACCTCCATTTGCATTTGTTTTCAACGTGAATAGTGTGCACATATTTAGCCGCTCTAAGTCCAAGAATATTGTGAAAAAAAGGAAAAGGGATCAATACCTTGTCATTGAATCTGACAAGAAATTGATCCCTTTTCGCATCTTCAAAATTAGCTAGCGATACTCATCTAATGATTCGGCCCAGCCTATTTCGGTTAAACGGAATCGGAGCATTGTTGTTGCTGCCGCTCGCTTGCTTCTGCTCGACCTCGTGCAGCCGCTCCGTCAGCTCTGCGAACCATTCTTCGTCACGTGTGGCGAGCGCCAGCTCGATAAAGTCTAGGATTGGCTCCTCGTAATCCAGCACCTGCACCGCGGGCTGCTCCTTGATCCAACTGCTCAACACGGCGACCGTAGTGCCGACCGCCAGATCGTGATCGGATTGAACGACATAGACGCTTGCAACATTATGTTTTTCTTTCATCGATGTAATAAATCCTTGAATAAGTTCCCCGTCCTTCGTTCTGCCTTGTACCCAATCACTGATTGCAAAGCTCATCCTCAGCACCACCTGTCGTTATAATGGACAATTTAACTGTATCACATTTGATTACAGTTGAGTTGAGAAAAGAGGACGTTGCTTAAGCAAGCTGCCTCGGCTATCCGTCCTTCTTTTTCCTTGTTACTGTAATTATATTGGTTACAGTTAAAAATGTCAATGCGTTCAAACGTTCGAATTAAGAGGTTTGAGCGGTTACTTTGACATCGTCAAAGTAAAGTGTAGTCAACCCTTCGTATCCCGAATCGGCTCCGATTAGAACATAAATCTCGCCTTTCGCATTCGCGGTCACCTTAGCGCTGTAGTTAAATTCTACACGCTGATAACCATCTTGATCCGCATTAGGTTTAGCGGCGTTGCCGATGACTTTAACATCCTTGCCTCCGACTCCTTGACTGCCGATATCCACATTCATTCTGTAATATTGAGATCCCGATGAAGTTGTTGGAACAGCTAATGGTTCTTCAGACAGAATGCCAGCCTTCAAGAATATGGACTCCGCAGGCGATCCGCCAATACCGATCATTCCTCCGCCTGCATCGGTGTACATCGCAAACTTCAAATTGACGTTATAGGAAGTATTCGGTTTGAAGCCGCTGATGCCTTTGGAAAGATACATAAACAAATCGTCGCTCCGATTATGTCCCGAGAGCTTCAATCCGTAATTGGAAGTGTTTTTGTCGACAGGGAGCAATTTATGAGCAAAATCCAATTCGTAAATTGCTTTATCATAATCAACCGGCAAATCGGCAAAGCCCCCCTTCCAGCCTTCCATTTCCTTCGTAAATTGATAATTGAAGTCTAAACTATGGGGAGTTTGCGACGGATTGGATAATGTAATCTTATGGGTTGAAGGCTCCCATTGCAGCTGGGTGCCCAGCAGAGCAGCTAACGATCGGGCAGGAACGAACACGGTGCCTTTTGTCTGGCGGACCTGCTCGGGCAGTTTGATTTTCTCTCCCTTGGCATTCACGGCATAGGAAGAATTAATCGTGTATTTAACATTGCCGAAGCCTTTACCTGTCAACGTAATCTGCTGGCTCTCGCCATTCCAACTTAACGATGCACCTAGTGATTCAGCTGCAGCCCTAACGGGAACCATCGTAGTTCCGTTTGTAACGAACGGGGCTGCCGACAGGATATGATTACCTGAGTTATTGCTATAATTAACGTCATTAATTTTGAAAGTGACAGCGGCAGTTGGAGCCCCGCTAGCAGCTGAATTTTCTTCTCCATGTACGACTGGCGCGCTGCCTGCCGAAATGACGGCGGCAACGATGAGACTGGACAACATCAGATTCTTTCTATTCATGATTCATATACTTCCTTTCTGCTTTGATGTTGATCTAGACGCAGCGATGAATAAAAAGGTTACAAGTCACCTGACAATGGAAGATTTTGTTGTCGAAATTACCAACCATCTGCGGTTACCCAGGAAATATTATTGTCTTTCGGCAATTAATCAGCCATGCCAATCGAAGTCAACACGTCTTCAAGTTCCCGCTCACATTCTGCAGCCGTACGCAGGTTGCCTGCAAGTAGACTTTGTACGAAAGCTTCTACATCCGGGTTAAGCTTAAGCTCCTCTTCCCAGGACAGCTCCTCCTGTCCTTCATTTGGTGAGTAACCAGTGTATATTAGAAACAGGAACAGGTGGCCAAGGCCATATAAATCACTGGTCGGATCAGGGACCCGCATCCTCTCCTTCACTGGTCCCCAACTGTCCACGAAACCAGATAACCCTCTGCTGTTGTCAATGTCATCATGTTCTTCGCTCATTGGAGCTTTACCGATACGACAGGCTAAACCAAAATCAATCAAATAGATACGATCCCTGTGAGCGAGTACGTTCCCAATACTAACATCCCGGTGAACATAGCCGGTTTCATGCATATGAAGAATTGGACGTAACAGTTGCTGGATGATAAGCAGAGCTTCCCTCTCGCTATATGTCCTTCCCTGCTCTATGATCGAATACACGAGACTATCGCCCTCTACAAGCTCCGTGATGAGCACTTCTTCGTTCCGATTCTCGGTATAATTCAACCATTTAGGAATTTGCGGATGATCGAAGCGCCGGAGAATATCACTCTCCTGCTCTAGCATCATTCGAGCGATTCTCTGCTTGCTTGGCTTTGCGCGCTTCATGAGAACCGATGTTCTTGTCATCAGATCGGTACAGCGATATGTTTGTCCATAGCTGCCCATGCCAATGAACTGATCAATCCGATATCTGCCCGCCCAGACCGTACCTTGTCGTAACGGAAAATCCATCCAGTCGCATCTGCATTGCCGCCACCACTTCGTCAGCATCCGAGTCCCTCCCTACAAAATGAAACATGATCTCTTTTACTACGTATTATCCGGTGAGTAAGTCTCAAGCGCTTACACCATAACTTAGGAGGGAACAATGATGTTAAGACACCTTCTTAATCGACTCTTAAGCTCTCTGACTGGCAAAAAGAATTATGGCCCACAAGGTCATTACGGTAATCATCACAGCAGCAGCGATAATAAGAAAGGGAATTACTACCCATCACAGCATTCGAAATACGGTCATGGACACTACAAGAAGAAGTATGGCAGCAGCAGCTAGCACTCAGCGAACATCACACAGCAAAAAGCACACTGCACACAGCAAAAAGCACACAGCAAAAAGCCACCTGGCTAGGCAATGTCATTAAGTTAAGGTGTTGAACCAAATATCTATGCAAAGGAGCAGGTTATCGAAAGATAGCCTGCTCCTTTTTTGCGTGAAAAAGAGTAAAAGAACTTGACAAGCAGTTGAAAATGTGTGGCGAAGCCCCTTGAAAAAACGAGGAGGTTTCGCCCATGAATACGTACGCGAATTCACTAAAACAAAAGCTGACATCCCTTATTCAAGAAATGTCAGCCGCACCAGCACTGTATGTCAAAAACCCCGAAAAAGACTTTACGCGAAAGAAAAAGTTACCCTTTGAAACGGTTATGCAGCTCCTGATCTCAATGGGCGGAAACAGCCTATACAAGGAGCTCTTG